>CAWFUU010000036.1:0-320301 GCA_963819035.1 uncultured Acidobacteriaceae bacterium | reverse complement strand
CGTACGAGTTCGCCCTGTACTACGATATTTGAGGCCGTGAAGACAAGAGCCCGGTAATGAGCGCAAACCCGATTTCGACAATTATCGTGAGAGTAGGTGAAAGATCAAAGATTCTCCAGAGTCATCTAGACGTTTTGACAGCGAGCATGCGTCGATTTTCAAAGACTGCACAACTAGCAATCCCTTGAAAGTCACTTCCAGCCCGTCCCATTGCCCGGGCTGGTCGGCGGCTTAACGATATTTGGCGTCTGGGTCATCCACCAAGGCGAGCAGGGAGTGCGTAGCGCCTATTTTCTTCATTTCGATCTCGTACCAACGCTGAATCGTGTCGTCGTCGTGCCCCCAGACCTTGCCACGACTGAACGCGTAGTAACTCCAATTTAGACCCGGTGGGTACGTTGCCGCGGTGCTGAGAAAGAGTGTGTTGTCCCGGGCGTATTGCGAAAATAGCGTGACGTAATGCGCAGCGACGCTCGCACCGGACTTGGCGCTTGGCACGTCGGACGTATCGACGACACCCAAAGGAAGGCCTTTCGATTTGAGATCATCGCACAACGCACGTACCTCTTTTTCATAGCTAAGATCGACCAGCCGAGCCCAAATTCTTGCGGATTTCGCGAGCCGGCTCAGGTGACGGTAGAGGCGATCGTCAAATAGGTAATTCGAAGCAAAGAACGGGTCGTTTGGGTGTCGGGGCGCCGTATGAAAGTGTCCGAAACCAGCGTCCCACGACTTCCGAACCTTGTTGTCCCAGAACGCCCACGAATCGGGACTGGCGAGAGTTTCTTTGTCTTCGCCGGTAAGGTGCTGCGATCGTTGTCGCCAAACGTCTTGGGATGCGGTCAGGCGCAAGTTCGCGTAATCGGCTCGATTGGTGCTCGCCGCCAGGAGTGCCCGGTTGACCTTCGCGAACTGCACGGCTAGCGGATCGTAGTCGATCACATACAAGGCCTGGGCTCTGGTCAAGGCGGCTCCGATGAACGAGCGCTCTGTACCAACGGAGACGTACACCCCGTGATTGCTTTTGCGGTAAATCGGCAACGCTACGGCTGGATGCTGCTCATTGGGGGGTAGGTACATGCCAGGCCAATTGGGGCCAGCTTCCGCCGCATGAGGGTCCGCCTGAGGGGAGCAGTTTGCACACAGAAGAGCAAACGTGACCGCAAGCATATAACCAGTTCGAATAGCCGAGACGCGTTTCATGAGAATCGTCCGCTCGCAAACACGCGAAGTTGCACGGGCAATCTACTCCCGCTGTTTTAAAAAGGGCATCGTGAAAATACCACCGATGTGAGCAATGTCAATACTGATGCGGGCTTGCGCCTTATCTCCTCCCGTCTGACCTTTCCTATGCCAAGATCCGCGCAGACCTAAGGGCGCGTGGCCGAATGATCGGTGCCAACGATCTGTTCATTGCCGCTCATGCGCGCAGCCTGGACTTGATCCTGGTGACAAACAACACCCGAGAGTTTCAGAGAGTCCGCGGTCTCGCCACCGAGAACTGGACTGTCGCGGTTTGAACTGTATTATCCCGGTGCTACTCCGTTACCGAGCAGGCGCAGTCCGCGGGGACGACGTGCGCCAGCAGGAAATCCGCCACCCGCTTGTAAGCGTCAATCTGATTCTCCACGCGTGCGAAGCCGTGGCCTTCGTTCTCATAAATCTTGGAGTCGACCGTTCCACCACGCTTCTTGATGGCATCCACCACCTGCTGCGTCTCCGATTTCGGGCACCGCGGATCGTGCCCGCCCGCCAGCAGCAACAGCGGCGCTTTGATCTGATCAATAAAATTGATCGGCGAGCGCTCCTCGTAGAGCGCCTTGTTCTTGACCGGGTCCCCCATGGTCGCGAGATCTGATTGCTGCAGCACCGGATCTTCGTTTTCGATTTCCGTAAACCAGTTCACAAAAGGCACGATCGGCACGCCCGCCGCCCACACCTCCGGAGCCTTGGTCACCGCCATCATGCTGAGATAGCCGCCGTAACTTCCTCCCATCACCGCAATCTTTTTCGGATCGAGATGCCCGGTCTGCTTGATCCAGTCAACTCCGGCGAGCACGTCCTGCAAATCGCCGCCACCCATGTCGAAAAGATTGGCCTGTTGAAACTCTTTCCCGTATCCGGTTGAGCCGCGGTAGTTCGGGGCGAGCACCATGTATCCCTGATTCACCGCGTACTGAACGAAGCGGTTGAACGAGTTCATGGTCTGCGACGTGGGCCCGCCATGAATGTAAACCAGCGCGGCGTTCTGCCCATTGCGCGCCATGTTGAAGGGAACATAGAGAAACGCGGAGATCATCCACTTGCCGTCGCGGCTGGGATAGTGCACCAAGTACGGCTCGACCATGTCGTCCGACCGCACTCCGGCGACCAGCGAGTGCGTAATTTGCTGCGACTTGCCGGTGCCGAGGTTATAGACCCAGAGATCGCCCGGCGCCGTGGGCCCGTTGTGGTAGTAAAGCAGACGCGAACCGTCCGGCGTAAAGGCGGAATGCCCGCCGGCAGGCGAGTTCACGCCTTTCGGGATGGCGAGAGCAGTCGATTTCCCTGTAGCGAGGTCGTGGAGGTAGATGTCTTCGTTTCCGTCCACATTCGCGCTAAAAGTGATGTGCTTGCCGTCGGGGGAAAACTCGCCGCCCTGAATTTCCCACTTGTCCTTCGTAAGCCAGGAGATTTTCTTAGTCGCAATATCGAGCACCCCGATGTTGTCGTACCCATTCGCCGCGTTCGACGTCAGCAAAACCTTTTTGCCGTCAGGCGAGATGTCATTTGCAAGGTAAAGCTGCTCGCCTTCGTGCGACGTCAGCAGCATGCTCTTGCTGGTGGCGACTTCCGCGATGAAGATATTGGAATCTGTGCCCTTGGCTTGCTCCCGCGTATAAATGATGTACTTGCCGTCTTTTGACCAGATCGGACTCGAGTTTCGCTTATCCTGCGGCGTGTTCGTCGTGATGTGCTTCACTTCGCGCATCACCATGTCGTAAATGTCGATCTCATAGGCGGCGGAAGTTTTCGGCTTCACTTCATATGCCAGATACCGCCCATCAGGCGACCACGTCGGGTTCAACTCAGCGATCTCGCGCGTCTGCGTCAGGTTCACGACCTTGCCGGTTTTGGGAGAAACCAGAAAAATATCCCACTGCTCATCACCGTCGTAGTCCGACTGGTAGGCGATCCACTTGCCATCGGGCGACCAGGCCGGCGAAGACTGCCGCTGATCGCTGATCGTGAGTTGCACCGGCCATCCGGCGTCGGCCGGGACGACCCAAAGATTATTCCTCCCGCTCATGTTTGAAATGAAAGCGACGCTCTTGCCGTCCGGCGACCACGTCGACCGTCCGACCTGCCGCGTCATATACAGCTTTTCGATGGTGAGACTGCGCGGCTCCACCTGCGCGTTCGGCTTGGACGCGATTTGTTTCGGATCGGTGACGGCCGGGAGTTCGGGAAGAGTCTGGGCGGATGATTCGATCACAACGGCGCTCATGATTATGACGATAGCAAAGAGGGCGAAAGTGCGCATCGGAGCAAAGGACCTCGGCAGGTTGAAGAAAAGTCTAGCAGAGAGCGGGACGGAGACCGCTTGGGTAACTGCTGGGTGCCCCATTTCTCGCGCTTTTCGCGAGAAGTGGGGATTTTGGCAATCACTGATGGAAGTTGGCGCATCAGCCAAAGACAGGAGCCCGTCCCTTATCCCTTCGCGTTCTTATGAGTCTCGACCGTGCTCCACGTCTTATCGGCCGCGTGGCACAGGTTTTCCAGCGGGCAATCAGCGCACTTCGGTTTGCGCGCGTAACATAACTTGCGACCGTGCCAGATAATCTGGTGCGAAAACAAGATCCACTTCTCCTGCGGAATCACCCGCATCAGGTCCTGCTCGATTTTTTGCGGATCGTCCTGCGTGGTAAGTTCCAACCGGCGCGAGATACGGTGCACGTGTGTATCCACCACGACTCCCTCGGCCTTCTTGAACCACGATCCCAACACGACGTTGGCAGTCTTGCGCGCGACGCCGGGCAGAGTCAGCAACTTCTCCATTTCCTCGGGAACCTGCCCGCCGAAGTCGGCGACGACCTTCTTCGCAGCTCCCACCACGGATTTTGACTTGTTGCGGAAGAACCCGGTGGACCGCACGTCTGGCTCAAGTTGCTCGGGTGTCAGCGCGGCAAAGGCCGCAACCGTCGGATATTTGCGGAAGAGTTCCGGCGTCACCCGGTTCACATTCACGTCCGTCGATTGCGCGGAAAGAATCGTAGCCACGAGCAGTTCCCACGCGCTCGAATGCGTAAGAGCGCAAGTCACGTCAGGGTAGAGCTGATCAAGGCGCTTCAGAATTTCCGCGACGCGCTCCGGCGCCACCGGGTTGTAGCCTTTCCCCTTGTTGGCCCGAACCGGCGGCGCGGGCTTGGCAGCAGCCTTCTGGCGCGGCTTCACAGATGCCGGGACATTTGCGGGCGATGCACTCGAGACGCGAACCTTCTGAACGCGATCTTGGCGCCCGGTTCGGGCGGGCCGACGGGGAACGACTCCGCGTGCCATGACGATCCTTTCCTGCTGCAGGACGGTGCCGCTCATCATAGCAATTGCCCAGTGCCCGTTTCCAATCCCGCCGTTTTCTGATCGAATATGCTGGATAGCTGTCCGTGCGATGCTGCCCGCTTGACGTGGAAGAGCGGTGCTTCAGCGCCGCGTGAAGAGGCGAGACGGACCCGCGCTTTAGCGCCAGTGGCATCGGGCGCGAACATCTTCCAATGTCGATAGCCTAACAATCGGCACACCCGCCGCCTGTCCCTCGGTAACCTATGTGGGAATTGACGCCTCCCCAGACGCCCGGTACTCTGAAGGTACTCCAGCTAGAGTCAGGAAGAGTGCCGTGGCAGTAAATTCCATCCAGCTCGGGCAAGTTTGGCGCAGCGAAGCCGACGGCCAGGACTACCTGGTCACCAAGGTCTATAACGAAGTCTTCAGCCAATACGCCATGCTGCGTCCGGCCGGCATAACCGCTCCCGAAGCGCCCACAGTGCGGGTGAAAGTGTCCAAGAGTCCACAGGGCGCAACCCTGCCCGGCTACGCGTTTACCCAGGAAGGCTCGTTCTAGTCTCACACTCCTGCCCGCAAATTTCCGCTACACTGGAATGCAAAGTTTCGCATCTCAGCCGGAGTGCTCCCGGTCTTAACTGAGAACTGAAAATTACTTTCTTTCATGACCGAAAAAATCCTTGCTGTCATCTTCGTTTTCATCAAGTCCGTGATCGCCGTAACCGGCTACGGCGGCATCATGCTGCTGATGGCGATCGAGTCGGCGTGCATCCCATTGCCCTCAGAACTGATCATGCCCTTCGCGGGCTACCTGGTCTTCGAGGGCACGTTCAAACTGCTCTGGGTAGCGACGGCCGGCGCGATCGGCTGCAATTTGGGATCGCTCGTGGCCTACGAGATCGGCTTCTATGGCGGGCGCCCACTAGTGGAGCGCTTCGGCCACTGGATTCTGATGAGCCGCCGCGAACTGGACTGGGCCGACCGCTTCTTCGCCCGCTGGGGATACCTTGCCGTCTTCGTCGCACGCCTGCTGCCCGTAGTCCGCACCTTCATTGCGCTGCCGGCAGGAGTCGCACGCATGCCCCGCGGCCGCTTCCACATCTACACCTTCCTGGGATCATGGCCATGGTGCCTCGGCCTGGCCTGGCTCGGCATGAAGCTGGGCGAAAACTGGCGCGAGTTGGGTAAGTACTTCCACAAGTTCGACGCTGTAATCGGAGTGGTGCTCGTGGCAGGTGTGGTCTGGTTCGTGTGGAATCACTGGCAGAACAGGATCAGGAGCCAGGAGTCAGCGGTCAGGAGTCAATAGTCATTCCAAGCCTCGAGACCCTCGGCCGTTAGGCACTCGCGCATCGCACTTGAGTATTTTCTGGGGTCGGCCTTCTCTGTCGCCTCGTCGATCGAAATATCTTGGTTCACCAAGGGCATAAAAGCCCGCGCCCCCAGTGACGGTTCACTCGCGCAATCGGACAGAGCAGTCATACAAGCGAAGTTGATGGATTGGCATCGGCGTCTTCTGTCTTGACTAGCCTCGGCACTGAAGATGGCCTCGACAAAGGTGCCGGACATATAGCCCGAGCCTGTGCTCCCATGGCGTACGACGTAACCGCGGTGCCCCAGGGCCAGATCCTCACATTTCGGAAATGCGGGTAGTTGATTCATCGACACCCAGCCCGCCCACATACCCAGGCGTTTGTTGCTCTCGTAGATCGCACGATAGGAAGCTTCCTCTATCTTCCCGCCACGAATATTCAGCATGGCGATTGCTGCCGCAGGCCTGACCCCCAAATGACGGAGCACCTTGCCGACCTGACCGTAATTTGCGTACTGCCACCATCGAACCCTGGCCTCAGAATCGAAGGGCTCGGCCAAGAAGTTGTGCAGCGCTATGGTCAGGAGACATTTCTCGGGACCGCAGTCCCTGTGCTCGATGGCTCCCTTGGATTGGTACAGGCGCATGAGGTCTTCGGCATCGGCGGTGGTGGATTCGCCAACACGCAGAGCGGAAAGATGCTCATACAAATGTTCGAATTCCACCCGCTGATAGCGTGCTAGAGACCAGAGGGCAATGACCGCCATGCCAATCGCGGCCGCGAGTATTGATATAAGCACGGCGCCCCTTCTCAGAAAGTTCGTCATCCCGCACCCGTGGACGGTCGTCGTAATGCTTACAGGCCCCCGGCTGGCTTCGCCAGTTGCGATCCGACGATCTGCCACTTCCCACCGCGCATCGCGACAACATCCATGTACACGTAGCGGACAGGGAAGCGTTTTCCGCCTTGCTCAACTACGTCGTCCTCCGACCCGTTGACGATGGCTACATCATCCCTTAGGAGCCGAATGCGACGCCCCGTCGAGGTCATCGAAACAAACCGAAGTTTGCCCGAAGTGAGCTTGTCGATCACATCCTGACGGGTAGAGGTCGCGCCCGATTCGTCCTGCTGCACATAGTCGTCAGCATAGATGCGCCGCAGTTCCTCCACGTCGCCGGCGATCAAAGCGCGGTCGCCGTCTTCAAAGAGTTTTAGAATCTGCTGCTCGTCGCTTAATTGCATCCGCCACTCTTCAAGACTCGTTTGTCATTTCCAACGACCACAATCGTACTTGTGCTGGGCATGTGGGGACAGCCGCCTTCGGCTGTCCAGCGGTGCGAAGCGCCGCAGTGCCTGCAGGCGAGCTTGCGCTCGCCGGACAGCCGGGGGCGGCTGTCCCCACATAAAATCGGACTGACGACTATTGATGCTAGACCGCGCTTGGTGTACAAGCAAAAAGCACTCGCATTCTAGGAGAAACCAGTGATCGCCATGCACCGCATTCTCGCCGCTCTATTATTCATCACCATCGCCGTGCCAATTTCCGTTCAAGCTCAATCCTCCGACCGTCCCTTTGTGGTTGAGTACTACTACAAAACCAAATGGGGGCACGCCGACGAATTCCTGAAGCTGTTCAAGAAGAACCACTATCCGGTGCTGAAGAAAGAATCCGAGATGGGCCGAATCGTGAAGGTCTGGATGGACCAGCCCCGCTATCACACCACCGAAGACGGCCGCTGGGATTTCCGCGTCACCATCGTCTTCAAGAACGCGACCGTCGCCAACGAGCCCTTCGACGAAGCCGCGTTACAGAAGCAGCTCTATCCCGACCAGGATACATTCCAGCGCGAAGAGCAGCGCCGCTTCGAAATCCTCGACGCGCATTGGGACTTGCCGGTGAAGGCGGTTGATTTAGAAGCAAAGCCTTGAAGCGCAACCAAGAAGGTCACGAAGGTGCACGAACAAAAGCAATAGGGCTTCCTTCGTGAATCTTCGTGTCCTTTGTGTTTAAGGATTTTGATCGATCTTCAGGAAATTAGCGATGACCTTCTCGTACCACTTCCAGGGCAGAACGCGTTTCATAGCCAGTTGAATCTTCGCGTCGCGGCCAACGACGTATCGCAGCTTGGGATTCGGGTTCTGCGCAATCTCCACGACCTTTTTGGCAACCATGATCGGATCTGCCTTTGGGATCTTTCCGATCCGCTCGCGCATGCGCAAGCTCCGCTGGAAGTTCGGAGAGCTGTCTTTGGTCGCAGCCTTGCCCATGACCGCGCCCCGCGTCCAGATGTCGGTCTGGAACGCGCCGGGTTCCACGAGCACAACCTTGATCCCGAGCGCGTTCACCTCCATGCGCAGCGACTCACTCCACCCCTCGAGCGCGTGCTTGGATGCCGAATAGCTGCTGACCGTTACCGAACCGTGCAACCCGCCGATCGATGACATCTGAATGATGTGCCCCGACCGCTGCCGCCGCATCGTAGGCAGCACGGCCTTGGTCATGGCAACGGCGCCGAAAAAGTTGGTTTCAAACTGTAGCCGCAACTCCTCGAGCTGGATGTCTTCGGCGAATCCGGCAACGGCAAACCCCGCATTGTTCACGAGCACGTCCAGCCGCCCATAGTCGCGGACGACGCCGTCCACGAATCCCGCCAGGCCGTCAAATCGGGTGACGTCGAGCGCGCGTACGTCGATCCGGTCCGCGACACTGGCCGCCCCAGCCGCCTGGTCCAATCGTTCCCGGCGTCCAAGATCCCGCATGGTCGCGACGGCCCGGAAACCCGCCTTGGCCAGTTCAATGGAGGTCAGCAGCCCAAATCCGCTGGAACTGCCGGTGATCAGAGCAATCTTGTCAGGCATGGCCATGGTGTACCACAGTCTCCCAGAAAACTGCTGCCGGAGGCCTTAATTAGTGCGAAAATAGAAGCAGACAGGTCGCCCACTCGCACTCGTCCCACGTGCAAAGGAGGGTCTATGCTGGCGATACGTCATCGGTTCAACCGCAACCCCTACTTTCAGTTTCACCCGCTGCACACTCTGTTCTCCCTGGTCGGGGCCCTGATCATGTTCGGATTGCTGGTGTGGTTCCTGGCCGTCCCGGCACGATAGAAACCGCCGGTGAGACACGCGGCGCCGGAGGAGCAGTGCGCCCGTCCCATCGCTGATGCAGCAGCAGCGCAGAAGATGTGAAACGTTAGTAACAATCGCGACGGAAATACTTTATCCTCGTCATCGAAATTTGGAATTAGACTCCCGCCTGCGCAATCCGCTAGGGTAGTTCATGACTCATTTAATGTCGGTAGAAGACTCGCATGTTGACGTTCTTCATGACATCAGCGTTCGCCTGCGAAGCGGCGACGGATTTCACGAAGTCCTCAACCGAGTCGTTGAATTTGCTTCCGCGCTGGTGAAATGCGACTCCTGTCTTATTTACGTTCTTGAAGGCGATGAACTAGTACTGCGGGCCTCCAAAAACCCGCATCCCGAAGTCGTCGACCGCTTGAAACTCCACGTCGGAGAGGGAATTACCGGGTGGGTAGCGGAGCATCGCGAACCCGTGTCCATTCCCGAAAAAGCCGCCCAGGATCCGCGCTTCCAGTTCTTCCACGAACTTCCTGAGGATAGCTATGAGGCGTTCCTCTCCGTGCCTCTGATGTGCCGCGGGCGCGTTGTCGGCGTCATCAACCTGCAGCATCGCCAGCACCACGTGTACCGCCGGCGCGAGATTCGGATGATCTCAGCTATTGGGTTTCTGGTCGGCTCCGAGATCGAACTGGCGCGTCTGGAGGAAGCCAACTCCACGCTGGCAGAACAACTGCAGACCCGCAAGGTGGTCGAGCGTGCTAAGGGCATTCTGCAACGGGATCTTGGACTGAACGAAGAGCAGGCCTACCTGACGCTGCAGCGGCAGAGCCGTCAGAAACGCAGACCAATGAAGGAAATCGCCGAGGCCATTATTCTGAGCGATGATGTGCGCGGCGCCTCGCCCGCATCTCCGTCCTAACCCTGCCTTCCGCTTAAGCCTGAAGCCTCTCACCAATCAGCAGGTAAGGGTGCGGCTCTAAGCATCCAGCCGCATTAAAAGTCCTGGCACGGAAGTGTCCGGGAAAGAGATGGTCGAGTGGAAGTCGGCGGCGAGCGGGCAGGAGAGAAAACCAAAGACTGAGGGTAGATACCTGGTTGGATATCCACCCTCAGCTTTGGTGTTAGAGAGACTTATTGGCCCGATGCCAGGGGCGCGGTTCCGGCCTTGGCGATCTGTTTGTCCGCAGCGTGCGTGGGCACGGGAAAATGCAGTGTTACGCCGAACTCCGGCAACTGCATGGTGGTAACGTAGCTGCCCCCGGGAGTGATTTCTAGAACCAGACGGCTGAGGTCAGTCGAAGGCTTGACCTCATCCGTGTTACTCACCAGGAATATGAAACCGCCACGCGGGCCGCTGATTCTCGACAGCGTCAGCATACCCATTGCGCCGTCCGCCTCAAATGAGAAGCGGTACTCTCCGGCGGGGACGACGGCGTTCTGCCAGTGCACATCGTGCGGCAGCTTGAACTCGCCCCGCGCAGGCTCCTGCGCGGAAGCCAGCGTCGGCGCAAAGCTCAGAGCGCTCAGCGCCAGCAGCGTGGCGTAAATGAATCTACGAATGTTAGTCATGGAATCTCCTGTTCTGCCCTCGAGAGGGCAAGTCCGAAGAGCACGCTCCCCGCGCAAGCCGGGTGGCGTGGGCTCAGATTTTGGTGGAGATCAACGGGGTCAGAAGATTGCAGCGCCGCCGACAAGGACGACATGCAAACATCAGCTTCGCGGGACCGGCTGCAGAGCTGGTTTGCGAAGTGATTCCACTATGCCGCAACCTGGCGCCAGAGTCCAATCGAAAGAAATGATCGGCTCCATCAGCGTGGGACGGACAGTGTGGGACGGACACTCCTGTCCGTCGCTTTTGACTTTGAGGTTCAAGTGGTGCGAGTGTCAGCACATGGAAGACCAACATCAACATCAAGATCAAAGGCAGCGGACAGGAGTGTCCGCTCCACACGGAGGCTTGCACGACTCAGCGTGGCATGAGAGTATTGCAAGTTGGTGGCGGTGACCAGCCACCGCCACCTGAAAGGCACACAATGTACCAGAAACGCCCCGGAGTCTTCATGGCCGATTGGTGGGATGCCGACGGCCGCCGTCACCGCAAGCAGTTCTCCAATGCGCATTCAGCACGCGAACATGAGCACCGCGAAACCGCATTAGCCCACGCCGAACGCGCCAGTCGCGAGCTCAAGATGGCCAAGACGGGTGGCGGACGACGGCACGCGAAAGATGCGAATGGCGACACCATGGAGGCGGCGAAAGGCAAGCTCGGCGTCATGATTCCCGGCATGGGCGCGGTCGCCACCACATTCGTCGCCGGCGTTGAGGCCATCCGCAAAGGTTTGGCTAAGCCCATCGGATCACTCACCCAGATGGGCACCGTGCGTCTCGGCAAGCGCACCGAAGGCCGCTCGCCCAAGGTTAAAGAATTTGTCCCACTCGCCGGACTCGACGACCTCGTCTTCACCGGCTGGGACATCTTCGAAGACAACATGTACGAGGCCGCATCGAATGCAGGCGTACTCGATTACCGGCTGCTCGAGCAGTTAAAGCCCTTCCTGTCCTCCATCAAACCGCGGGCTGCCGTCTTCGACCACAACTATGTGAAAAAGATCGACGGTCCCAACGTAAAAGAGGGCAAGACCAAGATGGATCTGGCCGAACAGTTGCGCGCCGACATCCGCGACTTCAGAAAGACCAGCGGCGCCAGCCGCCTCATCACCATGTGGTGCGGTTCCACCGAATCCTACATCGAGCCCACCGCCGCCCATCAGTCGCTGAAGGCGTTCGAAAAGGCGCTCGGCGAGAACGACGAGATGATCGCACCTTCCATGATCTACGCCTATGCCTCACTGATGGAAGGTGTGCCTTTCGCCAACGGCGCGCCGAACCTGACCGTCGACCTGCCCGTGATGCTGGAGCTCTCACGCTGCAACGACGCGCCCATCTGCGGCAAAGACTTCAAGACGGGCCAGACCCTGATGAAAACTGTGCTTGCCCCCGCCTTCAAGGCACGCCTGCTCGGCCTGAGCGGTTGGTACTCGACCAACATCCTCGGCAACCGCGACGGCGAGGTGCTCGACGATCCGGGCTCTTTCAAAACCAAAGAAGAGTCCAAACTGGGCGTGCTCGAGCACATCTTGCAGCCCGGCCTGTACCCGGAACTCTACGGCAATATCTTCCACAAAGTCCGCATCAACTATTACCCGCCGCGCGGAGACAACAAAGAGGGCTGGGACAACATCGACATCTTCGGCTGGCTGGGATATCCCATGCAGATCAAGGTCGACTTCCTCTGCCGCGACTCGATTCTCGCGGCTCCCATCGTGCTCGATCTGGTGCTGTTCCTCGACTTGGCCCAGCGCTGCTCTCAGTTGAAGGGTCTCGGTATTCAGGAGTGGCTCAGTTTCTACTTCAAGTCTCCCATGACGGTGCCGGGCCTCTATCCCGAGCATGACCTGTTCATTCAGCTGATGAAGTTGAAGAACACACTACGTCATTTGAAGGGGGAGGAACTGATTACGCATTTGGGGTTGGAGTATTACGACTAAGGGAGAATGCCCCTGCAATTTCGTCAATTATCGATGGTAGGTCGAGCGAGGACGGGACGCCTCTGAAACGTTAGAGCTTTCCTCTGCGAAAAGAAGGGCGTCCACGTACTCTACGGCTGTGTGAGTATCCTCCGGCGCTTTCCGCCACAAATTCACTGCGCGCGAAGTACCCTTGGCAAGGTCGCTCACCGCGCCGCACATTCCTTTGACCAACTCGACGAATAGCCAGCCAACTAGCTCAACGAGTAGGTCGAACATGACTCCGGATTATATCCCGGCTGATCAGTCGTTCACCAAACCGTCTTAATCAGCGGGCTTCTGCGGATCCTTTCGTCGCGCGTAACCAGCGTCAGCCCTTCCACTCGGGCGGTGCCACCGATGATGCGGTCGGCGGGATCGCCAGAGTAGTCAAGCGGGAATTGGGCTGCCGAGGCGGCAATTTCGGGCGTGATAGGCAGTACGACAACTCCCTCAATCAGCAAGTTCAGCGAAGATTCAAGCGTGCCGTACCGGCGAATGCGTCCGCGCGCCAGCAGGGATGCCAACTCCCAAATGCTGATGGCGGAAATGGCGATCCCGCCGTGCCGGCGCGCGCGCCGGATAGCGGAAGCGGCTGGGCGCGAAAGAGTCCTTGAATTGTCCACCGCCCAGAACAGGACATGCGTGTCGAGCAGAATCAAAACGCGGACTCCCACTCCTCCGGCGGATCGGCATCGAGGTCGCCGACCACTTCAAACACACCCTTCAGTCTGCCAATGAAGTCGTCCGTTGGTTCGTCAACAGGTACCAACTTCGCCACCGGTTTGCCACGTTTCGTAATTACAAGCGGGCGCCTGGAGGAGCGCACGTCCTCCATCAGCGTGAGGCACTGGGCTTTGAAGATCGAGGCGGGGATCTCTTTCATAGACATATTGTATCATACATGGTCATATCGACATGACCATCCAGTAAGCACAAGGGGAAAACTGATCACGCATTTGGGATTGGAGTATTACGACTAAGCGAGTGTGGCGCGGGCACTTCTGCCCGCGCCTTCACCGCGACCAGGAATACGTCACCTTCACCGCAAATTTCTGCGCCCGCACCTCCATCGGATTTCCCGCCGCCAGGCTCTGGAAGCGGTTCCCCACGTTGTAGATCACGTAAAGGTCGCTATCCGGGCGAAAGGTGTAGCGCAGCCGAAAGTTGGCGCTGACGGCCTGGTTTTGCGCGGTATCAGCTTGAACAAAAGTGCTGGCGTTCACAAAGCGGTTGAACGCGTAGCTGAGATCGACCCCCGTCAGGTCAATGTCGAAATTCCCCTGCGGCAGGCGGAAGGAATTCAGCGTGTCATTGATGGCCACCGCCAGATGCGCGTTCGGCCGATACTGTGCGGTGACAGTTGCGCTGTTGAGATGCCCTGTGTAATAGCCGCCCCACTGTTCCGAACCCGTGAAGGTCACGCGGTGACTGCCGGCGGAAGTGTAGGCCAAGCTATGAGAAGTAAAGCGGTAGCCCCCGATGGGAATCGAAATGTTCTTGTAAAGATTCAGAGGCTGCCCGAGAAATTGGTAGACAACATCGTAGGGAGCCGAGTCGATTTCCGCGCTGCTGTTAAATAGCACGCGGATATTGGGCGTCCATTCTTTGTAAATCAGCTTGCCGGCGGTGTTCGGGTCGTGGCCGAGAAAGCCGCCCAGGTCCAGTTCCCGAATATCCAGAACATGCGGGCGCGGAGTGAAGTTGAACTGAAAGATCGTGGGTTGGTCGTCAATGCGGGTAACGAATCCCATCTCCGAGTTGAAGTTCTTCTCGGTGACGCCATGGCCGGCATAGATGTTGAACCAGTTATTGGCAAAGGTCAGCCGCCCGCCGAGAGCAGTGTTACCTCCGTGCAGGCCGGTGGTCCAGGTCTTGGCGTAGTAGCCGCGCAAATTAAGGTTGCGGAAAAGAACAAACTTGGCATCGACTCCGCCAGAACGATTGTAGGGATCTAGCGGGTTGCCGGACTCCTTATCCGTCGCCATGAATCCGATGAATGAGCCGGGCGTGAGGGGTCGCTTGACGCGCACCACGGCGTAATTACCGTAGGGATTCACCCCCACCGACCGCGTCCTCACGTCCATGACTCCTAAATCGAATCCGAGAGCGCTCCCCGCAACTTTGCCCCCGGCATCAATCGGCACCTCCTGACCGCTGACCGGGTCAATACCGATCTGACGGGTAAAAAACAGCAGGTCCTGATTCCAGAGCAGAAAATTGAACACATCCGAATCTTCCAGAAAGAAGCGCCGTTTCTCCGGGACGAAAATCGGGTTCGGAGTCAGATTGAACTGTTCCTGATCCACGTCCGCATCGGAAAAATCGGTGTTGATCGTGCCCACAGCAATGAGATTGCTCGCGAGACCGTACTTGATGTCGCCTCCGCCCGTGTGCAGAGCGCCCCAGGGCTGGCCCGTAGACGCCTGCGCTCCAATCAGCCCGTAGGGCTTTATGACCAGCAAGCGCCCGCTCCCGATCTCCTTCAAGCCGTGAAGTTGTCCGGCCTGGGAGACGCGCCAGAAGCCGAAGATCCTTCGGTAGCCGGACCATGTGTCCTCTTCATTTTTTCGCCGGATGAAGCGACGGAAATTCAGACCCCAGGTGACCTCGCTCCCGCCGCGAAAATTGAGAGTGCTGAACGGTATCTCAACGGTCGCGGTCCACCCGTCTCCGGTCACTTTCGCTGCCGAAATCCAAAGCCCGTCCCAGCTGGGTTCGACGATGGCGTCAATCTGCGGCGCTTGCTCTTCAATGATTTCGCCATCGCGCTGCGTCCCCAGCGGATTCACCTCGAAAATGTAGCCGTTCCTGTGGCCGAGCGTGGGATCGATCATGATGGCAAAGTTGTCATCCAAGTCGAGGGAGAGGTCGCGGCGCAACTGCGTGGCTACGATGCCCCTGGGATCCCGGTCATAGCAATGAATGCCGAAATAAACGTGGTGGGAATCATAGAGGATGCGAACCTCAGTCTTCTCCGTGGCGGAAGCGGTCTCCAGCGGCTCCCGCTGTCGGAAATCAGAGATGGCGGGAGCCGTCTGCCAGATCGGATCGTCGAGGGTGCCATCCATCCGCGGTGCATGCGTGGCGCGGGTCGCAGTTGCCACTCGATCCGCGAAGTTGGAGGGCTCGACCTGTGCCACCACCCGGGAGTACCCGGCAGCGATGACAAGTAGAAGAGAAACCAACTCACGGAGTCGGCCCCAAGCCATTCCTGATAGACGGGCTGGTTCGACTCTGGTCACCTCGTAATGGGACTACGTGGACTTGCCTTCGCCATCACACTCCTGAGCAGAGAAGGCCGGCGTATGTTCCGTCGCCCGTGAACAGGCCAGCCCTCAGGCCCGGGCGAGTTTCGTTCTCTTGTACTCGTCGAACTTGTCCAGGAAGCGGTCAAGATCCTTTTTCTGCAGGTAGTAGGGAGTCGACAGCCGCAGCTTATGCGGATCGCCGCCACGAATGCGGATCTTGTGCGCGCTCCACAGCCAGTTCTCCAGGTCCATGCGCGGCACGGGCGGCACGTTCACGCTGACAATCGCGCAGCGCAGGGCCGGGTCGGGCGACGTCCAAGATTCTGCGCCGCGTTTTTTCATCTCCTCCAGAATGTAGTCGGCCATTTGCCGGTGCCGGCGCTCGATGCGCTCCAGGCCAATGTCATTGGCGAGTTTGATCGACGCCCGCAACCCCCACAACGCCGGCACGTTCGAGCTGCCGATGCGCTGGAACCGCTCGGCACGAAGCTTAGGATCGTTCCAGCCTTCGGTGGCGATGGTGTTCCACAGGCGGTCGATCATTTCGTCGCGAACATACAAGAAGCCCGAGCCTTTGGTGGCGAACAGCCACTTGTGCGGGCTCGAGGTGTACATGTCGCAGCCCAGTTCCGACAGGTTGAGCCGCATCATCCCCACCACGTGAGCGCCGTCGACGGCGGAGAGAATGCCTTTAGTCCGCGCCAGTGCCGCCAGTTCCTTGGCCGGCAGCACGACACCAGAGAACGTCGTAATGTGGCTGAAGAACAGCACTCGCGTGCGCGGTGTGATGGCGTCGTTGAACAGGTTGAGCACCTGCGCGGCGTCTTTCACGGGGCGGGGAAGCGTGATTTTTTTGACCACGACGCCATAGCGCTTAGCTTTGAGATTCCAAGGATGCTCGCCGCCAGGATGCTCCTGGTCAGTCATCAGCACTTCATCGCCGGCCTGCATGTCCACGCCGTTGGCTATGTAGCTGTTGGCTTCGGTGGCGTTGCGCAGCAGCGCAATCTCGTCGCGTTTACAGCCCACAAAGGCCGCGAGCGGATCGCGAAATTCGTTCCACGCCGCGTATCCCCAAATGGGGTAGTCCTCGGGATCCTCCGGATCCATCTTTTCGGTGGTGGTATATCCGTCGAAGATGGCGCGCAGCACCGGTGCTGGACTCGAGCCCACGGTGCCGTTGTTGAGATAGATCTCGTCCTCGGGAATCAGGAATTGCTTCCGCATCTCAGCCCAGAAGGCGTCTTCGTTCTGGTCGAGCAGGGCACGGTCGGGAAGCGGTGGAATCTTTCCCAATTGCGCCAGCAAGTTGCCTCGTGAGAGCGAGTGACGCCGCCAGTCCGGTAGCAGCGGTAGTCAAGAAATGACGCCGGTCGAACATAGAGCCTCCTGTGGGGCGGTGAGGAACGGAAGGCGCCATGGTACGACGCAAGCGCCCAATCCTCAAGCGGGATGACAGAGGCCGCCCGGCGCCGCCCCTCCCGTCATTGTCATTCCGACCAACGGGAGGAATCTGCTTTGGTCGCGGACTTCTAAGTCAGCTTGCCAACGCCGAACCATGACTCGTCCTACCATGACTCGTCTAGTAGCGCTCCTGTGTTTCCTGCGATAGACTCCTTCCGTCCGTTGAGGAGGCGTTTATGGCTCAAACTCCAACTGGCATCGTGCGCAAGGCTTCGACGTTGTCCACCGTGTGGGGCATTGCGCTCATTGTCTTGGGCATGCTGGCGGTGGGAATGCCTTTTCTCGCCGCCGTCGCGGTCAACGTGTTGATCGCTTGGCTCATCGTTTTGGCCGGCGTGGTCCATTTGACTGTCGCCTTCCACACACGTGAAGCGGGCAGTCTGATCTGGAGACTGCTGGTGGGGCTCGCCTATATCGTGTTTGGCGGGTACCTTATCGCCCGTCCCGCGCTGGGTGTGGCGTCGCTCACTTTGCTGCTGGCATCGCTCTTTCTGGTAGAGGGCGTCTTGAACATCGTCCACTTTTTCAGGGCGCGTTCGGTGCAAGGATCGAGTTGGCTGCTGATCGACGGGATCATTACGCTGGTCTTGGGACTGATGATCTACGCGCAATGGCCGTCGAGTTCCGCCTGGGCGATAGGAACGCTGGTCGGTGTGAGCATGATCATCAGCGGCGTTACTCGGGTCATGCTGTCGTTGGCGGTACGCAAGACCACCGATACAATCTCGACAAAATTGGCTGCCTAGCGGTCTGGCGAAATCCAAAGGAGAACTGCCTCGCTAAAGAGAGGATTTGACACCCGGGGGTTAGTGTGTCCGGAGAAATGTCGTTTGACTGCATGAACGGAGGAAGACGGCAATGGCAAGCGTGATTCCGTTAGGCGATGCGTCCCGACGCCCTGCGCGCATCCCTGTTATTACCGCCCTCATCATTCTGGTGAATGTGCTCGTTTTTGTGCTTGAACTGATGCGTGGCGACACATTCGTGAGCCAGTGGTCCGTGATTCCCGCGGAAATCGTTTCGGGCCATCACTGGATCACGATTCTGACCGCGATGTTCATGCACGGCAGTTGGTCGCACATCATCGGAAATATGGTTTTCCTCTGGGCCTTCAGCCCCGAGATCGAAGACGCGATGGGACGCGGCCGGTATCTGGTTTTCTACCTGCTTGGCGGGTTGATCGCCATGTTGTCCCAGGTTGCGGCAGATCCCCATTCCACAGTCCCCAACCTCGGCGCGAGTGGGGCAATAGCGGCGGTGATGGGAGCGTTTCTGGTTACCTATCCTCGCGATCAGATTCGCACGCTTCTATTCATATTCGTGTTCGGGCGGATTCGATTCATCCCGGCGGCACTCCTGATCGGCCTCTGGTTTGTCATTCAGCTCTTCCACGCAGGAGCTGTGGCGCAGGTGCAGACCGGCGGAGTGGCATACCTGGCACACGTCGGCGGCTTTATCTTCGGAGTCGTGACTGCGCGTTGGTTCGAGGGCTCCCGCCCAGAATCGCGTGAGCCACCTTTGTAGGCCTCGTGCGCCTGCCGGATAACCCTAACCGGGCTAGGCTGCGTCTAAGACTTTAGGACCCAACATTGGGACTTGGTGTCTCCAAACCGGGCGTATAATCACTCCAAGGAGTACCCTATGAAGCTCAGATGGCTGGCAAGCGCGGTGGCATTGGCGGCGTTCAGCGCAGGGCCCTGGACGTTGGCGCAGGTTCAAGATCAGGATAAAGATCAGCCGAAATCCGGCGACGTGCAGAATGCCCCCCAGCAGAAGCCCGCGGCTCTGCCCTCGCAGGATGACAGCCAGATCAAGCACGACGGCAGCAAGACCGACGTCGATGCCGTGGGCAACCGCAACGTGGGTTGCGGACGCGGTGTGGGGAACTGGTACTCGGTCGAAGGCCAGGTGGCTCGCGGCCGTGTCTACGCGCAGCAGATCGAGTCTCAAATTAAGCTGGTCAACGATCCCGTGGTCACCGAGTACGTAAACCGGATCGGCCAGAACCTGGTGCGCAATTCCGATGCCCAGGTACCCTTCACCATCAAGGTGATCGACTCCGACGTGGTCAACGCGATGGCATTGCCCGGCGGATTCTTCTACGTCAACTCCGGCCTCATTCTTGCCGCTGACGAAGAAGCAGAGATGGCGGGCGTGATGGCGCACGAAATCGCCCATGTGGCCGCCTGCCATTACGGCCGCGAAATGACCCGTGCCAACCTTCTGCAGATGATGTCGATTCCCTTCATCTTCATGGGCGGGGCGATTGGATATGCCGGATACGAGGCCATGGGGCTTGGCATTCCCTTGACCTTCCTGCACTTCTCTCGCGGATTCGAGGCCGAAGCCGACTACCTCGGGATCGAATACATGTACCGCGCCGGCTATGATCCGTCGGCCTTCGTATCGTTCTTCGAAAAGATCCAGGCCATGGAGAAGAAGAAACCGGGAACCCTTTCGAAAGCCTTCGATACGCACCCGCAGACTCCAGACCGGATCGAGAAGTCACAGGCAGAGATTCGCAAGATTCTTCCCGCCAAACAGCAGTACGTCGTGACCACTTCGGAGTTTGACGAGGTGAAGGCGCGGCTGGCGGCGATCGAGAACAAACACAAGCTGCTCGACGAAAAGGATTCAAACCGGCCGAGCCTCCGCCGCACTTCGAACACGACCGACAAGTCGGGCGACCAGAAGCCCGACGACGATCGTCCGACCCTGAAGCGGCGCGACGACTCAAACTAGGAGCGGCGGGAAAGCGGATTCGGCCGCATCCGCTCTGCAGATCGATAGACCCGACTAAGATGACCGGCGGCTGCGGCCGCCGGTTTTATTTTTGTGGAGACTAAGGACCCTTGGCAGGTTTGACATTTAGGTCACAAGAGCCTGTGATCCTAATCACAGCTTCGGTCTGGGTTCAGACATAGGCTCGGCTAAGTTGTAATCATCGCGCATCTGAGGGAGATCAGTCCCATGCCAGAGAACACTCTCACCATTACGGATAATCGCACCAACAAGACCTACACGGTTCCGGTCGACAGCGGCACGATCCGGGCAATGGACTTGCGGCAAATCAAAACCGGCCCGGACGACTTCGGGCTCATGACCTACGATCCGGCGTTTATGAATACGGCGTCGTGCAAGAGCGCTATTACTTTCATTGACGGCGACAAGGGAATCCTGCGCTATCGCGGCTATCCCATCGAGGTTCTCGCCGAGCGCTGCACCTTCCTCGAGGTTGCGTACCTCCTCTTGTTCGGCGAGCTGCCGACCGAAAAGGAATTGAAGAGCTGGGTGCATGACATCACGCATCACACCATGCTGCACGAGACGACGAAAAAGTTCATGGAGGGCTTCCGTTACTCAGCGCATCCCATGTCGATGTTCGTGAGCACGATCGCGGCGCTATCGAGCGTGTATCCCGATGCCAAGCTGGTTCACAGTCCGACCGATCGCATGCATCAGATCGTCCGTCTCATCGGCAAGGTTCCCTCTATCGCAGCCATGTCGTATCGCCACAACGTGGGCTTTCCCTACGTGTATCCGGACAACGATCTGAGCTATACCGAAAATTTCATGAACATGTTGTGGAAGATGGTCGAGCCCAAATATGTGGCGCATCCGGCGATCGCGCGGGCGCTCGACATTCTGTTTATCTTGCATGCTGACCATGAGCAGAACTGCAGCGCGAATGCCATGCGGGCGGTGGGTAGTTCCGAGACCGATCCTTACCTGGCGGTTGCCTCGGCGGCTTCGGCTTTGGCCGGGCCTCTGCACGGCGGCGCCAACGAAGAAGTTCTCAAGATGCTCGACGAGATCGGTTCCAAGGACAACGTCCCCGCTTACATCAAGAAGGTCAAAGATGGCCATCTGAAGTTGATGGGCTTCGGCCATCGCATCTACAAGAACTATGATCCGCGGGCGAAGATTATCCGCTGGAGTGCCGAGCAGGTCTTCGAAGTGACCGGCCGCAGTTCCAAGCTCGATATTGCTCTCGAACTGGAGCGCATCGCGCTGGAAGACGACTATTTCGTGAAGCGCAAACTTTATCCCAACGTCGATTTCTATTCGGGGATTATGTACCAGGCCATGGGCTTCCGCCCCGAGATGTTCACTGTGCTATTCGCCATTCCGCGGACGGCGGGGTGGCTGGCGCAGTGGCAGGAACTCATCACCGATCCCGAGCAGAAGATCGCGCGTCCGCGCCAGGTTTACACTGGAAGCGCCGAGCGGGAGTTCCTACCCCTGGATAAGCGCATTCCAGTGCCGATCCCGGCCGAATACCCGGCACACTAGTCTGTAGCGAGTGGTCGGTTGTCATCCTGAGCGAAGCGAAGGGCCTGCCCTGAGCTTGTCGAAGGGATCGATGCATTCTGCTGGTAGCGGAGAATATGCATTCCTTCCTTCGCTTCTTTTATTTCGGCGCGCATCATCTTGCTTTCCACCCGATATGTGACTAAGCTCTTCCGTCATGACCGAGCGTCTAGCTCCCGGCGTCTACATCGAAGAGGTGCAGTTCGCATCGAATCCGATTCAGGGAGTATCGACGAGCACGGCGGGATTTGTGGCGGTCACCGGTCGCGGTCCACTCCTGGGTCCACTGACCAGTTTTACGGAGTTCGAACGGGTCGCGACTCCCAATCTCGGTATAAATCTCCCGCTCGCGGTACGCGGGTTTTTCGAGAACGGCGGCCAGCAATGTTTCATTTCGCAAATCGCTGCCACTGATCCCCTTGAAACAGGTCTGGTGGCTTTGGACGCGCAGGCAATCTCAATCATCTGTTGCCCTGACGATCCAACAGTTCAGAGTTCGGCCGCAGCCATGGCCACCCATTGCGAGCAGCGCAAGGATCGCATGTGCATTCTTCAATCACCTCAGCCCATCGTTCCCGTTGCTACGCACCAACCTCCGGTGCGCTCTACCTACGCAGCCTATTACTATCCTTGGATCACCGTCACGTCTCTCGACGGATCTTCTACGGTCACGATTCCCCCCTCCGGGCACGTCGCCGGGATCTACGCTCAGACGGACTCCACCCGCGGAGTCTGGGCCGCACCCGCCAACGTGCAACTCGTCGGAGTCGCCGCGCTTTCTCAAGACCTCACTCAGGCGGATTCTGACGCCCTGAACTCTCGTGGCGTTGATGTGATTCGTACTTTTCCCGCCCAGGGAATCAGGGTTTGGAGTTCCCGTACTACCACCAACCAGGACTCGGACTACAAGTACGTTCCGGTTCGCCGCTTCATGATTTTCCTGGAGCAGTCGATCGCAAAAGGCTTGCAGTGGGCCGTCTTTGAGCCCAATGGGCCTGCGTTGTGGGCCGTTGTTCGCTCGTCCGTCGAGAATTTTCTGAGAAGTGTTTGGAAGCAAGGTGCGCTTCAGGGTTCAACCCAGCAGGAAGCTTTCTTTGTCCGCTGTGATTTGACGACCATGACTCAAAACGACCTCGACAATGGACGTCTTGTGTGCATTGTGGGCGTGGCACCTGTCGCCCCGGCGGAATTCGTCATTATCCAGATCGGCATCTGGACGCAGTGCCCACCCAAGCTATCAGCCCACTAGAAATCCTTCTTCGCCGCTGCGGCCGAACAAGAGCTATGTCACGAGGAGACTCGTGGCTTCTGGGGAAGGGGAGATGATTTCACGAAGGGCCTCGTCTTCTTTGAGATGAGGCCTGCTACCGGCAGCCAAAACTTACGCTGCGTGTTTCGCCAGTTCGGCCAAATGCGCGCGATGCTGCTCCGGCGATGTGATCACTTTCATTTCTTGCCAGTCGTAAGGCAGTTCCTTACCGCAATCCAAACAAGCGACGTACGTGCCAGTTAAAGCCGCGGCCTGGGGGCGGCGCGTGAGACGGCGAACAGTTACCGGAAAGCTGTACCGGGAATGCCTGCAGCCAAAGAACGCGTCGTACAGTTTTTCAAACATGGTCCCACCTTCCACATGCGGGATCTGCCCGCTTACATGTTAATTAGAGTGTAAGCGCCCCCTCCTACCACGCTTACTGTACTACTTGGATTCATTTAGGAGCTAAAGGGTTTCGCTTTTGAGGACGCAACCGTGCCCCAATCGGGAGAACGGGAGAAACCCTTCTATTAGAGATGGTTACAGGAGGAGGAAAAACGTTTCACACAGTCATCTAAACACTCTGCGGCCCGCGCTTTTTCTGTTGCTGGCACTTGGTCATGATGGCGGAACGGAGGCGACTGCGAAGGTCTTCGGGGAGTTCGTAGAGCTGAGAATCGCGGTAAATCTCGATGGTCTTCTTGGTTGTGTCGCACACCACGTAGCAGTTGTGGCACCAGGAAAGGTGGTTCTCCAACTCAACCTTTGTCTTCTCGTCGAGGACGCCATCCAAATAGTTGGTTAGTTCGTGTAAGAACTCAGCGCATTTCACTGGTTGCCATCTCCACTCTCGCGTTTCTGGAAGTACTTGCCCAACCGTTCTCTTAGCTGCAGGCGTGCGCGTAATAACCGCGATTTTACCGCGGGTACGCTCAACTCCAACGCGGCTGCCGTTTCTTCGGTCGACAGTCCCTCCACGTCCCTCAACACAAACACCGTTCGGAAGCCCGGGGGGAGGCCCTGAATAGTCTTACTCAAAATTTCACGCAACTCGGCCTGCGTGTACTGCTGCTCGGGATTGGGGCTCCAATCCGCAATTTCACGGGGAACGGAATCATCTTCCGTCTTGATCTCTTCGTCGAGCGAAACCGTACGCTCAGGCCGCCGGCGCCGCAACTTCATCAGCGCCTCATTTACGGCAATGCGCACCAGCCAGGTGTAAAACTTCGACTGCTCCTGAAACTGCGCCAGATTGCCATAAGCTTTCAGGAACGCTTCCTGCACCACATCTTCCGCATCTTCCCGGTTCTGCGTGATGTGTTGCGCGATCCTGAAAACATTGCGGTCGTAACGGCGAACCAACTCTTCGAAGGCTGAGTCGTCGCCCCGTTTGGCCGCTTGCACCAGCGCTAGCTCTTCGCTAACAGGTGCTCCCAGTTTGTTTTGGATGGCTCCCATGGTTCAGTCGATGCAGTATTTTGCGAATGCTCCAGATATCATCCGGGCGCAATGTCGAAACTGTTATTCTACTTGGTAACCCAGCTTTTTGCCCAACTGCTTTGCCGTAGTCGCGTGGAAAACTTTGCGGTACAGTTCAAACTGTAGAGTTCACGGCAAGTGATTCCAAGGCCAGCCCACACCGGACGAGCAGGTACTATAGTACCCTGCCGTGTTCCTACAAGTGCCGTATAATCAGCAGTTAGGACGATGTGGTTTCCTGGTGTGCGCCCCTGGTGAGATTGGGTAGCACGATGACGCAGGGCGGGGAAATGGTTCTCTGAGAATGGCGGAAAGCAACGAACTTCGGCAAGTCGTCGAGCGCGCTGTAGCGCAGGTTCTGGACCTCCAACTTACAAAGTTGCAGGCGGAACTGGTCGAGCGCGTACTGGCGGCCATCCCCGCAGCCACCGCAACTCCGGCCGCTCCCACCGCGGTAGCTCCGGTGCCGGGGAATCTAGTTCAGTCGGTCGGCAGCATCCACGCCGGGACCACGCAGAAAGAAATTCTCCGAGCATTACTGGACGCCGGCAGTTCCTACGCAGCCCGACTCGCCCTATTCGTGGTCAAGGCAGGAGCAGCCAACGGATGGCAATGTCGAGGTCTCGGGAATGACGACGCGGTTAAGGATTTCGCCCTCGACTTGAGCGCTGGACCGGTCTCTCATTCGTATCAGAACCGCATCGTTACTCCCGGCAACATCGCCGAAATGGACGGTCGCTTCGTCGACCGCTTTGGCGGCCCCGCGAATGAACAGATCCTGGTGCTGCCCCTGGTCCTCAAAGATAAGGTCGCGGCCTTACTCTATGCGGACGGCGGGTCCGAGGGCCTGCTGGATGCTTCGTCTTTGGAATTGCTTGTGATGGCCACCAGTTCCTGGCTGGAAGTGACGTCATTGCGCAAGCAGGCGCAGAAAGAAAGCGGTGACGCCGCACCCAGCATCGACCGCGCCCCTGCGGCCCCTGTCCAGACCGTGAGCTCGTTTGCGGATCCTTTCGCGGCTCACGTTCCCAAACATATTGCACCCAAGGTTTCCGAGCCGGAACCTGCGGCCACGGAAGTGGTCGAAGTTGCCGCGCATACCGGCGCGAGTGCTGCTGCCTCGGCTCCGGCCGCCGCCGCCGACCCCTTCGCCGGGATGTCGGCCGAAGACGCCGATACCCACCGCAAAGCCCAGCGCTTCGCGCGCCTGCTGGTGGACGAGATTAAGTTGTACAACCAGGCCAAAGTGGCAGAAGGCCGTCGCCACAAAGATCTGTATGATCGCCTGAAGGAAGATATCGAGAAGAGCCGCTCTACCTATCAGAAACGTTACGGCAGCACGGTAGCCGCGAGCGGCGACTATTTTCAGAAGGAAGTCGTACGCAGCTTGGCGGAAGAGGACGTGGCAGTCATGGGCGCTAACTTCCGCCGCTAGGTTCATTTTGGACAGGTTCTGGCATTCGCGTCTCCTTACCACAAAGACGACGCTAAAAGAAAACGTGGTTCGATTCGGTCTCAAGTGGTGTGGGCTACTCGCCGCGGCAGTGCTATGCGGATCGCTGATCAGCGTATCTTTGGCTGCCCGATCTATCGCGCAGCAATCCTCAACTCCCGCGACCTCCTCTGAAACTTCCCACAAACCGGCAACTCCAGCGGCGACGTCAAAGAAGCCGTCCACCGCCGCGACTCCGCCCAGCAAAACCGCCGCCCACAAGACTTCTCCCAAGAAGACCGCCCAGGGCAAGGCTCATGCGACCAGTGCGAAGCGGCGCAAGCGTTCCGTTTCTCCACGCATCCGCCGCATGCGGAATGCTTTCGTCGCTTCTACGACCTTGCGTCCCATGGCTCAGCAGTTGCTCGAGGATCGCAGTCCCGCCGCCTATGCCGGGGTTGAAGCGTACGCACGCACTCATGCTAAAGAAGATGCGGGCGCGCTGGCATGGCTAGCCGTTGGATATGCGCACGTCCAGGATCACGATTACGCCAAGGCCATTGATCCGCTGAACCGTGCCAAGCCGCTGGCGGGTGATCTCGGCGATTATGTTGCCTACTACCTCGGAACCTGCTACCTGCAGACCGGACGCCAGGCGGAAGCCCTGGCCGCTCTGGCGAACTTCGCCGCTTCTTATCCGGACTCCCTGCTGGTGCGCGATGCCGACATCACCTACGCCGGCGCTCTGCTGACTGAAGAC
Organism: uncultured Acidobacteriaceae bacterium; assembly: GCA_963819035.1. Classification (GTDB taxonomy): domain Bacteria; phylum Acidobacteriota; class Terriglobia; order Terriglobales; family Acidobacteriaceae; genus Sulfotelmatobacter. The sequence continues at coordinate 293,850 of CAWFUU010000036.1, read as the reverse complement.
AGAGCCTCGGAGGCCGCTCCTCTCCTGGAAAAAGATCGGCTCCCCGCTCGCTCGGACATGGAACTCACCCTGGGCCGAGCGTACGCAGCCCTTGGCCAACCAGAGAAGGCGGCAGCGGCGTTGCAAAACGTTTACTACAACATGCCGACATCTCCCGACGCCGACGCCGCCTATGCGGAATTGAGGAAGCTGCCGCAGGCACCTGCGGCGACTCCGGCTCAACATCGCACTCGCGGCGATTTGCTGTTGAAGGGGCGCCGCTACAACGATGCCGCCGACGAGTACCGGGAACTCGCCACCCTAGCCGGGGCCGAAGGGCGCCCGGCAGCGGAATTGGCGCTGGCCGACGCTTTGCATCGTGCCGGACGCAACCGCGAGGCCAAGGCTGAACTAACCACCCTGCCCGGCGCTACCGCCGAGCAGAACGCGCAACGCCTTTACATCCTCGGCGAAGTGGCGTGGTCGTCTGATGAGAACGAAACGTTTTACCGCACCGTCGACGAATTGCGTTCGCTTGCTCCCACCAGCCAGTGGCTGGAAGCCGCCCTGCTCTCGGTGGCCAACCTCCATCTGGTCCATCACGAATACGACCAGGCCCTTGACGCATACCGCGAGTTGCAACAACGCTTTCCCAATGGAAATCGGGCCTCCTACGCGCACTGGAAGGCGGCGTGGCTGACGCTGCGCCAGGGACGCAACGAAGAAGCGAAAAAGGAGTTCGAGGAACAGATCGCGGTGTACCCAACCGGCAACGAGACCTCGGCTGCGCTTTACTGGCGTGCGCGGCTGGCCGAGGAAGACAACCAGCCCGAGATGGCGCGCGCTTACTATCAGAAACTTTCCGACCGTTATCGCAACTACTACTACGCCGAACTCGGCCGGCAGCGGCTGACCAAACTGCCCGAGGGAACCACGCCTTTGGGTCAGTATCCACTGCTGGATCGCGTCCCGCCGCTCGAGCACGGCGATAAGGTAACGCTGGCTGAGCCGCCTGCCGAAGACCTCCACCTCCAAAAGGCGGAACTGCTAGGCAACGGCGGCTTGGTGGATCTGGCCGTCCGCGAACTGCAGGCCGCCGCGAGCGCCGACGGTGGCAACTGGGGCCCGGCCGAGACCGCTCGCCTCTACACCGAGACCGGACATTACGATCGCGCTATCGAGGTCATGAAGCATTCTGTGCCCAGCTACTTCGCCGTCGATATCCCCACTCTACCGCGCGAGTACTGGGAGGCGCTGTTTCCGCGTCCGTACTGGACCGACCTGAAAAAATTCTCAGTGGCCAATGGTCTCGATCCCTACCTGGTTGCGTCGCTGATTCGCCAAGAGTCGGAGTTCAATCCCGTCGCGGTATCGCGTGCCAACGCCGTCGGCCTGATGCAGTTGCTACCCAAGACCGGCAAGCTCGTCGCGCACCAGGCAAAACTCAATCGCTATAATGCCAGCCAGTTATATACGCCGCCGGTCAACCTGCAGCTTGGAACCCGCTACTTCCGCGGCATGGTCGACCAGTTCGGCGGCTCGTTCGAATACGCCCTTGCCGCCTACAACGCCGGCTCCGATCGTGTCGTGGAATGGCTGGGCCAGGGCAAATATCGGGACGCACCCGAGTTCGTCGAGTCCATCCCGTTTACCGAGACGCGCGAGTACGTGCAGGCGATTATGCGCAACGCCAGCGTTTATAAACAGCTCTACGGCGCACCGTAGAGCGCGCATTGTGCCGCACCCTTTAAGTTTTCCTTATTGACGGCTTACTTCTCAGAAGCTCTGGCCGCCGCCTCTTTCGCCATCAGCCTCATCGCTTGACGGTCCCCGGCAGCGGCTTCTTTGGCGGTCTGAGCAGGATTCTCAATCGCTTCCTGCATCATGGCTCGTGCGGCGTTGCTGATCTGCACGGTGTCCGTGGTGGTGGCCTGCGGTTTCGCCTGAGACGACGCGGGCGGTGCGGCGGGCTGGGCTGTGGTTTGGGCAACAGGTTGGGGCGCGGACGCGCTGGAAACAGGACTGATCATATTTGGGATTCTCCCTCTTTTTCCATCGGCGCATAGGGGAATCCACTTTAGGTGATAAAACACTCAGATGGCCATGCTCAACGGCTGGGCCGACAAGTCCACGGAACTCCGGCCCAATCCTTTGCGTAACACAATGTCAAGCCAGAGGTCTGCTTACCGGAGGTGCGCCCATGAGAGTCGTCCCCACGAAAGCTATCCTGTTTTTCATGCTCGGTCTCAGCCCCGCTTTGCTCGCTGCCCAGGACACCAGAATCGAAGAAACCGGCAAGAGCCCAGTTGAGGCAAAGTTCGCTTCCAATGGTCAGGTGCGAATGCATCTTTGTCCGAGTGGGGTCTCGGTGATCGGCCGGGACGATGCTGTGCTGCGAGTTTCTTACCACCCGACGATCGAAGATGTGAAAGTTCGCCTCCAAATCTCTGGGAGCGAAGCCGAGTTGCGCGTGACTGGTTGTCCGCACAATAACTTCCAACTCACGGTCGAGGTGCCCAAGTCTTCCGAACTTCACGTCCGCATGTTTGCCGGACAACTGGATGTCCGGGGTGTGACTGGCGACAAGGATGTGGAACTGACCTTCGGCCAGCTCACCATGGAGGTCGGGGAGCCAGACGACTATTCTCATGTGGATGCATCCGTCTCCTCCGGCGAACTGAATGCGGCCGGCTTCAATGTCAACAAGGGCGGGCTCTTCCGCTCCTTCGACCACAACGGGCCGGGAAAGTATCGCCTGCACGCTCACGTGGGGGCAGGGCAGTTGGATCTGCGCTAGCAGTGCGTGGCGAGTGTAAGATTCATGAAAGTGATTCGTATGAGGGCGCCGAGGGCGGCTGTCCGCCCCACATGACCTGTGTTTATTGCTAACACTGCGGCGCACTGACGTCTTCAGTTACTGAACATCAATGGGAAATAAGTAAGCCGTCCGAGCTTATCGAACGGCTTAACTCAAATTGCATCCGTGAAGATGAAACTGCTCGAACTAAAGCAGGCGGAAGTCTACGTTGCTCGACAGCGCACCCCTAGGAGTCACGACCTCAATCTTCCCGGTAGTAGCGCCGGCTGGAACCGTGGTATGGATTTCAGTCGGCGAGAGGATTTTGAATTTGGCTTCCTGGCCATTGAATGTGACTCTACTCGCGCCCGTCAGGTCAGTTCCCAGAATCTTCACACAGTTTCCGGAGTGGCCCACTGTGGGAACCGATTTCACGAACGGGCCTAGGCCCACCGAGAATTTGAAAACTACGCCGCAGCCGGAATTGTTGCAAGGGGCGTCATCGGTCCCGTAAAAATCTCCACTGGTGGCTTGCGTCAGTGTAACGTGTCCATTGTCGTTGAAGGTGTACAGCGTGGTCAGCACACCGCCCGGCGTAATTTTGAAAAGCGTGCTGCTGCCTAGCCCGCTGGTTGCTCCGTAGAAGTCTCCGTCGGGAGCTTGCACCAATGCGGTATTGGGGGCCATTCCATCGCTACATAAGCCCCCACCTGTGCAGAACGCGTAAAGTGTGGTCAACTGGCCTTGAGGAGTGATTTTGAAGATCGTGCCGCAGCCGCCCGAACAGATATTGTCGTTGAAGAATCCTCCTTGCACCGTTGTGCCGTAAAAATTGACATCAAAGCCCTGCACCAACCCCGCCACAGGCACGTAACCGTCATGACCGTTAGGGCATGGAGGCTGTTGTGCGCAGAAGTTGTAAATCGTGGTCAGCTCGCCCTTGAGCGTGGCGCGAAAGACGACGCCGACACCGATCGTACCCCCATTCGCCGTCGTCCCGTAAAGGTTTCCATCCGTTCCCTGGATGAGTTCTCCATTGGGGACAAAGCCATCTGTGCCGTTAAAGTTGTGTAAGGTAGTCAGCTTGCCTGCCGGGGAAATCCTGAACACTGTGCCAGGACCGTTCACCCCGCTAGGACCGCCGGCCCCAGTCGTTCCATACAGGTTCCCGTCACTGGCTTGGGTGAGTGCTCCTACGGGGCTATCGCCATCTGTGCCGTTAAAGTTGTGTAAGGTGGTCAGCTTGCCTCCGGGGGTGATCTCGAAGACCGTGCCACATTCGTAAGCCTGGGGATCGCAAGCGTGGCCAGTGCCGCCCTCAGTTGTCGTCCCGTAGAAGTTTCCATTGGCGGCGAGCACCAGGCCGGTCTCACCCCCAGGCATCCCAGGGGCCATGCCGTCAGTACGGGCGAAGTTGTGGAGCACGCGAACTTTGTCTTGCGGAGTGATCCTGTAGACAACACCACATCCTACAACACAGTTAGTGCTGGTGCCGCCTGCGTAGGTTGTGCCGTAGAAATTCCCGTCGACTCCCTGGACGAGCGTTGCCTCCGGCCCGTTCCCGTCTTTGCCGTCAAAACTGAACAGCGTGGTGAAGGTTTGGGCTGAAGCGGTAACCGCGGCTAAAGCGCAGATGACAATAATGGTGATAACACTCTTCGATGGGCACAATGCGTTCATAGGCTTCTCCTTTTCACCGTTGGAAGTAGCGATTTAGCGGATTACCAGTTGCCGAGGAGCGAGCGTTGAGGTGCTGCAGCGTTACCTTTGCAAGCGCCATGTTAGCGCGTTTGTTAATTGTGTCTGCGGCCACCTTCGCTTGTCAACGACGAGTCGTTGCATTGGATACTACAGGCCCGCGATCAGCAGCTTGGGGAGGGGACTGCCATGCGGCATTACTTTTCGTGGTGGCGGCTGTCAAGATGAAGCATATCCTTCACCTCAGCCCTTCTAGGGCTCATGCTCAACGCCCTTGGGCGAGCTGAAGAGGATCTCCAAGACCAGAAGTCCCGCACCCACAACGATGGCGCTATCCGCCATATTGAAAACGGGCCACTGGTACCGCCCGACATAGAAGAGCAGAAAATCGACGACGCGCCCGCTCAACACGCGGTCCCAGAGATTTCCCGCAGCGCCGCCGAGAATCAATGAGAGCGCGATTCCCGTCATGGTCAGCGCCTGCCGCTGCTTCCACAAGAGCACTGAAACGATTACCATCGCCACTACCGAAAACCCGATCAGCAGCGCTGTCTTCCAGTGGGCCGGCGAATCCGCGAATAAACTGAAAGCCGCGCCCGTATTCTCGGTGTGAGTGAGCCGGAAGAATCCTGGGATGATCTGAATGTGGGTGTAGAGCGCGATGCGCGTGGCCACGAGCCGCTTGGTCCAGCGGTCAATAAGCACGATGAGCAGGGCAAGAAGAAGTGAGCGGCGCGCGCGCGGTTGGCAGACATTCAGGTTTATTGTACGGCTAAGAAAATTCAGCCCTCTAACTCCTTCAGCACCGCGCTGCAACGCTCGCAAACCGTCGGATACGCCTTGTCTTCCCCAACGTGCGTCGAATAGTTCCAGCAACGGTCACATTTGGCGCCGTCGGCCTTCTTCACTTCAACATGCACGCCGCCAGTGCCATTGCCCGAGCCTTGCGCCAGCGTGACCGCCGAAACAATGAATAGATAGCGAAGCTGATCCGCGTACCGCTTCAAAACGGAATAGGCCGGCTCGGCCGCCGTGATGACGAGCTGCGCCTCCAGACTCTTGCCGATCCGTTTGGTGTTTCTTTCTTCCTCGAGAGCCTTCATCACCAGTTCTCGCACCGCGAGCAGCGTGGACCAATCCTGCGCCTGCTGTTGGTCATCCTCCGGAACTGAAGCCCTTCCCAACACCTCTCCGGCATCGGGAAACTCCGCTAGATGCACACTATCCGGTCGTCGCGGGGCCTTCGGCAGGTGCCCCCACACCTCTTCGCAGGTGAAGCTCAGAATCGGCGCCAGCAGGCGCGTCATCGCTTCGCAGATCCGCCACACCGCAGTCTGCGCCGAGCGTCGCCCCGGGGAATTGGCAGCGTACGTGTAAAGCCTGTCCTTGATGACATCGAAATAGAACGCGCTCAGATCCACCACGCAGAAATGATTTACGCGGTGGTAGATCTTGTGGAACGCAAACTCCTCATACCATTTCCGCACGTCGCGGGTCAGAGACCAGGTCTGTCGCAACATGTACTGGTCGAGCGCTTCCAGCTTTTCATACGGCACCGCATGGGCCTGCGGATCGAAATCGTACAGATTTCCCAGCGCATTCTTGAAGAGCTTGTTGCGAATCTCTCGATAGTTCTCGGCCACGCGCTGCATCAGTTTTTCCGACCCCACCACATCCTCGCGGAAATCGACCGAGGCCACCCACAACCGCACCACCTCGCCTCCCAGCCTCCCCGCGATATCAACCGGATCGACGTCATTGCCGCGCGACTTCGACATGGCCTGACCCTTTTCGTCGAGCGTCCACCCTGGAGTCACCACGCCCTTATACGGAGGCGTCCCATGCGTCCCCATGGCGCAGAGCAGGGAAGACTGAAACCACCCGCGATACTGATCCCCGCCCTCGAGGTAAAGATCCGAAGGCCACGGATAGTCGCGCTCGTCGTCCATCAGCGCCAAATAACTGGCCCCCGATTCGAGCCACACGTCGAAGATGTCGGTTTCTTTTTCGAACTTCGCGCCGCCACAATGTGGACACTTCGTTCCCGACGGAAGGATCCCGTCCGACTCCGGCGTAAACCAGGCATCGGCGCCCGACTTCCGAAACAGCTCAACCACCTTGCGGTTGATCGCGCGATCGTTCAGCGGCTTGCCGCAAGCTTCGCAGAGAAACACTGCGATCGGCACTCCCCACACGCGCTGGCGCGAGATGCACCAGTCAGGGCGCGTCTGGATCATGTTCGAGAGCCGCTCCTCGCCCCACGCCGGGTCCCACTTCACCTGCTTGATTTCTTCCAGCGTGCGCGTGCGCAGCGTGTCGTTCTTCCCCTTGCCGCCCGGCATCGGCGTTTCCATTGAGATGAACCACTGCTCGGTCGCCCGGAAAATCACCGGGTTGTGGCAGCGCCAGCAGTGCGGATACGAGTGCTCCATCTTGTCGGAGTGCAGCAACGCCCCGCGCTTGCGCAGCAGATCGATGATGAGCGGATTCGCCTTGAACACGTACTGGCCGTTGTATTCCGGCAGTCCGTTGCGCAGGATCCCCTTTTCATCGACGTTGCTGGTGGCGTCAAGACAATATTTCACGCCGGTTGCGAAGTCTTCCGCGCCGTGAGAGGGCGCAGTGTGGACGACGCCGGTACCGGTGTCCATGGTGACGTAGTCCGCCAAAACACCAAGAATCTTGCGATCCAGAAATGGATGTTGAAAGTTCAGCCGCTCCATCTTGCGACCGGGGAAGTGCGCGAGCTCTCGCGGATCCGCCAGGTGGCATTTCGCGGCTACATCTTGCGCCAGCTTCGAGGCGACGACATAAACTTCCCCGCCCGACTCCAGCGCCACATATTCCTCATCTGGGTGGAACGCCACCGCCATCGAAGCGGGCAACGTCCACGGAGTCGTGGTCCAGATGATGGTCGAGACTTTCTTTCCTGCCAGCGTCGCATCGATCTGAGCGGGATCATCCAGCAGCCGGTACTTCACCCAGATCGTCGGGCTGGTGTGGTTCTCGTATTCGACTTCAGCCTCGGCCAGCGCCGTCTCGTCATGCATGCACCAGTAAACGGCGCGAAGTCCCTTATAGACAAAATCGTTCTCATAGAACGAAAAGAAAGTCGACAAAACCACCGACTCGTACTGCGGATTCATTGTCGCGTAAGGCCGATCGAACCGCCCAAACACCCCGATCCGCTTGAACTGCGTCCGCTGCAGATCAAGAAACTTCTGCGCGTACTTGCGGCACGCAGCCCGGACATCCGTCGGCTTCATCTGAAGCTTCTTGCCGCCCAGTTCCTTGTCGACCTTGATTTCAATGGGTAGCCCGTGGCAGTCCCACCCCGGTACGTAGGGCGCGTCAAATCCCGCCATGGTCTTCGACTTGACGATGAAATCCTTGAGGCACTTATTCAGCGCTGTCCCCATATGAATAGGCCCGCTCGTATAGGGAGGCCCGTCGTGCAGGATGTACCGCGGCGCCCCCTGGCGCGCCTCGCGAATGCGCTCGTAAACGCCCATCTGCTGCCAGCCCTCCAGCATTTTTGGCTCGTTCTGGGGCAGGTTGGCCTTCATGGGGAAGGCGGTCTGGGGCAGATTGATGGTCTTTTTCAGGTCGAACGACACTCGGTAGCGTCTCCCAAATGATTGAATCTTCTCATTATAGGGAGCGCTGCCGGGAACGTCCACGACCCCAGGCAGGACACGTCTTTCGGAGGGTTACCAGCGCGCGGAAATGGACTGTCGAAAATCACGGAGTAGAGTTACAATCTGAAAACGAGAGGTTGACTATAGTCGCACGATTTGTCCGTGGGGTCCCCGATGGGCCCATTTTGACAAATCGCGCGTAAACCGAAGCAACTTGGAGCCGATGTGGCTCATCTGTGTAAGCAGGGGATTACACGGACGTTCAACTGAGTCTTCCCAAAACTAGCGAGGGCAATCTAGATCGGAAGTATGGGATCAGCACAAACGAATCCGAACGTCCCTGGTCAACCGCCGGAACTCCACCTGCTGCTGGCTAATGAAAGTTTTGAAGAGCCTCTTTGGAAATCTCTGTTCCAGCAACTGGACGACTTTTTCTTTCCCAAGAAACTCCCGCCTCTCAAGCTTGAATCCAAGCCCGAACCCGTCAAACCCATCTGGGGCTTTTACAACAATCGGAAGAACGGCGCGCTGGGCTCGACCGGCGTGCACGTTCTGATAGCCGGCATCATCGTCGCGGGCACATTGCTGGGTCGCCACGTTGTGACCGCGGCTCCGGCACAACACGTAACCGTCACGCTGGTCGATCCTGATACTCTGCCCGCCCTGAAGCCCGCCAAGACGCTAGCTGGCGGCGGTGGGGGCGGCGGCGATCGCGATGTGCTGCAGGCGAGCAAAGGCCGCCTTCCGAAGTTCGCGATGGAACAGATCACGCCTCCGGTCGTGGTGGTGCGCAACGAGCATCCTAAACTGGCGGTTGAGCCGACAATTGTGATTCCGCCACAGGTTCAGTTGGCTACCAATAACATGCCGAACCTTGGCGACCCCATGGCGCACGCGACGCTGCCCTCTAACGGCACAGGCTCTGGCGGCGGCATCGGTTCCGGCAGCGGCGGGGGCGTCGGATCGGGCAAGGGGCCCGGATTTGGCCCTGGTGAGGGTGGCGGCTATGGTGGCGGTATCTTCCACGTAGGCGGTGGAGTCTCCCCGCCGCGGGTCATCTACCAAGTCGATCCTGAATTCTCCGAGGAAGCGCGCAAGGCGAAGTACCAGGGAACCTGCACTCTAATGCTGGTGGTGGACAAGGCTGGTCGTCCGACGAACATCCGCGTGGCCAGTTCGCTCGGCATGGGCCTTGACGAAAAAGCCATCGAAGCCGTCAAGAACTGGCGCTTTGAGCCTTCCGTAAAAGACGGCCACCCGGTCAACGTGGAAATCGCCGTCGAAGTGGAATTCCACCTCTACTGAACACTTTCAACCGCGCAGCGGCGGCACGGGAAAGCGCGGCACGGAAGTGCCGGCAAGGCTGGGAAAGGTACGCCTTATCCCGCGTTTGATGCTCGCGACCGGGACATCAACCCTCTAGTTCAACCCGTAGCAGCACATAGTGCAGCAGCACCCGCACCCGAAATCCCAATCTCTCGTAGATCTGCACCGCGCGCATGTTGTCTTCCCGGACGTGAAGGAATGGTGTTTCCCCTCGGCTCCGGATGCGCCGCATCAGTTCCATCATCAGAACCTGCGCGTATCCCTGACCCGTGTGCTCGGGATGAGTGCACACGGCGCTCACTTCCGTATAGCCGGGAACTTTCAAACGCTCGCCCGCCATCGCCACCAGCTTTCCGTCGCTCCGAATGCCCAGATACGTGCCAAGCTCATGGGTACGCCTCCCGAATGTCCCAGGCTTGGTGAGGGCAGCCAGTTTCACCATGTCAGGCGAGTCTTGCGGCCCGAGTTCGCTGATCTCGGGAAGGGAACGTGCAGGATTCGCGTGTGCGGCGCCGTTGTCGCAAACCATCTCCAGCAGCGGAGCCCCTCCGACCGCTTTCCACCCCCCGCGCTCGCGATATGGCTCATCGAGAAACACTGCAGCCGTGCCGCCTGAGCCTACCAAGCCAGCCAACGACGTGTAGCCCTCGGCGTTGGGTTGCAAGAAGCCAGTCAACGATGTTACTTCCGGCACAAACCGCCGCGCGTGCCCAACCACCTCGGCAAATTCCGCCTGCCGCGTAGTAAGCGCCTGCCAGATCACGTTGTCGAGTGCGTGCATATTTCCTCGGGTGTGCCCCTGAATTTGATTGGATACACGCCTGGAAGAAACACTAATTCTCGCCGCCGGGCACGCGCCATCCGAATCTTGCGCGCAAACTGATCAACTAATGTGGGGACAGCCGCCTAGCCTGACCTGAGCGAAGTCGAAGGGGCTGTCCGGCCAGAGCGAAGCTCGGCCGAGCTTGGCACCAACGCCCAGGTATTTACTCTCTCAAATCAACGTGCTCCACGTCGGCAATCGGAAGGCCCAGAAACCGCTCGCCCAATCTGCGAAATTTCTCCACTGAATCCGTCGCGAAGAACGTCATCCGCGCGGCTGCTCGGCGCTCCGCCTGGTCGCCGGCAGGCACCAGTTGTTGCAGACGAGAGGCCACGGCTCGCGCGGTCGATTCCGCCGAGTCCACAATGCTCACGTGCCCAGGCGCCACCCGCCGCAACAGCGGCTTAATCAGGGGATAGTGCGTGCACCCCAACACCAGCACGTCCGCGTCCCGAAAACCGTCAGCGAAAGCCTCACCCAAGTAAATGCTTGCCACCTGCTCGGTGACCGGATGCTCCACCCATGCTTCTTCGACCAGCGGCACCAGCAATGGACACGCCTTTTCCCGCGCCTCGAAACCGCGAACTTCAAGAGCCTTCCGGTAAGCGTGGCTACTTACCGTCGCCTCGGTTCCTATCACTACGATTTTCCGATTCTTGGTAGCGGCGGCCGCCGCCTCCGCCCCCGGTTCAACCACGCCCACCACCGGAACGTGGGCCGCGCCCGTGATCCGGTCCAGAGCTAGCGCGGTCGCAGTGTTGCAGGCGATGACCAGCATCTGCGCGCCATGCGATTCGAGGAAATGCGCCGCCTCGACCGCATATCGGGCGACGGTCTCAACGGACTTCGAGCCGTATGGCAGGCGCGCCGTATCGCCAAAATAGGCGTAATCGGCCCCCGGAATGACTTCAAGTAAAGCTTTAAGAACGGTCAGCCCACCAAATCCGGAATCGAACACGCCGATGGTAGGGCGACGAGGGGTCATTTTGGAGGAATGAATTTAGATGATAGCAGTGTGGATGCTTCGAGTCTGGTGACCAGCCTTGTTCTGCTGGCGGATTACGCGGGACGATGCAACTTCGCGCCCTCTGGGACAACTCGGGAAAACTCCGCAGACCGCCCGCAGCACGGCCCCGGCGGAATCAGTGCTCCGTGCGGACACGTTCGCGGATGGCCCAGAAACGTGCAGATCTTATCCGTCGCTTCCGGAGAAAGAATGTGCTCGAACTTGCATGCCTGCTGTTCGATTTCCGACTCGCTGTCCATTGCCAGACTGTCGGTGAACAAGCGCTCTGCCAGCCGGTGCCGCCGGATAATGCTCCCCGCGCGCTCCCGCCCCCGTGGGGTGAATTCGACGATCAGCGTTCCATCGCCGGACGACGATGCCACCGGCTTGAGCGCCTCGTGGCACGGATTCACGAACGGCTTGTGATGGTGCGCCTGCGCCGGATGCGGTGCCGAAACCACCAGCCCCAGCTCGATCATCTTTTCAATCGCCAGGCTGACCGGCAGCGCGCCGTGTACTTCCATGCGCTCAACCTCGGCAATCTCGCCGTGTTCCTCGAGCACCCAAAGTTCTTCCAGAACTTCATCCAACTGCTCTTCGTCCGCCAGCGAAAAGATTTCCTGCGATGCGATCTTGCCGTGATGCAACTCGATGCGCCGGTCGGCCAGCCGCGCCACCACCGGATCATGCGTCACCATTACAATCGTTCGCTCCTGCTGGTGGAACTCGCGCAGCAGCCGTAACACGATCTCTTCATTCTGCGCATCGAGGTTCCCCGTGGGCTCGTCGGCGAGAATGATGCGCGGGTCATTGATCAGTGCCCGCGCGATGCACACCCGCTGTTGCTCGCCGCCCGAAAGCTGGGATGGCAGATGATGCGCGCGATCACCCAGTCCAACCCGGGTCAACGCCTCGACCGCTTCCTTCTCATCGGTCATGCTGTGAAAATACTGCGCCAGCATGACGTTCTCCACCGCCGTAAGGAAGGGAATCAAGTGGAACTGCTGGAAGATGAAACCAATTTTTTCCGCCCGCACGCGGTTCAACTCACCTGCTGAAATCCCGGCCACGTTCTGTCCATCGAGCCAGATCTCGCCCGACGATGGCCGGTCCAGACATCCGATCAGATTCACGAGCGTCGATTTACCGGACCCCGACGGCCCCATGATCGAGAGCCATTCCCCCTGCGCCACATGCAGCGAGATATGGTCGAGGGCATGAATCGCCCCGTTGTCCGAACCGCCCGCGCCGTTTCCCGCTTCCTTGGCGGGATAGAGCTTGATCACGTCTTTGATCTGAATCATTTCACTCGCCCCTCAGGATCACCGCCGGCTGTACCCGCCGCAGCAGCGAGATCGGGAGAATCGCCGACAAGAGCGTCACCACTATGCTACCAGCCAGAACCACAGGCAGCACGCTGAAACGCGGCACCACCGCAGCATGGAAGTTCACCCGCCCGATCCAGGCCGCGATGCCGATCCCGACCACGAACCCAATCAGCGCTCCCGATGCGCCCAGAGCGGCAGCCTCGGCGGCGAAGAATCCGTTGAGCACCCGCCCCGATGCGCCCAGAGCCTTCATAATTGCGAAATCGCGCCGCCGGTCGTAGACCCAACCCATTAGCGTCGACAACACGCACAGGGCCGCGGTGAGAATAATCAGAGCAGCCGCCGCCAACAGAGTCGCTCGCGTCTTGCCCAGTACCCGCGCCTCGCCCTCCATGATCTGCCGCACGGGTCGGACCTCCGCCGCCGGGATCGTCTGCGCCATCTGATTCATGATCGCCGCCACTTCTTCCGGAGACCCGTTGGCCGCCACCTCAATTGTCGACGGCTGCACTCCTGTCCACGCCACGAAGTTCGCGAGCGAAACGTAGATGCGGCTATCTTCCGCAGCCCCGGTCTGCACCGTGCCCACAGGCTCAACGTGCAAAGTGTGTCCTTGAAAACTCAAATCAAATGCTTGATTCTTCGGAGCCACAATGGCCAAAGCCCGCACGCCAACCAGCGCTTGCTGAGGAGAGGACGGCCAGCCACTCACCGACCACCACCGATCCAGTTGCCGCACCCGATCAAAATCCGTTCCCGCCACGACAATCGGCTGCCCATCCCCGGTACGTGCCACAACCAGCCCAAACGGCGCAGCAATTCCGCGGCCCTTAAGAACAGAATCCACCTGAGAAAGCACGTCTGCGGGAAGGGAAGCGCCGTCTTTCCCGACCAGAATGATATTCGCGCCATAGTTGCGGAACTCGCGCCGCAATTTCGCCTGCACGTCGACGTACAGATTCAGCATCGCCGTTGCCACCGCCGCTGCCACGACCATGGCAAACAGTGCCGAAGCCGCCCGCCCCCGGCGCAAGATCGCCGCCCGCACCAGCATGCGAAACAGCATTGACGTATGCGGAGACTTCGCCCGGCTGGCTGCCAGATCGCTTGCAGCATGCGACATCGGCACGCTCACAGCTCACCTCGCAACGCAAACACCGGATCAAGCCCGACCGCCCGACGGATCGCCGCCGCGCTACCTGCGAACGTCACGATGATCGCAATTGCCAGGATCACCGGCAACAGCACCGGCTGAATGGAGATCTGCGAATTGAAGATCGACCGCCCGATCTGGCGAGCCAACACTGCTCCCGCACCAAAGCCAACCACACCGCCGATCAGCGCCATCAGCGCCGCCTCGGCGAAGAACACCGAGGCCACCGCCAGTCTTCCCGCGCCCAGCGCCTTCATCAGCCCGACTTCCCCGCGTCGCTCGAAAATCGCCGTGGCCATCGCCGCCGAAACGGCCAGAGCCGACGCAAACAGCGCCGCCAGCGTAATCAGAAAAATCAGCCCCTCGATGCGCGTCAGCACCGCGCCTTCATTCTGCGCAACCTGCCGAATCTGCTCGGCATGCGAATGCGGAATTGCCTCCGCGAGCTGGAACGCGATCGACTGCGGATAGGGCGAGCAATACCAGCGGTCGTAAATTGGCCCTGACATGCTCTTCGGATCACGCCGGGCCAGCGCATCCTCCGGCTTGGTCAGCGCGCTCACGTAGACCCGCCGAACGGCTCCCGGTTTGCCCAGGATCTCCTGCGCTAGACTTAGCGGACCTACGATCTGGTCGTCTTCCACACCACCTGTAGAGAGAATCCCGCTCACCCGCAGTTGGCGGCCTGCAAGCGTGACCTCATCTCCGGATTTTTTCCCTAAGCGCGAAGCCAGCCGTTCTCCCAGCAAGACGTCGTGGGAATTGTCATCCGGCCATGCCCCCGCAACCTTCCACCACGGATGCGTCGAACGCACCCCGGTGGTGAACGCTTCCTTACCGAAGGTCAACTGCTTGGCGAAATAAGTTCCCTCGAGCGTCGCTTCCAGCCGTTTCCCGTCCTGCTCAATCGCGACGTTCACCGGCAGCATGGGCGCAAAGCCGGTAATGTTGTTCTGCCAGAAAGTGCCTTTGATTTTGGGCAGGTCAGCTTCGTCGAGGAACGCCCCATCGCTCGGCGGCTTCAGATTCACGCCGCCAATTTCGACGTCAAGGGTATCTTCCTGGGGAGTAACGATCAGGTTGGCGCCGATGGTGCGCAGTTCGCGGTTGATCTTGTCGCCGATGTCGGTCGCGACCGCAATCATCGCCGTGGCCACGGTCACACCCAAGGTAATGGCCGCGCCGGCCAGCATCTTGCGTCGCTTCTGCCGCCGGAACGATTCGTAAACCAGGCGCACGAACATCGGCTATTGTGCCCCGAACATGCGGCTTCCGCGCGCGATGTCCGCCTCCTGGATCACGATCGCGTCGGTGGTCTGGGTCGCCTTGAGCGGAACTGGATTGCAGCCTCCCGCCGTTCCCACCGACTGCGGATTGATCGGTGCCGCGCAGTTCTTGCACACCACGCCGTTTCCGCTCTTGTAGAAGCCGACCGCGCCGCAAATCTCGCACGCGTCAAAGACCGTCGCGATCTTGCCATCCGGCTTCTGATACAGCCAGAAGCGGACTGCCGTGCCGTTCTCCTTCGCCTGGAAGCGGTGCAGATCGCCATCAGAAATCTGCGCCAGAGGAATCGTCACCTGCCCATTGGAAAAAGTCACTTCGGTTGCCGGCGACAATGCGCTCACGCTCTTGGAATAAATAAACTCCGCGGTGACCAGCGCAATGAATAAAAACGAGAACGTATAGACCGAAGCCATCCACAACCGCTCGCGCCGCGCAGTCCAGGCGGCTTTGCGCCTCTCGGCCGGGGACGCCGATTCGGGCACCGGTTCGCGCCGCTTGGCGTCGAACAACACCATCAGCGCCGCTAGCGCGAAAATCGTCACAAAAAAGAACCACTCATTGCTGACGATCGGCCCAATGATCGCCATCTCGCGCTTCGAAGACGCAATCACGCCGCTCTCGGAAAGCTCGTGCAGCCCGGAGATCACCAACTGCGCCGCCACCAGAAACATAATCGCGGTCGTGATGCGGAAGAACTTCTGCAGGTTGATGCGCACGCTGCCCTTGACGAACATCACCCCGAAAGCAATCGCGGCCAGTACGCCCACCAGAGTGCCCAGAAAGCTCATGAGTGCAGACGAGTTGAGCGACACGCCGGCCAGCATCAGCACGGTCTCGGCGCCTTCGCGCAACACCATCAGAAAGATGAAAACAAACAGCCCGAACCACGCATCGTTGCCCGCCAACAGCCCGACTTTGCCCTCGATCTCACCCTTCATCTTGCGCCCCGTCTTCATCATGAAAATAACCATGGTGACGACGAAGAAGGCGGCCACCAGCATGATCCAGCCTTCGAACACGTCTTCGTTCAGATGGGTGCGGGAAATGGCGATGGCTACGCCAATACTGCCCAGAAACGCCGCCACCAGCGCGGCATAGACGGTCTTGCGCAGCTCGGCCCGCCCGATTTTGGTCAGGTAGGCCAGAGTAATGCCCACGATCAGAGCCGCCTCGACCCCTTCGCGCAGGGTAATGATGAATGCCTGAAGCATCTTAGGAACACCTTATGATTTTGAAAATGAATTTCAATTTCAACTTCAAGGATATGCCCGCCCCGTCGGACCCGTCAATCCGCAACCTCACAACCGCGTGTGATTGGGATCACAAAGGTAATTTCCCGACCTGAACGGCTCCAGGCCGCAGGGAAGCCGCTTCCGGAAAGAACATGCCCAGACCATGTTGTCGTATCCAAGCCCTTCCACGAACTGGTAACATCCCGTCCTATGTTCAAACGACTGGTTATAGTGCTCGCCTTGTTCGCGACAACTTCATGGGCCTCTTCTCCGGACGCCCAGCAGTTGCCGACCAAGAAATACCTGAACCTCGCTGCCATTAAAACCATGGTGGCCGCAGCCGAAGCCGAAGCCAAGAGCCAGAACGTGTCGGTCACCATCTGCATTGTGGACGAGAACGGCGCGCTGCTCTTTCTGGAGAAAGGGGATGGCGTCTCCATCAACACGGAGGAGTGGGCGCAGAAGAAAGCGCGCCACGCTGCTTTGTACGGCAGCCCGTCCAAAGACGGCGCCGATCAAGTGAAATCGGGAAACACTGCCGCACTCTCGTATCCGAATTTCTTCCCGGGGCAGGGCGGGTTGCCCATCAAGGTCGACGGCCAGGTGGTCGGGGCGATTGCCGCCAGCGGCGCCAAGTCGGAAATCGACGAGCAGATTGCGCAGGCAGGCATCGATGCTCTATTCAAGAAGTGATGTGGTCCGCAGGCAGTAAGGAGGCTTGATGCGTCTGCGTCTTGAGAGCCGCGCTGTGGGCGAGGTCCTGATTGTTCAGTGCATCGGACGCATCGTCACAGGAAACGAGGTTCTGACCCTGCACGCCCACGTAGCCGACTCCCTGGCTAAATATGGCGACGTCGTGTTGCAACTTGACCAGTTGGAATTCATCGACAGCAGCGGCCTGGGGGCCCTCATGCGCCTGATGCAAGCCGCCCGCTCGAAGGGAGAAACCCTCAAACTTAGCGGAGTGCCTCCCAATATCCGCAAGACCCTTGAGATGACCCATCTGCTCGCGCAATTTGAAACCTACGACTCGGTCGAAGAAGCGATCACTGCCGCCTATCTTGGGTCACGCTATTCGCGAGGAAAAGCGGGGGACGCCAGGCCCCGCATCCTTTGTATCTAACGAGTCGTCCGACGTCTGCACCTTCCTCCGTGAAATCCTTTGCGGAGCCGGCTACAACGCACTGACCACGGCGAGCATCGACGACGCCAAGATCCTGCTCAAGGCAACCAAGGCGAAACTAGTGCTGGTCTCCGCCCGTATGCAATCTGTCTACGGCAAACCGACGCGCAAAGCGTTGGAAGAAATTGATCCGTCCGTCTCGCTCCACATCCTGGACGAGAGCTTCGCCACGCAAGACCCCGGAGAAGCCGCCGAGAAACTCCTCAGCGGCATTGGCAGCCTGGCGAAGGGAGGAATTCATAAAGACCGCAAGAACTCCAGGATGGCTTCCTGGTCCTCCTTCTTCAGATCTTCAAATCGATCCTTTTCATGGCTTGCCTCGCCGCGGTGCCGCATAATCGCATCGCGAAGAGTCAGCGATTCGCCGTCATGCATCAGCCTCGGACGCAACCGCGCTCCCCATAGCGGTGCGGTGCGTATCTTGTTCCGGCTGCTCTCGAAGTCTTGTTTAGAAATATATCCCGACATCATCTCAAACACCTTTTTCCCGTAGTGTTCGCGCGTCGCCTGCAAGATCCCGTCGCCCGTCCCGACGTCATGCATAAGGAAATCCCCATAGGGATGAAAGGTCACGGATCCGAGCGCGTCCGGAATCGTAAACGTTCCACCATTGATCTTTGTTCCAGCGGCAGCAGTGATCAGCGTCGCGACGTGGCAGGTCGCACAACCAATCTTGTCGAACAAGCCTTCGCCCTTCTTTGCCACGGCGCCGCTCGCGACCTGAGAATCCCGCGCCGGCGCTTTCGTGGCTCGAATGAAACGGGCGAAGTGATCAATATCGGAGAGACCATCCGTCCCGGGCGTGTCATTCGGCTCCGAAGCCGTGTTGCAGATGTTGGTGACCTCATCCGGCTGCAGGCGGTTTGTGATGCCCATTTCGTTCAGGTAAGCATCGCCGGCGAACGACAGCAAGCTCGCGTGCTGGTCTTTCCAACCGAACCTGCCCACGCCCATCTGTCCAGGGGCCTCTACAATCGGAACCTGAAGGACCTGTCCGCAAATTTTCCGATGAGAAGACTTGCATTGTTCCGCGGCAAGATCGATGAGAGTCTGATCAGCAACCGCCTCGACGAAGCCATCGCCTAATAGATTCAGGGAGAGGCGAAATGTGCGAATCGTCTCGCTCTGTGGAACTCGCTCCTGAATCTCATTGTTCGGAAAAGCAGCATTGGGACAAATCGCGCGATCGTTGACCAGAGATCGGCCAGAGATCACCTCGGTTCCATGAGCGATCGGGATGTCCGGAATGTGAAAGTGCCGATCTGGCCCTTCATGCCCAACCCGCAATTCCGAGACCTGCGAGGCGGCGCCGGTAACCGGACTCTGGTGACATTCGCGGCAGGATTGCGCGTTATAAACTGGTCCTAGGCCGTCGCTGAACTGCTCGACTTCCTCGAACTTGGCCTGGTCGGCCTGATGCGTCGCATCGTCAGCGACCCCGTTGCTCTTGTTGTCAAAACCAGTCGGCGCTTCCGTCGGATGGGACGCCGAAGATGCCAGAATGAGACTGCTAAGGGACAGACTTAAGAGAACCGCAGGGATCAACAATCGCATTGGCTCATTCCCCTTTCCAGGATGGCCTCGCGACAGCCGCGTATGTCGAGGACTTGTTTCCGCTCGGTGGGCCGGCGTATCTTCCGCCGAAACGCGACACCCAACCGACGCGCGAAGACGAAGAATCCCACATGAATACCATCTTCGCTGCCTTCTGTCCAAGCGAAAGAAATGGGTTTCTAAATCCGGTTTTCGTGACGGCCTCTGGACCTTCAATGATCCAGCTTTTTTCTTGCTGGCTCCGCGGTATATAGTGAGCGGAGACCGCCCTATGATTTCCCTCCGATTGCTGAAATCATTTTTCGCTGGTCTCATTGGCGGTTGCTCTCAGCCTTGCCCAAAATTGTTCAGCGCAGGATGACTCAGGAAATAAATCCTGGTCCCAAAACCGCCAGCAGGCCAACCCGGGCGTAACTCTAAATCCAACCCGCACTCGTGAAACCCACACGGAATCCGACGGTCGAATCGTGGACAAGACTTCGGTTGAAACCCTTGGTCCCGATGGCCGGTACATTCCCTACCAGGACACGGAGAAAGAGTCTGTTCGCGTCGACGCGACTGCGACTCGCAGCATCGAGCGGACCTTCGGCCGAGGGCCCGACGGCCAGAGGGCTCTGATTCAGGAGCGGCAGGAAGAGTCGCGCAATCTTCCCGGCGGCGAGCAGAAAGTCGTGCGCACCGTCTCGAATCCTGACGCCGACGGCAAGCTGCACGTGGTGCAGCGCGAATTACAGGATTCGAAGCAGTCGGCTCCGGGAGTGCGCGAGACCAAAACGACGGTCCTTACACCGGACGCTGACGGAAGTCTCACTGCGGCCGTCCAGATCGAAGAACGGCAGAAGCAGAACAGCGACGGCACCGTCGAATTCAAGAAATCAACCCTACTTTCCGACGGCACGGGGCACTGGCAGCTTAGCGAGGTCCGCGAAGGGACCAGCAAAGAGGGAAGTGACCAGGGACGAACCCAGGAAGAACGCGTGTTGCGTCCCGACTCGAACGGTAAGCTCGCGGAAGTTGAGCGCACGATCAGCAAGCAGACAGTAGGCGGTACAGGCGAAAAGCGAGACACAATCGAAACCTATTCGACCAACGTTCCCGGTATAGCAGGCACGGATACCCTGCAGCTTGTTCAGCGCGAGACAACCGCTCGCCGCATCACCGCCGCAGGCGAGCAGAGATCGGTTCGCCAAATTGAGCGCCCCAGCCCGGGGAATCCCACCAACGATCTGCACGTCACCGAAGAAGTCATCGACATCGTTCGACCGGGCGGAAGCGTCGGCACCCAACAGAAGCGCACGATCCTGACTCAGGACTCCAATGGCAGCCTTGGCGAAGTTTGGGTCGATATGGGCAAGACCACCAACCCTTCCGCAGTCCAGGTAGACACCCGCCCCACCGCCAAGCCGCAGTAGAGTTCGGGCGGCCGTCGTAGAGACGTAGCTCACTACGTCTCTGCCGCCAGCGAAACGAACGCCGCCCCAAATCCTGTCCCTACAGCCGCTTCAAGAACGCGTTCGCCTCCGACACCCGCGGAAACAACTTTTCCTCCGCCTGAAACTCCGCCGAATGCACGCACCGCCGGCTGCCGCGTAACTTCACCGGATGCTTCAAGTGCAGCATCTCGTGATACACGATGTACTCCAACACAAATCGCGGCATGGCAGGGTGGTCGAAGATGCGGCTGATGACGATCGCGTTATGCGCCGGATCGTAGTGCCCCAGAATGCGGCGCGTCTTGGTCTGGCTCCAACTCATGCGCGGTCGCGCCATCAGCCCGTGAAAAAAGCGAGTGTTCAATTCCTCGAAGACGCCGTCCAGGTCATAGAAATACCCACGTGCGGAGCGCAGCCGCTTGCGTCCCCGCATCTGCCGCACCAGATGCGCCTTGCGCACGATCTCGTGACTGCCCACATACTTTCGGTACCGCGCCGCATGGCCGCGATCGATCGGCTTCCGGTACATTTTCGCCAGTAGAATGTGCGCGATCGCACGCAAAACGTACTCCGGGGCTCCTTCCAGTAAATCCGATAGCCGCACCAGCAACCGCCCCTCCCGCAGCCGGATCGTATTGTTCACATTGACAAAAGCGAAAAACTCAATCTGCAGCGGAGGCAGGGAAGTCCCCGGTCGCAGCTCCCCATGAATTTCCTGAAAGATTTCCAGCAGACCTTCACGCACGGTGAAGTCAGATTAGCATGACTCGTAAGGAGTAGCGCCGGCATCTTGCCGGCTGTTCCGAGGGGCGTCTCGCCCTCGGCCCGGCGGGCGCGGACGACCGCCGAACAGCCGCCGAGACGGCGGCGCTACTAAGGCTATTCCGGTTTCCCACCGCTCTTCGCGCTCGAGTTGGAATTCAGTTTCTTGTGTTTGGCCGCGTCTTCCTGATCGGCCAGCAGCTTGCGATGGTCCTCCGCCGACGTGTCCAATGTTTCCAGAATATTCGTCAGCACGAATTCGTAGACGCGCACCTCGTCGGGTGGAACGTCGGCGGCATCCTTCAACGCCCGCAGCTTGGCCTGGAACTCGTTATCGGCCTCGATGATCAGCTTCAGCGGCTTGCGGATGTCGTCTTTCCGATCGACGTAGGTGTCGATGTTGTCGTTGAGTTCGTCATACAGCAGCTGAAAATCGTCGAGCAAGTCGTGCGTTTGACCCGGACGGTTCTTCGTTTTGGGATCGCTCCGCATCAGCTCCAGCTTCACCAATCGCGCTCGCGCGAACTGCACGTAAAGCGCAAGCCGCTCTTTCGGTTCCCAACTGGCATCACGAACCTGGTCAATCTCGGGTTGTGTTAAAGGATCGCGATGGCGCTGTGCTGGCAAAGAGGCGCTCAGCAACATGACTACGACAAAAACACGAAACCGGAAAGTGCTCATCTTTGGCCTTTGGGAAACATCGCCAGCAGCAGATCGTCGCGCACCCGCTGCAGACGTGTAATCGCGTCCCGCACCGGCGTCTGGTCGTCATGCGGCAACGAATGCATAAGATCAGTGAGCTTGCGCGTCATCTCGCGGACCGCAATCTCGGTTTGCTTCTGATGTTTGTGGGACTGGATTGAATAATCGCGCGCCAACTCCGTGAATGCGGTGACGTCGACCAGCGCCGCCTGGCCCTTTTCGTAGTCCGCCGCCGCATAGAACGAGCCGGTCTCGATCAGCCGCCGTTGAGCAATCTGCAGGCACAAGCGCGGCCGGTCGCCGATCGACGTCGCCGACAGCTTCGCCTTCAACTCTTCCACCGTAGGCTCAGGCCCGGACGCTGCCTGAACCGTCACCCCAGCGACCACGGCCGCCAACAAGACGGCGCCACACACTCGTAATGAATTCCGCACGCCCCGCATAGTCTGAATCTCAACCCGACTACTTCTTCGGCTCGATCGCGATCAGCCGGTGTTTCGCTTGCCACTCCTGATCAGGATACTTCCCGTTGGCCGTATTTAGAAAGAGATGATAACTCGCCGAGGCCCGCTTGAAATCCTTGAGATGGTCGTAGGCCGAAGCCCGCAGGAAGTGAGTAAGCGGAATTTCCGGCAGGAACTTCGCGCGCGTATCCAACGCCTTGATCGTCAGCGCATAGTCCTTGTTTTCGCTGGCGGCGAAGGCCAAATCGCCGTACGCCTCTCCCATATCCGGCTTGAGCTTCACGGCCGCCAGAAACTCCTGCTGCGCGGCTGGAAACTTCTTCTGCCGCAGCAGGCTCTGTCCCAGCCCACGGTGCAACTCTGCTTCGTTGGGATGCCCTGCGATCAGGCCGCGGTACGCCGCTTCCGCTAGATCATTCTTGCCAGCCGCGAAGTAGAGATCCGCCAGATCACGCTGCAAAGAAATATCCCCTGGCGCCAGCTTCGCCCCAGCCTGCAATTCGGCCACAGCAGCATCGTTCTTGCCTTCGGCGGCCAGCACGCGTCCCAGCTGGATATGTGCCGCGGCCTGCCCCGGTTGCGCGGCGACCACCTTGCGCAGATATTCTTCGGCCTCGGGGAACCGCCGCCCGTGCATATAAAGATTCGCCAGCCCCGTCACCGCGTCCGACGACGAGGGATCAAGCGCCAGCGCCTGTTTGTATTCATCCTCCGCGTCCGAAAATTTGTTTTGTTTCTCCAGAAGCGCCCCGGCTGACAAGTGTGGCTCCGGATCTTTCGGCCGCAACACCGCAGCCTGCCGATACGCGGCAACGGCGTCTTCCCGCTTCGTCGCTTCGAGCACATGCGCCAGAGAAAGCCACGCCCTCTCGCGGCCCTCAGCGGGTTGACTCGTAGGGGTAAGCCGAGTGGCGGCTCGCAGAAACTCTTCCGCATCGGGTTGCCCCGTCTTCGCCAACTGAATCCCCAGATTCAGGTTCGCCTCGAAAACATCGGCCTTCGCTGCCACCGATTTCCGGTACGCCGCAATCGATTCGTCCGTCTTTCCCAGGCCATTCTCGGCGAATCCCAAATCAAACCACGCCACATAATTGGCAGGATCGCTCGCCACAACCTTACGCAACAGCGGTTCGGCCGCGGCGTAGTCGCGTTTCTGAATCAAATCCTCCGCCTGTATAAGTTCGGGCGGTGCCGAGCCGTTCTCCGCCACTCGCGTGTGTCGGACAGTCTCGCTCGAGTTCGTCCCGGTCTTGCGATGCACCGTCTGACTGGAAGAGGAAGTTCCAACTGGTAGCTTATCGGCGGGAGATTCCGCGGATTGCGGATCCTGAGGAGATTGTGGGTACCCCATTTCTCGCGCGTTCTCCGCGCGAGAAGTTGGGATTCGTGCCAGTACAAGCGCGACAACCACCGTCGCCAGCACCGCAATCGCAGCTCTACGAATGCCCATTCGATCGCGACGTCCCTGCGCCATTCAGAACCCGCGCCAGATACTTCCCGGTATAAGAGCCGGCCAGCTTGGCGATCGCCTCCGGAGGCCCGGCGCCAACGATCTTTCCGCCGCGATTCCCGCCTTCCGGCCCGAGATCGATCACCCAGTCCGCCGTCTTGATAACCTCCAGATTGTGTTCAATGACAACAATCGATCCCCCCGCTTCGATAAGACGGCGAAACGCGGCTAGGAGTTTGCTAACGTCGTCAAAATGTAGCCCCGTCGTCGGCTCGTCAAAAATGTAGAGCAACCGCTGCCTTCGCCCCTCTCCGCCACCACGACCGGATCGCCCTACTTCCCGCGTCGCCGGCTGCAAATGCGCAGCCAGCTTCATGCGTTGCGCCTCGCCGCCGGAAAGCGTCGTCGCCGACTGCCCCAGTCGCAGATAGCCCAACCCCACTTCCTCGAGCGACCGTAGTTTCTCGGTGACTTTGGGCGCCTCAGCAAAAAACTTCAGCGCCTCCTTCACCGTCAGATTCAGCACTTCGTGAATATTCTTGCCGCGGTACCGCACCTCGAGCACCTGCGGCTTGTAGCGTGTCCCCTTGCACTCCTCGCAAATCAGTTCGACGTCGGCCAGAAACTGCATCTCCACCGTGACCGTTCCATCGCCCTCGCAGGTTTCGCATCGCCCGCCGGGAATGTTGAACGAAAAATGTCCGGCGCTGAACCCGCGCTTCTTCGCCTCCGGCAACGAGGCAAACAGTTCGCGAATGGCATCGAAGGCCTTAATGTAAGTCACTGGGTTCGACCGCGGAGTGCGCCCAATCGGCGATTGATCGACCAGTACCACTTCGTCAATGAACTGGTCGCCGGTCAGGCTTTCCCAGGTCGCCGCCGGTCCACCCGTTCCATTGCTCGATTGCTGCTTGGCCTGCGCCAGCGCCCGGTAGAGCACATGGTGCAGAAGCGTTGACTTTCCGGACCCGGAAACGCCGGTGATCGCGACAATCATCCCGAGAGGAATGCTGATGTCCACGCCCTTGAGGTTGTTGGCGCGAACCCCGCGAATCGTGATCTGTTGCGCTCCCGGCTTGCGCCGCGCCACCGGCGCCTGAATACGCAAATCTTCCGAAAGATAACGTCCGGTCAGCGAGGAAGGATTGTGCCGGATCTCGTCATACGTCCCCGCTGCGATCAGCTTCCCGCCGTTTTCGCCGGCGCCCGGCCCCAAATCAAGAATCCGGTCCGCCGCCCGCATGATGTCGGGATCGTGCTCGACGACAAGAATCGTGTTCCCCAGATTCCTGAGGTCATGAAGGATTTTGATCAGCCGGTGCGTATCGCGCGAGTGCAGCCCGATCGAAGGCTCATCCAGCACGTAGAGCGTGCCCACGAGCCGCGACCCGAGCGAAGTCGCTAACTGTATCCGCTGTGCCTCACCCCCCGACAGAGTCGACGACAGCCGGTCGAGCGTCAAATACTCCAGCCCCACGTCATTCAGAAAGCGCAGCCGCTCGCGGATTTCCTGCAACAGCTTGTCGGCAATCTCCGATTCCTGCGGCGTCAATTCGAGCTCGGAAAAAAACCGGAGTGCTTCCTCCACCGTAAGCGCGCAGATCTCACAAATATTCCGGCCCTTGATCTTGACCTGCCGCGCCTCCAGCCGCAGCCGCGATCCGTTACATGCCGAACACAACGAATACCCGCGATACCGGCTGAGAAACACCCGCACGTGCAGTTTGTATTTCTTGCGCTCGAGGTGATTGAAAAACCCGCGCACCCCCAGAAACTTTCCCTCTCCGTTGAGCACCAGATTCCTGTGCTCCTCCTCCAGTTCGATCCAAGGCACATCCAGCGGAATCTCCGCCTGCTTGGCAAAGCGCTTCAAATCCGTGAACAGCGGACGATACTTCGGCTTGGTCCAGGGCTCGATCGCGCCCTCCCCGAGCGTCTTCATCTTGTCAGGAATCACCAAGTCAAGATCGAAGTCGATCGTATTTCCGAATCCCTGGCAACGCGGGCACGCCCCATAAGGATTGTTAAACGAGAACAGCCGCGGCTCCGGCTCCTCATACCGCAGGCCGCAATTCTTGCACTCAAACCGCTGCGCAAAGCGCATCTGTGTGGCGCGGGCGCCCCCGCCCGCGTCCGTAGCCTGCTCATTGGTACCCGGCACCTCAAAAATGACCTCACCCGCCTCCCGGTAGGCCGTCTCAATCGCGTCCACCACGCGCGACCGGCCCTCAGCAGAAACGATCAGTCGATCGACCAGCACAAAAACAGGCTGATCAAAGTTGACATCAAGCAAAGACTCCGGAGTCGAGAATTCGAATATCTGCCCCGCCTGATACAGCCGGTTGAATCCCGCCTTCCGCAAGTCAAACAGCCGCGTCTTCAAGGCATCGGTCAACTGCGAGGTGGGTGCCCCATTTCTCGCGTTTTTTGCGAGAACTGGGTTTTTTTTTGTCTTTGGAGACTTCTCACCCTTGCTCGTCGCGGGCTGCTCTCCACCAGTCGGCCGTTGCAAAGGAAAGAGCACCTGCAGCCGCGTCTCCGGATCGAGCGCCAGAATCGCGTCGGCAACTTCATCGACCGTGTCTTTCTTCACCTCGCGCCCGCAATTAGCGCAATAAGTCCGTCCCACGCGCGCAAACAAAAGCCGCAAGTAGTCGTAGATCTCAGTCGCCGTAGCCACCGTCGACCGCGGATTGCGCGTCGTATTCTTCTGCCGGATGGCAACCGCGGGCGCGATCCCGTCAATCGTGTCCGCGTCCGGCTTCTCAATCCGCTCCAGAAATTGCCGCGCATAGGCCGACAGCGACTCCACGTACCGCCGCTGTCCCTCGGCGTAAATGGTATCGAACGCGAGCGAGGATTTCCCCGACCCCGAAACCCCGGTCACCACCGTCAACGTATTGTGGGGGACCTCAAAGTCTATGTTTTTGAGGTTATGAACGCGGGCACCGCGTACAACAATGCTTTCCGTGGGCTTAGGGGTCTCAGACATCAGGGTGAAGGCCGGAAAGCCCCGCTGTCAGGCGAGTGCAAGCGCCCAGCAGCCTCCGCGAGGCCTACCGAATCTTTCTATTATAAGGCACGAGTTCGCAGAGACGTACCTCGCCGCGTTTCTGTCGAGGGCGTTTCAAAGTTGGATAGAGAAGGATGACAGAAAGAAGAAGTCAGAGGCGAGTCAGTCGGGCAGCTTGTCATTTTCCAGATCGCGCCGCCTGCCATACCGAAACGCGCACCCCACACCGATCGTCATGGCACCCAACGGCGGCACCAGCAGAATCAAAATCGCCCGGCTCAGCGCCCGCTGTCCGTCCTTGGGCGCTCCCTTCGCGCTCTCATAACACATCACGCACCCCTGCGCGAACGCTGGCGCAGTCGAGAACCCCAGCGTCATCGCCAGCAGAAGAAGAGCCGTCCGCACTGGCGGATGAGCTTTTCTGTGCGCGCTCAGCGTCGCCTTGGCGCTTAAGTTCTTCATTTCACTCCCAACTGTAAAATCCGGTCCGCATCCGGAAAGAAAAAGAAGTACATGATGATGAAGCAGGCCGTCACCGAGATCACCAGCAGCCAGCGCATCAGTGCGCGCTCGAACTTCAAGTGCATGAAGTATCCGATGATCAGCGCCGACTTA
Source organism: uncultured Acidobacteriaceae bacterium (assembly GCA_963819035.1). Taxonomy (GTDB): domain Bacteria; phylum Acidobacteriota; class Terriglobia; order Terriglobales; family Acidobacteriaceae; genus Sulfotelmatobacter. The sequence goes on along the minus strand of CAWFUU010000036.1, from coordinate 266,407 downwards.
ATCACCGACAAAATCAGCAGAATCTCCAGCATGCGAACCGGCTGAAACACCTGCTTGTAGGCAAGCAGCACCTCGGCCGCGGTCAGAACCAGCAGCGCTCCCCACACCCAGAAGTACTGCCCTTTGCTGTCGTCATGCGCCACGTCGTGCATCGTTGATCCCTCTCCCTGGTCATTACACAATCTTGGTCGACATCAAGTACACCAGCGGGAAGATGAACATCCACACCAGATCGACGAAGTGCCAATACAGCCCCGACACTTCCACATCGTGCGCGTCATAATCCTTCGGCTTGAGAAACAGAATCACCGCCGCCAGGATCAACCCGAGTCCCAGCACGTGAATGCCATAGTGAAAAACATTGTCCGAAGGAATCAGAAAATATCCCACGATGTAAATCACTGCGAGAATCGCCAGGAACAGTTTGCGCAGCGCTACCACGCCCAGATAAATCACACCAATGGTCACGTGCAGCATATGCATGGCGGTCAACCCAAAAAACGTCGCGGGAAATTGCGGCACCGCCTGCGACACTGCGGCGAATTCTCCGGCCGGCCCCGCCGCCTTGGGAAATCCCGAGAGCGTCAGCCCCTCGCCGATTAGCTTGCTCCACTCCATCCCATGCAGCACGATAAACGCCGTCCCGAATGCCATCGTCGCCAGCAGCCAGTTCCGCGTCCACGCCCGGTCGCCGCGTTGCGCCGCGAACACGCCCAGCACCATGGTCAGCGAACTCGAAAGCAGGCACGCCGTCATGATGGTCGCGTTCGCGATGCTCTCTTTGCCGAACGGCGTGGGCCACGCCGCCATCGAAATGCGGTTGTAGCTGAAGGCAACCAGCAGTGCCCCGAACGTCAGCGAGTCCGAAGCCAGAAACAGCCACATCCCCACTTTCTTCGAATAAGCTCCAAACAACGGCGCCTCGTAGTCTCCGGCCACTCCGTGTTGGACCGCATCATGTTGAAGCGTGGCGTCAGCCATTCCTCAAGTTCCCCTTTCAAATTCCGATCGATAACCACGAAGGCCACCAAGGTTCACGAAGAACACCTTTGTGTGACTTCGTGTCCTTGGTGGTTGATGGTCCTATCGCGCGAATCCCAACAGCGCAAAAATATAGATCCACAACACTCCCATGAAATGCCAATACCAGGCCGTGACGTCGACAACAATCCGCCGCGCCTCCACCGGCCGCCGCAGCAGGGAAGTGCTCGCCGCCCACAACAGCGCAAAGAGCCCTCCAGTCAGGTGTACCGCGTGCGTGATCGTCAGCAAAAATGCGAATGAGCTGCTGGGATTCGTATTCATGTAGAACCCGCGATTATGCAACTCTCCCCACGCCAGCCACTGGCCCGCCAGGAATCCAAAGCCCAGGAGCACCGTCAATCCCAGCCACGGGAACGTCGTCTCCTTGCCAAGCGACACCCCCGGAATCTCCATCACCGGAGCCAGCGCCGCCTGCCGCGCCGCCGCGCGCCGCGCCAATTCCATGGTCAAGCTACTGATCAGTAGCACCGCCGTATTGATCGCCAGCAGTACCCAGGGCAGATGCACCTCGCCCCAATCGCGTACGTAACTGTTCGAGGCGTCGTCAAACGTCGGCAGTCCCTGTCGCACGACATAGGCGCTGGTCAGCGAGATAAACACCATGCACACGGTGACAATCGCGCAGATCAGTCCCAAGCGCGCCCGCCGCAGCCTGGCTCCATAGTCGGGAACGCCGCCGCCCCCGCGCCCGTCATCCCCTCCACCCGGAGGCGGCACCGGAGGCTTGTGCCCGCGGCCAATACGATCAATCGGAGTTGTTGGTGTGTAAGTCGCCATAACTACTTAGTTGCAATAATGCATGCGACGGGTGCCCCATCCTTCTTTCGCGTTCTTTTCGAAAGAGGGTGGGGACTTTCCCTCGCCTCAATGCGCCGTGCCCACCGCAGCATCCGTCTGCATCACGAAATCCTTCGCCGCCCCCGGCACGCCGTACTCGTACGGTCCGTTATGCACCACGGGGGTCACCCCGCCGAAATTGTCATGCGGCGGCGGAGTCGCAGTCGTCCACTCCAGCGTCGTCGCCTCCCAAGGATTGTCGCTTGCCTTCGGCCCCTTGAACATGCTCCAGAACAGGTTGATGACGAAGATGAACTGTGCTGCGATCGTAACAATCGCCGCATAAGTCATAAACGTCTGCAGCGGTACCAACTTGGCCTGATACGCGACTTCGGTGAATTGCGAATACCGCCGCGTCTGCCCCGCCATACCCAGATAATGCATCGGCATGAAGATGGCATACGTCCCCGCCAGCGTGATGAAGAAGTGGACCCGTCCCCAGGTCTCGTTCATCATCCGCCCAAACATTTTGGGGAACCAGTAATAGGTCGCCGCGAAAATTCCGAAGATCGCCGCCACTCCCATGATCAGATGGAAGTGCCCGACGACGAAATAGGTGTCATGCAACTGAATGTCGAGCACCGGCTGCGCCAGAAACGGCCCGCTCAGCCCACCCGACACAAACAACGACACGAACCCGATGGCATACAGCATCGGAGTCTGGAAGCGTATTTTCCCCTTCCACATCGTGCCCAGCCAGTTAAACGTCTTGATCGCCGATGGCACGCCGATCGCCATGGTGAGGATCGAGAACGCAAACGCCGAGTACGGACTCATGCCGCTCATGAACATGTGGTGGCCCCACACCATGAACCCAAAGAATCCGATCGACAACATGGCATAGACCATCGCCTTGTAGCCAAAAATCGGCTTGCGCGAAAAGGTCGAGAGAACCTGCGACGCGACGCCCATCCCGGGCAGAATGGCGATGTACACTTCCGGGTGTCCGAAAAACCAGAACAGATGCTGCCACAGCAGGGGCGATCCGCCCTTGTGCCCCAGGACCTGCCCGTTCACCACCACCAGCGGAACGTAAAAGCTGGTGCCCATATTCCGATCCAGCAGCAGCAGGATTCCCGCCGAGAGTAGCACGCCAAACGCCAGCAAACCCAAAATCGCCGTGATGAACCACGACCACACCGTCAGCGGCAACCGCATCATCGTCATACCCTTGGCCCGCAGATCGAGTGTTGTGGTAATAAAGTTCAGCGCCCCCATCAGCGACGCGATACAGAAAATCGCAATGCTCGTAATCCACAGGTCCGCTCCCAGTCCCTCGCCAGGCCCGGCCGATTGCACTGCGCTCAGCGGCGGATATCCCGTCCACCCGTGCAGCGGCGCCCCGCCCGTCACAAAAAACGCGGCGATGATCACCACGAACCCGACAAACGTCGTCCAGAACGAAAGCATGTTCAGCACCGGGAACGCCATATCCGGCGCGCCAATCTGTATGGGCAGTACGTAGTTTCCAAACCCTCCCTGCGGGGCGGTGGTAAGCACAAAAAACACCATGATCGTGCCGTGCATGGTCAGCAGGCTGAGATAGGTCTCCGGCTTGATCTCCCCCACCAGCGGCAACGCCGCCGTCGGCCAGATCATGTGAATGCGCATCAGCAGCGACAGGAACATCCCCACAAACACCGCCGTGAGCGCCAGGAAGAAATACTGAATGCCAATGACTTTGTGATCGAGGCTGAAGATGTACTTCCGAACAAAACCCTGAGGAGCGTGCGAGTGGACCGAAGCAGGGGTCGCCATTTTACTGTTTCTCCGCCTCCCGTGCCGCCAGCCACTTATCAAAATCCTCCTGGCTGACGACGTGTACTATACCGTGCATTTTGTAGTGCCCAAGCCCGCAGAGTTCCGCGCAAGCGATTTCATATTCGCCGATCACCGTAGGCTTCACATGCATGTGAATGTTCAGACCAGGCACCGCGTCCTGCTTGAAGCGCAGCGACGGCACAAAGAAACTGTGAATCACATCCACCGCGCGCAGGCTCAGGTCGACCTCGCGGTTCACCGGCAAATACATCGTTCCGGTCACGACGTCATCCTTTGAAGCCGCGTCCGACGTATTGAGCCCCACCGCAGCCTCGCCGCCAGCCGACGGATCCATCAGCTTCACGCTGGTCGCGCCATACTTCCCATCCGGCCCCGGATAGCGGAAGTACCAGGCAAACTGCATTCCGGTAACTTCCACCTGCACGGCGCCTGCCTCGGCCGGCGCAAAGCGCTGGCTCGCCCACACCCGGCTGCCCATCAGGTTGAGCCCGATGAACAGCACTGCTGTAAGCAAGGTCCACAGCACTTCGAGTGTCGTGTTCCCATGGGAATACGACACTGGCGGCGCTGACGGCCGCTCGCGATATCTCCACACGATGTAGCCGAGCCCAAGTTGCGCCGCCAGGAAGACGATCCCCATCAGGACGAAGGTGAGCGCGAATTGTCCGTCAATCCATTGCGCCGCGGCGGCCGCACCCACAGGCAGCCACCAGGTTTTGGCGACGAAGAAGTATGTGCTGACCAGAGTGATCAGCCAGATCAGAATCAGTAACGCGAGGCCCATTCCCCAGCCCTCCAGACACCCAAGGACGACACGAAAGGATTTCCCCACGGCGGTTGCCTCGTCCCACAACGCAAGCAACAGTCGGCGCCGAGTGTACCACAGCCCCGCGCCAAGAAAGCAAGCTGCGCCTGAGGAAAAAATCCGCTATCGATAAACGATTTATGTCGGGGGAGAGCGGCCTTCGGCATATTTGTTAAGCTTCTTCTCGGAGCTCACCATGAGAATTGTTCTTGCCTCTGAATCCGAATTTCGCCGTCGAGCCATGGACATGCTCGGACTTCCCTACGAAGTCCGCCCCGCCCGGATCGATGAAAAAACAATCCGCGATCACGACCCCGCCCAATTGACTCGGAAGCTGGCGGAAGCGAAAGCGCAAAAAATAGCCGGCGAATGTCCCGACGGGGTGATCGTGTCGGGCGATGCAGTAGCGTCCAAAGACGGCAGGATTTTCGAAAAGCCAGGCAGCAAGGCCGAAGCAGCGGAATTTCTCAAAGAATTCTCCGGCAACGAATTTCAATTTGTCACGTCGATTGCAGTTCTCAACGCACAAACCAGCCGGATGCTATCGACGGTCGAAATCTTGAATATCAACTTCCGTCCACTACTCGACCGCGAAATCCAGCAGTACGTCAGCAAATACGACGTCCTGAACTATGCCGGCGCCTTCGAAAACGACGCCGTCCTGCTCTTCGCCGATCGAATCTCCGGAAGCTACAACCTCGGCACCGCGCTTCCTCCAAGCCGCCTGATCGTCCTTCTCCGCGAACAGGGCGTTGATGTCTAAGCAAAACAGCGAGGGTGCCCCACCCTTGTCGCGCATTTCGCGACAGGGTGGGGATTTTGACTTCCTGTCAACCCTCCGACGCATTCACTACTTCTCCGACCACTCCGGCACCCGCCCTGGGGTCCACGGTGCCCCCGCCGCCTCCATGTCTTTCTCGAGCTTGGCCAAATCCACTTCCACCAGCGTATGCAGTTTCGCCAGTTGCTCCGCAAACTCAGCCGCCGCAATGTTGTACCCATCCACGTGTGTCTGCGTAGGCTTGGCCAGCGAGAACCGCTCCCCCTCCATGATTCCGTTCAGCCGGTCGCTGATCGACGCCGGCACATTCTCATTCCTCTTCGCTATCTCCACATCGCCGCGCAGAGCCCGCAGAATCTCGCGGTCCCGCTGCTCGATTCCATCCGCCACGGCCCCCAGTTGCTTCTCGACCGCCGGAGTCTCTCGCAGCGCCTCGCGAATGGTCTTCAACCGCGATTCCACTTCCTGCGCCGTGCGCAACGCTCCCGAGACCGCGCGGTACAGTCGCGCCGTCTTGCGGAGAAATTCCTCCTGGGCTGCCTGATCGGCCGCGTTCATCGACGCTGATCCCTCCGTCACCACCTTGAACGTCTGCTCCGTCCCCAGTTCCGTAACCACTCCGCCAACTTTTTCAAACGATCGCACCGAATAGCTCCCCGGAAGTACCAGCGGGCCCTGCTCCGCTGCATCCGAAAAGAAAATGTCGACCTCATCCGAGTGCTCTTTCACCTGCGAAGCCGGATATCGCAAATCCCACGCTGCCCGCTGGAAGCCCGCATCCGTACTGCCCTCGACCCGCCGGATCGCCGCCCCACTCTCGTCATACACCACGAAATAAAGTTCTGGCTTCGCCTCCTCTGCCTCCGCCCGCAACTCATCGTTCGTCGGATAGGGAACTGTCTGGTTCTTCTTCGCCGCCTCCTTCTCCGCGTCCTGCCGTTTCTCCTTCTTGGTCTTGACCTTCTCTTTCAGGAACGCCGTGAACACCGCCCCATACGGCGGATTCTCCGCCGCATAATAGGCATCCCCCTGAAACCCTTTCCTTGGCCCGCCCAACGGATGCCGTTCCATATACAGCAGCGCATCCTTGACCGGGAACGTAGCCGCAGCCTGCTCCACCGACTCCGCCTTGATCTGTCGCAGCGGCGTGATGTCGTCCAGTACATAAAACCCGCGTCCGAATGTCGCAATCACCAGATCACCCTCGCGCGCCTGAATCACCATGTCGCGCACCGCGATCGTCGGCAGCCCGCCCTTGAGCTTTACCCAATGCTGCCCGCCATTGATGGAGAAGAACGCCCCAAATTCCGTCCCGGCAAAAAGCAGATTTTGGTTCACCGTGTCTTCCGCGAACGCCAGCACCGGCCCATTCTCCGGCAGATCACTGGCAATGGAAGTCCAGGTCTTTCCCGCGTCAGAAGATTTCAGCAGATAAGGCTTGAAGTCCCCGTTCTTATGATTGTCAAACGCCGCGTACACCGTGTTCGCGTCATGATTCGACCCAGCCAGCCGGCTCACATAAGTCGTGTCCGGCACACCCGGAAATTTCTCATACTTCGTCCAGTTCTGCCCGCCGTCGCTTGTCACCTGAATCAGCCCATCGTCGGTGCCCACATAAATCAGCCCTTCCTTCTTCGGCGACTCCGCCAGCGCCACGATATTTCCGTAAAACGAAGTCGACGCATTCTTCGCCACCGCGTCCGGTCCCCAGACCTTGCCCATCACCGGCAGCTTGTTGCGGTCGATCTGTCGCGTTAGATCGCCCGAGATCTCCTTCCATGTGTCCCCACGATCGTCGCTGCGAAACAACTTATTCGCAGCAAAATAAAGCCGGGTATGCGAATGCGGACTAATGATGATCGGCGAATCCCAGTTCCACCGCAGCGGAGGCTCGTCTTTCCCTTGCTGTGGTTGGAGCAGCAGTTCCTGCCCGGTAGCCTTGTCGTAGCGCACCAGCACGCCATACTGCGATTCCGAATACACCGTGTTGGCGTCGACCGGATCCACCTGCGAACGGAACCCATCCCCGCCCGTAGTTACGTACCAGTCCGAATTCGCAATCCCCTGCAGGTCGTGCGTACGGGCCGGCCCACACCAGGAAAAGTTATCCTGCGTCCCGCCGCACACATGGTAGAAGGGGGTCGCGTTGTCCACCGCCACGTCATAAAACTGCACCGTCGGCAAATTGGACTTGAACTCCCACGTCTTCGCATCATCCCAGGTCTCATACATCCCGCCATCGGAGCCCAGCAGCCAGTGCTTCGTATCGTCTGGATCGATCCACATCGCGTGATTGTCGATGTGATGGTTGACCTCGTTGATCTTGTGCAGGGTCTTGCCGCCATCGAGCGACTCCTGCAGGAAGACGTTCATTACAAAAATTCGGTCGACATTCTTCGGATCCGGCACCACCCGCGCGTAATACATCGCGCCCTGATCGAACTCATTTCGCTTCTCCCAGGTCGCACCCTTATCGGTCGAACGGTAAATTCCGCCTTTCTTGTCAGCGGCCTCAACCGTGGCGTAAACCACGTTCGGATCCGCCGGCGCGACCACGAGCCCAATCCGCCCCATGTCAACCTTGGGCAAACCCTCTTTGAGTTTGTTCCAGGTCGCTCCCGCGTCAGTCGATTTGTAAATCGCGCTCTCCGGCCCGCCATCAATCAACGTAAAAACGTGCCGCCGCCGCTGATAAGCCGACGCGTACAAGATGTCCGGATTCGACGGATCCATCGCCACATCCGCCACGCCCGTGTTCTCGCTGATCGTCAAAACGGCCTTCCAATTCTTCCCGCCGTCCGTAGTCTTATAGAGGCCGCGATCCCCGGCCGCCGCCCATAGCGGCCCCTCCGCCGCGACGTAAATCACTTTCGAATCCCGCGGATCCACCACCACCCGCCCAATATGCTCCGACTTCTTCAACCCCAGATTCTGCCAATTCTTCCCCCCATCATCCGACCGGTAAATGCCGTCGCCATAACTCACGCTGCGCTGCGAGTTGCTCTCCCCCGCCCCCACCCACACCACAGACGCATCATTCGGATCGAGCGCGACCCACCCAATCGAATACGATCCCTCGCCATCGAACACGGGAGTCCAGGTAGTCCCATCGTTGACTGTCTTCCACACGCCGCCAGACGCCACGCCCACGTAATACTCAAACTTGTTCTTCGGATTCACCGCAATCGACATCACCCGCCCCGAAGCCACCGCCGGCCCGATCAGCCGAAACTTCAGCCCCGAGAACGTATCGGCGGTCATCCCGCCCTTTTTCTCCTCCTTGGGCTCTTCTTTCTTTTCTTCCTTTTTCACCTCGTTCTTTTCCTGCTTCTTTTTCTGCGGCGCCGCAGTCGGTTTGTCTGTGTCTTTGTCGTGCGTCTCTTGTGCAGGCATCACGAGTGGTGAGAAGGCGGCCAAAGCGAGAACGAAGATGGCGACTAGTTTCATACGAGGCTCCAATCCCAACTGGAATGGTTGAACGAAAAGATCAAGTTTCCGGGAGTCATCCTGAGCGCAGCCGTTCTTCAGGCGGAGCGAAGAGCCTGCCCTGACCTGAGCGAAGGGATCTCCCGCAGCATACGCAGGTCGAACAAACCCAAAACCGATATGTATACAGGAATCCCGCTCCAGAAAGAAGCGCTCGTCGAGCTCAAGGCTTTCTGTGCGTTTCTGGCGGCTTGCGCTTCGCGCACCTAACGGCCAAAGCCTTTTACGGAACAGGTTAAAATCCCTCCATGCCCCGCCAGATCCACGGCCACGAAACCGCCCACCACAAGCCCCCGAAAAACCACTGCTTCGCCTGCGGCCCCGATAACCCCGAAGGCATGCACCTCAAATTCACCCTCGACGAAGCCCGCCAAACCTTCATCTGCCGCTTCCGCCTGGGCAAGCGCTACACCGGCCCGCCCGGACACTGCCACGGCGGCATCATCGCTACCATCCTCGATGACGCCATGGGCAAGGTCAACAAACTCCGCCACGTCGTCGCCCTGACCAAAGAAATGACCGTCGAATACCTCAAGCCCGTCCCGCTCCATAAACCCCTGCGCGTCGAGGGCAGGGAAGTCAGCGTCCACGGCCGCCAGCACATCAACATGGCCGAAATCCTGAACGAGAACAACGAGGTCCTGGCCCGCAGTCGCGGCACCTTCATCGCCATCGACCCCGAAAAAATGTTCGGAAAGTTCGTCGAAAGATAGCCGGGTGCCCCATCCTTCTTTCGCGTTCTTTGCGAAAGAGGGTGGGGATTTTGACTTTGTGTCCGATCCAAGATCGACAAGGGGTACCGCGAACCCGCAACGCGCTGTAAGATAGAAGCAGACCGTCTGCCGCCGCGGACGGCCCATCCTTCGCGATCGCGAAAAGGTACCCACAGGGTAGATACCATGTCCCAGAATAACGGCAGCAACACCAGCCTCCGCCTCAAGACCGGCCTCGCCGAAATGCTCAAAGGCGGCGTCATCATGGACGTCACAAACGCCGAGCAGGCCGTCATCGCCGAAAAAGCCGGAGCCGTCTCCGTCATGGCCCTCGAGCGCGTGCCCGCGCAAATCCGCGCCGAAGGCGGTGTGGCTCGCATGGCCAGCCCCAAAAAGATTCGCGAGATCATGGCCGCCGTCTCCATCCCGGTCATGGCCAAGTGCCGCATCGGCCACTTCGCCGAAGCCCAAATCTTGCAGGAACTCGGCGTCGACTACATCGACGAATCCGAAGTCCTCACCCCCGCCGACGAGGCCCATCACGTCGACAAGCACGCCTTCAAGACCCCGTTCGTTTGCGGCGCTCGCAACCTGGGCGAAGCCCTGCGCCGCATCGCCGAAGGCGCCGCCATGATCCGTACCAAGGGCGAAGCCGGCACCGGCGACGTAGTCCACGCCGTCAAGCACATCCGCCAGATCGTGCAGGAGATGAGAATCCTCACCGTCCTCGGCGAAGAAGAACTCTACGCCAAAGCCAAAGAGCACCAGGCCCCCTACGAGTTAGTGAAGATGGTTGCGAAGACAGGGAAGCTGCCGGTCCCGAATTTCAGCGCGGGAGGCATCGCGACGCCAGCCGATGCGAGCCTTGTAATGCAGTTGGGAGCCGAAGCCGTCTTCGTAGGCTCAGGAATCTTCATGAAGGACTCGACCACCTTCGCCGACCCCGAAGAAGCCGCCAAGCGCGCGAGAGCCATAGTCCAGGCCGCCACGCACTACCAAGACCCTAAAGTATTACTTGAAGTCAGCGAAGACCTACAGGGCGCGATGAAAGGCCTCGCAGTCTCGGGCCTGGACGAAGCGCACATGCTGCAAACCAGGGGATGGTAACCCATAACCCTATGGCTTTGACGCGCATCGGTTGCCGTATCGCTGCTTGTATAACGCCTTGAGTGCGGAGGACGGATTCGAGAGATCCATTGCCGTCCTAACCAAACCGCAGCCGGGGTCACTTTCGCGATAGTCGCGCATCTGATAGGTATGACGGTGTCACGTTGCTGCTCATCGCTATCGTTCTGGGGCGTACTGTTGGCCGGTCTGTTATCGCCAGCAGCCGTCGCTGGAGGACGTGTCCCGCAGGCCGACAACAAAACAGCTGCCGCCGTCGCGCCGACGGCAGATGCCCGTCCGGTTCTGATCGAGCTTTTCACTTCGGAGGGTTGCTCGAGTTGCCCGCCGGCGGACGCGTTGGTTCGGAAGCTCGACGCCGGCCAGCCCATTCCCGGCGCTCAGTTGATCGTCCTGAGCGAGCACGTCACCTACTGGGACCACGATGGCTGGAAGGATCCAAACTCGTCGCCGGCGCTGACCGACCGTCAGAGTGAGTACGAGCGGGCCCTTGGCCGCGATACCGCCTTCACCCCGCAAATCATCGTGGATGGAACCGAGGAAATCCGAAACGGCAACACGCCCCAACAGGTGGAGGAGGTACTGCAGAAAGCAAAGACCGCGCCTAAGGTCCCCGTTCACATCGGGGAAGTGACCGTGAACAGCGGAAGTCCCTCCGTGCTTCGGGTTCACATCGAGACCGGCGAGAACTTCGCCGAGCACAATGCCGACGTTTACGTGGCCGTCGCGCTCGACCGCGTGGAATCGGAAGTTCTGCGCGGAGAAAACGGCGGCAGGAACCTCGTCCATGTCTCGGTCGTGCAGGAACTCAGCAGGATCGGAAAGCTGCCCAAGGGACGAACTTTTACGCAAGACGTAGAGCTGAAACTCAAGCCCGGAACGGATCCGAAAAACCTCAGGCTCATGGCCTTCGTGCAGGAATCCGGCCGAGGCAAAGTGCTGGGAGCCGCGCTGCGAAAACCTGCCATCTAAATCATTGCTCCGTAGGGATTGACCGGGTGGAGTCTTAGCCGGCCCTTTTTTCTCTGCGAGCCCCGCGTCCCCGGTGTTGAAATGGGCTTCACGATGGGAGGGTGGCTAGGTCTAACCGGCACGCCCACTCCCGAGGGTGTCCCGTCCAAGCTTCGCTTGGGCGGGGGTTTTCTGCCTGGTGGTGGTCGTCCTCGAAGTCCTCTGGACTGGTACCCTTGCCATCCCTTTCGGCACGCTGAGCGCGGGGAGCCAAATGCGGTGCCACTCCGCCATGTTCCTCGAGTTCCGCGACGGCAAGATCGTCGCCCAACGAAACTACGACTGCTTCGATCCCTGGTAACCGCCAGCGCAGCGTCGCCGTAGTTATTCTTTCCCCTCGTAGGCCCGTTTCAGCGCCGCCACATCGATCTTGACCATCTTCATCATCGCCTGCATCACTCTTTGCGATTTCTGCGGATCCTTGTCGCCCATCAACTCGCCCAGCGCCTTCGGAATGATCTGCCACGTCACGCCAAACTTGTCTTTCAGCCAGCCGCACTGCATGGTTTCTCCGCCCGCAGACAGCTTTTCCCACAACTGGTCCACCTCTTCCTGTGTTTCGCAATTTACGAAGAACGAAATTGCCGGTGAAAACTTGAACGCCGGCCCCCCGTTCAACGCCATGAACTCCTGTCCCTCGATCTGAAATGTTGCCGTCATCACCGATCCCTTCGGACCCGGCCCCGCCTCGCCGTATCGTCGCACTTGCCCAATCTTAGAATTCTTGAAAATCGAGGTGTAAAAATTCGTTGCCTCCTCGGCATTATTGTCAAACCACAGGAACGGGGTAATCTTCTGCATATTCGCTCTCCTTGATAGTGGTGCCTCGCGCCGGGTGCCCCATCCTTCTTTCGCGTTCTTTGCGAAAGAGGGTGGGGACTTTGACTTCGTCAATGCTGCCACTTCTCCGTTTTCGTCCACCAATTCCGAAATCACGTCGTACTTATGCGCTCAGTGCCTTGCGTCCCCGCGAAAGCAAAGCTCCTTCCAGCCTGTCGTAGCTGGCGGCCATGCCGTACTGCATCGGTGACTTAAGCACTGCATCGCGCGTCTCGCGCGAGTTGTACAGAATCGTTTGCCGGAGCGTAGTCTTGCCCTCCTGTTCGGTCAGGGTGATCGTGTCCAGCGCCTCACCGGGATACCACGCCTCGTCGAACTTTTCCGTGGCCACGATCCGGTCCGGCGGCACCACTTCGCGGTAGATACCCCCCATCCCCATTTCCTGTCCGTTGGCGTCGTTTCTCCACATGTAGCGATACTTGCCTCCCTCCCTTAGGTCAATTTCGCAGACGGGCATCGACCAGCCCTCCGGTCCGAGCAGCCACCTCTTTACCAGTTCCGGTTTGGTGTACGCGTCAAATACCAGCTGGCGTGGCGCATCAAAGACGCGAGTCACCACGATCTCGCGGTCACCGTGCGCGGTGATGTTAAACGTTCCACTGTTCTTCATGCCGATCTCCTTTATCACTTTGAATGCACACGCTTCTGCTTCTTGGTTTCCGGTTTCTTCTGATGGGTTTTCCGCTCGTTGGTTTGCAGGTCCAGCAGAAGGGCGTCGAGGCGCTGGAACTGCGCCTCCCAGAACTGACGGTAGTTCTCGAGCCATTGAGTGGCATCGCGCAGAGGCCGCGCCTCCAATCGCCGCGGACGCCTTTGTGCGTCGCGTCCCCGTGAAATCAGCCCGGCGCGCTCCAGTACCTTCAGGTGTTTCGAGATCGCCGGCTGGCTCATCGCGAATGGCCCGCCAGGTCCACCACCGAAGCTTCCCCCTTGGCTAATCGACCCAGGATGGCCCGGCGCGTCGGATCGGCCAGCGCCGCAAAGGTTGCATCCAGCCGCGCCGAAGATTGTGCATAACCAATAGGTTCCATAACCAACTGGTAATGTACAAGAGGAAAGAAATGCTGTCAAGCCGATTCTGGAAGTTCGGGACTCGCAACTGCCTGCACCGTACCTTTCCTTTAGAATCAAAGGTTGTACTTTGGTAGCAGGCCAACCACCGTTCTTAGCTTGCCCTGAGCGGGGCGAAGGGACGATCGGCCGATGCCTGACATGACCATCGGAGTCTTAGCCTTGCAGGGCGATTTCGACGCCCACCGCCGCCGGCTCGAAGAGCTGGGTGCCGAAGTTGTGCTCGTCAAAAAGCCCGACCAGCTTGACCACGTCGACGGCCTCGTCATCCCCGGCGGCGAGTCCGGCACCTTCTTAAAGCTCCTTGGCGAACAAGGTTTCGCCAAGCTGAAAGATTTCGTCCACGCCAAGCCGACCTTCGGCACCTGCGCCGGTGCGATCCTGTTAGCCACGGAAGTTGAGAATCCTTCTCAGTCCGGCCTCGGCGCCCTCAACATCCGCATCCGCCGCAACGCTTACGGACGCCAGATCGACAGCTCCATCCGCGAGGGGAAATTCGTGGCGCGCCATCGGTCTGGCGATCCTCACGACGCAGCTCTCCGCGAGGATCCGCTCGAAATGGTCTTCATTCGTGCCCCCAAAATCGTCCACGTCGGTGATGGCGTCGAGGTACTCGCCACTGAAGGCACTGATCCCGTCGCGGTTCGGCAGGGAAGGGCCATGGCCGCAACCTTCCACCCCGAACTCTCCGCCGACACGCGCGTCCACCAGGCATTTTTGGATCTCGTGCAAAAAAGCGCGCCCTAGCCCAAGGAGGTTTTCGAAAATGTGCCGAAACATCAAAATGCTCTTCAACTTCGATCCGCCCGTCACCGACGAAGAAATCCGCGCCGCCTCGCTGCAGTTCGTTCGCAAGATCAGCGGCTTCACCAAGCCCTCAAAGGCCAACGAACCCGCCTTTCTCGCGGCGATAGAGGAAGTAGCCGCCGCGTCGACCCGTCTCCTGCATTCTCTCGAAACCACTTCCGCTCCCCGCAATCGCGAAGAAGAAGCCGCCAAAGCCAAAGCCCGCGGCGCCGCCCGCTTCGGCGACTAAACTCGCCGGGTGCCCCATCCTTATCGCGTTCTGTGCGATAGGGTGGGGATTTTGACTTCTGTAGAAATCGCAACCTCACCAGAATGCGGTGCGCCCAAAAAATCCCCTTGACAAGCAAATCGCGTAACCCTATAGTTACGCATTATGCGTCACCGATCGGTTACATATTCCTCGGCGCAAACCACCGAGGCCGCCTTCCAGGCCCTCGCCGATCCCACTCGCCGCGCGGTCCTGGACCTGCTCCGCCGCGGCAGTCAACCCGCCGGACAAATCGCCAGCGCATTTCCGGTCTCGCGTCCCGCAATTTCCAAACACCTGCGCCTGCTGCGTCGCGCCCACCTCGTCCGCGAGCATCGCGAAGGCCGCCATCGCGTTTACCAGCTCAACCCGGAGCCGCTCCGCGCGGTTGACTCCTGGATCGAACAGTACCGCGTTTTCTGGAGCACCAGCCTCACCAACCTTAAAGCGTTTGTCGAAGCCGAGCACGCGCGGGAAACCGAAGCCGCATCCCGCAAAACAGAAATCAAACCTCAGAAAGGAAAATTGTTATGACGAAGCAGACTCGTATCTCCTTGATTCTCGCCGCCCTCGCCCTGGCCGCCTGCACCGCCGTCGCCCAGACCGACGCCCAAAAAGCCTTCACCGCCATCAAGAGCATGCCCGGCACCTGGGAAGGAAAGATGCCCGACGGCCGATTTCGGTCTTCCACCTGGACGGGCCCAACCGGTTGCTGCTCACGCATTACTGCAGTGTCGGGAACCAGCCCCGCATGCAAGGCAGCGTCTCAGCCGACGGCAAAACGGTGACCTTCAACTTCGTCGACGCCACCAATCTCGCCACGCCCGACGCCGGCCGGATGCAGAGCATGGTCCTCACGCTGCTCGATAAAAACCATCACACCGAGGAGTGGACTTTTAATAACCACGGCAAAGAAATGAAAGAGATTTTCGACCTGCGGCGCAAAGATCTAGCTGAGTAGGAAGGACATAACCAGAATCTCTAGAATCTAAGGAGCACTTATGGCGACTGCTATCATCACCACCGACCAAGACGCCGTAGTCAGCGAAATCCAGATCGCAGCGCCGCCCGAGCGCGTCTTTCAGGCGCTCATCGATCCCAAGCAGGTCATGCAATGGTGGACGAGCGACGTTTGCCCGATCGACTCTTTCACCATGGAGCCCAAGCGCGGCGGGCGCTGGCGCTACGACAGCAAGCAGAGCGCGCTCAATGTCAACGGCGCCTCAAAATTCCAGTGCGAGGGCGAAGTGCTGGAGTACGATCCTCCGCGCCTGCTGGCTTATACCTGGATCGCCAACTGGCACGACGACAAATCGCGCCGCACCGTCGTGCGCTGGGAACTCGCCGCTAAGTCCGGCGGCACGCAGGTGAAAGTCACGCACAGCGGCCTCGCCCAAGAGCCCACCGCCCGCAAGGATTACAGCGGCGGCTGGCCCGGCGTCGTCGAACAGCTAAAGAAGTTCATCGAGAAATGAACGGAGGATCTTCACCGTGCCCGACACCGCGACTATACAAATCACTCAGGATGCCATCATCAGCGAGATCGAAATCGCCGCTCCACCCGACCGGGTCTTTCAGGCGCTGATCGATCCCGGTCAAATACTGCAATGGTGGGGACAAACCGGCGTCTACCGTTGCACCAAGTTCGCTTCGGATTTACGCCCCGGCGGGCAATGGCGCAGTGCCGGCGTCGGCCCCGATGGCGGCCGCTTCGAAGCGAGCGGCGAGTACATCGAAGTCGATCCGCCGCGTCTGCTCATCTACTCCTGGGTCGCAAGTTGGACCGGCGCCCTGAAGACGACGGTTCGTTGGGAGCTCAACCCAGCCAACAAAGGAACCCTGCTCAGACTGAGTCACAGCGGTCTGTCGGCGCATCCCGAGTTGGCCCAGAGCTACAGAGGTTGGCCGCGAATGCTGGAATGGCTTAAGGCCTTCCTGGAGCGCGGCGAGACTGTAGGAATGCGCGCCCCACTTTCCAAGACAGGAGATTAGGAAACTCGGCGCACTGCACTTGCCTTGCGACACCAAGACTGAGGAGAAAGCATGGCCACCGCAACCATCACCCCCGATCAAGAAACCGTTCTGGCCGAAATCTTCATCGCCGCTCCGCCGGAGCGCGTCTTCCAGGCCATCAGCGACCCCGAACAGCTTTCGCGCTGGTGGGGCGAGAACGGCCTCTACCGCATCACCGAACGCGCCGCCGACGTTCGCCCCGGAGGCAAGTGGCGGTGTGCGGGTATGGGCGCCGACGGCACAAAGTTCAGCGTCGAGGGCGAGTATCTCGAAGTCGATCCGCCCCGGCGACTGGTCCACACCTGGATCGCCAGCTATCAGGGGCCGCTCAAAACCGTGGTCTATTGGGATCTCGAACCGCAGACCGTGCATGGACTGCATCCCCATGGCCCGAAGAAGGCCGGCACCGGCACGATGGTCAGACTTCGTCACGAGGGTTTCGTCGGCGCGCCGCAGTCTGCAATCGGACACGGCGAAGGTTGGAAGCGTGTCCTCGGCTGGATGGAGGCCTACGTGGAGCGCGGCGAAACCATCGACACGCGCAAGTAGAACGTGCAAGGGGTGCCCCATTCCTAACGTCGCAAGAAGCGCGACGTTAGGATGGGGACTTTGACTTCCCCCCAACTCGCGATGCCTCGTCGAGAGCACCGCGTCCCACTTCTCGCAAAGTACGCGAGAAATGGGGCACCCAGGTTCTTTACTTCGGGAAGTCGCCTTCCGATCCACGAGGAGTAGGAAATCTTGTCAAGACCTTAAACCTCACCTATTCGGGCTAACACGCTGATGCTACGGCAAATATAAACTCGGCAAAATGTCCGTTTTGCCCCCTTCGATTTGATATTCTGAAAGTATAGAGAGAAATTCAGAGCGCAGCCCTTGGGCCGCGCTTTTTGTGTTTTAGGGCCGAACATTTCATAAAGGAGTCATCCGGGCGCAGCCTACCAGCTGCGCCTTTTTTGTTATGGCGATGCATAAGGGCAAGTTGGGGAAACAGGGTGGGGAGAATTCTAGAAGAGTTCGTGGTCTCACGTGGAAGCGGCGCGGGGAGATGGTGGAGGCGCAATTTCTGGCCCGGGTGGCAAGGTTGGAATTCCGCGTGGCGAAGCCGTGGGGAGACAGCGACCGCTACGACTTCGTGGTGGAGGCGGGAAGTGGATTCTGGAGGGTGCAGGTGAAATCCACCAGGTACCGTCGAGGTGAGAAATATTGTGTGGTGCTACAGAGGAATGGGGAAACTTACCACGAAGACGAGATCGATTTTCTGGTGGTCTATGTTGAGCCGGAGGATTTGTGGTACGTCCTGCCCATCGAGATGGTGGCGTCGCTGCGGGGGCTGGGGCTTTATCCGTGGTTGCGGCGGTCGAAGTTTGATCGCTATCGCGAGGCCTGGTGTTTGCTGGCGTGCTCGCGGAAGGCGCGCGGGTGGAAGGATATCCCGGTGCTGTGCCGCGGGGCGAAGCTGCGAGTGCGGTGCGCGGTGTGCCCGAGGGGGGAAGGGCACGACTGAACAAGTTGCGGACAAATTCCGGCTCGTGCGGGCTTTGGGAAGGGCACGACTTCAGTCGTGCCGCTAAGTCGTCGAAAAAAGTGCGCGCTTTGGCGCCTGAGGGTCGCCGTTTGCTCTCCGCGCGAGGTTTTGGTCGGACGAATTTTAGCTCGTCGCCCCTCGGAGCCGATGCCACGTTCAAGAAAGCTCCCAAGTCACGTACAGCCGCCGAGAAGCAGATTTCGTAAGGGGTGAGCTTGACAAACCGTTTTGACTTCGTCGCCACGCTGGCAAAGGCAAACGGCGAGAACCAAGAGAAGGCGTGTGGGGACGGACAGCCCGTCGTGGCTTTTTTCTTTCGCCGCTCCGGGGCTGGTTCGAATTGACCTCACCTAACCCACAGCTTGCACTGTGGGCTGCATTCTTTCGCCGCTTCGCGGCTCCGCATATCCGACGTGCCCGCATGCCTTGCGTCCTTGCAAAGGGCGGGATTCCGAGAGTGTCGTCCCTTCGACTTTGATTCCACTACGTCGTGATTGAAAATCAAAATCCCCACCCTAACGCCGCAAAAGGCGCGACGTTAGGATGGGGCACCCTCGAAGTCTCGGCTATCCATCAACCGTTTCTAGGAGTGTCCGTCCCACAGAAACTCATGGGCCGACGGTGCTGGAAAGCTTGTTGGACGGGCCCATGACCAGGCAGACGACCTGGCCGGTGCCCAACGGCGCGCAGGCGGGCGAGCCGACTCCCGCACCGCCGACTTTGGCCCATCCGTTCCAGAAGGCACCGTTGAAAACGGTGGCATAGAAGGCATTGTCGAGAGCACCAATCACACCGCAGACCAGTTCGTCAGCGATGTGGCTGGTGCAACTGGCGTTGTCGTTGACCCCGCCACCGAGACCCACGTAGCCCGTCCAGGCGCCAAGGCCCCAGGCTTTTCCGTTGAAGCGGCTTACGTAGATCCCTGAGCTATAAGCTTTCGCGAAGCAGGCCACGTTGCCGGCCGAGTTCATGGAGGTGCAATCGGGCTCGCCACCGGCGATTCCGCCGATGTTGACGAAGCCCTCCCATTTGCTGGTGGCGGCGACGAAGCGGTTCACCAGGGTCGCGTTTTTTACCGTGTAAATCGAGCAAACCACGCCACCATTGTTATCGGTGGTGCAACTGGGGGCGGAGACGGCCGTGGTCACGAGGTTGGCGAATGCGGTCCAGGTTGTACCGTTGTAGACCGACCACGTCAAGCCGCCAGTCGCGCTACGAGCGGCGCACAGCACGTGTCCGGCCGCAAGTTCGGCACAACTCGGGGCGGAGAACAGCGCCGCAGCGACATTAGCCGTGGCGCTCCAGGCGGTGCCGTTGAAGATTGAAACCTGCATATTGCCTGTGGTTGCGGTTGCGGCACATACTACTTTGCCGGCACCATCGCTGGTGCAACTGGGGTCCGAAGTCACGGATGTGGCCAGAATTTTCCATCCTGCCCACGTGGATCCGTTGAACTCATTCACCATGATCGCGGCCTTGCCGGTTCGGACCGCGCATACCACGTGATCGGTCGAAACGAAAGCGCAGGATGGGTTGCCGACTCCGGTGGCAGCACCGGTGGAAAGGAAGCCCCCCCAAACCGCCTGCGCCGAAGGAATCAGCCCGAGAGGGGCGAAGCATAGCAACAGGACTCTTACTAATCGCGTCATGCGAACTCCTTTTCAATTGGGTCGCGTTTCAGGGGGGAGGCGCAACCAAATTCGGGGGATTTTACTATAGCGGACGCTTCTAGTTGTCAACGGAGCGAAGCGGACGTCCTTCGAGAAGGGAAGGCCCTCCTCACTACTAGCTTGTGAAAGACGACTAGTTCTCTTGGAGACATCGACGCTATACTCGCCCTTCACCCACTCATGGCCAACATCCTGTACGGCGTGAACGGCGAAGGCGCGGGGCACTCGACTCGCGCTAAAGAAGTTCTCTCTCATCTCGTTGCTCGGGGACACACCGTCCACGTGGCCTCGTTTGACCGCGGACTGCGCAATTTGAAAGAGCACTTCGACGTCACCGAGATCTTCGGCTTCCGCTTTGCTTACGTGAACAACCGTGTGCGTTATAAGCGCACCATCGCCAAGAACCTGATCACCGTGCCGCAGGCGGCGAAGAGTCTTGCCCGGCTCAGGCACTTAGTCGACGAATGCAAGATCGACCTTGTCATCACTGACTTCGAGCCACTCACCTGTCACGTTGGACACAAAAAAGGCCTGCCCGTCATTTCCATCGACAACCAGCATTGCCTGACGAACGCCGTGGTGTCGTATCCGAGGAAATACCGGCGCGACGCCGCCGCGGCGAAACTGGTGACGCGGCTGATGACACCGCGGGCCGACGCCTACCTGGTGATTTCGTTCTTTACCGCGCCCGTCCGGAAACGCAACACATTTCTGTTTCCACCGGTGCTGCGCCAGGAAATCCTCGATGCCACCGCCGTCGAGGGCGACCACATTTTGGTGTACGTCACGTCGCCCGCGCCGGCTTTGGCCAAGCTGCTCGGCTCGGTCCGGGGGCGATTTGTGGCCTACGGCTTCGCACGAGAGGGACTAGAGGAAAACATTCTCTATAAGAGACCTTCGCTGGATGGCTTCTTCGCCGATCTGGTGAGCGCCCGCGCCATCGTCGCGAATTCTGGGTTCTCTCTGGTCACCGAAGCTCTCCACCTGGGCAAGCCCTACCTGGCAGTGCCTGTGAGCCACCAGTTCGAGCAGGTCTTCAACGCGTATTGGCTGGAGAAGTCCGGCTACGGCGCGTACGGGGACACACTCAACAAAGAGTGCGTGGAAGCTTTCTTGTACAACCTGCCGCACTATCGCGAGGCGCTGGCGCAGTATCCGCGGCAGGGAAACGGCGTGCTGCTCGCCAAATTGGACGAGTTGATTGCCAGCCATACGTAGGCTTAGGCCGCACGCCCCATCTTCATTCCGCGTCGTTTGCGACATTAGGTGGGGCCTGTGACCTCCACTCACAAGGGAAGATGGACTATCGGAACGCTCAGATCGCGGAGATTTACGACCTCATCAACCCATGGGCGAAGGATAGCGACTTCTACCTCTCCCTCGCTGGACCGCGCCCATGTAGTGTGCTCGACCTGGGTTGCGGTACGGGCACGCTCTGCTGTGCCCTCGCTGAACGTGGGCACCGGGTGGCGGGTGTTGATCCAGCAGCGGCGATGCTGGCTGTGGCCAGACGCAAACCTCACGCGGAACAGGTGGAGTGGGTCGAATCCTCGGCGCAGAGCTACAAGTCGCAGCGGCGCTTCGACCTGGTTGTCATGACCGGGCACGCTTTCCAAATCCTGCTTACCGACGCCGATGCCTTGGCCGTGTTGGAGACGATGCGTGGCCATCTCAACAAGGGCGGCAGAGTTGCGTTTGAGACTCGCAATCCGAGCGTGGATTGGGTTGGCGAGTGGGCGGCGCGGCCGCCCTTGGTCCGCATGTTGCATGGCGGACAGCTTCTCGAGACGTTGAAGGTCACCGGCGAGGACGGCGAATTCATCTCATTCCAGACTTCCTACCGCTTTCCGCAGATGACACTGACCACGAGCAGCACGTTGCGGTTTCCATCGCGAGAACATGTCGAGGCCCTGATCACGCGATCGGGACTGGTGGTCCGTGACGTGTTCGGAGACTGGGATGCTGGCCCGTTCGAGGCCGCGCACTCGCGAGAGATCATCTTTATTGCGGAGGTTACCGGATAACTCGATCTGTCACGTCCTGTTTGCCTTACGCCGTCTGCTTATACACGACGCCAAAACCGGTCGGGAAAAACTGGCTCGGACTGAGCTAGAAGCTAGCAGCGACAAGGTCCAGCCGCGTTATACTCTCATTATGTCTGGGGTTCCACAACCACAACCACGGCAGAAGACTTTTTATCTCGAAACGTTCGGCTGCCAGATGAATGTCCACGACTCGGAGAAGGTCGTGGGGACGCTGGTGCAGGAAGGGTATCGCCAGGTAGAAACCGTCGAGCAGGCTGACCTGATCCTCTACAACACCTGCTCTATCCGCGACAAGGCTGAGCAGAAGGTTTTTCACCGTCTCGCCGACTACAAGAAACTTCAGGCGCAAGGCAAGAAGTTCGGAGTGCTCGGGTGCGTAGCGCAGCAGGAAGGCGAAAAGATTTTCGAGCGCGCTCCGCACGTGTCGCTGGTGTGCGGGTCGGCGTCGTACCGGAAGCTGCCCGAGATGCTGAAGGAGTTGGGTGGGGCTGGCACGAGCGCTCTAGGGGAGATCCCTCGACCCGCTGGTGAAAGCGCGGGGCTTCGGGATGACCCATTCTCAGACCAGGCGAAGACCGAGAAACTGGTTCGCATCACGGGGTTGGACGATCGCCAGACCGACGAGTGTTTCGAGACCGAATTCACCGCTCGCACGAATCCGCATCGCGGGTACATCACGATTATCGAAGGCTGTGACAAGTTCTGCGCCTACTGCGTCGTCCCATATACGCGGGGCAAGGAGCGCAGTCGCACCTCGGACTCCGTGCTCGCCGAGGCGCGCCAGATGGCCGATCTCGGCTATACCGAAATTCAACTGCTCGGCCAGAACGTGAATTCATACCAGGACCCGACCTGCGACGGAAAGAAGAAGAGGTCCTTCGCCGAATTGCTGGCTGCCGTGGGCGAGATTCCCGGCATCAAACGAGTGCGCTTTACCACGTCGCATCCGCGAGACTTCGGACGCGACATCGTTAAGGCCATCGACGCCGTGCCTACGCTCTGCGACCACGTCCACCTGCCCGTGCAAAGCGGATCCACCCGCGTGCTCAACGCCATGCAGCGGCTCTACACCCGGGACCAGTACCTGGAACGCATCGCCTGGATCAAGGCCGCGAAGCGAGACATCGTCATCACGACGGATGTGATCGTCGGCTTCCCGGGAGAGACGGAATCCGATTTCAGCGAGACGCTGAGCCTGCTCGAGGAGGTCGGCTACGATGGCATCTTTACGTTCAAGTACTCGCCGCGTCCGAATACTCCGGCCTTGAATCTGGAAGACGCGATTCCGGATCAGGAGAAGGCGCACCGCCTGGAGGTCTTGATGGCGAAGCAGCGCGAGGTGCAGATTCCGCGCAACCGGGGATACGTCGGATCAACACTTGAAGTAATGGTTGAGGGTCACAATGCGACGCGAGGCCAGTGGATTGGCCGCACCTCGCAGAACAAGACTCTGAATTTCACCGTGCCAGAAGGGAAGTCGCCGCAGCCCGGCAGCTATGTTCCAGTCGTTGTGACCGCCAGCTTCCCCAACAGCCTGGTCGGCGAAATGATGTCGCAACAAGAAGCCAGCGCAAAGACGGCCGATATGTAGTGTGATAGTAGAACAACGGAAAAGTCGGAGAACACCATGGAAGTTGAAATGACAATTCGCGGCCTGCTCATGGACCCCGTAACGAATATGCCGATAGTCATACTTAAAGACGTCGCCGGGGAAACGGTGTTGCCCATCTGGGTGGGAGTTTACGAGGCAAATGCGATTGCGCTGGAGATGGAAAAGGTCAACACTCCGCGTCCGATGACGCACGACCTGATCAAGAACGTGCTTACGGGACTGGAGACGCAGGTGCACAAGGTGGTGGTGACGGAACTGCGCGAAGACACGTTTTATGCGGTGATCTGGCTGGAGCGCGGGGGCGACGTGATCAGCATCGACTCGCGGCCCTCGGATGCGCTGGCGCTGGCGTTGCGGGTGGACTGTCCGATCTTCGTGGATGACCTGGTGCTGAAGAACTCCAAGCAGGCGGCGAATGCTTCGGACCGGCTGACGGCAGACGAGTTGCGCAAGTGGCTGGAGGGGCTGAACGATGAGGATATGGGGAAGTACAAGATGTAGAAAATCCGCACCCAGCCGAAACGCGGCTGTTGATGTCTGGATGTAGAATTGATGCTTTGATGCCACAGTTGACATCATTATCCAGCTATGGCATCATAGTTCCATCATGCGAACTACGCTGAATCTTGACGATGACGTGGTCGAGATCCTCAAGAACTACTCCGAGAGTAGAGCAGTTGCCTTAGGAAAAGCTGCCTCTGATTTGATTCGGCGAGGTTTAGAAACTCCCGTGCAGATGCGGATGGAGAATGGGTTCTGCACAGTGGTGTTGCCTCCGGGATCGCCTAAGGTCCCGTCCGAGCACGTGCGACGCCTGCTCGAGGATGAGTTGTAGTGGGAGCGTTCCTGCTGGATGCCAACGTATTGATCGCGTTGGCCTGGCCTGAGCATGAGGCCCACGGGCGGGTGGGACGCTGGTTCAGCAATCACTCACGCGCGGGTTGGGCGACCTGTCCGATTACCCAATCTGCCTTGGTGCGAATCCTTTCCAATCCAGCGTTTTCGCCGGCAGCCCTTTCTGTGTCAAACGCACTCTCGGTTCTGGAAGCGAACGTGAAGCTACCGGAGCATCACTTTTGGCCAGACGATATCTCGCTCCTCGAGGCGGTCTCCAAGGTCGGCAAGCGCGTTACGGGACACCAACAAGTGACGGACCTCTATCTGATGGGTCTGGCGGAGCGTCATAGAGGGAAGCTGGCGACTATGGATCGGGGCGTCGCGGCCCTGGGGCCGCAAGAAGTGATCGAGTTGATCCCTTGAGGGCACCCAGCGGAATGTGTTGCGGTCCGCACCCCAAGGCTTATTAGTTTACATAATACCTGTTATCGGACATTACGGGTGCTTTGGAGTCGCGGCAAGAGCGGCCTCTGGAGTCGGGCTTATGCGGGGCTGGGCTATCGTGTATTTGGCCAGGCAGAACAAGGCCCGGAAGCCGTCGCGCCAGCCGATCTTTTTCCCTTCCTCGTAGGTGCGACCCCAATAGCTGATGCCGACCTCGTAGACGCGCAGGCGGCGCTTGGCGATTTTGACCGTGATTTCGGGCTCGAAGCCAAAGCGGTCCTCTTCGATGGGGATCGACTGGATGATTTCGCGGCGGAAGACTTTGTAGCAGGTCTCCATGTCGCTCAGGTTCATGTTGGTCAGGGCGTTGGAGATCAGGGTGAGGATCCAATTGCCGACCGAATGCCAGAAATAAAGCACGCGATGGGGGCCGGAGCCGAGAAAGCGCGATCCGTAGACGACATCGGCCTTGCCTTCGATGAGTGGCCGGAGCAACAGAGCGTACTCGGCAGGATCGTATTCCAAGTCCGCGTCCTGAATGACGACGAAGTCACCGGTGGACTCCTGGATGCCCCGGCGTAGGGCGGCTCCTTTGCCCATGTTGTGGGGCTGGAGCAGGACGCGCACTTCCGGGTGTGTGGAGTGAAGCTGAGCCAGGATCTCGCGCGAGGCGTCGGTCGAGCCGTCGTCGACGCAGATCAGTTCAATGTCGAGCGACACGGCGAGAACGCGGGCAATTACCTCGCGCAGGGTGGCCTGCTCGTTGTAGACGGGCATGACGACGGACAGCTTCATGGGATAGGCACAACATAAAGGGGATGGGGGT
Source organism: uncultured Acidobacteriaceae bacterium (assembly GCA_963819035.1). GTDB lineage: Bacteria > Acidobacteriota > Terriglobia > Terriglobales > Acidobacteriaceae > Sulfotelmatobacter. The sequence goes on along the minus strand of CAWFUU010000036.1, from coordinate 240,883 downwards.
TGGGGTCAAGCACCTGGAATCACTTTCGGATGGGTCAGACTCGTGCTAGCTTCATGGCGCGGATTTGCAGACGGAGGCTGACATGAAGTGTGTCGGAATCATTCTGGCGATAGCTTGCGCGGTCGGGGCGTTGGCAGCTCAGGAGAGGGCCAACGAGGGCGCTTGCGACGAAGCGAGAAACTGCCTATCAAAAGTTTTGATCTATATTTGCATCAGAGGCTTTGGAGCCCAGGCTATAAAACTTGCACATGATCGAAGGCCTTTCAGTCCGCGGTTCCGCCAGACGCTTGAAGCATTCGATTCAGGAAGGCAGACGTGGAAAGCAAGATGGCGGTCATTGTCGGAGATGCCGAATGATGGTTCCAATCTGCACGAACTGTTGCCCGGCTGGAACATATCGCAGAGACAGTGTTGCGGCATCTGGACAGCCGACGGGCGATATTACATTTTTCAGGCGAGCCAGAGCAGTCCGACGACTGTGACCAGCTTGCGGGCACTCAGACGAAATACAGAACGGCACCGGGGAGAAAATTACGGGATCGACCCGGTCACCGAGGCCCCGATGTCATTTGAGAAACACTGCCTTCTAAGGACAAGAACAAGATCTGGCGCTCGCGTCCAACCGGTCGCACGACGAGATGACGTACAACTCTGCCACAGACGCTTCGAAGCCGCTCCCAGGATTTCTGCAACCGGCTTCGATTTTCGCCCGACGGCCGGGGGTTAGCTATCTGACAGTTGCCGAAGGCGCCTTTCGAAGAAGCTAAAGGACGGAGTGACGCCAAACAGCTGACGTTTGCGCCTGCGCGAGCGGCGCTTCCCGCTGGTCGCCGGACGCACACTATCGCCTTCGATCGTGTGCTGACCGACGGACTTGAGAAAATTATGATGAAATCTTACCGGTCGACGGCGAGAGACCACAGCTAGCCTGGCAGAGCGCAGCCAGATCGTCCGAACTGGTTTCCGCCGATGCTACAAAGCTGATGTTCGCCTATGTTTTGCTGAAACCAGGATTTGAGCGTTCGAACGCTTGATCTGAAGACTCGTACCGTAAAGATCAGACCTGGCGGGGACAGTCCTGAGCGGCAGCGGGCCCGTGGCGCTATATCGAGGATCCCGCCCTGCGCGGGCGCGGCTAGCGCCGCCGTTTGTGGTGACTGCGGCGGACGGGCAGCGGATCGCATGGAGATCTAACCGGTAAGGTTTTGCGTGAGTTTGTATTTCTGGGCGACGTGGTCTCTGGATCGATTCGTCGAGTCGTGAGCCGTGCCGAGCGGCTTTACCTCATGTGCGGGAAATTGAAAGAAGTTTCAGGGGCGTTTTCAGGGCGGAGCCCGCTGGTCGTGTCTTAGCGTCAGCGTCTACACGGATGAAGAAAAATGGAGAGAATTCATCGGCAAGAACGAGATGACTTGCCTGGCCAGCACATATTTCGGCCGCGGGTTCACCGGCCCAGTGGCGAAATTGTTTGGCGTGGAGGCGATTCCGCACACGTTCACCATTGACGCTGACGGCGTGTTGCAGGACGAGCAGATTGGCGATGCCTCGATCGAAGGCAAGCTAAAGAAACTTGTGCGGCGGGCGCAGGAAGTGAAGCCGGCTCAGAACCACTGATCGGCGTGGTTTCCAACAATCAAGAACAAATTAAATCTCAAAGGCGACGGACAGGAGTGTCCGTCCCACAGAGGACGATTTTGGGGTGGAAGAGGGTGCCGGCTACACGGGTGGCGATGGCCAGCAGGTCCCGTTGACCGCTGAAGACTTTGACCTGGCGGGCGCGGGAGAGTTCAGGCAGGTTGACGGGGCGGCCGCTGCGGATGCGGGTGGCGGTCGCTTCGTCGGCGGTGACGGAGGGGAACTGCGGGAGCAGGGTGCGGGGGTGAAGAAAAAGATCGTCAGCGCTTCCCTGCTGGGCAGCCTGCTCCAGGCGCTCCAGGGTGTGAGCGTCTTCGATTTTGAATTCCGCGACTGCGGTTCGGCGCAGCGATTCGAGGTGCGCTCCGCAGCCTAAGAGCTGGCCCATGTCGTGGGCGACGGAGCGCATGTAGGTTCCGGACGTGACGCGGGCGCGGAAGCGGGCGCAGGCAAGCTCGACGGCGAGAATTTCGAGCTCCTTGATTTCGACCTGTACGGGTTTCAGGACTACTTCTTTCTGCTTGCGGGCTAGCTTGTAGGCGGGGACGCCGTGGATCTTTTTCGCCGAGAAGGGCGGCGGAGTTTGTTCGATGACGCCGCGGAAGCGGGCGGCCAGTGCTTCCACCTCTTCTCTCGAAACGCTGACTTGCTTGGGTGCGGCGGTCGGTTCGCCTTCGGCGTCGTAGGTGTCGGTGGCGAATCCAAAGCGGATCGTGCCTTCGTAGGTCTTCTCGGCGCTGGTATAAAACTGGGCCAGACGAGTGAGAGTGCCGGTGACCAGGGGGAGAACGCCGGTGGCCATGGGATCGAGCGTGCCGAGATGGCCGATGGAACGTTGCTGCAGGATGCGGCGGGCGCGGTTGACCACGTCGTGCGAGGTCAGACCGGCGGGCTTGTCGATGATGAGGACGCCATTCATGAGATGTTGATAGTTTGGTAGCTGGCTAATGTTGGCGGCGCAACGGTTCCGCCACCGAGAGTCGTCTTTCGCCCCTTCGGGGCTCGCTCCATTTCGCCTGCTAACCCGCGGCTTGCGCTGCGGGCTGCATTCTATCGCCGCTTCACGGCTGGAATTTTGCAGCGTCGGGCGTGCGGTTGTCGTCAGACGTGTTGTAGTCTGTACTCTAACTTACCAAATCTCGCATGCTTCCCATTAAAGACGACCAGCCGAGCTACAGCACTCCGTATGTGACCTGGTTTTTGATTGCGCTGAATCTGTTGATCTATTTGTTTCAGTTTTATCTGCAGGTGACGCTCGCGCCGAAGAGTTATGAGTTGTTTGTGCGGGAGTTCGGCGAGGTGCCAGCACATTTGGCGGCGTTTCTGGGCGGCTCGCCCAGATATTCTCTGCCGCAGGTAACAGTTCCCTTCTTCACCTCGATGTTCTTGCACGGGTCGTGGATGCACGTGATCGGCAACATGTGGTTCTTGTACATTTTCGGCGACAACGTGGAGGACTACCTCGGCCACTTCAAATACCTGGGGTTCTACCTGGTTTCCGGGCTCATTGCCATGGCGACGCAGGTGGCGATTTATCCGCAATCGAACGTTCCGACGGTGGGGGCGAGCGGGGCGATTGCAGGGGTGTTGGGGGCGTATTTCATTTTGTATCCACGGGCGCGGGTACTGACGTGGTTCTTCGTGTTTGTGCTCTATTTGCCGGCATGGGTCGTGTTGGGCGAGTGGTTCGTGCTGCAGTTTATGGCGGGGGCGGCGTCGTTGTCGACGGCTCAGATGGGGCGCGATGTGGGCGGCGTGGCGGTGTGGGCGCATGTGGGTGGGTTTGTCGCCGGGGTGGTGATGGTGAAGCTATTCGGGGAGAGGCGGAGGCGGTCGCCTTACGCTTATCGGTAGACGATTGAAGTGCCCCACTTCTCGCGCAAAGAGCGCGGGAGAGATGGGGCACCCTGCTTCAATCGAATCAAAAGCAAGATGACAACCAACAAGCAAAATCAAAGGCGACGGACAAGAGTGTCCGTCCCACACTATTTTTTCGGACGCGATTCAGGCGGGACCAGGCCGGCAACGCGGTAGTAGACCACGAGTTGGCCGTAGTGTTCGCCGCAGTGTTCGATGAAACCATACGCGAAATCGTAGACGCGGGTTTGCTGATGGGCGAAGGGATCGACCATGAGGTCGTTCATTCCCTTGTCACCTTTGGCCTTTATTGCGGCGGCGCCGTCAGCGAAGGATTTCTTGACGAAGGCGACTACGTCGGCCTTGGTCTTGTATTGATCGCGCTTCGGGTCTTCCTCGGCGGGAGGCTTCTGACCCAGCGCGAGGTTGGTGAAGAAATAGTTCGCTCCGGCGGCGTGAAGCAGTTGCTCGGCAAAGCTGCGTTGGGCGGGAGTGGGCTTGAAGTCGTATTTGTCTTCGGGAAAATCCTCAGCCATGGCGATGAGTTTGCGGCCGACATCATTCCAGGTATCGAGCACAACTTTGGACGGAGGTTCGGCAGGTTTGATGGGTTGGTCTTTTTTCGGGGCGTCCTGAGCGTGGACGGGAAGGGCCAGGGTTGCGGCGAGCAGGGCTGCGGCGAGAAACGGAGACTTCATCATGGTTCCTCCTTGAGGTGAGTTGGCGGGGGCCATTGTACTTGGACTGGGGCGCGGGGGAAAGGCGAGCGGCGCGGGCCGTACAGTTTCAGGATCCCTAGCCAGAATCAAGATCAAAAGCAGCGGACAGGAGTGTCCGCTCCACACAACGGCTCAACACAACTGCTCCACACAACTACAGGGTGCCGATGCTGGGGCGGATTTCGATGTGCTCTACAGTGGCGTTAGGCGGAAGCAGGATCGCTTGGACGACGGTGTGGGCGACTGACTCGGGGGACATCATTTTGCGGCGGGAAGCTTTGGGCCACAGGGTTTTCCAGATGTCGGTGTCGGTGGCGCCGGGAAGAAGTCCGATCACGCGAATGCCGCGGGGTCGGAGTTCTTCGCGCAGAGTGTTGGTGAGGCCGAGGGCTCCGTGCTTGGAGGCGTTGTAGGCGGCCGAACCGGCGAAGACGCGATTGGCGGCGACGGAGAGATTGTTCACGATGGTGCCTCCGCGCTTCATGATGGCGAGGGCGGCCTGGGTGACGAGGAATGTGCCGTCGAGGTTGGTCTCGAGGACATCCTTCCAGACGGGGAACGGAAGCTTCTCGACGGGAAGGTTGGGGTGGGCGATGCCGGCATTGTTGATGAGGATGTCGAGGCGGGGGAATTGGAGGCGGATGGAGCGGAAGAGGGCGTCAATGGAATGAGGATCGCGGACGTCGCAGGAGTGAGCGAGCACACGAATTCTGGTGGAGCGTAGTTCCCTGCTGACGGGATTCAGTTGCTTCTCGTCGCGGGCGGTCAGGATCAGGTTGCAGCCTTCTGCGGCGAGAGCGTGGGCGATCGCGAGGCCGATGCCGCGCGTGGCGCCGGTGATCAGGGCTACTTGGCCGCTAAGGCGGCTGGATGCTGAACGTTTGCGGGAAGAACGTCGAGTCAAGTGCAGAAACCTTCGATTGATTGTCGAGCTATCTTATCGCACGAGGGGATGCTAGCTTTCGAGGTTGAAGTCAAAATCCCCACCCTCTTTCGCACCGGACGCGAAAGAAGGATGGGGCACCCCCACTCTCTCTCGATTCATGCCACGCGATTAATCCTTAAAGTGTCACTTGAAGTTCATTGAGAACCAGTATCCTAAACACCATTGGAGCGCTGGCGGATCAGGGATAGGAATTCGGAGCGTGTTTCTTCTTCGTTGCGGAAGCAGCCGAGCATCGAGGAGGTGACGGCGGCGGAGTGCTGCTTTTCGACGCCGCGCATCATCATGCAGAGATGGCGCGCCTCGACGACTACTCCTACGCCTTGGGGTTCGATAACTTTCTGGATGGTCTCGGCGATCTGTGTGGTGAGGCGCTCCTGAATCTGCAGACGGCGCGAGAACATTTCGATCAGGCGCGGGATTTTGCTCAGGCCGATGACCCGGCCGTTCGGGATGTAGGCGACGTGCACCTTGCCGAAGAACGGCAGCATGTGGTGCTCGCAGAGGCTGAACATCTCGATGTCTTTGACAATGACCATCTCGTCGTAGCTGACGGTGAACAGAGCGCCCTTGAGCAAGGCTTCGGGGTCTTCGTTGTAGCCTTTAGTGAGAAACTGCATGGCCTTGCGGACGCGCTCGGGCGTGGCGGCGAGGCCTTCGCGCTGGGGATCTTCGCCCAGGCGGACCAGCATTTCGCGGACGAGATCTTCATAGCTGGCGCTGGTGAGGGTTGTTGGTTCGGTGGCTGGCTTCATGGTTTGATCCCTTGATTGATCGGGTCTGGGCATCTAGTTTTTGACTTCGTTCCCGCCCGCATACTCGAAGGAGTTCATGAGAGTTTCTTCGAGTTTCACTCTATCAAGATGCGCGCTTGGAAAGCCTCGCTGCAATATTTCAAAGATCTCGACGCAGAGATTTTCCGTAGTGGGCACGGTTTGGGCGAATTCTTTCAGCGTATTCAAATTCTCGAGGTCATAGCGACTGAGCACTTCTTTTTCGACGAAACCGTCGAGATCGACCAGATTGCAGACCATTCCCGTGCTGGGGTCGACTGGCCCGCTGATGCTGACTTCGAGGGTGTAGTTGTGGCCGTGTCCGTAAGGGTTGTTGCACTTGCCGTAGGTGGCGCGGTTTTCGTCGGCGGACATCTCCGCGCTGTGCAGACGGTGCGAGGCCGAGAAGCGGTAGCGGCGGGTGAGATGGGCTTTCATGGTTCAGCTTCTAGCTGCTAGTGTCCTGTCCCGGAAATACGTTCACATAGTCGCTGGACTTTAGCGAAGATGGAATCTGCTGTTGCCGTCCAGACGAAGGGCTGGGCGTTCTGGTTATCGTTTGCGACGAATTGATCGATCTTGGTCACCAGTTCTTTCACGCTGCGAAAGGTTCCGCGCCGGATAGCTCGCTGCGTGATCCGGTGGAACCAGATCTCCACCTGATTGAGCCAAGAGGCGTAGGTCGGAGTGAAGTGCACATGAAAGCGGGGTCGCGTTGCCAGCCAGCGCTTCACCCGCGGATGTTTGTGGGTCGCGTAATTGTCCACGATCACGTGCACGTCCAGGTCCGGCGGCACGTTGTTGTCGATCTGCCGTAGAAAGTCCAGATATTCTTGATGCCGATGTCGTTGCCGACAGCGCGTGAGCACCGTGCCCTTGGCTGTGTCCAGCGCGGCAAACAGGGTCGTGGTTCCATGACGCCGATAATCGTGGGTGACGCCTTCGACGTACCCCAGCCCGATGGGTAGCATGGGCTGGGTGCGTTCCAGCGCCTGAATCTGGCTCTTCTCGTCCACACACAGGACCACCGCGTTTTCCGGGGGATGCAAGTACAGTCCCACGATGTCGCGCACCTTCTCCACGAAAAACGGATCAGTCGAGAGCTTGAAGTGGCGCTGCCGGTGCGGCCCCAGCCCGAAGGCCCGCCAAATGCGGTGCACCGTGGATTTCGAAAGCCGGGTCTGGCCTGCGATTTGCCGCACACTCCAGTGCGTGCCGCCTTTCGGTTTTGTCTCCAGTGTTTTGCGCACCAACTGGGCCACTCGTTCATCGCTGATCGGTCGCGGACGGCCTGGGCGCAACTCGTCATGCAGTCCCGCCACCCCCTGCTCCACGAAGCGTCGCCGCCATTTGCCCACGGTGGCGTTGCTCAATCCCAATTGCCGGGCAATCTGTTGGTTCATCTTTCCCGCCGCGCTCAGCAAAACAATTCGTACCCGAGTTACCAGTCCCGCCGGAAGCGAACGGGAACTGGCCATGCTTTCCAGTTGCGCACGCTGCTCCGGGCTCAACACCAACGCCGCTTTCGGTCGTCCCATCGCCATAGGCACCTCCATTGTGCATCAGAGACACCTATTTACCTTGCAATACTAATGCCACTTACTTATGGGACACTACATTAGCTCCTAGCTCAATTCTCTCCGTAGAAATCTACGAATAGGTCCGGAGTCTCGTAGACGCGGACACGGTGCAGGCTTGCTCGCTGCAGTTTGGTTTCCAGGCGCTGCCAGATGGCGATCGCTAGATTTTCGGTCGTCGGAATTTTGGTGAAGAATTCGGGGACTTCCTTGTTGAGGAAGCGGTGGTCCATGGCGTCGAGGACTTCGCGGTGCATGACCTCTTTGAGTTGCTTGAGGTCGACGACAAAACCGGAGCGGGGATCGACTTCTCCTTTGACGGTGACTTCGAGCGTGTAGTTGTGGCCGTGGCCGTTCGGGTTGTTGCACTTGCCGAAGACGCGGCGGTTTTCTTCCGGAGTGAAGTCCGGGTTGTGGTAGTAGTGCGAGGCGGAGAATTCAGCTTTGCGAGTTAGATAAACCATAGGAGAACAGCCAGTGGTCAGTGGCCAGCGGCCAGCAAACCAGGTTTGTCAGAATATGTGCGGCCTTTCCACTGCACGCTGTTTTTGGCGTGCGCTCGCTTTGAACGCAGTAACAAGTACGCGAACATCGGCATGCCGAACAAGGCGCCGAAAAAAGTCATGTCGGATGTGAACTTCGCTCGTCTCAGCCGTGTGGTGAGAAAGATGAAGGCACCGACGAACACCGTGTCCCACGGCCATTGCTTCGCGCGTGTGACAAGCGCCAAAGATAAAGCGGCCCAAGTAATTCCCCAGAACAGCAGCGTTTTCATCGCGAGCCGGCCGGGATGCGGAAAAAGCAGCGTCAAATTCTTGGTCCAGCCGTCGCGGAGCTGGCGGTAGTTGCGGTACATGCGGGTGCGGACGGCGTCGGCGGCGTAGCGGAAACGAATCTTGCGGCCCGAGGCCTTCACGGCGCGGGCGAGGGCTACGTCTTCGAGGATGCTGCCGGCGATCGCGGCATGGCCTCCGACGGCATCGTAGGCTTCGCGCTTCACCAGGATGTACTGGCCGTTGGCGGCTGCGGCAGGGGAATTTGGATCGCTTACCTTCGAGGGAGGATATTGGCGGGCCAGTTCAGCGAACACGACCGGCAGCGTGGCCATCTCCCAGAAGGTGACGGCAATCTGTTCGGGCGAGTAGGAGAGCAGGTCGGCCTTGTTTTCCTGAGCTTCGGCCAACGCTCGCGCGAGAGAACCGGGGAGGTGGACGGTGTCGGCGTCGGTGAACAGCAGCCACTGGCCGCGAGCGTCACGCGCCCCGGTCACCACTGCGTTGTTTTTGCCGGTCCAGCCGTCGGGGAGCGCGTCCGGCCTCGATGACACGCACGGCGGGGAATGAGAGAGCAATTTCACGGGTGCGGTCGGTGGAGTGATCGTCGACGACGATGATTTCGAAGGGAACGCCGGTCTGCGCAGCCAGCGACTCGAGGCAGGTACCGAGACAGGCTTCTTCATTACGCGCGGGGACGATCACCGACACTACAGGTTGGGCCGCGACTGTTTCGGTCGCTGTCATACGTCGAATCTATTATTATAGCTGGGTGCGACGCTTCGCTTGGCCTCCCGTTGTTGTTCTTGCTTGCCTTCCGTTGCTCATCCTTGTTGGCTGCTACAGCGGATCGCGGCCGCCGCGAATCGGCACAGCCGCTCCGGATTTCACGCTGCAGGACTCGCAGAACACGGTCACGCTCAGCCAGTTTCATGGGCAGGTGGTGGTGCTGAACTTCTGGGCGACCTGGTGTGCGCCGTGCGTGGAGGAAATTCCGTCGCTGGTCGAGATGCAGCGGCGCATGAAGGCCAAGGGCGTGACCGTGCTGGCGGTAAGCGTGGACGTCGACGAAAGCGCCTACAAACAGTTCGTAAAAGATCACAACGTGAACCTGCTGACGGTTCGCGATCCCAGCGGCAAGAGCAACGGGCTCTACGGGACGTTTAAATTTCCTGAAACATATATCGTTGACCGCAATGGGGTGATGCGGCGCAAGTTCATCGGGGCGGTGGACTGGACTCAGCCGGAGATCACGGAGTTCTTGGGGAAGCTGTAGACTTCCCACCTAAAGTCAAAATCCCCACCCTCTTTCGCAAAGAACGCGAAAGAAGGATGGGGCACCCGCAACTGGCTTCCTTGGAATAGAGTCGATCAGATGAAAAGGCTCTGTCAGAATTCAATGTTGGCGCTGTTCGCGCTGGCGTTGCTGTTGGTCAGCACCGGTGCAGGAGAAAGAGTCATGACTCCTAGAGTTGTCCAGCAGACAGTTTTCACGGTGATCGGGATCAGCTCCCGCACTAGTAACGCGAGAGAGATGACTGCGGAGGGGGTGATTGGGAAGCAGTGGGGGCGGTTCATGCAGGACCGCTGGTTGAGCAAAATTCCGAACAAGGCCGACAAGGCGATCGTCGCGGTGTACACGGATTACGCCAGCGATCACAACGGCGAATACACCTATGTGCTTGGAGCCAAGGTGACGTCAGATGCTGAGGTGCCGGCGGGGATGGTCGCGAAGAAGATTCCGACGGGGCGGTATGCGGTCTTCACATCCGAGAAAGGGCCGGCTGCGAAGGTTGTGCCGGAGGCCTGGATGCGGATCAATTCCCTACCCAAGTCGGCTGTGGGGGGCGATCGGGTGTATGGGGCAGATTTTGAGATCTACGACGAGCGGGCGGCGGATCCTCAGAATTCGAAGGTGGATGTGTATGTGGCGATCAAGTGAGTGATGGCAAGGGACCGTCTGTTGACCTTTTTCTTGTGGTTGCGGGATTCTCGGTTTTCATGGCTGTCGCTTCGCTCGTCGGGTCGTTTTTTCCAGCCGCTGAGATCGGGCACTGCATGGTTTACAGCAGACGCAACGATTGGCACACTTTTTCCGTTGTTCTCGAGAATGCGACTGTGGCGGGAGCGGGGTTCGGCGTTGTTTGCGGATTGTTCTGCGCACTGCTGAGCGCGGGACCACCGATGCGTGATCCGCGTCGGAGTTGGGCTGATCGTGCGCTGGGCATGCTCGGCCCTGCGTTCTTCGCTGTCGGAGCAGTCTACGGAGTACTCATCGCGATCCTGACCGCCGCCCATTTCCACAAGACAGCGATATGGAATTGGTCGCGGGCGTTTTGAGGATCGCTGCTAGGTGCTCCCAGAGGCTAGAGGCCGCATCATTTTCTGATGCATTTCGGCTTCGGCTGAAACCGTTGCCTTCCCTTTCCAACTTCAAGGCCACGGTCCATGTAAGAACAAGAGCAAGAGCAAAATCAAAGGCGACGGACAGGAGTGTCCGTCCCACATGAACCTTCAGAGCTTCACTCTGCGCAGGCGCAGGGCGTTAGTGATGACCGACACCGAGCTGAAGCTCATGGCGGCGGCGGCGAAGATGGGGCTTAGGAGCAGGCCGAAGAATGGATACAGAACGCCGGCGGCGATGGGGACACCGATGGCGTTGTAGATGAAGGCGAAGAAAAGATTCTGGCGGATGTTACGCATGGTGGCTTGGCTCAGCTTGCGGGCGCGCAGGATGCCGGTGAGATCGCCTTTGACCAGCGTGACACCGCCGCTCTCCATCGCGACGTCGGTGCCGGTGCCCATGGCGATGCCGACGTCGGCTTGAGCGAGGGCTGGAGCGTCGTTGATGCCGTCGCCGGCCATGGCGACAACTCTTCCCTGCCCTTGCAGCTTCTTGATCACATCGGATTTTCCTTCAGGCAGGACTCCGGCTTCGAATTCGTCGATGCCCAGTGTCTTTGCGATCGCGGCGGCGACCGGCTTGCTGTCTCCGGTGAGCATGACGATGCGTAGACCCTGGTTCCTCAGATCGCGCAAGGCATCGGGCGTGGATTGTTTTGGTTGATCTGCGACGCGGATGTTTCCCACATATTTTCCATCTACGGACACCGAGAGTCTTCCGTCGTCAAGGACCGGAACGGAGTCGATAGACGGCGCCTGTATTGCTCCAACCTGAACCATCAAAGCAGGGTTGCCGACAGCTACCTTGTGTCCATCGACGACGCCGAGGATGCCTTTTCCCGTGATGGATTGGAACTCTTGTGGCTGGGAGAGCTTTAGACCATTTTTGACGGCCGCTTCCACGACGGCATTTCCCAAGGGATGTTCGCTGGCGCGCTCCAGACTGGCAGCGAGGCGAAGCAATTCGGGATCATTCTCTATGTCCTGGGAGATGCCGACGACTCTCGGCTTGCCTTCGGTGAGCGTGCCAGTTTTGTCGACGACGAGGGTGTCGACTTTTTCCAGGATCTCGAGGGCTTCGGCATTTTTGATTAGCACCCCGGCGTGGGCTCCGCGGCCGGTGCCGACCATGATTGCCATGGGAGTGGCCAAGCCGAGGGCGCAGGGGCAGGCGATGATGAGGACGGCGACAGCGTTGACCAGCGCGTGGGCGAGGCGCGGCTCGGGACCGACCAGGAACCAGGCGGCGAAGGTTATGGTGGCCACGGCTACGACGGTCGGCACAAACCAGGCGGAGACGCGGTCGGCGAGTCGCTGAATAGGGGCGCGGCTGCGTTGGGCTTGGCCGACGAGTTGGACGATTCGGGCGAGCAGAGTTTCGGAGCCGACACGTTCGGCTCGCATGATGAACGATCCGGTGGCGTTGATGGTGGCGCCGATGACTTTGCTGCCGGCGGATTTTTCGACGGGAATCGATTCTCCGGTGATCATCGACTCATCGACGGAACTGCCGCCTTCGAGGACAACGCCATCGACGGGGACTTTTTCTCCGGGGCGAACGCGCAGGCGGTCGCCGGGGTTGACCTGATCGAGCGAAATATCCTTTTCGTCTCCGTCGGCGGTCAGCAATCGCGCAGTCTTCGGACTCAGGTCGAGCAACGCGCGTATGGCTGCGCTAGTGCGGCTGCGGGCGCGGAGTTCCATCACTTGGCCGAGCAGGACTAGCGTGGTGATGGCGGCGGCCGCTTCGAAGTAGACGTCGGGATAGCCGCCCATCGCGCGCAGTGATTCCGGGAAAATCTGAGGTGCAAAGGTGGCCACGACGCTGTAGGTATAGGCCACACCTGTGCCCAGGCCGATCAGGGTGAACATGTTGGGGCTGCGGTTGACCAGCGAGGCCCAGAAGCGCTGGAAGAACGGGAGGCCGCACCAGAGAACGACTGGAGTGGCCAGGACGAACTCCAACCAGGACAGAGGGATTTTTACCGAGTTGATGGTTAGTTCGCCGACGAACCCGTGCCGCAGCATGCTCGCCATCGCTATCGCGAGCAACGGCGCGGTAAGCGCCACGCCGGCCCAGAATCGGCGAGTCATGTCGCGCAGTTCGGGATTCTCTTCCGCGGCGGTCGTCACCGTGCGGGGTTCGAGCACCATGCCACAGATCGGGCATGATCCGGGCTCGGAGCGCACGATTTCGGGATGCATGGGGCAGGTGTATTCCGTGCGAGTGGCCGCGAGGGGGACGTCGGGCTCCAGGGCCATGCCGCAGGAGGGGCAGGCTCCAGGCTTCGATTCGCGCACCTCAGGGCACATGGGGCAGACATAGGCTGGAGCGGCTCCGCCAGAGGACGGCTTGAGCGCGGGTTGAAGTTGTGTGAGCGAAACGGACTTGTCTGATGAGGCGGGTTTTGGTGCGGGCATGCCGAGCATCACCAAACCTGAGGACACGGGCTTGTTCAAATATCCGGACGGATTGGCAGAAAACTTCTCGATGCAGCGGGCACAGCAGAAGTAATACTTTTTACCGGCGTGCTCGTAGACGTGTTTTGCCGTGGTGGGATTTACATTCATCCCGCAGACGGGATCGTGTTCAAGGACCGGAACTGGGTTGGAAGCGGTCATCGGAATGTGGCCGGGTAACTCAAAAGTTTAGACGGAAGAGGAGGGCAGGAAACGCCGCAATGGCCGCCGAAGAAAATCGCTTGCGACTGGAAGGATTGTGACTTCATCAGAGATGTCCTCAGCGTGCGATCCCCGCTCAATCCCAGAAAAGTCATGTGCCTTTGATTGCCGATGCTCTATATTGGATTCACCCGGCGGTCTAGCCGGGAGTTCAAATCCATCATACAGAAGGGTTTCGACGCATGACTTATCTGGATGTAATTTTCAGTTATGGTTCCCTGCCGGGAGAGAGCGAGATGCGGGCAATCGACAGCATGCGCGAAGTGTATGGCATCCGCGCTGTGCGATTTGACCAGAAAGATCGGAGGGTGCGAGTCGAGTTCGACGCCTCCAGGCTTAAAGAGGATGCGGTGGCGCGATTGCTGCGGCAGGCAGGAATTGACGTACAGCAGAGAGTTGCGCAGGCGTAAGCCGTAACGAGGGTGGGGGAGGGCTTAGCAGTAAAAGCAAGGGGTGCCCAAGAAAACCTCTGGCCGAAGTTATTCTCTGGAGCACCCCGTTGCGCGCCACTTCGTCTGGCATTGTCTAGAGCAAGCGAAATGCCGTCCGCAACCCGTTCAAAACAAAAGCTGGCGATTTTTTCTGCTCTGTAGGAATTGCCTTAGCCCGGGAAAGAATTACTTCGGGCTGCAGGCGCAAGGACCGGGCCACTTTGGCTGTTGAAAAATCGCGTCACGCAAGCGTTCTAGATTTTTGGCAATCTACGTTTCGGGGAGTTCCTGTCTGCGGCGAGTTGGGGTTCAGCGGCAGAGAACGCAGAGGGCTTTCAAGGGGGTAAGACCGCGCCTCGATCGCAAATTCACGTCGCACCACAGGGATGTGAACTACGGTTTCCGTCAAATAAATTATTCCGTTATAATTACTGAGAGTTTTTCCTTCCAAGATCCGCGCCCTTAGCTCAGTTGGATAGAGCGTCTGGCTACGAACCAGAAGGTCGGGAGTTCGAATCTCTCAGGGCGCACCATTTTCCCCAGCAAATACGGGCCCGTCGTCCGTGACTGGGCGGCCCCGCGCAAACCCGAGGGAGAAAGTGAACGAGGAGGGAGGCCTTTTTTCAGTTTTCGGTCTTCCATCCTTCCATAGAAAACGGGAAAGTAAGCTACTTCTACCTAAGACTAAACGCCCCGCCCAGGAGCAGGGGTATTCCTGTAGTGCAATTTTAGGTTCTTCCTGATTCTATACTGACTGATTCATACTAAGTTCACAGTCACAAATTACAATGCTTCAATGGCGATGCTTGGAGCCGGTGATGACACGACACAGCGGGGATATTTTCTGTCGGAATTGCGGTCACTCAATTCAACTCCAATCTTCGATGGGGCCGAAGGCGCCTTGCCTTTTGTTGGCGTGTTGTTGCTGCGGGCATGTGTACGAGTACGACCTTCAGCCACACCTCGTGGGTTCGCGCAAAAAACCTGACTCTCCCAGTCTGATTCTGCGTTCGATCGCATACGAATGCAGCGATAGCGACTGTAGATTTCCCGTAGCAGTCCACATGGTTCTGCCTGCAGGAACCGATGACCGAGCCGAGTTAGCAAGGCACCGGGAACAATGGATATTCCACGGCGCAACGTGCCCGTTTGGGCATCCCGTGGGCAGGCAAGAGAGTGGCAAGATTGCCTGATTCGTCCCCCTCAGCACACGACGTAATTCAGGGATTGTGGGCAGCAGCAACGGCGAACGGAAAGATTTTCGAGGAAGTCCGGACTTCGTGATGAGCCACTGTCGAAGGCGATACCTTAACCTGCGCCCCACCGAGCCTTGGGTAGAACGTGACGGGACCTGCGCACCAACAACTCGATCCAAGCGGCAATTCTGTCAGCAAGAAACTCGCAAGTTCGGAGGACAGGGCGCCAGTCTCCAAGCCATCGCCCAGCAGAAAGCCCCTGCAAAATCCCTGAGAACGGATTGAGAGTTGTGACCCCATAAGCCCGGCGGAGCGGTGACTTCGCGGGTTCGGGCGGGGTGCCCGCGCGGCGCCTTTTCTGCTAATCTCAAATTCGCCCTGTTGTTAGTCTCTTAATCCTTCGGAAAAGTCTCTCCGGGGCTCGAGCACACGCGCCATGTCGAAGGCAATCCAGCAGCAAGACGTGTCTGTATTGTCGACCGCCAAGCAGGGACTGCAGTACCTGACGCCGAACGACTGGGCCTTGATTGCAGACAAGGCTGCGCGCCTGCAGTTCAAGGCGGGGGATTCGATTGTGCAGCAGGGCAAACGGACGCACGGAGTTTATCTGTTACTGAAGGGTACGGCCTCGGTGCAGGTTCCTGTGCAGGGGACGATTCCCGCCATCGGCCCCGGTGAAGTCTGCGGCGAGATCTCGTATCTTGACGAGCTTCCTGCGACCGCCAATGTCATAGCGAAGGAAGCAGTCGAGGCATACTACCTGGATCGGCCGACGCTGCAATCGCTGTTTGAACTGTTTCCACACTTGGGTTCCCGTTTCTACCGCTCGCTGGCCTCCATCCTCTCGCGACGACTGAGGGAACTGATCGCCGGGACGGGCTCGGCAAAAGAATAACCACGCACTTCTTCTTCCAGAGAACTGTGCTAGCCTACACACTGATTTCGGGCCTGCGCCCATAGCAGCATGGGTGTCCGCACGCTCCCTTTTCCATGGTCAATACCGGCATGGTCGATTCCGGCAGTTTGCGACTGGCATTGCTGTCGGCGGGAGTCCTCGGCTTCCGGCACGGTCTGGACTATGACCACATCGCGGCCATCACCGACATCAGCAGCGTGCAAGCCCGGGCTCGCGACGCGATGCGCTTCGGATTGCTCTATGTAACCGGACACGCGACGACGGTGGCGGTGCTGGGGGCGGCAGCGATTGGCTTCCGGCTTTCGCTGCCCGCGGCCAGCGATCGCTGGGCGGAGCGCCTGGTGGGCATTACGCTGCTGACGCTCGGCATCTACGTGCTGGGCACGTTCTTCCGACCGTCGTTGCACCGTCACGCGCGTCCCCGGACGCGGATCACGCTGCTGATCAACGGCATGCTCTGGGTGTACTGGCGGCTGAGCCGGATTTTTGGCGGTACGCGAGTGGAAGCGCCTCAGGTCTTCAAAGACGGATACGGAACGAGTTCAACATTTCTGGTGGGCGTGATTCACGGGCTGGGAGCGGAGACGCCCACTCAATTGCTGTTGTTTCTGCTGGCCGCGAATCTGGGTGGCACGTGGTCGGGCTTGCTGGGTTTGTTCGTGTTCATCGTGGGTTTGGTGGTCATGAACACGTTGATGTGTGGACTGGCCGCCGGATTGTTTTCGCTCGACAAATTACGGTTGTGGATCGGTCCGGCAGGGCCGTCGCAAAATGTGTTTTCACGCACGCTGGCAAGCGCCCTGGGTATGGTGAGCGCGAACGCCTTACGCGGCCTTACCTTGCTAACCTCCGCTTACAGCATTGTGGTGGGAACTATCTTTCTACTTGGCGCGGCGGACAAGTTACCGTCGTTGACGGGGTAGTCTCCGGGGTCGAAGGTCTTTTACGGCTCGAAAGACCGGGGTCGGGGTGCGCATCAGTTTGCACCTCGACGGATGGCGAGAACGAGGACATCCGAGCTAACTAGCTTTGACACAATATCTTACGAATTTACGGGTGTGGCGCAACAAGTGCAATATCACGGCAAAGCACCGCTTGCGTGAATTCCACGGAAGGCCGAGCCCCCGCGGCAGTGGGAGTCGAAGTCTTGAGGAGGTCTCATATGAAGCGGACGGCACCGATGGTTGTGGTGGTTCTGGCGCTCTCGACGATGGCGTTGGCCAGTTCTATTGACTTTACCAATTGCGGGGGCACCCTGACCGGCAGCAACGCCGGAATGAAGTTGGCCAGCTCTGAGTTGGTTGGGGTCCGGGGGATGGGCGCGGGTCGGGTGCGAGGTGACCTGGGAGCCGTGAGTTTCAAGACCGGCTCTTTGAAGAGTTTGGGGCCGCACGGCGAAGAGATCATTCAATGGCGGCGGCAGTTTTGTGATCACCGGAGACGGCCAGCAAGGGATTCACAACGGGACGATTTTCCATGGCAGTTTCGTGGGTCCGGTCTTTTTGAGCAGCGTCGACCTCGCCAGCGGGCTGGTCCAATTAACCCTGAGGGGTACCGTGACGGGCCAATTGTATGGCGGCGGGATCGTTACCGCTAAAGTTGAGGAACTGACGGTCAAGGCAGGCTCTTTTGGGGGCTCGATCGGGTTGTTGAGTGGGACGGCACAAACGCAATGTAAGACAGTTGTGCCGGAACCGGGAACACTCGGTCTGCTGGCGACAGGATTGGGACTGGTGGGTCTAGCGGGAGTCGTGCGGTTGAAGGCGAAGGCCTAGTCCCGTTTCAAACTGATTGGAAAGAGGCTCCACTAGGTGGGGGCCTTTCGTTTCTCCCCGAAAAGTCCATCGCCGATTACCCCCGTAATCTGCGTCTGGGGATTACCGTTGACCCCACCTGCCTACCCTCCTTAGATTTCCAGCAGGGGGTTGTATGAAAGATATCCATGAGGTCCTGCGGCAGAAGCAGGCGAAGTACGCCCAACTTGGCAAGCAGATCGAGATGCTGCAGCAGGCTGCAGAAAAGCTGCGCGAAGTAGCGCCGCTGCTGGCCGAGAACGACGACGAAGATAACGCCGTACTGGCAGAAGTCGACGACGCTTCGGGCTCGACTGACGCCATGGCAGCGAAGGCGGGTGCGGGCTCCGGCTCGGCAAACGCGTCTAAACCGGCGCGCCCTGCGGCGCCACGTTGGCCGTAGACTCGCAAAGCTTCCGCAGCGCGAACGACCTATGAACCTTCAGGCATTACTGGTTTCCACGGATGACTCGGCCGCCGAGGTGCTGGGCAGGGTTTTGCCAGCACTGGGCATCGCGGTGGACCGCTCGAGCGATCCCGAAACCACCATGGCGCGGATCCAGCAGCAGAAGTTCGATGCGATCATTCTCGACTTTGATGATCCCAAGGCGGCGGGTGACGTTCTCGAGCAGGCAAGGAATCTGGGCTCTGCCGCGCTAAGCATTGCGCTGGTGGCAGATGCGACGAAGGTGCGCGACATCCTGAGCGGAGGAGCTCACTTCGTTCTGTACAAACCAGTTTCGGAAGATGGTGCCAAGGCCGGGTTGCGAGCGGCCGCAGCTTTGCTGAGCCGCGAACGGCGCCGGGCATTCCGGGTTCCGGTGCAGGCTCCGGTGCAGATCACGCTGCCCGACACGCGCAAGGTGGATGGCATTCTGCTCGACCTCTCGGAAACCGGCATGGATGTGCTGACAGCCGAGGCGCAAACCACGGGATCGTTATTGGCTTTTCAGTTTCAGTTGCCGGACGGCGCGGTGCAAGTTGAGGCTCACGGGCAGGTAGCGTGGGCCAATCCCAACGGGCAGACTGGCGTGCGTTTCCTCGATGTACCGCAAGAGGTCGCGGCTGGACTGCAAGTCTGGCTGAAAGCGGCGGCGGCGAACCAGGGCGCAGAGAGCGATGAGGCTGTCCCTCACTGCAAGCTTACCGACCTCAGTCTGGGCGGCTGCTACGTGGAAACCGACGCGCCATTTCCGGAGCGTGCCTTGATTGACCTTTGCCTGAAAACGGGAGAACTCGAAGTGCATACCGAAGGCATGGTGCGGGTCGCGCATCCTGGACATGGCATGGGAGTGGAGTTCCCTTCCCGCACGCCGGAGCAGCGGGCGCAGGTAGGCAACGTGATCAGCTTCCTGCGCAATTGTCCGGATACTACGCCGGAAATGATTATTTCTCCGCGGGCCCTGGTGGCCGATCTCACTCAGTTTGAACACGCCGAGCCGTCGCAAGAACCTGCCGACGACATGGAAGACTCGCTGCTTGAGCTTTTGCGACGCGGCACTTCTCTGCAGCAGGACGACTTTCTTTCCGAACTCCGTCACCAACGCACTCCGGAAGACGTAGCCTCCGCGTAGCATCTTCTCTCCCGCAATAAATCCGAATCATTGTTATGGCTTGGTATGAGAAAAGCCTCCCGTGGCAGGTTTATGGCGGAGATTTCAGGAAGAATTTCGCGCTGCAGTGCGGGCAGATAGAGCGAACGTGGGAGCGAGAGGCTTCGTCGGTGACAACCGTCCAAAGAATCGAAGAACCCGAACCCCGTCTCTGGCGCGGGCTCTCCGATTTTGGTCTGTTCCACCCGTTGTGAATACGCTAGCGGAAATCCGTTGCCCGATGGTTTCAGCAATATTAAATTCGGGTTAAATGTGTAGACTGAGATGTTTTCGATCTGGGTCTCGATTGTGGAACACCGCGCGAATTGAATTCCGGGAGCGAATCTGGGAAAGACGATCGAACCTGCGTATCCGCCAAAGGTCTCGGGGATTGCCGGTCCGCCGGGGTTATCGCTGCGCTGGGTTCCTCTGCTGGCGATCTGTGGCGCGGCATTGGCGGTCGAGATCCCCTTCTTTTTTTTCGGAACCCCGTCCGGCCACGATGTTGAATTTCACCTCTATTCCTGGCTCGATGTTCTGGCGCAATGGAAACAAGGAACCCTTTTGCCGCGCTGGGCTGCGATGGCGCACTTCGCTTATGGCGAGCCGCGATTCATCTTTTATCCTCCCGCGTCCTGGACCCTGGGCGCGTTGCTCAGCGCGATCTTCCCTTGGAGCATCGTGTCTGCCGTGTACATCTGGATTGTGCTGGCGCTGGCGGGAGCGTCGATGTTTGTGCTGGCGCGAAGATGGCTCGACCGCCGCGACGCGATCTTTGCCGCCGTCCTCTACGCGGTGAACCCATACCATCTGGTGATCGTGTACTGGCGCAGCGCATTTGCGGAGTTGCTGGCGAGTTGCCTGCTGCCTTTATTGCTGCTGTTGCTGCTGAGAGCTAGAGATGAAGGCCGGCGGGTGATTGTGCCCCTGGCCCTGGTGCTGGCTGCGGCCTGGCTGACGAACGCCCCGGCGGCGGTGATGATGCATTACTCGCTGGCGCTGCTGCTGGTGTTGTTTGCGTGGCAGCAGCGATCGGGCCGTCTCTTGCTGGTGGGAGCGGCTGCGGTCGCGTTGGGAGCATGCCTGGCTGGGTTTTATCTGCTTCCGGCGATTTACGAGCAGAAATGGGTGAACATCGCCGAGGCGGTGTCGGCGGGATCGCGGCCACAGGACAATTTTCTTTTCGTGCACACGACGGATGCGGACCATGATGCTTTCAATCGAATCGTCTCGTGGATCGCGCTGCTGGAGATCGCGACGACGCTTACGGCGGCATGGGCGGCGGGAAAATGGCGCAAAGGCGAACCTGCGGTCTGGAATGTCCTGGTGGTGTGGGGCGCCGGGTGCAGCGCGTTTATGTTTCCGGTGACGGCGCTTCTTTGGAAAATTCTGCCCAAGCTTCAGTTCATGCAGTTTCCCTGGCGCTGGCTGCTCTGCCTGAGCATGATCTTCTCCATTTTCGTGACCGTGGGGGTGCGGCGCTGGTGGATGCGGGTTGCGATCTGGGTGGTTGCAGTTTGCGTGATCGCCGTCGCGTGGCAGCGCGTTCAGCCGCCGTGGTGGGACAACGCCGCGGACCTGCGTGAGATGCGAGACAACATGGCGGACGGCATCGGCTACGAAGGAACTGACGAGTACACACCCGTGGGTGCCGATCCGGCGGCGATCGATAAGGCGGCGTGGAAGGTTCGGGGTTCCGAGCACGCGGCGATCAAAGTCTTGCGGTGGAATGGGGAATTGAAGTTATTCACGGCAGAGATGTCGGCTCCGGATCAGCTGGCGCTGCGGCTGTTTAGCTATCCGGCGTGGAAGGTCGAGGTGAATGGGCGCGTGGTCCAGACGGCAGCTCGCGAGGGCACGGGCCAGATGCTGGTCCCAGTGGATGCGGGCATGAATCGGGTGCGAATTACGTTCGCGCGAACCTGGGATCGGACGGTGGGAGGGTGGATCTCGATTGTGATGGTCCTCCTTCTGTGCTGTCTCGTTTGCTTCTGCGACGAAAACGGAACGCGAGCCCCTCTACGCTTATCTTGTAGCAGTCCGATATCATGCGACGAATCCTCATTGCCACTTCGAATCCGGGTAAGCTGCGGGACTTTGCCGGAGCCGCGGCGGCGCACGGAATCGAAATCGCGGAGATTCCTCACTTCTCTTCCCTGCCTCCGGTGGTTGAGGATGGGCTCACGTTTGAGGCCAATGCGCGCAAGAAGGCAGAAGATTACAGTCGTTATGTTCCGGGGGAGATTGTGGTTGCCGATGATTCGGGGCTGGAGGTGGATGCGCTAAGCGGCGCGCCGGGGGTGCATTCGGCGCGCTACGCTGCTCCCGATTTGCACGATAAAGAGCCGCACGAAACAGACCGGAATACGGATGATGAAGCCAACAACGCCCGGGTCTTGCGGGAACTGAAGAACGTACCGCCCGAAAGACGGACGGGCCGGTTCGTTTGCGTCTTGGCCGCGGCGCGGGATGGGAAGACTTTGGCTACGTTTCACGGTGCAGCCGAAGGCGTCATCCTTGATGCTCCGCGGGGGGCGAATGGATTCGGATATGATCCGCTGTTTTATTTTCCGCAGATCGCTAAGACGTTTGCGGAGTTGGGGGCAGAGGAGAAGGCGCTGTACAGCCATCGAGGCGCGGCGTTTCGGAGGTTCCTGGAATGGATGGATTCGAGATGAGGAGAAGGCAGGTCGCACTGCGCTCGACCGGACAGCCCCTTCGGCTTCGCTCAGGGCAGGCTAGGGGGCTGTCTCCACATGGATTCTATGTCTCGGGTAAAGGACTGCTTTCCTTGACTTAACTTCTCTCTGCGCAAGATAATTGAAGGTTCTTTTCTCATCGCTGAACTTATAAGGAGCGCTCGTGGCGTCAGCCAGTTCTTCTGCTCCCGTTTTGCATGGAGTTGCGCCGTTGCGCGCGGGTCAGGGTTATTCGTTTTATCTGCGGCGGCTGCACTCGCTATCTGGGATTGTCCCGGTCGGCGCATTCCTCTTCGAGCACATCCTGATCTCGAACTCGACCACGATCAGTGGTCCGCATGCCTACGAGCGCCAGGTGAGTTTCCTGGCCAATCTACCGCTCGTATTCTTCCTCGAGCTGTTCGGGATCTGGCTGCCGATTGCGTTTCACGCGCTCTACGGCTTTTACATCTGGTATCGCGGAGACGGAAATTCCGTTGCTTATCCTTGGACTGGCAACTGGATGTACACGGCGCAGCGCTGGACGGGCGGGATCACTTTCGCCTACATCCTCTGGCACACATACACGATGCGGTTTACCGGAGTCGATCTGCACGACAATCCGTGGGCTTCGTTCGGCAAGGTGCAGCATGAAGTATTTCAGACGCCTCTCTTTCTGTTTTATGTTGTGGGCCTGATCGCTGCTTCATGGCATTTCGCGTATGGGATCTGGCTGTTCACCGCGAAGTGGGGCATTGTCTCCGGCGATAAGGCGCAGAAGCGTTTTTTGGCTTTGTGCCTGGCGTTTTTCTTCGTGTTGGCGGCAGCGGGACTGGCGAGCCTGACCGCCCTCCGCTCGCGCCCCCAACAGCCCTTTGCGCCCGGAAGCGCGGCAAACAGTCAAATTACAGAAAGCCGGTAAGGAATCATGGCAGCTCCGAAAATTATTGTGGTGGGCGGCGGACTGGCCGGACTGGCGGCGGTCATCAAGATCGCGGAGATGGGCGGCGAGGTCGACCTGTTCTCGATTGTTCCGGTCAAGCGTTCGCATTCGGTGTGCGCGCAGGGCGGCATCAATGCGGCGAAGAACCTGAAGGGCGAAGGCGATTCGACCTGGAAACATTTTGACGACACGGTGTATGGCGGAGATTTTCTGGGCAACCAGCCTCCGATCAAAGACATGTGCGAGGCGGCACCCGGGATTATCGATTTGCTCGATCGCATGGGCGTGCCCTTCAACCGCACTCCGGAGGGATTGCTCGACTTCCGCCGCTTTGGCGGGACGTTGTACAACCGCACCGCGTTTGCCGGCGCGACCACCGGGCAGCAGTTGCTTTATGCTCTTGATGAACAAGTCCGGCGCTATGAGTCCGAAGGCAAAGTCAAGAAGTACGAGCACTGGGAGTTTCTGTCGGCCGTGATCGATGGACAGCGCGTCTGCCGCGGCATCTGCGCCATGGATCTGCGGTCGATGGAGGTGCGAACCTTCCCGGCCGACGCGATCATTATCTGCACCGGTGGCAACGGAGCAATATTCGGCAAGTCCACGAATTCCGTGGTTTGCACCGGCTCGGCGCAGTCCGCGCTCTACCAGCAGGGATGTTACTACGCCAATGGCGAATTCATTCAGGTGCATCCCACCTGCATTCCCGGTGAAGACAAGCTGCGACTGATGTCGGAATCGGCGCGCGGGGAAGGCGGGCGCGTATGGGTTCCGAAGAAGCCAGGCGACAATCGCGATCCCAAGTCGATTCCACAGGGCGAGCGCTGGTATTTCCTTGAAGAGTGGTATCCGAAATATGGCAATCTGGTGCCGCGCGACATTGCAACCCGGGCGATCTTCAAAGTGGTGTTCGAGCACAACCTTGGCATCGACGGCAAGCCGATGGTCTACCTCGACCTGACGCACATTGACCGCAAGATACTCGACCGCAAGCTGGAAGGAATTCTAGAAATTTACGAGAAGTTCGTAGGCGACGATCCGCGCGACACGCCGATGAAGATTTTCCCGGGCATGCACTACACCATGGGCGGGCTGTGGATCGACTACAAGCAGGCGACGAACATTCCGGGCATTTACGCGGCGGGAGAGTGCGAATATCAGTATCACGGCGCAAACCGGCTGGGGGCGAATTCGCTCGTGTCGTGTATCTTTGGCGGCCAGATTGCCGGGCCGAGCGCGGTGGCGTATGCGCGAGGGCTGCAGGCGGCGTCGAGCAACGGACACTTCGATGCGGAGAAGAAGAAGCAGGAAGCGAATAATGCGCTGCTGATGAAGAATGAGGGGACGGAGAATCCGGTCAAGCTGTGGCGCGAACTGGGCGAGTTGATGACCAAGGATTGCACGGTTATCCGGTACAACAAGAATTTGGTGCAGACCGACGCCAAACTGGTGGAGATGCTGGAGCGGTATCGCAAGGTCAATCTGAGCGATCGGACGCTGTGGGCGAACACGACGGTAGTCTTTGCCCGGCAGCTTTACAACATGCTGCAGTTGGCTCGGGTGATCGCGCAGGGAGCGCGGATGCGCGACGAATCGCGCGGGGCGCACTACAAGCCGGACTTCCCGGACCGCGACGACAAGAACTGGATGAAAACGACGAAGGCGTATTTCGCGCCGGACGCGGATGAGCCGAAGTTTGAGTTCGAACCGGTGGATGCGGGGCTGATTCCGCCGCGGCCGAGGAAGTACTGATTGTTTGAACAGTTTCCAAATCGACGCATTACGGAACGGCGGGAGTCGTTCAAAAGTGCGGCGATTGCGCTAATCAGCTTAATTGCAGGAGGCAGCGACTTATTTCGGAAAGGCCGATTGGATGGGGGACGTTGGGATGGGCCCTGGTTTTCGTCCTGAGCTTAAATAGCTACTGGAAAGGGCGGCACGAAGATCCATGGGATCCTCCGGATCTAGACGGTAGAGAACGGCACTATGGGACACTGGAGCGAGTGGATGTATCGCCGACTCAACTTGGCCAGAGGAAGAACTGAGGAAGTCAAAATCCCCACCCTCTTTTCGCAAAGAGCGCGAAAAGAAGGATGGGGCACCCGCGGAATAGGTTTGTATCGAAGGCTTAGAGCTAATGGCTAATAAATCCGTCATCATCAAGATCAAGCGGCAACTTACTCCCGCCTCCAGGTCCTACTGGGAGGAGTTCGCGGTTCCCTACCGGCCGAACATGAATGTCATTTCGGCGCTTATGGACATTGCGGCCGACCCCGTCACGAAAGAGGGCAAGGCGACCACGCCCATTACTTACGACTCGAATTGTCTCGAGGAAGTGTGCGGGTCGTGCGCCATGCTCATCAACGGACGCGCGCGGATGGCCTGCTCGGCGCTGATCGACAATCTCGAGCAACCGATTCGGCTGGAACCATTCTCCAAGTTTCCGGTCGTGCGCGATCTGGCAACGGACCGCAGCGTGATTTTTGAAAACCTGAAAGCCGTGAAGGCTTGGGTGCCGATCGACGGGACTTACGATCTGGGGCCGGGGCCGCGCATGTCGGCCGAGGACCAGGAAGCGGCCTATCCGATCTCGCGGTGCATTTCGTGCACCTGCTGCATGGAGGCGTGTCCGCAGTTCAACGAAGACACGGGCTTCGTGGGGGCAGCGACCATCGCTCAGGTGCGGCTGTTTAACACCCATCCCACGGGCAAGGCGCTGCAGCGCGAGCGGCTGGCGGCGCTGATGGGGGATGGCGGCATCCAGGAATGCGGTTATGCCCAGAACTGCGTCGAGGTTTGCCCCAAGGATATTCCCCTGACCAAGTCGATCTCCGAAGTCGGGGGGCAGGTCATGAAGCAGGCCCTGGGTGACCTTTTGCGGCGCTAGGACGGATACTGCCTCGCAGTCGGCAGCCGTCGAGCTTTGCTAGACTGGACAGCCGGGGGCGGCTGTCCCCACACACTTATGAGAATCGACATCAATCAGCTGACCGAGGCCGAGCTTATCGATCTGAACCGGAGGATTGTGGAGCGGCTGCGCATGATCCGGCAGATGCATGCGCATGTCCGGATGCTGGAGTTCAAGATCGGCGAGCGCGTCTGGTTTCGGACCGATGTGCGCGAAGTTGAGGGCGTGCTCGTGCGCTACAACCGGAAATCCGTGACGGTTGTAACCGATAGCGGCGAGCGCTGGACGGTGTCGCCAGGATTTCTGCAGAGATCCGCAAGTTCCAATTCCGCTGACGAAGCGCGGAACGTGATCGAGATGAGAAAGGCCGACCGGTCTGGCCGGTGACCGGGCTTGACCTTTTGCGGCGCTGATTTTTGTCACTTTATGGGTTTGGGTTGAACCGACGAAGCGACGGAATTCTTCCAAGTTGTAGCTGGCAGAGCCCCTAGACATACTCCTTCGCAGCCTCAAGAATGGCCCGCAACTTGCCGATAACAGATTGAAACTCTGGCACCCTCTGGCCGAGTAACGCGCAGTAACCAGCGCGGGGCACTGAAGAGTTGAGTACGCAAGTAACGTGCTGCTGGGGGCCTTGGACTGGTCCCCTTGACAGCATGGGTTAGAATAGCAGCACTTGCGTGGAGAGAGTTGGCGGACAAGCAGTGTCCGCCCCACGGAGAAAGCCACTTCGTGAAACGTAGCGCCAGATTCCAATTCGCGGCCGCACTCCTGCTGGCCTTGATATGCGGCGGGATGTCGGGCACAGCATTCGCCGTGCACCCGGTGACGGTGCATCCACATCGCCGGCACCTCAGATGGCTACGGTGGCATCCCATGTTCCGGCCGTCGCATGAGTCCCTGCTAGTCCAGAACGCTGAAATCGATCGCCTCGAATTGCCGCGTATTCAGGACGAGACGGAGTTGGAAGCGCTGAAAGCCGACGGATCGCTGGTGCCGATACTTCCCGGAGAAACTCTAAAGATTGAACACTCTCTGGATCCTTCGCGGCGCTACTGCCGTCCTTGGACGCGCGATTTCGTGGACGACCTCAGCCAGGCGTACTACAACCGCTTCCATGCGCAGATCCAGGTAAACTCGGCCGTGCGCACAGTGAAGGTGCAAAAGAAATTACGGCGCCACAATCGGAATGCTGCGCCTGCAGACGGCGAGACGGCATCGTCCCACTTGGCTGGCGTTACGGTCGACCTGCAACGCCGGGGCATGAGCAAGGAAGAGATTCGCTGGATGGAGCATTACCTCTTCTACATGAAGGCGCTCGGGTTGGTCGAACCGGAAGAAGAGCGGCGGCACTGGTGCTTCCACATCATGGTCAGCGGGCATTACTCGGAGTGGCGCGAAACTCAGTCCATCATTCCTGTTGAGCACCCTGACACACAGACGCCCGAGACTCAGGTGGCGATGGGAAGCGGCTCCCACTGAGAAACGCACGTTTCAAGGTTTCAAAGTTTCAAGGTTTCTAGAAACTCGAGTCGCTGGTGCGTCCCGCGCGGAAAATCCGTTACGATTCTTTCTTATGATCGTTTTGATGGCCGGACTTCCCGGCACTGGCAAGACTACGCTCGCCCGCGAACTCGCCTCCCGCACGTCGGGCCGGGTCTTGAGCAAGGATGAAATCCGGCACGCGATCTTTTCGCCGCAAGAGATTGAATATTCTTCACGACAGGATGATTTCTGCCTGCAGGTGATGCTGGAAACCGCCGGATACCTGCTAGAGCGGAATCCGGCGCGGATGATTTTTCTTGATGGACGTCCATTCTCGCGCCGCTATCAGATCGACAATGTGCTGGCCGCAGCCGCCTTGCTGCAGCAGGGCTGGCGGATTCTAGAATGCGTCTGCGCGGAGGAAACCGCCAAGCGACGGCTTGCAGTGGATGCGGCTTCGAATGCTCATGTGGCGGGGAATCGCAACCCCAGCCTCTATCTTGAGGTAAAGTCGCGCTTCGAGGCGATTACGCGGCCTAAGAGTGTGATCGACACCGACCAACCGGTGGAGAGTTGTGTTCAGCAGGCGCTCGCCGCGATCGGGTAGTCGGCTTTGTTCACAGCACCCGGTGCTTATACAATCGGGAACTTGCCCCGAGGTTCGCGGGGGCGAAAATCTTATGACAAGCAAGCTTTGGTTCGTATTGGCGCTGATCTGTTCCCTTGCAACTGCACAGTCCTCGCCGAAGCCGCTTAATTCCGACGGTGTTACCGTCAGCGCGCGTGCTCACCAAATTCACGACTCGGCGATTGTGGTCGATACGCACGCGGACACGCCGCAGCGGTTCCTCGACGAAGGCTTCGACATCGGCTCGACGGACGCGAAGGACATTGGCCATATCAGTCTGGACAAGGCGCGGCGCGGGAATCTGGGCGCGGAATTCTTTTCGATCTGGGTGGAACCGGTAACGAACCAAGGCCACTACGCGCGCCATACCTTCGATCTTATCGATTCGGTGTACGAACAAGCGGCGCGCCATCCCGACCGCATGATGATGGCATTCTCGGTGGCCGACATTGAACGGGCACACCGCGAACACAAGCTGGCCGCCTTGATGGGCATCGAAGGTGGGCACTCGATCGAGAACGATATTCACCTGCTGCGGGATTACTACCGCCTGGGCGTGCGCTACATGACGCTTTCCTGGTCCAACACGAACGAATGGGCCGATTCTTCCGGGGACATCGATGATCCGAAAGTGCAGCACCACAACGGGCTCACCGATTTCGGCAAGCAGGTCGTGTTGGAGATGAACCGGCTGGGCATGATGGTGGACATCTCGCACGTGGCCGACAAGACGTTCTGGGACACGATTGGCGTGACGAAGGCGCCGGTGATCGCGTCCCATTCGTCGGCGCGAGCGCTGGTGGATGCTCCCCGCAATATGACTGACGACATGCTTCGCGCCGTGGCCAAAAATGGTGGCGTGGTGCAGGTCAATTTCTTCAATGGATTTGATGACGCGGACTTCCATAAGGCCATGGAGGCACAGGCGAAGGATCAGGCCGCCGCGATTCAGAAATACGTCGAACAGAGGAAGGCTGAGGGCCAAACGGTCAGCTATATCGACGAAGATCGCATTGAACGTGAGTGGATGGCGAAGATTCCGCGGCCGCCGCTGAAATCGCTGATCGACCACATCGATCACATTGCCAAGGTTGCGGGGGTGGACCATGTGGGGCTGGGGTCGGACTTTGACGGAGTCAGCGGGGCAACGCCGCAAGGAATCAATTCGGCCGCCGACCTGCCGAAGATCACGCAGGCCTTGCTGGATCGCGGGTATAACGCGAACGATATTCATAAGATTCTCGGCGCGAACTTGCTTCGCGCTTTCGGGGAAGTGGAACGAGTTAGCCGTCAAATGCAGGCTCCGACCGCAGCTTCCAAGTAGGCGCCGAAAGAGCTTTCCATTCCGCCGATGGGGAGGAAACGGTGGGCCTCGCTGTCGTACAATGCATGCTTGCTCACAAACAGTTAATCAGTTTCAAAGGAGCATCCATGCGTAGTGGATTTGCACTTTTGTTCCTAACTTTAATGGCCAGCGCCGCGTGGGCGCAGCCGAGCGCTGGCGCTCAGACCACACCGACGGCGAAGCCCAGCACCGCGGCCAAGCCCGCTGCCACGGCAACTTCATCGTCATCGAAGCCTACCGCCATCATCGACACAACTGCGGGCAAGATGACCTGTACGCTGTTTCCTGAAAAAGCGCCGATCGGGGTCGCGAACTTCATCGGGCTGGCGACCGGCACCAAGGACTGGAAGAATCCCGTAAGCGGAGCCACCAAGCATGGCGTGCCGCTCTACGACGGTACTATTTTCCATCGCGTCATCCCGAACTTCATGATTCAGGGCGGAGATCCCGCGGGCACCGGTTCGGGCGCCGATCCGGTTACGCCGTTTAAGACTGAAGCGTCGCCCGATTTGTTGTTTGATCAGCCGGGGCGCCTGGCATATGCGAATACCGGCCGCCCGGTTTCCAACAGTGCACAGTTTTTCATCACCGAAGTGGCGACGCCGCATCTGAACGGTGGCTATACGATCTTCGGGCAGTGTGACGAGGCTACGGTCACGCTCGTGAAACAGATCGCCCGCATGGCTACCGATCCCAGCACTGATCGGCCGTTTCGGCCGGTGAAGATTAATCACATTGCGATCTCGCACGGCGGTACCGCTGCCAAACCCGCGGCGGGAAGTGGAATGAAGAAGCCAGCCGCGACGGCGCCGAAGACGACGGTGCCCAAGGCGCCAGCAAGTCCGAACCAGTAGAGGCGGCCGACAAACAAGCCGGGCTTCGCCCGGCGGACAGCCCCTTCGGCTTCGCTCAGGGCAAGCTTGGCGGCTGTCCCACATTTGTGAGTTGTAACCCGCCAAATTTATTGAACCAAGAAAGGAAATCATGACCCGCCAACCTGGAATGTATGCCACGTTTGAAACCAGCGAAGGAACGATCGTATGCCGGCTGTTCGACAAAGAGGCGCCTAAAACCGTGGCCAACTTCGTCGAACTCGCCGAGGGCAAGCGCGAATGGACGCATCCTTCGACGAGCAAGAAATCGAAAGACCGGCTGTACGACGGAACCATTTTTCATCGCGTGATTCCCGACTTTATGATCCAGGGCGGAGACCCGGAAGGTACTGGCCGGGGCGGGCCGGGTTATCAGTTTGAAGACGAGACCAAGGGTTCGCCGCACAAGTTCGACAAGCCGGGAAAGCTAGCCATGGCGAACGCCGGGCCGAATACGAATGGCTCGCAGTTCTTCATCACCGTAGCGGCGACGACCTGGCTCACTGGCAAGCACACGATCTTTGGCGAGGTGGTCGAGGGTCAGGACGTGGTGAACAAGATCACCGCGGTGCCGCGCGGTCCTCAGGATCGTCCGAAAAAAGATGTGGTGCTAACGTCGGTAATGATCGAGCGGGTGTAGAGATCCATGTACGGCGGACACTCTTGTCCGCCTAGTTTGCTTGGTCCAAGCCGTGGGGCGGCGGTGAATGGGTGCGATCTGTAAATATTGCAATCAGGACATGCGACAGGCTGACGGCTGTGTCAAGATGCCTGTCGACCTTAAAGACGGACGCAAGCTCGATCCTATTCCGTACGGTAGCGAATCAGCGGAGTATTCGGGGGGTGGAGTCAACCCTTCAGAGTGCCACGATTGCGCCGCAAAAATCGGGTACTATCATCACGCGGGCTGTGACTGGGAACAGTGCCCAAACTGCGGCGGCCAACTATTAAGTTGTGAGTGTTGGGGCGAGGAGTCCCAGGCGGTGACTTAGCGTTGGCATTCATCTTTCCTAGCATTTGAGTCAGCGTGGCACAGGCGCTTGGCCCCCGGGCTATAGCCCTGAGGATGTATTACACTCCGATCACGCCACACAATTCCTTCACCGCGGCGGCGCTCTTGTCCAGGCCCGCTTTCTCCTCGGGCGTGAGCTTGATCTCGATGATCTGCTCGATTCCCTTTGCTCCTAGTTTTACCGGTACTCCCACGTAGAGGCCGGTGATGCCGTACTCGCCTTGCAGGTAGGCGGCACAGGGGAGGATTTTCTTTTTGTCTTTTAGAATCGCCTCGACCATTTCGGTCGCGGCGGCTGAGGGGGCATAGTAGGCTGAGCCGGTCTTTAGATACTTCACGATTTCGGCGCCGCCGTCGCGGGTGCGCTGCACCAGAGCATCGAGGCGCGTCTTCTCGATCAGTTCGGTGATCGGAATTCCAGCGACGGTGGAATAGCGTGGCAGCGGGACCATGGTATCGCCGTGGCCGCCGAGAACGAAGGCGGTGACGTTTTCCACGCTGACTTTCAACTCGTCGGCGATAAAAGCACGGAAGCGGGCGGAATCGAGAACGCCGGCCATGCCGATCACGCGCTCGCGGGGAAATCCACTGAGTTTGTAGGCGGTCTGAGCCATGGCGTCGAGCGGGTTTGAAACTATGATCAGGATGCAGTTGGGCGAATACTTTACGACCTCGCCGACTACGGCCTTCATGATGTTGTAGTTGGTGTTGAGCAGGTCGTCGCGGCTCATGCCGGGCTTGCGCGGGATGCCGGCGGTGATTACGACGATGTCGGAATTCGCCGTGTCTTTATAGTCATTGGTGCCGCTGACGTAGGAGTCCCGTTTTTCGATCGGCATGGCTTCGAGCAGGTCGAGGCCCTTGCCCTGCGGGACGCCTTCGATGATGTCGATGAGTACGACGTCGGCCAGTTCTTTCGAGGCAATCCAGTGGGCTGCGGTGGCGCCTACGTTGCCGGAGCCTACGATGGTGACTTTCTTGCGCATGGTATGATTCCTTTCGAAAATTGAATAACCACAAAGGGCACTAGGGTTCACGAAGGAATTCCTTTGTTCCTTTGCGGTTTACCAACTGTTACGCCAGCACGCTGGCGTCCATGTTTTCGATCATGTAGCCTGCGAACTCGCTGGTTTTAACTTTGGTGGCGCCGGGCATCAGGCGCTCGAAGTCGTAGGTGACTTTTTTCTGCTCGATGGTCCGCTCCATGCTCTGCTCGATCAGGTCGGCGGCTTCGGGCCAGCCGAGGTGGCGGAACATCATAACGCCGGACAGGATCACCGAGCCGGGATTGATGACGTCTTTGTCGGCGTACTTGGGTGCGGTTCCGTGAGTCGCTTCAAAGATCGCGTAGCCGTCACCGATGTTCGCTCCCGGCGCGATCCCCAGTCCGCCGACCTGCGCGGCGCAGGCGTCGGAGATGTAGTCGCCGTTGAGATTGGGCGTGGCTAGAATGGAATACTCATCGGCGCGCGTGACGACCTGCTGAAAGATGGAGTCGGCGATGCGGTCGTTGATCATGATTTTCTTTTTCCATGTACCGTGGCCGTGCGTGCCGTAGATTGCATCGAGTACGTCTTTGACTTCTTTCTCGACCGCCTGGCGGAAGGAAGGAGGGGCGAACTCCATGCCGGGCTCGACGGCTTCCGCGTTTTGCGCGACGGTTAAATACGGATTCTTGTCTTTGTTGTCTAGAATCCAGCTCTCACGTTCGGTCACGACCTGGTCGCGGAATTCTTCGGTGGCGAGTTCGTATCCCCACTTGCGGAAGGCGCCTTCGGTGAACTTCTGAATGTTGCCTTTGTGCACGAGCGTGACGGTCTTGCGTCCGGACTCGAGCGCGTGCTTGATGGCCATGCGGACCAGACGCTTGGTTCCCGTCACTGACATGGGCTTGATGCCGACGCCGGAGTCGAGGCGGATCTGCTTTTTGCCGCCCTTGAGCATGTCTTTGTTGAGGAATTCGATGAGGCGGGCGCAGTCGGCGGTTCCCTGCTCCCACTCGATGCCGGCGTAGACGTCTTCGGTATTTTCCCGGAAGATAACGACATTCATGCGCTCGGGGTGCTTTACGGGCGAAGGCACGCCCTTGTAATACTTAACGGGGCGGACGCAAGAGTAGAGATCGAGAATCTGGCGCAGGGCGACGTTGAGGGAGCGGATGCCGCCGCCGACCGGCGTGGTCAGAGGGCCTTTGATGGCGACGCGGAATTCGCGAATGGCGTCGACGGTGTCGTCGGGCAGCCAGGTATCGAACTTGGCCTTGGCTTTTTCCCCGGCGAAGACTTCGTACCAGGCGACGCGCCGCTTGCCCTTGTAGGCCTTCTCCACGGCTGCATTGAACACGCGCAGGGAGGCCTTCCAGATGTCGCGCCCAGTCCCGTCGCCTTCGATGAACGGAACGATGGGGTTGTCCGGGACTTGATACTTGCCGCTGGCGTAGCCAATCTTCTTTCCGTCCGAGGGAACCGCTACGCCGTTATAAGAACCTGCCATCTGAACCTCCGCTATCAGAATCTCGCGTCATGATTGTAAAAACCCTCAATTATAAAGAAATTGGCTATCCGAACCAGCAGATAATTCTTGCGGCCTGTGACATAATTCCTTCACCTTGGCCAAGCCGGTGTAAGGCGTCAGGAGGTTCTTATGGGGTTTGGGATTCCACTGCGGGTTTCGGCCTGTCTGTTTCTGCTGGTCGCGCTTTCCGGCCTTGCTTTCGCCGAGGGCGGCAGAGAACGCACTCAGGTCGGCCACGATATCACGATCGGACCGGACGAGGAGGTTAGCGAGGCGACCTGCTTCGCCTGTAGCGTCCGGGTGCGTGGACACGTAACCACAGATGTGACCGTCTTTGGCGGGAACATCGTGGTTGAGGAGCAGGGACAGATCGGCGAGGCCACGGTGTTTGGCGGAGGCGTCCGCCTCGAAAAAGATGCCAAAGTGGGTGGTGACGTGACAGTGTTCGGCGGCCAGCTCCGCTTCGATCCCTCCGCGTCAGTGGGCGGTGATGTCACCAACTTTGGCGGGTCGTTCTGGCTCGTCCTGATCTTTGGGCTGCCTCTTGTGATTCTCGGCGGGATCATCGCTCTAATTGTCTGGATCGTGCGGCGTTTGACGCAGCCTTCGGTACCGGCGACGGCGTAGAAGTCGGGAAAGCTGCGAACGTCCCCACTTCTCGCGCAAAGAACGCGCGAGAAATGTGGCACCCAGTGCATGTGTCGCTACCAGCGGCGCGTGCCAAAGCTCTTGCGCACGCCCACGCTCATGTAGCGTCCCCACGGCCCGTTGCTTCCCAAGTCGGCGAGACCCAGATACTTATCGCGCGCGCCCAGCCGGTCGAACAGGAAATGCTGGGTGACACGAAACTCGAAACCTTTGGCAATGTAGACTCCAGCGCCCCAGGAATGTTCAATGCCAATCGCATCGGGCGACCAGGTGTAGAGCGTCTTGGGAACGGTCTTGCCGAACAGGAACGTCGGTGCGCCAAAGATCATCAAGCGGCGGAGCTGGCCGCGTCCGAACGGCCGAACTTCCAGGATTCCGGAGAGCATGTAGCGCGCGAACAGGCTGCAGGGGGCATTGACTCCACCGTACTGTCCGGCATTGCCGGCGCACAGATTGGGATCGATCTCATTATGTGGAGGCGCGAGGTCGAACTGCGCCCATCCCCAAAGCATATCGCGGGGAAAGAACATGCGGTCGTCGGCACCGGGCACCTGCCAGGCTCCCTGCGAGCTTGCTTGGGAACTGACTTGCGAATTCGCTTGCGAAGTACTTCCCATGGCGAGGGACGTTGAAGTCTGCGCCCCCGCCACTCCCGAGATCAGTGCCAGCAACGCCAGAATCCAAATCCACGCTTTCATTTCGCCTCCAGTAAATTTCGCAAAGAGAGCCAACCGCCTGCCTGCACCAAGCGCCGACAAGTCCGGCCAGACGCTTTTCGGTTCCAACAGAGCGGAACATTGTAACCCTTGCCACGCGACGGGCTAGTTGTGGTGCGGGTTCTGGTGAGGAGAAACCATCAGAGGCGCCCTCTCGCGCGGCGCAGTGCGATCTGGAATTTCGTCAAGGGCGAGTAACCGTTTGCTGGGCCTTCCAGAATCCATATCCGCAGATCGATTTATTCCATTCATAATACGTTCACACTCCCCTAAATGCGGCTAAGAGCCTCGAAAAGCTGGGGAAAACGGTTTGGTTCACCGATTGCACAATGCAAGGCACCGAGAAACAAGGACCCGTAAAATATGCCCCAAGAGATTTCGGTTTCCTATCAAGCCATCAAGAGCAAAGTCTACCGACTCATCGACGCCCTGGTGGTCGGAGAGAAGAACGAAGCTGAAGTTCAGGAGTCCATTCGGCGCTGGTGGGATCTGATTCATCCGGCGGATCGCCCGATTGCCCAGAAGTATCTACTGATGGTGCTGGGTCGCTCGGCTTCGGCTCTGGACGCGGTGGGTGACGGGCTGTTCTCCGTTAGCACCCCGTCGCCACGTTCGCTCGCAGTCGACTCTCAAATGCCAACCAAGCGCATGCGTTTGATGGAGCGGATGGTCAAGGAAACCGGCGTTCGTACCGCCGTCTAGTCTCGCCCTGCCTCGAGACTAGAAATTTACATTTCCCCGCTTGCTTTCGGCCTCGCCTGCCCCGTAGTCTTCCCTTCATTGTCACCCGTTGTAGAAATCCGCAACAATGGAGCTATCCGTGAGATCGAATTCGACCAGGGGAGCAAGAAACTATTTTGTCTACGGAGTTTTGCTGATTATGGCTACATCTCTTTTTGCAGCGTCAGGGGTTTACAGCTACACCCTCAACTCGATCGACGGCAAGCCGGCGCCTTTGGCAGAATATAAGGGCAAAGTCGTCCTCCTCGTTAACGTGGCCAGCCAATGCGGGTACACGCCGCAGTACAGCGCGCTGGAAGCGATCTATGAGAAATACAAGGACCAGGGATTCGTCATACTGGGCTTTCCGGCTAATAATTTTGGCGCCCAGGAGCCGGGCACGAACGAAGAGATCAAGACCTTCTGCAGCCGCAAGTACAGCGTGACCTTTCCAATGTATTCGAAAATTTCGGTAAAAGGCGCCGACCAGGCACCGCTGTACTCCTACCTAACGAAAGAGACCGGCCCGGGAATTTCCGGTGACATCAAGTGGAACTTCACGAAATTTCTGGTGGATCGCGCCGGGAACGTGGTGCAGCGGTTCGAGCCGGCGGTCACGCCGGATTCGAATGAGATGGTCGGGGCCATTGATAAGCAACTGAAGCAATAGACGTCCTTGGGCGTTTACGCTCGCTTCGGAGACACGGAAGCGGCGCGAACAATGGCTGTCACCAGGCCGGGTATGGTGAACTTCCGCGCCTGAATATCCACTGGCAGGCCAAGTTCCCGCAGAGTGGACGAGGTCACTGGACCGATCGAGGCCGTGCGAATGGGCGCTGCGCCTTTCCGCGGCGAGAGTGATTTGGCGCGGGAACCAAGCAGCGCAACGAAGTTGCGGACGGTCGAGGAACTGGTGAACGTCACCACGTGCGGGCGCTGGAGTGGGTTTTTAAGCGTGACGCGCAGGCGCTTGCGGGAAGATAGGGGTACCACGGTCTCATAGGCTTCGACTACCTGGACGCGGGCTCCCAAGTTGCGCAGTTCCCGAGGTATCACGTCGCGCGCGACTCTGGCGCGCACCAGCATTACGCCCTTCCCTTTCACTTTGCGTTTCAGACTGCGAACGACGGATTCGGCTATGTACTCTTTGGGTACTACGCCGACGGTTATTCCGCGCTCCTCTATGGCCTTTTTTGTCGCCGGCCCTATGGCGGCCACGCGTAAATGACTGAGCGCGCGTTTGGTGAGGCGCAGGTGCTGCATGCGTTCCCATAAGGCCTCCACGCCGTTGACGCTGGTCAGGATGAGCCAGTGGTAGTCGGCAAGATTCTTCAGAGCTTCGTCTAAGGGCTTGAATGAGCGGGGTTTTCGGATCTCGATGAAGGGGATTTCGATGACGTCCGCGCCCAGTTTGCGCAATTCTCCGGAGAGCGCGCCGGCCTGGTGACGAGCGCGACCGACTAACACACGGATTCCACTTAGTGGTTGCTTCGTCGTTGATTTGGCGTTCTTGCTCATGGTTAGAGTTGGCGGGCAGGAGTGCCCGCCCCACACTGGCTCAATCTTGCTGCTTCTCTGTGCCTAGTCCTAGCTCGTGCATCAGGCGGGCTACGCCGGTTACTGCCGTGTCGGTGGCGGTGCCCAACGACTCGATTATGTTCTGCTGTTCTTCACGGGTGCGGTTCTGACTCAGCTTGAATTTGGCTTCGATCTTCGTGACAGCGATTTCAAAACCGACGATATGGCTCAGCATGCGCGCGCGGTAAGCCTCGGTGAGTCCGGCCCATTGCTCGGCATAGGCCGGCTCGAACATGGCGATGAGTTCGTGGAGGACAGCCAGCAGTTGGTCTGGTGCGGAGAATACGCGGGCGTTCCCGTAGACATGGACCGCGCCATAGTTCCAGGTAGGAACGACTTCCCGGGTGGTGTAGTTGTTGGGCGAGACGAAGGCGTGCGGGCCGTGGAAGATGGTCAAGCACTGCGGTTGCTGCTCGAGGTGGCGCCAGTGCGGGTTTGCTTTGGCGACGTGGCCCCGAATGACAAGGTCTTGCCCCGCATCGCGTATGGCGAGGGGTGCATGCGTGGCGAATGGGCCGTCGTCTGTACTCGAGATGAGGATGGCGAACGGGTTCGCGCGCATGAAGGCGATGGCGTCGGCATGGTCTTGGACCCGGAAATGTTCGGGGATGTACACGAGTTTCTTTCGCCCCTGCGGGGCTCGGTTCCGATTCTGTGCTTCTACCCACGTCTTACGGCCCTTCGGCACGCTCAGGGCAAGCTGTGGGCTGCATTCTGTCGCCGCTTCGCGGCTGGTACGCGTGGCTCGGCGGGCCTCGGCTCCTTTTTGCGGACGTGGATCAGCTTTTCGACGGCTGCTACCACTTCGCCCTGGTCGTCCTTTACTTCTACCGTAAACGTGGGCTCGTATTTCGGCAACGTCTTCAGTTTGTCACGGATGTCGTCGAGTTGGGCGGTAGAGAGGCGAAATTCGGCGCGAACTCGTTCCCTTCCCCGGCTTGCGATAGCGGATGGAGGCAGTCTTGTCCCAGACGATGTAGTCGCGGCCCAGGTTGGCCATCAGCATCAGCATATAAAACGGGTCGGTCATGGCAAAGAGCGATCCACCAAAATGGGTGCCGACGTAGTTGGCATTCCACCAGCGCAGCTTCATTTCGACGTCGACGGCCTTCATGTCGGTGGCGATGCGGACGATCCGGATGCCCATACCGAGGAATGGCGGCCAGAAGTTGATCCAGCGGCGGAGGTGGGCCGGGCTCTTCTTGCCGCCGAGGAGTTTGAGGAGAACGCTGCCGCTCATCCGGTTCGCACTCCAGCGGCTGAAGGCGAATTCCTGTGCGGAGATCTAACGGCACGCCCTTCGACAGGCTCAGCACAGGCTCTGAAGGCGTACCCTGATGCGAGTCTTGCGCTTCGCAGCATGCAAATCATGGTTGCGGCGGGACGGCGAGGCCACGGCCGTAGACGGCTTCGAGAATAGCATCGCCGCCGCGGGCTAGCAGGGCCGTCCCGGCGTCGTTGCCGAGCTTTTCGGGGTCGTGCCCGTCGCGGGAGTCGCGCAGGACTTGCGAGCCGTCCGGGTCGGCGACGATGGACTCAAGATGCAGCTTGCCGTTGCGCATTTCTGCGAAGGCGCCGATGGGGACCTGGCAGCCTCCGCCCAAGGCGGTTCAGAGGGCGCGCTCGCAGGTGGTGGCGGCGCGGGCCGCGCGATCGTTCAGGAAAGCGAGCAGGGCGCGCGTGGCCTCATCGCCTTGGCGGATTTCGATTCCTAGCGCTCCCTGGCCGGCGGCGGGGCACATGATTTCGGCGGGGATAATCTGCTTGACCAGTTCGGTCTTACCGAGA
This sequence comes from uncultured Acidobacteriaceae bacterium, assembly GCA_963819035.1. Classification (GTDB taxonomy): domain Bacteria; phylum Acidobacteriota; class Terriglobia; order Terriglobales; family Acidobacteriaceae; genus Sulfotelmatobacter. Next base: position 201,758 of record CAWFUU010000036.1, on the reverse strand, counting down.
CGCTTCAGTCCGGCTGAGGCGAGAATGATGGCGTCGTATTCTCCCTGCTCGAGTTTGCGCAGGCGGGTGTCGACGTTGCCGCGCAGGGGATGAATGTCGAGATCGGGGCGGACGGCCTTGAGTTGCGCCTGGCGGCGCAGGCTGGAGGTGCCGACGCGCGCGCCTTGGGGTAGGTCTTGAAAGCTGGCATGCTGGCGCGAGCAGAAGGCGTCGCGCGGGTCCTGGCGCTCCGTGATGGCGGCGATTTCGAATCCGGCGGGGAGTTCGGTCGGCAGGTCTTTCAGCGAGTGCACGGCCAGATCGACGCGGCCGGCGGCGAGCGCTTCTTCGATTTCTTTCGTGAACATTCCCTTGGTGCCGACCTTGGCCAGGGCGACGTCGGTGATCTTGTCGCCGGTGGTGTGGATGATTTCGATTTCGACTTCGTGGCCGCGGGCGCGCAGGAGGGCGGAGATGTGGTTGGCCTGCCAGAGGGCGAGTTGCGAGCCGCGGGAGCCGATGCGGAGGCGAGCCATTACTGGCGCGTCCCTACTTCGTCTTTTTTTGCCACCCCTTGCGCGGGCGCTTCCTTGTCCTTGTCGCGGAGATTGAACAGGCGGCGGACTACGTCGACCACCGTCGTTGCCTCCGATTCCTTGGCGGCGGTTTTCAGTGTGGTGATCGGGGTGTGCATGACTTTGTTGATGATGCCGCGGGTGAGGGCTTCGACCGCAATTTCCTGCTCGGGAGTTAGCTGCCCGAGCCTGCCGCGCACGCGGTCAATTTCTGCCTGGCGGATGGTTTCGAGATGGTCCTGCAACGAAACGATCGTGGGGACGACGTCGAGGGTACTTAGGCGGGCCTCGAAGCGCTCCACCTCGCTGGTGATGATGGCTTCGGCGCGCTCGGCTTCCTTGCGGCGGTCGGCGACGTGGCTCGATGACGGCCTGCTGCAGGTCGTCGATGTCGTAGGCGAAGATGCCATCGAGTTTCGCCATGTCGGTCGAGACGTCGCGAGGCACGGCAATGTCGATGAAGAACATCGGGCGGTTCTTACGGCGGGCCAGGAACTGTTCGCCGTGTTCACGGCGGAAGATGGCGTGCGGCGCGCCGGTCGAGGTGATGACGATATCGGCGCGATCGCAGGTGGAGTAGAGATCGTCGAACTTGATGGCTTGGCCGTTGAATTTCTGCGCCAGGCCGATAGCGCGGTCGTAGGTGCGATTGGCGACGAAGATCGACGCACAGCCGTGGGCCATCAGGTGGCGGGCGGCGAGTTCGCTCATCTTGCCGGCGCCGACGATGAAGACGTTCTTGCCGTGCAGGTTGCCGAAGATCTTCTTTGCCAATTCGACTGCGACCGAGGCGATCGAGACGGAGGACGATCCGACCGCGGTCTCGGTGCGCACGCGCTTGGCCACAGCAAACGCTCGGCTGAAAAGCTGGTCGAGTTGTCCGCGAACGGCGCCGACGGCGCGGGCGGTGGCGTAGGCTTCCTTGACCTGGCCAAGGATCTGGGCTTCGCCCACCACCATGGAATCGAGGCTCGAGGCCACACGGAAGAGATGCCGGACCGCATCTTTTTCGCGGAATTCGTACAGGTGCGCGTCCAGTTCTTCTGGCTTCAGATGAAAGTGATCGTGGAGGAATCCGCGCAGGTCGGCGTGGCCGTTGGTGGTGTGAGTCACGACTTCGACCCGGTTGCAGGTCGAGATCACCATGCCCTCTTCGATCCCGGGATAGGCCGCGAGATCGCGGCAGGTATCGGGCAGGCGCGACTCGGGGATCGCCAGGCGCTCCCGCACTTCGAGCGGTGCGCTCTTGTGATTCACGCCGATGAGCTGGAATCTCATGAGGCAGCAAACCTGTGGATGGTAGAGAAGTAGTTCGCCGCCCAGGCGGCCAGCGCGGCCACGAAGGCGAACGTCGCCAGAAAGGCGGCGCGGCGTCCGCGCCATCCCGAATTCCAGCGGGTAAAGACCATGATCATGTACACGGCCCACATCAGCAGCGACAGCAGAATCTTGGGATCAAGAAAATCCACACGGCCGTAGGTGGTGACCGCTACGACCGAACCGGTCATCAGGCCCAGCGTCATGAACGGGAAGCCCAGCAGCAGCGAGCGATAGCCGATCTGGTCGATCACTTCCAGCGCGGGCAGGAACGAAATCAGGCTGCTGGCTTTCTTGGCTTTCAGGCGGCGCTCCTGCAGCAGATAGACCAGGCTGGCGCCGAAGCTGAGCACGAGCGCGGCATATCCGGTGAAGATCAGGATGATGTGGGCAATGAGCCATCCCTTGTGCGAGACGAACTGCGTCAGCAGCACCGGTTGCTCGTCCACGGCGGCGACGAAAGTCAGAAAGAACACGACCGGAAACACGACGACGCCGGGCGATGTGGTCTGGTAAATGGCGTAAATCACCATGAAGAACGTCATGGAAAAGAACGCTAGCAGGGATTCACTGTTATGAACCGACGCCCAGACGATCTGGCCGGACAGGAAGACTTCGACCAGAGAAACGAAGTGGAAGACCATGCCCAGACTGGCCGCGTGAAAGGCGACACGACTGAAAAGATCGCTGGTGCGGGTAAGAGCCACGAAGGCGTAGATCAGCCCGACAAAGTAACAACCCAGCGCGAAGCGCAGCCAAAGCAGTGGCATAGGCCTTCTAAGTTCCGGAATCCCATGAGTTTACCCTAACTCGCGGGTCCGGGGCATGACCCCTCTAGTACATACCGCGTCTATTGTCCTACCGGGCTGAGGTAAGGCCAACAAAGAGGGTCACTTAGGCTTGTGATTAGGATCACAGCGCAAGATCTGAGCTTTGGACTCAGCGCCTGACGCCGCGCCCTTTCCTGGCCCGTGCGACCCAAGAGGAACTCGTGCCCTTCCCGTAAGCAACAGTTCGTCAGTTCGTTTTGGGCGGCGCAACGGCATGAGGGTTCGTCTTGCCAGTGGCGTGCGGATTGGTCGTGCCGGAGGGCATGGAGCCGGCGGTGTGGCTGCCGCTCATCGAACCCATATCGCCAGGCGCGAAGCAAGTGACGCGTCCGCTGGAAGCGACGCGCAGTGCTGAGGGGCAGGCGCCGCTGGTGAGTCCTCCGGTCGCACCTTGCGTTTGCACAGTGAACAATTTGCCCTCGGCATTGCCGGCGACGCCGACACCCATACCGGGCATCTCGTAGGACACATAAAACGGATGTTTGCCCTGGCTTGCCTGCATGGAGCAGTTGCTGGCGGATTTGAGTTGAGGCTCGGCCGCGCGGACGTCGAGGGTCCCGCAATTTGTGGCGCCAGCTCCGGAGTATTCCTGCAGCTTCAACTGTACTGGCCCCGGACCTGCCGACTGCATGGGGGATCCAGCGCTCGAAGAGGTTGCAGTACTCGCAGGTGCCGCCGGGCTGGCGGATTTGTTGCATGCGGTCAGCCCGCAGAGGGTGAGCATCAGGACAACGGCGATCTGTTTCATGGCATCTGAATTGTAAATCGTAGCGGGGCAACTCGGGATTCGGTGGTACCTCAGGCGGCAACGTGAAGGATTCGGCCTTCCGGCATTTGCCCACGGTTGCAAAGTTGCTTAGAATGCATGCCAAGTCTGAACCACCGTTTGCGACTCTCGGGCGTCGCGAACTTTGATCGACACTTATGGCACTCAATACAACGGAAGCACAGAGCCGGGGCGTGTTCCCCGACCACGAAACACGATATCAGCTGCTGTTTGAAAACAGCCTGGACGGAATTATGTTGACGGCGCCGGACGGCTCCATCCTCGATGCCAATCCTGCCGCCTGCAGAATTATGGGCAGGACGCGCGCGGAAATTCTGCAGGAGGGGCGGCAGGGCCTGATCGATGCGAGCGATCCGCGGCTTGCGGTCATGATCGCTGAGCGCCAACGGACGGGGAGGGCACACGGTGAGCTCACGGCAAAACTCAAGGACGGCACGCGCTTCCCGGTCGAGATTTCTTCGGTTGTATTCCGTGGCCGAGATGGCGAACTGAGAACCTGCATCATCATCCGGGACATCACTGAGCGCAAAGCTGCCGAAGAAGAACGCGAGCGACTCATCAAGGAACTGCAGGAGGCGATGGGACGCGTCAAGACTCTGAGCGGACTGCTCCCCATTTGTGCTTCTTGCCACAGGATCCGCGACCAGCAAGGAGCGTGGCACAATCTGGAGATTTACGTTCGGAATCATACCGAAGCCGACTTCAGCCACGGCATCTGCCCGGAATGCCACCGGAACCTGTACCCGGAATACGCTCAGCGGTAACGCGGCATCATTGACACGTCCTATCGCACCTCATACGATTTCCGGTTCACGTTCCGGTTCACGGGGGCTCATCATGCCGAACAGAAAATGGTCGCGCCGCAGCCTGCCTGCAATCGCAGCTCTCTTATTTCTGGTCGCAGCCTCGACCCCGGTCCCGCAAGCCGATCCCACCCGCTATCTCAACGACATCAAGTCGCTGGCTTCTCCTGAGATGGAAGGGCGCGGCGCGGGCACCAAAGGTCTGACGCGCGCCGAGCATCTCATCGAGAAGCGATATAAGGAACTCGGACTGCAGCCCGCGGGCGCTCACGGCTATGCGCAGCCCTTCAGCGTGATTACAGGGGCGAGGTTGAAGCCGGACAACTCCCTCAAGGTGGAAGCCTCAGGCGTTACAACCGACCTCAAGATTGACCAGGATTTCGTTCCTTTCAGCTTTTCTTCGTCGGGGCAGGTCTCGGGACCGCTGGTCTTCGCGGGATACGGAACCACAGCGGACGAATTTCATTATGACGACTACGACGGCCTCGACGTGAAAGACAAGATCGTCATCGTGCTCCGCTACGAACCTTCCGGCTTTGCGGAAAAGAGCGGGAATCATGGGGTCACGCAACATTCACAGCTGATCACCAAGGCCATCAACGCGCGGAACCATGGGGCGAAGGCCGTCATCGTCGTCAACGGCAAACTTGGTGACGGCGAGGAGGACCTGCTCACCCGCTTCGGCAGTGTGAGTGGACCGGAAAATGTCGGCATTGTGTTCGCCCAGGTGAAGAACGCCGTGGCGGACTCGTGGTTTCAATCGGCTGGAAAATCCATAAAAGACCTCCAGGATCATATCGACGCGATCACACAACCTGCGTCGTTCGCATTTGCCGAGAGTCGGCGGGTATCGCTGCATATCGATATCGAAACGACGCACGCGACGGTGAACAACGTTCTGGCCTGGCTGCCCGGCCAGACCGATGAATACGTGATCGTCGGCGCGCACTACGATCATCTCGGCCGCGGCAACTTCGATTCCCTGGCTCCTTCGCAGATCGGGCAGATTCATCCCGGGGCCGACGACAACGCCAGCGGAACGGCTGGAGTTCTAGAACTGGCGCGCCTGCTTGCGCCGCAGCGCGGCCAACTGAAGCGCAGCATCCTGTTTATGGACTTTGCCGGAGAAGAACTTGGCCTGCTGGGCTCGGCGGCGTGGGTGAAAGATCCGACGCGCCCGCTCGCCAAAGCCGTGGCCATGATCAACATGGACATGATCGGCCGCATCAAGGACGACAAAGTTTATATTGGTGGCGTCGGCACGGGTTCGACTTTCAAGCCGGTGCTCGAACAGGCGCAGAAGGACGCGCCCTTCAAGATCGAATATTCCGCGGGGGGCTACGCCTCGAGCGATCACACGTCATTTGTATCGAAGAAGATTCCCGTTCTGTTTTTCTTCTCGGGCCTTCACTCGGATTACCACAAGCCATCCGACACCTGGGACAAGATCAACGCTCCTTCGGCGGCTCGACTGCTTGACTTGGTGGGGAGCGTCACCGTGCAACTGGCGAGCGCATCGGATGCGCCGGCGTTCCAGGTTGTAGCCGAAGACAAGCCGATAAGTGGTGGTGGTGGCGGAGGCTATGGACCGTACTTCGGATCGATCCCGGACTTTGGACAGACAGAAAACGGTGTGAAGTTCTCCGATGTTAAGCCGAACTCACCTGCGGCGAAGGCGGGGTTCAAGGCGGGAGATGTGCTGGTACAGTTTGGAGATAAGCCGATCAAAAACCTTTACGACTTCACCGATGCTTTGCGGCGCAGCAAAGTGGGCGATGTGGTCGAGGTGAAAGTTCTGCGTGATGGGCAGCCCGTGACGGCGAGCGTGAAGTTGGAACAAAGGAAGTAAGCAGCCGAGCTTTGCTCGGCCTGACCGGGTCAAAGACCCGGTCCCACACACAAGCGAATCCCTTATAATCGTCGGTCAACCAGCGAGGAATCCTTTGCCCTTCGACGACCTCCGCCAGTGGATCGCTGCGCTCGAACGCGCGGGCGAACTGAAGCGCGTTCAGACCGAAGCTGATCCGGTTCTTGAAATTGCTGAAATCACCGACCGGGTTTCGAAGCTCCACACGCTCGGACAGCGGGAGGCGGGCAGGAGTGCCCGCTCCACACTTGCGCGCGGCGGGCCGGCGCTGCTTTTTCAGAATGTTAAAGGACACTCGGGCTCTCAGGTCCTGATCAATCAATTTGGGTCTGAGGCGCGCATGAAGATGGCGCTCGGCGTGCATTCGTTTGACGAGATTCACGACCGCATTCGCATGTTCATGGACGTGAAATCGCCCCAGGGGTTTCTCGATAAGCTCAAGATGCTGCCGCTGCTGACGGAAGCCAGCAAACTCTTCCCGCGCACGGTGGCGACGGGACCGTGCAAGGAAGTGATCAAGCGCGACAACTTTTCCCTTCTCGACTTCCCTGTCCTGCAATGCTGGCCGAAAGACGCCGGGCGGTTTATCACTCTGCCTTGCGTGACGACGCGCGATCCGCGATCTGGCAAGCGCAACCTGGGTATGTACCGCATGCAGGTGTATGACGAACGCTCCACGGGAATGCATTGGCAGAGACAGAAAGTGGCGGCTGAACACGCGCGCGAGCGCATGCGCGCGGCGGTCGAGGGAAAATCAGCCGCGGTGGACCTGATGGCGCGCAGTTCCGGGGGCAGCGTGCTGGCCGAAGGCGAGCGGCCTTCAGGAAAGATGGAAGTTGCGGTGGCGATCGGCACCGATCCGACCGTAACTTTTTCGGCGATTGTTCCGGCCCCGCCCGACATCGAGGAGTACATGATTGCGGGATTTCTGCGCGGGGCGCCGGTTGAACTCGTCAAGTGCGAGACGGTCGACCTGGAAGTCCCAGCGGCCAGCGAAATTGTGCTTGAGGGCCACGTTCATCTTGACGAACTGCGCAGCGAAGGTCCGTTTGGCGATCACACCGGCTTTTATTCGCTGGAGGATCTCTATCCCGTGTTTCATGTCAGCTGCATTACACACCGGAAAGATCCGATTTATGCCACCACGATCGTGGGTAAGCCTCCTCAGGAAGACGCGTACATGGGCAAGGCGGTGGAAAGAATTTTTCTACCTCTGATGAAGCTGACTATCCCCGAGTTGGTCGACGTGAACCTGCCGATCGAAGGTGTTTTTCACAACTTGATGATCGTCTCGATCAAGAAGTCGTATCCGGGACAGGCGCGGAAGGTGATGAACGCGATCTGGTCGCTGGGTCAGGCCATGTTCACCAAATGTATTGTCGTGGTGGACCACGACGTCGACGTGCAGGACTTGGCGGATGTGGTATTGAAAGTTTTCAACCACATCGATCCGGAGCGCGATATTCAATTCACGCTCGGGCCGGTGGATTCGCTCGACCATGCCTCGCGGCTGCCGAATTACGGGTCGAAGATGGGCATTGACGCCACTCGCAAGTGGGCTGCCGAAGGCTTCAGCCGTCCGTGGCCGGACGAGATTGTGATGGATGCGAAGACGAAGGCGCTGGTCGACAGCAAGTGGAAGGCGCTGGCGAAGGAACTGGGGATTGGATGATGCAGGCGCCCACGGCTAGCTAGCCGGACCGCTAGGTCTGGCGGTTAGACGCTCTATCTGGGACTAGTTCTCAAGCTTGATTTTCGCCAGCATCTTTACCACATCGGCATCTTTGGCTTCGTGCACTTCAATTCGGACAGCTGTTCCCTCAGGGTAGCGCTTAGCTTGGTCGATGATCTTCAGGACCCGCGGTGAAAGCTTGCTCTTCCGCGCCGCGGTAATCGCTTTATCCCCCAATACGAAAGAAGCCAGGAACCATCCCGTACGAGGACCCAGATACACGATGTTGCGTTTCTTCCTTTGCAGACGCAGCGACCAACCTGCCTTGACGGAAGATCTGTTCCACTCTTCGGCATCCAGGGCAAAGTCGCGCTTTAATTCGGTTATGAGTCCGTGCCATAAGGCATCTGTGGGCCCCAAAACCGAAGCGAGCTGCAGCTCGGTCGGCCGCTTGGCATGACCGGCAAATGTGTTCGGTAGCATTGTCTTCACTGTATTAAAATATTGGCGTTCAGCGCCACCACCCGAACAGGGTTCGCGCTCCCCAAGCCGCCGCAACGCCGAAAAGCAGTATGAAAGCGATGCTGACCCAATGATTGCCGCTTGTACTTTTGCTCCAGCCCTGGAGCACGGCAGCGACTCAAGCGAAGAACAGTACAATTGCACCCGCAGCTAGAATCTTCAGCAGCATGATTCGATTCCCCTCTGACGTTCAGAACAAGACTCGAAGCAATTCTGCGCTGGCGCCAACAACTAAGCAGTGATGGAGATCACGCCAAGCTGCACCCGCTCGCGCTACTCGCGACGGCGGTCTTCCTCCGCTGGCAAGGATTCGTAGCCCGAACAACGCAACACCGGCAGGCGCGGATACTTGGGGAAGCTCGCATCGGTTGCGGAGCGCTCACAGAAGTAGAAGGTGGACCCGCGGTCGGAGTGGATCCGCCGCATAAAACGGCATTGACTGCAAAGGCCAACAGATGTCGCTTCACTCTGGCTGTTCCCGCTGGTCACAAGATTAAAGAATACCGCCTGTTCGCGAAACCGACCTGCAGCGCACGTGTTTCTGCATCGTGAAAGGCACACGTGGCGCAGTCTTATCGAGAAACCTGAAGAAAAATTAACGAAAAATCAATGGGTCCAATCCTTGAAGGTGGTCAGTCGCGTCTGTTATAAGGTTCGCCTAACGGGTTGCTACGGGTCGGTTCCAACGCATAATTCAAGGAGATCTCCCGTGAGGAATCAAAGCTTCTTTCCTTGTTCGCTTCGTACGAAGCTTCTCCGTCGTGTTGTGGCCGGCATCGCCGCAAGCATCACTTGCCTGGCACCCTTTGCGGTGGGACAGCAGACGCTTGGTTCGATGAACGGGACTGTAACGGACACGAGCGGAGCGGTCGTACAAGCCGCGAGCGTCAAGGCCCGTGCCCTGGCCACAAATCTGGAAGTAACGGCGCAGAGCAATAGCGACGGTTCATTCAACATCGCCGACTTGCCCATCGGAACATACGAGGTGAAGTTCACGAAAGAGGGATTCGACACCGCGGTCTATCCCCAGATTATTGTGCAGGGCAACCGCACCGCCACGGTCAATGCCAAGCTGAAGCCTGGAGCGGTGACGTCGACGGTCACGGTGGAAGCAACGCCGCTCCTGAATGCGACGGACACCACCACCGGGTACACGCTAAATGCAGTGCAGATCCAAGATGTCCCGCTCGGAACCGGCAGCTTTACCCAGTTGGCAATCTTAAGTCCGGGAGTCAGTGCTGATTTGCTGAATACCGCTGGAACCAACGCGGGTCTTGGCAATCAGGCCATTTGGGCGAACGGGCAACGAGACACCAGCAATACCTTCACCGTCAACGGCGTCGATGCCAACAACATTTTCAACGGAAAATCGACGAGCCAGGTGACCTCGAGCCGGGTGGCGGTAAATATCGGCCAAAACGGTAACGGGAATAACCCCAGCGGCGAAATCGTGACCAGCACGTCGGTGTATGGCGCGATTGGCAACGCCTTGCCTTCCCCTCCGCCTGAAACGATCGAGGAGGTTCATGTCAATTCGGCCATGTACGACGCATCCCAAGGAGCGAACAGCGGCGCGCAGATTGGACTAACCACCAAGTCTGGCACGAACGCTCTTCACGGGGGCGCGTATGAGTACCATCAGCAGACGGGATTGAACGCGAACGAGTGGTTTTTTATCCACAATCAGTTGCAACGTCCGAATATGCATCGGAATGTCTTTGGCGGCTATATCGGGGGCCCGATCAAGAAAGACAAGCTGTTTTTCTTCACCTCCTATCAGGGGCAACGCGTGAGCGATCAACTGCTGGCCACCTCTTACGTGGCTGTTCCGCCGCACCTCACCGACGCCCGGGACGCTACAAGCATTGCCAACGCGGTCAACACGGACTTTCCGTGCGGCGGGAGCGAGGGGCCCGCCTGCATCACTGCGAGCCAGATCACGCCCCAGGCACTGGCCCTGCTGCAGGCCAAAGCGCCAGGCGGAGGCTACTTCATTCCCAGCGCCTCGCCTAATTACTTAGATCTGCAAAACCAGAATGCTGACACCGTTGTTCAGGGACCAACCTCACGGTTCACCGCGGATCAGGTGAACGGCAACATCGACTACAACTTCAGCTCCAAAGACCGCTTGGCTGCCAAGTACTACTTCCAGCGCGATCCGAACCAGACTCCGTTCGCGCAGAGTCAACTGCTCGGATTTCCCCAGACCATGAAGGCCGGGGGGCAGACGTTTTCTCTCGACAACACAACCGCCTTCACACCCACCCTGACCGTGGAGCAGCGCTTAGGATTCGTCCGGGAAATCGCATTCTCCAGCACGAGCCAGTCGCTAACACCGGCAGACGCTCAGATCAATCTCCCCGGCCTGAATCTTTTTCCGACGATCAACATCAAGTACGCCGACAACGCTCCCTCCACCGACAGCTTATCGATAGGGCCCGTGGACAATTTCGCCAATGCCGGCGTCTTCCAGAACAATTTCGAAGGCGCCAGCAACCTCAAGTGGATTCACGGCCGGCACTCGGTAGCGACTGGATTCGCCTTTGACTACACGCAGCTCAATGTGATCAACAAGAACAATGACGTCGCAAGGATCACGTTCGAAGATTTTCCTGGGTTCCTCTTGGGCCAGGTCTGTAGTCCTAATCAAGGAGACGCTTCCTGCTCTGGGCAGGATCCATCGCAGATTCTGAATGGCGCGACCAACCGCCACTACCGTTCCAAGCAAGCCGGTGCCTACGTGCAAGATGCCATCCGGGTGAGGCCAAATTTGATGCTCACCCTTGGTTTGCGCTGGGATTGGGATGGTCCTCTCTACGAAGAAAATGGGCTGCTCACCAATTTCTATCCGCAAAAATATTCTTATGATGCGGCCTCCGATACCGTTTCCAACATCGGACTCGTGGTAGCGGGCAACAACAAGGCTTTTGGAACCAAGGGCGTGAGCAACTCAACGCTGACCGGCCGCCAGTGGGGTTTTGCCCCTCGCATCGGCATTGCCTACAGTCCATCGTTCATGCACAGCGTGGTGGTCCGAGCGGGCTTCGGCATGTACTACGATCGCGGCGAGTACTTTACCGAATTGTCTCCGCCCGCCGGCGGCGGAATCAGCGGTCCTTTTGGGGTTACTGTCGAAGAACCTTTTGTGGTTCCCTACTATGCCGTGAGCAATGCAACATTCGGGCAACCATTCGGAACCGCTGCTCCCCCACCGCCGCCTTCCAATCTGTCCTCGGTGCAGGCACTGATTCCAAATGCCACCCAACTCATGAACCAGGAGACGCCCTATTGCAACTCCTATGGCCAAGGTTTCTGTAGCCCGCTGTTTTTCGGAGGCTATGACCCAAGAAACACTTTGCCTTACTCAGAAAACTGGACCCTTGACCTTCAGTGGCAGCCGAGAAACGACCTCGTGATTTCGTTGGGGTATGTGGGCAATCATGGCGTACATGAGACGATCCCCGTTCCCTTTAATCAGGCGGGCATAGCTACAGCGCGGCATCCCGCCCTAGCTGGTGGTCCGAATGTACAGATCTACTCTTACGGCACGCAGGTTCCTAACGTGGCTGCAGAAAGCGTTTGCACGCTAGCCGTCGGCTTCTGCGCTGGAAACGTCGACCTCCGGACTCCCTATATTGGTTACGATCCCAACTCGGACTTCAACCGTGCGGTTGGCATGTCGAACTACGACGCACTGCAGTTCCACGTCACAAAACGTATGAGCCACGGGCTCACCGTGACGGGATCCTATACCTATTCCCACACGCTTGATGAACAGAGCGGATTGGGTCTGTTCTACAACGGAAATGATCCGAACAATACGCGGTCGTCGTATGGCAGTTCCGATTTTGACCGCACTCATCAATTGACAGTCAGCTACGTCTACCAATTGCCTTCGCGGGCCTCTCCTCACGGGTGGTTGAAGAATGTGGTCAACGGATGGGGTATAAGCGGCGTGACCGTCCTGCAGAGCGGGCAACCCTATAGCGTCATCGATTTCAGCGGAGGCGCCGCCAGCATCTACTGGGGGGACGGCCAGGACTTCATCACCAATCCGATTGTGCCCGTCGGTGGCTTCGGCGCAACGGCATCCAATCCTATCCTGCAGGGCACAACTGGCGTAAATGGAAATAAACCCGTACTGAACGCCGCCGCGTTCGGGATACCTACTCCCTACACTCCCGGAACCAATGGCGTTCCAGCGTGCGATTCGAGTTCCGGAACGCTGGTATGCGACAACTATGAGAACGGCTATGCCTCTGGAGGCCGTAACATCTTCCGAGCTCCGTTCCAGAACCGTTGGGACTTCGGCGTCTTTAAGAATTTCAAAGTTACTGAGCGCGTTCGATTAAAGTATGACTTGAACGCATTTAACATCTTCAATCATCCCAGCTTCGATATTCCAAGCAATGATGTGCAGTTCAACCCGGGCTACTGTTATCCTCCTTCCGCAGACCCGTCCTGTGGTCCTAGTTCTCCTACCTCCCAATTTGGCTATTCGTTTCCGCCGCACGGACATCTCGGGACTCTGCAACACAGCATCGGCAGCCCACGCTTCATCCAGATGGCGCTGCATTTGACGTTCTGAGCATGGTGACGAAGGCGATCAGCTTCTCTGCGCCTCTTCTCTTTGACGGCGGAGGGACGGTTCGCCGCGTCTTTCGGTATACTGAATAGCATGCCAGTGCTGAAGAATATCGCGGCCATTGCCAAGGGAATGAGCATCACCTTCATGGAGATGTTTCAGCCCACGACGGTGGAGAATTATCCCGATGGCAAGGGGCCGCTGCGTGGAGCGCGGTTCGAAGCACGATTCCGCGGGGCGCATGTGCTGCAGCGCGACGAGAACGGGCTGGAAAAGTGCGTGGCGTGTTTCTTGTGCGCGGCGGCGTGTCCCTCGAATTGCATTTACATTGAGGCGGCCGAGAATACCGCGGAAAATCGCGTCAGCGGCGCGGAGCGCTACGCCAAGGTCTACAACATCGATTACAACCGGTGCATTTTCTGCGGATATTGCGTGGAGGCATGTCCCACGGACGCGATCACGCACGGGCATGGATTTGAGCTGGCGACGTTCAACGCTTCCAATCTGATTTACCGCAAGGAGCAAATGCTGGCCCCCCGGCCAGCACACATGGGAGCCAACGTGATATTCAATCAAGCCGACGTGGACGGGGGGGCACCAGCACAGATGGTGCCGGGGAGCTAAGCTTCCAGACAAGATTCGGATTCAACGACACGCCGGTCCATTCGAGACCGGCGTTCGTGCATAGGAGCGGTCGTTGGCCGCTCGTCGTTGGTCATTAGCCTGGGGCAACAAGCGGGGTCCAACGACTAGCGACTGACGATTAAGGACGATTTTTCATATGGCTGATTTTCTGCAAACTGTGAAAGATCGCGTCGTGATCTACGACGGCGCGATGGGCACCAACATTCAGACGCGGAATCCTACCCTGGACGACTACTGGGGCAAGGAGAACTGCAGTGAAGTGCTGGTGCTGAGCCGTCCCGACATCATTCGGGACATTCACGCCGACTTCTTTCGAGTCGGCTGCGACATCGTCGAGACCAACACTTTTGGCGGGTCAAGGATCGTGCTCGGAGAGTTTGAACTGCGGGATCGCGTGCGCGAGATCAACGTGAAAGCGGCGCAACTGGCGAAGGAAGTCGCGCAGCAGTTCTCCACCAACGACAAGCCGCGATTCGTGGCCGGGTCGCTGGGGCCAACGACGAAACTGCCGTCGCTGGGACATATCGGATTCGAGGCTATGGTGCAGGCCTACGAAGAGCAGGCGGCCGCGCTGATCGAGGGAGGCGTGGATGTCCTGCTCATCGAGACGGCGCAGGATCTGCTGCAAGCCAAGATCGCCACCATTGGAGTACTGGAAGCTATGCGGAAGGCGGGCAAACGCCTGCCGGTGACCGTGCAGGTCACGCTGCAGGAATCCGGGACGATGCTGCTAGGCACGGAGATAGGCGCAGCATTGACCGCGCTCGAACCCTTCGAGGTGGATGCAATCGGTCTGAATTGCGCGACCGGCCCGAAGGAGATGAACGACGCGGTCCGCTATCTTGCGGTGAACTCGAGCAAAGAAGTCTCGGTATTGCCGAATGCCGGGCTGCCGGAGAACGTAGGCGGGCATCCCGTCTACAAGTTGTCGCCGCAAGAACTGGCGGAGTATCACAAGCACTTCGTCCAGGACTACGGCGTTCGCATCGTGGGCGGATGCTGCGGAACCACGCCCGAACATTTGAAAGCCGTGGTGGACGCGGTTTCGGGGGTCGAACCTGCGAAGCGCGACGTGAAGCGCGTGGGCGCGGCATCGAGCGCTTACACCTCCGTTCCTCTCGATCTGGAACCTAAGCCTCTGATCGTGGCGGAGGAAATGAATACGACGACGCGCGTCGAGCATTTCCGGAAGTTGGTGCAGGGCAAGAAATACGACGACATCCTGGCGCTGGCCAAGAAGCTGGTGAATGAAGGATCGCACATGCTGGATCTGTGCTGCGCGATCGTGGGCGAGGACGAGAAGGGATACATCACCTCGATTCTAGAAAGGATCGCGACCCGAGTTCCGGCGCCGATCCTGGTCGATTCGACCGAGGCCGACGTAGTAGAGGAGGCACTCAAGCGGATTCCCGGGCGCGCCATCATCAATTCGATCAATCTGGAGGATGGGGAGAAGCGGACGTCGAAAGTATTGCCGATGGCGAAACGTTATGGTGCGGCCGTGATCGCGCTGACGATCGATGAAGACGGCATGGCGCTGACCGCGGACAAGAAGGTCGCGATCGCGCATCGCATTTTTGATCTGGCAACGGAGAAGTACGGCCTCGACGGTACCGACCTGATTTTTGACGCGCTGACGTTGCCGATTTCTACGGGGCAGGAAGATTACCGCACCGCCGGCATCGAGACGCTGAAGGCGGTGGAGCGGATCAAGAAGGAATTGCCTTCGGTGAAGACAATTCTTGGAGTGAGCAACATTTCGTTTGGCCTGGATGCGTATCCGAGGAGGGTGCTGAATTCGGTGTTCATGCACGAGGCGGTGGACCATGGACTCGACCTGGCCATCGTCAACTACACCAAGATTTATCCGCTGTACAAGATTCCTCAGGAAGAAGTCGATCTGGCGCGCAAGCTGATTTTCCGCGATGAATCTGCGGGCGATCCGCTGCAGAAATATATGCAGCACTTCGCCGGCATGAAGGGCAAGCCGGCGGCATCGACCACCGCGCACGTGGATACCCTGTCGGTGGAAGACAAGCTGAAGTTCGCCATCATCAACGGCGAAAAATCCGTGGGCGAAGGAGCAAACAAGAAATCACTGGAGGGTCTGCTGGACGAGGCACTCGCGGACTACTCTCCGCTGGAGCTCATCAATACCGTTCTGCTCGACGGGATGAAGACGGTCGGCGACCTATTTGGCGCGCGCAAGATGCAGTTGCCTTCCGTGCTCGATTCCGCCGGAGTTATGAAGGCAGCGGTCGCTTACCTTGAGCCCAAGATGGAAAAGAAGGCCGGGTCGCAGAAGGGCACGATTGTGCTGGCCACGGTAAAGGGCGACGTGCACGACATCGGCAAGAATCTGGTCGACATCATCTTGTCGAACAATGGATTCAAGGTCGTCAATCTTGGCATTAAGCAGCCGGGGGATGCGATCATTCGCGCTGCGCAGGAACACGGTGCCGACGCCATCGGGCTGAGCGGATTGCTGGTAAAGTCGACGCTCGAGATGAAGTATGTGATCCAGGATCTGGAGCGGCAGAAGCTGGAGTTCCCGGTCATTTGCGGCGGAGCAGCCTTGACTCGCAAGTACGTAGAGGACGATCTGCGGCGCGAGTATGGCAATGCCGTTTTCTACGCCGACGATGCATTCGCCGGGCTGCACATCATGGAGGATCTGGCGACCGCGGATGGTGCACGCGAAACGCGGTTGAACGAAGGACGCACGGTGAAGGAGTACGCGAAGGCCGCGGCCGTCGACGAAGAAACCGGGCCGGTGTTTGCGGAGCGCAGTGCGGTCGTGGGAGATGCACCGAATATTCCGGAGCCTCCGTTCTGGGGCGTGCGCGTGCGTAAAGACTATGACTTGCGCGAGCTGTTTCGCTTTATCAATGAGACGGCACTGTTCAAGAATCAGTGGCAGTTGAAGACGGCCTCGCAGGCAGACTATCTGCGGCTGGTGGAAGAGAAGTTTCGGCCGATCTTGCGCAAGCTGGAAGATGAGGTTGCGCAGTCGGGATTGTTTGAGCCGGCGGTCGTGTATGGATACTTCCCTGCTCAGGCTGATGGGAATGACGTGGTGGTGTATGAGCCACTGCAGCAGCCGAGCTCCGCTCGGCCTGACCGGGTCCAAGACCGGGTCCCACACGAACTGCTGCGCTTCACATTTCCGCGGCAGCGAGAGGGGCGGCGGCTTTGTATATCTGACTTCTTCGCACCCAAGGCTTCCGGGAAGATGGACGTGATCGGGCTGTCTTTGGTGACGATTGGGCCGAAGGCGTCGGTTGAGACGCAGCGGTTGTTTGAGGGTGGAGAGTACACGAAATACCTGTACTTGCACGGGCTGAGTGTGGAGACCGCGGAGGCACTGGCGGAACTGCATCACAAGAAGATGCGCGAAGAATTAGGGATTGCAGGCGAGGACGCACCGGAGGTACGGGATTTGTTTCATCAGAAGTATCGCGGGTCGCGCTATTCGTTCGGATATCCGGCGTGTCCGAACCTGGAGGATCAGACGAAGCTGTTTGCACTACTGCGGCCGGAAGAGAATGTGGGGGTACGGCTGACTTCGGGGTTCCTGCTGGAGCCGGAGCAGTCGACTTCGGCGATCGTGGTGCATCATCCGGGAGCGAAGTATTTCGTCGTCTAGCGCGAACCGTCCCAAAATTCGCGGGCTGTCCGGGCAGTTTTTACAAAATGCTTACACCTGGATGACAACTCTTGGGCGCAGATGGGGCATTTTTACCCATAGATCTTGATGTTGGGGCCGCTTTGGCGAGTCCCGCGGGAAGATCGAAGACTTCACGCCCCTCGTCACCGGGCGGGCATGGGGAAAAACTGGCGCTCGTACCGCAGGGGGTGCGAGCGCCGGTTTATTTTTCCGGACCATGCTCGCGCCGTAACCGCCTAGTGTACGAGCACGAACGCCGAGAGTGGGCTTCCCGTTCAACTGTTACAATTTCAGGTTATCAATCAGCACTGCAGACTTCCTGTGCGGCTTGGGACGAGTGTCGGAATAACCAGAAATTGAGTCTGCGGCTGATGGACCAGCGCCATGAAATGTCCTTTTTGCGGATTTGCGAACGACAAGGTGGTGGACTCGCGTGAGAGCAAGGAAGCGGAATCGATTCGCCGCCGCCGTGAATGCTTGAAGTGCGGGAAACGTTTCACGACATACGAGCGGATCGACGAGATTCCTTACATGGTCGTGAAAAAAGATGGCCGCCGGGAGAAATTCGACCGGCAAAAGGTGCTGAACGGACTTCTCCGAGCGTGCGAAAAGCGCCCGGTCCCAATCAGCAAGCTCGAGCAGATCGTGAATGAAGCCGAGTCGTTCGTCATCGAGTCGCCCGAGCGCGAGCGCAAGACAAGTGAACTGGGCGAGCTGATTATGAACCGACTGCGGCGCCACGACAAAGTGGCGTATGTGCGATTCGCGTCGGTGTATCTGGATTTCAAAGATGTGAAAGAGTTCATGAATGAGTTGAAGGATCTAGTGAAAGTCAAAGGCCAATAGCCACTTCTAAATCTGAACCTAACTTCATACCGAAGGAAAATGGCGATCATGAGTCATAAAGTTACTCTGATTCCAGGCGACGGAATTGGACCGGAAGTGACCCAGGCCACCGTGCGAATCCTGGAAGCGACCGGGGTAAAGTTCGAATGGGAAACGTTCGCGGTGGGTGCGGAAGCCTACGAGCGATTAGGGGAATACATCCCCAAAGAATTGACCGAGTCGATCGAACGCACGCGTGTGGCCTTGAAGGGGCCAGTGACGACACCGGTAGGCGGAGGGTTCGCGAGCATCAATGTGGCACTGCGCAAGCAGTTTGATTTGTACGCGAATTTTCGGCCCATCCGGAATCTCCCTCATATTCCGACGCGCTATCCGGATGTGGACTTGATCATCGTGCGGGAAAACACGGAGAGTCTCTACTCCGGACTGGAGCATGAGGTCGTCCCCGGAGTGGTCGAAAGCCTGAAGATCATCACCGAGAAGGCTTCGACGCGGATTGCGAAATTTGCGTTCACGTATGCGCGCAAGAACCAACGGAAGAAGATTCACGCCATCCACAAGGCGAACATCATGAAGCTGTCGGACGGGCTGTTTTTGCGCTGCTGCCGCAATGTAGCGAAGGATTATCCCGAAATCACTTACGGCGAACACATCGTCGACAACACCTGCATGCAACTGGTCATGAATCCGTATCAGTACGACATGCTGGTCATGGAAAACCTTTATGGAGACATTCTTTCGGATTTGTGCGCGGCGTTTGTGGGCGGGCTAGGATTTGTGCCCAGCGCAAACCTCGGGCGATGAGTGCGCCATTTTTGAGGCGGTGCATGGATCGGCGCCGGACATTGCGGGGAAGAACCTGGCGAATCCTACGGCGCTGTTGCGCTCGGCGTTGCTCATGGTGCGGCATCTGGGAGAGCACCAGGCTTCCACGCAGATTCGAAATGCTCTGGAGCGCGTGTATCGGCACCCGGAGAAACTGACCCGCGACATCGGCGGGCAGGCGGGCACATCTCAGTTCGCCGACGCGGTGATCGAGGAGATGCAATCGCACCCCAGCGCGTAAACTTCTGCGGTAGCCTCTTGCCGCTCCTGTGTTCTTGTTCTGGATAGTCGCATTCAGCGCGTTCTGCCGGAACCGATTCACCACTTCTCAGCCTGCGCAGTAGATCAGAATCCCCTCAGCGGCGCTTTAAAGCTTCCAATTCTTCCAGAGTGCGCGGCCAGTCTGAACCGAGTAGACGGGACAGACTCCGATCCGCAAGAACCTTGCCGCCTGTCTGACAACGCGCGCAATAATTCGTCTCCTTGTCGGCATAGCGGATGCGCAGAATCTTGTCGCCACACCTAGGGCACGGCAGACCATAGCGGCCGTGGACTGTCATGTCCGGGCGAAATGCAGTCACCTTCTCCGGAAAGGCTGACTTCGCTTCGCCACCCAAGCGGTCGATCCAGGACTCCAGCGTCTGCCGAGTGCCGGTAAAGAGTCTCTCCCATTCGTCGGGCTTTAGTTTCTGGGTGAGCGCGATGGGAGACAGTTGCGCCGCGTGAAGGATTTCGTCCGAGTAGGCGTTGCCGATGCCGCTGAGCAGGCGCGGGTCAGTTAACGCCCGCTTGAGGGTGTGGTTCTCGGCCGTGAGCGCGGCACGAAATGAATGCGGATCGGCGGCGAACACGTCGATCCCCCCAGCGTCGAAGGAACGCAGGTTGTCCTCACCACTGACCAGGTGCAGCGACGCCCGGTGCTTGCTGCCTGCCTCAGTGAGAACCAGTGAGCCGCCGGGAAAATCGAAGGCGGCCAGGCTTTGACGACCTGCCAACTTCGCTGCCGGCGCCCGCCAGTGTAGCCTGCCAGCGATCATCAGATGCAGGACCAGCCAGAGATCGCTCCCAATGCCAATCGAGATGCGCTTGCCAATCCGCCGGAGCTGCTCGACAACGCGGCCTTCCGCACTGGCGAGTGGAGGCTGAACCGAACGAAGTAGGAATGGGCTGGCCAAACGGATCTGCTGCAGTGGTTGACCCACGATGCGTGGTTCGAGGGCGGTGATATAGGCCGCGATGTCAGGCAACTCTGGCATAGTTAACAGCTTGCACGGTGACAGTAAGATTTGGCAACGTCTGTAGTTACGGTGAATTCGCGCCGGGTGTTACATCTCCGGGATTGACTCGCGAGCTTGATTGGGAGTAAAGTGCGTTGCGTTCTGGGGATTCTGGGGAAAATGACGCGCACATCACGGCGTGTGGGGATAGTTCTCTTTCAGCTCGGTGGACCCGACACGCTGGAAGCGATTGAGCCTTTTCTTTACAACCTGTTTTGCGATCCCGACATTATTGATTTTCCGTTGGCCCGCATCGGGCGTAAACCTCTGGCCAAGCTGATCTCGACTACGCGGGCACGCAAAGTCCAACATCACTACGCGACGATCGGTGGCGGTTCGCCCATCCGGCGGAATACGGAGCGGCAGGCACGAGCTCTGGAAAGCGAACTTTGCAGCCAGGGAATCGAAGCAAGGTGTTTTGTGGCGATGCGGTACTGGCATCCGTTCACGCACGAGGCAGTCGAGCAATTGCGGCAGTCGGAGTGTGACGAAGTTGTGCTCCTGCCGCTGTATCCCCAGTATTCCTCTACCACTACGGGATCGAGCCTGAACGAGTGGCGGCGACTTTTCTCCGGCGGCATGGCCGTACGTTGCATAGAAAGTTTTTATCGTAATACGATATATCTTGATTCTGTAATCGAGAGAGTCGACGCAGCCCTGGCCCGATTCCCAGCGCTGCATCGACCTGAGATTGTTTTCAGCGCTCACAGTATTCCTATGGCTGTGATCGAAAAAGGTGATCCTTACCAGCGGCAGATTGAGGAAACGGTGCGCCTTCTGATGGAGCGCGCCGGATGGCGCAATCCGCACCGGCTTTGTTACCAAAGCAAGGTGGGAGCGAGCCGCTGGCTGCAGCCTTCCCTGCATCACACCCTGAATCAACTCGCAGCGGAGCACGCGCGCGAGGTGTGCGTCGTGCCGGTTGCTTTTGTTTCTGATCACGTCGAGACGCTGGGAGAGATCGATCACGAGGCGCGGGAACAGGCGCGCCGGTTGGGGTTCACACAGTTTGAGATGAGCGCAGGTCTGAACGACTCGCCGAAGTTCATCGCGGCGCTGGGACAGATCGTGCAGGAGGCTTTGTCACAGACGGAGCATTCTTTGATCCCGATTCGCAACACAGGGAGGCGGTTGACGGCGCCGGAATACGCGGCGGCGTCCGGGGATTAACGGCCCAGGGTTCAAGGCAGAGGAGGAAGTCTCATGGCGGAGACCGAAAAGGTCACTCCGAATCCGGATGCGACGAAACCCGCGGCCAAGGGTGCGGTGGATGCCACGAAGTATGTGGGCACACCGGCGGTGGGAACCTCGAAGGCCGCAGCTGCAGCCGGTGTGGCCACAACGGTTCCATCGACGGAAATCGATCGGCGGCGGCGCCGCTTTGTGTGGACCATGGTAACCGGCTTTCTAGCCGCATGGTTCCTGGCATTTTTCCGCTTCTTCCTGCCACGCACTTTGTTCGAACCTAACTCAGTCTTCAAGATCGGTTACCCCTCCGAGTTCGCGCTTGGGGTGGATACCAAGTTCCAGCAGAAGTATCGCATCTGGGTAGACCGCACGCCCGACCGGTTGTTCGTGATCTATGCCCGCTGCACGCATCTGGGGTGCACGCCTGATTGGAAACCGAGCGAGAATAAATTCAAGTGTCCGTGCCACGGCAGCGGGTATGACAGCGAAGGCATCAATTTCGAAGGACCGGCGCCGCGCCCGATGGACCGGGCACATATTGAACTTGCGCCGGACGGCCAGATTCTGGTGGATACGTCGAAGCTGTACTCGTGGCCAAAGGGACAGCCGAGCAAATTTAACGATCCGGGAGCGTTTCTAACGGGAGTGTAGAAGGTAATCGGAATTCTTATGGCTGACGAAAACAATTCGAACGGAAAGAACGGGAAAGTGGGGTTGGTGGAGCGGGTGACCACCAGTGTCAAAGAGGATATTCAAGCCCTCAAGACCGACATTCCCACCAAGGCTAAGGAACAGATCGAGGGTTTGAAGGATCCGACCAAGACCCAGGTCTACACCTCGATCTTCCGCCACAAGCGCGACGACACGCCGCGCAACCGGGCGCTGGGCGTGCTTTCCAACGTGTTCCTCCACTTGCATCCGGCGAAAATCAATCGCGATGCTGTGCGCTACAGCTACACCTGGGGCATGGGCGGGATCACGTTTTACCTGTTCATTATTCTCACCTACACCGGCGTGTTGCTCATGTTTTACTACCACCCGAGCAAGGTGCAGGCGTTCCGCGACGTGCTTTATCTGGAACACGATGTGCCCTTCGGAAAAATCCTACGCAACATGCACCGATGGGCGGCGCACTTGATGGTCATCGGCGTGTGGCTGCATATGTTCCGAGTGTTCCTGACCGGTTCGTACAAGAAGCCGCGTGAGTTTAATTGGAACATCGGCGTGCTTCTGCTTGTCTTTACCTTGCTGCTGTCGTTTACGGGATACTTGCTACCTGACGACCAGCTTGGATTCTGGGCTGTGACCGTTGGTACGAACATGGCTCGTGCCACGCCGCTGCTGGGGCACGAAGGACCGTTCGGGTCGCTGCTTGGTATGACTCCGTATAACGACGTGCGCTTTGGGCTTCTGGGCGGGTCGATCGTGGATGCGAACGCGCTGTTACGGTCCTACATCTGGCACTGCATTGGCATTCCGATCGTAGCGTCGGTACTAATGATTGTCCACTTCTGGCGAGTGAGAAAAGACGGGGGAATTTCGGGGCCGGCTCCGGTGATGCTGACCGCTGAAGCCGACAAACCGCGCCGCGGGCCGAAAGCGGCGGGAGAGTAAAAGCAGTCGAGCTGCGCTCGACGGACAGCCGAGGCGGCTGTCCCCACATAGATGGTGGAGAGATTATGGATTGGCGACAACTTTGGGAGATTTGCTCGGCTCCGGACAACGTTCCGATCGTGGGTTTGATTCCGCTCCTCGCCTTCTACATTTATCTGGCGTGGAAGCAGGCCCACGCCAACGATCAGTTGATCGTGCAGCTCGAGGCCGACCCTGAGATGGCAAAGACGCACCATCGCAAGACATGGCCGTTCAAGCCGGGATGGCAGAAGGAAGTACACGTTTGGCCGTTCTTGCTGCGCATTGAGTTTCTGGCTGCAATCATTGTGACGATCATTCTGATGGTCTGGTCGATCACGCTCAACGCTCCCCTCGAAGAGCCGGCGAATCCCAACCTCACCATGAATCCTGCCAAAGCTCCGTGGTATTTCCTCGGACTGCAGGAGATGCTGGTTTACTTCGATCCGTGGATTGCAGGCGTGGTGATGCCGACGATGATCATCATCGGGCTGATGGTCATTCCGTACATCGATACGAATCCGCTGGGCAGCGGCTATTACACCTGGAGGCAGCGCAAGTTCTCGATTTCGACGTTTCTTTTCGGCTTCGTCATCTTGTGGGTCGCAATGATCATCATCGGGACTTTTATTCGCGGGCCGGGCTGGCAGTGGTTCTGGCCGGGGCAGACGTGGGACCACAACCGTTTGATTTATGAAGTGAATCGAGATCTGCCGGACCTGTTTGGGCTGACGTCGAACATGGCGAAAGCGGTTTTCGGCGCGGTCGTGGTCGGGGGATTTTATCTGATCGGGGGCGGCGCGGTGTACTCGCTGTTCCGTCGGAAAATGCCGAAAGATTTCCAGCGCATGAGCCTGCTACAGTTTTCGCTCATGGCGTTTCTCTGGCTGACGATGATTGCGTTGCCTTTGAAGATGGCGCTGCGGCTCTTGTGGCATATCAAGTACGTGTGGATTACGCCGTGGTTCAACGTGTGAGAGTCCTGGTTAGTTGTCGTGCTGAGCTGAGCCGGAATTTTGCGAAGCAAGATTCCGGCGGAGTCGAAGCATCCCTACCCGCGAGTGCGATGCCGGGAATAGAGATTCCTCGCGCCAGAAACAAGGTGCTCGGAATGACAAAAGTCCTTAGAGAATGTGGATTCGGAGGAAGTGGTGCCTGATAAACCCATCCCCGAGCAGGATCCGATTACCGGCAAATCGTTCGCGATCCATTATCTGATCGCGACGGTGATTCTGATTGCAACGCTGTTCTGGGCCTTGTGGGACGAGGCCTGGGGGCAGCGGCCGTGGAAGCCCTTCCAGGACCAGTGGAAGAACCGCTACAGCGCGTTTCTGAATAACGCGAAGTCGTCTTCGGCGAAGTCTGAGGCTGCCGTCGAACAGGATCCGCAGTACGCCGCTTTGAAACAGGCTTATACCAAGGCCTATGAGGACTCGAAGGCCCAAGGCGACGAGGCCCGCAAGAAACTCGACGACGCCAGCGCCCGTTTGCTCGCGGTGCAGGGCGTCTTCACCGATCGGCGCGCGTACGTGAACGCGCTCACCTACGAATTGGAAACGAGCACGAGTGCTTCGGCCAAGGCCAGCAAGCAGAAAGAGATTGACGCGTACAAGGCAGAGCAAGCGACGGTCGAGTTCCCGGACGGCAGCAAAAAGGAATTCACCTTCCAGCAACTGGAAGAGACCTACAACGAAATCCGCGACGAGAGGACCAAGCTAAGCCTTGAACTCGGTGACGTGCTCAAGCCCGTGACCGATGCCAGGGCTAAGATGGATGAGTACGTCTCCGACCACATGGTCGACCTTACGCCCGCGCAAATCGAGGGCCTTAAGCGGAAGACGTCCGACTGGGATCCAAAGATCGTACAGATCAACGTGGCCGAAGCCAATATCGTGGATCGGTGCGAGTCCTGTCACATGGGAGTGCGCGAGCCGCTGAAGATTACCGCAGCGGCCATGACTCCCAAAGGCGCGAAGAAGCCCGACGAGTACGCGGTGGCATTCGTGAGCCATCCCGAACCGGAGTTGTTACGTATTCATGACGCCGACAAGTTCGGGTGCTCTCCATGCCATCAAGGCAATGGCCGCGCCACGACCAGCGTGGAGAAGGCGCATGGTAATTACGAACACTGGCTGTGGCCGCTCTATCCCAAAGAGAATTCCGAGGCTGGCTGCCAGAGTTGCCACGCGGCCGACATGGTGCTGGTGAGCGGTGACGTGCAGTGGCAGACCATCAACAACGGCAAAGATTTGTTTCGCCAGCGCGGGTGCATGGGATGCCATCGCTATGAAGGCTATGACAAAGAGCCCGAGGACTTGAATTCGGTTGGCCAGCAGATCAAACAGATTGAGACCGAGAAGAAAGACAACATCAAAGAGTCGGCGGATTTGATGAAGCAGGCCGACGCCGCCGAATCAAACGAAGAAGCCAACAAGCTCAACGACAAGGCCGTGGCGCTGCGGGTGGCGAACAGCAAGCTCGACGGTCGTTTGCAGCAGTTCGACTTCCAGTCGCACAGCCTAATGCAGGACCAGAAAAAGGTCGGGCCGAATCTGAAAGACGTACGGCTCAAGCTAAATAAGAATTGGATTCCGGTGTGGCTGAAGAAGCCGTCGGATTTTCGTCCGACGACGAAGATGCCGAACTTCCGGCTTACCGGTCATCAGATCCAGGCGATCTCGGCTTACATCTGGCAGTCAGGATTCATCGACGTGCTGCCGAAACACAAGCCCGGCAATGCCGCCCACGGAAAAGAATTGTTCGAGACGCGCGGCTGTCTCGCCTGTCATTCAATTGGGGAAGGCGATCAGATGCAGGGCGGGACTTTCGCCGCCAACCTGACTCGCGTGGGCGAGAAGGCGAACTACGATTACCTCGTGCGCTGGATTCATAATGCGCGCGAACGCACGCGGCCCTATTGCCCCTACGAGAAGAAGGACATTGGCCCCGAAGATTATGCCAAGAAGGGGCTTCCCTACCAGTTCGACTTGGCCCATAGCCGTTGCCCCAACGACGGCCACGAACTGCAAGTCCAGAATATGACTGTGATGCCGAGCCTGCGTCTGACTCCCGAGGACGCGGAGGACATCGCCACGTATCTGCTGACGCAGAAGAAGCAGGAGCCGTCCGCGTATGCGGATGCGGCGTTCATGGACGATCCGGCGCTGAAGGAAGAAGGCAAGAAGTGGGTGCGGCATTTCGGATGCGCGGGATGCCACGAGATCGCGGGCTTCGAGGACGAAGGACGCATCGGCACCGAATTGACTTTCGAAGGTAGCAAGCCGATCGAGCGTCTGGATTTCGCGTTGTCGACCGAGCCTGCGCAGCGCGGTGGGAAAGACTCGGAACCGATCAAGGACAAGGACGATCTGGCGCGCTTGCCCGATGGTCCGGCGGACAAGCCCTGGTACGACCATAAGGGATTTTTCGAGCACAAACTGGCTGAGCCGAATGTCTACGACCTAGGCATGGAAAAGGGAGAAACCGAAAAGCTGCGCATGCCCAACCTGCACCTGACTAAGGAACAGGTTCTTGACCTTACCACCTTCCTGATGGGAAGCCAGGAGACTTCCCTGCCCCAGAGTTATCAGTACAAGCCGGGCGATGCGCGGCATGACATACAGGAAGGCTGGTGGGTCATCAAGAAATACAACTGTATGGGATGCCACCAGTTCATTCCCGGGCAGCGCACGATTCTGATGGGCCTGCAGCAATATCAGGATGCGCAGGAGCAGTTGCCACCGAAGTTGCTGACTGAAGGCGCGCGCGTGGATCCGGAGTGGTTGCGGAAATTCCTGTCGAATCCGGCTCTGAGTACGACTGATACGAACCGCAACGGCGTGCGACCGTATTTGAAAGTCCGCATGCCGACGTTTTCGTTCTCGGATAACGAACTGCGAAAGCTCGTGCGATTCTTCCAGGCGCTGTCGCAACAGCCTTTGCCGTATATTCCGGAACAGGTTCCGACCTTGACGGCGAAGGAGACCGACATGGCGCGGAGCTTATTTTCGAGCACGGCGGCGCCTTGCCTGAAGTGCCACGCGACGGGCGACCCGGCGCATGACAAGATCGCTACGGCGCCGAACTTCCTGCTGGCGAAAGAGCGGTTAAAGCCGGACTGGGTCGAGCGCTGGATTACCGATCCGCAAGCGGTGAGCCCCGGAACGTCGATGCCTTCGGGTTTGTTCAAGCAGCAGAACAACCAGTGGGTTTTTGCCGGGCCGACGCCGCCCTCGTTTAACGGGTTTGAGGGCGATCATCGCAAACTCCTGGTGGATTACATTTTCCAATTGACGCCCGAGGAGCAGCGGCGGGTGGCGACGTCGATGCCGCGGGCGCAGGCAGCGGTGCAGCCGTCCAGTCCTCGTAAACAAACAGGGTTGGGATCGCATCGAATCGCAGGCGGCGGTTCGCGGTAGAATGGGCGGTTGGCTAAGTAATCACGCACTTCGTTAGCGGTCTACTGCGCGGGCGAGACGTCGGCGCTACATTCCCAAACTTAAAGAAAGGGCGACATCATGAATACGAACAAGCGTTGGGCAACGATGTTGGTGGGCGTTCTAGCACTATGCGCTCTGCTGGTGCTTGCCGCATGCAGTAAGAAGGAGGAGGCTCCGGCGGCGAGTCCGGCGGCTGAGCAGCCAGCCGCACAACCGGCTGCGACTCCGATCGACCCGGCGACCGTGGCCACGATCAATGGCACGGTAAAGTTTGACGGCACTGCGCCAAAGCCGTCCAAGATTGACATGAGCCAGGACCCGGGATGCAAGGGCGCGAACGAAGCTGAGACTGTCGTCGTCGGTGGCGGTGACCTCGCCAATGTCTTTGTCTACGTGAAGGACGGACTTGGAAACCGCACCTTTGACGTTCCCAAAGACCCGGTCGTGCTTGATCAGCAGGGCTGCCGCTATCATCCGCACGTGCTGGGTGTGATGGCGGGTCAGACTGTTCAGATCAAGAATGATGATCCGACTACACATAACATTCATCCCACCCCAAAAGATAACCGGGAGTGGAACGAGTCGCAGCCGCCATCCTCTCCGGCGATTGAAAAGAACTTCGCGCGCGAAGAAATCATGCTGCCCGTCAAGTGCAACCAGCACCCATGGATGAAGATGTATATCAATGTGACGAAGAGCCCGTTCTACGCCGTGACCGGCAAAAACGGGAAGTACGAGATCAAGGGTCTGCCTCCGGGCGACTACACGCTGGCATTCGTGCACGAGAAACTAGGAGAGCAAGACCAGAAGGTAACGGTCGCTGCGAAAGAATCGAAGACCGTGGATCAGAGCTTCAAACCGGCCGCAGACTAGCCGCTCCGGTTTGGTAGAATACGGGGTTGGACAGAGCGGGCCGGCAGTTGCCCGGCCTGCTCTGCCATTGCGACTCCGCTCGCGTTCCTGGACCCATGGGCACCTCTCTGAAAGCCATCGAAACACCTTACAACCGCGGACATCACCGGCTCGCGATCATTCTCGCGGCTTGGACTTTCCTTCTGATCATCGCGGGCGCGCTCGTTACCAGTAACGATGCCGGGCTCTCGGTTCCGGACTGGCCGACCTCGTTCGGTTCCTGGTACAAGATTCCGAAACTTGTCGGCGGCGTGAAGTTCGAGCACACGCACCGCATGATCGCGCAGGCGGCCGGACTGCTTACGATTGTCATGGCCATTTGGACCTGGCGCGCGGAAAAGCGGCGCTGGGTGAGGGTTTTGGGCTTCGCTGCCCTGGGCACGGTCATCGCGCAGGGAGTTCTGGGCGGGATCACCGTCTTGTTCTACTTGCCTCCAGCGGTGTCGTCGGCGCACGCGGCGCTGGCTCAGACGTTTTTCTGCATCGCAGTGGCGATGGCCGTTTTTACTGGGCGCAAATGGGTCGAGGAACAGCCTCGGGTCGAGTTCGACCAGCGTCGCCCCAGCCTGTTCACCCTGACACTGCTTTCTGTTTTCGTGCTTTATGTCCAGTTGGTCCTGGGAGCGATGTTTCGGCACCACGGGCTGAGTTGGTGGCCGCACGTGGCCCATGCTGTGGTGGTTTCCTTCGTGCTGGCTTGGACTGCGGTGCGAGCACTCAGCGTCTATTCACATATCGAGGCCGTTCGGAAGCCGGCTATTTTGATGCTGTCGTTGGTGATTGCGCAATTGTGCCTGGGCTTCACCGCCTTCCTGACGCGCGTGGCGTGGGGCCGAGACGCAGTCCAGCCGGAATTCCCCATGGTGATCTCAACCGTGGCCCACGTCGCGGTGGGAGCGCTCCTGCTGGCGACGGCGGTGATTCTGGCAATCCAGGTCTGGAGGCATGTCCCAGTTGCTTTTGAGGAAAGGCTGCCTCAAGTTCAAGGCGACGCCTCGGCGGCGTAAGTTGTGCGTCAGACGTTGCAAGATCTCTCTTTGCCGGTCTCGTTGCAGCCCGGTTCCTCGTCGGCGCGGGTGTTGCACTTGCTACTGCGATCGCTTCGCTGATCTTGCGCACAATGTCGTAAACTGGTCATAGTTTCGGGGAAACTCCTTGGCTTCGAAGGTCGCTGAACTCGCGGATACAGGTCTGGAAACGTCACAGGCTGCGGCTGTCATTTCTGTACAGAATCTGGTCCACCGCTACGAGAACCGAACGGCATTAAACGGTGTCTCGTTCAACGTACGGCCGGCGGAGTTGTTTGGTCTGCTCGGTCCGAACGGCAGCGGGAAGACGACGTTGTTTCGGATTCTCTCGACGCTGATGATCCCGACCGGCGGGCGCGCCATTGTCATGGGTTGCGATGCGGCGCAGGATGCGGCAAGTCTCCGCCGCCAGATTGGGGTTGTCTTTCAGGCCCAGAGCGTCGATCCGAAGCTGACGGCTTACGAGAATCTGTGGCATCAGGGGCATCTATACGGGTTGCGGGGATCTGGGCTGAAGCAGCGGGTAGGGGAAATTCTCGCGCGAGTGGGCCTCGCCGACCGGGCCAAAGAACGGGTGGAGACCTTTTCCGGAGGCATGCAGCGCCGCATTGAACTGGCAAAGGGCCTGCTGCATCACCCCGGAGTGCTTCTGCTGGATGAGCCCACGACTGGCCTTGATCCGGGAGCGCGGCGCGATTTATGGCAGTATCTGCAGATCCTGCGCGATGAAGAGCGCGTTTCCGTGCTGGTCACCACGCACCTGATGGAAGAGGCTGAGCGTTGCGACCGGCTGGCCATCCTGAATGAAGGGAATCTGGTGGCGCTGGGCACACCGGCGGAATTGAAGAGCGAGATCGGCGGCGATGTGATCCTGCTGGATGCCGCCAACGACGCGGGGTTGCTGGCTGATCACATCCGGTCGCGATTCCGCGTGGAAACGACAGTGTTGGGCAATCAAGTGCGGATCGAACGCGAAGGCGGGCATCGTTTTGTTCCCGACCTGGTCGAGGCATTTCCCGGAGAAATTCAGGCCATTTCGGTCAGCAAGCCGGCGCTCGAAGATGTATTCATCCATCGCACCGGACACAAGTTCTGGAGTGAAGACCGCGAAGAGAGTTCTGACAAGAACTCCGACCAGAAGAAAAAGAAGAGGAGGTAGCTTGCGTTCGATGATCCTGGTGCTTTCTCTCGTGCTCGGGTTGCTTCCGCTGGCAGGTGTGGGGTGGATTCTCGCTAGCGGAATGATTACCTTGTGGCCGCCCACAGCGACGGTTGACGGGCTATTTATGAGTCTCATTCTGCTGACACTCTCGGCGTGCTTTCTTCTGAATGCCTATTGGGAGATGCGCGATCGAGGTATGCTGGGCAAGAAGGAAGCGGCCCCCTCCAAGTCTCCTTCGGCGAAGGCGAGCTAACCATGGCGACACAGGCTGCGACATTGGCACGTCCTACAACGCACGCATCGGCGGGAGTCCTTTTGCCAGCCTTCACCCTTTGGTGGCGTGAGATTGTGCGCTTCTACCGGCAGACCACCCGCGTCATTGGAGTGTTGGCGTCTCCGCTGGTCTTCTGGATCGTCCTTGGCTCAGGTTTCGGATCTTCGTTCCGCTCCGGCGGGGGAGCAGGCCAGCAGCACTATCTGGATTATTTTTATCCCGGCACGCTGATCATGATCGTGCTGTTCACCTCGATCTTCACCATGATGTCAGTGATCGAAGACCGCAAGGAAGGATTTCTGCTCTCCGTGCTGGTGGCTCCGGTGCCGCGCGCGGCGATCGTGCTGGGCAAGGTGCTGGGCGGGACAACGCTGGCCGCGGTCCAGGGTATGGTCTTCCTGATCTTCGCGCCGTTCGCAGGCGTTCATCTGGATCCACTGCGGGTGCTGCTGGTTGCTGTGGTGGTGTTTCTGGTTTCGTTTGCTCTTACTGCGTTGGGTTTTGCGATCGCGTGGCCAATGGATTCTTCGCAGGCGTTTCACGGCATCGTGAATTTGTTTTTGATTCCGCTCTGGCTGGTGTCTGGCGCGCTGTTTCCGCTAGCGGGTGCCTCGGGATGGATTCGAGTCATCATGCGCCTCAATCCGTTGACTTACGGAGTGGAGGCACTACGGGGGCTTCTGTATCCGGGCGCGGAGACCAGTTTCCCGCTGTCGTCGGCCATGGCGACGCTGGTGCTGTTTTCGCTGGTCATGTTTGGGTTGGCATTTCTCATGGCCAACCGCCGCACGACGAGACCTGCCGCATGATCGCCGAACAATACGCCTACTTCCCTGCCCTGAACGCATCTCTGAACGGAAGCAGCGCCGTGCTACTGCTTACGGGGCGAGTGCTAATTTCGCGCGGCCGAA
The DNA here is from genome assembly GCA_963819035.1 of uncultured Acidobacteriaceae bacterium. Lineage (GTDB taxonomy): Bacteria > Acidobacteriota > Terriglobia > Terriglobales > Acidobacteriaceae > Sulfotelmatobacter. The sequence goes on along the minus strand of CAWFUU010000036.1, from coordinate 170,015 downwards.
TCGCTGCACATCGTTTGTGCATGATTGCCGCAGTGGTCGCGTCCGCACTGTTCCTCGGGTGCTACCTATTCTTTCACTACGAGGTGGGGAACATTCGCTTTCTGGGAACCGGATGGGCACGGCCGGTTTATTTTGCCATTCTGATTTCGCATGTCACGCTGGCCATAGTCATTGTTCCATTGGCAATTATCACTTTGACTCGCGGACTTAAGGCGCGCTACGACAAGCACCGCGCGATAGCTCGATGGACCTGGCCGCTGTGGATGTACGTTTCCGTGACCGGCGTGATCGTCTATTTCATGCTTTACCAGTGGTTCCCGCACAGCTAGTTTCGTTTCATGATTTGGGTGGGAAGGGCACGGCTTTAGCCGTACCGCTAGAGCCAAACAATGATGCGAGCTTTAGCCCCTGAGGGACCCGGCTTACCGAATGCCTATTTTATGTCTGTCTTGAAACTCAAGATCGACGTTTCCGGCACCGTCGGCGATACTGCCTGGCGCGAGATCAAGCAGTTTGATCAGATTCAGAGCGCGGACTTCGGCCCGCAGTTCGGTAGTGGCGGCCGGTGTAACCACGCGCCCGACGCGCCACATGCCAAGGGCGAGTGGATTGGAGCCGAAATCCAGCTCCAGACGCCCCTTCTGGCGCAGTACGCCATGTCGCACTACCTGGAGCAGGAACGCGTGCTCGATGCCGACGTAGAATAGGCGGCTTCTGTTATAGTTCCTTCCCGGGATTCCATGTCGGCTCAACCAGAGACTTCCCTTCCAACTCCAGATCTTCTGCCCGGCTCTGACGACGCTACGCCACCGAAGCCCAAGCGCGGGATGTCGCGCACACAGAAGATTCTCTTTTTCGCGACGGGCTGGCTGATTGTGCTCATGCCGTTTTTGTTCTGGTGGAATACCTGGTTCGGGCGGCATCTTTCTGACCAGCAGTTGAGCGAGTATCTACGCGATGACAAGAAGCCTCGCCACATTCAGCATGCCCTGGTCCAGTTGGGCGAGCGCATGTTGCATGGAGACGCGGCATCGAAACAATGGTATCCCGACCTGCTGCGGCTCGCGGGCGATTCCGTGGAAGAGGTCCGAAACACCGATGCGTGGGTTATGGGGCAAGACACATCAGGCGCAGGATTCCATGAGACTCTGCTGAAGATGCTGGCGGATTCATCGCCCATGGTGCGCGGAAATGCGGCGCTGTCGCTTGTGAGGTTTGGGGACGCTACCGGGCGTCCGCAGATCGTGGCGTTGCTGCAGCCGGCGCAGATCGCGGCGGCAGCGTCGGGCCGCGTCGTGGATTCAGACCGGCCCGGAACCGCGATCCGCCAGGGAGGATTGCTGGCCAAGCTGCAAGACGAACATGGCCAGACCACCGAAATTCGGTCGCCAATTCCCGGTCGCATCCGCTCGGTGGCGCAAGCAGGTGCGAACGCTGCTGCTGGCGCTGAAGTCGCCGTGGTGGACCCGGCAACCGAGCAGGTGTGGGAGGCGTTGCGGGCTTTGTATCTGGTCGGGCAAGCGGACGATCTACCCGCCATTCGCCCCTACGAACGCGATTTGCCTGATGTTTCCAACGACGTGCGTCAACAGGCGGTCGAGACCGAGAAGGCGATCAAAACCAGGGCGGGAATGAACTAAGGGCTGCGGGGCCCACTTCTCGCACAAAGAGCGCGCGAGAAATGGGGAACCCTCATCTTCGTGTAAGGCAATCATGGCGCAGACTCTCGGATACGTAACTCTCGTAGTTCGAGAGTACGATGAAGCCATCGCGTTCTTCACCCAGCTGCTTGGCTTCCAGGTGGTGGAGGATAGCGCAGCCACGGACCGGCTGGGCCGGGACAAACGGTGGGTACTGGTCGCTCCGCCGGGCTCACATGGCACGAGCCTGCTCCTTGCCCAAGCCTCCACGTCCGAGGAGATTAGCCGCATCGGCAACCAAACGGGAGGACGTGTCTTTCTATTCCTCCACACCGACGACTTCTGGAGAGATTATCGTGCGATGACCGCGCGTGGAGTGAAGTTTCGCGAGGCGCCACGGGAAGAGGCATACGGAAGGGTTGCAGTGTTTGAGGATTTGTACAGGAATAAGTGGGATTTGTTGCAGCTGAAAGCCGAGAGCTGACAGCGAACCTAGATCGCCATCGGCCCGACCTCTTTTTCCACTTCTACCGTGTCGACCATGACGATGGCGTCCCAGGGACAACCGTCGAGGAAGCACCCATCGGGGCCTTTGCTGACGCACTTCTTGCAGCCGATGCAGAGGATGGGGTCGATTTGGATTCGGCCGAACGGCGGATTATCCTCGTCGGGCACCCAGAACATGCAGTCTTCGACCGGACAGTATTCGACGCAGGCGGGCGAACCGGCGCATCCGGTGCAGCATTCGGTGATCACCGCCAATTCCTTGGGCTTCTTCTTGCGCGGCGTGGCGAGTCCTTTGGACTTCGGTTCAAACTTGAGCTCGTCGGGAACCATCCCGACAGCCCTGGTCGCTCCGGGTGCGGCAGGCATGGAGTGGATTATAGCGCAAAAGTGACTTGGCTCTTGGCCTTTAGCTGTTGGCTTTTGGCTCTTTGCGTTGAGCAAATACTGTGCGGATGAAGGCGGAGAAGCTCCATAAGCTGCTCTTGAGGACTGAATTGAGAGTTCAAGCGATGCTTGAAGGGGTCCGACCCAAAATGATACTCCGTGCCGGGTCTTGTGACAGGGAGCACCTTATCCACCGGGCTGGTTCTGTTATATTGGCCCCTGCGAAGGAGCATCGACATGGCTGGAAAGAGTCTCAATAAAGTTCAACTGATCGGCAACCTGGGTAAAGATCCGGAAGTGAAATACACGCCGCAGGGCACACCCGTGGCCAAGATTACGCTCGCCACCAACGAGCGCTTCAAAGACAAGGACGGCAATTGGCAGGACCGCACCGAATGGCACAACGTCGTCCTCTGGCAGCGCCTGGCGGAGATTGCCGGCGAATACCTGAAGAAGGGGGGCAAGGTTTACATCGAGGGACGTCTGCAAACCCGCTCCTGGGACGACAAGACATCTGGGCAGAAGAAGTATATGACCGAGGTCGTGGCCAGCGATCTGATCCTACTTGGGGGTCGCGGCGAGGGTGGCGGTGGCGGGGACTTTGCTGGAAGCGCGCGAGGAGCGTCGGCAGGCGGCGGAAACAATTTCGACCAGCGTACTCCTGAGCCGGAGCCTGCAGGCGCTGGGCCCATTACCGACGAGGATATTCCGTTTTAGGGAGGCTCCCTCGGATTGCCGCAGACAGGGCGACTGCCGGTGACTAGTCGCCGTCCCCAGTGTCAACCGAGATCAACTCGAGGGCCTGCAGCAGGGGGCTTGCCTCGGAAACAAATTCCACATGGCCGCATCGCGGACAGGACAGAATGGCGTGCCCGGAATTGCCCGGAGCCAGGCTGGCGCGCATCAACTGATACCGTTCAAGCCGCTGCTCACAGCGCAGACAGCAGACAGTTTTGTGAAAGGGATCGGGAGAGGCTCCGCCCGGAGTCTCGATGGCTGGTTTCATGGTTTTCCTTCAACGGGGGATTCTGGAGCGTGTGTAAAGCGTGCGCTCCATGCCCTGAGTGGAAAGAGTGTACCACGATTGGTGCAACCGTCCAGCCACACTCGTTACTTTCGGCACCCTTGCTGCATCACTGCATCGCGTAGTCGATCTTGATGCCGCGCTTCTCCACCTCTTCGAGGAACAGGTCGGCGGGCACATCACGCTCCTGCAACACCGCTCCGCGCTTGCTGATGGCTCCCGAGGCCAACATCTGCACCACGATCGACGCGGGAAACGCGGTCGTGCGCATCATCGCACTCATGTCAGTCTTGGGATCGTAGTGATCGACCATGGTGAAGGATGCTACCCTTCCCTTCAAACGCCCGCCCAGCAAGCCGCGCACTCCTGCGCGATTGATGGATTCGTGTGCCTCAAGGCGCATGATGCACACGTCCGGCCCTTTCGACGCAAATTTCCCTTCGAAAATTTTCGACATCATGGCGCGAGGGGCGATCTCCGCCTTGCCGACTTTGATCTTTTCGCTGGAGAACAATCCGAGCTCATTGAGCTCACACAGCAGGTCATAATGGCCAGGATAGCGCAGCGTCTTTTCAAAACACTCGCCGACGCGTCCTTCAAATGTCTCGGGCAAGGTCGAGGTGCCGCCCGACGTGTGAAATGCGACCAGCGGCGCAAACCCCGGGATGTTGAAGTCTTCCGGTTCTGTTAGAGGATCGATTGTGGTCAGCTTGCCCTTGCGCAGAATGCGCGCCGGTTCCACATATTCGTTGATGAGCCCCTCGACCGAGAAGACGAGCTGATAATGAAACGGCGCTGTGGGCTGGGCGGGCAAGCCACCTACGTAGAGGCGGAGCGCGTCGGCCCGGCCGCCCAGACGCCGCACCAGTTCGCCCCCGAGAATCGACGCCATGCCGGGAGAAAGGCCGCAGTCGGGTGCGATCGCCACGCCACGCTTTTCTGCTTTCTTCGCGAGAGCCAGTTCCTGCCGGACCACGGTATTGTTGCCGCCGAGATCGGCAAAGTGACAGCGGGCTTCCACCGCGGCCCGAGCCAAACCAAGATTAAGAAAATACGGAACCGCGGAAAGGGCCGCATCGTGCCCGCGCATGAGTCCGGCGGCCGCTCGCTCACTACTGGCCTCGAGGGCGACGGCTCGAACTTTCTTCTCGCCCACGATGCGGTTGACCTTCGCGGCCACGTCGCGAGCGCGTTTCGCGTCGCTGTCAGCGAGAGTTACGGAATCGACCTGCGGTGTGCGTGCCATGTCGAAGGCCGCAGCTGAACCCATCATGCCGGAACCAATCACCAGAAGTTTCATCGTGTTTCTCCCTGTCAGTATTTCTTTTTTGGCCTTCAGCGACCTTAAGAGAAAGGATCGCGTGCGCAGCGGCGCGCTCATGGTGCCACCATGGATTTCAGAACCCACCCGCAGCATGCGGCCGTGTCAAGGACGGGAATTGGCTGGACTAAAGCCCGGAGGGGCCGAGCCGCTCACAGACGTAACGGCGAAGATCAAGTTTCAAAAGTTTCACTCATCATCATAACACTCCACGCGTGGAGAATCGGGATACGGAGTAGTACGTCAGAGGTCCCCATTCCAAAGACCAAGAACACCTACCTTCCGATGGACTCGGATCAAAACGCGAATCCTCTTAAGGCGTTGATCCTTCCTCCAAACTTCACGGGGGCGTAATTGCCAATGAATCGTTGCGTGGGTCGCGGGAATCAGTTCTAATGCTGGAAACCTTACTGCATAGGTCATCTCATGCTGTTCAAGGCGGATCCAACTTTCTATCCCTCCCCGAAGCTTGCGGCTCAAGCGCCTCCTGAAAAATTGGCTTACGTGGCAGCCTTAAACGCAAATGGCGGTACTCGCCCAGATGCGCTTGCAGTGGTAGACGTTGACGACCGATCGAGCAACTGCCCGACGATGCTGCCGTCGAGATGCCCAACGTAGGCGACGAATTACATCACTTCGGCTGGAACGCTTGCAGCTCCGCTCTTTGCCCGTATGCTCCACATCCTCACGTCGAGCGGCGCTACTTGATTGTGCCTGGGCTGCGTTCTTCCCGAATTAACGTTCTCGACACCAAGCCCGATCCTAAACAACCGACGATCGTGAAGGTGATTGAGCCCCAATCAGTACACGAACGGACCGGATACAGCCGTCCACACACTGTGCACTGTGGCCCCGACGGCATCTATGTAAGCGCTCTTGGGTCACCAAGCGGGGATGGTCCCGGTGGCATATTCGCTCTGGATCACGACAGCTTCGAACCTCTGGGTAGATGGGAGGTCGAACGGGGCCCGCAGCATTTCGGCTACGACTTCGCGTGGCATCTCGGCTATGACGTTGCGGTCACCAGCGAGTGGGGCACGCCGAACATGGTGGAAAATGGTGTAAATCCTGAGTTATTGCTTGCCGGCAAGTACGGACACAGTCTACATATTTGGGACCTTCGCAAACGCCGCCACTTACAGTCACTGGATTTAGGCTCCGAGCAACAAATGGTGCTGGAGCTGCGTCCTGCACACGATCCGACGAAGGCTTATGGTTTCGTCGGAGTAGTTACATCGCTAAAAAATCTGTCCAGCTCGATCTGGTTGTGGCATCGGACGAACGGCAGCTCGAACGGAAAGTTCGAGGTGAAGAAGATCGCTTCCTTTATGCGTCCTGCTGGGGTACGGGCGAGATGCGCCAATATGAGGAGCACATCCCCCTCGATGAATCGGAGCGTGCGACGATGGGTTTTACCCACTCCGAGTCGGGGCGGGCACTCGCCGAAAAGTGGCACTTGAGCGAAGACATCATCCAGGTCCCTGGTTCATCTGAGCGACCTGCTCTGCCGCGTGCGCGGCTTGGGTTATGGTTACTACGAGCGGCAGAAGGTAGACCAGGTAGACCTGGCGCACGACCCCGCGTGGGCTTTGCTTCAGAAGGAATACCGCGATCTTGAGGGCGTGGATCTGGTGCGCTTCACCTTCGAACTGGATGAAGCGTGGCCCACATCTACGAACTGGTCTCAACCATCTTCGGATCGGGCACAGTGCGAGGGTGACGAGGGTCCTTCGAGCGAGTCGAAAGCTTGGCCGTTTTGGCGAGCCCGATATAGATAAGTGCGATCTGGGGGATTTACATCGCGGAGCGCGCCGATTCTTTCTCCAGTCTGCGATGGCTTTCTCGGTGGCCTCATCTTTACGCGCGGAACGCCCCTGGAAGCGGCCGCTGTCGGGGCTACTTCACCAGAGACACGATTTCGCCAACAGTTGCGTTGCTAAAACGCCTACGGAAGAACGAAAAGAGACGACCGAAGAAATTAACTTGTTGCTTGAGAATTGACGAGGCGGCTTTTTGCTGGTGCACCGAGGCAGCGGATTTGAACCTGCTAGTTGTGAATCTGTAGCCTGATAATGAGAGGCCCACTTTCAAACTGCAGGCGAATGTCCAAGACAGGAGAGTCGGTTACCGAGTGTAAGTTATAGTCGTTCCCCGTGATCACGGTCGGTACCGAGAGCATGCATCCTTCCCCTAACCCGGCAATCTTGTTCTTAAAGTTGCCGGCAACCATGTTACAGATTTCGCCGAACGCGTCGCACACTTCCGGGCCAATCTGGTCGGGCTTCACTCCGAGCATTTTGGAAGCCATGATTGCGCTTGATTTTGCGCTGCACTGGAGGCTCATCACTCCACAAAGCTGGCCGGCGAGCCCGACCATCGCGGTGATGTCCAGGGGTTCCTCAGACGTGCCTTCGGATTCGGTCAACCGGCAGCCCAGCATCAGTTCAAACACCTCGCGGACCGCCACTTCGAGCACGGAACTCCATCCTTCGTAGACGCTTAGGTTTTCGCCCAACGTTTCACCCGGAGTCTTCACGCTTTCACCCCAGAAGTGGAAGAACATGAGCTCTGACCTGCTCAGGGGTGAACGGCTTCCGGATGTAACCTTTCGCCCCAGCGGATAAGGCCTGCACCACGTGGGACTCGCTTCCTTCGGTCGTGATCATGATGACCGGGGCTCCCTTGGCGTTCTCGACTCCGGGAAGCTGCTTTACAAACTCCAGCCCATCCATCACCGGCATGTTGATGTCACACAGGATCAGGTCCACCTGATTTTCCGCCAGCACAGCCAGAGCCTCAGCTCCGTTGCCGGCCTGGTGTACTGAGGAGAGTTCAACGCCTGCCTGGCGCAACGAACGTTCCAGGATCTTGCGCATCACTGACGAATCGTCCACAATCAAAATCCGTGTGCTATTCATGAGGATTGCTCGTTGGTTTCGGACACAGTGTCATTTCTCTTCCGCGTCCACGTAAGATATATCGGGGAAAAAGGGGCGGACTTTAAGAGCGCGTGCGGAAAGAGAATCATGAGTTGCATTTCGCGTATGGACTTCCACCTTCGCATGCTCTAGATGTCCAAGGTCTTACATTGATACTTTGGCCGTGATTTGCAAACCTCAGCGATTTGATGGATCTGCGCGGGAGTTAGATTAAGAAATTCAAAACCATGGATCTTGCCGCTGTGTCGCCGGACTAACGCCGAGACCTGGCTGCCGGCAACCGGTTCCAACTCGACGGTGTCACCCACGACTAAAGTAGCTCCGACTAAAGCGGACATGCCACTTTCGCTGATCTCGAGACTTATTCCCGGTATTGCTGAACCACCGTTAAGGTGCACTGTGATCGGAGCGCTGAATCGATAGCGAACATGCCGCCAACGGTCAAGAACGCCCAGCGGTGCCTCACTGGGCGTAGTTTCAGTCCTCATAAGATGAGCCCTCTCCTGCTAATATCGACACTTCTTCCCTTCTCTTTAGTGGCGCGTTTGGCCAAAACATGTTGGCCCAAGCGCGAAACGACGCACTTCCATCGCAATCCGGCAGCGCCGCAGGTCCTCCGAACACGCACCCTCGCCTCTAAAACTGTTTTGATAGCCGTTTTACCGCACCGCCTCGATCGGAGGCGCGTAACCCACACGCTCGATTCAGCCCACCAGAAGAGATGGTACCGAGGATTGCGGATGATGATTGCTCCGTCGGCGCTGGATCTCATACCTTTGCAAATCGGTCTTTGTCAGTTCGTGTCTCGACGACTCCCGACGTAAACCATCGTATTACGGTTTACGGATACCCATGATCTCTCCCATTTTGAGGCTGGTCGCCCGTCCCGAACTGTCGAGAGTGAAATTAACATCCAAGCCGACAAGGTTGAAGAAGGAGGTCACACTTGCGGGAAAGATTTCGCCTTTAGGATAGGAGCCTAATCCTTTGAGCTCTGTAAACAATCTATTCCCTTCCCGTGTCACCTCGTACGTGACCGGGGCACCGGATGGTCCCGGCGGCAGAGAATAAACCCCGACCAAAGCATCCAGCTGCGCGTTGCTAAGGGAAACCACTTCTCGCTCCGTTTGCATTCGCGCGGGCCAGTGATATTCACTCGCAATGCTGGTAATCAGATTACCGATTATGAAGTCGGCCCGATCTCCGTTGGCCATGATCACGGCACCCTTCCCGACTGCCGGAAACATCACGACGAATGCGCGGAAGCCGGAGTTCGATCCTCCATGAGAAAACTCGAGGCTCGGACCAGTTCCCGCAAGCTCCACACCCAGACCGTAGGGGGCCTTTTGAACTGTAAGCATCTCGGTCGCAATCGACTCGGCGAAGAGTTTGCTTCCGCCTCCCCTCCATGCGTTGGTGATTTCCATCGCCCACTTTGCAAGGTCCGCTGGCGTCGTCCACAGGCCGCCAGCCGCCATCTCGGGATGAATCGGCCATTTGCCCTTGATGACGGCTCCCGTTCCATCGTGGCCGATGGCAGCTTCGGGCCACCGCGCTTCCGGAAGAGGCTGCTCGTAGGTGCTCAACGTCATTCCGGCCGGCCATAGCACCAGCCGTTTCATCAATTCGGGGAACGGTTGTCCGGTGACATCCATCAAAAGCTGCTGCATCACTTCGGCACCACCGCCCGAATAGCGGGACATCGAACCCGGAACGAAATCCACGCGAATCGGCGGATTGTTGGCCGGCTTCTCACCGTTCAGGATCTGCAGGAGAGTAGGAATCGCCTCGCCGGTTCGATACCCTGTAAAACCACCAACAGTCAGCCCCGAGCTGTGGCTGAGAATCCTCCGCAGCGTTACTTTTTCTCGTGCCTGGTATTCGTTGTACGGAAGCTTCCAGGACTTCAGGTAGGCATTTGGACTTTCATCCAGCGAGAGCCGCCCGGAGTTTACGAGAACCAAAGCGGCCGTCGCTGCAACTGCCTTGCTGATGGACTGTGCCTCAAACAGCGTCGAAGTAGTCACCGGTTCATGAGTGCCGGCTTCTCTCACTCCAAATCCCCGAGCCCAGGCAATCTTGCCATCATCAATCACGGCAATGCTGAGTCCTGGAACATGGCTGTCAGCCATCCGTTCGGCGAGCGTCCATCTCACCGGAGGCTGGCCCTTAATCGCAATCGGCGGCCGCAATCCGCTGAGGACGCGTTCGATCCTCGCCTCCTGGGAAGCTTCAGGGCTGCTGTGCGGATTGGCAAGCCCGGTTACGGCAAGAAGCACCATCAGCACATATGCTAAATTATTAGCACTTATAGATGTATGCTTGCGATTACGATGCATAGGGTTTTCTCCTTCTGGTTGAAACTGTCGTTGTTGTGAGGTCGTGCGCTCGACTCGCGATTCCGTTTACCGGCGAAGAAGTCGAATGTTGCCGTTCACTACGACTGCGGTGAGGCGTGGACCGCCCGCCCCCAACGTCGCGTGCACGATTCTGGGCGCATTCGAGGCTGGTTTAACGCCAGGTAGCAATGGCGGTGTGTTGTCCTCTACAGGAAAATCGGACTCTATGGATCCGTCAATGAGGTTCCCGCTGAAATTCGCGCCTTCCTCAGCGGCCAATTGCAATGTGACATCCCCGTCGTGGGTCGCCATGTCGATGTCAGAACCCGGATGCTCCGCTGTGATGTCTCCACTCAAGGTGCTCCCTGCAACATGCACACCGGCAGGTACGTGAAGAACGACGTCTGTCCTCGGCAGGTCGTCCTGATCGTGCGACCTCTCCTCACTCCCCGCGCAATCATTTCGTGCCCCGTGAACCGTCGTAACAACAGTACAAAACTTCATTCCACTCGGAGAGGCAACCGCCTGAATTCTGCCCTTGTGCGGATCGTCCGTCTGCGCATCCACATGCACCGCAGCATCCTCACTTGGTAGAACACGTATCGATCCGCGCGCAATGTGTACGTCGACCGTCTGGTGTTCACGCATGACCGCCGACCAATGAAACTCTCCTGAGGCGGAACTCCCTATACTGGTTGCCTCAGTTGGCACAGGCCGCGTTTTGGCTTGCGGTTCATGTGCGGAGAGCAGTTCCGCGCGGGGACTAACTCGTACTACAGCAGCTTGAATCCTGATCGCCGCGACTGGAACCCCGATCGCTCGGGCCGTAACTTGTAATGCACCGGCAGCAAGCGCCACAAACAGCACGGGCAGCGCAACCAGGACCCGGCCAAGAGCCGTTGCCGAGTGTCGCGGCGTTCTCGGATTCAGGATGGCAACGAGCCTTGGTTCTAGTTGCGAGCGATGAAGGGCGAGTCCGATTGCGAGCGGCGCAGACGCCGGGGCTGAACCCGCGCGTGCAATCTCATAAAGATGTGTCGCATAATCGGCTCCGCTGGTGCCGCCCATAAGCACAGAGTCATCACACGCTCGCTCACATTCAAGACGCAGCTGACTCGCGGCAAACCACACCAGCGGATTGAACCAGTAGGCGGCACAAGCCATCTGCGCAACCGTTTGTATGAGCGCATCGTTGCGCTTTATATGGGCGAGCTCATGCAACAGAACCGCCCGAAGGCGGGCCGAGGCCCATCCGGCTGCAGCCTCAGGCATCACGATAATCGGACGCCACACGTAGAGTACGAGGGGCACTGAAACCTGTGCGGATTCAGCGAAGTACAGAGCCTTATTGATTCGTAGCTCCCGCGCCAACTGTTCAGCCTCGTCAATCCACGGCGTCTGCATCGTTTGTGTTTTCCGGTAAAGCCGCCAGGCTGCCAAATGACCCATCAGCACATAGCAAGAAACCCCGGCTGCTCCCGTGATCCAGATCCAGGTCGCAATCTCCCAATGAGTGAATCCACCCGGTCGGCGATCGTCGAGCCTCAACGTTGAATCAGGCCCAATCCGCTCTGTGGTGTCTACACTCGATGGAGTACCTGGAACAGCTTCTATTCGCATGGGGGAAGCTAGCCGTGCAAGCGGCGCGGGCGTGCCGACACTCCAGTGGGGCATCGCAACCGTCATGATCGGCAAAAGGGCCGCAATGCTGATCGCACAAGCCCACGTGAAATGACGCGTTGCCGCAGATGAGCGGGAGAGTTGCCGCGTGACAACCCATGCGATGCCCACTGGAAAGCTGGCCCGGAAACCACACGCAATCAGAAGTGGAACGACACTCGATCCGGACATCACCTGCCCTCCCTGCGTGCGTTTTCAATCATCACGCTGAGTCGTTGCCAGTCCTTTTCCGATAAATGCTTCGAGTCTTCGTCCAACAGAGCCGAGATCGCCTGGGTAACCGAACCTCCAAAAAATGTATTCAGGACATGGCGCAAAGCCGACCGGCTCGCGCGCGCTTTCTCAACCGTTGGGATGTAAACGTATCGTGCCCCATCTTCCTCGTGACGGACTAGCTCTTTCTCCTCCAATATGCGCAGAAACGTTCGAACCGCTGAATAGCTGGGCGGGTCTGTCATCATCTTCTGCACCTCGGCACACGTCGCACGTCCAGCCCGGTAGAGGGCGTCCAGAACCTGTCGTTCTCTTCGGCTTAATTCTGCAGATGCTAAGTTTTTAGCCATAGATGCTAAATATTTAGCACTAAGGTCGAAATGAGTCAACATCTCATTTCAAAATCGAGGAGCCGAAACTGGCGACATCCGGCGCAGTTGAGGTGCTGCAGGCACGTCGCGAGAAAGGTTGCAGCCGTAATAGGGCAACACCGAGATGTAACTGATTGATATCAACGGTGAAATCTACGTCGTTGTCGCCGGACGACTGGACCGATGGCATAGCAGGGCGCATCTTCTCCCTGCTTGCCTTAAACTCCGCCCAATCAGGGCAGGTAGTCGCAGTGTCGCCGTGTGAGTACGGACCCTGCGGTTCGGGGAGCACCGCGACCGTCGAAATCACAAACTAGAAAAATCGCAAACCGCTCATCGGTCCTCCTTGCTTAGAGACAATTCACCATGGGTTCAACATGTCCGCTGCTCAACTTCCTGCGCCACAACAGATCTGACCATCTGTGGCACTTCCCGTTCGTGCTTGACAAGACTGGCGAGAAGTTCACAAAAGCGATATCCACCTCGAAAATCCCTACGGAGGGGCACGCACATTATAACGACCAGAATGAAGAGTTTGGTTGATCGTCCAGACCATGGAGTGACGCGTGTTGGGGATGGGACTTGGATTTGATCGAAATGCGGCATGAGAACCTCCCATTGGTCTGCCGCTTTTGACTCACGCTCCGGTGTGAGTTTTTTCGTAAAATGAGTTTTCATGAGAGGGTTATTGCCACGGCTTATATCGACACCAAATTCAGTGGTCATCGCGTCATCGTGGATGGGACTTGTGGCCGCCCATACCAGGTGCTGTGTTAACATGAATTTGGCATGAGTGCAGGCTTAAAAATTTGTAGGCGGTTCGGGGGCGGTTCGGACAGGAACAGCGCTCTTGTGAATCGGAATATGCATTGCCGGGCACTCTATGCAGATTGTGCAAAGCCGCATAAACAATGTCGATTGCGCATCTTGTTAGTTTGGCGAGTGGGGACGTAGTTCAGTTGGTTAGAACGCTGCCCTGTCACGGCAGAGGCCGCGGGTTCGAGTCCCGTCGTCCCCGCCATTCCTTTCAGCAGTTTGCAGGGAATCGGCAACTTCCGACATTGTCCAGTTAGGCCAGTTCCTCTCCCTTGTTGAGTAACAGTCACGCAAGTTTGCTCGGAGCTTCCCGCTTCTCGCGCGTACCTGCTTGCGCATACGATCGAGCGTGACCCGATTATTCGCATGGCGTAGAAGTTCCTGCACCAGCTTCACATCCTCGCTGTTCTGACTCAGCAATGTGGATCTGACGATTTCCGGCCAATCGCTGCAGTGTCTTCGGATGTATACGAAGCAGCTGTGCACCTTTGTCCGAGTCCAACAATGGTTCGAAGAGGAATTCTCGGTGTTGTCGCTGCCGAACTGGAGTGGGGGCGGCGGGCAGCGCGGCATGCTGCTTTAGTCCTTCTGCGACTCGCTCCCTCCGCGTCCCTGCCCGGTGGACCGTGGCGAGGCGGAGCCGGTTGTAAAGTACGGGCTCCCAATCGACCCTATATCGACGCTCCTTACGAAAATGATGAGCCACTTCAAGGTCGGGAACGACGATACATTCGTGCCCAAGTGTCCAGAGTCTTACGCAGACCTCGGAATCTTCTCTGCCCCTCTGCACCATACCCGAATCGAGCCCGCCCACGGCAAGGAACACATCTTGCCGCATGGCGATGAATCCTCCCCCTAGCAAGGGCGCACGGTAAAGGCTCGCGGAAGGGTTCTAAGCAGCATTAAACCGTTGAACTTGGGAGTTCAGAAAACCCGACGGACTAGAAAGACAGCTCAAGCGGCCTGCCATCAAAATCAAGGGTCTGCAGAGCCGAATCGAGTTTGACTTCGATGCGCCTGGGGGACGGTGGGAGCATACGGGACCCTGGCGCCAAACGCAAAGTGAGTACGCGTCTCGAATCCACCCAGTGCAACTCCCCTCCCATCCATTCGCCGCGGCGGTAGCCGAAGGAGCGGCCGTCATCCTCATAGAGCAGAAACGAAGCGTCGGCGCCGTGATAAATGGAAATGGAAAGCGGTTGATCCGCTGTTTCGCCGGTATGCTGCTTCACGGGACCGAGAGGAAGGATGGTTCCAGCCCGTACGTAGAGCGGCATGGTCTCCAGATCGACCGGGCGCGTGAATTCGCGGCCGCCCTCGACCTTCTCTCGCGTCCAGAAGTCATACCAAGTACCTTTTGGCAGGTAGACTTTGCGAGACGTTGCTCCTTTCTCCACGACGGGCGCCACCAGAATATTCCGACCCCACAGGTACTGATCTGGGCACGCAACCGCATTCGGATCGCTGGGGTAATGGAGCCACAAGGCGCGCATGACAGGTAGGCCAGTTACAGTGCACTCACGCACGATGCTGTACAAATACGGGAGCAACCGATAGCGGAGTTCCAGATATTTGCGGCAGATGGGCTCGACCTGCGCGTTGTGCAGTTGGCTTGGATCCGGAATCGCTGCCCCGTTGTAATTTCGAATTTCGATCGGACCGGGGTCGCCGGTATTCCACCCCCAAGGCAGGCGCAACTTCCAGGTACGGCCATGCGAGCGGAACAGAGGGCAGAATGCTCCGAACTGAAACCATCGCAGGTAGAGCTCGGCGGTGAACTCTTTCGTAGGAACGAAGCCTCCGATATCGGTTCCCCAGTAGGGAATTCCGGTGAGTGAAGTGTTGATGGCGATGGGAACCTGCGTCTTCAGCGTCTCCCACGTGGAGTACACGTCGCCGGACCATAGGAACGAGGCGTATCGTTGCATGCCGGCGTAGCCGTTGCGATGAAGCGCATAAGGACGCTCATCGGGCCGATCGATCTGCGGCCCTTCCCAGTGCATACGGTTGCGCGTGAGACGGGAGGAAATGTCTAACGGGTCGCCCTCGTCGGGCCACCAGCCGTCGATGCCCATGGCGAAGTCTTTGCGGTGGGCGTCCCAGTAACAGCTGGCTTCCTGTTCGTCGAACTCGGACAATTTGCAGGAATCGTGAACGGATCCACGGAGTTTGTCGGTAAGGATTACGTCGTGGAGCACCACGCGGAAATTGTCTTTGTGCAGTTCGGCGATCATCTGCTGCGGGTCGGGAAAGACTCGATGATTCCATGAGAACGAGCCGTTTTCTGTATTCCAGCCCGAAGGGCAGAAGCCGGTGCCCAGGTAAATCAGGGCATCGCAAGGAAGCTTTTTCTCACGAAATGTTTTGGCCTCTGCGAGTACCTCTTCGCGGCTGGCAAGCGTGCGGTGCGACTGCTGATATCCCAGACTCCAGAGTGGAGGCAATTCGGCGTGCCCTGTGAGAAGGGCATATTCGGCCAGGATTACCGCCGGGTCAGGCGAAGCGACGAAGAAGATGTCCAGGGGGAATGCGGCGTCTTGGCCTGTCGGTGCAAACTTGGTTTGAGTTCCAGTGAAGTCGAAGGTTCCGAATGGTTGATGAAAGAAGACAGCCCATCCCGCAGTGCTGATGAGCCAGGGGATGGGAACGCGGCCACCGTGGGTTTCGAGCTTATAGCCACCCTGGCCGCTCACCATGCTGTCGATTGAACCCCGCCGGTCGAATTGCGGGCCGCCTTCCCCAAGTCCCAGCAGTGGGGATTCTCCGGTCTTGAAAGAGACGATCCCGGTTGCGCGGTCGACGGAAAATGTTTGGATCTCGAGTCCGCCGGCGATCGAAATAGCAAAAACGAGAGGATTAGAAGACGCGCGAATCTTCAGGTTGCCCACCTGAATCGTTTGTGCCGGTGCGTCACCACGTAGTTTCGCGATTGGAGCACCCCAGGATTCGCGCACGAGTGAGCCATCGAGGGCAACCGTTCCTGCCTTCCCGCTTTTGATGGGAAGCACTGTCAATCGTGCTGTTTGTGCACTCACCCAGGAGATTTGGACTTCGTAGTTCTGATCAGCGCCCTGAGCGACCGACTCCGCGTCCGACCTTTCGGTTGGCAAAATCAGAGTGGCCGACACCGCGGCGAGTTGTTTGAGAAGATGGCGTCGACTCCATTGTTCTTTCATGCACTGCCTTCAGTTCCGTTGGTTAATGGGAGTCACGAGCAACGCGGGCGCCACTTTGGCCCACAAGAAAATCCAGGTCAGCTCCCAAATGGGCTTGCATCACGTGCTCGACATAGAGTCTCTCCCAGCCGCGTTGGGGGAGAGTGGGGGGTACCCATTGCGCTCGTCGAGCGGCCAACGTCGCATCGTCGACCTCGAGTTGAACCAGGCGCCGTGCCACATCCAGAGTAACCATGTCACCGGAGTGCGCGAGCGCCAGCGTGCCGCCGGCCGCGGCTTCTGGCGAGGCGTGTAGCACGACCGTACCGTAGGCGGTGCCACTCATGCGTGCGTCGGAGATTCGGACCATGTCGGTCACACCCTTGCGCAGCAGCTTCGGAGGCAGAGGCATATTGCCCACCTCGGCCATGCCAGGATAACCACGAGGGCCGCAGTTCTTGAGAACCATCACGCAGCTCTCATCGATGTCTAAGTTCTCGTCATTGATACGGGAGTTAAATTCCTCAATCGATTCGAAGACCACTGCCCTCCCCTGATGCTGCAGAAGTTGAGGACTGGCTGCGGAGGGCTTGATGACAGCGCCATCGGGCGCAAGGTTTCCGCGAAGGACGGCGATTCCGGCGTGCGATTTGAACGGAGTTGCATACGAGTGAATCACGTCGGGATTCCAGCAGGGCGCCTCAGCAACGTTCACACCGATCGACTTTCCATTGACCGTCAAGGCGTCGCGATGGAGCGCACCGGCTTCACTGAGCTCTCGAAGAACGCGAGGCAGGCCGCCGGCATAAAAGAAATCCTCCATGAGATATTTCCCAGAGGGCTGGATGTTCACGAGACAAGGCAGGGTTGATCCCAGCCGGTCGAAATCATCGAGAACGAGGGGCACACCAATGCGGCCGGCAATCGCGATCAAGTGAATCACGGCGTTGGTGGATCCACCGATGGCGGCGTTGGCGCGAATCGCGTTTTCGAACGCCTCGCGAACCAGTATCCGCGACATGCGCAGATCTTCGCGGACCATTTCGACAATGCGTCGACCGGTCATCTGAGCGAGCGTGTTGCGCCTCGCATCAACGGCCGGGATCGCCGCGTTGCCAGGAAGGCTCATGCCGAGCGCTTCCACCATGCTCGCCATCGTGGAGGCCGTGCCCATGGTCATGCAATGGCCCTTGGATCGATGCATGCAACTCTCTGCTTCGAAGAACTCTTCCAGTTTCATGGCGCCGGCGCGAACCTGATCGTGCATCTGCCAGATGCCAGTCCCCGATCCCAGGTCGTGACCATGAAACTTTCCGGAGAGCATAGGGCCGCCGGACAAACCAATAGCTGGAAGGTCGCAAGAAGCGGCACCCATCAACAACGAAGGAGTTGTTTTGTCACAGCCCATGAGGAGGACAACACCGTCCATGGGATTACCGCGAATGGACTCTTCCACATCCATGCTGGCCAGGTTGCGGAAGAACATGGCCGTGGGGCGGAGTTGAGTTTCGCCCAGTGACATGACCGGGAACTCGAGGGGAAAGCCGCCTGCTTCCCAGACTCCGCGTTTCACAAACTCGGCAAGCTCGCGAAAGTGGGAATTGCAGGGTGTGAGTTCGGACCAGGTGTTGCAAATCCCGATCACGGGGCGGCCATCGAACAAGTCGTGAGGCCAGCCCTGGTTCTTCATCCAGCTGCGGTACAGAAAACCCAATTTATCTTGTCGCCCGAACCACGATTGGCTGCGTAGTTTGTTCATCTGTAATCCTAGTCATCAGTAGCTGCGCCGATAACGCTGCGAGAAACGTTTTCGATCATACCGTAAACATTCGGGTAAACGTAATCTCACAATAAACGAAAGGCAGGATAATCTCCTCGAACTGTGATTGAAGAAGGAAGCCATCTGGTCGGGACGGGAACCCTTGTTGTATTTTCTTTCGCCCTTTCGATGCTTGCTCATTCACCGTTTTTCTCCCACGGCTTGCGCCGCTTCGCGGCTTGTATGCGCATCGCAACTCACACTTCTTCAGCGCCGGTGAGGCTCGGAGTAAACGATTACTACAGACCGCGCTATAATCTCGTGGGCAAGCCCTGACCCCCAGAGTGCGAGGTGAAGTTCATGACCCAGACGCAAGAAATCTCACGCCGGCAGTTTGTGACTTCGGCGGGCGCCGCAGCCGCTATTTCTTCCCTTCCCCTACGGGATGCATTTGCTGCGATTGGAAAAGAGGTACCGCCGGCAACGGCTTCCCCGCAGGCCGCAGTCGCTTTAACTGACCACCCGGGCTGGAAAGACCAAGGCGTGGAGAACCTGGCCAAATCGCCTCACGCCAAACTGCGAAACATTCCAGTGCGTGCCGTGACGATCCAGAGCGGCTTCTGGGCGAGTCGCCGCGAGATCAACGTCACCAAGAGTATCCCCACAATGCACGATCTGCTCGAGGCGAATGGCCGTATGAACAATTTCCGTCGGCTCGTGGGCAAGAGCGACGCCGCACAGCACGGTCCGGTGTTTTCCGATTCCGACGTCTACAAGTGGACGGAAGCCGTTGGCTTTGTGCTGCAGTCAGGCGATCGTCCGGAGCTTCGGGCTAGCGCCGAGAAGGCGATCGACGAGGTCGTCGCCGTGCAGGAACCCAGCGGCTACCTGAACACCTACTATGTGGATGATCGCAAGTCGCTGCGGATGCTGACGCAAACGCAGACGACCGGCCACGAGCTTTACAACATTGGGCATATGCTGCAGGGCGCGATTGCCTACTACCGTGCCACCGGCGACCGCAAGTTGCTGGATGCCGGCATCCGCTTTGTCGACGACTTCCTCATTCCCAACTATGGTCCGGCTCCGAAGAATCCGATCGTGTCCGGCCATCCTGAAATTGAAATGGGGCTGATTGAGCTTTACCGGATCACCGGGGATAAGCGGCAGCTCGATCTCGCCGGCTACATCCTGCAGGGAGACAAGCGAATGGACCTGCCAGAGCGGCGAACGATCTACATGTTCAGCGGCACTCCCTTCACGGAGCGGAAAAAACTCGAAGGCCATGCGGTTCGAGCCATGTATGCGTGCTGCGGAGCCACAGATTACTACATGGAGACGGGAGACGATTCCTACTGGAAGACTCTGAACACGCTCTGGAACGATATGACCACCACCAAGATGTACGTGACCGGAGGAGTGGGCTCGCGGTCGGATGGAGAAGCTTTTGGCGATGCCTACGAACTTCCGAACTTCCGCGCGTATGGTGAGAGCTGCGCCGCCATCGGCAACATGATGTGGAACTGGCGCATGCTGGCTGCAACCGGAGACGCGAAGTTCACGGATGTGATCGAGCGCGCACTGTACAACGGCATCAATTCCGGAATGTCGCTCGATGGAACGATGTACTGCTACCGCAACCCGCTGGCATTCGATTCTACAACGGGCGATAAGATCCGTAATCCGTGGTACGACGTCACCTGCTGTCCCCCGAATCTCGAGCGTACCTTTGGATCGTTGCCGGGATATTTCTACAGCACTAGCAACGAGGGAGTCTATGTGCACCTCTATGACAATTCCGAACTGGATTGGCACTTGGAGAATGGCACGGGGCTGAAGGTCACCCAGAAAACAAATTATCCCTGGGATGGCAATGTAGAGATCAACGTAACGCCCGCACAGTCTGCGGAGTTTGTGGTCCATCTGCGAGTTCCTGGCTGGGTCGATAGTGCGCAGGTGTCGGTAAACGGCAAAGCCCTGGCGGGCGCAAAACCGGGCGAGTATTTGCCCATACGGCGCCGCTGGTCGGGCGGAGATCGCATCAGTCTGAAGATGGAAATGGTTCCGCAGGTCCTCGAAGCGAACCCGCGGGTGGCCGATGACACGGGCCGAGTCGCGGTGCAGCGCGGGCCGCTTATCTACTGTCTCGAGGAACTCGACCAGTCAAGCGGAGTGACGGTGAGCGATGTGGCGCTTGAGTTGGGAAGGCGCCCTGACTCCGAGTTCCAGGGCGAGATGAAGAGTGACCTGCTGGGTGGTGTCCTCTTGCTTCACCACAGTGGCCTGTCCTACGACAGAAGTGGGTCGGCGAGCATGCTCTATCCACGGTATACGGGAGGAATGGTGAGGACCAGGAAAGTCCCACTCACGTTCATTCCTTACTATGCGTGGGCGAACCGGCTGGCGACCTCGATGCAGGTGTGGGTTCCGCTGTTCAAGTCTTGAACCAAGGGATGGTAGCCAGAGGTAACGCGGACACCCGTTAAAGACCAACTGAATCGAGGATCGGACTCTGGATGCGCTGGAGAATTGCCGTTCTGGTAAGTATGGCGATTGCGATCAGCTACCTTGATCGCCAAACGCTTCCGGTTGCCATAAGTGCGATCGGGCGGGATATCCCACTCTCGAACGAGCAGTTCTCGACGCTGCAATCTGCATTTCTGTTCTCCTACGCGTTCATGTATGCCGGCGGAGGGAGGCTCAGTGACGTCCTAGGAACGCGTGTCGGGTTCACTGTAATCATGATTTTCTGGTCGCTGGCCTGCGCGAGTCATGCACTGGCATTGAGCTTCGTAATGCTTGCCGTGAGCAGGTTCTTGCTCGGCATGGGAGAAGGTGGTGGCTTTCCGGCGGCGACAAGGGCGGTGGCGGAATGGTTTCCAACGCACGAGCGCGCGACTGCGATGGGCATCATCAATGCGGGAACCGCCGTTGGGGGTGTGATAGCGCCTCCATTGATCGCCATCATCCTGGGTTTCGTGAGCTGGCGGTGGATCTTTGTTATCTCTGGAGGACTTGGACTTGTTTGGACGGCATGGTGGCGACTGTCGTACTTTACTCCGGAGCAACATCAGGAGGGGAAGCCCTCTGGCGTTGCCGAACCGGAAGTGAACGTACGCTGGATTGATCTGCTGGGCATCCGTGAGGTCTGGGGACTGGTGGCCGCGAAATTCCTTAGCGACGCAGCCTGGTATTTCTATCTTTTCTGGTTGCCGAAATATCTATACGACGCACGCGGATTCAACATCAAGTCGGTTGGCACCTTTGCCTGGATCCCTTATGCAGCGGCGGGAGTCGGGTGCCTGGTTGGCGGATGGTTGTCGAGTTATCTGGTGCAACGTGAGTTCTCAGTGGGCGTGGCGAGAAAGGTGGCGCTAGGGCTGAGCGCGGCGGTCATGCCCCTTATCATTTTTGTTCCCCATGTCGCCGTTTCGTGGGCAATTGTGATTTTTAGCGTGGCATATTTCGGGCAGCAATCCTGGTCGACCCTGGTGATGGTGTTACCCACCGATCTCCTGCCGCGCCGCGTAGTGGGCTCGGTGGCGGGGTTGGTTGGCTTTGGTGGAGCAATGGGCGGAATCGCGTTTGGGCAACTCGTCGGCTATTTGCTGGACCACGGCATTGGCTACGGTGTGGTTTTTACGCTGGCCGGAATGTTTCACATTGTTGCTTTCGTGGTGATTCTGGTCGCGATTCCGATGTTCGAGCCCGCAGACATTGAGCGGAGACTGACGTATCAAGGAGCGCGATGAAGATCAACGAAGTTCGCACGCGCGTGTTCCGGTGGCGTGGCCGGACTACGCCCTTGCCGCCGCATTTCTGCACGAATCCGATGGATCTGCTGCAGTTGCCACAAGCATCCATGGGTACATTCACCTTCCACGAATGGCTCGTCGTCGAGATTTTCACGGACGAAGGTTTGGCAGGGATCGGAAATGCGGCGCTCGCCCCGCAGGTCACGAAACAGACGATTGACCTCTATCTGAAGCCGTTGTTGATCAACCAGAATCCGTGGGATATCGAGTTCCTGTGGCAACACATGTATCGCAAGACCATGGCGTTTGGCCGCAAAGGAATCGGGATGGCGGCCATCAGTGCCGTCGACATTGCCCTTTGGGACCTGCTGGGCAAATCGGCCAAGCAACCTGTGTATCGGCTGCTCGGGGGCAGAACGAAGCCCCGCGTTCCGGTTTATGCCAGCCGTTTGTATGCGACCGAGTTGAGCGAGCTCGCGGCTGAGGCGCGGCGCTACAAACAAGAAGGCTACAAGGCGATGAAGCTACGCTTTGGATGGGGTCCGGGCGACGGCGCCGCGGGCATGCAGCGCAATCTCGAACTGGTTCGGACCGTGCGCGAGACCGTGGGGAGCGACATCGATGTGATGGCTGATGCCTACATGGGCTGGACGCTCGACTACGCCAAGAGAATGCTTCCCCTCCTGGAGCCATTTCACCTCCGATGGCTTGAAGAGCCGGTGATTCCTGATGACATCCAGGGCTACGCGGAGTTGAAGTCCTACGGGAGGATCCCGATTGCAGGCGGAGAACATGAATTTACTCTCTATGGCTTTCGCGATTTGCTCGAGGCTCGCGCGGTTGACTATATCCAGTTCGACACGAACCGCGTGGGCGGCATCACGCAGGCGCGCAAGATTGCCGCGCTGGCCGAGGCGTATTCCGTTCCCGTGATTCCTCATGCCGGGCAGATGCACAACTATCACGTGGTCATGGCCAGCTTCAATTCTCCGATGGCGGAGCACTTCCCAATGGTCGATGTGGAGGTGGGGAATGAGCTTTTCTGGTATCTCTTTGAAGGCGAGCCGAAGGCAACGGACGGCTGCATCGATCTGGATGACAATGTGCCGGGTCTCGGTCTGACCATCGACGAAGCGAGGCTGCAGGATTTCGAGGTTATCGAATGACGCGGCTTGTTCAAATCAAGAAAGGCCCGGTGCGACGCGTGGCGCTGGTCGAAGAACCACACCTGCGTGTGCTCGACGGCTGCACTTCTGTTTACGAGCTTGCGCTGTCGGCAATGAAGACAGGCTCGAAGCTCAGCGATCTGACGAAGAAGAGACTCACGATCGAGCGCCTGGATTATGACCAGGTGTACAGTGGCCGGTCGGAATGGCAGATGTTGCCGTCTGTCGACCATCCGGACGAGCCCTCGCGTTGCATGATCTCTGGAACTGGCCTGACTCATCTGGGCAGTGCGCGGGACCGCGATTCCATGCACGCGGTCGCGAGCAACGAGATGACGGACAGCATGAAGATGTTTCATTGGGGCAAGGAGGGAGGGCGTCCCACGCCGGGACAGATTGGAACTCCCCCGGAGTGGTTCTACAAGGGTACAGGCACGACGTTGCGGGCCCATGGGCAACCGCTCGATATTCCTGGTTATGCCGAAGACGGTGGTGAAGAAGCAGAGATTGCCGGCATCTATGTGATTGGGCCGAATGGAGCGCCGCACCGCATCGGGATGGCCGCAGGCAACGAGTTCTCAGATCATGGTTTCGAGAAGAAGAACTATCTCAACCTGGCGGGCTCGAAACTGCGAACGTGCGCGCTCGGTCCCGAACTCGTCGTGGACCCTGAGTTTTCCTCGGTGGCGGCAGAAGTGAAGATTGATCGGAACGGGAGTGTGCTCTGGTCGGGCAGTTTCCGAACTGGCGAGGCGGAGATGTGCCACAGCTTGCGGAACCTTGAACACCATCACTTTAAGTTTGAGGCTCACCGCCGCCCCGGAGACGTCCACGTACATTTCTTCGGGACCGATTGCTTGAGTTTTGGCGAGGGTATCCGACTTGAAGATGGGGATGTGATGCAGGTCTCATTCGAGGGCTTTGGACGCCCGTTGCGCAATCCGGTTCATGTGGCGAAATCCACGTCAACGCCGATCGAAGTCGACTTTTTAGGGTGAACGATCCATGTCAAAACCACACGTCGCAGTTCTAGGCCTGGGCATTATGGGCGGAGGTATGGCGGTACGTTTGCTCTCCGCGGGCTTCCCCTTGTCGGTCTACAACCGAAATCGCGAGAAGGCCACGAAATTCGCGGAGGGCGGCGCATTCGTTGCGGCTTCACCACGTGAGGCTGCGGCCCGTGCTGAGATCGTTATCAGTATGGTCGCAGACGACACGGCGTCCCGGAGCATGTGGCTTGGGGAAGAAGGGGCACTGGCTGGGGCTGCGCGGGGTTCCTTGTTGTTGGAATCGAGCACGTTGTCGGTCGGCTGGGTGAGAGAACTCTCCGCTGTAGCCGTTGAGAAAGAGTGCGAGTTTCTTGACGCTCCCGTGACCGGAACCAAGCCTCATGCCGCATCCGGTGAATTGTTCTTCATGGTAGGAGGCTCCGCGGCAGGATTCGCCCGAGCCCGTGACGTCTTGTCTGTTCTTGGGAGGGAGGTGCTGCATGTCGGACCGAACGGAAGTGGCGCGCTCATCAAATTGATCAACAACTTCGTTTGCGGTGTCGAGGCAGCCTCGTTTGCCGAAGCAATGGCTCTAGTGAATGGGAGTGGCCTTGACCGCGAGAAATGCATCGCTGTTCTCTCAAACAGCGCCTTGGCAAGCCCCCTGATCAAGAGGATGTTAACAAGTATGGAGTCGGGCGACTTTACTCCGAATTTTCCACTCAAGCTGATGACCAAGGACATCGGGTACGCCATCAACGAAGCGGCGAAATGCGGGCTTCCGCTGCAAACGGCTGCCTCCGCACTAGAGGTTTTCAAACACGCCGTCGACCAGGGGCTGGGCGACCTGGACTTTTCCGCAGTCGTGAAGTCGGTGCAAAAGAACTAAATTATGCAGGATTTCACCACTCCAGGCGCACGAGAGAGAGACCTTGACGCGGCAATGCAAATTTCAGATGGACGGAGCCTTTTTCAATCGGTATCCGCTTTGGAGAACTAAGGAGTTGCAACTGACCTTCCTTCTCCAATTGTCCGCTCTGGCTCGGAGAAGGAACTGGAGGCGAGCCCATTTCCTTCCATGCCGTAAATGCGTTGCTGTGATCTGAATCGATGCGAAAGTGTTCGAGCACGCCGCGGGTTGCTGTCGCCGCGAGGCCCTCGACCGTCAGATTGATGGAAGCCGGTGGAGCTGCCACGTCATCGTCGTGATAATTCCAGATCAAGACTTCCACTTCGTGATCCTTGCGAGTGGCGATCACGTTGATGTCAGCCGGCCCTCGAACGCCGTCGCGCACAACTTCTTCTGTCGGTATCGCTCTCGTACCTGTTGCTTTTATGCGCTCGCGTCCCAGTAAGCCAAACATACGGAAGGCATTCAGCACTGGTTTGTCGAAACCGCCGGTGGCCAACTCGCGAAAGCCTTCAAACGGCGGCTGATCCTCGAATTCAAACGCCCAGGTTACCGCGCCAAGAAAATTAACGTGTTCACTCTCCGATAATGCGTAAATCCTGTCCAGCACTTCGGCGGTATAAGCGGCGTACAACGGCCCATTGCGATATGAGTTCTGGGGATTGTCCTTCGCGGAACAGGCGGCGCAGCCCTCCGGATCGGACTCGCCAAGCACGATCGGTGTGTGGTGCCATTCCGGAAAGGATTCCACGATCCGAAAGCCGTCCTGGATAGAAGCGAGTTGACGGGCGAGGCCCATGCGAACGTGACCGTCCTCCCACTTCGGGGAGCCTTTGGGATGGAAAGCGATGAAGTCCAGATGGGAGCCAGTTTTCCCGCTCACGTAGTTTTTCTGATGAGCACAATGGTCCAGAAACTGGCGCAAGAATTCAGCGGCTTTAGGGTTCGCGGGGCCGGTGCTGTCGGGACCGCCAATACGTGCGCCCGGCAGGGCACGCAAAACCGCGTCCGCAGAAAAATCGTACAACTTGAAATATTCTTCTGCCGTTCCTTTCCAGTATCCGATGTCGGGCTCGTTCCACACTTCCCAAAGCCAGGTTCGCGCCTCGGCGTCACCATAGCGCTCGCGCAAATGGCGGACGAACTGAAAAACCAGCTCCGACCACTTCTGGTAGTCCTTGGGCGGGTACGCCCATCCGGTAAAGATTTCACCGTGTGGGAAATTGTGGCGATAGGGTTCGGGGTGGGTGGAGAGTGCTTGCGGCATGAAGCCGATCTCGACCAGCGGCTTGATGCCGGCGTCATGAAACGTGTCAAAAATCTGATCCAGTATGACCCAACTGTAGATGGGCTTTCCGGCAGCGTCTTCCGTATACACATTGGTCGAGCCCCACTTCAGAGAAGCGGATCCGTCGCCGGTGGTCAGGAGGTTGTGCACGCGCACGTAAACCGGCGCCGGGCTGAGGGCTGACAGTTCGCCTAGGAGCTTTCTTCCATTCGGAGAGTAAGTGTAGTTCGGTTCATCGTATCCAAAGAAGCTCCAAATCGGGGCGATCGCCCCATCGGACTGGTCAGCACGTACCTGAATACTGACGCTCTCTGGATCTTGCGACCACGACCGGGTGCCCGCAAGGAAGGCAATAATGATCAGACACGCACAATGATGCATGCGCAGCGGCCTAAGACAGTGGGAGTTTCGGACGGTCATAATTCGCACTGGCATTCCGGTGTGGCGTTAGATTACTACGCGGTTCGGACTCGCATGAAGTATAAAGACCAGAGACCGGAATTGGGAGCGGCACTCTAAAACCGACTATGTCCGTTTTCACTTGGAAGAACCTCAGTCTGACTCTTTTCATGGTCACGCTCCTTTCCGGGATGTTTGGGCAGACGGGCGCGGACCGCGTCGGGCCCATTACCTCCGCGTTGCGGAACAAGGAATTTGAGAAGGCGCTGCAACTGCTTCAGCCCGCGCTCCAAGAGTCCCCGAAGAGCCCCCAACTGTTGTTCTTCCAGGGGCTGGCGTATTCAGGAACAGGAAATCAAAAGGCGGCGCTGGCTTCGTATCAACGTGCTCTGAAGATTGCGCCCGATTATCTCCCGGCCCTCGAAGGTGCGGCCCAACTGGAATACGACGCCGGTAGCGCCGCGGCTGGTCCGTTGTTGAAGCGCATACTGCAATTACGTCCCACCGACCAGACCAGTCATGCCATGTTGGCCGTGCTTGCCTACAAAAAAGGAGACTGTGGCACGTCGGTGCAGCACTTCGCACAGGGTGGCTCTCTGGTCGAGTCGCAGCCAGGAGCCCTGCAGGAATATGGCGCCTGTCTGGTGCAGCTGAAACAAACGGAAAAAGCGATCCCCATTTTTCAACAGATATTGGCATCTCACCCCGACGATCCGCGTGCCCGGCGGGGACTGGCAGCGGTTCAACTCGCGGCTGAACGACCACAAGATGCCCTGGTGACGTTGCAGCCCTTGCTGGCACAGAGCAGTCCAGACGTGAGCACGATGCAATTGGCGGCCGCAGCCTACGAGGCCAATAAAGAGACACCCAACGCGGTCAAAATACTCCGCGAGGCCATCGTCAAAGACCCGCGAAACACCGCTCTCTATGTGGATTTTGCAAACATCGCCATGACCCATCAATCGTTTAAGACCGGGATTGACATGATCGACGCGGGCCTCAATTTGGAACCCAACGCTGCGGATCTCTATCTGGCGCGTGGCGTCTTGTATGTGCAGCTTGCCGATTACGAGAAGGCGAGAAGCAGACTTCGAAGAGGCCGAGCGATTGGACCCACGCCAGTCGCTCAGTGCGGCGGCACAGGGGATGGTCGCGGAAGAAAAGAACCAGAGCGATCCCGATCAGGCCCTGGCAACCGTGCGATCGAAACTGGTCAAGAAACCTAACGATCCCTTTCTTTGGTACCTTCAGGCGGCAATTCTGTCGCAGAAAGCTCCGGCGCCGGATAGTACTGAGTTCCAACAAGCGGTGCAGTCGGGCCGGAAGGCTGTCACCCTGCAACCCTCTCTGAGCGCCGCGCACAACGTTCTTGCGAAGCTATACCTGCAGGCCGGACAGACTGCCCTCGCTATCAAGGAATGCAGGCTGGTTTTGCAAGGCAATCCGACCGATCAGACGGCTTTGTATCACCTGGTCCTCGCACTCCGTAAGACGAATGACCGAAGCGAAATCCCAGACCTGTTGCAGCAACTGGCGAAAGCCCGGCAGGACGCCGCCCAAAAGGAGGCGGAGGACAATCGGTACAAGCTGGTGGTGGCACCGGGGCCTCACCAGGACTAAGGCAGAGGGCGCGTGTTGTTGCCCTGAATTCGGGTAAACCTTTACTCGAATGCTCGGTCGCCGCCATAATAGAAGCGCTCATCACCGGGCCCCAGTTTATGACGATTACCCGCCGTTCGTTTGTTGTGTTGTCGCTCTGTGCTTCCGCCCAACAGATGCTGGGCCAACAAGGCGTTGCCTCCCGCGACGTGAAGGCCCAAGCGAAACCGGCCCCATCCGGCCGCCCGTTCAATGCGCACTTTACGGACGTTGCCAATGCGGCAGGCTTGCGTGCGCCGGTCATTTACGGGGGGGTGGACACGAAGAAATACATCATGGAAGCCAATGGGTGCGGTTGCGCTTTCCTCGATTACGACAACGACGGCTGGATGGACATCTTCCTGCTCTCCGGCACGCGCTTGGAGGGAGATCCGCCTGAAGCCACCAACCGGCTCTATAAGAACAATCGCGACGGAACATTTACAGACGTGACCGACAAGGCTGGGCTCCGAGCCGTAGGCTGGGCCAACGGCGTGTGCGTTGCCGATTACAACAACGATGGCTTTGACGACATCTTCTGCACTTATTACGGACAGAATCGCCTTTACCGCAACAACGGTAATGGCACTTTCACGGATGTGACTAAGGAAGCCGGGTTGTGGGAAACCGGCCCGCCACGCTGGGGAGCCGGATGTGCTTTTCTTGATTACAACCGCGACGGTCATCTCGATCTTTTTGTCTCCAACTACATCCGATTCTCTTTCGAACATGCCCCGGCTCCGGGCGAGAACTCAACCTGCAACTGGAAGGGCATCCCCGTCAATTGCGGACCGCGCGGCCTTCCCACCGGCCGGCATTCTCTTTACCGCAATAACGGTGATGGTACGTTCACCGACGTCACGAAACAGGCGGGGATCGCGGCTGCTACTGAGAGCTACGGAATGACGGTGGTCGCCGCCGACTTCGACGAAGACGGATGGACGGACATCTTCGTGGCCTGCGATTCCACTCCCAGCCTGCTGTTCATGAACAATCATGATGGGACGTTTCGGGAAGAAGGCGTCATGCGCGGCGTTGCGTTGAGCGACGATGGCATGGAACAGGCTGGAATGGGCGTCGGGATTGGCGACTATAACCTTGATGGGCACCTCGACCTATTCAAGACCCATTTCATCGGGGACACGAGTGGCTTTTATCGCAACGACGGTAAGGGAAACTTCGACGAAGTCACTCGATTGGCGAAGGTCGGTGTCGAAACGCGGTTCACCAGTTGGGGCGCGGGACTCGTCGACTTTGATAATGATGGTTACCCCGACGTGCTCTTTGTAACGGGCAGCGTCTACCCGGAAGTCGAGCGCAAGTTGCCACAATATCCCTACAAGACGCCCCGCGTTTTGTTTCGCAACCTGGGCAACGGCACCTTCGAAGAACTGGAGTCGCAGGCTGGTGAAGGGATCACCACGCCTCACAGCAGTCGAGGTTGTGCCTTCGGAGATTTTGACAACGACGGCGACATGGACGTTCTGATCGTCAACATGAACGAACCGCCGTCTCTATTGCGAAACGACTTGAAGAGTCAGCAGAATTGGCTGAAGGTGAAACTCGAGGGTGTGAAATCAAATCGCGGCGCAATTGGAGCGCGCGTCCTGGTGCACTATGGGAGCAAGGTGCAGGCGCAGGCGGTGCTCAGCCAGTCCAGCTACTATTCGTGCAATGATCCGCGCCTGCATTTTGGTCTGGGCGCGTCCGCGGTCGCCGACGTCGAAGTGTACTGGCCCAACGGTCTGCACGAACAGCACAAAAAGATTCCAGCAAACCAACTCGTAACCCTGCGGGAAGGTGCCGGAATTGTGAACAACAAAGGCTGGAGCCGGGGCTGAGGTTCGCAGGCATGCGACGTCCCGTTGTTATCCCGTAGACTACCTTGCGGGAAGAACGCCGATGGTTCCAGGCATTCCACCTTCCGAGGAAAAGCGGTTTCGAAAAAAGCTCTTGACAGTGGCCAGCGATACTATTTATACATTATCCGTTCAGAGTAAACGTTTTCTCGACAATAACATTTTTCGCGCCTTCATTTGCCAGCGCAAGCACCTTGATTAGGAGACAGCCATGCCAGGATGCATGCCGTTTCGCCGCTTACTCTCCCCTGCCCTGTTTGTCCTGTTCATCGCCAGTGCGGCCTTCGCCCAGTTCACCGCCAGTATTCAGGGCTCGGTTCAGGACCCGAGCGGCGCGGGGGTCGGGAAAGCCACAATCCAGTTGATCAACGTAGCCACTGGAGTCACCTCCGCTACGACCAGCGATGCCTCGGGCAACTACAGCTTTTTGAGTCTTGCCCCCGGCCGGTACAAAGTCACGGTAGAAGCGGCTGGCTTTGCAAAGTCTGAAGCCAACGTCACGCTTCTCACGGAGCAGAATCTCAACGTGCCCATCACGCTGAAGGTCGGCGCCGTAACCGAGGCGGTCAACGTCACCTCGACGAGTCCCGTGGTTGACACCGCGGATAGCCGCACCGAACTAACGCTGGAGAATCAGGCGGTGGCGCAGTTGCCTATCGTCGGTCGCAACCTCGTCACGCTGGTGACGCTGGCGCCCGGAGTGTCAGGCTTGGGTACGAGTGCCTCCGGGAGCCCGGCATCGGGTGTGGACAACTTCTCTACGGAGGAGCAGGTTGACGCCAGCGCCAACGGGCAGGGTCAGAACAACAACCAGTACGTTGTAGATGGCCTGGACGTGACCAGCGGAATCCGCCAAGGCGTATTGAATCTGACGCCGCAGCCGGAAGCTATTCAGGAAACCAGCGTCCAGGTCAATACATTCAGTAGCGAATACAGCCGCGCCGCCGGGCTGCAGACGATGTTTACCACCAAGTCTGGCACCGACAAGTTCCACGGTTCGGCGTCGGACTATTTCAACTACCAAGGAATGTTCGCCAATCAGCACTTTGTGAGTTCTAAAGAAGGACCCTACAAACCCTTCCATTCAAACAACATGGACTTTGCGATCGGCGGCCCGATCATTCCGCATCACAATAGTTTCTTCTACTTTTCTGTGGAACCGCTGCGATCCTCGTCAAGCGCCGGGGGATCAGTGACGTTCCCAGCGCCCGAGTTCATCCAGTTTGCCCAGACGCATAATCCCGGCACGGTGGGAACCGGGGTGCTCACCAAATATCTGCCTGCCGGTGTGTCCGGCGCCACCGTCTCCTCAACCGCGAGCGACGTTTTTGGTCTGGATGCGAACAAGAATCCAATTTGCGGAACGGCAGTCGTCGAGAATATTCCTTGTTCAACCCCCATGATCGACAGCGGCTCATATGGAGCGACCTCGAGACGCAATGGCACGCAGTATTTCGCTCGCATCGACCAAGGCTTCAAGAACGACCGCATATACGTCAGCCTTTTCCGCACTCTTCTTCTGACCGGCGCTCCGTCGCCGATGCCGCAATTTTCCGCCCTAAATAACACTTGGCAAGTGGCGGGGCAGGCGAGCTGGACGCACACCTTTTCGCCGACTACGCTCAATGATTTTACTGCCGGTCAGAGCAGGGTAGAGGGCGTGTTGGGCAGTGGAGCGAAGGATTACACCGTTCCCTCCATCTCGGTAAACGGCATCAACGTCGATTCGGGTCAGGCTTACGGCGTGGGCTTTGCGCAGGGAGATTTCATTCAGCACAACTATCACTGGCGCGATGTGCTCACGCATGTCAAAGGAGCTCACACTCTTAAAATCGGTTATGAAGGCTGGTATGGGGACGATGTCGAGCCCTTTCAGGGGCCCTGGTCACAGCCGAAATTCTCATTCAGCAATCTATTGACGCTGGCCCAGGACGCCCCCTCAAACGAAAACGGCATCTATTACAATCCCCAAACCGGCACAGAGCAGTTGTGGAGTTGGGATGCCGCCTCCAGGACTTTTGGACTCTTTGTGGAAGATACTTGGAAGGCCAGGAAGAATCTGACTCTGACGTTGGGACTGCGCTACGACGACAGCGGCAACCCGTGGTCGAAGAGCCCGTCGACGGTGTTCGGAAACTTCTACTTGGGTACCGGTACAACGGAGCAACAACAGGTGGCGAACGGCTATGCCAAGGCTACCCACAACGCCCTTCTGCATTCGGTCGACAATCTGTTCAGTCCGCGCATCGGTGTCGCGTGGGATCCTACGGGGAATGGCGACTGGGTAGTGCGCGGTGGGTTCGGCATTTATAACAACTGGCTGACCCAGGCGAATGTGCAGGAAGAATTCCGCGGCAGCCCGCCGGGAGAAGTTGCTCCGACCTTTGTTCAGGGCGGCACGGCTTCCGCCCAGGCTCCAATCTTTGTCCTTGGGACAAGCAGTAAGCCTCCCTTTGGATTCACATTCCCGACTTTCGGGACGGGGACCGGCCCGACACCGCAATCGGGAGGTGGCCTCAATTCGCAGGGTGGGGTAGTTGGTGCCAGTTTCGCCATCGGTGGCATCAACCCGCTCTTGAAGTCCCCAAAATCAGACATATGGTCGATCACAGTGGAACGTAAGCTGGGAAAAATCTTTGCCGCTAGCGTTGGCTATAACGGATCCCACTCCTACAATATCGTCGGCAACGGTAACACCATCGGGAGTGTTTCCTATGGGGTGGATATCAACGCCTGTTCCGGGCGATCTGATCCAGCAGATGAACACCAGTGCGACGCCGGTCATTCCCAGTCCGACCCGTCTCAATCGTAGCTTCGGGGCAATTACATATGCGGACAACGACCGCCATGGTAATTACAACGCATTGATCTTCGACGTCAGAGGACGCTTCTCCCGTGGGTACGTGGATGCTTCTTACACCAGGTCCCGTTCGAAGGACGATGCTTTGTACTATCCCAATTCCGAGGGGCTGAATCCTCACCAGTACTACGGTCCATCGATCTTTGATGCGCCCAACCGCTTCTCCCTCAGCTTCAATTATTCGCTGAAAGGCCTGAATGGAGGAAGAGGGGCTATAGGCTACCTGACCGGTGGCTGGGGAATCAGCGGAACAAGCATCGTGCAGTCGGGTTATCCGCTAACCGTGAACAACACCAATGGCTTTCTGGCGGTCTGCCAATCGGGTGCGCTCAGTAACGTCACTGGGTGCTCGGCAGCGGACCCAGCCGTTGCTTACCAGGCGGGCAGCGGTAACTACAATGCCGACGGGGAAACTGCGGCAGCGTATCCGGATGCGGTTAACTACCACCAGTTAACCTCCAATGGCGCTTGGCTGACAGGGGCAATTCCAAAGAGCGACTTCGCTCTTCCTACTTTTGGTCAAAACGGAAACGAGAAGGCGATGCAGTTCCGAGGACCAAACTTTATCGAGACGAGTGCCAATTTTTACAAGGACACGCGTATCACCGAAAGAGTCAATTTCCAATTCCGGTTTGAAGTCTTCAATCTTTTCAACCGGGCAAACTATGCATGGAACGGCGGCGCCGGAAGCGGCGTCGACGTGAATTTGCCCGATGGAAACTTCGGCCAGGCGACGGCATCGCATGAGCCTCGATTCTGGCAACTGGGAGGCAAGATTTTCTTCTGAGTTGTCCCAAAACACAGCACAACGGCCGGCCCACTTTATAAAGCGGGTCGGCTTTTTCTTTTAGGGATAGCGGAATCGTCATTTCTCGGAGACTCAAACTCGCATTCCGATCCTGACAGCCCGCCTTCGATTAACATATTCTTTGCTTCGGCGCGGAGCCCGAAGGCTCCAAAGCGTTTCGCAGGAACGGTATACCCCCACAATGACTGAATCGCGGCCCATTCGGAAGTGCGTCATTGTCGTCCCAATCCTGTTTTTCTCCATCGCAGTTGCCCAAACAGGAGGGGACCGCAGCGGTCCAATCGCTTCGGCATTGCGAAATGAGGAGTTTGCTAAGGCGCTCGAACTTCTTCAGCCAGCGCTGCGAGAATTCCCCGGGAATGACACGTTATGGACGATGCAAGGGGTTGCGTATTCGGGACGAGGACAGAAGAAAGAGGCGCTCGCGTCTTTCCGCAAGGCGCTGAAGATAGCTCCGGACAGTATTCCGGCATTGCAAGGGGCGGTGCAAATCGAATATGAGGCCGGGAGCGCCGCGGCGATTCCGCTGCTGCAACATCTGCTGCGGTTGCGGCCCACGGATTCAACCAGCCATGGCATGCTGGCGGTACTCGAGTACCAGCAGGGAAAATGCGATGCCGCAGTCGTCCATTTCGCAAAGGCCGCTTCCCTCTTCGACTCACAACTCCAGGGGCTCCATGCGTACGCCACCTGCCTGGTCAGACTCAGGCGGCTCGATCAGGCAGCCGAGGTCTTCCAGCGTGCTGTGGCACTTAACCCGGGCGACCGGCGTGAGCGGCAACTGTTGGCATCCATTCAGATGATGGCTCAAAATCCGCAGGGAGCGGTTGTTACCCTCGAACCGCTGCTTGGGGCCAACCCAGATGTGGACACTTTGGAACTTGCTGCCACTGCGTATGAAGACGCCCACGATACGGCAAAGACGGTCGATCTCCTGCGCCAGGCCATTTTGCTCGACCCGCACCGCGTCAATCTCTACCTGGATTTCGCGGCCATCTCGGCGGCTCACCAGTCCTTTGAGGTGGGCATCAACGTGGTGAATGAGGGGATCGGTCTGCAGCCAAAGGCGGCACCTCTTTATTTTGCGCGCGGGGTTCTCTATGTCCAGCTGGCCGAATACGACAAGGCGCAGGCTGACTTTGAAACCGCGTACGAGCTGGATCCTAACCAATCCTTAAGCACTGCGGCGCAGGGACTGGCAGCCGCGCAGCAGAACGATCTTGACCATGCTTTGGCCAATGTGCAGGAGAAACTGGCCAACAAACCCAACGACCCAATTCTGCTCTACCTGCAGGCGGACATTCTGGGACAGAAGGGAGCAGAACCGGCCACTCCGGAGTTCCAAACGGCGCTGCGTTCAGCCGGAAGAGCCGTGGCGTTACGGCCGACCCTAGAACCCGCTCGGAGTGTGCTGGCTAAGCTCTATTTGCAGGCGGGGAAATATCCGGAAGCCGCTGCCCAATGCCGGAAGGCGTTGGACCTCGATCCCAAGGATCAGGCCGCGCTGTATCACCTGATCCAGGCACTGCGGAAAAGTGGTCAGAAGACCGAAATCCCCGAGTTACTCAAGCGGCTCGCCCTCCTCCGTCAGGAAGCGGCGAAGGAGGAACGCGAGCAGTACCGCTACAAGCTAGTCGAAGGCGAAGCGCCGCCCAAGTAGCCAGGCCCTCTCACTCACGACTTCAGCATCACGTACGTGCTGTAGTTTTCCTTTTCGATGTTCATGAATGGACGCATCGTCACACTGCTGCCGTCGACCGCACTCGCGACCCAATCTCCGGTGGCGTTGTTGGACGCCTTGGCTTGCAGCAATGCATTGCGATCGAAGCTTGGCTGCGGATCGGCCACTGCAAACAGCACCAAGGGCCCCCGCAGCAGGGCCACTATATTCTGGTGGTTTGCGTCGACAGGTTCTACCCGCAACGGCATCGGGAGTTCGAGGTCGACACGATCGCCATCTTTCCAGGTGCGCCGGATGCTGGCGAAAGTGCCCGGATCGACTGCATCCGAAACTCGCTTGCCATTCACCGAGACCAGTGGGTTGGGACGGGCCCAACCGGGAATGCGGAGATAGATCGTGTATTCCTTGGGCTGGGAACCAGACACCTGTATCTGAATCTTGTTCTCGAAGGGATACTTGGTTTCCTGCTTGAGACCATATTGGCCACCCGCGTCCTTCCATTGCACGTTGGAAGGCGTGTAGAGGTTTACGTACACGCCATCTGCCGAACGCAGATACGTGCTGATGTGGTAGTCGGCGGCAAGTTGAGGAAATGTTCCGGAGCAGCAGGGCCACTTGTCGCGGTACCAAACCTTCTTGCCGGTCGAAGCATAATCCGAGTAGTAGAACGACGTCCCATCGGCTTGAATTGGCCAGGCACCGAGGATGGTGTTGTAGAGTACGCGCTCCATGCTATCGCCGTACCGCGCATCCTTTGTGACCCGTAGCAGGTAGCGCGTAATCTTGAAGTGACCGTAGGCCCCGCAGGGAGTCTCAAAGCTGGCGTGAGTCGTTGTGAGGCTTGCGCCTAACTGTCCCGTACCCGGCTCTCCAAAGGCTTCATTCGGTCCCCAACCCCCGGTGGCAAAGCTTTGGGTGGTTTCCAGCATTTCGAAGCCATTCTTCGCTGCCCGCAGATGCTTCTCGCTCCCTAGCGTGATGTAGGCCTGCATTGCCGAACTGAATGCGTTGACATGGCTGTACGCGTGTTCGAACGGAAGCACATTGTTGCCCTGCGAGAGCGGGTCAAAGTACGTGTCGTCTTCGAGGAACTGTTTGGCCATATCGCGGTAAAAAGACTTCCCGCTGCGCTGATAAGCAAGGAAGAGATTC
This sequence comes from uncultured Acidobacteriaceae bacterium, assembly GCA_963819035.1. Lineage (GTDB taxonomy): Bacteria > Acidobacteriota > Terriglobia > Terriglobales > Acidobacteriaceae > Sulfotelmatobacter. The sequence continues at coordinate 133,362 of CAWFUU010000036.1, read as the reverse complement.
TCGGGCAGCGTGTAGGTTTCGTCCCAGGTGTAGGACGTATCCTTATGCGTCCGCGAGCGCTGTTCCGCACGAGACAAGGCTTTCTCCGGCAAGTACGCCACGATCGCCCGGGTCAGCTTCTCATGAATGTCCATGGCCAGCGGGTCATGAGCGAATTCGTGGGCATCGATCAGGCCGCAAGACAGCTTGTCGTAGGTATATGCCGGAAGACGATAGTCGACGAAGAACTTGGCTTTGGCATCCAATGTCTCTCCGTAGCCTTTCACCAGGCGGTTGATCTTGGCACGCGTGGCTTCCGATCCCGTGACCGCGTAGGCTCGAGCAAGTCCGGAAACGTATTGTCCGAAACTGTGGCCGGCGATGAAACCATGGAAGTCGTTCCCTTCCAGACTGAATCCGGTAAGGTCGTACCATCCGCCCATATCGTCTCCGGGCGCAGGCAAGCCGGCGACTTGCCGGTAAACCTTGAGCAGGCGGTCGTCGTCGAGATACTGGTAGCGGGCGTGGTTCTCTTCGAATTGGCGCTTCATCGGTCCATCAAGCAACTGGACATCGGCATAGGCAAAAGTAGTCAGTGGAGTAGAGATTGCCACCAGGGTCTGCCCGGATGTTGCCCAAGCTGGAAGGACGCTGGCGGCATATGCACCTGCCGTGGTGAAGCTGGTCGCCTTCAGGAAAGTCCTTCGATCCACTCCAGGGCGCATAGGTCTACCCTCAAATTTGAGAAATCGTTTACTAGAAAAGAGCCTATGAGCCTCGTTCTCTTTTGTCAATCGCTTTAGCCGGACTTCCCGGCCCCACAAACTTGACATCTTCAAGCCGCGTTCTCTTGTTTCAGAGCATCCTCGATTTCGTCGATTTCATTTGGATCGAGGCGGAAGTCGCCCGCGCCGATGATCCCTGCAACTTGTCGCCGGTTACGAAAGCCTACAATCGCACCCGTAACCGCGGGATGGTTCAGCGTCCAGGCGATGGCTACCTCACCAGGACTGCAGCCATGCCATTTGCCAATTTCTCTCAGATGTTCCACTACCCGGAGATTGCGAGACAGCGCCGGCTCTTTGAACCCCGGCAAATTCTTTCGCCAATCTTCGGCAAGGAAATTCGCGACTCGTTCCCGGGTCATCGCCCCTGTGAGCAGCCCCGCGTACATCGGCGAATACACGATCACGCCGATGTTCAGCCGCTGGCAGAAGGGCAGAATATCCTGCTCGATCTCACGCCGTACAACCGCGTAAGGCGGCTGCAACGACGTAATGGGAGCAATGGCTTGCGCGCGCTTCATCTGCTCGACACTGAAGTTGGAGACTCCAATGTAACGAACCTTCCCTTCCTCTTTTAGCCGAGCTAACTCCGTCCAGCCTTCTTCAATATCGCGGTCGGGCTCGGGCCAGTGGATCTGGTAGAGGTCGATCACGTCAATTTTCAGCCGACGCAGACTGTCTTCGCACTCGCGGCGAACGGACTCCGTCTTCAGGCAGGCTCCGATATTGCCGTCCTTATCCCAGACGCGCTCGCATTTGGTAAAGATGTATGGTTTGGGCGTTCGCCCCTCGATCGCCCTCGCGACCATTTCTTCGGAATGGCCGAGGCCATAAAGTGCGGCAGTGTCGATCCAGTTGAGCCCATGGTCGAGTGCCGCGTGAATTGCGTTGATGGAGTCGCTGTCATTCTGCGGACCCATGCTGCCATTCCAACCGCCACCGCCGATGGCCCAAGCGCCGATTCCGATCGGTGTTATCACCAGATCGCTGCTTCCAAGACGTCGAGTCTCCATGGACTTCCTTTCGTAACCCACCGAAGATATGCGTTGATGATGGCCGGGGTGGCGTCCCTGACGTGCAGCGTCACAAATGCCGCCGGCACGGCCGCTAGGGCCGGACTGGTTTTTCCCCCACAGAATTCTTCTGGTTGCCCAGCACCTGGTTGCTGGGTACCAGAAGGGTCGACTCGCGCAGCACCAGGTGCGTTTTCAGGATGTACTCCGTTCCCGTTGGCGATGGAGTTTCCCGCTGCACCTCCGTGAGCAGGGCATGGAATGCCAAACGAGCTAGCTCCGCTTGCGACATCTGCACCGTCGTGAGCGCTGGCAAGACAAATTGGGCAAGACGGATGTCGTCGAAGCCGATCACCGACAGATCCGAGGGAATCCGGATCCCTTCTTCATAGGCTCTTCGCATCGCTCCGATCGCGGTCATGTCGTTGGAGCACAGTACAGCCGTCGGCCGGGTCGCCCCGGCCAGGAGCTTGCCCAAAGCGACGATTCCGCCCTCGATGGTATGCGTTCCTTCCACGATCAAAGCGAGATCGACCTCTAACCCGATTTCTGCCATCGAACTGAGAAACGCCTGCTTGCGGGCCTGGGCCGACTTCAATTGCAGTGGGCCGGAGATGAAGGCAATCTGCTGGTGCCGCAGCGCGGCCAGATGCTGCACCGCCTGCCGGATCCCGTGCTGGTAGTCGATGCGAATGTTGCTGACCCGTGGCCGCGCCGGTCCGACGTCCACGAAAACCAGCGGCACTTTGCGCAATTTCAGGTCCTCCAGCAAACCCTCTTCCATGCCGAAGGTCAGGATGGCCACGCCCTCCACCCGGCGTTCGATCATCCGCCGCACCGCCGTCTCCATGTGGGTGGGATCATTGCCGGTCGAAGTCAGCAGAATCTCGTAGTGATGCTGCACCGCAATCCGCTCGAACACCTGCACGATCTCGGGAAAGAAGGGGTTGGTGATTTCGGAAATGATCAGCCCGAAAATCCGGCTGCGGCCGGAAACCAGCGCCCGCGCCTGGGTGTTGGGATAGTAGCCCAGTTCATCGATGACGCTCCAGACCCGCTTGGCCAGCTGCGGGTTGACCGTGGGAATCCGATTGATGGTGCGCGACACGGTCGCGGTGGAAACTCGTGCACGCTTGGCAATTTCCCGGATATCCATTGAGTAGGGGTAACGCTGCAATGCCGACTGCGGGCAAGCGATGATACCAAACCGGGCAATCGTTTACCTTGTCTCAGAAAATGATAGCATCCCTAGCAGCAAACGTTTACCATCTCTCTCGGCAGTTTTGCCGGAATCGAGACTCTTGCCATGATTGCACGCCGACAATTCCTTCGCACAAGTCTAGCTGGCGCGGGCGCCGTTTTCGCCGCCAAGACTTCCCTTCCCTTTGCCTGGGCCCAGTCCAGTACGCCCGATGCCCGCATTGAAGTTCTGCTGAACGAACCGCTCGGAACGATCTCCCCGAACATCTACGGCCACTTCGTGGAGAATCTGAGTGGCGTGGTGTACGACGGAATCTGGGTGGGCCCGAACTCCAAGGTGCCGAACGTCGATGGGATTCGCAAGGAGTTGGTTGATGAAATGCGGAAGATCAAACCTCCGGTGGTGCGCTTTCCGGGCGGCTGCTTTGCTGATAGTTACGACTGGCGCGACGGCGTCGGTCCTGCTGACAAGCGACCCCGTCGGACCAACTTCTGGGCCGAGGGTGAGGCAAGCGCGGCTCCCGCGAGCCACCGCTACGACCCCAACGAATTTGGCACAAACGAGTTCGCGCATTTTTGCAAACTGATCGGCGGTGAGCCCTATCTAGCCGCCAACTTGCGGAGCCTTCCGGCCGAGGAATTCTATCGCTGGGTGGAATACTGCAACTCCCCTGCAGGCGGTACAACGCTCGCAGACCTCCGGGCGTCCGCTGGGTTCAAAGAACCTTTCAACATTCGCTATTGGGGTGTGGGCAATGAATCTTGGGGTTGTGGAGGCGACTTCACAGCGCAAGAGTACGCCGTCGAATTCAGGCGATTCACGACCTGGGTGCCACGCTTCGGAACGGAGTTGTCGTTCATCGCGTCGGGGCCCAATGTCGATAACTGGGCGTGGACCCGCGGGTTCTTTGAGGAGATGGCTCGCAAAGGAAGAGGCTCGCTGCGCTCAGTCTATGGATGGGCGCTTCACCACTACGCCTGGAACCTCAGCCGCGGCAAGACACAAGATTGGAATCAAGGTAAAGGGGATGCGGTTCAGTTCGATGCAGTGGATTGGTATGAGTTAATGCGCGAAGGGGACCGCATGGAAGGGCTCATTAATGGCCATTGGCAGATCATGGGAGAGGAGGACCCGCAACACCATGTCAAATTGATCGTCGACGAATGGGGACCGTGGTATCGCCCCGGCAGCGAACTGACTCCCGGCGATCAACTGGAGCAGATGCCTACGCTGCGAGACGCGGTTTTCAGCGGAATGACGTTGGATACGTTCAATCGCCACCCCGAAAAAGTTGCCATGGCGGCTTGCGCGCAATTGATCAACTGTTTGAACAGCCTGTACCTCGCGCATGAGGATCGATTCGTGGTCACGCCGGTGGCACACGTCTTCGCACTGTATGCATCGCACCAGGGCGGACAAGCGCTGCGCACAATTTTCTCCGCCCCAACCATTGACTACGATCGCGATGGGAAGCCTGCTTCCTTCTGGGGACTCAAGGGATCGGCCTCGCTGCGCGACAAAGATCTGACCTTGACGGTAGTAAACCCGCATATAAGCCAAGCACGCGAGACGGAGATTGGTGTGCGGGGCGCAGCGTTGAAGTCCGGTTCGGCCACGTGGCTCAGCCACTCCGACATCCACGCTCACAATACGTTCGACCACCGGGATGTCGTCACCCCCCAAACGAAGGGCTTGGACATCAAGGGAGGGAAACTGAACTACACATTCCCGCCGGCGTCGGTCACTAAGCTGGCATTGACTCTGTCTTAGTGTGAAGTGCTCTCGGCCGCCATCGCGACCTTAGGCCAGCCGTCCACCCAGGCGATAGTGGAAATCTGAAGGTATGCCTGGCCGGTGGTGCCGTCGTAGGCGTGGAAGACCATGATGTCTCCGTCTTTTTGACGTAGCACGGACTCTCCGCCAGGCCCAAACCAGCGGTTGCTGCCCTGCAATAACATTGTGCCACCTCCATCGAGCATCGGCGTGCCATCAGCATCGGCGTAGGGTCCGGTAACGCTGCGCGAGCGGCCGACCATGGTTTTGTATGTGCTCTTGGTCCCGCGGCAGCACAGATCAAAGGAAACAAAAAGGTAGAAATAATCGTCGTGGTGGACAACGAACGGCGCCTCTATCGCCTGCCAATTGCCCGGCAGACCGGGTGGGTTCGGAGGAGGATTCTGGGGCCGCTTGCGGCGAGCAAGAGAGTACAACTCTGTGTCTGCAGAAGACAAAAGACCGGTTTGGGCGTCAATGCGCCGCATCTTGATTCCGTCCCAGAAGCTGCCAAAAGCGAGCCAAGCCTGGCCCTTTTCATCCAGAATCAGGTTTGGGTCGATGGCGTTGAAGTCATCTTCAACTCGAGAACGGAGAACCAGTCCCCGGTCGACCCAGTGGAACTCCGGACTTTTCGGGTTCAGAGTCTTATTGGTGAGCAATGCGATCCCAGAAGTATTCCTCCCGAAAACTGAAAAGGCGTAGTAGAGGTGATACTCGCCCTTGAAGTAGGAGATGTCCGGCGCCCAGAGTTCTTTGGTCTCTGGGCTCTCTTTCTTGATCCACTGCGGAATTTCAGGAAGGACGTAGCCACATTTCAGCCATTGATGCAGGTCTTGGGAGCAACGGATGGGTATCTCACCGTTCCGTTCAGGACCGTTGCCGGTGCTGAACAGGTACCAGGTCGCGCCCTCCCGAATGATGGCAGGATCGTGCACATATTGAGTGTCCCCGTGCGTTTCCACGGACCGCGGTGCGGCGGATGATTCTCGAACCTGAATTGGGCCGAAGGAAAGGGCGGCCAGTAACAAGAAGCAAGCGAAGCTGAGTTTCATAGCCGGGATAGCCTTTCTGGGTGCAGCGGACGGGTCTCCGGCGTATAATTCTAGCAAACGTTTACTCATCTCCGCCCCACTGGGGGGACCTCATGATTGATCTGTCCCATCTGGAAGCTTGGTTCGTCACCGGAAGCCAGCATCTCTACGGGCCCGAAACGCTTAAGAAAGTGGAGCAGCACGCCACCAGCATTGCGCGCGCGTTGGCGGCATCCCCAGAGATGCCTGTGAAGATCATCGCGAAGCCAGTGATGACGAGCAGCGAGTCGATTCACCATTTGTGCCAGGATGCCAACAGTTCCCGGAACTGCGTAGGGCTGATCACCTGGATGCATACCTTTTCGCCGGCTCGCATGTGGATCGGTGGCCTGGGATCGCTCACCAAGCCATTGATGCACTTGCACACGCAATTCAATCAGGAACTCCCCTGGTCAACCATTGATATGGACTTCATGAATCTCAACCAGTCGGCCCACGGCGACCGCGAGTTTGGATTCATTGGAGCCCGCATGCGGCTGCAGCGGAAGATCATTGTCGGCCACTGGCAGGATGCGGAGGTTCACGCGCAGATGGGCGCGTGGATGCGTGCCGCCTGCGCCCGCCACGATGCTCAGCAACTGAAGGTCGCCCGCTTCGGCGACAACATGCGAAATGTGGCGGTGACAGAAGGAAACAAGGTCAATGCGGAGATCAAGCTGGGCTACGCGGTGAATGGGTATGGCGTCAGCGATTTGGTGCAGCGCGTTCAGCAGGTGACAGACGCAGAGGTCGATAAGCTGACAGCCGATTACGACGAAACCTACGCAGTCGCGGAGCCATTGCGGAAAGGTGGTTGCAAGCGTCAATCCTTGCGTGAGGCTGCCAGAATTGAGCTCGGGCTGCAGAATTTTCTAGAGGAGACTGGAGCGGGTGCCTTCACTGACACGTTTGAGGACTTGCACGGCCTGGCACAACTTCCCGGAATCGCGGTTCAGCGACTGATGGCCGATGGATACGGATTTGGGGCTGAGGGCGACTGGAAAACAGCAGCTCTGGTCCGGGCCATGAAAGTCATGACCCATGGCCTCAGAGGCGGAGTTTCATTCATGGAGGACTACACGTATCACCTGCGAAATGGCGGCCAGGTGCTAGGGGCTCACATGCTAGAAGTATGTCCGTCGATTGCCGCTGGTACTCCGTCCGCCGAAATCCATCCCCTTTCCATTGGTGGCAAAGAGGATCCGGTCCGCTTGGTATTTACGGCCTCCACTGGAAAAGCGGTGAACGCTTCTGTGATCGACATGGGGAACCGCTTCCGTCTCATCGTGAATCAAGTGAACTTGATCGAGCCGGAGCATCCTCTTCCCAAACTGCCCGTTGCCAGGGCGGTTTGGGTACCAGAGCCTAATCTCAAAGTAGCTGCAACGGCCTGGATCCACGCGGGCGGTGCACACCATACCGCGCTCAGTCGTGCCTTGACCTCAGAGCACATGGAAAATTTCGCCGAGATGACAGGTATGGAGTGTCTACTGATCGACCGCGAGACAAAGATTTCAGAATTCGTAAAAGAGCTAAGGTGGAACGACATGTACTACCACCTGGCGAAAGGGCTCTGATCCAAAACCCTGTGAGCATATCGCCGACGAGATGCGACTGTTCATTCTCTCGATAGTTCGATCACGGTGACGCTCTCGTGCCGAAAAGTATGGGCAAACTCGGGGAGGCGAACGTCCAGCGTGCTGTCCTGCGGATGGATGTGCTCGGGTTCCATCTCGTCGTTCTTCTCGTAGATGCTGCCGGCGTAAAGAGAATGCGCGATAGCTGCTTTCGGGCGAAACCCGTGAATCGAGATGCGAGTAGATACGTCGCGGGTCAGGTCGCGGTTCACGCAAAATAGCGTCAACTTGTCGCCGGCATCGTTAAGGGCAGCAACAACGTCGAGATAGGGAACGTCCTTAATATTCGGAAGTCTGGTCGATCCGTTCTCCACGTTGTAGGTCTCGCCATTGGTTGCGACTTGGACGGGACGGGTCGCGTCGGCATTAGAGTAGGTTCGGAAAGCCCAGTAGGCCGGTACTCCGTAGACCCGGCCACGTTTTTTCCAGATTCCCCCGAACTCGACGATGCCTGTCATATCAGCGATCGGCACAATGTCGGCATTGCGCAACAGCATGTTCAGGAATCCGGCGGTCCCGATTGCGCCCGCCATGTTGTCATACCGAGGAAAGGTGTCATTCTCGGCCCAGAATAACCACTCCGTAAAAGCGGTCAGGATCTGACGACCTCCGGGAGAATCCTGGAACTGCTTGTGCATGTCACGCAGCCTGCCCTCAAGCGCGACGGGCAAGGCAAAGGTGGATTGCGCGATGAAGTCAGGCGAAGCATTGCGTGTCGCTACGGAGTGGGTCGTCACTACGAAGTGTGTAGAAAGATAGTTGAAGGCTTGTGGAGCATTCGTCAACTGGGCCGCATTCCACTCCCCAAAATGATCCGGGTCGCCGCCGGTGGCGATGAGTCGGGCATTCGGGTCAACTTTTCTGACAGCTTCGCTGAAAACTTTTGTTCGGTCAGCAACTCTCTGGAGAGTGGGGTATCCCACCTGAAAGTCTCCCCACAGTTCGTTGCCCAGTTCCCACAGTAGGCCACCAGATTTGTTGGCCCAGTGTTCATTGACGTATTGAACCCAATCGGCGGCCTCGTCCGGTGTTCCAGTGCCGAGATTGAGCGCAATCTGTGGCTCCGCACCAATCAGTTCGCAAAACCTGAGGAACTCGTCCGTACCGAACTGGTTGTATTCCGGAATTCCCCACGCGATATTCAGCATGCTAATGCGCTTGTCGCGAGGACCGATTCCGTCGCGCCAATGATAGGCGGAGGTGAAGTTTCCACCAAAGCGCACGATGGGGCTCCGAAGTGCGCGAGCCATCGCGATCATGTCCGGGTCCATGCCATCGATCGCGTCTCCGGGCACCAGAGATGCCAGGTCCACGAGAACCCGCGTTTCGTTGCTTGCCGCGATGACGAAGTCCGCCGCTTGCAAAGGATGCAAGCGGCGGGGTTCGAGATCGAAACCGAACTCGTATTTTCTCCAGCCCGAGCCCTGCAACGATATTTTCTGAGCAGCAACAACTTGGTCAGCGCGATTGCGTTCACGAAGAGAGACTTCGACTTCCTCAGGTCCGCTGATGTGTTTGAGATAGACGCTGCCGGTATAGTGCAAAGTCCGGTGAACTGGCAGATAGACTCTCTGCCGGACTCCGACCTGTTTGCCGGGAAGTCCCATCAGCAGCAAAGAGCGATACGAATTGGCCGCGTCGCCCCACCCTGGTGCGTACCTTGCCCCCTGAGCGTAGTCGAGAGGCTCCCAGGGGAGTGGTAGGGACAACTCGGAGGAACGCGCGAGCGACGGTTCTTCGGCCAGCATACCCGCGACTTTTTTCGCATCCCAAAGACCGTCCTCGAAACTGGGATTCTGCAGAATCTCTGCCCACAGTCCGTTGTAAGTGGAGTTGCCGATTGGTTCGAGGAACGATCCGAAAATGGAGCGGGGAATCTTGTAGCTGGCGATCTTTGAGGCGTCAATCTGAATGGTGGTCTCGGCAGGGGCTGCGGCCCTGTTCTGGGCGTAAAGAGGGCTGGCAGCGAGCCCCGCCAGCAACAGCCATAGACACAGATGCGCGTTTCTCGGCGCCATGTAGGAGTGGCCCTTGTACCTGGTGGCAGGAACACTATACCTGTAATCGTTTACAAAATCACGCGATCTGTAGATAATTCCATGCGAGTCTGTCGGCCAATTCACGGGAAACGTCTGAAGCAAACGTTTGCCAAAACGGCCCTTGGTCACGACAAGGATCGGGATGCGGATCTTGCCTTGGCCTTCCCTTCCCCGTAACGAGCGTACAGGAGGATGCCAACATGTTTTCTGACACAAGACGACACTTCTTGCAGCAACTCGCCGGCGCGGGGGTGGCTTGCTCAACGAACCTGCTCCTCGGCCGTTTCTCGTGTGCTCAAACATCGACGGCGAATTCCGGCGATGTCACGCGCATTTATCTGGACTCCCGCCGCACGATTTCGCCACTCGACCCTAACGTGTTTGGCTCATTCCTTGAGCATCTGGGGCGTGCCATCTACGAAGGCATCTACGATCCCGGTTCCAGCTTGTCGGACTCCAACGGATTCCGCAAGGACGTGATTGACGAGGTCCGCCAACTCGGGGTTCCGATCATTCGCTATCCGGGCGGCAACTTCGTGTCCGGCTACAACTGGCTCGACGGTGTCGGGCCGAAACAAGACCGTCCACGCATACTCGACAAGGCCTGGAACACGATCGATACCAACCAGTTCGGCACGAACGAATTCATGGCGTGGTGCAAGCTGGTGGGAGCCAAGCCTCTGATGGGGCTCAATCTCGGAACGGGCACACCAGAAAGAGCTGCCGCCTTGGTGGAGTATTGCAACGTAGAGAAAGGTACGAAGTGGAGCGACCTGCGACGCAGCCACGGCATTGAACAACCGTACAAAGTGGAGCACTGGTGCCTGGGTAATGAGATGGACGGCCCATGGCAAATCGGACACATGACGGCAACCGAGTACGGCATGAAAGCGCAGGACGCGGCTCGCCAGATGCACTATGTGGATCCATCCCTGAAACTCATCGCGTGTGGATCGAGTCATCCCAGGATGCCTACCTACCTGGAGTGGGACCGTGAGGTTTTGGAACAATGCTACGAGCACGTCGACGGGCTGTCATTGCATCGCTACCTCGGCAATACCGAGCAAGCGACAGGCGGCGACAGCGCGAAGTACCTGGCCATGAACCTGAGTATGGAGAGTCAGATTGCGGAGACACTCGCGGTCTGCGATTTGGTTCGGGGACACAAACGATCGCCAAAGAAGCTCTGGCTATCGTTCGATGAATGGAATGTATGGTACCGCGCCCGCGGTGGCGAATTCGCGAATGGTCATGAGCACGAGGCCCCGCATCTGCTGGAAGAGGTTTATAACCTCGAAGATGCTCTGTTGGTAGGCGGGATCTTGAACACACTGATGCGCAATGCCGATCGGGTGAAAATCGCCTGCCTGGCGCAACTCATCAATGTCATTGCTCCCATCATGACCAACGCAAAGGGCACACTCCGTCAGACAATTTTCTATCCCTACAGTTTTGCGTTGCAATTCGCTCGCGGCGCCGTGCTGAACCTGTTGGTGGAGTCCCCGACTTACGAGGTCCCCCAGCTGGGCCAGGTTCCCTTCCTGGATGCGGCCGGAACCCTGAATCCCGAGGACGGTAAGGTCTCGCTATTTATCTTGAATCGGGATCTGAACAAGGCTCACGCGATCGAGATCAATTGGCAAGAGAGGGCGCCGAGTCAAGTGTTGACTTCCACGACGCTGACCGGCAGTGACCTGAAAGCCTTTAACAGCTTTGAAGCGTCCCAGCGGGTCATTCCTCAGAAATTCGATAAACCTTCGACCGCTGGCGGGCGTACAAAATTCGAAGTACCTGCACGGTCCTATACTGTTATTCAATGGGCGGGGTAATCGAAACCGTTCAAGATTTACGCTGGATTTCGCCGTGCCCCTCCACCAAGGTCGTGTATTGGTCAACGGGCAGGCTGGTGAATCTTTCTGCAAGTCCGCTGGGCTGCGGCCATTTAACTTCGACCCAGTCGATCTTCGGGTGCGTGCCAATGCCGAGGATGAGGCGCGGATCGTGCGCGGCAAGATAACTTCCCGCGCCAGTCTTGAAGATTGACCGTTTCAGGTCTTGAGCCTGCCATGTTATCAGCGCTCCCACGGCATCAGGATTGGCCCGTTTCGCGACCAACTTCACCCCCACCCAATGGTTGCGGCGGCCCGCGTTGTTCTTGAGCAGCAGAGGCGCGCCGTTATTTACGGCCACCACGACATCCAACGCTCCATCATTGTTGAAATCGCCAACCGCCATGCCACGAGCCGCGTAGGGCTTTGAGAAGACTGGTCCGCTATCGGCCGAGACGTCCTTGAATCCTTTTCCCGTACCGCGAAAGAGCAGCATGGGCTCGGAGTATTTAATTTCATTGGAATGCGCTTCAATCTTGTCGTCGGGATGACCGTTGGCAAGGAACAGGTCAAAGTTGCCGTCGTTGTCGTAGTCGAAGAACTTCACCCCCCACCCGCTCATCAGCCGGGTAACCCTGCTGATCCCGTTCGGGCCGGCCATATCGTCGAAGGTGGAATCGTGATTATTCCGATAGAGCGAATACATCTCCCGGTCCACGTTGGTGACGAACAGGTCAATCCAGCCGTCCTGGTCGTAGTCCGCGGCATCCACGCCCATTCCGGACCGAGCTTGACCTTCGGCGCTGTAACCCACGTTCGCCTGCAGGCCGATCTCCTCAAATTTCCCGTTGCCGCGGTTAAGGAACAGGAAATTCGCCACGGTGTCATTGCCCACGAACAGATCCATCCACCCATCATTATTAATGTCGCAGGCAACGACTCCCCAGGCTTTGCCAAGCGACTTGCCGATCCCGGACTCCCGGCTGACATCGGTGAACGTACCGTCGCCGTTGTTGTGGAATAGCCAACTGGGCATCGGTTCGTAAACGCGAGGGATACAGTAATAACGATCCCCAGCTTCGCGATTTCCGCAGTACTTGTTCTTCGATTTATCGAAGTCCACAAACCTGCAGATGAACAAGTCGAGTTTTCCATCATTGTCGTAGTCAAACCAGACCGCACTCGTTGCCCAGCCCATCGTAGGTAGACCAGCTTTCCGAGTGACATCAGTGAAGGTGCCGTCACCGTTATTCCGGTAGAGAATAACTCCGTTGTATTGGGTCACGAGGAGATCAGGCAGCCCATCGCCGTTATAATCGCCCACGGCCACACCCATTCCATATCCCCCGCCCGGAACCCCTGCCTTCTCGGTCACATCTGTAAACGTCCCATCGCGGTTGTTTCTGAAGAGCGCATTGCGGAGGGCTAGCTTGGGCTCAAAGAAGTCGCACTTACCGCTGTTGACCAGATAAATGTCCATCCAGCCATCGTTGTCGTAATCGATGAACCCGCACCCGGCTCCACCTGTCTCTGGAAGGTACATCTCTGACGAGCGCCCGGCCCGGTGCTCCCAGGTGATCCCGCTCGCCTCAGGTGGAACAAGCTCAAAGGGGAACTCGCTATTGCCTTGCAGGAGTGCAAGCCAGGAAGGCCAGGAGCCGCGCGGTAAACCGGCGGTGAAGAGTCCGGCACCGATGCGTGTGAGGAAGGCACGGCGGGTACCGAAGTGCCCTCCTCTTCCCTTGATCATCAAGCCGCGATCCCCCGAATCGTGACAGCGTAGCAGAGCCTGTTTCCAAGAATCTACACCGGCGGAATGCCCGCTCACCATCCTGCATGATCGCACATTTCGCCGAGCCCGCGCCGTTGCCGCGCATATAATGGCATGCTAAACTTTGCGGACATGCGTAGTCTTGGCCAGCGCACCAAGTCCGTTCGGCCCTGCGCTCCTTGGACTCGTTGCGCACCCACTTGGCACAGGGATTGCCTCGCACTTCTGGTACTCACGTTCCTGGTACTCCCAGAACTGGCGTTGCCAGAGATCAACCACATGGATGCGGCCGTTCGCCTTCTGAACCAGGGGCAGATCGCTCAAGCGGAAGCTGAAGCGCGTCTGGCTCTGCCAAACGCCACGACGCGACCCTTGGCGTTGTCGATGCTGGGAACCATTCGACTGCAACAGGGCCAATATGAAGAGAGCGCGAATTTTCTGAACCAGGCTTTGGCGCTGAATCCCAGCCTGGCAGGCGCTCGTACTACCCTTGGCGACGCCTATGTGCTCCAAGGCAAGCCGGACTTAGCCGAGAAGTGTTTTCGGGAAGTCCTGAAACTCGACCCACGTAATTTTAACGCTCGCTTCGACCTGGTCAAACTCGAAGCGTCACAGCGTAATTTTCAGCAATCTCTGGAAATCGCGCGGCCCGTCATGTCCGAACTCGTCAAGTCCGATGAAAGTATTCTCGTGCTGGCTACCGCATACGGAGCGCTGGGCAGAAAGGAAGAGCTCAAACGCCTGGCCGCCTCTTGGCAGCGCTTATCCGCACCATCGGACGAGGTGTCGCTCGATTTCGGAGACCTCCTGCTGGCGTCTGGGATGGCGGCGGAGGCCAAAAGCCGTTTTCGAAGCCCAGGAATCGCGGATTGCCGCCCATCCGTCCGCTGCTCTCGCTCTAAGGCTCGGAAACAGTTACTTAGCTTTGGGAATACTCGAGCGGGCGGAGAAGAACTCTGAACTCGCGCTGTCCTTGACTCCCGACTGCACGGCCTGCTACGAGAGTCTCGCACAGATTGCTGAACGGCAACAAAACACCGAGAAAGCGTTGTCGTACCTGGTAGCGGCAAAACAACGGGAGCCCGAGAACCCCGAGGTTCTGTTCGAGTTCGGAAAGGTGTGTCTGGAGCGAGATCTGTTGGACGATGCTGTCCCCGCGCTCGAGAAGGCAGTCGCACTGAAACCTGATCAAGACTCTTACGTCTATGTTTTGGGTTCGGCCAACGTCGCCCGAGGAAATCTCCCAAAGGCCGCATCGCTTTTCGCCCAACTTCTACAAAAGAATCCGCATGATGCGATTCTGAATTATGCGATCGGAGCCGTCTATTACCTCCAGACCAAGTACGCCGAAGCGGAGGCGTCGCTGAAACGGAGCCTGGCAGCCCAACCCGACCAGGTTGCGGCTTCCTACTACTTGGCTCTTACGTATGATGCGCTTGGCAACGAGGATCAGGCTGTCCCGGTATTTCGGGATCTGCTTAAGCGCCACCCTCAGCACGCGCCATCCTATGTCAAACTGGGCGGCATACTCTTGAAAGCAGCACCAGTATGAGGAAGCCGAGCAGGACCTGGAACGCGCGATCTCTCTCGACCCGGGCTCGGTAGAGGCGCATTATCAACTAGGATATTGCTTCGTCGACTCGGCAAGCCGGCGGAGTCTGAAAGCCATTTGGCGGAGTCGCGAAAGCTGGAAACGGAGCAGCGGGCCCAAAAAAACGTCCATCTCCATTTGCTGTTGCCCGACTAATCACAAAAATGCGCGGATTCCCTTTTCAACCCTGAACGTTCACTCCAATTCAGCGGCGCCAAACCGACAATCTCGACGTGACTTTCTCCGCAATCTGGGCCGCCTCGGGCATCATTGCGCCCGCGTTTGGGCTGCCGTCAGGTTTACCTGGGATTCGGGCTCTTCAGAAGTCGACGGCCAACGCGGAGAATCCGAGACGGTCCCAGTTCCGGTAGCGGGGTTTTCCTTCACCGATATTGCCGCCCAAGCTGGTCTCTGTGGAGCGGTCAATGTTTTCGGCAATGTCGCCCGCAAACAATACATTCTGGAGGAAACGGGTTGTGGCGTGGCTCTGTTCGACTACGACAACGACGGTTGGCTCGATATCTTCATGGTCAACGGAACGAGGCTGGAGGGAATCTCTCCACAAAAACAGCCGACCAATTTCTTGTTCCACAACAATCGCGATGGCACGTTTACCGACGTCACAGAAAAAGCCGGACTCGCTCGATCGGGATGGGGTCAGGGATGCTGCATCGGTGATTATGACAACGATGGTTACGACGACTTGGTGGTCACCTACTGGGGCGGAATCGTCCTCTATCACAACAACGGAGACGGCACGTTCACCGATGTCACGCGAAAAGGCAGGCTTGGAGCAAAAAGACCCGCAGCCGCGATGGAATACCGGCTGCTGTTTTATCGACTACGACCGGGACGGTCATCTCGACCTGTTCGTCGCCAACTATGTCAATTTCGATTTGCACGCGACTCCGCACGCCGGCAGCAACCAGTACTGCAACTATTTTGGTCTGTCGGTTGGCTGCGGACCACAAGGTATGGGCGGCGGGACGAACATCCTGTACCACAATCGCGGCGACGGAACATTTGAGGACGTCTCCGTACCATCCGGAATTGCGGTTCCCCGAGGTCCGGCGCTCCCGACATTTGTTACCGATCAGTGGATTCCGGTGGGCTCTTACGGATTAGGCGTTTCTGCCGCGGACTTTGACAACGACGGCTGGCCCGACATTTACGTCGCCTGTGACTCCGTGCCCAGCCGCTTTTATCACAACAAAGGAAATGGAACATTCGAGGAGGTCGGCCGGGAGATCGGCTGCGCGGTCAATGAGAACGGTACGCCACAGGGCGGCATGGGCATTGCAGTTGGCGACTACGACTGCGATGGCTGGCTCGACATCGTCAAGACGAATTACTCCGACCAGACTGCAAATCTCTACCACAACAACGGAGACGGAACTTTTTACGACGCGGTCTATCGGGCAGGTCTGGGCGGAAACACCAAGTATTTGGGGTGGGGAGTTGGCCTCTTCGATTTCGACAATGATGGCTGGCCGGACATTTTCATGTCCAACGGCCACGTCTTTCCCGAAGTCGACACCAAGAAACTACACTTCACTTTTAAGCAGCGAAAGATTGTTTATAAGAATCTGGGCAATGGACGCTTCGCCGATGTCACTTCCAGCACCGGCTTGGCGGTCACTCAGCCGCACAGTAGCCGAGGGGCCGCGTTCGGCGACTTCGACAATGACGGGGACGTGGATGTGGTCATCATTAATATGAACGAGGCTCCCACGCTGTTGCGTAATGATTGCCCGGCGAAGAACAACTGGCTGAAGATCAAGTGCATTGGCACGAAGTCGAATCGAAGCGCGATCGGCGCCACGCGTGCGGGTGGTGACGGGCAAGCACTCTCAAATGAACGAGGTTATGAGCGGATCAAGCTACATCTCGCAAAATGACCTTCGGCTGCATTTTGGACTTGGCCAAGCTAAACAAGTGGACCTGGTGGAGATTCGCTGGCCCTTGGGGCTGGGGGAATCGTTCAAGAACGTAGACGCGAATCAGTTGATTGTGCTGCAGGAAGGGCACGGAATAATAAAGAGAGAGAAGTTGGGGAAGAAGTGAAAGTTTATCTTTGGGTTACCCCTCCCTTCCCCCCAATGGTCTATTGGAATCATTGAGTTAGGGGGAAAATCATCCGCAACATCTTGGGGCTCAGGAGGTTGTGGGCAAAATCTTGGAAATAAGAGGGTTAGGATTGGCATCCTCATGCCCAAGACCTGCCTGAAGCTCGCGCTGGGCCAATGATGGGATGAAACGGACTTTGGGGTCAAGGTTGGATGTCACAAAGGGGTGTGGATTTCATATCCGGAGGAGATGGCTGGGCGGTTCCCGAGAGACTGCATCTGCTTGCACAGCTGAGCTTCGCTCCGTGGACAGCCGGGGGCGGCTGTCCCCACATTAGTTGTCTCCGGATGAGAGTAAGAGAGCCGTGAACAGCTCGCGCGAGCGAAACCATTCACGGCATGTCGAAGTTGGGTAGTTAGAAGATGAGTTCCAGCGCTAACTGCATTCGGCGCGGGATATTGCATTGGCTGCCTGTGGTGCCGAACCCACCGCCCTCAAATTGTTGATTCACAGGACAGTAGAAGACGCGGTTGAAGGCGTTGCCTGCATCAGCGTGGAAACGAACGTATTTTTCCTCGCCGAAGTAGGTGTCTTTAATGAGCGAGATGTCCTCGTTGAAGTACCTGAAACCGCGAACGCTGGCATCTTCCCTCTTTGCGTTACCGAAAAGAGGTATTCCGTTGGCCGTTGTGCCAGGATCCGCCCATCCAGCAGGGTTCAAGTACGAATCGGTTCGCGGATTGCTAAAGTGTCCTGATAGCCCGCTTCCCACCTTGTTGGGGAACCTGGCGTTGGTGAAGAGCATCCCACCAAGACTACCGTTCGGCATGGTGATGGACAGTGGTCTTCCGGATGAATAACTCTGGATGCCGGAAATCTGCCAACCACCAACGAGCTTGTCCGTAAAGCCCGAAGCGTTCCCTAACCAGGACTTACCTTTCCCGAAGGGCAACTTATAGACCCAGCCCAGCGACAGGATATGGGGCACGTCGTCCGAGCTGACGCTGGTAAGGTTACTCATATTGCTGGGATTTTGCACCGGGGGGCCTCCCGACGCCAAACCCTGTTCCGCGCCGTTGTTCATCAGCCTGGAATAAGTGTAGGCAACCTTTAGCAAAAGGCCTGTCGCCATGCGCCGATCGAAGGCAACCTGGAGAGCATTGTAGTGGCTGCTGCCATAGGAGAAGAAGCGCCAGTTGATAATCTGGTACTGGGGCCATGGCCGCAGTGCCTGCGCCACAGTCGCCGGTGAAAGTAGGATAGGGCGCTGCTAACCCCGCCGCATACGTTCGCTTGGCACACGCCGTTCGACGAACTGGGAGTACCGAGAACGCGTAGCTCCCATGACCGCAGCACGCTTGCGGGATTCATGTTGTCACCCACACCAGCAGAACTGCGGCCATCAAACAATCGCGATCCGTGGCTCCCCACGTAGGCAACGTCGATTGCCATATTCTGACTGAGCTGCCGCTGGAACGAAAGCGACCAGTTTTGGTATCGGGGCGGGAGGTAGTTCTTGCGAGTAACGCCCACCGGATTTCCGCCGTTTGCTACATCTGCTCTCAGCTGGGGCGGAAGGGTGATGCTGCCCGCTGGCCAGCCGCAGGGAATGTTGACACCAGTAAGTTGGGTGCGTGTCGCCGGACAAGCGCCGGTCCCGTTGAAGTAGAACGCTGGGAACAAATCGTTGGACGTGTTTGGGGCAACCGGATTGGTCTGATAACCATCCACCGGATAAGGATCCCAGGAATCGGCGGCGACACCGGCATAATACATGCCGTATCCGCCTCGAATTACAGTCTTGCTGCTGGGCGAATAGGCAAATCCGATGCGTGGCCCGACGCTCCAAGTGCTCTGGCCGGTCGCCTGGGACGCATTAAACACTGTCGCCCCAGGGACGCCGACAGGATTCGGGGCGGTAGGGTCGAAAGTCGAGAAGCGGCCGTGCTCCTCATGGAGACCTGATTGCCAGTCGAAGCGCAACCCCAAACTTATGTTCAGATTATGGGTAAGCTTGATATCGTCATTGACCCATGGGGCGAAGTACTTATTGATTGGCGTGTAGCGGAACGGCACCGAGAAATTGGCGCTATCCACTTGACCCAAAATAAAGGAAGCAAACTCATTCCCGGTAGGTCCACCGGTCAAGAGTGTGCCGGTCGACGATGAAGCCGGCAGTCGAGCCATCGTTAAAGTTGAAAGTTCCCGCCAGTGTTGACCGCCCAACCGGTCTGGGGATACGTCATATAGCGGAATTCGAATCCGGCCTTGATCGTGTGCTTGCCCACGACCCAGGAAACGTCATCGAGGAACTGGTAGCGATTGTTGATATCGGCACCTTGACTCGCCCATGGGGTTCCGTAGTGCGTATAGCCGACCGCACCGTTGAAGTTGAGTTGCGGGAATCCGGCGTTGTTGAAGATCGCCTCATTGGGGAGGCCAAGTCCGAGCTTCTGGTTCCAGCCCACGCCTCCGGACAACTGATGTCCAAGCATCTGCCACCGGTCGTAGGCGATAGTGGTGTGGTTGAACAGGTTGGGCTTAATGATCCAGTTCATCTGCAGGTGTTCGAAGTGATTGGTAATGCGCTGGTAGAATCCCTGCCCGATATAGGTGTCGTTCTTGGCCGAAGCGGTCTCTCCGTTGTTCACTGTCGTGCAGCCGCCCGGTCCGCCGCAGTGAGCAATTCGGGGGCGTATGTTCTCGTAGTAGGTATTGTTGATCGAGAACTTGTCGTTGAAATTATGGTCGAAGCGGAATAACCAAGTCCTGACGTTAATCTTGTTGTTGTCGTCCGAGTTTCCGCCGAAACCATTCAGGAATAGCGTGTTTTGATCGAGCGCGGGAATATTCGGAATGACAGCGGCTGCCAAGGAACTCCGTAGCGGATCACCCGCCGGAATGATGTTTGCCTGTCCAGCAATCGGCTGGCCGGTGGTCAGGTCAAAGCCGTAGCCGTCACGAACAGGTGTGCGTTGCCGACCAGTCCTGGTAGTCGCAGGGTTAAAGATTTCGCCCTTGCAACATGGGCCTACCGAGAGCATCAAAGTCGATTGTCCCGCATCGACTGCTTCGCTGGCCGTCCAGGAACTCGCTGAAATCGCCCTGCCTTTGGGCCGTGGTCGGCAGAGTGTTCACAAACCCAGTGTTGACCGTGCTGTGGTAATCGATGCCATCGAGGTTGAAGAACCAGAAGGTTCGTCTTGACCTTGGGAATCGGTCCGCCCACGGCAAATCCCCAGTTGTTCTGGCCGAGCGGCAGTGTATCGTTCAAGCCCTGCGCTTTGAGCTGTGGACCGACGAACCAGTTCGAGGCGTCCAATTTGTTGTTGGTATAGAAATCATAAATGCTGCCGTGAAACTTATTGGTTCCGGACTTGGTCGCATAGGTGATGAAGCCGCCGCTGGTATGCCCGTATTCCGCGGAGAAGGTATTCTGAACCACCGTCATCTCACGCACGGAAGGATACGGAATCGAGCTCTCCTGGGTCTGCTGGTGACCTTCTGCGTAGCCGAAGGCAGCGCCGTCAAACCAATTTTCGGTTGCCAGAATCTGGCCGCCATTCATGCGAGACTGAAATTGACTGCCGCGGAAAATGGCGTCGCCATTGGGCTGCATGGGAACGTAGCCGGGCTGAAGCTGTGAGCAGCGACTCGGCCAGGCGGATGTCGGCGCCCATCACTGCGGGAAGATCCTCATAGTACTGCGGCTCCAACGGTATGAGAGACCGTCGCGTTCTCGGTGTTGATGGTTTCTGTAGAAGCTTCGACGCTGATAGTCTGCGAAACCGCACCGATGTCGAGCTTCACGTCTTCGCGCACGGTCTGGCCACCAGTGAGCGCGATTCCGGTCCGCTTGTAGACCTTGAAACCTGCCTTTTCGATCTCAACACGGTAGGTGCCCAGAGTGAGCGGAGGGGTGCTGTAGTTGCCAGCACTGTTCGTCCCGACCACGGTCTTGACCCCGGTTCCCTCGTCGGTGATCGTGACCTGCGCATCGGGCACTGCCGCGCCGCTGGCGTCGGTGACAACACCTGTAATGACGGCCCGATCGGCGAACTGGGCGTATACGGTTCTGACCGCTGAACGTAACCAGCCCCAATAACAGAGCTATCTGACGGCGGATAGCAACCGTTTCATCTTGCGCCTCCAGCCCGAAGGCTGTTCCCTAGTAGACGAAGCCCCAGAAAACCTTTTCTCAATGCTGGAGCAAGGTTTTACTACGCAAAAGATTGCGAAGTCAAGCTAATTCTTTTCTACTAGCGACAATGCAATCCGCATTCGGGAACTGGGGTAGGAAACGATGACAGCTACGGTCGGTCCGAGAGTCGGGTCGCGGCTAAGTTGGGTGGAAACAGGAGTAGAAGGGATAGGACGCCATCAGTTCAAACTATTGAAAGTGGGATGCTTATCGGTGTACCGACGAACTGCACGATCGATTGGCAATTATCCACCGAAAAACGTTTTTGTTAAAAGGATCGCCGCGGCACGAACCGGGTCCTGGGTATCATTGGTGGTGCCTCTCTTCCGGAAATCCATTCGCAGACCTACGTTCGCCGGCATCACAGGTGTTCAACTTGGCATCTCGAATTCCGGCGGGAAATCACCCATGGGTAAGCGTTTACCATCGGAAACCAAGATTCTGAAGACTCGAAGAGTCAGAAAGTTACGGCCGATGGGAGCCACCATGAAACCCCGTCAGAACTTCTGCTTGCGAATGATTCCTGCGCCTTCGCGGATTACGACAAGTTGATCGGCGGCGACATTCGGAACGGTCTCGATGTCGCCATTGGTCCAGCGGACGGTCAGTTGAGCTACGGTCTCCGCCCCCAGACCGAAGTGCAAACGGCGATCGTTGACCGAGTAGAAACTGGATTGGGCGAGTACCTCCTGGGCCTGAACGCGGCTCCCGTAGCGCGCAGTCACTCGCGAGCCAATCGCGCTTCGGTTGGATTTGACCCCGACGAGCAGCACCTTGAGCCAGTGACTTTTACTCGAAAGGTCGTTGCGCAGTAATGACGGCGGTTCGTTCAGGTTGATAACGAGGATGTCCATATCGCCGTCGTTATCAAAGTCTCCGAAGGCGCACCCGCGGCTGGCGTGTACCTCGGCGATGCCGATGCCTGCTTCTTCAATCAACTCTTCGAATCTTCCGTCACCTAGATTGCGAAATACCAGGCGCGGAGTCCGGAATGGATAAGAGGGCACCTTCTTTTCGACTTCGGGATAAACACTCCCTGTCGCGACAAACAAGTCGGGAAAACCGTCGTTGTCAAAATCAACGATTCCTGTTCCCCACCCGACATATCGTGTCTCGACGCCCAGGCCGCAACGAATCGTGACGTCGTCGAAGTTGCCTTTGCCGTCGTTATGGTAAAGGACGTTGGTGTCGTCGGCGAAGTTGGTCTTGAAAATGTCCAGATTTCCGTCCAGGTCATAATCCCCGATGCCAACGCCCATGCCCGCCTGTTCAAGTCCGTCTTCGCTCAGCGCAACTCCGCGCTCCAGCGCCTGTTCGCGAAACGTGCCGTCGTGCTGGTTGTGAAAGAGCCAGCTCGGCGTGGAATCGCACGCGACATAGATGTCCGGCCACCCATCGTTGTCGTAATCTGCCGCGACCGTTGTCATGGGATAAGAACCCGCTGCCGCGGAGACGCCGCTTTGCTTGCTTACATCGGTGAAGGTGCCATCGCCATTGTTGTGAAAGAGCTGAACGAATCCAGTCGGAAGACCACGAGGGCCGCAGTTCACTGCAACGCCCTTCCAGGTGCAATCGGGGTTCTCGCCGGGCTTGGGCAGTTTGTCGAGAATAGTGTTGAGATAATTGGCGACGAAAAGATCCAGCCGGCCGTCGCGATCGTAGTCGACCCACGTGCAGCCCGAACCGTAGCGCACGGCAGTTTGGTCGAGTCCGGCCTTCCGCGTCACATCGGAGAAGGTGCCGTCGCCGTTGTTGTGATAGAGAACATTGTGACCGTAGTACGTGACGAACAAATCGTCGAATCCGTCATTGTCGTAATCGCCCACCGTCACTGAAGACGCCCAACCAGCGCGCACCAGCCCGGCTTTCTTTGTTACGTCGGTGAAGGTGCCATCGCGGTTGTTTTTGTAGAGACGATTCGTGACCCCGGGCGGATCACCTTCCAATCTCGTCCCACTCAGCACGAACAAATCCACCCAGCCGTCGTTGTCAAAATCGATGAATGCGGCCCCGCACCCCACGACTTCGACGATGTAACTCTTGCTGTCCAAACCACCGTAAACCACTGGCTCGGTAAGCCCAGCCTGCTTGGCGACATCGGTGAAGCGCGCAAGAAACGGGCGGCCAGAAGGTTTGCCTCGAGGCTGTGGCTTGACGCCGCGCGAAGAGATTCCCTGACCAAAGACGGCGCCCGACATACCCGCCAAGGCGGCGCCCGCCGCGCCTGCCATAGTGATAACAATTTTCCGGCGGGTAATCATTGGGCGGGTTCGATGGCCTTGAGATACTGTCGAGCTTTGACGTTCTCGAATTTCTGCACAATTCCCGAAGGCCAGTGAATCTCGATCAGTTTGGCGTTGGAGTCTTGGCCGAGACCGGCAACCACACGCTTGTCGCTGGCTGAAAGGTAACCGACCGCCGTGTTCACTGTAAAGTACTGGGTCAGGCCCGACGAGGAGATGACTTTTATGCGGGCCCCAATTCCGTCGCGATTTGATTTCGTGCCCACGGTCTCGATCCCGATCCAGTTATTCCGATTCCCGCCGTCGTTCCGCAGCACATACGCCTTCTGTCCGAGATTGCTGACTACGATATCGATGTCGCCATCGTTATCGATGTCGCCGAAGGCGGCGCCACGGCCCGCCCATTCTCGTTGAAACACCTCTCCTGCAAGGACTCTGGAGAAACGGCCCGACACATTGCGCAGCAAAAGTGGGGGCTCGAGATATCGCAAGTTCGGCGAAGTCTTTTCGATCGTGTCCATCACGTGAGACTGGGCCACGAACAGGTCCTTCCACCCGTCGTTGTCGTAGTCAAACAGATGCGTACTCCAGCCGGAAAAGGCCAGAGTTGCGCTGCCAATGCCGGAAAGATTAGTGACATCGCGAAAGGTGCCATCGCCATTGTTGCGGAACAGCATGTAGCGTTCGTTGGAAAGATCGGTGACCACGATGTCGGGCCGGCCGTCATTGTCATAGTCGCTGAAATCGATCCCCATTCCCGCAAAAGTTTTGCCATCCTCGTTATATCCAACGCCGGCGAGCAAGCCGGTTTCGGTGAAAGTGCCATTGCCATTGTTGTGATAAAGGAAGCACTGAACGGAGTCGTTGGCGACAAAAATATCTGTATGAGCCGTCGCCGTCGTAGTCGGCAAATGATACCCCCAACCCTTTGCCGTGCGGGTTAGCGATTCCAGCTTTCTCGGAAACGTCGGTGAAAGTGCCATCCCCATTGTTGTGGTACAAGATGTTGGTCACGCCGTCGTAATTGTCAGGATGGCAGTACGCTCGAAAGCCAGGGCGCTTTTCCCCGCAGTAGCGATTGGTCTTAAACGTCCAATTGACGTAGCGCGTCACGAACAGATCGAGTTTGCCATCGTTGTCGTAATCGAAAAACCCGGCGCTCGCGCTCCACCCCCCCGCTCTGACCCCGGCCTTTTCGGTCACGTCGGTGAAGGTTCCATTTCCGTTGTTGTGGTAAAGGATGTTGCCGCCGTAGCCCGTTACATAGAGGTCTTCAAAGCCGTCGTTGTCATAGTCTCCAACTGCTACTCCCATGCTGTAATAGCCTTGCGGCATTCCAGTCAGGCCGGCACGTTCCGTAACGTCGGTGAAGGTGCCATCAGCGTTCTGGTGATACAGCCGGTTCCAGAATTTCTTGTCCGACTTGTCGGGCACCGCCCCGTCCGGCATGGGGTCGGCAAGCAGCGCACCGTTGGTAAGAAAGATGTCCAGACGACCATCGTTGTCGTAATCAAAGAGTGCGACTCCGCCTCCCATCGTTTCAATCAAGTACTTGTTTGATGTAGCAGAATTCTCTTGCGTGAAGTTCACCTTGCTCTGCTCAGTGATGTCTCTGAACTGCACGTCGGGAGCTGTTTGCGCAGGGCTCATCAGTACCAAAGACATCAATGCTCCGACGCAACCCGCGGTTTTCAAGGATTCACGCAGCCACCCAAACAGGCTGGAACCACTACTCACGCTCACCTCCGGGATGAGGAGCACCCCTACTCCGCGAGAGGTTACGTCGCATTTTCTCCAGTTCGTTGTTCTCTTGATCGAGGCGCGTGAACGAATCCAGGGCCTTCTTGCTTTCCTCGGTTTTGCCGAGCCTGCGGTAAATCCCGGCCAGCACGTAATAGTAAGACGAAGAGCGCGGGTTAACGGCGATCGCTCGGTTCAACGAATCGACCGCTGCCTGCAGGTTGCCCTGGCGCTCCTCAGCCCTTGCTTTTTGAAACCAGGCAGGATCCGACTTGGGATCTAGCTCTAGTGCCTTTTGCGCCCAGTTTAGCGCTTTTGCCGAATCGCCGGTCCGGTTGTAGTAGGCGCTCAGATTGACATGCGCCGAAACGAATGTTCCGTGGCGCTGCTCATTCAGCGCGACTGCTTCTTCATAACGTTTTATCGCGCCGGCGTCATCCCCTAAAGCCTCTTCGGCGAAGCCGAGCGCGTCGATCGCCTCGACATAAGACGGGTTAAGGCGAATTGCATCTTCGAATTGCTTGCGCGCTCCCTCCCAGTTGTCTTCCAGCGAGAATACCTTGCCCAGATCGTAGTAGTTCTCGGGCGACTTCGGGGCATAGTGAATTCCCTGCTCGAATTCACTTTGTGCCATGTCGAACCGTCCAACAATCATCAGGTCGCGTCCAAGAATTTTGTGCGCATCGGCATTCTCCACGTTCAGCCGAAGAGACTCGGAGAGCGATTTAATGGACTCTCCGATCTTCTTTTGAGCAAATTGGCTGTAGCCAAGGGCGTACCAACCCCAGGAAGAGCCTGGGTGTTCTTTCACGTATCCAGCCAGTAACGGTTCGACTTCCTGGAATCGGCTCTCCCGAAAGTAGCTTTCGAACTCTGACACTTTCGCGGGATCATCATCTCCCGTCTTCGCGAGTGACGCCGGTTCGGTGGTCCGATCGGGCGGACTCAACCGGTTGAGACTCTGTTTGGAACTCAAATCCCCGGGATTCAGCTCGACAGCTTTTTGATAAGCCGCGACCGCACCTTCCGTATCGCCTTTCGCCTCCAGGACTATCCCGAGATAATGCTGTGCGCCTGGCGAATTTGGTTCCAGCCTGATTGCATGCCGGAATTTTGCCTCCGCCTCCTGCACCTCACCTTTCTCAAGGGCCAATCGACCCTCGGACATATCCAAATTTGCATTTTGATTGCGCTCATCCGCAGCAGAAAGTTCCCGTCCTCTCTGGACTTCTGCGGTCGCTTCCTGTTGCTTGCCGCTTCGCGCCAGAGCGAGACCGAACTGGTAGTGTGCTTCGCCGCTTCTTGGATCCAGGCGAGTCGCCTCCTGGAGCTCGTTTATGGCATCGTTGACCTTTCCGTCCTGCAAGAGAGACTTGCCCAGCGCAAGGTGTGCGCGTGCAAAATCCGGCGCGAGCGCGATAACTTTGTGCAACTGTTCGACTTGCTTCGCGGTACCGTGACTCGGACTTCTGCCGTAAGCTTCCCCCAGATTCACCTGGGCCGTCACCAAAGTGGGATCCAGTGATACGGCTTTCTCAAGTTCCTTGATAGCTTCTTGGACATCCGAGAACAAGAGCGCGGCACCGAGGTTCGCATGGGCATCAGCATAATCGGGCTGGATGCGGACCGCCTCGCGAAACTCGGCGATGGCTTTCTCATCGTCGCCGTTCTGCGCCAGCACCAGCCCTATGTTGTTGTGCGCTTCTGCATAGTCCGGCCGGAGGCGAACCGCTTCGCGCAACTCGCCGAGTACCTCGCTGCTATCTGCGGCCTTGCGCCCCAGCAGGAGACCGAGCATGTTGTGCGCTTCCGGGCGACTGGGATCTTTCGAGATCAGTTCACGAAGGCCGGTGATGGCGGCGTCCCAATCAGGCGCTGGTAGCGGCGAGGCAGCGTTGAGCCCCGCCTTAAACTGAGCCAAGGCTCGATCGAGTTCGCCCTGGCGAAGAAAAACAATCCCCAGGTCGATGAACGTCGCGGCTGTGGTTGGCGAAAGCGCGATGGCACGCTTGAGATTCAACTGGGACGCAGCTAGATCCCCAGTTTCGCGTAGTGCCATACCCAGAAGCGCGTAGCTGGCACCAGCCCCAGGGTCGAGCCGAACACTCTTTTCCAGTTCCGACAGAGCCTTATCTTTGGAACCGCTGTACCACAGCGCTGCGCCATAACTGTAGTGTGCGTCAGCAGAATCAGGTCGCAAAGTAACGGCGCGTTCCAAATGTTGCAGCGCTGAAGTCAGATCTCCCTCCTGGCCTGACAGGTATCCAAGCAGGCTTTGGGCCTCGGCGTGGTTCTCATCGGCGCGAAGAGCCGCGACGAGTTGTTCCTTAGCCAGATTCAAGTCTCCGTTCGCCACCGCCTCCTGGGCGCGTTTGTAAGACTCATCGCCGGGACTCGCGGGTGCTGGAGAAGGCTTGCGTGCAGCTGCGCCTTGTTGCTTCAACGTGAAGCCCAGCCCGTAGTAGGCCTCACGCATTTCAGGATCAAATTCAAGCGCGCGATCAAACGCCGCAACGGCACGCGCCAAATCGCCACTCTGACGGTAGGTTTGGCCGAGCTCGCATTGAATGGCAGCATTCTTGGGTTGAGCCTTGGCGACCCGGCTGAGATGAATGAGGGCGCCTTCGGCATCGCCGTTCTCGCGCAGAGCGATGCCCAAATTCAAATGTGCAGCCCAACTGTTCGGCTCCAGCGCCAGCGCCTTTTGAAACGCGGCAACTGCTTCAGCAAGGTTCCCGCTTTGAGCGAGCGCGGATCCCAGATTCGTGTACGCGCGTGCGTATTTGGGGTCCAGAGATACGGCTTTTTGAAGTTCGGAAGTCGCGCTCGGCAGATTGCCTCTGCTCATCAAAAACGCGCCCATCCAGTTGTGCACTTCGGCCAAAGACGGCCCCAGTTTCACCGCCTGCTGAAACGCATCGAACGCGTGTTGGTAGTCGTTCCGATCCCAGTAAGCTCGCCCGAGCTTGACATAGAGCTTTGGATTGCCCGGTTCATGCGTGAGCGCGGCCTGAATCTCCGTTAAAGAAGGCGCGGCCTCGTTCTCCTGGCCTTGCGAAGCTCTCTCCGCAATTTGAGCCAATGCCGGAAATGTCCAGGTGATGACCGCGAGGGCGAAAATCACCTGCGTCGGCGAAATCCGACGATTAATCTTCATGGATCGGGGTCCAGCACTGGAAAGGTTGATTCCCACGTCCCTGTTCTCAGCTTGGAGGCAACAACGACAGCTCATCCTGGCTGTTTCGGTTCCAAGCGAACCGTTGTCCCAAGATTACTCCCGTTCGCGCCAATTGTGCACACTCCCGGCGACTCGCCCCGAACTCAGTTCAATTGGGATATGGCTCTCCGGGCAAACCGCGCCGAATCGTGTGATCGGTAAATGTAATCAACCCCGCTGGCGTGTTCACCTCCACTTTTGGCATGTGACAATTCGTGCATTTCGCGGTTGCGACTGGACAGCCTTTGATCGCGGCTGTTCGGGAAACACCCTGTCCGGTGGCCTTTGCTGCACGACAGGCCAGACAGGTCGTGTCGTAGATTGACGCGTCCCTGACCACGTCCGTGTGTTGCTCGGGATTCTCAACCTGATCCTCGTAGTCTCTTCACGGGTTTCAGTCAGCGCGATGAAAATTGAGACAAGTCGCGCGAAGTTGGATACCAGCTTCACCAGTGTTTCTTTACGCGGTTCCCAGTCCCGTGACAGCGATACACCCCGTAGCGCTTGTGCGATGTCATGCTTGCGAGTGACCAGTGTCGCCACTCGCAGCGTCGACAGCCGTCCTCCTGTTGAATCGTGCATATCTTTTAGCCATTAAGGGACAATTCAGAAACGCGATATCGAGAAGATTGATTGGTAGCATCGAAACATTGGCTTTGACTCTCTCTCGGAAATCATTGAGCATCGCTCATCATCGGGTCAGGCTGCACGTCCCTGTGCCCCCAGCTGAATTGTGATCAAGCAGTAGTCAGCGGCCGAAGTGGTTGCGGGCCGCCCGCGCTGGAGTGTGCTTACGACACCGAATCTCTATCTCTCAATATCAAACGGAGAACGCCATGGGTAAGGGACTAGCCGCAAAGTCTTTTGGAGTAGTGCTGTTCGTCGCATGGTTCGGAACAATGATAGCGTTCCCGCAAGCGACTACGTCGCTGAGGGGGACCATTTCAGACCCCTCAGGCGCGGTGATTCCCGGTGCCGCAATCACCATCAAGAGCGCTGACAACGGAACTGCCCGCAGAAGCACCACCGATGCCCAAGGAGAATATAGCTTTCTGCAGGTTGCTCCCGGAATCTACAAACTCGTCGCAGAGAAGCCGGGCTTCGCAACCATGACGAAGGATGAAATCACATTGCTGGTGAACACGCCGGCTACGCTGGATTTAAGAATGTCGCTCAGCACGACAGGAGAGGTGGTCAATGTCGCTTCCGAAGCTTCCCAGGTGAACACGACCGATGCCAGCGTCGGCAACCCCTTTAGCGAAACCCAGGTTCGCCAATTGCCTCTGCAGACGCGAAACGTCGTCGAACTGTTGAGCCTGCAGCCCGGAGTGACCACGGATGGCGCAGTTCTGGGAGCGCATCGCGATCAGAACAACATCACCCTCGACGGCGCCGACGTCAACAACAACCAGAACTCAGGCCTGGTTCCGCAGGCCACTGGAACCGGCACGGGTGGATACCAGGGATCCAACGCCAACGGAGTCATGACGAATGCGGGTTTTAACGGAGTACTCCCAATTCCGCTGGACTCTGTGCAGGAGTTCCGCGTGACGGTCGCCGGCGAGGGCCCGAATCTGGGTCGTTCGTCCGGCGGCCAAGTCGCGCTCGTCACCAAAGGCGGCACGAACCAACTCCATGGATCGCTCTACGAGTACAACCGCAATACCTGGTTCGCCGCCAATACATGGTTCAACAACCACGCTGGCGTGCCTCGGCAACCGCTGGTCCGAAATCAATTCGGCGCCTCGATCGGCGGGAAGGTCATTCCCAATCGCATTTTCTACTTCTTTAACTATGAGCAGCGGGAAGATGCCAGCGGCGTTTCCCAGGTTCGTGCTGTTCCGTCGGACACGCTTCGCGCCGGCAAGTTCCTGTTCAACTCTGGAGGAACGACGCAGACGCTGCAGCCAACCGATGTGCAAAACGTCGACCCGCTGCATTTGGGCCCCGACGCCAGCATACTTGCGGTTCTTCAGTCATATCCCAGGGGTAACGACCCTTCCTTCGGCGAAGACGGTGGCCTGAATTTCAGCGGCTTCCGGTTCAATGCGCCGATCCATCGCAGCGATCACGCGCTGGTGGGAAAGATCGACCTGCACATCGACAGCGCGGGAAAGCACACGGTCAGTGCCCGCAGCACGTTTGCGCGCAACACTGACGATCAGATCCCCGCGCAATTCCCCGGGCAGTCGCCAGCATCGACGCTGCGCGATAACAGCAAGGGCCTGGCTGCGCAGTACACTGCGATTCTCACTCCGAGTGTTATCAACCTGTTTAACATCGGCTACACCCGTTTCGGACAGTCTTTCACCGGACAAACGGGGCCACTTCTCTTCCAGACGAGTCTTGATCCGTTGCTGAATCCGTATGCGCGCCCGTCCTCGCAAGTTCTGCCCACCACCAACCTCACTGACGGCATCACGTGGGTAAAGGGCAAACACACAATTACGGCGGGTGGCGGCGTCAGCATCATCCACAACAACACCAGTTCGTACGCCACTTCGTTCGCTCGCTACGGGTACGGGGCGACTGAACTGATCGGGCTTGGCGCAGACATCGACAACGCGATCAGCCAATACACAGGCTTGCCGCTTGACGACCCAACTTCAACTGCCAACGGCATGGGCGTGGTTCTCGGCTTGGTGAACGACGACTTCCACACCGATCTGTTCAACCGGCAGGGCAGTTATCTGACGGCGGGAACACCGCAGGTGCGGTCGTTCATCGAGCACGATTACTCCCTGTACGTGGGCGATACCTACCGGATCACGCGGGACCTGACGCTGAATGTGGGCCTGCGCTGGGAGAATTTCCGGCCACCCTACGAAGCCCACGGCTTGCAAGTCACATCAACAGTTCCCTTGACGCAGTATTTCGCCGAGCGCAACGCGCTTCAGAGGCAGGGCGTGCCGCAAAATGCCATGCCCAATGCCACGTTGCAATGGGCGCTCAATGGTCCCGCGAACGGCAAGCCAACCTGGTGGAGTCCCGACAACCGGAATTTTGCTCCACGCATCGGCATCGCTTACGCACCCTCATCGCACGAAGGCCTGATGGGGAAAATCTTTGGGACTCAAGGTGCGCTCCGGATAGGAGCAGCAATGGTCTATGACCGCTTTGGCAGCGACCTGGTCACGCAATATGACCAATACGGGTCAATTGGCCTCGCCAGTTCCGAAAACTTTCCTACCTCCTATAGCTTCAGCACCAGTCCGCGTTACAACGGCGGGGCGCCAGTGCTGACTCCGCCTGCGGCCGAAACGTTTCCAGTTACCCCGCCGAACATCGCTGCCATTGCAGGTGAGTTCATGGGCATTGCTCCGAACCTGAAGCCTCCGTATTCGTATGTGCTCAACGCCAGCTTCGCTCGCGAACTTCCCGGCAAGCTGACCTTTGAAGTCGGATATGCGGGACGTCTCTCTCACCGACTGCTGCTGGAAGGCGACGTTTACACTCCGCTCGAGTACTTCAAAGATCCGAAATCGGGAGTCACGTGGGAACAGAATGCGATGCAGTTGCGGAAGCTGCATGATTCGGGTTTGACCGAGGCGCAGGTTGCCGCGAATCCGAGCCTGGTGCCAACTTTGCCGTTCGTAGAGAATTTGTGGCCGGGATTGGCGAACCTCGACTTCCCGGGCAGCGCGTCGGCGAACTACTTCAGCTGCGTGTACAACGATTACGGCGGCAGCTATCTGGATTGTCTCCACGCTGTCGACCGAAATCCCAGCACGGCGTGGGCGGGAACGTCGAATCCGGTGGGATGCGCGCAGATCTCCAGGTATGGCTGCTATACATTCTTCCCGCTACAGGGCAGTTCGATGCCGACGTGGATGAACGCCGGAAACGCCGCATTCCACGCCCTGACCTTCTCGCTGCGCCGCGGATTGAGCAGTGGGCTTACGTTCGACTTCAACTACACCTGGTCGCACTCGATTGACTACGGGTCGGCCGCAGAGTCCGGTGCGGGACAGCAGGGCGCGGCCATCCAGAATATCTTCAACACCAAGGAATTCCGGGGCTCGTCGGACTTCGACGTGCGGCACAACATCACGGCGAACATTCTTTATCCTCTGCCGATCGGTCGAGGGCGAACGTTTCTCGCTGGCGCGCATGGCTGGCTCAACGAGGTCGTTGGCGGATGGCAGATCAGCAGCCTGATCCGCTATCACTCGGGCGTGCCCACAACCGTTGGAGGCGAACTCGCTTACAACGCGAACTATTGGTTGAGTTCTCTGGCGATTGCGACAGGTCCGGTCTCATCGGGAGTGCACACCGACCAGAACGGATATCCGAGCTTGTTTGCGAATACGTCAGTCTCCGGATCGTTTGCGGATGAATTGCCTGGGCACACGGGGCAGCGTGCGGTGTTGCGATTGCCGGGCATGTTCCTTACGGACATGTCGGTGGTGAAGTCTTTCCCAATGCCGTGGGAAGGCCAGCGGCTCCAGTTCCGGGCCGAGGCGTTCAACGTGTTCAACAACGTTAACTTCTCGAATCCAAGCTTGAGCCTGCAAGCTCCGGGAACGTTCGGAGAGTTTCAGGCAGTCGGAGACCCGCGCGTAATGCAATTCGCGTTGAGGTACGAGTTCTAGAGGCTTCGGCAGAAGCGGAATCGACGGCAAATAGTTGGCA
This sequence comes from uncultured Acidobacteriaceae bacterium, assembly GCA_963819035.1. Classification (GTDB taxonomy): domain Bacteria; phylum Acidobacteriota; class Terriglobia; order Terriglobales; family Acidobacteriaceae; genus Sulfotelmatobacter. The sequence continues at coordinate 100,571 of CAWFUU010000036.1, read as the reverse complement.
CGACCATGAGGTCGTGCCAAATTTTTGTGGGTCGGTCGTGGGTGTGGAAATCATCCCAAAATATTTACGGGAAGAGGTCGCAAAATCACGGTCTCGAGCCAAGACCAATTCGGGAAACGGTGGGTTTGCGAGGGTACCCCTCCCCCCTGGGTCTACTGGAATCATGGACTTAGCGGGAAATCCTAAAGTAGTCTATGGGGCTCAGTCATTTGCGGGCAAAATATTGGTTTCAAAGAACTTAACGGACACCACGCGATTTTGGCGCGTACCGCTTTCGCCTGGACAAGGATCTGCTTCTTTACGATCCAACGCAAGGTCAGATGTCACACTGATTGCCGGGAAGCTTGTTGAAATCGAGTTTCGCCGCGCATTCCTCTGATCGAATCACGAGGGGCCAACGACACTCTTCCGGCCGTCTATGCAGTGGCCAGCGCGGCTTCTTCTGGTTCACGCGCGCTACCTGAGGCGTGTTCGAGGTGGTGCACCAGCGTAGGTATCTGATGTTCATGGCAGGGCTCCGGCACGGAGAGGTCCATGGCGATGTGGGCACCGCTGTCCGGCGTTTCTTTGGCCAGCACGATCACCCGGCTTCCCAGGTAGAGCGCTTCCTGCGTGTTGTGGGTGACGAACAGGACGGTAATTCCGGTGTCGCGCCACAGTTGGCGGATCAGGCGCTGCATGTCTTTGCGCGTGCCGGGATCGAGGGCGCTGAACGCTTCGTCCATGAGCAGGATGCGCGGATTGGTGGCGAGCGCCTGCGCAATGGCGACGCGCTGCTGCATCCCTCCAGAAAGTTGGTGAGGATATTTGCGGGCGTCACGCTCATGCAATCCGATGCGGCGAATGTAACCGAGCGCTTCATTGCGGAATTGCCGGCGGCGGCGAAGATAACGCGGCGTCAAGCGGGTGAACAGGTTGAACTCGCTCACTTCCGGACCGAAAGTAATGTTGCCGAGCACGGTCTTGTCGGGAAACAGAGAATATTTTTGCGGGACGTAGCCGCGGGTGCGATCAGGCTGCTTGTGCTGTACGCCGTCGATGAGGATGCGTCCACCGGCAGGCATTTCTGCGCCGAGAATCAGCTTCAGCAGCGTGGACTTGCCGCATCCCGTCTGGCCCAGCAGGCAGACGAATTCCCCTTCCTCAATACTTAAATTGATGCTCGTCAATACGGGTCGTGCGGGTGTCCCGTAAGCGACCGAAAGATTCTTGGTTTCAATCAGGGCCATGGATGTCATGCCTCCTGAAACCAGGGATGAAGTTTGCGGTTGACGAGGCGCATGGCGAGATCGACGAGGAAAAGCAGCAACGCGACCCAGAGAACGTAGGGGATGATGACGTCCATGCCCATGTGGCGGCGCAGCAGCGCAATGCGGTACGCCAGACCGTCGGTGGAGGCGATCATTTCTCCAGCGAAGAGAAAGAGCATGACCGCTTTCAGGTTAAGGCGAATGCTGTTGAGCACGCGGGGGGCGATCTGGCGCATGACCACGCGGTAAGCTACATCGAAATCGTTGGCGCCGAGCGTGAAGGCTTTCACCACCTGCTCGTCGGGAACGCCTTTAGTCAGATTGAAGGTGTCGAGAATGATCGTTGGGGTAACTCCCACAACGATCAGCATGATCTTCGAGAGTTCATCGATCCCGAATGCAATAAAGAGGATGGGCAGTAACGAAAGCGCGACGATCTTGTCGAAGAACAGCACGAAGCGCAGGAAGACAACTCCGACATACGGAAACAACCCCATGTGCAAGCCGAGAAGCACGGCAGGAATCAGCAACAGAACGCTGAGGATAAAGCGGCGCGAGGTGGCGAGAGTGTCCTTCCACAACATGCTGGCGAAGAACTTCTGGCGAAGCGAGGCGTTGTCGGGAAGCACGGTGTCATCGTCTTCGGCAGGCTTCACCGAGGCGTCGCTCATGCCGTGGAACATCTGGGAGACAGTGGGCATGACGCGGTCTTCAGAATTCTCCTGGTGGCGCTTCTGCGAGGCATAGAAATAAAGACCGACTCCCAGGGCGAACAGCAGCCACGACAGCAGCAGAGTCGAAGGGCGGCCGGGTTTGGCATGCACCAATTGAAAACCGAAGGACATCGGATTCCCCTATAGCCTGTTTTGCGCGGCCATCTCCATGTAGTCGGTGGCGAAGCGCAGTCGCACACGGTCGGCCTTGCCCTGCACGGAACCGTCGGGATAGCGGATGGCGACGTCGTCCACTGCGCCGACGTTTTTACCAAGCAATCCGTGATCGAAGCAGAACTGCCGCACCATCCCCATCTTGAGCTTGAGATCAGGCGACTTGGCGAACTGCGTGGCGGATTGCGCCTGGTAGAACATTTTGGTCGTGCTCAGTTGCTCTTTGTAGGAAGCGAGCGAATCGCCAGATCCTTCTGCGATCGACGCCAACACTTTGTCGGTGGCAGCGCCCTGGCCCGACATGAGACTCATCATTTCGTACCAGGCTCCAGCCAGCGCTTTGGCGAATTTCTGGCCCGATCCGTCCGAGCGATCGAGAATTTCGGTCCGCACCACAGTGAGGTCGAGAATCTCACCCGGGATTTGGGAGGAATTGAATAGCGAGGTGACCCCTTTTTGCAGCGCTAACTGCGAAAGCATGGGCTTCCAAGTCACCACAGCCGAGACGCTGGAGTCGCTGATGAAAGCAGACTGAATGTCGGAGTCCGAGGTATTGATCATTCGCACTTGCCTGATCTGGTCGCGCATGGAGTTGAGGGACAGGGCGCGGTCGAAGAGGTATTCGGAAACCGTCTTTTCGACCAGCAGCATCTTGCGCCCGGCGAGATCCTTCATCTGCAAGCCGCCGCGAACCAGCAGAGCATCGTTGCCGTTGGAATAGTCGCCGACGAGGATGACGGTGGTGGGGACTCCGGAGGCCGCCGGCATGTCGAGCGCCTCCATGTTGGTCATGGTGCAGGCGTCGATGTTGCGTCCGACAAAAGCGTCGAGAGAAGGCGCGTAGTCGAAGCGCTGAACTTTGATAGTGATGCCGTATTTGTCGGCCCACTTCTTGAGCAGGCCGGATTTCTGCATGTAGTGATACGGGGTCCATCCGGCGTAGATCGACCAGCCGACGGTGAAAGCCGGTTTCTGGGCCATGGCCGGCAAGGCAGCAAGGATGCACAAAACCAGGAAGACTCGCAGAGTCGTGGCTATCCGACACATCGTGAATTGGATTCTAGACGGCGCGGTCGAGGACCTGACTCGCAAAGTTTTCATGACCGCTATTCAAGATTTGAATGATGCGAGGTAGGGTCGCCATCCGCCGAATTGAGTGATTTCAGACGCGGCAGCGATTGCGTAAGGCTCACACAAGAAGGACTTTACCGATTCGCCGCTGTCGAGTTCGACGGTGCCGATTACGAGGGGCGGCGGCACGGCGGCGACGAAGCCGCCAAACTGATTTTCTGGAATGGCCCAGACTTCCACCTCGATCCCTGGGCCCTGGAAAGTCTGGTCGCGAATGAGGCCGGGCTTAGCGGGAGTTGTGCCCGTCAGCGCGTAAAAGCGATAACCGCGGGCGGTGCGGCAAGTTTTCTGGAGGCGCGCGCCGCGTTGGGTCAGTTGCGAGTTCAGAGGCTGACCGCTGAGGTGCGCACCCACAACTGCCAGAGAAATGCACCCCGGCGGTTTCGTGAGGAGCGGGCGGACGAATGCGTCCGCCGCTACGTGGGCGACATCCGGACCAAGATATTGGTCGGCCAGCGCCAGCAGGGCTTCGTCGGTGAATGTGGGACCGATCAACGAGATTCCGAATGGCAATCCGTTGGGACGGAATCCGGCTGGAGCTGCCACGGCGGCCAGATCCATCAGGTTCACAAAATTGGTGTAGTAGCCGAGATTGGTGTTGAGCTTTACTGGATCGGAAGCGATTTGCTCGTGAGCGTAAATGGTTCCTGTCGTGGGGAGCAGCAGCACGTCCATGCGCGCCCACTCTTTGGCGGCCTCACGGCGCAACTCGTGGAGACGATAGTCGGCTTCGAAGGTGTCGACGGCCGTGTATTTCTGGGCTCCGCCGATGATGGAGCGGACGACCGGCTCGACTTCGGCGGCATGATCGCGGAAGAAGATCTTGATCGCCGCGAGACGCTCGGCTACCCAGGGGCCTCCATAGAGCAGGTCGGCGGCTCGGCGAAAGACTGAGAAGTCGATCTCGATCTTCTCCCCGCCGATCTGCTGCATCTTCTTTATTGCGGCTTGGTACAGCTGGGAGGCCGCTTCATCTCCGAAGAACTCGAGTTGATCCGGCGAAGGAACTCCGAAGCGGAATTTGGCGTTGATCCAGGGAGCCGCATCGTCGCCCGGCCCGGGCTCGCGCGAAAACGGATCCGCGGGATCCAGGCCGCGCGCCACGCGCCAGACTTCGTGGGCCTCACGGCAGGTGCGCGCGAAGATCGAAACACAGTCGAGGGTTCGGCAGGCAGGGACGACGCCATGCGTGCTAAGCAGCCCGCGCGTGGGTTTCAATCCGATCAGGCTGTTAAATGCCGCAGGCACTCGGCCGGAACCCGCAGTGTCGGTGCCGAGAGCGAAGGTGACGAGATTCTTCGCAACTGCGACGGCTGAACCGGAACTTGATCCACCGGAGATGTAGCGCTCGTTGAATACGCTAGAGCAAGAGCCGAAGGGCGAGCGGGTACCGACCAAGCCGGTGGCGAATTGATCCATGTTGGTCTTGCCGATCAGAAGCGCTCCGGCCTCTTGCAGGTGGCGAACTACGGTAGCCGTTGACGCAGGCGTGAAAGCATAGGCTGGACATCCCGCTGTGGTTGGAATGCCCTCGACGTCGAAATTGTCTTTCACGGCGAAGGTCTTGCCGGCAAGGGGCAAGTTTGGAGAGCTCTCGATCTCGCGGGCGCGGGCAAGCACCGTTTCGCGAGGCGAAAGCGAGATCCAGACGGGATGAAGGGGCTCTCGTTGCAGGCGGTCGTAGAGGTCCGCGATGGTGGCCGAGAAACTCATGCGGCTGCCTCAGCGCGAAGCAGCAGAAGTGTCTGACCGGCTCCGACCAGGGCGCCTACCGCGCAGTTCAGCTTTTCGATGATGCCGGAATTCGGCGCCGCCACGGCAATTTCCGTCTTCATGGCTTCGAGAATCATCAGCTTTTGTCCTGCTTCTACTCGTTGTCCGGGCGCGACCGCAATGTTCCAGACGCTGGCCGCAATCGGCGAGCGAACCGGACTACAGCCCTCCGGAGTTTCGCCGTCAGATTCCGGGACCGGAGGTTCTGGCGAATCCATATACTCTACCTGGCCCGCGGCTGCCCAGCGCTCGCGCTCTGCCTCGAAGGCGGCCTGCTGATGATTTTTGAAAATGTCTGCGTCGGCTTTGATCGACTTCAGAAAAGCGTGATAGTCGCGCAGGCGGAATTGCTTTGGTTCGATCCGCAACGAGTATCGCCCTCGCGGGAATGCATCGCGTATCTCGAGCAACTCCTGGGCGCTAACGGGATGAAACCGCAGCTCATCGAAAAAGCGCAGCAACCATGGGGTTCCCGGAAGGAACTCCGCGGTGGAGTGGAAGGTGTTCCACATCTGTAGCGTACGCCCAACGAACTGATATCCACCGGGGCCTTCCATGCCGTAAACGCAGAGGTAGGCGCCGCCTATTCCGACGGCGTTTTCCGGTGTCCAGGTGCGAGCGGGATTGTACTTCGTGGTCACCAGGCGATGGCGAGGATCGACTGGCGTGGCGACCGGAGCTCCGAGATAGACGTCGCCCAAGCCCAGAACGAGATAACTCGCTCCGAAAACAATCCGATGGACGTCGTCAACCGACGCCAGGCCATTGATGCGCCGGATGAATTCGATGTTGCTGGGGCACCACGGTGCGTCGGGTCGCACGCCCTGCATGTATTTGCGGATGGCTAACTGCGTGGCGGGATCGTCCCAGGAGAGCGGCAAGTGGACGACGCGAGATTCGACCGTGATGTCATCCAGGTCGGGGATGCGGTGCTCGCAGTCATCGAGGGCATCAATCAGTTCCTCGCGATGAAGGCGCGAGTCGTAGTGAATGTGCAGGGAGCGTACACCCGGGGTGATATCGATGATCCCGCGCAGATTCGCGGCACGCACCTGCTGCTCGAGGGCATGGACGCGGAACCGCAGGTTGAGATCGAGAACGTTGTGGCCGTATTCAACCAGCATGTAGCGGTCGCCATCGGCACGGCAAACAACCGCCGGGGTGCCGTTGGATGACGGGCGACTCGAGACGACGGGATTCTCGAGCGTCGTGGCTGGCAATGCCGGAAAGGTGCCGCTGAGTGTTGATAGGCACGTCTCAACCTCGGCTTGCAGTTTTTCTGCTTGCTTGAGCGAGAGTGGGCGGAAGCGCACTACGTCGCCGGCTTTCAGTTGCCCCATCTTCCAGCGTTCGGCCTCGACGATGGTTGCCGGACACACGAAGCCGCCAAGACTGGGTCCGTCTGGGCCGAGAATTACCGGCATGTCCCCGGTGAAGTCGATGGTGCCCACCGCATACGCGTTGTCGTGAATATTGGACGGATGAAGTCCCGCCTCGCCGCCGTCTTTGCGCGCCCAGCGCGGCTTTGGACCGATCAAACGCACGCCCGTGCGATCCGAGTTGTAGTGGACCTTCCACGGCGTCGTGAAGATCATGTCGATGTCTTCCGGCGCGAAAAAGTCGGGAGCGCCATGCGGGCCGTAGAGGACACCGATCTCCCACTTGCGGCTGTATGGCGGAATGGCGGTGGGAGCCAGCGTGCGCATCTCGCTTGGACCGCAATCGGTCTCGCTCAAGTGCAGGACGTCGCCGGGACGGAGCATACGACCCGACTGCCCTCCGAACTTGCCGAGGATGAAAGTGGCGCGGCTTCCCAGATACAGCGGGGCCTTGAGGCCGCCTGCGACGGCGAGGTAGGCTCGCGCAGAGTCAGTGGCAGTTCCAAGCTCGAGGAGGGAGTTCGGGCTTACGTGGTACTGCCTGCCATTGTGGCATTGGCCGGCCATCCAACTTTGCTCCGAAATCTGCGCCCGTCAACGCGATCGTCGTGTCGCAGGCGAATCGCAGCGTAGGGCCAGTAAGGGTGATCTCGAGGCCAGCCGCATTTTCTTCGTTGCCGACGAGGCGATTGGCATAGCGAAATGCGAGATCATCCATGGGGCCCGAGGGAGGAACGCCGACGTGCCAGTAGCCCAGCCGGCCGGGATAATCCTGAATCGTGGTCTGCGTGCCGGATTCCAGCACATCGATGGCGCGCCGGCGATATGGAAAGTCTCGCAGGAACGAAGTTGTGACGCCGCCCGATTGAAAGGCAGGATGGCTGACGACCTGTTTGAGATAAGGAAGGTTGGTCTCGATGCCGGAGAGCTCACAAAGCTGCAATGCAGCGCGCAGACGTTCAGTCGCTTGCGCCCGGTCCGAACCGCGGACGATGATTTTCGCCAGCATGGGATCGTAGAACGGCGTCACTTCTGTTCCCGCATCCACCCAGGTCTCGACGCGCGCATCGGTTGGCCATTGAACGTGCGTGAGCAGGCCAGCACTCGGCTGAAAATTCTTGGCCGCATCTTCGGCGTAGATTCGGACCTGAATCGAAGATCCGGAGGGATGGATATCGATCGTGTCCAGCACAGGCATTTCGCCGGCGGCTTGTTTCACCATCCACTCCACCAGATCGACGCCGGTCACTTCCTCGGTCACGCCGTGCTCGACCTGGAGGCGGGTATTTACTTCGAGGAAGTAAAACTTTCCGGTGGAGTTGTCGTAGATGAACTCCACCGTGCCTGCAGACTGATAGTGAACCGCCTTCCCCAAGCGTACGGCGGACTGCAGAAGATTTTGGCGAACGCTGTTGGGTAGCCCGGGGGCGGGCGTTTCTTCAATCACCTTCTGGTTGCGGCGCTGCACCGAGCAATCGCGTTCGCCTAAAGCTATTACCAACCCCTTGCCGTCGCCAAAGATTTGCACTTCGATGTGCCGCGCTTCGGAGACAAAGCGCTCGAGATAAAGACTGCTGCTGCCAAAGCTGGCCTGGCTCTGTCGTGAAACTGCTTCGAAGGCCTCGCGCAGTTCGTTGCGAGAAGCGCACAAGCGCATCCCGATGCCGCCACCACCGGCGGTACTCTTCAACATCGTCGGATATCCGATCTCGTCGGCAGCTCTGAGCGCGGCATTGACGTCCTCGAGCAAGCCGCTGCCCGGCAGCATCGGTACACCGTTCTGGGCGGCAATTTGGCGCGCAGTATGCTTCAAGCCGAAATCGCGCATCTGTTGCGGAGTCGGGCCGATGAATGCGATGCCGTGCGCAGCGCAGGCTTCGGCGAAACCCGCGTTCTCACTCAGAAATCCATAGCCGGGGTGGATCGCGTGAGCCGCTGTCCGTTGTGCAGCGTCCAGCAGAGCTGCAATGGAAAGATAACTCTGTGCGGCCGGCGCCGGCCCTATGCAGACCGCTTCGTCCGCCTGATCGACGTGCAGGGAGTGACGATCAGGTTCCGAATAGACTGCAACTGAGGCAACGCCCATTTTGCGCAGAGTGCGGATGATGCGGCAGGCGATTGCGCCACGATTGGCGATCAGAACCTTACGGAACATTCGCGCTCCGCATCATATTTCCGGGGCCCAGATCAGGACCTCGACTGGCGTGGGGTTGTAGGCGTTGCAAGGGTTGTTCAACTGGGGGCAATTGCTGATTAGAGCCAGCACATCCATTTCCGCACGCATCTCGACGTACTTGCCGGGCTCGGAAATGCCATCCTCAAAGGTAAGCTTGCCCTCCGGTGTCACTGGAACGTTCATGAAGAAGTTAATGTTGCTCGTAATGTCGCGCTTGGACATGCCGTGATCCCAGTCGATGACCGCCTTGAGAAAGCTGCTGCGGCACGCGTGCATGTGGCGTTTTTCGATCGCGTAGCGAACCATGTTGCTTTCGTTGGCGCATGCGCCGCCGAGCGTGTCGTGGCGGCCGCAGGTGTCGGCCACAATCGTGAGTAGTGGCCTGCCACAGGTGGAGATCAACTTTGTCCCGGTTGTTAGGTAGATGTTGCGCTGTTGCTGGATCGTGTCTTGCGCACTGTAGCGCTCGGAGTAGTCGTGCGCGTTGTAAAAGAGGGTGTCCACAGCCTGGTTGCCATGAAGATCGACGATCCGAAAGTACTGTCCCTGCTGGATCTCATAGATCCACGATTCGCCCGCGGGAATCACGCGGCGGTAGATCGCCCGAGCTGGGTTGAGTTTGCTCTCGATCAGAGTGCTGGCGCTGGTCATGCTCATGGGTCCGTCCTCAGAGGAAATGCCGCTCAGTTAGTGTGAACCCCCGTCCGTTCTCCGGCCGCGAAAGCCGGCATGGATCGTCCGCCGCGGGTGCTGCCACTTTGCGGATCGCCACCTGCACCGGATTGGGTTGATAGGTCGGGCTGGGATCCAGCGGGTGCTGGCACGTATTGAGAATGGCGAGCACGTTCATCTCCGCCCGCAGCTCAACGTAGTCGCCCGCTTTTGAGTTGCCGGAGGAAAAGCTCATGGTTCCGTCTTCGCCAACCACGACACGGCTGAATAGATTCACGTTGGCCACCAAATCACGCGGCCCCAATCCCCACTTGCCCAGTTCGATCAGGAAACTGTCACGTCCGTTCTTGTGATAATCATTGCGAACTTCCTGATAAGTGGCACGCCCGTATTTGCTTTCGACCAGTTGGCTGTTTGACGTTCCCCCAATCGGGTCGTGCCAGCTGACGGTGTCGGCGATGATCGAGAGAAGAATCCGGCCCATATCGGAATACAGGACAGAGCCAGTGGTGAGCCGCGCGATGTGTTGCGCCTTGAGCGTGTCGGGCATGTTGTAGCGTTCCACCGGGCACTCAAAGTTGTAGAAGATTCCACCGACGTTTGCCCCACCCTCGATGTCAGTGATGCGCAGAGCAGTGCCGCGCTTCAGCACGTGAGACCAAGTGGCCCCGGGCTGTATCGTTTCCTCCCACAGAATGGGTGTTTCGTTCATATACACGTACTCCTCAGACGTAAGGACGGCCGATGGTGGGCGCTGGAATGGGCGTGAAACTAAAAAGAGGCTGGAGGACCGCAGCAAACGCACATCTTGGTCAGACGAAGGTATACGTCGAGAGTTATGTTCGCTCGCACGCTGCGTCCGACAGACCCATGCATGAGCGGTAGTCTCGCACGAATGACGTGCGGCCACCAATCGGAATTTTAATTGCGCGCAATCAACTTCTTCGATTCAAAGCGAACTTACTTAGACGCGGCGACCGACTCAACGTCGATGGTGTCGCCGTTGGCGATGCCTTTCACTTTCACTGGGTGATCAGACAACTTGTCGAGAGCGTCAACGATGGATTGATCTTTGATCTCCAGAACGTATACCTTGTCGCCGACCACGAGGTCATACTTTGAGCCTCTCTGGATGCAGACACGGAGACAGTGGCGGTCGTCACCCTCCATGTCGTGCTTGGCGCCGCACACGGCGTCGCCCACGGTGCCGGTGAAGGTCTGGAGCTTCGCTGCAGGCGCGGACGAGGCGCTGAGGACGAAAGTCAGAGGGACGATACTTGCGTACAAAATCAGCCAGCGAGACTTGATCAAGCGTTCTCTCTCCTATCGAGAATGTACCGCGATTGGTTTTGACTCGTGAACTCTCTAAGCGATTAGGTCGTGAATTACATTGCCCGCAACGTCGGTCAGCCGGAAATCGCGGCCGCTGTAGCGGTACGTGAGCTTGGTGTGGTCGATTCCCAACAAATAAAGGATAGTGGCGTGAATATCGTGGACATGCACCGGCTTGTCTACCACCTTCCAGCCGAAATCGTCCGTCGCGCCGTAGGTCATGCCGCCCTTGATTCCGCCGCCTGCCAGCCACATAGTGAATCCGTGGGGATTGTGGTCGCGGCCATTGTGCGTTTGACCGCCCATAAAGCCGCTGCCCATCTCGACAACCGGGGTTCGTCCGAATTCCGAGCCGCAGACGATTAGGGTTTCGTCGAAAAGCCCGCGCGATTTCAAATCTTTGATCAATGCTGCGAACGGCTGATCGGAATCATGAGCGGTCTTGCGGTGCAGTTGAATGTCGAAGTGATGATCCCAGGGGTCGCCCTTGGCGTAGTAGACCTGCACCATGCGGACTCCGCGCTCGACCAAACGCGCCGCGGTCAAGCAGCCGCGCGCCGTGCTTCCCTCGCCATACAACTTCTGCACTGCATCGGTCTCTTTCCGCACGTCGAATACGTCGGGGGCCTCGGTTTGCATGCGGTAAGCCGTCTCGAGGGCGGAGATCGTGGCCTCGAGTTGAGGATCGTGCGCCTTCGTCGACGCCGTGTTCAACTGGTCCAGTTCCGTGACCAGGTCAAGTTCCTTTTTCTGTTGCGTCAGGTCGAACATCTCGTTGTGGATGTTCGGAATTAATTTCTGCGGGTCGAATTCCTTAGATCGGACATCGTCGGTGACATATGTGCCCTGATACATTGGTGGCAGAAACGCCGAATTCCAGAGCGGTGGACCGACAGTGGTGGGCACGTCAGGGCACAGAACTACGAAGCTTGGCAGATTCTTGTTCTCGGTACCCAGGCCGTACGTAATCCAGGACCCCATGGACGGGCGCCCGGCTACGTTCGCGCCGCTGTTCATCATGATCAGGGCCGGTTCGTGATTCGGGATCTCGGTGTATACAGAGCGCACTACGCAGATGTCGTCGATGCATTCCCCAATATTCGGGAAGAGTTCGCTGACTTCAATGCCGCTCTTGCCATATTTTTTGAAGGTGAATGGCGACTTCATGAGTCCGCCGGTCTTCCGTTCGTGTTGCGGCGTCTCCCCCGGCAAGGGCTTGCCATCGTATTTTTCGAGCACGGGTTTCGGATCGAAGCTGTCGACCTGCGAGAGCCCGCCATTCATGAAAAGGAAGATCACGTGCTTGGCTTTGGGCTTGAAGTTGGGATCTTTGATCATCCATGGGCTTGCGGCAGGGTTGTCGGCAGCAAACGCGAAAGTGTCGGCGATCAGGCTGGCGAAGCTCAGCATGCCGAATCCCGCGCCCATCTTGCAGAGCGCTTCGCGGCGGTTCATCGGTCTTGGACTCGGAATGTGAATCATGCAACCTCCTTCGACGTCCACAGAGCTCTCAAAGTTCGCACCTTAGTCATCACCCTTCCGTCTTCACGCTTCAATCAACGAACTCAAATTCGTTGGCACTCAGCAGCACGCGCGCGTACTCGCGCCACGCCGTCACCGGCTCGCCATTTACGGTGTTCCCGGGTTTTTCTGGAGTGGTCTGCAAGAAACGCAATCCTGCGGCCACTTCCTGCGGGGTCGGCGATCTCCCGAAAAGCAACCGATACGCCTCTTCAATACGGGCGGTCTCGCTCGGCTGGGGAAAGACACGCTCGGCCAGCCTTCCCGCTTGCATGTAAACGAAATCGTTATTCATGAAGTACAGACGCTGCAACGGCACGTTAGTGGAAAAGCGCTGCTCAGCGGTGAAGCTAGGGTTGGGAAAATCGAATACCTGCAGGTAGTTATTCAGACGGAAGCGGCTTACCTTGCAGTAGACGGTGCGGCGAGTATTCTCGGGACTGAAGTCTTTCGAGGGGCCGCCAATTTCTTTGAGATCAAGGTCGCCGGCGACGTACAGGATAGAGTCGCGAATCGACTCGGCGTCGAGCCGCTGCCGGTTGAAGTGCGAGTACAGACGGTTGCTGCCGTCTTTTTCCTGAGCTTCCTTGGACTCCTGCGCGCTCGTCCGGTAGACGGCCGACAACATGATTTCGCGCTGCAGCTTTTTCAGCGACAATCCGTTCGCCCGAAAACTGGCGGCGAGGTATTCCAACAGCTCCGGATTCGAGGGACGCTCGCCGGCAAAGCCGAAATTATCCAGAGTACCCACAATCCCGCTTCCAAAATGCCACTTCCATACCCGGTTGACGAATACCCTGGTGGCGAGAGGACTTCCGACGATGTCATTGGCGAGTTGCAGGCGACCGCTGCCTTCAGAGAACGGTTGTGCTGGCTCCGGGCTTAACACGGCAAGAAACCGGCGCGGCACTTCTTCCCCAAGGTTGTGGGGATTGCCGCGCAGGTTCACCGCGATGTTGACCAGCTTGGGCTTGTCACTCAGTCCATGGACGAAGGGATACTGCGGCTCCAAAGACTTCTTGAGTGCCTCGATCTGGTGCTCGAGGCTGCTGATGTGGTCTCTCCAATCGGCATTGAGTCTTCGTTTCAGGCCCCAATCGACAAATACAAAGAGGCCCGGAATCGGCTTTTCGTCGTCCGAATTCAGCGACTGCATGAACAGATCCACCCACAAGCTTGCTTGTTCGGTGGGCAAAGTTTTCAACTCAAGGCTGCATCCGGGACAGAACTGATCGTCGGTCTCAAATTCGTTCGGGAGCGCATCGCGGCGGGAACGCTTCTTGACGTCATTCTTCGCTTTGATAACATCGTTCTGCTCTTTGATCGCACGCTGGGCGGTTTCTACCCGAAGAACGAGATCCTGGGATGCGTCGGCCAGGGCCTTGGCCTCGTCTTCTTCTTTCCCACCGGCTGCGATCATGGCCTGCCAATCTTTCAGGAAGGGATAGAACTTGGGCGGCTGAGCGAGGAATTTCACCCAGCGCTGCAGCATCTCGGGATCGAGGTGATCTTTATCCGCAGCGTCGTCGACTGTGACTTTCGGCTTTCCAGTCACTCGCCAGGCGGCCACCATGTACTGCGAGGTTTGCGCGGCGAGAATGCTGGAGAGTTGTTGGGTCTCTGCCTTGGTGAAATTCTCTAGCTCTTCTTGAAGGTCCAGGAACCGCTGTTGCTTTTCGCGCCACGACGCCACCTGGACATCGGATACTAGTGGATACTCTTTGTACGTAGAACTCGCGAAGACTCCAGCCAGCGCGTAATAATCTTTCTGGAAATCGGATCGTATTTGTGATTGTGGCAGCGGGCGCAGGCGACGGTGAGCCCAAGCAAGCCGCGAGAGACGGCGTCGATACGTTCGTTGCGCTCATCCGCACGGCCCTGCACGGGCTCGGCCTGGTCCCACAGCCACGGACCGCCGCCGAGGAAAGCAGTTCCGGGAAGCGTGTCTCGAATATTTTTTTCGCCGCTGAGATCGCCGGCCAGTTGCCAGCGTACGAACTTATCATACGGAAGATCGTCGTTGACCGCTTTGATGACCCAGTCGCGGTACACATACGCGCCGCGGAACGGCATGTACCCGCGGCCCTTGGGATCGAGACCGCGCACGTCGTCTTCCGCGTAGCGTGCAACGTCGAGCCAATGGCGCCCCCAGCGCTCTCCGTAACGGGGTGAGGCCAGCAAACGGTCCACGACCTTGGCGAAGGCGTTCGGGGATTTGTCCTTCTGGAAAGCATCGATCTCTTCTGGCGTCGGGGGCAGACCGGTCAGATCGAATGTCGCGCGGCGAATCAACGTGCGACGATCCGCAGAGGGCGCGGGCGGAATACCTTTGGCTTCGAGCTTCGCCAGCACCAGGCGGTCAATGTTCGTTTTCGGCCAACGCACCTCTTTCACCTGCGGTATAGCTGGCATTTTGATCGGCTGGAACGACCAAAACGAACGCTCTTCGGGAGAGATCTTGAATGGTGCTCCGCCTGACGCGAGAAGAGGCCTTGCCTTGGGCCACGGAGCGCCCATTCTCACCCACTCGGTCAGGTTCTGCACTTCCTCCGGCGTCAGCTTCCCTCCCTTTGGCATTTTCAGGTCGCCAGTTTGGCGGACCGCCTGGATCATCAGGCTCTTCTCCGGATCATTGGGAATGATCGCGGGGCCGCGCTTTCCGCCTTGCAGGAGAGTCTCGCGAGAAAAAACTTTGAGTCCCGATGTGGCCGTGTCGCCGTGACAGTTGGAACAAACATTCGCGAAGATTGGCCGGACCTTGTTTTCAAAGAATTCTTCTCCGACTGAAGAAGCAGCGGCGGCAGAACTCACGGAGATCGCCAGGGGTTCAGTCGCCTCATTGGGGTCCCAGGGCGCGCCCATCTTCACCCATGCCACCAAATCTGCGATCTGTTGCTCGTCGAGCTTGCCGTTCTTCGGCATTTTGAGATCGCCGGCTTGCCGCACGGCCTCGATGAGAAGGCTTTGCTGAGGATCCCCGGGCACAATGGCCGGACCTCTTTTGCCCCCCTGCAGGATTGCGGCCCGCGAATCGACGCGGAAGTGGCTGTTGGGATCGTCAGTGTGGCACTTGTAGCAGTTCTGGACGAGAATTGGACGGATTTTGTCTTTGTAGAATTGCTGACCTTCGGTCAGCGGCGCGTTATCGTTGGGAGATAGCTGTGCTCCGTTCAGCCTTGGCAGCAAAGCACACGCCAGCAACAGCGTCCCGACTTTCAGAAAGACTGATTTGATCATGTCAACTTGGGACTTGAAACCGGCAGCAACAACCTACGTCAGATTCCCGCATGACGAGGTGTCGCACACCGATCTCGGCCTCCGTCACAAAGGCATAGTGAGGTATATCCGAGGAACGTTGCGCGAGGCAATAGATTTTCTTTTATCATTCCAATCCAAGAAGCAAATGCTGTTTCCTTTCTGCGCTCTATCGCGATAATGACTCGCAATTGCCGTTGCATGTGATATGAATCTGCATGCGTATTTGCAATTTTGTGATTCCTGCTGGTCACGTGATGAGGCTTTGCACACGCATGCAATCCAGACACGCTTCCAGCACTCGCCCGCTCTTTTGTCTTGCGTTGACTGCAACTTTTTTGCTTTACGGCTTCGCGCAAGGACAGGCAGGGCACTCAGATCCTCCGCGGCCCGGCGTGAGTACGCCGGGTGTGAAGCGGTCGATGGCGGATGTGCACCCGCAAGCGACGTTCGCCGTTGAGGGAGAGCCCGATTGGATGGTCGTTACCGACGATGCGGTATGGGTCACGAGCTCAAACGTGAATCATGTGGTGCGGCTGGACGCGGCTACGAACCGTGCGGGAACCATTGTCACGATCAACAAGCCGTGTTCGGGACTGGCGGCGGGGTTCGGCAGCCTGTGGGTTCCGAGTTGCGGAGCGCATAGCCTGGTCCGCGTGGATCTACAAAGCGAAAAGATTCAGGCGGAGATTCCCGTGGACCCCGCAGATTCCGAGGGCGGCATCACCGCGGGTGCGGGGAGCGTGTGGATGTCGACGGACAAGAAAGGCGTCCTCGCGCGTGTCGATCCGCAAACGAACAAGCTCCAGGCCGAAATTACAATACCCTCCGGCTCGTATGCGCCCGCCTTCGCAGATGGCGCCGTCTGGGTCACCTCCACGGAGCACAACCTGCTGATTCGGGTTGACCCGCAGACAAACAAGGTTGCTACTACGATTCCCATCGGACCACAGCCCCGTTTTCTCACGGTCGGAGCAGGCTCGGTGTGGACTCTCAACCAGGGAGACGGCACCATCTCTCGCGTCGATACGAAGGCCAACAAACTGGTGGCAACGATCGCAGCCGGCATCCCGGGAACTGGTGGGGAGATTGCGTTTGGGGAGGGATCGGTCTGGGCGACCGTTTTCCAGATTCCGATGACGAGAATTGATCCTGGGACCAACGCAGTGGCTCAGCAATGGACCGGCGCCGGAGGCGACAGTATCCGAGTCGGGCACGGATCAATCTGGCTCACGGATTATGCCCACAGTGCTGTCTGGCGGTTGAGTCCGAAACTACCGTAGTCTGGTGGGAGCAGTCTAGCGTGGTGTTTCTAAAATCTCTTTACATTTATGCTCTGAAAGGGCGCGGCTTCAGCCGCGCCGACGACTGGTCTGAACCCACCGGCCTTTAGGCCCTGAGGGATGTGCCCTCAGCGCCTAAAGGCGGATTCGTAATGAACGCATACGGCTCGCCTGAAGGCGTGCCGTTTCAAGGCTAATCACTGTAACTTTATTTTCGAGACAGGACACTAGCGAGCCGCGTCCTCACTGCGCTCGCTTGCGTCTTTCTTCTTGTCGTCGCCATCGTCCTTCTGCGCCGGTGGCTTGAAGGTGCCGGCAAGAACTTCTTCGAGAGTCACCTGAAGTTCTGGCGAATTCGGAACCACATGCGGCTCGAAGCGGGCTACCACTTTGCCGGTGCGATCCACGATGAATTTCGTATAACTCCAGTGAACATCGCCACCCGTCGATCCTTTTTTGTCACTGGTGAGGAAGCTGTAGAGGGCGGCTTGATCTTTTCCGCGGACCGACGTGCGCGCAAACACTGGGAAGCTCAGGTGCATATCGCCGGTGTACATCTTTTGAATGTCTGCGTCCGTGCCGGGCTCTTGCGCGCCAAAATCGTTCGATGGCACTCCGATGACGACCAATCCCTTGTCTTTGTAGGTTTTCTGGAGCTCGTCCAGCAAGGCAATCTGATCGTGGAAAATAGATTGGCGGGCGAGATTGACGATGAGCAATACTTTGCCCTTGAAAGTAGACAGCGACAGCTCTTTGCTGTCGAACCCGACGAGGGAGTAATCGTAAACGGTTTTCGCCGGCTTCTGGGCCGGCTTTTGCACCGGCGCGGGGCGGGCGACGACTGCGGCGAGAAGCAGCCAGCAGCTCACAGTGAGACTCTTGCGAATCGCTTTGCGAATATCCATCGGCATCTTGGGTCTACTCGAAAAAGTATTCTACTGCTGCGAGTGATCCCACATCTTCTGCTTCTCCTCGACTTGACGCTTCTCGAATTGCTTCATCGCTTCTGGAGGCATGAACTCGGCAGCCACCGGCCACACGGTAAAGTCGCGGAGCGCCATCCGCTGCGCGGTTCCGTGCATGGACAGCAGCGCGTCCTCAAGCTCGAGGAGCGAGCCGCGCGACAGCGCCAACTCATGCTCGTTCGGCTGGTACATCGTTCCTACCGGATAGTCCAGAAACGGCGTACTCGTCTGCTCGATGTGATTTCCGAGAATGTGCGCTACCGGCTTCCCTTCCGTGAACTTCACCAGCCGCTCGGTGCTCGCCTGAAACGCGGCGAAGTCATGCACATACAGCCGTCCCGGATAGAGACTGTCGCCGGGCAGCAGCAAGGCCGTGTTTCGGTCATACAATGCCACGCTCACATCGCTGTGTCCCGGAATTGGGACCATATCGATCACGCGGGCACCCAAATCCACATGCCCAATGTCGGACGGCCAATGTTCGACGCCCCAGAAGCGCTTGGTCGCCTCTAACTCCGCGGGCACAAACTCCACCGGCATTGCCGGATCGAGCATCGCCTGCACCTCTGCGTCTCCTGCCGTGTGATCGTCATGCGGGTGCGAGTGCACGACAATCAATGGAATGCTTGTCCGCTGGTTGCGCGTCAGCCAATTCTTGACGGTTCGGCGAAGAGTCGGAGCCAGATTTCCATTTCGCGATCCGGTGTCCATGAGCAGGGCCTTGTCCTTACCGAAGAACAGATAAATGAATGGCTTCTCGAAGTCGGTACAGGGTGACTGCCTCAGGATGTAGAGATTCGGGTTGTACTCATGCACCTGCCACTCGGGAATTTCCATGCACTTCGGCCCTTGCGAGAACCACCTCGCCGGCAGCACTCCCCGCTCAATCGAGCCTCCATCCGGCTGCGGGAGCTGCGCCAAGGCGTAACAGGAGCACAGACATATCGCAGCCAGACCAGCGGCGAAGGGCGAGATTCTCTGCATAGTGACCTCAATCGTGGATTGGAATAAGCGGCTGACATCCGGTAAGTTACAACACTTCAGCAAAACTGGCTCGCCCCAGGTTTGGGCACGAGCCAGTTGTCCGGCGGAAAAAATCAGAAGCTGTACCGTAGAGAAACCTGCATTCTTCGGGCATCGACGAGTTGTTTGCCATAGACGCCGAAGCTGCTCGCGCTGAACGGGTTGCCCTGGACGCTGTGGGGATCGAATCGGACCGAATTGGTTGTATTGAAGACGTCCCATTGAAACTTCAGGGTCTGCCCCTCCACCACTCGAAACTCTTTCGTGACACTGCCGTCGATGGAGAAGTAGCCATCGCCCCGGAATATGTTTCTTTGTCCTGAAATCCCTGCGAAAGGTGCGCCGATGTTGGCCAACGCGGTCGTGGGGTTGGTAAACGCGTTCGGCTGGCCATTGACAATGTGGTGGCCTCCGGAAGAGACCGGACCCGAGACCAATGCAAAGCTCTGCGTGGCCCAATCGGTGCCCCATCCTGCACCATCGACTCCGGAAAAGGGGAGTCCGCTCGTCCAGTGCACCAGGCCAGCAAGATCCCATCCTCCGACTACCGCGTTCAAGAGCCGGTTGGAAGACGCGAGGAAGGTTGCTCCTCTTCCAAATGGAAGTATGTAGTTGAAGTTGCCAGTGATTGCGTGCCGGGTGTCGAAGTCGGAGGGTCCGCGATTTCCTTTGATGTTCCAGGCGTTGACGATGCTGCTGAAAGTTTGATTGTGGTTATAGTCGGTGCGCTCGGAGTCTGAACCGAGATCAATTGATTTGGCGTAGACGTAATTGAGCTGGAACTGGAGGCCATGCGTCATGGCGTGGCGCAAGGAGAGTTGCATCGAATGGTAGCTGCTGGTTCCTACCGAGGCCCACGCATAGAGCGACGAGTACTGAGGGTCGAAGTACCGGTTCAGCGGTCCGGGCGTGAACCCGGAACCGGGATAGAACGATCCGGTGTCCAGGCTATAGAGAGGAAAGGTTTCATTCCCGACGACACTGGAGCCCCACAGCTTCTGATAGATGTTTTGCGTCGCGGTGAAACCGTTGCCGACAAGGTTCGGGAACATGTCCTCCCAATAAGGAATGGTCGGCATCGAGGTCGCGGGCACGCCTTTTAGGCTAGCGGCAGACATCAACTGGGAGGCTTTGAAATAATCCATGCCACTCTTCGGATCGACCAGATCGAGCGCAGTCGCCAGGTCGAGATTCTGCAGAAGTCGCTTTCCGAGCCGTCCCACGTAAGCCGCTTCCACCGTCCAGGCATTGTTCACCTGCCGCTGGATCGAAAAGTCCATGACCTCCGCATAGGGTGTCTTCACGCGGTTGTCCACGCCCCATGACAGAGCCTCGATGTTGCCGGGAGTGACCGGGAACGAGGTCTCCGGCGAAACCGCCGGGATGATCTGGGTTGGAACCGAGGTGACGGAGGCGAAGCGCGGAGCCTGGTCCGTGGTCAGATCGATAGGACTGTTGACCCTCGATGACAAGCCATAAGCGCCGTTCGCATCAAACGTATTGACGATGCCCTCACCGAAATGATCGTAATAAATACCGAAGCCGGCGCGGACCGACGTCATCCCCTCCCCGAACAACGACCCGAGAAACCCGGGCAAATGCGACGGTGAGTATGCGATGGCAAACCTTGGCGCGATGTCTCCCTTGTCTTTCGCCCACATGCCTGGCGCATTGTTTGCGTGCCCGGCGCCGGCAAATGAAATTTCCGGCTGATTCGTGATGCCCTGCGCCATGCCTGTGGCGCGGGCATGGAACCACTGATCCAAACCGAATGAGGGTGCAACTTCCTGTCCATTGACCTCATACGGAGTCTGCAAACTCGTGTAGCGCAGTCCGTATGTCAGCGTCACACTGCGAGTCGCCTTCCAACTGTCTTGCAGATAGAATTCAAGCTCGTTCGATTTGTAGCTCCGGGCCAGCGGCAGACCGTGTCCCACCGAAGTAAGGCTGTTGCCCGATGCCTTGTAATTGAAGTACTCGGTTGCAACCGGGATGATGCCCGCCACGGCGGCAATGGCATTGCTGTATGCCGTATCGAAACTGCCGTCAATCGCGGGGATCCCCAACTGTGGAAAGGCCGATGCATCAAGGTCCTGCCCTGTGTTGGCGATCGAACCCATGCCCAGACTGTAGTACTGGACCTGCGCGTTGTTGAAGGCGGTTGCATCGGTCTGGAAGTTGTTATGGATCAAGCGGTAGTTGAACCCGCCTTGCACCGTGTGGTTCCGCTTGGTCCAGCTCACATCGTCCACAAAGTTGTGCAGGGGAATATTGACGACCAGATCGGTTGTGGCGGCCGTCAAAGGCGCGATGTTGGCGAAGTTGACGAAGTCGCCATGCAGTGAACCGCGATTCGAGAATCCTTGACGGATGTATCCGTAACGCAGGTTGTTCACCAGATTATTCGTAAGCATCCATGTGTGACCGATGGCGAATCCCTTGTTGTTGCTGTATGTCTTTGTGCCGGGACTGCCGCCGGGATAAGTAACGGCGCCGGTCAGATTGTCACTCTCCAGGTTGGTGCGCACGAAAAGCCTTTGCTTCGCGGTGGCGTTGTAGTCGAGCTTCACGATGTTCGTGATGTTCGATTGCGGAGCCGGCGATGAGAATGTATACGAGCCAAAGTTGTAGCCATCGCCAAGTAGACTTCCATTTGCCGCCGGAAGCGTCGCGAAATACTGCAGCGCCGCCGAGTCAACGCCGGGCCCGAGCGGACAGGTTCCTTCTCCGGAGCAATGCGGGTCCATCTGCGCGATCGTGGAAGGATTTAGCGTGGTCGTCCCTCCCTGGGCATTCACATAGGTGAGGTATCCTTGCCGCAAACCCGGGCTGGCGGCCGTTCCCAGGGGAACCTCGTTGATGACTTGCTGGTTCTGCGCAATCTTGTCGGCTTCGTAACTGGCGAAATAGAAGAGCTTGTCTTTCACCACCGGTCCGCCGATCGAGCCTCCGAAGGTGTTGCGAAGATATTTTCCGGGCACGTTGGGTTCTCCATTCTGGACCTGTGCCTGCTTGTTGAACCAGTCATTGGCCACGGTATTGGTTGGACGGTAGTACTCATACGCGCTTCCGTGGATGTGGTTGGTGCCGCTCCGCGTAACGACTGAGACTTGCGCTCCAGAGGATCGGCCGGAATCGGCATTCGCACTGCTGGTGACCACACGAAACTCGTCGACTGAATCGCGCGTCGGCCGCAGAACTCCGGAGAATGCGTAGCCCCGGGTCTGCGTGTTGTTGTCGATACCGTCGAGCGTCAAATTGCTCTGGTCCGAGCGCGCTCCGTTGACGGCGCCGGCGCGACTGTCGGAATCCATGTCTGTCGTCGATTGATCTCCCAGCGACAACACTCCGGCCTGGAGTGACAGCAGAGAAAAGACGTTGTTCCCCTGGAATGGCAGGCTCTGGATCTGGGTCTGGTTAAACGGCGTTCCAATGGTCGCGTCGACCGCATTCAACGCGGACGTGTCGGACACTACATCGACCGTGGTGGTGCTGCTGCCTACCTTCAAGGTGATATTGAGGGTCGCCGGCTGGTTCACGAGCAGCACAACCTTTTCTGCCTGTTCGTTGAAACCCGGGGCAAGAATCTTGATCAGATAGGCCCCTGGAGGAATCTGCTGGAAACTGTACGCGCCTTTCTCGTCGGTCTTGTGCGTCTGCGAAAAACCGATTGCGGTCTCGATGATTGTCACATCCACGTTTGACACCACCGCACCTGTGGGGTCCGTCACATCGCCGCGAACCGAGGTGGTTGCTGTTTGCGCATGGGCCGTGATTGCCAGCGACACAAAGAGAAACAGGACAAGTGAGAAACGCTCCGCCCCAATGGAGGTCCCCGAAAACTCCAAGCTAGTGTTCTTCACTCGACGCAGGTAACTCATATCAGCCTCCTTGAATCTCGAGGCTCAGGTTGACTTGCGAGCCCCTCCCCTTGGACACACTCATGCGTCGGCGCCCTTGGCTGCGCCACTTCGCCTGCATGTCTTTAGGGGCAACTAATGCGCCGGAACGGCAAAGTCCGGGCTAGCGTCAACGGGGACGCACACAACTGTTAACTAGTGTTGTGCATCCTCAATGATTGGTTACTAACTGTCAAAGCCAATGTTTCAATGGGACCGATGAAAGTCCTCGATGCGACTGGAGCCGCAGAGAACAATTAGCAGAATTGGAGAACGAATGTCTTGGTGTGCCAAGCGGCGGCACGACGTCACCTCGCCGAGAAGGGTCGACGCGAATTTGGCGTCAGCACGGTCAACTCGCCGACCTGCTCCCTTTTCACCGCACCGCTAAGCTGCGCAGCGTGCTCGATCATCCACAGTTCGGGAATGATTTCGCCGACCAGTTTTCCGTGACAGAAAATTCTCACCACTGAACTTTCCGAAACGACAATACCTACTGCATTGGTCACGGAGCTCATGTTGGCAGCCGCAAGGTGACGGCTGCCGAGGCCCAGAGGCACGACAACCTCCACAGCCATCGCGTCGAGGTAGCGGCACGCGGAAAGGAAGATTCCGCCTTGACTCACCACGAAACCGCCGTCCAACTGCGCCAATTCCTTCACGGTCCCACGGAGATCGGGATTGGTGACATGGCGCGAAGACTCAGGATGACCTGACAATGGATCCAAAATTAACGATCTGGATCTGGTGAGCACGGCGTCGGCGTCGCCGATCATGAAGAGCGTGCCAACGCGTCGTCCTTCTCGGCCCTCGCGAGCAATCTCAACTGCGAGCTCAATCAGCGATTCTAGAATGTCAGGATCGTATTCCGTCACTTGGCAGAGAATGCTCTCAAACATCCATCGCTCTCCTCCCGTCACGCCGATGCCCGGAACTCACGACAGCGGTCATACACTCATGGCAAATCCACACTGGTCCAGTTGTGGACAATCTTCCTTTTTGGTCATGATTGCTAGGTTCTCATTGGATGCCACTCGATACGAGTCGGTCTCACCAGGAAACATGGACTGTTCGATCTCTCGAACGCTCAGCTTCTTTCACAATTGTTCAATTTTGAACAGACTTCGGAATCGGCATTGTTGTAATTTTACCGTCCAGCGTAACAGGAAGGGCAAGCGACGGGAGCAACGCGGCTAACCTAAAAACCCCAGACTGGTTCGTCGTTGCTCCTCGGGTGGCGCAGTCGCAGAGAGCCTGCGCCACCTCTTTTCGCTTTAGGCCAGCCCGCCACCATCTACCACCAGAGCGGTGCCGGTGACCCACTTCGACATGTCGCTGGCGAGAAAGAGGACGGCGTCGGCGACGTCACCGGCGGAGCCAATCCGTCCTAGTGGGCGATTGGCGGCCTCGTTCATGAACTGGTTGCGGTCTTTCCCCAATTGCTCGCACTCGGCGGCCAGCATGGGGGTGTCAATATCCCCGGGGCACACACAGTTCACACGAATGTTCTGACGGCCGTGGTCGATAGCCATGGCTCGGGTGAGGTTGAGAACCCCTCCCTTGGCCGCGCAATAGGCAACGGCTCTGGGCCCTCCCTTCAAGGACCAACCCGAACCCGTGTTGATGATGGATCCGCCCCCGTTGCGAACCATGTGCGGGATGACCTCGTGCGACAGCAGGTAAACGCTCTTGAGGGTGACCGCCAGCACTGCGTCCCACTCCGGCTCCGCGAGGCTGACAGCGTCCTTTCGCACCACAATCCCGGCGTTATTACAAAGGATGTCGATTCGTCCGAAGGCGGCGATGGCCTGCTCGGTCGCGCGCTGGCATGCAGAACGGCTCGTGACGTCGCAGGCGATGGCAAGGGCTCCACCCCCGAGGGGGTTAATGCGATCCGCAGTCTCGCGAGCGGTCTCGAAGTTCTTGTCCAGAATTACAACCGATGCTCCCATCTCCGCTAGTCGAATGGAGATTTCGCGACCGATCCCAGACCCTCCGCCGGTCACGATGGCAACTCTACCTTCCAGGGAAAGCAACTGAGCGGCTCGCTCGGCGACCCTTGCGGCATTCATGATGGACGACCTCCTGCTAACACGCTCAACGTCGAGCGATGGCACGAGCTCGTGCCAGTCCGGCCCGCAGCCCGCGCTGCACGGCTTCACGATAGCCGTTGCGATCCATCGCGGTCATCGTGGCTTCCGCAATTCCTCCGGGAGTAGCCGCTTCATGCAGAAGCCGGTTCAACGGGATATTCTGCTGCCTCCAGGAGTTGATCGAGTCGGCCAGAGCGTGAGATGCGGCCGTGAGCGCAGTTTTCTCGTCGAGCCCGAATTGCCGGCCAGCGCCGGCGAGGGCCGCCAGTGCGTGATAACCGTGACTCGAGGAGTAAGTTACAGTGAAGGCATCGAACTTGTTCTCGGGAAGATCAAGCACGGCGCCCATCTGCCGAAAAAAGCTTCGAACTTGATCGCGCCGCCGAGGCGGGAACTTTCGCTCGAATGTCAGCGCGGTTAGACCGTTGCCGGTGCGGCACACGGGGCTCGGCATAGCTCGCGCCCACAACGCGTCGGGGCCGAGCATCTGTCGCAACCGGGCAAGCGGGATGCCTGCGGCCAGGCTGATCGCCAGCCGCGGAGTTTTAGCTTCTTGCTGCGATCGCAAAGTTATAGCTGCTTTCACCTCCCGCAGAAGAAAAGGCACGGAGTCAGGCCTAACCGCGATAAACAGCAGACCAGCTTGCGCAACCGCTTGTTCCAGACTCGGCTCAACCTTCACAGCGTGCTGTCGACGCAAAAGCTTAAGCTTGCCCTCATTGTGATCGTGCACGACTACCCGCTGCCGATTTCCTGCGACCTTCAGACCCGCAAGGATCGCCGAGGTTATTCGCCCGCCACCGAGGAATACGGCGGTCAGACTCGATTGCTCAGTTTTACGCGTCATGATGGGGAGGGTGGCGGTCTTTCGATCGCATCTGGTTTGGTCTAGCCTCGCAAAACGGCGTCCATGGCCACCAGAGTCTTCTCCACGTCCTCCTCGTTGTGAGCGACGGTCACCATCGAATGCAGCGTTGCCGCAGGACTTGTGTAGATGCCGTGTTCAAACAGTTTCCAGGAAAACTGCTGATACTTCTTCCGATCTACATACCGGCAGTACTCCCGGTAATCTCGAATGCATGGTTTGTCGGTGAACATGATCTGGAACATTGGGCCCACCCGCTGAATGATGGCAGAAGCTCCGTTGCGACGGAACAATTCGATCATGCCGCCGGCAAACCGGTCAGCTAAACCCCAAATGTGGCGGAAGGCCGCTCCGTGGTCGTGCATCAGTTTGCTCAGGCTGGCGCGCGCTGCATGCAAGCCAATGCGGGAAGCGTTGTGTGTACCGTAATGCAGGACGGTTCCGCCGGCAAGAGAACGCATCACGTCGAGCCGGCCTGCAAACGCAGCCACGGGAAGCCCACAACCCAGCGCTTTTCCGAACGTTACAATGTCGGGTGAGAGCTTGTAGTATTCCTGACAACCGCCGAGCGCGATGCGAAATCCTGTCACAGTTTCGTCGAGAACAAACAAGATCTCATTCTGACGGCATAGCTTCTGCAAGGCTTCCAAATACCCTGGCGCCGGGGGAATCACCCCCATATTCGCCATCACGCCCTCGGTAATCACGGCGGCAATCTCTCCCGAATGTTGCGTAATGGCTCTTTCCAAAGCCGGCAAATCATTCCAGGGCGCTACGATCGTGTCGTCCAGGGCATGACGATTGAGACCCGCACTGTCGGCCATCGTCACTGCGGGCGAGTCCAATTCTGCCGCTCCCGGCGGTAAAGGATTGGAAGCGGCCAGCACATCGTCGTACCAGCCGTGGTAATGCCCTTCGAACTTCAGGATCTTCGGTCTGCCGGTATAGCCACGGGCCAGGCGAATCACCGCCATGACGGCTTCGGTCCCCGTATTTGCAAAGCGAACTGCCTCGGCATTGGGTATGACTTTTTGCAGCAACTCTGCCACCTCGATTTCAATCTCGGTGGCCGTGGCAAAGTGCGCTCCGGTAGCGGCCGCTTCCCTGATGGCGCGGGTCACATCGGGATCAGCGTGTCCCAGAGGCAGGGCGCCGAAGCCCATCATCCAGTCGATGTATTCGTTGCCGTCCGCGTCGTACAGACGAGATCCCTGAGCGCGCTGCATGAAAATGGGATACTCGCCGTAATTCACCGGCCCGCGCGAGGGAGAACTTCCCCCATCAATCAGGATCCGGGCCGCACGCTCATAAAGATGTCTTGACTGCTCGGTATGAAAACCGGTGACGGCTTTTGTCGGCAAGTTTTCCCTCGTGTCTTTGGCAACCGTTTCATTCTATCTTCGACCTGCCCAAAGCGATCAAGCGTTAGCGTGCAGCAACCTCGCGAAGAACTTAGTGGTATAAAATGCTGTTCTTTCTGAGTAAAAAAGGAGAGATTTACACTGGTTAAAGCGCTTGTTAACAACTTGCTCAGCCAGGCATGGACCGAGTGCAATGAGCTCATGCTGGGCATCCGGACAGGACCTGAAGGCCCGATCATTTCCGAGCAAGAACCCTGGAGAAGCCATGCTTCCGACAGCGCGAGGCATGGTGACAATTGGCGTTACGCAACCATCGGGTACCAGCACGTCCGAAAAATCTTGCGAGTGGTGAGTCTGGGGCCCGAGGACGTGTTTTATGACATTGGTTGCGGCATGGGAAGAATCCTGTGCGTGGCCGCTCAACAACCTGTGCGAAGGTGCGTTGGGGTTGAGCTACAGGAACCCCTGTGTCAAATCGCGCGCCGGAATGCTGCGAGCCTGCGGGGAAGGAAAGCACCCATTGAGATCGTTTGTGGGGATGCGACGACGGTCGACCTGTCTGACGGAACCATTTATTTCATGTTCAATCCTTTTGGGCCCGAAACCTTGCGCGACACGCTCGCGAATATTCGAGGATCACTCGCGCAAAATCCGCGGGACATCAAAGTCGTTTATTACCACGCAAAATACCAATCCGTGATTGACGATATGGAGTGGCTTCTGAAGGTGCAGGAATTCGAAAACTTCGGAGGGCACCCGGTGACCATCTGGGGAAACCAGCGTTCTGAGGATGATCAGCGATCCCGCGAAACCGCAAGGCGAGGGCCCAGAGAAGAATCTGCGCTCACCGGGAAAACAAAACCGCAGTAGAACGCACTTCCCGCGGTCTTCGATCTTCTCTAGAAATAGATGTGGTGGGCACCATAGTCCCTTGCATCTTTAGTGATTGCGCGCACATGCTGGCGTGATTGCGCAACGCTCGGCGTGAATTGGCTTGACCTCAAAACGGCAGCAGACCCACAATGAAATTGCCATCTCGCCTGAGCCAATGGTCTTAAGTCTGAGTTGCCCAAGGTTTATCAATTCCCTTCCCCCGTTGGAGACAAAAATGCCACGAGTCTTATCCATATTCACAAGTGGTCGCGAGGTCATCCTCACTGAGATGGCTCAAGTCGACCAAACCATTGCGGCACTTTCGGCCCTCCCCGATTCTAAAAACCATCCGTCGATCGCGCTCCTCAACCAAGGACGCGACCGTCTGCAGGTTCAACTCAAAATCGTTGATCGAGCTATCGCAGACACGAAGGCCGCCATTGACGGCAGGCTGACAGAGTTAACCGACCCTGCCAGTCCACCTGCAGACCGCCCGGTCATTGCAGGGCAGTATGCTAACGCAAAACTCACGGCGGCCACCCAGTCCTTCTTAATGGAGCGGGGCGGTGGTCCAATGCCAGCAATGACAATTCTGAAACGGTTGATCGCTGGCGGATGCAAAATCATCCAAACGCGCACCAAGGACTCCAAAAAGCTAGGCCTGCCGCGAGACCCGGACCATCGAGACTTACTGCGCATGGTAAACAGTAATCGGCCGCGCTACGTCTACGACGTGAATAATGACACGATTGGTTTAAGGATGGGCGGTACCGGGGGGATGACGGCTTGGAAGGTATCAAAGCGCGATAAGGCCGCAGAGCTTCGACGGTCCTAGCATTCCGCACGTTTTCCGCGCGTCTGAAAAATCGACCCCTCTCCGTAGCTCACTGAAAATAAATGGTGGGCAGTGCAGGACTCGAACCTGCGACCTCCTGCTTGTAAGTAATTATATCACGTAGAATCAATAAGTTGCATGGAATACTGCGTGTTGCTATTAAGTGCTATGAAGTGCTGCGTTTCTGGCGTGTTGCGAGATTCTCATCGCTCTTGATAGCACTTGACTGTGGATTCGTAGTGGCTACGCCAGTGGCTACAGGTTGGTTTGTAGCTAATTTTATTTTATCTTCCAGAATCTACCGCCCCGCATTGTGGGCAACAGTACGCGTCGATTGAAGGCCGACTGGGAGAAAAAGCACCTAGCCCAAATGCAACCTTGTCTGAGCCGATAAATTCCATGGCAAGGTGCTCGCCGCACCTTGAGCACTCCTTCGGCGGCTTTGGGGCGGGTTCGTCAGTATTCATTTTGCCTCTCATGGGCATCTCCCTTCTGATTCCCCCACTGTAAAACGAATCCGAGTGACC
This sequence comes from uncultured Acidobacteriaceae bacterium, assembly GCA_963819035.1. Classification (GTDB taxonomy): domain Bacteria; phylum Acidobacteriota; class Terriglobia; order Terriglobales; family Acidobacteriaceae; genus Sulfotelmatobacter. The sequence goes on along the minus strand of CAWFUU010000036.1, from coordinate 71,471 downwards.
TAGCCGCTAGTCGCCAACTGTTCCGCATTTCGTAAAATCGGGCTAATCCGCTTTCCGGACAGGCTCGGACTTGGCGTCGAACAGTACGCCGCATTTCGGGCAAACCATCCGCTGCATATCGACCCGCACGACCTCTGCCGGGGAAATCGAGTAGCCGCACGACGGACAAACTGTATTCAGGGCGGCGAGAACCTTCGCCCGGTTGATCTTGTTCTTGTGCACCGGCGCATTATAGACTGTTCGCCTTTGTTTCGCCCATGCTTATTTCGAGCTGTCCTGATTTATACTGTATCGCCGTGCGCCCTGTCAGACTCGAATTCTACGATCATCTGTTCACTTGCCCGCATTGCTCGGCGGAAATTGTTTTCACGTCAATGCAACGGTTGTTTGCGTCCTCTGAGGCTTGCCCGTCATGCAAGAAACAAATCCTGATTGAGAACGGGAAGGTTCTGCGGGTCAAAGCTGATACGTCAGGAAAGAAACCCCCACGAAAATCCCGATCCTGATTTGAGGACCGTACGGGTTCCTAGCGCTCCTTCTGAATTTCTGGCGGACGTAACCCTGCAAAGTTACCTTCGTGACCTTGCCCGCCCACAAATCTCACGCGTATCACAATTGAGACGGCTCGCGAGACGCGGGTCTCGTTCTGAGACAGGGGGGAGAAAGATGGCTTCCCGTTATTACTTCGCCGCGTACACCGATTCCGGTTGTCTGATTGGCTGTGACCACAAACATCCCATCGTGATCGCCGCTGTGGTCTGCGCCCAATCGATGTCCGCTGGAGCATACGTCGTGGCCGTCGAGAACGGATTTCCTCGCGAGTTGAACCCGAAGGAAGAACAGATCTTTCAGGCTGCCATGTACGGATTCGGAGAGGAAAGGACCGAAGTAAAGAAGGGCGTTATTGTGTTCTTTCCGAAACCCATCGAGCCCGGTTAAACTTTGTCCGGAAACCGTATGTTAGAATTCCGCCCACTATGCGGACATTAGATATTGGCAAACTCAGGCAGGAACGAGAACAACTCACAAAGCGGATACAGCAATTGGATGTTCTCTTAGACGCCGTGGCAGCATTTGACGGCAGCGGGCCTAAGAAGGCCGGACGCCCGAAGGGTACTCGCGGAATCTCTGCCGCAGGCCGGGAGAGAATACGGCAAGCTCAAAAAGCGAGATGGGCAAAGGTCAAAGCCGCGAAGAAAGCTAAGGGCTAATCCGGTTTCCGGACCGGACGCGCGTCAGGTTCGCGAAAGGTCGCAGGTGTGGTACTTGTATTTCTCCCTAAGGTAAAACTCCACAGCCTGTGGATCATCCCTCAGCATCGACGCTGGGGTTATAAATTTCAAATGGCATCGCTCGCACTCTGCGAGTAGTGGAGTTCGGCTACTCCATTTCAAAATCTTGAATCCGACGTTGTCTGTCATTGGGAGCTTAGGATTCCTGCTCGTACTGTTCCTCGGTCATCGGCACGTCGTTGACGATAAGGAACTCGCGCCCGCACTTGTCACAGGTCTTTCGGGACATCAGAACAGTGTCGAACAGGGCCGCCGTTCCGACGCCCGTTTCCTGTTTGCAGTAAGGGCAGATGCAGGTGAACATAGCGAAAGTCCGGTTTCCGAGCAAGCCTACGGCCTGCCTATGCAGAAGTCTTGAACGCGCTGGGCGTGGGCGGGAACTTGTGTATCCCGCTGTCTGGTGCGAGCTTGGCCACGTAGCAATCCTCATGCACGGGCTGCCCGCGTTCGTCGAATTTGCAGCTTTCAAGCTGCACGGCCATGCCACACAAGCAGCAGTACGGAGTTGCTCTAAGAAGGGGTGTCATAGGGTCTCCAGCGAATCGTTAATCAGTTGCACAAGAGACGCTTAGTCCGGAGGGGCACAGCGGGGAATGTGTAATTGATCAACCGAGCCTAGGCTCATGCGGGCAACTTTACTAGCCCCTGCCACATACTTCATCTGCTTCGAGGAGGGTCTCATTACTTTGGTCATGTACTTCCGTGTATTCAACTAGCTTTCGCGCCACCCCCGGCTCAAAGTTTGTTGTCGCGGTCTCACCCCCGTGAAGAAACGGCTATTCGAACTCATCGATCTGTTTCGGGCATGGTGGCGGACTGGCTCGGTATCGGCCAGCAAGAATGTGGTTTCCGCCACACCCGTTCGAACGCGCGACCAGCCGCCTCTATCGACTCCGGTCAACGGATCGCGAACCGAGAACGTCACAGAGGAGGAGCAGCGTGAGCGAGCAAAATGGATCAAGTTTCCTCCTGACCCGGAGCCAATACACGGGAGAACATGTCAGGCGTGCGGCGGCAAACTCGTGCTGGTGATCCTCAACTACCATTGGGACCACGGAACGGACGTTGTGACGCCAGCAGACAAGGCAGAGAAGTGCCTCAATTGCGGAAGATTGACCCCGACTTCTTGAGTATCTCGTCACCTTATTCGGGCGGCTTTTCCTCTGTCAATAACTGTGCCATTCGGCGGGAGGCTGACTGTGACGCGGATTTCGGCTCCCCTTTTGAGGCGCTTGCCGATATGGGCGTCATAGACCTCAGTGCCGGAATCCATTTTGGCGAGACCGTGATAAATCAACTCACCGTCAGGTTTGCTAATGTCAACCGCAAGCGCGTCTCCGGATTTAACGCCGAGCAATCTAGCAATCGCTCTTGGGACTTGAAACCACGGTTTGCTCTTGTATACGTCAGTATGGAACGTGATTCTAATGCTTCGCGCTGTCACAGAAGATTCTCCGGCAGGGAATGAGTGCATTCTAGCACTTCAACAATCGCTCGCGCGATGTACCTCTAGGCCATTGCAAAGGCAAGCGGGTCGGCGTAGGATTCGCGCCAATTATCCAAACCAGTAGACGCAAACGGCTTAATTGCGCAAGCCGCATTCAGCACAAGTGAGAAGCAGTGAAAGCCGCGTCTACCTGCTTGCAGACGACTTCTGGCGCGAGCGTGCTGCGAGCCGCTCCCATCGCTACAATTCCCGGTCCCGCCAACAGGAGGTTTACCCATGAGCAAGAAGCGGAAAAAGCTGCAAGGTATCGTCGAGAAGGTTATCAAGCCCAGCCTTGGCCAGCCAGAGAAGGCTCAGATCGCGATTCGGGAGGCAGAAGACTTGTACCGAGAGATTCGCGTTGAAAACGAAGTAACCGACGACAAGGGTGACAAGGCTCGACTCAAACCGGGAGCAGAGGTGGATGTCACCGTTGAAGCCGATTCGAGTGCCACGATCAAGAAACCAGAGTAACAGCGGATGTCTTGGAGTTCAAACTTGAGGCCGAAAGCAAGCCCTTGCAAGCCTACCTACGGCGATTTGATGTTATGAGAGACGGCCCGGATTCTACACCTATTGGAACAGGCTTCGCTTTCATCTTTGGTAGAGACAGAGTTACTTTCGTCACAAACCGCTATCGATTTCGAGTGGATTCACAGCCGCATTGGGATCATCGTCGCCCGCGCCTTGTCCGGAAACCGTACCGGGATCAGGCTACCGACAGGCACTCGAACGCGATGGCCACAGAGAAATTCCCCGCAATCTTCGCCTCGACGCGAACGACCTTGCCCCGAGCGCTCAAGAGAGTCCGATGCGAGGCTCCAATCGCCAAATCGACGGTGGAGCCCACTGGAATTGGAAAAGCACTCGACAGGAGAATCCCGCCAACGCTGATATTCTCCGACTGAACGCGCATTTCCTCGCGGTCCAGCTTGACTGAGACGGGAAGTTTAAAAGGATAGCGAGCGTCGCGACGTTCTTGCCGCTGGGGGGAGTTCATCGAGGTGATTATTGGGCAGACTACGTCAAGGCGGCTGTCGTAGCCAGTGACGGAACGGTTACCCAGCTTTTCGCTTCTCCGCTTCTACCATCTGCTGATGCTCGGTTAATTCCTTAATGGTCGATTCTGCTATCTCGCGAATGGCGGCTATATGTTTTCTGGACTCGGCTCTCTGCCTCGTCTCGTTGAGCAGATCACAACGGCCAACAATCGCCGCTAGTTTGCTTATTACATTGTGCGCAACCATGCACGCAGGCTCATGCGGTTCTCTATCGGAAGCCATCCGTGTGGCATCCCTTCTCCCCCTCTTCCGAATAGAGTCTCCCAAACGCTTTTCCGAACTCCGTTTACTACCTGTAAATCGTTACGAAATCCGGACAAATTGCCCGGAGTGGTTGGTTTGGCGCTTGACAGCCTATGCTTGGGGCCGAAAGCGCATAGGGCTTTGGAGCCCTCCCCACGGCGACGGGCGTTATGAGATGACCTGTCGCCGTTCCCTACTGCTCTCACTTTGTCGAATTGATTGAATTCCGCAATTTCTCCCAATACTCGATAGGAATCGCCGCAAAAGTGGCCGCTATGTCGGGATCAAATCTGATTTCAGATTGTTTCAAAATATCTCGCTGCGCTACAATAATTGATTTTCCTTCGCCTTCCGGGGGGCTGGAAATCATAGTGTCCAGCGCATTAGCAATAGAAAATACGCGGGCTCCGAGGTGAATTTCGTTGCCCTTTAACCCACGGGGATATCCAGAGCCGTCAAAACATTCTTCTTGAGCATAAACGATCTCGGCTGATTCCTTAAAGAACGATATTCGCCTGAGTAGTAAATAACCCTTGTGACAGTACTGCCGGAAAATTTTATCTTCGTCAATCGAGAGCGGAACTCGCTTCATTAAAATGGAGTCCGGGATACTCAATTTGCCAATGTCGTGAAGAAAAGCTCCGCGAACAATCTCGACCATTTGTTCCTGCGGCAACGCCAGTTGGCGAGCAATCGCCATCGTGAAGCCAGCGACTCGCCGATTGTGCCCGTCGTTCCTCCCCACTTTTAGATCAATGGCGCTGCCTAGCGCTTGGAGAGTGATGTCATGTGATCCCACCAGTTCCCTCGTCATTGATTGCAATTGATCGGTACGAGCTACCACTAAGGACTCCGACTGCGAACGTACTCAGCGGTATCTTCATTCGAAACAACAGGTGAATTTGGGGAAACTGGAAGCACTCTTAGAAGGCTTTCTAAGACGGGTTCGAGACCTTTGTCGGCATTGACCGCGATTCGATCCGCGAGTGGTGGAGAATAGCGGCGAACGTCTTCAAAACCGACACCGTACCAGACGGGCAATATCACTCTCTCCTGACCCACCTCACGTGTTGCTAAACCATTCAGTTCCCTTTGTGGCCAGTGCTTTGCGAAAAAGTTCTGGCTCAGAATTACGATTCCATAGCGAGAATTGGTCAACCCGTGATCGATGCTTTCGCGCAAACTGTCGCCGACCTTCAGAGCGAACTCGTCATACCAGACTCGTAGCCCTTTTGTTCTGAGAGCGTCAGCAAGTGGTCGCGCAATGGCGATTTTGTCTTCACTGGCGTGCGAGATAAAAACGTCCCATTCATACTGGGCGTCAGAGGGCTCCACGCTACTGTGAGTCCCAATAGTAGTCGGTTCCGACCGAGAGCGGGGACGTTTGGCGTTTGATTTCCTCGCCACGGCAGTAGGTTACCATGGCGGGGTCCGGAGGCCCGCGACAAATTCAACAGGCAAAAGGGGTGATTATTTCTTCTCCGTTGTTATCATGTCTTTGAAAAGGCTGGGTTGGCGAGTCGAGTAAATGCTAAGCTTGCCCTTTCTTAGAACGTTGGCATCGACAGTCAGGTTCAAAGACCTCTTGTCCATACACCGAATTCCAACGCTACCTCCGAAGATTGGCTTCCACCGCGCTATGATGGCCTCTTGTGATTCATTACGAGGATTCTAAATACTCTCAATCAAGAAATCCTTAGACCGTCCCGCCAGTAAGTCTGCTGCTTGAAGTGCTGGCGATTTCTCATTGTCCATGTACGAGAGTGAACCCATCCACGGGGCGCAACTAGGGTTGTTTTCTTTCAATTTGTCATAAACAGCTTTCACATTTACCGAACGCTGGTCTTCGTCGCACAGGTATGCCACCATTTCGGTATTGATTCTCTGCGGCAACTGCTCCCGAAAGTCGCTCGCAATGCAAATCATCATCGTCACGTAGGTTTGCTCGTAAGGATCAACACCCATTGTTGTTCGCGCTCGCGAACTTCTCCGAACGTCTCGGTAGTCCTTCAAGTTAACACCTAGAGCGAATCCCACGGCATTAGAAGCTCTCAAAATCTGCTGGAGATCGTCGCGTACCGCGTTCGCCGCTTGCCTGCCTTTTGGTTTTGGGTATTTGTTTAGGTCGTGAAAGCGCCGAAACTCTCCCGTAAGAGACATGCACTCGCTGGTGCTGAAGTATCGGATCGGTTCCGGATCACGCTCCCGCTCAAGCCGCAGCATCCATTGCCGCTCAATGTCAGTCCATTCGGCTTGGCGGGCGAGGTAGCCTGCAACGACAAACACTTTTCGCCGTAAGCGATCCGAGCTTTCGTCTAGGCTTGACCAAATAAATCCCATGCATCTCTCCACGCATCCGCAGCAAAAGACGCCCCCCGCTAAGGCATCATTATACCCGCGATTGATGTGGCATCTTTTGCTCGCATCGGTATCACACGAGAAAGTAACTGGCAGCGTATATTGTTCCGTAGCGGGGCGCTGAAATGAGTGACGCTGGGGAAATCATCAAATCTGGTGCATTCGACAAGCTGGCGGACATTATCCATAAACTGGCGGGGCCAATGGCGGATGAAATCGGTTTGTTAATGGCAGACAAAATCAGGGTCTGCCGTGGAGTAACTGGGTAAATGTCGTCAAGAGACCCAGAGGTTTTGGCAGAGGCCCGCTTTACCCGGAAGCTGTACCGCCACGGCTCTTTCTTCCTATACTTGAGGTTCATCTATTGAAAGTGATGAAACCCTGCAAGACTTGTGGGCTGGAGTTCTGGCAAGCGCATCTGAGGAATCTGATTCGCTTTCGCCATCTTTTATCGAGACTCTGAAACAGCTCACTCCTGCCGAAGCAAAGGCCCTTAATAAATACTTCGATCCTAACAAATTCAAGAAAAGCATCAGATTAGGAGAAGGCTTCATACTTCCGTTTGACGGACCACCGGGTGACGCGCCGTCACGTCTGGAAACAGAGACCTTCGAGCGATTGGGGCTCATTCGCAGGGAATATGATTTGCAACAGGGCGGGCATGATTCCGTATCACATCTCTTTAATATTGAATCGCAGACGAAGCTGTTGTACAACTTTTCTCGCTCGCTGAGCGCAAATGCTTTGCCCGAGCTTACTTACGAATTCAAATTCACCGAATACGGTATCCGGTTTATGAAGGCGTGCCGGGGACCGAAAAAGGATGACGCGCCATCAACATAATCGCACACTCTTATTCTTCGGCATTTGGTGCGAGCATCCAGCACATCGTCACGAAATGGGGCGGGCATGGTGCGCCGGATATCCAACCGTATGGAACCATGGGCTGACTAATGCCCGCGCTATGGAACCAAACGGGACTCCTAGATGGAACCAATCAGGGGCGAGTTAATAGGGCATTCGGGGCGTTAGGAACCCTATTTATATTTCTGCCACGCCGTGCTTGCCCGGAGTTCTTAAAGGTACTTGGGGGTGACCGACCCGGCTTCAATCGGGCCCGCAGGGAGTCAAGAAGAACTCGAACCGCTTTTCTGACTGGCAGCGGCAGACTTTCGCAAGGCGCTCTCCCCGGACGCATAGGGGGCGATCTTCCCACGATCCTCGGTAGCGGTGATTTCCTTGCAGGAGGGTATCCCTCCGGTTGCGGGCTTAGCTAACGGGCAAAGTGGGGATAAGTCCTTGCGCTAAAGTCTGATCGGTCAATGTCGCTTAGTGGCGCGAAGTGGCAGTGAGCGGGCAAGCATCAGAATAAGTCCCGCGCTGGCTATTAGTTACAGACTGCATCGTGCAAGCTAAGTCTATGCGGGCGAGCTTGTACGGTTTCCGGATGGCCTGCCCGGACTAAGACCTCGCTTAAAACCACGTTTCCTGCGATTCCTTGGCGTTCTGACAGGCTTCTCAGGGGCTATCGAGGTTTGGGGCGTTCGGGAGCCCGTAGCGCCAGAATCGACTTATCCGGCGAGCTATCCGGTTTCCGTACGTTACAGTTGCCCGAGATAGTCTTTGGACTTCGATCTGCGCCAGAGAGTCGTTCGGCTCGGATTGAGGGATTGCGGGCGCCGAGACGCTTTCCCTTGCGGTAGCGCCAGCAAGCCCCACCTTGGTCCGTTCGCTGATCTTGACGCGCTCTAGGTTGTCCAGCGTAGACATGATGCTGACAACTACGTCCTTGAACGGCCCGCAGGAGTCAAAGAACGGTTCGGTATACGAGCGCCAAGCGACATTCCAGCCGTCTAACTGAGTGAGATACTGCAACGCCCGCCTAGCACCCTCACGAGTCAGGCGGTCGAGCTTCCAGAACAACAGGACATCGAATTTGCGCTGACTGGCAGCCAACATACAGGCTTCGAACTGCGGGCGGGCTTTCTTGCCCGATCAGGAAACCGTATCTATGAACTCGCCCGCGATTTCCCATCCCTGTTGAGCGGCAAACGCCCGTAGCTCGTGTAATTGGTTATCCGTGTCCTGCTTGTCTGTGCTCACCCGGCAATAGAGCCCGACTCGTTTCATAAAGGGTGTTATCTCCTAGCCTGTAACCCGCCTATTATCAACAGGCATAATAGCTAGGATCTGTGTTACCACAAAAACGGTCCTTTGTGCAACACAATAGTTAGCGGACTTAGGCGAGCGAGGGAATGAGTTTCTTACCCCCGGTTTCCGTAGGAGCCCGTGGTACCCCCAAACCCGTAACAGGGGCAAATCTGGGGCTATTTCTTGCCCGTAGCCGCGCCGCCTCATCCAGTTCCGGGCAAAGCAATTCGTCGCGGACTGTTTCGGGCTTTTCTCTCTTCGCTCGCGGCTTGCGGGCTTTCTTAGCCTGTTGCGGTACAGGTGTGTTTGACTCTGTTACGAACGCCCGAAGGAACACCCGTTCTTCGCCATTAGAATCCAAGAGCACCCGGACAATCGGCTTGCCGCCGTTCGACGTTTCTTCCGCGATCACTGTGGCCGTTCCTCGGGCCGTGTTACATCTGAGCATCGTTCCCTCCGGTTTCCGCATAATCCCCTGACGGGTAGAACACAAAAAGGTTCTTGAATGTTGCTCGCATCTGTTCCTGCCAACCAAGTTCATACCACGGCGGAACACAGTTACAGATAGCGAACACGTCAGGACGTTCGCAGAGTTCTTTTTGCTCCTTGATAAATTCCGCAGCCGTCATCGACAAATATGTCCCGTTTTTCATTTCGAGGTGTTTTGATTCAGGCTCGGGCTCGACTCCTATGTAGCGGGCATGACTTCTGAAATACCAACCCTGAAATCCAAGATTGCATCCGATATCAACAACGGCCCAATGGCGCGGGATTATTTCCGCTAAATGTTTGTAGGTGTCCGTGAATCCTAGAAACGATTCATCGCTCTCGCAAGCTACTCGCGAGTCTTTGAGAATCGCAATCGTTTGGTCTCGATACGGGCTAGCAAGCAATTCTCTGTAGAGTTCGCAACCAACGTCATCGGGGTTAGGGATATCTTCTCCGAGCACCCATTCGACAACGCGGGCAAGAGATGGGTCCATGTTCAGGTCTTGCTCCAACATGCCACGGATGACACTAGGCCAGCCCTCGAACTCAGAGGCGATTGCACGGGCTTTGTTCAAGGTTTCGGTCGGCAAGCTATAAACCCGCTGAATATCTTTGTCTTGAAGTGTCATTGGATAGCACTCCCCGCAAGAACGGGCTCTCGTACTGTCGGGCAAGAATCGGACTTTGTTCTTCGCTTGACTTCGTAGGAATCCATACTCCTGTTTTTGTAATACTCAACCTGACCGAAGAACTTGGGTAATGGGAACTTAAGAGTCTCGTAGTTCTTCGTCTCGATCTGATCCGAGGCGTAGATTAAGCACCACTGAAGAGTCAAAAGCTTAAGAGGAACGTTCGTTTTCCGTATTGGTCAGATAGAGTAACTGCCCGCTCGATGTTGGCGGGTTTGGTATTCCACCCGGAGAGACGGTGGTGATCCCAAATCTCCCGCATGTCGGCCAGCAACTCTTGCTGTTCATTGCCCGCAGGGGGTTGATTGTTGAAGAGAGTCAGCGAAGGTTTTTCGTGCTCCACCACCCCCACCACCCTATCTGGAGTATCTGGAACCTCTGGTACATCTGGAATACTGCTCCGTATAGACGCTGGTTTTGTCGTTGGTTTTGGCGTTGGTTTTGTCGCGGTGGACGTGTCGCGGTCGTTTACCCCGCCAGTGTCCGCGGTCTCGCCCGCCGTAACTCGATGAATTACCGGCAGTTGTGGTAACGGCCTCATCGCCATTGTCGCGGTCATTTGCGATATAGGTGTCGTTGCTTTTTTCGTGTTTGTTTCGCCCTTTAGATTTTTGGGCGCGAGGCGATTCGCTATTTGTTTGCCCCTCATTAGGCTGCCTCGGATCATCTTCATAGACAGGGCGGCGGGGATCGTCAGTTAGCGTTGCGTTTAGGCATTTCCCTTTGTGGGTGCCGAATCGTACGGGGTATTTATTGATTGCCACGGAATAATTCCCGCGTTGCCCATTTTTCTGAAACGACCGGGCATAGCCACCGTTGCACAAATCCTTGATTGCCCGTTGGAGATTTCTAAGTCCGAAGTTATAATTCCAGTCAATACGAACTTTCTCGGCGCAACCGTGCCAGATACCTGTTTCAAAATCCGCTTCATGGAGCATAGTCCAGAAGGTACAAAACATGATTGGGGTGACCCGACCGTCTTTGGTGTGTTCTGATAAGCCTGCTAGGATGGGGATGAACAGCTTGGAGGGAGTCTTACTTGCTGCGGGTGTTGTCATTTCTGTCCTCTGTCGGTTTCGACTCTGGGTTGTATTTTTTACTGATTACTGTCTTACTCTGCATGATCCTGCCCTTGTGAAAACTGATTTCCACCGTTCCGTAAAACTCAGTAGGCAAGTTGGCTAGCATGTCGTCACAAATGTGTTTGTTGTTCATAGACTTCCTGCTGCGGCTCGGAGTGCTTTTTATTGCCGCTCTAGGTTGATTGTGGAAATTGTCGCCAAATCTACCTTTTGTAAACTGAGTTGGCGGTTGATGCGTTGATAAACGCGGGGTTTTCGGTTTACGAGGCGAAAGATATACATCCGCGCCTCGCTGATCCTCTCCTCCCGTGCGTGATATTGCCGAATGTCATCTAGGGACATAGCCTCTCCTTCAGTTACCTAGGTAACGTCGTCCATTTTCCGTATAAATGTTCCATAACGTACGAAGGGCGAGCCCGGAGGCCCGCCCGTCCCGATGCGTTACACAACCTATGAATAAGATAGCATAGATCGTAACTAATGTCAAACGGACAAGTTAAACGATTTAGTATTAGTTATACGAAACACGAACAGGCGCAGGGCGAGTCGCTATAGCTTGCCCGGTCCTAACCTATAGCTTTCGAACAAAAAGATGAGATACTTATTCAAACACGGGCTGCGGTAGAAAGTTGCGGTAGCTCTCGCGTCGCCATAAACCTCCCTACATTCATTATTCCACCGCCACGATTCGGGCGTCGCTTGGTTATGTTGCGACCAATGTCCCGCTCGGTCTCCTTTGGGCGTAGGTTGATGTGTTTCATCTGCCTGCTTATGTAGGCGTCGAGGCTCAACCATCCCGCGTTGGTTAATCGCTGTCGTAGTTGAGCGCGAGTCTTCTGCACCAAATCATTGCGCATGAGGATAAAGTCAGTGATCGTGAGGACGTGTCTGTCCAAACCCCGCCCGTATGCGCGGAAGGTTTTAACGAACTCCGCGACGATCTGGGCTGTTGCTCGTTCATCTTCGGGCGCTAATTGTGCGGCGTGAAGGAGTTCCGGTTTGGCATTTAGTTCTTGGAAGATGATGGTTATTCCCAGATTTGCCGGAACATCGGGGTTTGCGGGCTGCTGCGTCTGCGCTGTCGCCGATAGCACGAGTAAAGCGGAGACAATTGTGATACGAATCATGTTTATAACCCCCTGTTGTCCGTTCAGTTCTTCCAGTTTCGAATTTTATTTGCGTGATGCCGGATCGTTCCGCCATTGCCCGCCTGCTATATGCATCTCTGGGTCTACCAGCACCAGCGCGTGTTCCGCCCCGATTTGATTTCTTGTTAATTTCACTCATATTCAAGTTCATCCCCAGCCGACTGCCAGCGCATCTGGACGATCAGGCGAAAGCCCTCTCGGAGATCGTGACATCGTCACTAGCCACGAAATCCTTTTCTGAATCAACGGGCCGCGCTGTGACGGTTTCCGGGACGATCCGGACAATCAAATCCGTCTTGCGCCGGTTCCGCCTTCTCGGTTCAGTTTCGTAAACCGGACGCTGGCTACGGCAAGATTAGGTTCCGAACGAGAAAGTACCGCCGCCATTTTCCGGGCGCTTTTCGGCCAATCCGGGTCTCGCTTATCTTCGGTCGCGAGCATATTCAACGCCGTGAGCAATTCTCCGTGTGTGCCTTCCCACGTTCCGCCCGATGAGTGGACAAGTTGGGAATAAAGGAAGCGGCGGGAGCAAATTCGAGAGCGAGCAAAGATGACTTGCGGCGATTTTTGGAATACGCCGCCATGAATTCGCCCTTGCGAAATCCGAGCGCTTCCTCCGCTGCCGTCGCCCAAATTGCAAAATCGGCCATGCGGGAACTCGGGCAATCGGACGGAATCGGCTCGGCGCAATGCTTCCACGAGCACGCCAAGGATCGCGCCCATGATTTGAGGCTCAGCGGATTCAAATCGCGCCAAAAATCACTTTCGTTTTTACGGGCGCTCGCTGGTATGGGCGGAAGCTGAAGGTAAACGATACGGTCAAGCAAATCGCCGCGTTCGGCTAGATCAGAAATCCCGTTAATAAATACGGGGCGGCTTGCATTGAATAAAATCTGCTTCTCGTCGGTATAGAGGACGCGGGTTGCGAGTCCGCCTCCTGTGGCCAACGGCAGAGCCCGTCACTAAGCCATGGCGAAATATGCGAGAGATTGTCGAATCCGATCAGGTGCGTGTGCTTGGCCGAAATCATTAGATCGCGTTCGTCTCTCGGCGCTGTTCGCAGTGGCGAATCGGACGATCAATGAGGGACCGCAATACTCGCTGAGCGGTCGATTTCGCAGAGCCCTGCGTTCCTTTTATCGCTAAAACAGGATACGGGCCGCGTGATCAGAGCGGCAGAAGCGAAGATAGACACAACAGTTCTTGCTCGTGGGAGCCGAGGTTGAGGAATCGGATAAATCGCTGACTGTCCCGCCACTGGTCGGCGCGGGCAAAGGGCGCATTCCGGGGGAGCGGCGAAACGGACGGGCGAGTTCGAACGAATCTGCCAGCCCGAGGGCGAAATTTCTACGACTCGCCAATTTGTGTCGCAGAGATCGAGGATGATATTCCTCGATGCTCCGCGACCCGAAGGTGAACAGGGAATCCCTCTCCTCGAACCGCGCCACACCTTCAAATTGCCGAAGCAATTCGGTTACGATTGCCTTTGTGGGCATCGCCCCGAGTTTCAGGAACAGTTGCCGCTCAACGTATCGGAGGAAGGTTTCGGAGTGCAGGGGCCAGTGCTCGAAATGCTCGCCGACTCTAATCCTCACAAACAGTTGTCCGTCCGGCGTTCGAAAAGGTCCGGCTTCTTCTGGAGGCAATGCTGCCAGAGCCTTGACGAGTGCTTCCTTCTTCCTATCTGCTGCGGCTTCGGCTCGGCAGGCTGTGATGTAGTGTCGGCGCTCATCGGGCCTTCTCCGGCTGGACGGTGGCAACAGCAATCATCGCCTCTAGATCGGCGCGGCGGAAACGAACGGCACGACGGCCAAGTTTAACGAACTTGATTTTTCGCTGAAGAATCCAAGCCCGGAGCGTGCTCGGTTGGAGGCGCAAGAGCGCAGCCGCCTCGGAGACGGTAAAATTTCTGGTTGTGGTTGTTGAACGGGCATAGTTCTCCTTAGTTACAGAAGGAGACGTTTGCCCTAGCATTGATACAAACCGAGGGAAGTTACGTCATCTCAGGGTGGTCCTGTACAGAACAGCGGGCGCTGCTCCCAGTTTTTCACTCCTGCGCGGGCCTGATTACCCGCAGTGGGCTGGTCAGCCGGATCACGCGGTCACGCTGTTTATTGGCTGGCGACCAAACCAACCTGCTCCGCGCTCTACTGTTGCAATTTCAAAGAACTAAACAACTGATGTATATCGTACATCGCTATCGGAGATTTGTCAACTTGGCAAACCCTGTGTGTACGTCGTGTTTGGTGGTAGCACTTCGATGCCACGGGCGGCCCAGAAGAATCAACGCCCCGCTGACAGAGACTCGCAATACTTTGCACAATTGCGAACGGCGAGGTTACAGAGTACGAAAGTAACTTATCCGGAAACCGTACGGACCTCCTGCTTTCGCCGTTGAACGGGCAAATCAGATGGTGTACCGTATACATCACATGAAACGCACGAACATTTACCTGACCGATCCGCAGAAGAAGGAACTTGAACGACGAGCGTCGAAGCTGGGAATCTCGACCGCCGAACTGATCCGCCGCATTATTGACGAGGCGCTTTCTCGGAGGCAGAAATGATCTTCAAGCGGGAAGGCAGCGATTTCTATTGGTATCGCTTCATGTACCGAGGAGAGCGGTATTGCGCCAGCACGCGGCAGGGGAACGCCAAGGCCGCGAAGGAGATTGAATCCGCAAAACGGACAGCGTTAGCCAAGGCGGAGGAAGGAATCTACGAGAAGACGCCCGCCCCGACCTTTGAGGACTTTTGCACGAGGTACTTTGAGCCCCGAATCTCGGCGACCGCTGGCGGAAGCATTGCCCAGAAAACATGGGATGACTTTTACATGGTCGGCATCCGGGCACTCAAGAACTTCAAGCCCCTAGCATCTTGCCCGCTGGACGAAATAGACGAGGAACTGATTGGCAGGTTCAAGGTCTACCGCCGTACAGAAGGCGCGAAGGGCAAGGCCGTCTCCACGGTCAACGCTTCCCTTCGAGTGCTCCGGAGAATCCTGAACAAAGCCGTTGAATGGCACGCGCCGAAAAAAGGTGTCTTCCTGCTCGACAAAACCCCGAACTTCGAAACCATGAAAGGCGAGAACAAACGCGAGTACGTGGTGCCCGCGAGCGACGAAAAGAAGTATTTGCAGAAAGCCATAGGCGTCAGCCAACTCTTGGCCGATGTCGTCACGATCCTGATTGATACCGCGATGCGTCCCGAGGAGTGCTACCGAATACGTTGGGAGAACATCTCTTGGGACGGCGGCCTACACGGAGTGTCCCAAGTTGTCAGGGGCAAGAGCGACAACGCCCGTCGCGAGCTTCCCATGAGCGGAAGAGTCCGGACAATCTTGAACGCCCGTTGGGAGTCCGCAGAGAAACCGAACGAGGGTTGGGTGTTCCCTGCCCCTACGAAGTCCGAACACATCGAGCCCTCGACCATCAAGAAGGCTCATGCGAAAGCCCTGAAGGATTCCAAGGTCAAGCGGTTCGTTCTATACGATCTGCGCCACACATCTTTAACCCGGCTGGCCTGCGAATGCCGGGAGCCGTGGACAGTTGCCCGCATCGCCGGACATGGCGGAATCAAGATCGGGCAACAATACGTCCACTCTCACCGCATGGAGAACTCGGCTTGGTGGGCCGAATGGTGGTCGTATGTCTCTGCGGGAAGAAGGATTTTAGTGGCTACGCCAGTGGCTACAGGTAAAAATCAGGAAACACAGGGTGCTTGATAATGCTTTTAAATTCCTGTGTTTATTGGGGTTTTGGTGGGCAGTGCAGGACTCGAACCTGCGACCTCCTGCTTGTAAGGCAGGCGCTCTAACCAGCTGAGCTAACCGCCCCTCGCGCCTGTGCGCGACCAGACTGTCGCGTCGGTCCGAACTCTATTATGTAGGGGCATCCGTCGCGAACCGCGCTTTGGCGAGTATACGCGACGCCTGAAAAAGCGGTCAAACACAGCCTATCGCCGTCGTTGCCCATTCGTCGGCCGATACGACATCGCACGGAACGCGTCCCCGCAAACACTGCCACTTTGCTGCTGCTAGACTGACCCTCGTGCGCCGGTTGATCGTCAATGCGGATGACCTCGGTTTCACCTCCGGTGTGAACCGTGCGATCTTCGAAGCACATACCCGCGGCGTTGTGACCTCGTCCACACTGATGGCGAACGGTCCCGCATTCCTCGAGGCTGCGGAACTTGCCAAGAACACTCCACGACTGAGCGTTGGGTGTCACGTTGTGCTCATTGACGGCGAGCCGGTTCTTGAGGCCGAGCAACTCCGATCTCTCACGACCCGAACTCCGGCGGCACGCTTTCGGGATGGACTCAAGGCGTTCGCTGCGCGAGCGGTTACCGGACTGATCGACGCTGACGAAATTAAGGCCGAAGCCACGGCACAGATTCGCAAGATTCAATCCGCGGGAATCGCGGTCTCGCACTTCGACACCCACAAGCACACACACTTGTTCCCGCAGATTCTGCGGCCCCTACTGCGGGCGGCGGCGGATTGTGGAGTGCGGGCGCTGCGAAATCCATTCGGGCCCCGCCTGCCCTTGCGCTCAAGCCAGCTTTTGGCGCGTCCCAATTTATGGACCCGCTATGCCGAAGTCCGCGTGCTACGCCGCTTTGCGGGCGCGTTCCGCGACGCGGTTGACCGCAATGGTTTTGCTACACCGGATGGCACCCTGGGCATCGAAGTTACCGGAACGCTCGATGAAACGCTGTTTCATGCGATCGCTCAGAGCATGCCGGAAGGCACCTGGGAATTTGTCTGCCACCCTGGCTACAACGATGCCAACCTGCAGCGCGCCAAGACCCGCCTGCGCGAGTCGCGGGAGACCGAACTCGCGGTCCTGACACTACCCTCAGCCCACGAACTGCTTTCGCGCGAGGGCATTGAATTGATTTCCTATCACGATCTTGCTTCAAAGTCCTGACGCCAGTCAGATCGATGAAGGATCCGGGGCAAGTTGTGATCCATTTAAGGCCATCAACTTGGGTACTACCGTAATATTTGACGGTAACCCCAAGTAGTATGATGGTTTACAGTTCGACGATTTTTGCGTACACACTGGAGGCTTGTTCGCTCATGTCGGCCCAAGGGTCAGCGCCACGTGCGACTCTGGACTTGAAGGTCCGCGTGTGGGGAATGGGCGGGAATGGCCCCTTCTTCCAGAACGCCACGGCGCAGAACATCAGCGCGACCGGCGCGTGTATTTTTGGCATTGAGCCTGAGCTGAAAGTCGGCGACGTCATCGGAGTGCAATACGAAGGCAAGAAAGCCCGCTGCAAGGTTATCTGGGTTGTGGATGCAGGAGCGCTCAAGAAGACCCAGGTTGGGGTCCAGTTGGTCGCTGACCAGGAATGCCCTTGGGCTGCGGTGCTGCCCAACGACATGAAGGTCGAAGAGCGAACGCAGCAGCGCCAAGACAACCGTCGAAAGTATTCTCGCCACAAGATTTCTTTCCCTCTCGAACTGCGCGACGAGCGCGTCAACACGCCCCTGCGCGTGAACGCCACAGACATCAGCGGAAACGGTTGTTATGTAGAGACGGTCATGCCGTTAAATGTAGGGACCGCTCTGCGCGTGGATTTCTGGATCGGGGAGGACAAGTTCTCTCCGAGCGCCATCGTTCGGACCCGCGACCCGGGAGTCGGAATGGGGATTGAATTCACCGGCATGCCTGAAGACGGCAAGAAGCGGTTCCAGGCCCATCTCGACAAGATTGACCCCGGAATGCAGCTCGGCCCGAAAAGCGGCGAGTAGGTTGCCGCCCCCCGCCACAAGCGCAAGCCTAATGCGTGACTTCTTCTGAGGCCGGACGCAATCCCCGGCCGCTTCCGGCGTCAAGCAGGAGGGATCTCGCCGAGATGCTGGGAAAGGTTCTTCAGCGCGCTCTTGTTGCCCGATTCATACCCGCGAATCAAATCTGGTCCTACAAACGAGACGATTTGCACCGTGACAGTCAAGTTGGTACCGTCTTTCGTCGGCTCGAACTCGAGCGTCGTCAGCGCAATGGCCAAAGGCTGGTCGTCTGTATCGAGAGTTTCGCTTGAAACGACACGCTTGTTCGGAACAATCTGAAGGTAGCGTGTTTCCCCATGGAATTTTGGGTTGCCGTTTGGGCCGCAGCGAAACACGTCTTTGCCACCGACACGGAAATCGGACTCATCGTAGACGAGAACCTCCTCGGAAGGAGCGCTCCACCCGGCGCGCGCTACCGGATCGGCGAATTGGGAGAAAACCCGCTCCACCGGTGCGGAGTATGAATGTTCGAGCATGATTGTTGCGTGTTGCGGCTTATTGTTCACTCGCGTCCTCGCGCCCAATGATTCCATGATCAGATTCTAGTTCGTGCTCCTGGCACTTAGACGCGATGGCGCGAAATCCGTTGGCAAGTTTCTATCAGTGGCGCAGGTCCTGCCGCGACATTCAATGTGCGGCACAACACCCACGTGGTACCAGTGCCCGTGGGTTATTCTGGGACATGGTCCTTCAACTAAGAATTCCGCTTAAGGTGGCGTCTATGGGGCTCTGCGCCTGGCGTTCGTGTAAAATCTGCAACCGCCGAGCCTTCCAGCCATCGAATGGCAAGAGTTACCCGAGGGTGGTCCCTCATACATGAAGATTGGAATCACCTGTTATCCCACGTATGGCGGTAGCGGAGTTGTAGCCACCGAACTGGGCCTGGAACTGGCTCAGCGCGGACACGAAATTCATTTCATTTCGTACGCGCAGCCCATCCGGTTGCGGGGCTCAGAACCCAATATTCACTATCATGAGGTCGAAGTCTCGCGGTACCCGCTGTTCGATTATCCTCCGTACGATTTGGCGCTGGCGACCCGTATGGCAGAGGTTGCTCAGCTTTACGACCTCGATCTGCTGCACGTCCACTACGCGATCCCGCATTCGGTCAGCGCTCTCCTCGCCCGCCAGATGCTGGCGGTCGGTCCGCGCGGCCGCCGCCTGCCCTTCGTCACTACTTTGCACGGCACCGATATCACCCTAGTGGGGCTCGACCGTTCCTATTTGCCGATCACCCGTTACTCGATCGAGCAGAGTGACGGGGTCACCGCCATCTCCAACTATTTGCGCGACCGCACGCTGCGCGTTTTCGACGTGAAGAACCGTATCGAGGTGATTTACAACTCCGTGAATTGCGACGTGTACCACCGCGATCCTGTGGCCATTGCGCCCGTGCGTGCCGAGTATGCGCCAAACAATGAACGGCTGCTGGTGCACCTTTCCAACTTTCGCCCGGTGAAGCGGCTTACCGACGTGATTGAGATTTTCGACCGTGTCCACAAAAAGATTCCATCAAGACTGCTCTTGATCGGAGATGGTCCGGACCGTTCCGTCGCGGAATGGCTAGCGGTGCAGAAGGGCATTCACGATGATGTCCTGTTCCTCGGGAAGCAGGATCAGGTCCAGGAGACGGTGGCCGCAGCGGACATCATGCTGATGCCGAGCGAATTGGAGTCCTTTGGACTGGCCGCGCTCGAGGCCATGGCCTGTGAGGTCGTGCCCATAGCCACCCGGGCCGGCGGAGTTCCGGAAGTGATCGAGCACGGCAAGAGCGGCTTTCTCGCCGATGTAGGCGATGTCGAGACGATGGCGCGTTATGCGCTCGAGTTACTCAACAACGAGCCGCAGCTGCGGCAGATCGGGAAGCAGGCGCGCGCCGCGGCGCAAGAGCGCTTCTGCTCCACCAAGATCGTCAAGCAGTACGAAGATTTTTACCTTCGCGTGCTCGAGCGCTCGGCATAAAAACCCTCCGGGACCGAACTGGCCGCTTCGACCAATGGCAACCGGATCCGGATCAGCGTTCCCTTCCCTTCGTGACTGTCGATGGTCATGCGCGCGGTGTCGCCATAGAGTACTTGCAGGCGCTCCGAGATATTCGCCATGCCGATGCCCATTCCCGACCAACTGCTGCTTTCTTCCAGTTGCGCCGCTCCCATGCCCACCCCGTCATCTTCGACCTCGATAATCAGCCGCGCATCGCTGACGCGGCTGCGCAGGTAAATGCTTCCGCCTTCCACCTTCGGCGATAGTCCGTGCTTGATGCAGTTTTCCACCAGCGGCTGCAGCAACATACTGGGCACGACTACATCGAGCGAGGCGGGATCGAGTTCTTTGACCACGCGCAGCTTGTCCCGCCCGAAGCGGACGACCTCGATGTCCAGATAGTTGTCGATGAATTCGAGTTCGTCGCGCAGCGGCGCGAAGGCTTCGCTGGTGTTCAGCAGGCGACGCAGAATCGTCGCCAGCTTGAAGATCACCTCCCGGGCCATGTCCGGGTCGAATCGCACCAGCGACGAAATCGAATTCAGCGTGTTAAACAGGAAGTGAGGATTTACCTGGTTCTGCAATGCCTCCATGCGTGCACGCAACAGAAGCCGTTCCTGCTCCTCCAGCTTGATCTGGATGCGGACGCTGTTGAAGATCTTCAACTCGATCCCAATCGCGACCACGGAAGCCGCATAGATGCCGACCTCGAGCCATAGATTGCCCGGACTCTCAAGCGCGAAGATAGAGTGCGGAAAATGCCGCGTCAACTCGGTGTGCACAAAACGCAGTCCGACGACCGTCGTGAAAAACATGATCTGCCAGTCAAACAGTCGTGGACGGGGAAGATTGCGGCGAATGAGCCGGTAAATGCTAAGGTCGATGAAGGGAGAAAACGACCAGATGTCGTCCTTGTCGAGAGCGATCGTCCGCAACTGGCCCGCGATCAGGCCACACAGCACCAGGAACGGCAGGGCCAGCCACTCGCCGTACAGCAACGAGGGGAAGCCCATGAGTACACCGCCCAACATACCTGCCCAGCGGCCACCGATCACACCCAATAGGAGCACGGTCTCAAAGCTAAGATCGCCCGCCAGAAAGCTCTTCTGCGCAATCCGAATCCAGACGCCCAACATAATGGGCAGGCCGAACCAAAGTACGAGGTAGATCTTCTGCCGCAGTGTGCGCTCCTCGCGAAACAGCAGCGACTTGAACTCGAGAGATCGCACCAGACTGCTTGACACAGTCGTGGCTACACCCAGCTTCAACAACAAGTTAATCAGGATGAGGCGAGGTTCCATGAGTTACGTTTCGAGGAGGTGCGTTTCGAGTAAATTACCTCGGTGAAGTGGCAAAGAAAACTGTAGCACGAAGCAAGGAGATCAATATCCCTTCTGCTTGTCGACGACATACCGCAGCGGATTTCCCGCCATATAGCGGCGTAGATTGTCGGAGAATAGCTCATAATGCCGGTGCCACAGCTTCTCCGTGAGACCGGCCGTGTGAGGAGTAATCAGCAAATTCTCGGCGGCCCAGAGAGGCGACTCCGCCGGCAGCGGTTCGCGCTCAAATACATCGAGCGCAGCACCTGCGATCTGCCGCTTGCCTAACGCCTCCACGAGTGCAGCATCATCCACCTGCGGGCCGCGTCCGACGTTAATCAGATAAGCGCTCGGTTTCATTACCGACAACCGGGCCGCGTTCATTAGCCCTTGAGTTGCGCCGACTAGCGGCGCCGCCAAGACCACATAGTCCGATTGACTCAGCAGGTCGTTGAGCTCAGATGGGGAATACACGGCCTCCACACCCTCAGGCGTTCCCTTCTCCACATGCTCACGCACGGCGATCACCCGCATGCCCAGAGCCGCCGCCATTTGCGCCACCCGCGCGCCAATGCTTCCTACTCCAATCAGCCCCAGAGTTGCGCCGGCGATTTCGCGCAGATGCTGTCCATCTTTCCACATCGCCTCCTGTCCCCACTCGTGTTTCTGCTGGAATAGCACTGCCTGAGGAATCTTCTTTGCCAATGCAAAGATCAGCGCCAACACGTGTTCAGCCACCACCGGCCCGTGCACTTCTCGTGAATTCGTGAGTACGACATCGCTTGCGGTCAGTTCCGGGAACAGCAACTGGTGGACCGCGGCTGTGGGTGCATGAATCCAACGCAGCTTGTGCGCAAGAGCAAATTGTGCTGGCCGCAGAGAGATCGTAAAGATGACCTCCGCGTCTTGCAGATAGTCCTCAACACCCTCATAGGTGTTTAGCTGCACGACCTGCAGTTGGGGGAATTCCTTCTTCAGCCGCTCCCCAAACCACGCGGGGACATTCCACAGGTCCAACCGGTGATGCACGACAATCAGCAGGTTCATGGTTGCTGTGTCAGGCGAGTACTCGGCTGTATGAATGGCGAAGCTTGGGGAATCTATCCGTAGGCCAACTCCTTCGCCCGCTGGGCCGCCTTCACCACCGCCTTGATCAGAGTGACGCGCAGCTTCCCTTCTTCCAACTCCATGATGGCGTCGATCGTGCAGCCTGCGGGAGTGGTGACGGCGTCCTTCAGCAGAGCCGGATGATCTCCGGTCTCGAGCACCACGCGGGACGCTCCGAGCGTGGTCTGCGCTGCCAGCAGGGTGGCGATATCCCGCGGCAGCCCGACTTTCACGCCCGCTTCCGCCAACGATTCCAAAATGATGTAGATATAAGCCGGCCCGCTGGCCGAAAGCGCGGTCACGGCGTCCATATGCTTCTCGTCCACCACAACGGTTCGCCCCACCACATCGAACATGTGGCAGGCGAGGGAAACATCATGCGCGGTGGCGTGTTTGCCTTTGCAGATCGCGGTCATGCCAGCTCCCAGCAGGCACGGAGTATTAGGCATAGCGCGAATCACAGGCACGTTCGGGGGCAAGTTCTTTTCGATCATCGATGTGGGCACCGACGCCGCCACCGACACGATCAGTTGCTTAGTTGTGACGTGATCGCGAATCTCCCTCACCACGTCCTCGACCACTTGCGGTTTCACGCCGATCACGATGATGTCGGCGCCCTTCACGGCTTCGGCGTTGTTGGTCCCAACTTTCACTTTGACCTTCTTTGCCAGCGCCTTGGCCCGGTCTGCATGCGCCACGGTGGCCCAGGTTGTCTTCGCCGAGAGCAGACCATTCTTCACGAGAGCCTGCAGGATGATCCCACCCATCTTGCCCGCGCCCAGAAACGCTACTTTCTTCCCCGCCAGTTCATTCGCCATATCTTGTCTGCCAGCTTCCTCTGCGCCCAATAAGATTAGCTCGTCTTCCGCCGCTGCATCCAATTCCAGGCCGTGGCCACATCCTCGCGCAGCCCGCGGATGGCCTTCCACCCGAGCAGTGCCTGCACCTTGGCCGGATTCGCCACCAATCTCGGAGGATCTCCCGCCCGCCGGGGCACGACCTTGTGCGGCACACGCTTGCCCGTCACTTCTTCAACGGCGGAAATTACTTGCTGCACGGAGTACCCGCTTCCGGTGCCAACGTTAACGGCAAAGCTTCCCTTGCCCGCTGCCAGATGTTCAAGCGCTTTTACATGCGCACTGGCCAGATCGTTGACGTGGATATAGTCGCGGATGCAGGTTCCATCCGGCGTCGGATAGTCCGACCCAAACACCTGCAATTCCGAACCCGTTCCCGCCGCCGCGCGCAATGCCAGTGGAATCAGGTGCGTCTCCGGATTGTGCAGTTCGCCGATTTCTCCGCTCTCATCCGCCCCTGCGGCGTTGAAGTAGCGCAAGCTGGCGTAGCGGAACTCGTAAGCGCGGTCGTAGGCCTCCAAGGCTTGCTCAAAGAACAACTTCGAGACTCCGTACGGATTTACCGGCTGCCGGGGAGTGTCTTCTTCGATGGGAACTTTGGCCGGCTCACCATACACCGCGCAGGTCGATGAGAAGATGATCTTCTTTACTCCGGCTTCGAGGGCGACGTTCAGCAGCGAAAGACCGCCCTCGACGTTGTTTCGAAAATACTTCTTGGGATTCGTTACCGACTCCCCGACATAAGCATGCGCGGCGAAGTGCATGATTGCGTCCGCGCGCCGCATCGCCGCAGCCAGTGCAGACGCATCCAGCATGTCTGCCTTGATCAGTTCGAACCCCGCAGCAAGAGACTCATATCCGGTGCTGAGGTTGTCGAACACGATCACGTCATGTCCGGCCTGCTTCAGCGCCCGGGCTGTGTGGCTTCCGATGTATCCTGCTCCACCGACGACCAGGACAACCATGTTCCATCCTTTCCGCTCGAGTATTACACTAGTGCCCTCGCACGCGACTCCGTGGGGGAGTCAACGACACCCAGCCTCGCGGGAAACGCACAGCGATTATACGGGGTGCGGCGTCGCGCCGACTTGGATGCAGGCTTATTCAAAGAAAAGTGGGGTGAGCAATGACTGAAGAACTTGCTGATAAGAAATGCGTGCCCTGCCGCGGTGGCCTTCCGCCCCTCACCGGTGCGGAATTGGCGGTGTTACACCACAAGGTACCGGAGTGGATCGTCGAACGGGAACATCACATCCATCGCGAGTTCCGTTTCCCAGATTTCAAGCAGGCCCTAGACTTTGTGAATCGCGTAGGGGCCGTTGCCGAAGAGCAAGGACATCATCCCGACATTCTGCTGGCGTGGGGCAAAGCTGACATCACTTTGTGGACGCACAAGATTGACGGCCTTTCCGAAAGCGACTTCATCATGGCCGCCAAGATCGACCGGCTCGCCAACGAATTGTGAGCCCGTCAGGCAAAGCTCTCAGGAAACAGATTCCGCCGCGCGGATTCTCGCCGCCCGCAGCGACAGGAACAACAGCATCGCCGGAAGCAGCATGATCGCCCCGGTGGTGGTGGCCACGGTTCGTGCGGAATATCCCGCGTCGAGGAAGACTCCAGCCAGATAAGCAGTGATCGCAAACGAAAGGCTTCCCAGGCCTAGATCTGCCGCAAAGACGCGACCGCGAAAGCGATCTTCGGTGTGAAGCTGCAGCAACGTAGTCGAGAAGACCCAGACGGTCGAGCCTCCGGCATGGGCCAGCATGGCGCAGACCGCGGCCATCCAAACAGTGCGGCTGGCCCCAAGCACGGCATAGCCGGCGGAAATTGTGAGATAGCCGAGCAGAATCCCGAGTCGCAAGCGGCCGTCGTTACTCCCCGCCCACCGTGCTGACACGATCGGCCCCACCAGCGCTCCGATTCCGCGTCCGCCCAGGAGGATGCTCATGCCGAGCATGGCTCCGCCCGCCGGGTTGATGCCCGGCCGGTGAACCGCAAATTCGCGGGCCCCCATCACAGTGAAGATCACCCAGCTCGGTCCCACCATTAGCTCTCCTGCCTTCGAGAGAACTGTAGGCAAAAGAGTGGGATGGCTGCGAATGTAGCGAATGCCTTCGAGCACTGGAGAAAAGTCGACCAGATCGCGAGCGCGCAGGGGAGCGGCGAATTCGGCATGCGGTTCGGCGAACCGCATGCCGCCGATCAGTGCCGCCGACGTGAGAAACGACAGAGCGTTGAGAATGAAGACCGCGTCACGCCCGAAGAATGCAGCCACAACTCCACCCACTGAGGCTCCGATCATCAGGTTAACCGACCAGGTCGCGGATGAAAGAGTATTTGCAACCAGCACTTCGCCTTCGCTCGTAATATTTGGGATGACAGCGCTGCGCCCAGGTTCGAAGAACGCGGTCATGGTCGTTTCCGCCACCAGCAACGGGTACACCAGCCACACCATCGACCGCGAACGCACAAACAACATGGCTAGCACGACTCCGCAGCGAACCAGGTCGGCCGCAATCATCACGTGCTTGCGCCGCAGCCTGTCATTCACCACGCCGGCGGTCGGCCCCACTAACGTTTGTGGGATGACCTGCAGAACCAATGCCAGCGCTACGGATCCCGCATGCCCGGTCAGCTGCAGCAGCAGCGTGTAGATGGCAAGCGTGTAGAACCAATCTCCAATCTCGCTGACAATCTGCGCCAGCCAAAGGCGACGAAAATTGCGGTTCGCTCCCACCAGCCGCACGTAGGACGCTAGCGAAATCGAGGCTGTGCCGTGTTCTGGTTCGGGTTCCATGCGAGTGCATAGGGTACTCGCTACACTGCTGCCGGGCAAAGGAGGTGTTCAAGGGAAGGTCACGCGATTTGACGTGCGGAGCACTCGCGTGGTCGCGCTGGCTAAGATCGCGTTCAGTCTAGGGCTGCAGTTTCACTTTCAGATCGGCGGCAATCTGCCGGCCGTGGAAGCGTCCGTTCTCGATGAAGATTTCGTTGGTGCGCGATCCGGCAACAATCACGCCCGCGACGTAAATGCCCTTCACATTGCTCTCGAGGGAAACGGGATCGCACACCGGTCGGCATTGCTCGTCCGACAGCTCAATTCCCATGCTGCGCAAAAAATCGTAGTCTGGATGGTAGCCGATCAAGGCCAGCACAAAATCATTCTTCAGGCGGATTGGCCCGGTCGGAGTATTCACCACCACGTGGTCAATCCCGATTTCCTGCACCCAGCTATTGAAATAAGCCTCGATTTCTTCATTCTTGATACGGTTTTCCAGATCAGGCTTGATCCAATACTTGACGTGATGATGGAGTTGCGGTTCGCGGTGCACCAGGGTCACCCGCGCGCCGTGGCGCCACAAATCGAGTGCCGCGATGGCCGCGGAATTCTTGCCCCCAATCACCACTACATCCGTGTCGTAGTAAGGATGAGGCTCGCCGTAGTAATGCGAAACTTTGGGCAGTTCTTCGCCGGGAATACCCAGCCGGTTCGCCAGATCGTAGTAGCCGGTGGAAACGATAACCTTCTTAGCCCGGTAGTCGTGCGGCCGTCCGGCGCGGTCGGTAGCGGTGATGGTGAAATCTCCATCTTCGCCCAAGACAGTCTTGACCCATTCGTACTGGCGGAGGTCGAGCTTATAGTACTCGGCCACTTTGCGGTAATACTCGAGCGCCTCTTCGCGAGTAGGCTTCTGCAGTGCCGTAGTGAACGGGATGTCGCCGATCTCGAGTAACTCCGGCGTCGTGAAAAACACCATGTTCGCGGGATAGTGAAACAGCGAGTTCACCAGGCATCCCTTGTCGACAACGATGACCTTGAGCCCGATCTTTTGCGCCTCGATCGCGCAGGCTAACCCGGTCGGCCCGGCGCCGATGACGAGCACGTCGGTGCGCATCTCCGGGCGAGGTTTGGCCTGCGTCTTGGGCAGCGTGATGAGCTCTTCGTCGGTAAGAAATTCGGGCATGAGAGCGGAGTCACGGGAGGCGCACGCATTTGGCCTGCACCTCGGAAACCGTTGATTCTAGCATGCAGGAAATTGAGAAAGGCGCATCACGGAGTTCGATCGTGCTCAGTTTAAACCCGCAGCTTTCGGTGAGGCGTCATTCCGAAGCCCCGCGCTTTCACCAGCAGGGCGAGGAATCTCCTCTGGCAGTGACTCCCGGGAGATCCTTCGCTCCGCCTGAAGAACGGCTCCGCTCAGGATGACGCCATCCAAGAAGAGCGGCCACGATTTCAAACTGAGCCACTACCGGAGTTTGGTAAGGCCCTGGCGTTATAATCTCCGGTTGCTCTCCTTCGTACGACTCAGGAGCCGTCATGTCCACTCTTACTGATCCTAAAATCGCCGAACCGGCCACGCCCACTCGCATTGAATCCGACAGCATGGGGAAGATCGAAGTCCCGGCGAACGTCTACTGGGGCGCGCAGACCCAGCGCTCTCTGTTGCATTTCAACATTGGACGCGACACCATGCCGCCCGAACTGATTCGCGCGTTTGGCATTCTGAAAAAAGCCTGCGCGCTGGTGAATCAGGATCTGGGCAAGCTTCCCGCCGACAAGGCGAAACTCATCGTGCAGGCCGCCGACGAAGTCATCGCCGGTAAACTGAACGACCAGTTCCCGCTGCGCATCTGGCAGACCGGTAGCGGCACCCAGACCAACATGAACGTCAACGAGGTCATCTCGAACCGCGCCATCGAAATCGCCGGCGGCGAGATGGGATCGAAAAAGCCGGTGCATCCCAACGACCACGTGAACATGTCGCAGTCGTCGAACGACACCTTTCCGGCGGCGATGCACATCGCCGCAGCCGACCGCGTGAAGAACGCGCTGATTCCCGCCGTCAAGACCGTTCACGACGCGATCGCCGCCAAGGCGAAGGAATTTCACGACGTGGTCAAGATCGGGCGTACACACTTGCAAGACGCTGTCCCCTTGACCATCGGGCAGGAATTCGGAGGATGGGCCAGCCTGCTCGAACGCGACATCCACCGACTGGAGCAGGTTCTCGAAGGACTCTACGATCTCGCCATCGGTGGAACCGCGGTCGGCACCGGCCTGAACACTCATCCCGAGTTTGCCGAGCGCGCGGCCAAAAAGATCGCCGAACTGACTGGACTTCCCTTCCGCTCGCATGGCAACAAGTTCGCGGCGCTGTCGGCCCACGACGAGATCGTATTCGCGCAAGGCGCGATGGAAACGCTGGCCGCGTCGTTCATGAAGATCTCCAACGATATCCGCTGGCTGGCTTCTGGTCCGCGCTGCGGGCTGGGTGAACTTTCAATCCCCGAAAATGAGCCGGGATCGTCCATTATGCCGGGCAAGGTTAACCCTACGCAGTGCGAGGCTATGACCATGGTCTGCGTGCAGGTTCACGGAGCTACGGCCGCGGTTGGGTTCGGTGGCTCACAGGGTAATTTCGAGCTCAACGTGTTTAAGCCCGTGATCATTTATAACTTCCTGCACTCGGTCACGCTGATTACCGATGCCTGCCACGGGTACGTCGAATACATGATCAAAGGCATCGAGGTCGACCGCGCCAAGGTCGACTGGTATGTGAAGAATTCGCTGATGTTGGTCACTGCGTTGGCACCGAAGGTGGGATACGACAAGGCCGCGCAGATCGCTCACACGGCGCACGTCGAGCATTCAAGTCTGCGCGAGGCGGCCTTGAAGCTGGGGTATCTGACGGGCGAGGAGTTCGATCAACTGGTCAAGCCGGAGAAGATGACGCACCCGTAGAACAAGATCAACTACGCCTCAGCGGAGGGCTCCGCGAGTTCTCGAGCGTCGTGCTTCGATACGGAGACTAGTGATTTCTTCGCCGGAGTCGTAGTGATCACCACCACGCTCACCAGTACCAGCAACGTCCCCACAATCGTGCGCGGGCCCAGCCCCTCTCCACCCAGGAAATAACCAATCACGACCGCGACCACCGGATTCACGTACGCATAAGTTCCCACCTTTGTTGGCGATTCGTGATGGATCAACCAGACGTAGGCGGTGAAAGCGACGATGGATCCGGCAACGATTAAGTAGGCCAGGGCAAGCCAGGCGCCGAGCGACACAGCTTGAATACGGAACCCGCGAAACTCTCCTAAAAGGGCTGCCGTCAGCGTGAGCAGGACGCCTCCGGCAAGCATCTGTGCGCCCGAACTCATGGCTTTGGCCGACGGCAACGGCAGCTTGCGGCTGAGCGAAGCGGCCACCGACCAGCTAACCGCCGCGGCGATCAGTGCGAATGCGCCTGCGGTGTCCACCGGAGCCTCACCGAGGCTTACGGAGCGTCCCACCAGAACCGCCACTCCGCACATGCCAACCAGTAGCGCGAAACTTAGTCGCACGGTCAGACGCTGCGTGCGCAGGAAAACGATCTCGCCCAGCGCCATGAATACGGGGATCGTCGCCATCATCACCGCCGCGATTCCCGACGGCACCCGCCGCTCCGCCCAGAACAGCAACCCGTAATCGAAAACGAAGATCAGGAGCGCAAGCAGTGAGGCCCCACCCCACTGGCGTGCTGTCGGCGAAGGCGTCCCCCGCGCCCGCATCCAGACGTAGAGAACGATTCCCGCTACCACGAAGCGCATCGCCGCCAGAAGAAATGGAGGCACCTCGCGCACCCCCACCCGGATCGCAAGAAACGTGGATCCCCACACGAAATAAATAATGGCGAAGGCGAGGAGAACTCTCCACGCGCGCGGTTGCGTTGTCGCTTCCATGTGCCGATTCCGACGAAGGACGCCAAGTCCTCCGAGCCTGATTAGATCACTCGACCGTTGCGCAGGACGCGGATTTCCCGCATTAAAAGATTTTATGAGGTTATAAACAGCGACCGGCGCGGAATACTAACGGAGTTCGGCGCTTTCTCTGCCGAGGAGACGACTTACTTCTTGAGCAGGCTCGTATGGCTGGCGACGCACTGCCATTTTCCGCCGTCGAGGATCCAGGTGTCGGTAAACCGTCCCACATGGTCGTAGGGCTTGCCCTGAAAGGTGCCCTGCGTGTGGTAGGTGCCGGTGATCACCGCAGTGTCGCCGAAGAAGTTCATCTTGACGTCGCTAATGTTGGCGAGGCTGGGCTTGAAGCGGGGATCTTTTACGTCGGCCAAGAATCTCTGCTTGTCACTGACGTCGCCATCCCACTCGGTGTTCACGAAACGGCTCGAGACCAGGGCGTCGAGTGCCGCCGAGTCGCGGTTCACCTGGGCTTCGTTCCACATACGCTCCAGGATGGTCAATTTGGTCTCACGGGGATCGGCCTGCTGGGCGGCGAGTCCCACCGATCCTATCGCCAGAGCTAGACAGTAACAGACCGAGGGTGCGGATCATCACGTACACGCTCGCCGGCATCCCCACGTGAGGGCGAACGTTGCGAAAACATAACAGCGGGGAGTTGGACCGGGCTACGGAAATATAACGGCGAGAGTTACGAACGTCACGACGTAGAGACGTTGCTTGCAACGTCTCTCTCACGCTCATCGGAAATGCTGCAGGTAAGACGTAGCGAGCTACGTCTCTACGAACAAATCTGACCTCAGAACGCCCAGCGCAGTAGCGTCGCGCCTATGGTGAAGCCGGCGCCGACCGAGGCCAGCATCACCAGACTTCCTTTCTTCAGCTTGCCTTCGTCGACGGCAGTCCCCATGGCCAGCGGGATCGTTCCGGCGGTGGTGTTGCCGTAGCGCTCAATGTTGACGATCACCGCCTCCGGCCGCAAGCCTAGGCGATCCGCGGTGGCGCTGATGATCCGCAGGTTGGCCTGGTGTGGGATGAACGCGTCGATGTCGGAACCCTTCAGCCCGTTGCGAGCCAGCAATTTTTCGCAGGCTTCGGTCTGCTTGCGCACCGCAAACTTGAACACCTGTTGTCCGTCCTGGTGGACGTAGTGCATCTTCTTTGCGATGGTTTCCTTTGAAGACGGATGCAGGCTCCCTCCACCGGGCATGTACAGGAACTGAGCGCCCGAACCGTCGACTTCGTGGATGAAGTCGATCAGGCCGACGGAGTCGTCTTCGGCAGGCTCCAGAATCACCGCGCCCGCACCGTCTCCGAAAATCACGCAGGTGGCTCGGTCGGTGTAGTCGATGATCGACGACATCACATCCGATCCGATCACCAGTACCCGCTTATGGACACCGGTGGCGATGAATTGCGCTCCTGCCTGTAGGGAATACAGGAACGCCGAGCATGCTCCGGAAAGATCGAATCCCCAGGCTCCTTTGGCGCCAAGCTTGTTCTGGACCAGGCAGGCGGTCGAAGGAAAAAACATGTCAGGGGTTACCGTGCCCACGATGATGGCTTCGATGTCGGTCGGCGTGAGGCCGCGCTGAGCTAGGGCCTTTTTCGCCGCCTCGACGGCAAGGTCGCTGGTGGCCACGCCTTTGTCCACGAGGTGGCGCTCGCGAATCCCGACGCGGGTCATGATCCAATCGTTCGTGGTGTCGACCATCTTTTCCAAGTCGGCGTTCGTGAGCAGACGGGGCGGCACATAGGTGCCGAGTGCGCTGATCTTGGCGCGGATCGGTTTGGTCAATGATGTCTCCTTGAGACCTATGTTGACTGAAGCTGAATAAATAGGAAACTCAGTATTTTGAAGGATTGCGGCCAGAAAGTCTAACCGTGCAGAGTCGGGTAGTGCCTCAGTTTGAATCCGGTGGACGCTCTGTCTTGGATGGTGTCTTCCTGAGCGGTGCCGTTCTTCAGGCGGAGCGAAGGATATCCCGGGAGTCACTGCCAGCGGAGATTCCTCGCCCCGCTGGTGAAAGCGCGGGGCTTCGGAATGACGCCTCACCCATTCAAACTCAGGCGCTAGCCAGAGTCGGGCTCATATGACGACAATGGTGATCCCCTCATTCCGGCGGCTGAGATCGGGATCGTTCTTTAGTTCAGGCCGGGCCTGCAGCAGACGCCACGCCGCTTCATCCGACTTCGCCCAGTTCTCTCCGAAGATGCAGCCGTGAATCTGCCCGGCCTCCGCCAGTTCGTACAGCCGCTTCTGCACCGCGATGCGAATATCGCCGCCAGCCCCGCTGGAACCGTAACCGTGGACAATCTTGAGCACCGGGATTCGCTCATGGCGAACCAGCGCCAACTCATGGTCGAGGCGCTGCAACGCCTCATGGACCGACGGCAGATCGGACTTGAGGTTGACCGTTTTGATTTGGAAACCTCATCACAGTCGGTGGTGGCTAGTTACGATTTCGTCCACGGGCGACGGCCTCTCGCGCTTCCTTGTCCGCGGTCCGCCGCCTTTCAGTCTCGCGCTTGTCCCATAGCTGCTTACCTTTAGCCAAGGCTAGTTCAACTTTTACTTTACCGTTCTTGAAGTACAGGCGAGTCGGGATGAGCGTCAGGCCCTTCTGCTGCGTCTTGCCGATCAGCTTGCGGATTTCCTCGCGGTGCATCAGCAGCTTGCGAGTACGCAAGGGAGCATGGTTGTGAATGTTGCCATGCTCGTAGGGTCCGATGTGGGCATTCAGCAGCCAGATCTCGTTGTCCTTGACCAAGCCATAGGAGTCCTTGAGGTTGGCTAGTCCGCCCCGGATGGATTTGACCTCGGTCCCCGTCAGCGCGACCCCAGCTTCAAATTTTTCCAGCAAGAAGTAGTTGTGCGAAGCGATCCTATTGACGGCAGCATCGCGCTGGCCGCTGGCTGTGGGATCACGGCGAGGGGCTTTCTCCGCGTTCGGCTTGGTCTGATGCGTGGTTTGCCGGGGCATGGAGTGAATCTAATCTTAACAGGAGGCGGTAGCATCGAAACTTCGCCGGACTTCTGATCTGGGACTGCTGCGGTGCCGTGGCTAGGCCAGAGACGCGAAAGCCCTCGCCCTCCCCGCTAGTCTTACGACTAAAGAGTGTAACTTGCGTGTGCACCAGCAGTTCGGGAGCCAGAAAGCGCGATGCTATAATCGCGTCAATTAAGCCTTTTTTGCATCGCGTGGACTCCCTGCCCCGAAAGACGCAGGCTTGAAGCGGGGCGGTTCGCGTCGCAGTCTGCTCTTGTGGCTTAGGCTGCAGCGGTAACGTTTGAGGATCATCTGTGAGGATTATCGAATGAGACGCCTGATGCGTCCGGCAGGATTGTTGCTGCTGGTCGCGGTTGTTGCACTCCCCGCCCTAGCTGACAAGGCCAAAGATCTCTATCTCAAGGGTCAAGACGCCGAGGCTCGCCAGAACTACGAAGCAGCCTTCGATTTTTACAAGCAAGCCGACGACCTCAAGCCGAAGGATTTGCGCTATCGAGCTGCCCTTCAGCGCGCCCGGTTTGAAGCCGCCGCTGCGGTGGTTCACCGCGGGCAGTTGCTGCGTGACGATGGCAAGCTCGACGAAGCCGTGGCCGAGTTCCGGAAAGCGCTGGCGATCGATCCATCGTTGTTCATCGCCAAGCAGGAGCTCACTCGTACGTTGAAGATGCTCAATGACAAGACGAATCCCCCGCCGCAGGCCGCCGGACCGCCCAGCAGCTTGATGCGAAAAGTTCGCGAGGCGCGCGGGCCAATCGAACTGGCGCCTATCTCGACCGTTCCCATCAGCGTCAAGCTCACCGATAAATCCGACATCGTCTACCGCACGATCGGGCAGTTGGCCGGGATCAATGTCCTGTTCGATCCTGACTATGTTCCTAAACAAATTAAGGTGGAGTTGAACGGAGTTACGCTGGAAGATGCGCTGCAAATTACTGCGCTTGAGTCGAAAACTTTCTGGCGCCCAGTCACCCTCAACACCATTTTTGTTGCGCAGGACAATCCTGCAAAACGCAAGGAACTCGAACAAAGCGTCCTGAAAACTTTTTATCTTTCCAATATTTCCCAGCCCACCGAACTCCAGGATGTGGTGAACGCGATTCGTTCCGTGTTGGATGTGCAGCGCGTGCAGCAGTTGCTCTCACAGAATGCCTTGGTGGTGCGTGGCACCCCCGATCAGATCGCGCTGGCGGAAAAACTGGTGGACGACCTGGACAAAGCGCGGCCGGAAGTGATCATTGATATCGCGGTGATGCAGGTCAGCAAGGACCGTTCCCGCACGCTGGGCTTGAGCCCTCCCACGAGCGCCACGGTAACTCTGCAAAGCAATATCAACAATACGACCACTACCACCACCACCAACAGCAACGGCACGACCACGCCCACTTCCACAGGCACTGAAGGCATCAACCTGAACAACCTGGGCAACCTCAATGCTACGAACTTTCAGGTCACGATACCGTCCGCCAATCTTTCGGCGGTGATGGGCCAGAGCGATACCAAACTCATCCAGAATCCGCAGATTCGCGCACTCGATGGCCAGAAAGCATCCCTGAAGATCGGCGATCGAGTGCCAGTCGCGACGGGATCATTTCAGCCGGGCATCGGCGGCGTGGGCATCAACCCGCTCGTCAACACACAGTTCCAGTATCTGGACGTCGGCGTGAACATCGACGTCACACCTCACGTGCACTCCAACGGCGAAATCACGCTCAAGATCACCATGGACGTTTCGGCCGTGACCGGTCAGCAGAATATCGGCGGCATCAGCCAGCCCATCATCGGCCAGCGCAAGATTGAGCATGAAATCCGGCTGCGCGATGGAGAGGCGAACCTTCTGGGCGGAATCATGGAAGACAATCAGACCAAGTCGCTCAGCGGAATCCCCGGCTTGGCTCAGATTCCAATCCTCAAGTATCTATTTGGACAGACCACGCAGGACCACTCGGAGAATGAAATCGTCTTCGCCATCGTTCCCCACATCATCCGCGGCACGGATGTGAACGAGATTAATCAGCGGCAGATTGAGATCGGAACAGCCAACACGATCGAGTTACGGCACGTAAGTCAGACTGTACCAGCTCCGGCCGCTACGCCAGCGCCTTCTGCAACGGGCCAGCCAACAGTTCCAGCTCCAAGTGCGCAGCCTTCGATCACTCCGGCCGAGCCCAACACCGGTGCCGGCGGGGGGCCTAGCTTTATGTTCGATCCACCTACGATCCAGGCGACCAAGGGCAATACTTTTCCCGTAAATCTGGTGATTTCGGGCGCGCAGAACGTGTATTCCGTGCCGGTGCAATTGAACTACGATCCGAAAGTGTTGCAACTGGTGAATGTGTCCAACGGTGGCTTCCTATCTCAGGATGGACAAGCCGTGGCTCTGGTTCACCGCGAGGACGAAACCGTCGGACAGTTGACGATTATGGCCTCACGGCCTTCCGGGGCTGGCGGAGTCTCTGGCCAGGGCACCGTGGTCACCCTTACCTTCCAGGCGAAGGCAGCCGGGCAGACTCCTCTGACCATCACCCGCGGTGGGGCGCGTGATCCGGGGATGCAGCCCATCACGGTGAACGGAGCACAGGCTGCAGTGACGGTACAATAATAAGGGGAGTGTATTTGATGGTTAACGAGAGACTATGACGGTGCCGATACTCTATTGCTCATCTTCCCGCTCGAGGCGTGCCCGGATGAAGCGTCAGGCAAAGCCTGAACGGGGCTTTACGCTCCTGGAGTTGATCGTCGCGGCCACCATCCTTTCGATCCTGACTATGCTGGCCGTGCCTCTGGCACGGGTCACCATTCAGCGCGAGCGCGAGAAGGAGCTTCGCCGCGACCTGTGGGAGATGCGTGACGCCATCGATCGCTATAAAGACGCCGCCGACCGGCTCGCCTTTCAAACGAAGGTGGATAGCCAGAACTATCCACCCGATCTCGACACTCTCGTCAAAGGAGTAGAGATATCAGGCGGCAAGAAGGTCCGCTTTCTGCGTTCTATCCCCATAGACCCCATGACGAAGACCACAGAATGGGGCTTGCGCTCAATGCAGGACGATCCCGACTCCGATTCGTGGGGAGGGCAGAGCGTGTTCGATGTCTACACCAAGTCGGAAGGCACCGCGCTCGATGGCACGAAATACAAGGATTGGTAAATGCTACGGGGCCCGAACTATTTGATTTCAGTCAATTCTAAGCACGCGCGGAGATTCTCCCGAGTACTGGCCCGCGGCGCCGTCTCCGGCAGAGGGCAGCCAGGTTCCCGCGGCTTCACGCTGCTGGAATTGATGATCGTCATCAGCATTATCATGATTCTGATGGCGGTGGCAGTTCCCATGTACAACCAGGCCATAGTGCAGGCCCGCGAATCGGTATTGCGCTCAAATCTGAATGTGCTGCGGGACCAGATCCAGCACTACACGCTGGACAAGCAAAAAGCTCCACAATCACTCGACGATATAGTGACGGCTGGCTATCTCCGCCAGATCCCTATCGATCCCATGACCCGGCTGCCCAACTGGGAGGTCGTGCAGGAAGACTATCAGCTCGCTGTGGATCAACAGGATCCCGGCATCACCGACGTCCATTCCGCCTCGAACGGTACCGCCAGCGACGGCACCGCCTACAGCACTTGGTAGATTCTCGTGGTGCCATTCACAACCTAGCTCTGTCGCCAATCCGCAGCCTTCGCTATGGGTTGTACCTAATCGCGCGGAGCAAGTAACATCTACCCATGCCCGTCGAAATAGAAACTCAGCCTGTCACGTCCATTCGAGCGCCGCGAGGCAGTCAGATCACCTGCAAGAGCTGGCAGCAGGAAGCTGCCATGCGCATGCTCATGAACAACCTCGACGAGGAAGTCGCTGAGAGGCCCAAAGATCTCGTCGTGTACGGCGGAACGGGCCGGGCCGCGCGGAGTTGGGACGCTTACCGCGCTATCGTTGAGACCCTGAAGAATCTGGAAAACGATGAGACGCTGCTGGTGCAATCCGGCAAGCCTGTGGGCGTGTTCAAAACGCACGACCATGCCCCACGCGTGCTGATTGCGAACTCGAATCTTGTGGGCCATTGGTCGAACTGGGAGAAGTTCAACGAGCTTGAACGAGCCGGGCTCATGATGTACGGACAAATGACGGCGGGATCGTGGATCTACATCGGGTCTCAAGGCATCGTGCAAGGCACGTTTGAAACGTTTTCAGCCGCGGGAGAAAAGCATTTCGGTGGCGATCTTGCCGGCAAACTAATCGTGAGCGGCGGCATGGGCGGCATGGGCGGAGCGCAGCCTCTCGCCGCCACCATGACGGGGGCGGCGTTTCTAGGGATTGATGTCGATCCGGAGCGAATCAAGAAACGCCTGAAGACCGGCTACTGCGATTTCATGGTAACGACGCTCGACGAAGCGTTGCGCATTCTCAAGAACGCCGTCCGCAAGAAAGAAAATGTTTCGGTCGGGTTGGTCGGCAATTGCGCAGACATCATTCCGGAACTGGCCGAGCGTGGCGTCGTTCCCGACATCCTGACCGACCAGACTTCTGCCCACGATCCGCTGAACGGATATGTACCGAATGGCATGACCTTTGAAGCGGCGCTCGAGTTGCGCCAGCGCGATCCGCAGGCATATCAGGAGAAATCGCTCGATGCGATGGCACGCCATGTCGAGGGCATGTTGCGCCTGCAGAAAATGGGTTCGGTCACCTTCGACTACGGAAACAACATTCGCACCTTCGCCTTTCAGCGCGGCGTGAAGAACGCCTACGACTTCCCCGGATTCGTGCCGGCGTATATTCGTCCTCTGTTCTGCGAGGGCCGGGGACCTTTCCGCTGGGTGGCGTTGTCGGGCGAGCCTTCGGATATTCACGTGACGGACGATCTCGTTTTGGAACTCTTTCCTGACAACCGCATCCTGCGCCGCTGGATCGACCTGGCGCGCAAACGCATCAAGTTTCAGGGACTGCCAGCACGCATCTGCTGGCTGGGATACGGCGAGCGCGCGCAGTTCGGGCTCGCCATGAATGAGTTGGTGAAGAAAGGAAAGATCAAGGCGCCAATTGTGATTGGCCGCGATCATCTCGATTGCGGTTCGGTCGCATCGCCGTTTCGCGAGACTGAAAGCATGAAAGACGGCTCCGACGCCGTCGCTGATTGGCCGCTGCTTAATGCTCTACTCAACACAGCCGCAGGAGCGTCGTGGGTGTCGATTCACAACGGCGGCGGCGTAGGCATCGGTTACTCGCTGCACGCCGGGCAGGTCACCGTAGCAGACGGTACCGAAATAATGGCCAAACGCATCGAGCGCGTCCTGACTACCGACCCGGGTATGGGGATCATTCGCCACGCCGACGCGGGTTACGAAGAAGCCAAGGAGTTTGCGAAGAAGGCGGGAGTGAAAGTACCGATGGGGAAGTAGTCGGTGGACGTTGGTCGCTCGCCTATTCGATTCGACTACTTGCAGGGGAACGCCTCCCTCAGTGCGGCCATTGTCAATTCGCCAGCTCCCCGGTGAAGCTTCTCGGGATGATCCCACAGATACTTTTGAACGACAAGGATCATTTGTTTCAGCTTTACCTCTTCTGGAACGCAGACACTCTCCACACCCTTTTCCCTGAGGTTGAGAGCCTTACTCACCATCGAATAACCGGTGAATACTCCCTCAACGTAGGCTTGGCATTGCAAAATGTCAGCCAGTTCGCCAGCGTTGTTTGTGCTTTCGATCTTTTCCTCGGCCTGGCAGAGCTTCAACAACATAGCACCGTCGCCGACCGCGGCGAGGCAGCTAGGCGACAAAGAGAAACAAACGAATACGAGCATCCGCAAGTATTTCCGCATAGTCTCGAACCTCAAGACAAAGCTTAACCTTGTTGTCAAGATACAAGTGGGTCTTGATCGTGCTCGGAAGTAAGCGTAGAAGGAGCTATCCGGGGGGTGGTAAATGGTGATTGTTGTGAGCAGCGGAGTTGAAGGAAAAGTCTGCGGTGGCTGCAACCAGTGGAAACCGCTCGACGATTTCTAGGCAGACCGAACTAAGGGCCCCTCGCAGGGTGGAAAACACTGCCGCTGCAAAAGCTGTCACTCTGCGTATCACAAGGCAGACTATGCTCGGCGCCGCGAGCTGCGATCTAAACTCGGTCGAAGGAAAGGCGCGTAGTCGCATCCAGAGGCAACCCGATCCATTTAGACATGTCGCTGATGCGGAATCGCGTCTGGATCGAGGCCAAGCTTGCGGACCTCTTCCCGCGCGTTGCGGTAATCGTCCCCCTCAACAGAGTTGGACAGTAGAAATTCCGCCATGCGTTCAGCAGTGTATTCTTCCACGGGAACCGTCATAGAAGACCCAATCGCCTAAGGTTCCATTATACAGTTCCTCTTTTCAGCGCTCTTCGTGGAGCGATTGCGCCCCAAGGGCTGCTAAACTGCTCTCGCGTGAGCTCAGATCGAAAACCAAGAAGGAGTCCCGATTCTCCGCTCCTGCTGGCCAACATCGGCCAACTTCTGACCCTGCACTCCCTGAACCCCGGACCGCGCCGTGGCCTTGGCCTCAAGGATCTCGGCATCATCAAAGACGGCCTCGTCCTGTGCGTGGGCGGAAAAATAGTCTGCGTCGGCGCTACTAAAGACGCGCTCCGCGACCCATGGATCAAGAGTAATCGCCGCAAAGTCACCGAGATCGACTGTGCCGGCTGGGTAGTCCTCCCCGGCTTTGTCGATTCGCACACCCACCCCGTCTTTGTTGATCCCCGACTGGTGGATTTTGAAGAGCGCGTCGAAGGCGCTTCTTACGAAGAGATCGCAGCCGCGGGCGGAGGCATCCGCTCGAGCGTGGATGCCGTGCGCAAGGCCGCAAAACCAGCCTTGGCCGCGAAGGTCTTGACCAGCCTGCAAGACATGGCCGCGCAAGGCACGACGACGGTAGAGGCCAAGTCAGGCTATGGCCTGAGCGTCGAGTCGGAACTTAAATCGCTTGAGGCCATTCGGCAGGCAGCCTCGCGCTGGCCGGGCACGGTCGTCGCTACCCTGCTCGGAGCTCACGTAGTTCCGAAAGAATTTCAGGGTCGTTCCCAGGAATATGTAGAGATCGTGTGCAAGGAGATGATCCCGAGCGCGGCGAGGCGAAAGCTCGCCCAATTCGTGGACGTCTTCTGCGATAAGGGCGCATTTACTCCGGAGGATACAGCGCAAGTCTTTGAAGCTGCAGAAAAGCATGGGTTGAGCGTCCGCGCTCATGTGGGCCAGCTCTCGGAGACGGTGCTTCAGCCGCTTTTGCGTTTCAAGCCAGCCTCCTTCGACCACATGGACCACGTGAACGAAGACGACATCCCGCAACTGGCCAGGGGCGACACCGTGGCCACGCTGGTGCCGGGAGCGAATTATTTCCTCGGGCTGAAGGATTATCCGGACGCGCGCCGCCTGATTGACGCGGGCGTGCCCGTCGCGTTGGCAACGGACTACAACCCTGGCACCTCGCCAACGCTCAGCATGCCGATGGCGATGTCGCTGGCCTGCACGCACATGAAGATGTCGCCCGCAGAGGCCATCGCGGCCGCGACCATCAACGGGGCGTGGGCCTTGCGCCTTGCCGACCGCAAGGGCAGTATCGAGCCCGGGAAAGACGCAGACTTAGCGGTCTTTGACGTCCCGGATTACCGCGAGATCCCGTACTGGTTCGGAGCTCCTCACTGCGAGATGACAGTGTTGAACGGCGTAGCATTCTCCCGCGACTGAACGAACGCACTCACGGCATCAACGGCAGCACCAGATGCGACGGCATCGTGGCGGAGCAGTAAATCCGTTGCGTTGCCGGTACATAGTCGGACGCCGCCGCTTTGTAGATGCTCGGCACAAACTTCTGGGGGTTTCGGTCGATCACCGGGAACCACGTCGACTGAATCTGCACCATGATTCGGTGTCCCTTTAAGAACACATGGTCGTGATCGCGTAGCGGAATATTCCATTCGGTAGGCTTATTGGGCGTGAGCGGCTGTGGCTTCTG
The DNA here is from genome assembly GCA_963819035.1 of uncultured Acidobacteriaceae bacterium. GTDB lineage: Bacteria > Acidobacteriota > Terriglobia > Terriglobales > Acidobacteriaceae > Sulfotelmatobacter. The sequence continues at coordinate 30,676 of CAWFUU010000036.1, read as the reverse complement.
GTAGCTTTCGAGGTAGCGGCCACGCCGCACTTCCATGGCAATTGGCAGTTCGTAGCCGTCGAGCGACTGAGCGTATTGCCCAGGCTTCGGTCCGGTGCCGGGGTCCCACTCGGGCTTCTGCGCGTTCTGCGGATATACGTCGATCAGCTTCACCACAAAATCACTGTCCGTGCCCGAAGTCGAAGCAAAAAGGTTCGCGGCCAGTGCACCGGTGATCGTCAAGTCGTGATCGAGTGGCTCGCTGACAAACGTGAGAACGTCGGGCCGCTGATCGACAAATCGCTGGTCCGCGACCTCCCACGTCCGCCAATCGCCTCCTGGATATGTGGGCGAGATCGGACGCTGACGGTATGGCACCGGATTCGCCGGATCGGAAACATACTCGCGGTAAGCGCTGGCCGCATCCGGCGAGGTGAATGAAAGCTTGCCGTCAGCGTGCAAATAGAGCTTGGTAGGCTTCGCCTCCTTCGGCGGCCAAACGTCGTAGGTGTGCCAGGTGTTGGACCCGCTTTGGAAGGTGCTGGCCTGCCATGCGGGCTTCTCACCGCTCTCATGCAAGTAGTGACGGAAAAATGGCGCCTCAATGTTTTCGCGAAATTCCCGCGCGGTCTCATGTCCGCCGAAGGGAACAAGCCCAATGCCCTCTCCCTTCGGACTTTGCCACTCACCGTGATACCACGGGCCGGCGACGATGAAGTTCGTATGCCCTGGGTCGCTCTCCTCGGCGTGTCGGAAAATCTGCCACGGCCCCCAAGGATCCTCCTGATCCCAGAATCCGGCCACGTTCAGATTGGGCACGGTCGAGGAGTGTAGCTGGCTCACCCACGCTTCCCTCTTCCAGAATTCATCGTAGTCAGGATGATCGATACTCGAGTTCCAGTAAGGAATCGAGCCGTGGAGATACTTCGTGTTGATATTCGAGAGCGGTCCGAGGTCGAGATACCACTGGTAAGTGTCGTAAGTCTCAAAATCGAAGTGCGTGTTCTTGTTCTTGTCGGCCTGCTCCATGACCGCGTATTCAAAGTCGTAGCTCTCGCGTAGCGCGCCATAGCGATGGTCGTCATCGTTCATCCACTGATCGACGGGAGAAGCCTGCTCGCTGATAGCTTTCAGGGCTGGATGCGGATGCAGCAGCGTGAGAGCGGTGGTAAGCCCATCGTAGGAAACCCCGTACATGCCCACCTTGCCGCTGTTGTTGGGAACATTCTTCACCAACCAGTCGATCGAGTCATAAGCATCGGTCGTGTCGTTGGTGGCTTTGGGATCGTTGGGGTCGACCCATGAAGAGAGGTTGAAAACCCCCTCGGACTTGAATCGCCCGCGCAAATTCTGGATGACAAAAATGTAGCTGTCTTGCGCGAGTTCTTTCATGGAAGCCGGCATCTGCTCGAGAGCTTTGTCTGGCACGCCGTATGGCGTACGGCGAAACAGAATCGGCAACGGCCCGTGCTGGTCGACCGGCGAAAGGATCACGGTCTGAAGGTGAACTCCGTCGCGTACCGGAATCATGACTTCTTCGAACTTGAAGATCGGCTTCGGCGGCGCCTGCTGGTTTTCCTGGGCCAACGCGGAGAACGAAGCAAGCAGGATGAGAACAGAAAGCATGGTCGAGGAACGCACCTGTCTTCCTCCAGGGCTGTGGTTGAACTTGAAGCTGAGGCGAAGTATATCAACCAGGCAGTCCGACTTGGCAAGCAACCGCACTCCGAGATGCTCTGCTTAGAAGATTCGCCCGATCGAGAAGTTCACCCGGCTTTGGCCGCTCGGGCTTACGCTGCCGGCCAATGCGATCGGACCGACGATGGTGTCCGCAATCACTCCGAGGTTGAATGTGCCGCGCACAACTACTGGTCCCGGATCGCTGCCGGCGACTCCGAACGCGCTGCCTGCCTCATACCACCCGCCCCAGTAGATCTTTCGTCCCACAAGTTGGGGCAGACGGTAAAATTCGCGCCGGAACCCCAGCGACGCGTACGCATAGTGGTTGCCCAGGAATTGCTGCGGCAGATACGCTCCCAGGCGAAACGGCCCACCCAGAGCAAACACCTGGAACGGCCCAGCATTGCCGCGAAAGGTTGTTCCCCCGGAAGCGAGCAGGAATAACGACGTCTTCGCTCCGACTGGAATGAAGCTGGACGTTTGCAGGTCGAGCTGTCCGATGGGATGGGCGAGCCCGGGACTCTGCAAGACTCGCGAAAGCGTAGCGACCACGCGCGTTCCTCGGCTGGGCACCGAGGGACTGTCCTGCCCGTCCCAGACATAGCGCGCACGGAATTCGCCCGTACTGCCGCTAGTGATGGGCAGGCCCGCGCTGCCAATCAGGGGACTCAGTTTGCCCTTGTAGATCTCATATCCGAAACGAAATTCGCTGCGGCGCCCCGAGTCGTAGCCGATGTCAAATCCGCCTCCGGCCCGCTCGTCGCCAAATACCGCGACCCGCGTCAATCCGTTAAACGAGTTGCGAGCCAGTTTGGACGCGAAGGCATAGGGAGCAACAAAGAATCGAGAGCCAGCCACCGGTTGGTAAAACTCGGTGGCGGCCAGATTGCTCGATCCGAACAGCAGATCGTTTCTCCACTCGCCACCGTGGTGGGCAATATCCATGAACGTCACGCGCGCGCCAGCCGAGAAATCGAACGCCGCGACCCCAGAGTCTTCCACGTTGACTGCCAGATCCACAAACGGCGGGCCGTAGGATTTCTCGTGCGCCTCGACCCGTAACCCTGGCACTCCATTCTGAGTGAACCCCTCGTAGCCCAAACGATCGAACTGCCCCTCTCCCGCGATGCGAGTCAACTGGGTATCGAACTTATCGAGGTTGAGCGATCCACCGAGTGCGCTGCTCAGACGGTGTTGGAGTCTCCGGTCAGTGTCGGCGTCCGCGCCCGTGACTTCGATGGTCTCAACTGTCGTGGGCTGGGGATGTTTCCGTGCCTCGCGGTGCGCCAGAGTACTGCTGCCACTGCGCCGGATCTTGAATGGCGTAAGGCCGCAGGACGGCGGACTGACTGGCTGCGCTCTTGTACCCAAGCTGGGCAAGTTCTTCGACGCGTCCGTAGTCGGACAAATCGAACCCGCTCATATTCACGCTCACCGTGGCCTGCGCCAGCGCCAACGACCGGCGTTCATTCTGGGTGATCATCACGTCGACGGCGCGCGAGAGCACACCGGTGAGAGTCTCTAACTGTGCCCGGTCGCCGGGTGGAAGTCGCAATTCCACCGCGATCACCACATCGGCGCCCATCTCCCGGACCGTTTCGACCGGAATGTTTTGCACCATGCCACCATCCGCCAAAACCTGGCCATTGATTTCGACCGGAGTAAACACACCGGGGATCGCCATCGATGCGCGCACCGCCTGAGAAAGCGGCCCCTTGCGTAGTACCACGCCCTCGCCGCTCAGCATGTCCGTGGCTACGCACCGGAAAGGGATAGGCAGATCGTCGAAGCTCGCGACGTTCGACTCCGGATAAGCAATCCGATCCAGCAGAAGGCCCACACCTTGACCGGCATTGAAGCCGTTAGGCCCGCTCAGGCCATGTTTCAGGCCAAGCGGAGCATTGATCAAGAACTCGCGGCCATCCTGTTTGCGGCGATACGACAAATCGCTGTAAATGGGTCCGGGAAGGAAGGCGAGGTCCCAATCGATTTTCTTGGCGAAGTCCTCGATCTGAGCTGGCGACATGCCGGTCGCATACATCGCACCGATGATGCTTCCCATACTGGTTCCGGCAATCCGGTCCACCGGAATGTGGTTTTCCTCCATCCACTGAATTACTCCGATTTCCGCCAGTCCAAGCGCCCCGCCGCCGCTGAGCGCCAAGCCGATCCGCGGCCGCTGGGATTGAGTCTGCGTCGCTTGCATCATCACGGGAGGCGCTGGCGCGGATCCCGGCTTCTCTTGCGCCGGGCCGTCTTGCGAAACAGCGGCGAGCGGGAGAAATGCATTCAGCAACAGGATCCACTTCAAGAACGTGCAGAGCGCCGTGCGGCGAGCTGTTTCCATCATTTGCTCCTGGAGTACGGGAAGCCGATTACCTCTCGAAGCGCAGATTCTAGCGGGTAAAAAAGAAGGTTAGCAGGTTCGGGCAGACGGGGCCCGGATCGCCAGATTGGCGCCTTTCCGGAGTGGGGAGCGCAAGATTTTGCAGTCTGTGGAAATTTCGGATTACTGCAATCGTTGCAACCAGACGCGATTCGTGTACAATCGGTGCCGCTTTTGAAGTCACTACCGGCTTCGAAGGCAGTTTTCTGCGGCACCCCCCCACGGCCGTGGATCTGTTCCCTGAGTTCAACCAACTCTGGGGACAACTATTCCACAAATCCCTCAAGGAGACGACAATGAGAATTACAAAGCTGCTGTTGATTTGCATGTGCTGCCTCATGGCCGTATCGACGGTCTGGGGTCAATCCGCGAACAGCCAGGCAAAACCTGGCATCCTGGGATACCTCGATCCGCACACCGGAGCGTTCCGTCCCGTAGCACCACCGGTTGACGACGCCGCTGCCGAACTGAGCCTCCCGCGGCGGCCACTTTCACTGGAACAGTTACCGTGACGCTCACCATCACCCTTAAGACGGCCGGCCTCACCAGTGTCGTCTGCTCGGCCGACACGTCGGTGAGCGACAACATCATTGCAGGCGCGCGCAGCTATGTTGAGCAAGATACTGTGGCCGCCACCGGGACTGGTGCCACCAGGACGTGCAAGGTGACGATCCCATATTCCTGGAGTCTCTTGACCCAGGCCAGCGACAGCATGACAACCAATTACACGGTCACCGGGTCTGCGTCAGCAACAGCAGCTACGCCTCCCATTCGCAGCAGCAGTCTCGAAATCTGGACACCAGGAAGGTTCCGGCGAACGGAACCATCACTACCCTGACAGCCGCGCCACAATCTGACCGCTGGTTGGGAACGTCTGGGGTACAAATCGGCGGGTCTGAAAAACGTCCCGCCCTTTTCTTTTCCTGCGGTCCATGTGTCGGTTGTGCCACTCGCAGGTTCAATTCTCAATTGACGGTTCTTTCACACCTTGGGCCGGTGATGCCGGCCGCTTTGACCGCGCCTGGTTCACCACACTGTGAATAGCCTCGATGACCACATCCGGCCGGTCCAACTGAATATAGTGCGAACTGCCTTTCGCGATGGTCTGGGTCCCCCCTGTCGACAATGCGCCAACTCCTCCTGCATCTTCTCCCAAGCCTCGCTCGTGGGTTTGGCTAAGTCGGCGGGAAGCTCGTTCACAGGTTTGTCGGGATCGTGCGACAACACCGCGAGAGGCATGTCATCGAATGGACCCGTCGCCGCCGTCAGCGCGGCGCTCTGCGGTAACGACTTCATCTCGGCTACCGCTTCGCGCGCATGGTGAGAGTTGCATTGGGCGGCGCGCTCCACCACTTCTTCGTCGCACAATCCGAGCAGCCGGGGAATCCCCAACGGCATCGTGTATTCCAGAAATTCGGCCTCCCGACCCCAACTACCCTCGAGATTCTTGAGTTCAGGTGGAAAGCGATTTTCCTGGTCTGGATGCGAAGCGTCTACCAGGACCATGCCGCCAACTTCACTCCGGTAGAGGCTCGTGTAGAGACGCACATCGAATCCCCCCATCGAATGGCCGACCAGAACGTAAGGCGGGGAGACTCCGGCCGCTTGCAGCAGCGCATGAAGCTCCTGAGCGATGACATCGCTAGTGCGCGGACGTGGGCTGGAATCGCTGTATCCGAGTCCTGCGCGGTCATAGGAACAGACGCGTGTGAAGTTCGCGATCTGCGGCTGTACCTTCCGCCAAGACACGAACGAATCGCCGAGACCCGAGTCGAGGATGACGACGGGACTTCCCTGCCCTGTGCAGTCAATGTGCATTCTGCGGCCGCCGACATCGACCAACCGGCCGGCCATGGCATTGAAACGCCGGTCGCGAGCCTCAGAAATATTCTCGTAGAGAAATCCAGCCACCGCCAGAACCACAACCAATGCCAGCGCACCCAGCGCGATGCGATGCAGCCACGGGCGGCGGGGCACGAGTGCTGTCGGCGTTTCGTTCATTAGAAGGAGGAAGCAGCGCGAACCTGAAATCTCGGTGCCAGCCCGAGCCCGGTTGGAGCATTTTACATGACCGGCGGCACGGTAATCCCCATGACCTCGAGCGTACGAATCAGCTCGCGGCGAACCACGGCCACGGTAGCCAGCAGAAACTGCTTTCGCCTCTCGTCCGGCTCGCTAAGGATAGGGTACCGATGGTAAAACGTGTTGAATAGCTGCGCCAGCTGGAACACGTGCTTGGCCAGATACGCGGGCTCGGTCGTCGCAATACACTGATCAACCACGTAGGACGTCTTGGATGATGCGAGCCAGAGCTCCCAGATTTCGTCAGCCTCGGCTCCGGCAAGGTATTTCGCCAGGTTCGTGTGGGAAGCGTTTCCAGCAACGTCTCTACAAAAAGACTCTGGATCGATCCCCGCCTTCCTGAAGATGCTGGTGGCCCGCACCACGGCATATTGCGCGTACGGCCCAGTCTCGCCCTCGAAGCTGAGCGCCTCCTTGAAGTCGAATGCTATAACCGACTGCTTGGTGTACTTGAGCATGAAGTAGCGCAGGGCTCCGATGGCAATCTGTGTTGCAATCCCGAGGCGATCGTCATCGCCGAGTTGAGGATGGCGAGAGTCGACCTCGTTCTTGGCTGACGCGATGAGTTGATCCAACAAATCGTCGGCCTTCACTCCAAAGCCCTTGCGGCCGCTGACACCGATCCAGGGGCGGGATTTCTCCTCCTCCGTCAGGTCGTAGCCGAGTTCGGCGGCACAGCCGGGAGTGAGGACGACCATACCGTAGGAGAAGTGTGTCAGGCGGCCCGCCGCCTCCCCGTGCCCCAGGTCGCGCAGCGCTTCAGTCACCGTGTTCTGCGCTTCGGATTGGCGGGCATCGATGACGTTGTAGTTCTCGACCACGTCGCCGAAGTGAGGATGGTCCTCTGCCGCTTCATGATCGTCTGGCGTGGTGGAGATCCAGCATTCATGCGTGTTGGGGTAGCGGAAGAACTTCCGATAGCCGAAATCCCTCCCCAGCAACCCAAACTTCCACATGTGGTAGGCGATATCTTTGCCGACATACCCGACCGTGCCATTGGAACGGACGATCACTTTCTGGTCTTCCTCGGAGGTCTCGTCGGACTGACTCTCGATAAGCTGGAGGTGCAATAACGCTATCCCGCGTTCGCGATTCTTCTTCTGCGAATCCTCCGAATCTGAACTCACTACAATTCCCGTAGGTAAATGGGTGATTCGGACCGCATTGACGTTTCCAGATCCAGAGACATATGTATCCACCCTTATATCTTCCACTCTGATTTTCACTTTCCCAGTGTCCCCTGTGTCCTCTGTGGTTTGCCCTTTCGTCCCCGTTCCGGCCCGGCGCATCACCCAGCAACCTTTGTTCTTGCCCTCGGTCTCATAGTTAAGCACGCCGGCTTCCTTGAGCTTGGTGAAGGCGGCATCCCAGAAATGAAGACGGAGTATCTCGCTCTCGCGCGGGAGAAAGTCGTATTCGATATCAAGCCGCTCCATGGTCTCGAGATGCCGTTTCAAAACAGCAGTCGAGATCAGCTCGGCAAATTGGGCGGTCTCGTTGTCTCCCGCCTCGATCGCGTGCAGGGTGGCGGCACGGGCCTCAAGATTCTGTTTGTCTTCCTCGTACCAGCGCGAAACGTAGGCATACAAATCCCAGCAGTAATAATCGAACCGCGGTTGACGGGCCAGAACTTCGATCTCAGCGCGAGACTTTCTTTCAATATGCGCAAAACCCACCACCACATCCGCCACCTGTACCCCGGTGTTGTCGATGTAGTTCTGAATGTCCACTTCCCTGCCCGCGAACCGCAGCAGGCGAACAAAGGTATCGCCGAGGATCGCATTGCGCAAATGGCCGATGTGGGCTGCCTTGTTGGGGTTGATGCTCGAGTGCTCCACCAGAACCTTGCCGGGCGGGATCTCAGCGGTCCGCTTCTGGTCAGAGCCAAGAGCGGCAGCCAACCAGGCACGGTCGATCCTGACGTTCAGATAGCCGGGAGGAGCAACCTGCATTTCCGCGATGCCCTCGATAGCTCCGATTTCGGCGCGGATGGCCTCGGCAATCTTGAGCGGCGCGGAGCGCAACGGCTTGGCGAAGGGAAAAATCGGAATCGCAAAATCCCCGAGTTGCACCTTCGGAGGCTGCTCTACAACCACGTTCGGCAGACTGACGCCCGGATAACGGCTTTGCAGACGTTCCAGCACGCGCTGGGCGAGACGATGTTCGAGATGACGGTACAAGGACTCCCTCTAAGCTGTTGAAGAAACAGTGATTCTAGCAGAGCGGGCAATCGCCGCAGGTTTGACGCAGGATTCATGCTTCCCTATGATGAAAGTTTCTGGCTTGCAAGCCCTAAACTCAAAGAAAGTCAGCCGTTCAGTTGTTGCGACGAACATCTTCAGTGATCCCGGTGGCCTCGGTGGTTAAAGATCTTATATGCGCATCGCCTACCTAGAGTGTTTTTCCGGCATCAGCGGCGACATGTTCCTGGGAGCATTAGTCGACGCTGGAGTTCCGCCGCGCCTGCTGGAAGAGACGGTGGCGGCTCTCGATGTCGGGGCTCGCCTGTCAATTTCTCGCGTCGTCCGCAGCGGAATTTCAGCCACTAAGGTCGATGTGTATGTCGGTGATGAGAAAGATCTGCCACGGGAAGAATATTGGGCGCAAAAAAGCAACAGTGTGGAGCGGGCGCCCACGCCCGCTAAATCTCAAACCCAGCACGATCATGATAGGGAACATAAGCATCACGATCACAAACACGGCCACGAATATCATCACGCCCAGCAGAACTCCTTTGCCGACGCCGTTTCGCGGGCGGGGGCGCCCGCTCCACACACGCACGGACGCGGCTTAACCGAGATTCGCGAGATCATCGGCAAGGCTGCGATCACTAACAACGCAAAGAAGAACGCCATCGCGATCTTCGAGGCTCTCGGCGCGGCCGAGGCGAAGATTCACAACGTCCCAGTCGACCAGGTTCACTTCCACGAGGTTGGCGCAGTGGACGCGATGGTTGACATCGTTTGTGCCGCCGTAGGGGCCGAGTCTCTCGGCGTGGATGAATTCCTCTGTTCGCCATTGAACGTCGGCGGCGGGACCGTTGAGTGTGCCCATGGCACATTTCCGGTCCCGGCTCCAGCGACGGTCGAATTGCTCAAGGACGCGCCGGTATACTCCTCCGGCGTGCAGGCCGAACTGGTCACGCCCACCGGCGCCGCGATCGTCAAGACGCTGGCGCGCCGCTTCTCCGTATTTCCCGAGATGAAGATCGAAAAATCCGGATATGGCGCTGGCTCGCGTGAGTTTCCCGGGCTGCCGAATGTGGCCCGTCTGACCATCGGCGAAAAGGCCACGTCCATTGCCTCTAAAACCGCGTCCGAAACTATCACCGTGCTGGAAGCGAATCTGGACGATCTTAATCCCCAGGTCTTCGGCTATGTGATGGACCGCCTGCTCGGAGAAGGAGCGCTGGATGCCTTCGCTATGCCGGTGCAGATGAAAAAGAATCGCCCCGGCACCCTGCTGACCGTATTATGCAAGCCCGAAGACGCGAGCCGGTTGACCCAGCTGATCTTTACCGAGACCACGACCCTTGGCGTCCGGCGGCGTGATGAAGTTCGTCAGACATTGGCACGCCGCTGGGAAAATGTTCGCACCCCTTGGGGCGAAGTCCGCATCAAGATTGCCAGCCTGAACGGCACAGTTACCAACTACGCCCCAGAATTCGAAGACTGCCGTCGCATCGCGGCCGAGCACCACGTCCCGTTGAAAACGGTGATGCAGGAAGCGGCGCGACTATTCTCAGGCGAGGGTCGCGGGTGAAATCCAGATTTTGGCGATGACAGAGCTAAAGACCAGCGAGGTCCAGTCGAGTTATGACAGTATTGCCGACGAGTACGCCCGGCATATCTACGACGAATTGCGGCACAAGCCCTTGGACCGCCAACTGCTCGATCGATTCGCCAACCTGGTAAGGGGTACGGGAATCGCGTGTGATTTGGGTTGCGGCCCTGGACAAGTTGCGCGTTATTTGAGTGAGCGTAAGGTGGAGATCTGCGGCGTGGACTTGTCGCCTGGAATGATCGAGCAGGCCCGCCAGTTGAACCCGGGCATCGAATTTACCCAGGGAGACATGCTCTCACTCAGCTGGCCCGACCAGGTGTGGGCCGGGATCGCGGCGTTTTACGCGATCGTCAACCTTCAACCCACGGATCTCGTGAAAGCAATCCGCGAGATGCATCGAGTTCTGCAGCCGGGTGGATGGCTGCTCATGAGCTTTCACATCGGGGAGCAGGTTGAGCACGTGGACGACTTGTGGGATTGCCATGTATCCCTGGACTTCTATTTCTTTCGCCCTGAGCAAGTGATCGGTGATCTACGCTCGGCAGGATTTGCGATCGAGGAAGTCATCGAGAGGGATGCGTATCCGCCAGAGGTTGAGTATCAGAGTCGAAGGGCGTACGTTTTTGCCAGAAGACCCGCAGACACGACAACATCATGACCAGAAAGTTCTACATCACGACCCCGATCTACTACGTGAATGCGCGCCCGCACATCGGGCACGCTTATACCACAATCGCGTGCGACACCGTAGCGCGCCGCCAGCGCATGCTCGGCGCGGATACGTTTTTCCTCACCGGCACTGACGAGCATGGGCAGAAAATCGAGCGCGCCGCCCAGGCCGCAGGTAAGACTCCCCAGCAGTACGCGGACGAAATCTCGGCGCAATTCCGCAACCTCTGGAAGCGGATGGGCATTTCCAACGACGACTTCATCCGCACCACCGAAGAACGCCACAAAAAGCGCCTGCAGGAACTGTTCCGCCGCATTCGCGATAACGGCTACATTTACAAGGGCACCTACACCGGCCAGTACTGTGTTTCCGATGAGCTGTACGTTGACGGTGCGCAGCCCGGCGATCCCTGCCCCATCTGCGGCCGAATCACTGAAACCGTCCACGAGGATAATTACTTCTTTAAGCTGTCGGCGTTTCAGGACAAACTGCTTGAGCTTTACGCGAATCCAGAGTTCATTCGTCCTGAGACCCGCCGCAACGAAGTAATTTCGTTTGTCCGCTCCGGCCTGCGCGATCAGTCGATCAGCCGCTCCACGTTCTCGTGGGGCGTCCCCGTTCCGGACGATCCCAAGCACGTGATCTATGTTTGGTTCGATGCTCTTGCGAACTACATCACCGCGATCGGATACGGTTCCACCCACGCCGGCGCGCAGGAAGCGTTCAAGAAATATTGGCCCGCCGACGTGCACATGATCGGCAAAGAAATCGTTCGCTTCCACTGTGTGTATTGGCCCGCATTTCTTCTGGCGGCGGGCCTGGCCGTGCCCAAAGCCATCGTCGCCCACGGCTGGTTGTTGTTTGAAGAGAGCAAGATGTCGAAGTCGCGCGGCAACATCGTCCGCACCGAAACCATCCTCGATGTTCTGGGAGCCGATGCCCTGCGCTACTTCCTGCTGCGTGAAGTCGTGTTCGGCCAGGACGGCTCGTTCTCCTTTGACGCGCTGGTACAGCGCTACAACTCCGATCTGGCCAACGGCCTCGGAAACCTCGCCAGCCGTACGTTGACGATGATTAACCGCTATTTTAAGGGCCAGGTACCATATCCGTCGCCCGGGGCGTCAAAGACCGCCGCCGACGGTGCGATTGCCGAGACGGCGCGCCAGACGATCCGGGAATTCGGAACTTTGTTCGATCAATTCCAATTTTCCCGTGCGCTCGAAACAGCGTGGGGACTAGTGGCCGCAGTCGACAAATACATTGTCGAGAACGAGCCCTGGTCTCTGGGTGAGAAACAGGACGACGAAAGCCGAGCGCGCCTGGCCACTGTGCTGTATACCTCGGCGGAGGCACTGCGCATTGCGACCGCGCTGGCGCACCCGGTGATGCCCGATGCTACGGCGAAGATCTGGGCGCAGATGGGGCTCGGGGACATCAAGAAATTAGCCTTGTCCGAGTTAGCGTGGGGACAGTTGCCGCTGGGCACGAAGTTGGGCGAGGTAAGCCCAGTCTTTCCGCGTGCCGATAAGAGCGCCATTGAAAGGATGCAACAGATGGAAGATCAGCAACGAGGTCCAGCGGTGGAAGACGTGAAGGCACCGGAAACGCAGCCGTCGATCCCACAACCACCCGCCACGCCAGTAGCAGCGCAGCCGCCTGCAGCGGCAACCGACGGCGCAAAAATCAGCATCGACGACTTCGCCAAGGTCGAATTGCGAGTGGGTGTCGTGAAGGTCGCCGAGCGGGTACCCAAAGCCGACAAACTCCTGCGCCTCGAAATCGACATTGGAACCGAAGTCCGACAGGTCGTGGCCGGAATCGCCGAAGCCTACGCGCCCGAAATTCTGGTTGGTCGTAAGGTGGTCATCGTAGCCAACCTGGCTCCGCGAAAACTGCGCGGACTGGAGTCGAACGGCATGATCGTGGCCGCCTCGCTCGAAGGTGGAAAGCCCGTGCTGGCAAGCTTTTTGGAGGATGTGCCGGTAGGGGCGCGACTGAAGTAGGTAGGCACCTCAGGCCTTTGTTACGATCAACGACGAGCGACCGACGACCGTGTTTGTAGATTCCCACGCCCATCTCGACGGCAAGCAGTTCGCAACCGATCGCGAACAGGTTATCTCGCGCGCGCGAGATGCCGGCGTCCGCAACATCGTCGCCATCGGCAACGGCGACGGCCCGGCCAACTTCGACTGCGGCATTCAGTTGGCCGAGAAGTATGACTTCATGTACGCAACGATCGGCATCCATCCCCATGAAGCTCGACTGGCAGATCAGACTGCCTTCGACCGAATGGAGCAGCTCGCGCGGCATCCCAAAATCATCGCCTGGGGAGAGATCGGGCTCGACTACTTCTACGACCATTCTCCTCGAGAAACGCAGCAGCAGGTTTTTGCGAAACAAATGGAATTGGCGGCCGCGGCCAAGCTCCCCATCGTGATTCACTGCCGCCCCTCCAATGACAGCGATAACGCCTGGCAGGACTGCCTCCGGCTCATCGAGGAGCAGTGGGCGCCTCGCGGCTTGGGCGGTATTCTCCACTGCTTCACCGGAAACTGGCCGCAAGCCAAGCGTGCCCTCGACATGGGCTTCATGATTTCCTTTGCCGGAAACGTCACCTTTCCTAAAGCCCAGCAAATTCGCGATGCGGCTCTGCAGGTTCCGCTCGACCGCATGTTGATCGAAACCGACTCCCCCTATCTGGCGCCGGTACCACATCGCGGCAAGCGCAATGAACCTGCCTTCGTCCGGGAAACTGCGCGCCAGTTGGGCGAACTGCGCGGCCTCTCAACCGAAGAAGTGGGCGCACGCACTTCCCGTAATTTCTACAATTTTTTCGAATTGGTTGAAATCGCTGAAACCAAAGTTCCCGCGCTCTGACCGCGTTGTTCTGTTACTCTCAGGTTAAGATTCCATTGTTTCAGAAAGATTAGAAATATATGCCCGATAACAGTTTCGATGTCGTCAGCAAAATCGACCTGCAGGAGGTCTCCAACGCCATTCAGCAGGCGCTCAAGGAGATCCACACCCGCTTCGATTTGAAGGATTCCAAGTCGAACATCGAACTGGAAAAAGACGCGATCCTCCTGCACTCCGCCGATGAATACAAGTTGAAGGCGGTAAACGATATCCTGCAGCAAAAACTGGTCAAGCGCGGGGTTTCGCTCAAGGGACTGACCTACGGCGCGGTGGAACCAGCCGCCGGCGGCACGGCCAAGCGCCGTGTCACCATGCAGCAGGGCATAGTTATCGAGAAGGCACGCGAGATCGTAAAGCTGGTCAAGGATTCAAAAAAGAAGGCGCAAGCCTCAATTCAGGGGGACTTGGTGCGAATCAGCAGCAAGGACCGCGACACCTTGCAGGAAACCATTGCACTGCTGAAGCAACATGATTTTGGAATTGACTTGCAGTTTACGAATTACCGGACAAATTGAGCGCGCCGCCCATCATTAACGGAAAGGAAGTCTTCGACCTGCTGCGGGACGACCTCGTCGCGCTCGAAGACGAGTTCGGTCGCGACACGGTTTCCGGCGTTCAGGCCATTACCGAAATCGGCGAGTATCTGCGCGGAGGCGGAGGCAAAAGAATCCGCCCCGCTTTGCTGTTGTTGGCCGCAAAACTGTTCGACTACCAGGGACGCGGCGCAGTCCGGCTGGGAGCCGTGGTCGAGATCATTCACACCGCAACCCTGGTTCACGACGACATCATTGACGAAGCCAAGACCCGCCGCGGCCGACCCGCCGCTAACACCCAATGGGGCAACTCGAAGTGCGTTCTGGCCGGCGACTGGCTTTACATGCAGGCTTTCAAGATTGCCGTGCAGGAGCGAAACTTCCGCATTCTTGACGCTCTGATCGAACTCACCCAGCAAATGGTTGAAGGCGAATTGCTGCAGATAGAAAAGCTGGGCAAGCTCATCACCCTCGACGAGCACTTTGACCTGATTTTCCGAAAAACGGCGTGCCTCTTTTCGGTCTGCATGCGGCTTGGGGCGATCCTGGGTGGCGCAACCGCCGAACAAGAGAACGCTCTAGCCAAATACGGCCACGACCTCGGCATGGCCTTCCAGATCGTGGATGACGTGCTCGATCTGACCGCCTCGGAGGATGTGCTCGGTAAGCCGGTGGCAAGCGACCTGCGCGAGGGCAAGGTCACCATGGCGGTGATCCACGCGATCGAGCGCTGCACACCGCAAGAGCGGACCAAGATCGAAACCATTCTGCGCGACCGGGCTTTTAATGGTGTCACCCATGCGCAGATTCTGGAAATCCTGCAGCGTTACGGATCTCTGGAAGCCGCCTCCACCCGGGCCGCGCACTATGCGGATTCTGCCTGCAAGTCGATTTGCACCTTCCCTGATTCCGAAATCAAGCGCGCCCTGCTCTGGGCGCCCGAGTTCGTGGTGGCAAGAGAGAAATAGCCAGGCCTTTCATCTCGCACCCGTACCTGGCGATTTCGACTGCGCCGAGCCCGATAGTACCGTGTGAGTCCAAGCACAAAAGCCTTGACGAACCTCCTTTGATCCCCATCACAATCATCTGTGACGGCCGCCACAGAATTTTCTTTCCGCTCATTGCAAAATGCGCCCAGTTGGTGGGAGTGTCCGTCAGAGCGGAAGGCTAATGAGACGCACTGGCATGCGATAGGCCGCAGCCCATCGTGACCTAATCCTCTCCCCCCGGCACCTGAGGAAAGGCAGGTCGCTGAGGGACCTGTCCACTGCGGACCACCATTAACTGCAGGCGGTGGCTTCAGTCGAAGCTTTAGACGAAAGGCGCCCTGGTTTTTCGACGCGCCGGCCCGGACAGGGCCGGAAGAGACTTCGAGTGTAAGCCTCTGTCTTGCTCGCCCTGAACGGGGAAAGTCCTCCTGAGAGACGCACTCCCCGTTAAGCCGGACGTGCTCCTTCGGAGACACGTCCGGCTTTTGCTTATCCTGAACCTTTTCTGCCTCCACCGAATCTAAGTCGTGTCGCATCAGGTACCTCTGGTCCAATACACGCTATGAATGACCTGTTTTCCACCATGGCCCGCCACGGCTATGCACTCACTTTCGGGTTGTTGTTCGCCGAAGCGATCGGATTTCCCGTCCCCGCCGCGATCGCCCTCGTGGCAGGCGGCGCTGCCATCGCCTCCCACACTCTGTGGGGACCAAGCGTATTGCTCTACGCGGTGCTTGCGCTTCTCATTGGCGACACCATCCAATTCTGGCTCGGGCGCTACTCTGGCTGGGCTCTGCTGGCTTTCCTCTGCCGCCTTTCCATGAACCCGGAAACTTGCATCCTGCGCTCGGCCGAGTCGTTCTACAAGCGCGGCAAGCTGACCCTGGTGGTCGCCAAATTCATTCCCGGGATTAACACCATGGCCGCGCCGCTGGCCGGGAGCATGAAGATGCGATACGGCCAGTTTCTGCGCCTCGATGTCGCCGGATCCTTGCTGTACTCGACGACCTATCTAACGGTGGGATATCTGTCGCGCGATTTCCTGGCCGCTACGCTGAATGGCTTCCAGTCTGCCGGACGTGCCATGGAGGTCATCATCCTGGCCGCTGTGGCGGTCTATGTGGTCTATCGCATCGCCCAATTCCAGAAATATCGGGAATACGACGTCGTTCCCCGCATCCAGGTCCAGGAACTAGCGGCCCGTCTGGCTTCGGATACGGCGAACCTGGTCCAGATCGTCGACGTCCGCAGCCACGGCTATTACGACATCGGCGCCGAGCGCATCAAAGGCTCCATCCGCATCGAACCCAACAACCTGGAAGAGGAAATCAAGAACCTCCCCAAAGACAAGGACATTTACCTCTACTGTACTTGAGCGCGCGAAGCGACCAGCGCCCGGGTGGCGCACTTACTGCGGGAAAAAGGCTTCAACACGTTCGTCATCGTCGGCGGTTTCACCGCCTGGCGCAAGGCTGGAGAGCCTCTGGAGTCCATCCCCAAGAACGATTTGATAAAGTTGCCGACGTTTAGCTAGAGAGTGTTCTCACGCAGGCTTTGATAACGCACGACTGCACTGTCCGGTAAAAAACTCGGAATGAGCATATTTCCGTGGATCGGAATGATCATATTTCCGTGGAAGAGCGGCCCTTCCAGAGCCTGCCCCGAGCTTGTCGAAGGGGCCGCGTAAAGCGCCGAGAATAATTGGGCTTCAGCCCCAGTGGTCGTCTTGGGCCTCTCGACAGACTCCGCAGCTTGTTCGGCCGCGCGCTCTGGCCTCACGCCCCAAACTGCCGCAAGTGATGATCCACGTGCTTGTACATTCCGCGGGCCCATTGTTGTGGAGTAAGAGATCCAAAGAACGGGTGCGGATGCCGGGTGCATTTCGTCTCTCCACTTTCGTGAAACTGCCGGACCTTCAGCTTGAGCTGCTCCTGTTCGCGAAGAAAATCCCGTTGATCCGAAACCACCAGTTTCGGGTCTGTGGGACTGCTCCTGGGGAATGGTTTCTCGTTTGAATAGATTGACTTGAAGAACGGGCCGATCAGCAGGCCAATCAATGGGCGCGGCGGATTGATCCGCCCGGAAGCCATGTCGAGCGCCGCCGAACAGTGCGCCATCATTTGCGCAACGTCCATTTTTCCCCACTGGCGCTGTGCCCCGGGCTGTAACTGGTCAAGGCGCGAGACAACTTCGTCCACGGCCTCTTGCTCAAACAGGTTTTTCATCGCTGTTCCCGTTGTCATTCCATCTTTCACAGGACTGAATTTTACCATCGCCAAGGTTGCGCAATCCTTCTCCACCGCTTGCACATGCAGAGTACAATTGTGCGGTTTTGCCACAATGACCTTCCCTGCCAGCCGCGAGCAACCCGCTTCGTTCGCGCCAGGTCGGCCACTGCAACCCGCGGCGCCAGATACCCATCCGGGCATGAACCGCGTCGTTCTGCTTCTGACTTTTTCCGTTCTCATCAACTACATCGACCGCAGCAACCTGTCGATCGCCGCGCCCCTGCTGAAGGACGAACTCGGCCTCACCAACACTCAACTCGGCACGCTGCTTGCGGCCTTCTTCTGGACTTATGCGTTGCTTCAGATCCCCGCCGGATGGCTGGTCGATCGCTTCGACGTGAAGTGGGTGTTCGCCGCAGGTTTCTTCATCTGGTCAACTGCAACCGCGGCAACGGGCCTGCTGCACGGGTTTGTCGCTCTAATCGCAGTCCGCGTGATCCTCGGCGTCGGAGAATCCGTGGCCTTTCCTTCTTATTCGAACATCCTGAGCGCCCGCTTCCCCGAAGCCCGCCGCGGCTTTCCCAACGCGCTCGTGATGGCCGGCCTTTCCCTCGGGCCCGCAATCGGCATTTTGGTCGGAGGCACAGTAGTAGGGGCTTTTGGTTGGCGTCCCTTCTTTCTGGTCCTCGGCGCAGGAGGCTTGCTCTGGCTTGCCCCATGGTTTGTCTGGATGCCGCGCCGACCTCCGCCATCGGTATCGGCCCCTTCTCCGGGAATCAGCATCGTGTCCATCCTGCGACAACGCTCCGCCTGGGGCACCTGCCTCGGCCAGTTCTCGATCAATTACTATCTTTACTTCTTGCTGACCTGGTTTCCGTCGTATCTAAAACGGGGACGGGATTTTTCGATGAACGATGTCGGGAAATACGGAGGTCTCCTCTTCTTGATGTCAGCCATCTCCGCGACCGTCTCGGGCAAGCTCGCGGATCGCTGGATCAACGCGGGAGCCACTCCGACGATGGCCCGCAAAGGCGCCCTGGTCCTGGGACACCTTGGCATCGGGGTCAGCCTCGTCCTGATCCCCGTTACGCACGGCCCGCTCTTCATCGTGATGCTGGTTATGACTGGAGTCTTCGTAGGATTAATCGGCTGCAATTGTTGGGCGGTCACCCAGACTCTGGCGGGACCTCAGGCAGCGGGACGCTGGGCCGGCGTGCAAAACTTCATCGGCAACATGGCCGGATGGGTCGCACCGATGCTAACCGGGCTTCTGCTCGACCGGACTGGGCAGTTCTATTGGCCGTTCTTTATCACGGCGGCCGTCTCATGGATTGGAGCCGCTGTCCTGGGGATTGGTCGTAGGGCCGCTTGAGCCAGTAAACTGGTCAGAGATTCTATCCCGCCCGAAGATTCTGGCGACTACCGCCGCCGACTCTCCACTCCCGTAATACACTGCTCTGAATGCCCCAGGAAATTGAGATCAAGTTCCGTGTTTCCGATTTGCGAGCCCTCCGCCGCAAAATCAGCGCCGCCGGATTCCGGCTCGTCACTCGCCGAACGCATGAGATGAACACGCTCTACGATCTGCCCGGAGAAGTCCTGCGCTCGAGAAACGAGCTCCTTCGGATTCGCAAGTACGGACCGGCCTGGACGCTGACCCACAAGAGCGGTAGCAAGAGAGAGCGACACAGCAGCCGGGTCGAGTTCGAGACCGGCGTTGCCGACGGCAAACAGATGGACGCGATTCTGCGCGCCCTGGGATACGCGCCATCATTCCGCTACGAAAAGTTCCGCGCCGAGTGGACCGATGGCAAAGGCCAGATAGTCACCGACGAAACCCCCATCGGCAATTTCTGCGAAATCGAAGGCCCGCCCCGCTGGATCGACGCAACCGCCAAGAAACTGGCAGTAAGCCGCGCCGACTACATCACAAAAAACTACGCAAGCCTGTTTCTGGAATGGAAGCAGATGACAAAAAGCACCGCCCTGGAAATGACCTTCAACGCAGTTCGTTCCTAAAGGCATTGCGCCGCGTCTGTCCAAATCAGGTTTTCGCCGCCAACCTCGGGCCATCGTGATCTCGAGGAATCATGAGCCATGCGACCGCAGCACTTGCCAGAGACAAGCCTGCGCAAATCAATATTACAATTCGGAATCCATAGACAAACGCTTCCCTCACGGATTCCTGGATCCAGGCATTCGCAACCGGATCAAGTCCCGCGGGCGCCTGCAAGCCGGCAAGTTTAGTCTCGTTCGTCTGCAACTCCTGCAGAATGTCGGAAGGTAAAGCGAGGCTCGCCAGCTTTCGATCGAGGTGAAAACCAAACGCCTTTACCATTACGATCCCAAGCACTGCTATCGCGAGTACCCCTGCGACCCGCGCCACAGCATTGTTGATTCCGGAGGCGGTACCAACACGGTCTTCGTTCACTGAATTCATAACGACGGTTGTGAGAGGCGCCACTGTGACCGTCATCCCCAATCCCAGGATAACGAGCGCTGGAAAGAACGACGTCCAATAGCTATCCCCAACGGAAGGCAGGGCGAACAGAGCGAAACCGGTTGCGGCGATGAGAGGTCCAAGGATCAGCGGACCCTTCCCGCCATAGCGGGTGACCAGTCCACCGGCCCAGCGCGACAGAAGGAACATGAGGAGAATGAAGGGAAGGATGGCTGTACCGGCTTTGGTTGGGGAATACTGCTGGACCTGAATCAGATTCAACGGAAACAAAAAAAAGAAAATCCCAAACGCTGCGTACAGAAAGAACGTGAGCAGGTTTGCGCCACTGAACCTCCGGGATTCGAAGAGCTTGAGTGGCACCATCGGAGACGCAACATGGGCTTCGCCGGAAACGAATAAAGCAAGGCCCCCGAAACCCAGAACCAAACTGCCGAACACCAGGCGATTCGTCCAGCCCAAGTTCACCGACTCGAGCAAGCCGTACACCAAGCCGCCGAGCCCGAGAGTGGCAAGTAGGGCTCCAATCCAATCGATGCGTCCAGCCGTTGCCCTGCGGCTTTCCGGAATTTGCCAATATGAAATCGCCATGACGGACGCTGCAATCGGGAGATTAATGAAAAACGCCCAGCGCCAGGAGGCATGCTGAACCAGCCAACCGCCAAGAACCGGGCCAACCGCGGTGGTGATCGCGGTAAAGCCGGACCATGTGCCGATGGCTTGGCCGCGGCTCTTTTCGTCAAAAGACGCACTGATAATCGCGAGGCTTCCGGGTACCAGGAGCGCGGCTCCCACACCTTGGATGCCTCTCGCGATAATCAACTGATGAATGTCGGAAGCATAGCCGCAAGCGGCGGATGCAACCGAGAAGATCGCCACGCCCACCAGGAAGATCACGCGGCGTCCGAACAGGTCGCCGAGTGAGCCCCCCACAAGAATCAGCGCGCCCAGGAAGAGACCATAGGACTCCACCACCCACTGCACATCGACCACCGTTGCGTGAAAACTGGCCTGTATCGCAGGCAAAGCGACATTGACCACAGTGCTGTCAATGAATGCCATGCCGGAGGCGAGAATGGTTGCAGCGAGTATCCATGGTTTGGCTCTGTCCCCGCAGGGGACTTCGGCTCCACCTGATCGTAATACGGCTTCATCGCAAGGCGCTCTCATGGAGACTATGGATGCTATTCAAGGTGGGTTCGGTCCGAAACAGATCCGGAGTGGCTGCTGGGAAAAGGTTGGTTTTGTGACGGCTCCCGGCCAGATTTGGCCTCTGGATCGACCCACGTGTCCGCTGATGGCGGCTTGACCTGTCGAAGACGAATCTTGCCTTCAGTCGCCGCTGTTGAACACTACGCCCCGTGGCACTTCTTGAACTTCTTCCCCGATCCGCATGGACAAGGATCGTTCCGTCCCACTTTTTCCTGCGAGCGCACCACCTGCTGCACCGACTGCGCGTCCCCGCTGCCAGCCATCCGCGCCTGCTCAAGTTCGCGCCGCTTGCGCCGCATGAAATTCTCTTCCAGTTCATCCGCGGAAGTCGAAACCATGCGCGGAGGCCGCCGCCCGTTCCCATCCCCGCCCCGCGCAGCAGGAACCGCTGGCTCCGGCTCTTGCCCCTGCGGCGGGGGACCGCCAACCCCCACATCGGGAGGCCGCTCCAGAATCTGCATCAGGTACAGATACTTGACCGTATCTTCCTGGAAGCGCTGCATCATCGCTTCGAACATGTCGAACGATTCTTTCTTGTACTCGACCAGCGGATCGTGCTGCCCGTACCCTCGCAGTCCGATGCCTTCCTTGAGGTGATCCATGCTGAGCAGGTGATCTTTCCACTGCTGGTCGATCACGCTCAGCATGATCATCCGCTCGTGATGCCGCATGGCATCGGGCCCAATCATCTTCTCCTTCGCATCGTAGCGCTCTTTCAGTTTGTCGAAGATCGCATCGCCCAGTTCCTGCCGGTTCAGCGTCTCGGCCTTCACTCCTTCGGCGACAAAATCCACGCCGAAACGGGTAAAGATCGCATCCTTCAGCGCCTTGATGTCCCAATCGTCGGCATGCGCTTTCACTGGACAGTACTGCTCGAGCAACTCGCCCAGAATCGCCGAAACATAATCCTGCAGGATCATGTCCTTCTGATCCATGCCTTCGAGCAGCCGCCGCCGCAGCCCATACACGGCCTCGCGCTGCTTGTTCATTACGTCGTCATATTCGAGCAGGTGTTTGCGCGACTCGAAGTGCTGCGCCTCGACTGCTTTCTGCGCCGTCTCAATGCGCCGCGTGATCAGCTTCGATTCAATCGGTACGCCTTCTTCCATCCCCAGCCGCTGCAGCAGGGTCGAGACCCACTCCTTGGCGAAGATGCGCATCAGGTCATCTTCCAGCGCCAGATAAAAACGCGACGAGCCGGGATCGCCCTGGCGCCCCGCGCGTCCGCGCAGTTGGTTGTCTATGCGCCGCGACTCGTGCCGCTCCGTACCCAGAATGTGCAGCCCGCCGACCGCCGTCACCTCGTCGTGTTCTTTGTCGGTCTGCTCCTTGTAACGGTTGAACGCCTCAGTCCACTTGTCGGTGGGCACGACGTACTCATTGCCGTTGTAGTAAAAAACGGAAGTCTGCCCGTCTTCCTGCGGCCCTTCGATCTTGCCCTGTGCCACGCGCAACTGCTGCGCGATTCCCTTCTTCACCATCTCCTGCTTGGCCATGAATTCCGGATTGCCGCCCAGCAGAATGTCCGTACCGCGTCCGGCCATGTTGGTCGCAATCGTGACTCTGCCCTTTCGTCCTGCCTGGGCAACGATTTCGGCTTCGCGCTCATGAAACTTGGCGTTCAGCACGACGTGATCTTTGAGGCCCTTTTTCTTCAGCAACTCAGAGAGACGCTCCGATTTCTCAATCGACGTCGTGCCGACAAGCACGGGCTGGCCCTTAGCGTGGAGTTGCTCAATTTCATCCGCGGCCGCAAAGTATTTCTCTTTCTCGGTGCGGTACACGACGTCGGGGTGCTCCAGCCGCAACATCTGCTTGTTGGTCGGAATCACCACGACTTCCAGTTTGTAGATCTTGTCGAACTCAGTGGCTTCTGTCTCGGCCGTGCCCGTCATGCCGGCCAGCTTCTTGAACATGCGGAAATAATTCTGGAAGGTGATGGTCGCCAGCGTCTGGTTCTCGCGCTCAATCTTGACCCCTTCCTTGGCCTCAATCGCCTGGTGCAACCCGTCGGACCAGCGCCGCCCCGGCATCATGCGCCCGGTAAACTCGTCGACGATGATGACCTCGCCGTCCTTGATGACGTATTCCACGTCCTTGCGGTACAGCGCGTGTGCCTTGATCGCCGTCTCGACGTGATGCTTCAGCGGCCAATTCTCGGGGTCGGCAATGTTCCCGATACCCAGCAGTCCCTCCACTTTCACCCAGCCTTCGTCGGTGACCGTGATGTTGCGGTGCTTCTCGTCGACCACAAAATCGCCCGTAAGCTGTGCTGGCTCTCCCGGTGCGACGTCAATCTCCTCGCCTTTTTCGAGCTTCGGAATGATCCGGTTCACCTTGTAATACTTGTCGGTCGACTCTTCACTCGCCCCCGAAATAATGAGCGGCGTGCGGGCTTCGTCAATCAGGATGGAATCCACTTCGTCAACGATCGCGTAATTGTGCCCGCGCTGCACGCAATCCTTAATGTCGAACTTCATGTTGTCGCGCAGGTAGTCGAAGCCGAACTCGTTATTCGTTCCGTAGGTCACGTCAGCGGCGTAAGCTGCCCGCCGCTCCTCGTCGTCCAGATCGTGCACGATGACGCCCACCGTGAGGCCCAGAAATCGGTACACCTTGCCCATCCACTCCGAGTCGCGCTTGGCCAGGTAGTCGTTGACCGTGACCACGTGCACGCCGCGCCCGCTGAGCGCGTTGAGATACACAGGCAGGGTTGCGACCAGCGTTTTTCCTTCGCCGGTCTTCATTTCCGAGATCGTTCCCTGGTGCAGCACCATGCCGCCGATCAGCTGCACATCAAAATGGCGCATATTGAGCACGCGGCGTCCCGCTTCGCGCACCACCGCGAAAGCCTCAACCAGAATCTCGTTCAGCACTTCCTGCAGCGCGTCGTACTCTTCTTTCTCCAGCCGCTTCTGCCGATCAAGATCGCCCTCGTCCTCTGATTCAACGCCGTCAGCGCTCTCAGCAGGCTGGTTTCCGCCGCCGCCAAAGCGGCTCATCCGCTCCTGAATGCGCTGCCGAAATTCGTCCGTCTTGGCGCGCAGCTCGGCGTCGGTGAGCTTTTCAATCTGCGGCTCAAGCGCGTTGATGGCCAGCACCTTCGGCATCAGCGCCTTGATGACGCGCTCGTTTTTGGTGCCAAACACCTTACCTAGCAACTGGTTAATCAAACGGGAATCCTTCAGAGGGCACGGCGCCCAGACTATTCTTAAAGCCTAGCATATTCGATGCAAGCGCAGTCCTGGACGTACCTGAACTCCGCCCCTTTAGTATAATCGTCGCATTCCGCCGCCGGTCTTACGGAGGTTCCATGACTGTGCGCCTCTCCTCGCTGTTGCTCCTGACTGTTCTCCTTCTTGCTCCCGCAGTCGCGAAGGAGAAGAACAAATCTCTGTTAGCCGCCTATGTTTTGCACGCCCGCACCGTGCTGGTTGTCATCGATCCCGACGCTGGAGAACCGCTGGACCAACCCAACGCCAACGCAACCGCTCGCGACAATGTGGAGAAAAAGCTCATGGACTGGGGACGATTCGACCTGGTCATGGAGGGCGCGGAGTCCGACCTTATCATCGTCGTCCGTACCGGCAACGGTAAGTCCATGCACCCCACGATCAAGGGCGGTCCGATCGATCAGCGCCCGGGAGTCGCGCAAGGCGGCGATACCAGCATTCGTATCGGCGGCCAGCAAGGCCCCACTCCTCCACTCCACGATCCCAGCGTGTTACCGCCTGACCGAGGGCCGCACCTGGGCAACGAGGTTGGCCCCTCCGAAGACAGCTTTGAAGTCTATCGTGGCGGCATAGAGAATCCTCTGGATTCAACGCCGATATGGCGCTACATTGCAAAGGACTGTCTCCGCGCGCCCGACGTCTCTGCCGTCGAACAATTCCGCAAGGCCGTCGCAGAAGCTGAAAAGCCGCAACCGAAAAAACCCTGAACCGCAATCTCGACTCGCGAAACCGCGACGCCACCGTTTTGTCTGCACAGCATCCTGGCTGCGTTTCGTGTATATTCCCCACGACGAATGCCTACTTTCTACGATCGCTTTGTCGAATGTTCCCAGCGATGGCCCGACAATGTGGCACTTGAGATCCAGCGCCACGATCATCTCGAAAGCTGCACCTACGCCGAACTTCACCGCATGGCCGAATCCGTTGGTCGTTGGATCACGGAACAAAACTTCCCTCGCGGTTCCCGTCTCCCCATCCTCGCCGACAACCATCCCCGCTGGGTTGCCGCCTATCTGGGCATCATCGCCGCGGGCTGCGTTGCCGTACCGCTCGATACTGCCCTGCACGCCGACCAGGCCAAGAAACTTCTGAAAGACAGCGGCGCCGCAGCCATCTTCTGTGATGCCAAGCACGTTCCCGTCGCGCGTCCCGGAGCGACAGAACTAAATCTGGGCCTGATCCTCATGGACCCAGACCGCATGGCGGACGATTCTTCCGAACAGCATTGGCTGGCCAATCTGCCCGCGATCTTCGACGCCGGCCCGGGCACGTTCAAGCCCGCCCCCGCCAATAACGACGACCTCGCGTCCCTGATCTACACCTCCGGCACGACCGCCGACCCAAAAGGAGTCATGCTGACGCACGCCAATTTTCTCGGCGAGGTCGAGGCCGTCTTCAATTGGGTCGACATCGGGCCGAACGATGCGCTGCTCGGCGTCCTGCCCTTATTTCATGTACTGGCTTTGATGGCAAACCTGCTCTTGCCCCTGGTCAAGGGATCGCGCGTCGTGTATCTGGAAACGCTCAACACCACGGAACTGATGCGGGCGCTCAGCGAGCGCAACATTACGGCCTTCGCCGTCGTGCCGCAATTTTTCTACCTGATTCACGAACGCGTATTCGAGGAAGTTGCCAAACGCGGTGCCCTCACGCAGAGGATTTTCGCCGCCATGGTTGCCCTCAACCGCACCCTGCGCAAGCTAGGCATCAACGCCGGCCCCATTCTGTTCGGCAAGATCCATCACACTCTGGGACCGAAGATGCGCTACCTCGTGACCGGGGGATCCCGTTTCGATCCCGTCATCTCCCGAGACTTTCATGATCTTGGTATCGACGTGATGCAAGCCCTGGGCCTGACCGAAACCGCGGCCGCCATCTACGTGAATTCCCCCAACGACATCGTGATCGGCTCGGTGGGCAAGGCAATGAAAGGTGTGGAGGGCAGGATCGTCGACCCGCAATCTCAGGAGGAGGGCCCTCCCGTCGGTGAACTCGCGGTCCGAGGTGCCGTCGTCATGAAGGGATACTGGAATCGTCCCGACGCCACCGCCGCCGTCTTGCGCGATGGATGGCTCTACACCGGCGATCTCGGTTACTTCGACACCCGCGGAAACTTGTTCCTCACCGGCCGCAAGAAAGAAGTCATCGTCCTGAGCAACGGGAAGAACGTCTATCCCGAAGAAATCGAGGCTCACTACCTGAAGTCGCCCTACATCAAGGAACTGGCCGTCGTCGGCCTCGAAGGAAAACCGGGCGAGGGCGGCGACCGTTTACACGCCGTGATCGTCCCCAACTTCGACGTCCTGCGACAGAAGAAAATCGTCAATGCCAAGGAAGTCGTCCGTTACAACGTCGAGGGCCTCTCGCAGCAAATCGCCTCCACCAAGCGCATTGGAAGTTATGAAATCTGGAACGAAGATCTGCCGCGTACTACGACCCGTAAGATCAAGCGTTTTGAGGTAGAAAAGCGAGTCAAGGCGAACCTCGCACAAAAAGTTTCAGACGATTCTGACCTGCCCGCCGAGAAACCCCTGACTGACGATGAAACCACCTGGCTCAATCAACCGGAGGTCCAGCGCGGACTCAAGGTTGTGCGCGACGCCGCCCGCACCGCGCCTCCAAGTCTCCGGCCCACCCACAATCTGGAACTTGACCTCGGCCTCGACTCCATGCAGCGCATTGAACTCCTCAGCCGCCTCGAAGACGAACTCGGCGGCAACATCGACGAATCGCGACTCACGGAAATCTACACCGTCCGCGATCTCCTCGATGCGGTTCTTGCCAGCGCCGCTGCCGGGGACGCCGCGCCCCGCACCGCCTTCGCCGGATGGAAGGCCATTCTGGCAGAGGATCCCACCGACCCTGAAGTGCTGGCTCTGAAGGATCCGCATCCCGCTTTCGATACGATCTGGTATCCGGTAACCCGGGTGATCCAATTGATTTCGCGCGACCTGTTTCACTTGCGCGTCTCGGGATTGGAGAACCTGCCGCCGAAAGGCCCCTACATTGTCTCGCCTAACCACCAGAGCTACTTCGATCCGGTGGTGGTAGCCTCCGTGGTACCAAGAAATATTCTCGTGAATTCCTTTGCCGTTGGGACCAGCGACATTTTCGGCCAAGGCTTCATGCGCCACCTGGCGCGCTGGATTCGCGTCGTAGTCCTTGACCCCGATGCCAATCTCATCCCCGCCATGCGCGCCGGGGCCTACGGTCTTCGCCAGGGGCGCATCCTCTTGCTCTACCCCGAAGGCGAGCGCTCCATCGATGGTACCCCGCGAATCTTCAAGAAAGGCGCAGCCATCCTGTCGATCCACGCCCAGGTGCCGATCGTTCCGGTGGCGATTGAGGGTTTTTACGAGGCGTGGCCAAGAGGCAAGAATTTCTTCCAGAAAATCGCTCCTCTAAAAATGGTATTCGGCCCGCCCATTCCTCCGCCCCCAGCGTCGGAAGCGTCCGAGGCCACTTATGAGAAGATGACCGCCGATCTGAAATCCAGAATTGTCGAAATGTGGGAGCAGTTGCGGCAGCAGCGATAGCTTAGGCCCCAGCCCCGCTGGCGTTTCCGCCGAAGGCCTTTGGCGAAGCCATCCAGAATCATCGAGTCATAATCCCGCTCGATTTCGAACGCCAGGCCTAACGCGCTGATTGAGCTGCCTCCAGGCGAACAGACGGCGCAAGCTTGCGAGAAGGCCTGATTACAGAAGTTACGTGCGCAGCGTGAAGCCCCTATTGATAATTAGAGCGGCAGCACTATGCGAATCATTCTGGCGTTCACCCTTGCGGCCTGCACAGCAGTGCCGTTGGTCTGGGGGCAGCAAGCCGATACTCCAAGGTCGAGAGTGTCGGACTTGCTTGCGAAGTTGCAATCCAAAGACCCAACGGAGCGGATTCGTTCGTATGATGAACTGCGCTCCGATGCGGAAACCATGCGTAGCAAGGAGGCTCAGGCTGCACTGCTCGATCTGCTGGATCGTGAGGACCGTGAGATCGAGTCAACCCTTCGCGCTTCCCATGAACAGGAGGGCGTGGGCGAAGGCTACGCCGAATACGTCGCCAAGTTGGGTGAAACCGTAGACTCCTATGCTGATTGGACTGACACGCATCAGGTCTGCATTCTCGTCCAACAGGCTTACGAGTGGAATAGTCGACTTGCCGCCAAGATTGCCGCTCATGCAAAAATCTCCATTCCGTGTCTGATTCAGATGTATCGAAGCGATGTGGGCTTAACCCGTGCTGAAGCTGCGCCGACGCTTGTTCGCGCACTCGCAGACGGAAAAAATGGGCTGGACCCCGAGACAGCGCAGAAAGCGCGACAAGTCATCCTTCGTGGGCTGCAAGACCCGTCTGAGGCGGTCCGAAGCAAGACAGTGGAGTCGCTCGAACGTTTCGGTGCGCCGGATATGATCCCGGCGCTGAAAGAAGTTGCCAAGTTAGACCCGCCGATGACGGAGGTCGTAGCTTTTGGATTAGGGAATATGCAACTCGCGCCATTGCGGCGATTCAGAGCAGAACAGGCAAACCTTAGCGGGTAGCGCCGCTCTTAAACGCCCGTTGTTGCAACATCCCCATTGCGCTCATAACAAACAGTTCTGAGCGCAAAGGCCCTGTTCGCGGCAACGATAACCTTTACGACCGTGGTGATTGTCTTCGCGCGAGCAGTTGCGATTCAAAAAATGCGAAAAGAGAAGTCGGCCGCATCGAACGGGCCCATCTTTTCCTGCGCTCACTTCACCCTGTCTTGAAGTCCGGGCGAGTCGCACCCCGGACTTCGGTCATTAGGAATGACTCAGTGCCTTTCACCCCGCGAGGCAACGCGCTCGAAGGACACATCGTGCGGAATTCCATAGTGATCGTAAACGTCAAACATACGCTTCTCCATGCTGATCACTTCGTCGCGGTTGTTGGTGCGCCGATAATCTTGCCAGCGCTGAAAATAACTGTCGAAGCGGCCCTGATCTTCACTGGAAAGACGCTGGTTCTGCTGCCAGTAAGCGCGGTCGCGGTCGCGATAACCGTCCCACTCCGCCCGCCGATCCCGATCCCAATCGCGGTCCCGATCCCGTTCCCGGTCCCAATCGCGGTCGTGGTTCCCGCCTCCACCGCCATTGGAGGCTACATCGCGATAGGGAGTATCTGCCGGAATGCGGTAGCGCTGATAGATCGATTGCATCCGCTTTTCCATGCTGCGGCTTTCCCCGAGATTGTTAGTGTTTTGGTAACTCTGCCAGCGCGAGAAATAGCTGTCAAAACGGCGCTGATCATCATCGGAAAGCTGGCGCCCACCCCGCTGTGCGAACGCGGGAGCCAGCAAGACTAAGATCAACGCAGAAAGTACAAAAACTTTTTTCATACTGTCCTCCGAATCAAGGGCGGGACCAGTCGACACGCCCTCCGCATTTTACAGCCAAGCCCTGTGAATCCCGCTACCAGCACACCCGAAGCAAAGCGCACGCGACCTGCACCCGTGCTCCTTGACACAGCATCGAGAACCTGAATCATGTGGACACCCGGCTCCCCATTGGCGAAAAATCGCGATACCACTCCTCGCCCCCGGACAGCGATCATAGGACCTTGGCCCCGGTTGGTTCGCCGTCGCTCGGTCGTGACGTGGCGAATGACCGCTACTCAGTTCGCGTCATTTAGCCTGACCCGCACTTCGCAACGATTAGCGTGATGTCGTCGTGCTGCTCGCCGCCAGAGCTGAAGCGCTGAAGATCGTCCACGATCGCGGCCAGTAACTCCTCTGAAGGCAGATCACGATTTCGCCGCAAAGCTTCGATCAACCGCTGCTCTCCGAATTCCTCTCCCTCATCGTTGAACGTTTCCGTTACTCCGTCGGTGTAGAGCGCCAGTACGTCACCGGGGAAGATCTGGCGTTCCTCGATCGAGCACTCCCACTCCTTGAAAAGCCCAAGCACCGTGCAGGTTGAATCGAGCCGTTCGACACTGGCACTGCGGAGCAGAACAGCAGAGTGGTGCCCACAATTTGCGTAGCGCAACTGCCTGGCTTGGTCGTTGTACTCGGCGAAGAAAAGGGTGGCATATGCACTGTCAGTCGTATTCTCGTAAAAAAGCTGGTTCACTGACCGCAGGAAGCGTTGTGGCTGATCGAAGGCGATTGCACTCTGGCTTCGCAGGTTGGCCTGCAAGTTAGCCATCAACAGCGCCGCCCCAATTCCCTTGCCTGAAGTATCGGCGATGACCAATGCCAGCCGCTCTCCGCCCAGATTCAGAAAATCGTAATAATCGCCGCCGACGTCACGCGCCTGAATGCAAATGCCGGCATACTGGAGCGTCTTGAGCCGCGGAAGCGTTTGGGGAAACAGCCTTGCCTGTACACGTTTTGCAATCTCCAGTTCCTGGGCTCTGCGCCGTTCGGCCTCAAGCCTCTCCGCGGCCGCACGCCGCTGCGCTTCGATCTCGCGAACGAAGTCGTCCCGCCCCACAAGGGCAAACGAATTTCCATCCAGATCGTCAAAGCGGGTGAAGATTCCGCCCCAAAGCGTGGTTTGCGGCGGATGGTGAAA
>CAWFUU010000035.1:0-110013 GCA_963819035.1 uncultured Acidobacteriaceae bacterium | reverse complement strand
GGTGCGGGCGCAGGCGGATCGCGTCTACTTCCTTCGAGCGTTTGTAGTCGACGTAGGTGCGCAGCACTTCTTCGGTGAAGACGTCGCCCTTAAGCAGGAAGGCGTGGTCGCGCTGGAGCGCGTCCAGCGCGTCTTCCAGCGAACCGGGCATCGAGGGCACGCTCGCCAGTTCTTCCGGGTCGAGTTCGTAGATGTCTTTGTCGAGCGGGAGGCCGGGGTCCATTTTGTTTTCAATGCCGTCGAGGCCGGCCATCAGCATCGCCGCAAACGCCATATAGGGATTGCAGCTTGGGTCCGGTGGCCGGAACTCCACACGCTTAACTTTGGGAGAAGTCGAATACATGGGAATGCGGCAAGCCGCCGAGCGATTGCGCCGCGAATAGGCCAGGTTGACCGGGGCCTCAAATCCGGGCACCAACCGCTTGTAGGAATTCGTGGTCGGCGCAATGATCGCCGAGAGGGCCGGGCCGTGCTTCAGCAGTCCGCCCACATACCATAGTGCCAGCTGCGACATGCCGGCGTAGCCGTCGCCGGCGAACAGCGGTTCCCCTGCCTTCCACAGCGATTGGTGCGTATGCATGCCGCTGCCGTTATCGCCAAGGATGGGCTTGGGCATGAAGGTGACCGTCTTGCCGTAGTGGTTGGCCACGTTCTTCACGACGTACTTGTAGAGCAGCATCTTGTCGGCGGAGCGCACCAGGGAATCGAATTTCAGGTCGATTTCGGTCTGGCCGGCGCTGGCGACTTCGTGGTGGTGGCATTCGACCTCGAGCCCGCAACTCTGCATGGTCAGGACCATCTCGGAGCGCAGGTCCTGGTAGTGATCGGTGGGCGGGACGGGAAAGTAGCCTTCCCTATAACGCGGGCGGTAGCCCAGATTGTTCTCTTCCCTGCCTGAATTCCAGCGGCCCTCCTCGGCGTCAATGTAGTAAAAGCCGTATTGTTCGCGCTGATCGAAGCGCACGTTGTCGAAGATGAAGAACTCGGCCTCGGCGCCGAAATACGCGGTGTCGGCGATGCCTGTGGAATAGAGATACTCCTCGGCTTTGCGCGCGATGTAGCGCGGGTCGCGGTCGTAGCATTGCTTGGTCACCGGATCGACGATGTCGCAGATCAGCACCAGCGTCGGCACTTCGGTGAAGGGATCGAGCAGGTGCGAGTTCGGGTCGGGCTTGAGCAGCATGTCGCTTTCCTGGATGGCCGCCCAGCCCCGGATCGACGAGCCATCGATGCCGAAGCCGTCTTCAAACGAGGCTTCGGTTAACTGGTCGATGGGATAGGAAACGTGGTGCCAGAGCCCTGGAAGATCGGTAAAGCGCAAGTCGAGGATCTTCGCGTCGTGTTGCTTGGCGAATTCGAGAACGGTCTTGGCGTCAGCCATGAGGACTCCTTGCCGGGAGCATCTCCCTTGCAGAAATCGGGCGAGCGGTTGCGGAAGGTCCTGCAGGCGGGCAGGCTGCTACAATCGGTCGCGTTGTGCAGGACTGAGGAGTGTAAGGCCTGTTTTTGGCAGTGGCAATTCGATTGTTTTTATGGCGGCGATAACGGCACCTTATACTTGAGCCGTCGGCGGTCCCCTGGTTTCAGGAGAGGATTTGGTGGAAATAGGAGCGACCCTCAGGGGCTAAAGCCCGTTTTGTTTACGGCCTTTGGCGGCAAGGCTTAAAGCCGTGCCCTTCCCAAAACCCATTCTTGGAGCCGGTCCGATCAAAGGCTGGCAACTGCTCGTATGGACTTTGACCAGCTCGAAACCTTCCTCGAAGTGGCGCGGCACGCCTCGTTTTCGCGGGCGGCGGAGAAGCGTTTCCGCACCCAGCCGGCCATTTCTTCGCAGATTCGCGGGGTCGAAGAGGAGGTCGGGGCCAAGCTATTCGACCGCTCCGGGGGCAAAGTGTCGCTGACTGCCGCCGGCAAGGCCTTCCTGAAATACGTTGAGGAAACACTCGATGCCCGCAAGGCCATGATGGTGGCTATTGCCGAGATGGAGCGCGTTCCTCGGGGCGAAATCATCGTGGGGGCCAACGAGGGCACCTGCCTGCACATCCTGCCCTACGTTTTTGCCGACTTCAAGAAGCAGTATCCGGACGTTTCGGTGAACATCAAGCGGTCCGACTACGCCAAGATTCTCGAGTCAGTGATCGACAACTCGGTTGACTTCGGGGTCGTTTCCCTCCCCGTCACAGACAACCGTCTGACGGTGGTGCTCATCCATCGAGATGAGTTGACGATTATCGCTCCGCCACAACATCCGTTGGGCAAAGTAAAGTCTGCAACCGTCGCCGAAGTTGCCAAGTATCCGCTGATCGTTCCAAAAGCGGGACACACCCGCGATGCCATCGAGCAGTTGTTTCACGAGCGCCGCCTGAAGCCGAATTTCAGCATGGAACTGGACTCGAGCGAGCTTCTGAAACGCTTTGTGGCCGCGGATGTTGGGATCGGATTCATTGCCCGCTCCAATGTTGAGGAAGACGTGCGAGCCAAAGCTCTGGCCGCCGTCTCCATCGCCGATGCCCAGGTGCGCCGCGACCTCGCGCTCGTGTTTCGCAAAGATAAGGCGCTCAGCCGGGCCGCGCTGGCCTTCATCGAGATCGCCGTGAAGCACAAATCCACCCAGGAATTGGTGCAGACTCCCAGCCGATGACGAAAGCCGGCTCCAGACTCCTGCTTCTTCTGCTCCTGCCCGTGTTGGCTTTGCCCGGCGAGGGACAAGCTTCCTCTACCCAGAAGCCGCTGGCCCAAATGCCCGCCACGGCGCGGCAACTCATCGCTATCAAGGTCACGGGCAGCAAGCGCTTTCCCGAAGACGCGATCGCGGCGTCCACCGGTCTGCAGTTGGGCACACCCGTCGGCGAGGACGACTTCAAGAAGGCCGCGCGCCACCTCGGTGACACCGGAGCCTTCACCGACATCGGATACAGCTACAACTACTCTTCCGCCGGGACCAAGCTCGAGCTTAAGGTCACCGACACCGAGAAATTCGTGCCGGCGCGCTTTGAGGACTTCGTCTGGTTCTCCGATGCCGAACTTCTCAGGCGCATCAAGGAACACGTTCCCCTCTTCAACGGAGAGCTTCCGCTCTCCGGGCGCATGCCCGACGAGGTTTCCGACGTGTTGCAGGCCATGTTGGTGGAGAAAGCGATCCCGGGCCATGTCGACTACGTGCGCGAGGGCAAACAGGACGGCCCGGTCGAATGGATCAGCTACAAAGTTTCCGAAGTGCTGATTCGGGTCCGTAACATCGAGTTCAACGGCGCAGGGGACGAGGAAAGGCCGGCGCTCGAGGCGGCCGCCCAAAGGTTCCAGGATCGCGAATTCTCCCGCAGTCGGCTCAACCTGCTCGTCCAGCGCGATCTGCTTCCCATCTACCACGCGCGCGGGTATCTCAAGGCTTCGTTCGGCGTTCCTCAACCGAAAGCCGTGCAGCTGCCGAGCTCAGAGCCTGTGGAAGAAGGCCCGCGCAATCAGACCGTGGTCGACGTCACGTTTGCGGTCACGCCCGGCCAGAAGTACAAGCTGAAAAGCCTCGCCTGGTCTGGCAACCACGAGATCCCGACCGATACGCTGGAAAAGATGGTCCATATAGAAACCGGACAGCCCGCCAACATCGTGCGCCTTGCGGACGAACTGAAGGAAGTCCAAAGGCTTTACGGAACGCGGGGATTTGTCACAGCCACGGTGAAAGCGAGAGCCGGATATGACGACGCTGCCGGCACGGTCGTCATCGGTCTCGAGGTGAAGGAGGGCGCCGAGTTCCATATGGGCGAGCTCGAATTCCGCGGGCTGGACAATAGCCTGACAGCCAAGCTGCGTAATGCATGGAAGCTTCGCTCGGGCGATGTTTACGATGCGTCTTACCTGGACCAATACCTGCCCGAAGCCCAGAAGCTGCTGCCTCCCAGCCTGGATTGGGAGGTTGCGTCGCACGTGACCGCCAACTCCCGCGACAAGACGGTTGACGTGGACCTGGTGTACTCCGTGAAGGCTCCGAAGTAGAAGCCCGAAGGTGACGCCGGGCGCTTTTCCGGTTTTTGAAACAACTGTAAATATTTCTTCCCGATATGGGCCTGACGCGTTAGTCTATGCGGCTGACAAAACCGGTTTTGCCCGGGCCCTCCCCCTGAAATATCACCGGGCATGAGGCGGGGATGCGCGCCAGCGCTTCCCCGCATTTTTACGCGAGTTGAAACTTTCGAGCGGCTTAAGCATCATGGGACCTGGAGGATTCGTCCTCCTACGGGTAGAACGAGGTCGTGGCCCGCTAATTCAAAAGGAGAATTGCTGAATGAAATCTCGCGCAGAGAAACTCGGATTCGCATTGGTCTTAGCCGCAGGCCTGACCGCCTCGGCTTTTGCCGCAGCAGGCAAGTCTTTCACGGGGACGGTCAGCGACTCGATGTGCGGCGCCAAGCACGCCATGGCGGGCAATGATGCCGCATGCACACGGGCTTGCGTGGCCAAAGGGTCCAAGTACGCCCTGGTCGTGGGCGACAAAGTCTACACGCTTGAAACCAGCGACAAGGCCGCTCTGGCCACGCTCGACAAGCAGGCGGGCGCTAAGGTCACAGTGATGGGAACCGAGAAAGATAATACCATCGCGGTGAGTTCGGTAAAGGCGCAGTAAGAAGGCGCTCCCTCCCAGGTTTGATCTCATAAGTTCGGTTGCGGCGGGGCGCGCTCAGGCGCCTGCCGCAATTTTTTTGCCCTTCTCGTCAAATTCATATTTCCTTAACAAAGCGTTGTGTTAGATTGTGCTTTCTCAATGTGAATATTTGCTTGCCGGAGGATCACGGAATTGGGCAAAGACATGGTTCCGAAGAGGATTTTCTTCACCAAGGGAGTCGGGAAGCACCGTGAGCGGCTGACTTCTTTCGAACTGGCGCTGCGCGATGCCGGCATCGCGGCTCAGAATCTGGTGCGGGTTTCCTCCATCTTCCCGCCCAACTGCAAACTGCTGGCGCGCAAAGAAGGCGTGAAATATCTGCATCCGGGAGAAGTTGTTTTTGCCGTCGTCGCCGAAAACTCCACCCGCGAACCACACCGGCTGCTGGCTTCATCGATCGGGGTGGCCATTCCGGCCGATCGCAACACCTACGGCTACCTCAGCGAGCATCATTCCTTCGGCGAGACCGAAGACGCCGCCGGCGAATACGCCGAAGAACTTGCAGCCGAAATGCTGGCCACGACTCTCAACGTCGAATTCGATCCCGACCGCTCCTGGGACGAAAAGAAGCAGATCTACCGCCTGTCCAATAAAATCGTGCGCACGGCCAACGTCACGCAGTCCGCAGTCGGCGACAAGCGCGGACTCTGGACCACAGTCATCGCCTCGGCGGTCCTGATCTTCGACTAGGCCGATCGGTGCGGTGGTAGACTTCTCCTCCACATGCAACGGATTGCGACGATCGAGTGGGTCGTTTTCTTGTTTTACGTGCTGGGCCTCGGTGTCGCTTCGGTCCACCTTTATCGCACGCCAATCTACGCAATGGATGCGCTTCAGTACATGGGCAACGCTTTGCTCATGGAGGACACGGATATTGTCAGCGTTCATCGTCGTGTCTATGCGGAGCTGACCCGGCGGGTGCCGGCAGGTGCGCTTCGCGGGCTGCTTGGAAATGAGCCGGGTGCCCCGCAAGATCAGAATGATTCTCGCCGGGAGCGCGCCAGAAACCCCCAGCGTTACGCCGAATTCCTGCCGTTGTTTGCCATTCGTCCTCTCTACAATCAGAGCATTTGGCTGCTGAGCAAGACCGGGTTAGGCCTGGTACGATCCGCGATTTTGATTTCGGTCGCCTCGTATTTCGCGATCGGGATTCTTCTGTTGGTCTGGCTCAGCCGCTACGCGGGAGCTCGGTTTGGCTCAGCGATGGCATTACTGTTGATGATCAGCCCTCCCTTAACCGAACTCGGCAGAGAGCTTACCTCGGACGCAGAGGCGAGTCTGATTGCGTTCGCTTCCCTGTTCCTCATTTTCGAGAGACGACGGCTCGCTTCCGGCCTGGCTCTGCTGCTCGCGTCCATTTTCTTCCGTACCGATTTCGTGGTGCTGGCGGGGCCAACGCTCCTGGTTTGCTGGCTGGAACGGCGAATCGAGTTCTGGAAAGCGAGCGTTCTGGCGTTGGTTGCTTTGGGTTCGGTACTGGTGATCAATCATTTTGCCGGCGACTACGGCATCAAGATGCTCTACTACCGAAACTTCATCGGCGTCCCGCTCGCTCCGGCGGAGATGACAGTTCAGTTTTCTTTCCACGATTATCTTTCCGCTTTCCGATCGGGTATTACGCTCGTCGCCAACAGCTTTTTCATCCCGTTCTTGTTGCTGGGGTTGGTCGGAGTGATTGAAAAGGAGCTGAGGGCACTTTTTGCCGTGATGCTGGCCTATGTGATCCTGCACTTTGTTGTGCTGCCAAATTGGCAAGAACGCTGGGTGGCACTGTTCTATCTCGTCTGTGGGATCAGCGCCGCGACGCTGGTGAACCGCCAGGGGAAGGACGACGGTGTGAGTGGGCTGGAGGCGGAAAGGCGGACGGTCCAGTCGCGAATCGGGCGGTACGAGACCTTTGCTTTAGCGGTTGCCCTGTCGGTACTCACTGGATTCTCGCTGCTTTTTGCCTGGCGCGAACCGTTCTCGGTGGATGAGTACCTGGTGCGTATCACGGCACTTTCCGGCTCGCCGTCTGCGGTATGGCACATCCTGAAGACGGCGCCGCTGGCTGTTGATCCGCCGCTTTATCACTTCCTGAACGTTTATTTCGTTCGCCTCTTTGGACCGTCGGAATTCTCGACTCGCCTAGTGTCCGTGCTGGCTTATACGGGCATGAGTTTTTTTCTCTACCGCTTCGTCCGGCGATATACGGACGTTTGCACGGGTTTGGTCCTCGCGGCTCTCTGCCTGCAGTGTGGGACGTTTTCCTTTGCGTTCGAAGCGCGACCCTACACTCTGGTGTTAGCCGCAGACGCCTTGGCTCTGGTCTGTTGGGCGAGCCTCGTCGAGGAGCGGAAAAAGCGGAGCCTTGCGCTGGCTGGTTTGTTCCTGGGAATCGCAATTGCGGTGGGAAGCCATTGGTTCGGATTCCTTGTGCTGGTCCCTCTCACACTTGGGGAGGCGATGCGGACCTGGCAAAAGCGCAGGATCGACGCCGCTGCCTGGAGCGCCATCGCAGTCGGTTCTGCGACCGCGCTGGCCTACCTGCCATTGTTGCCGGCTGCCTCGAGGTATCGGGCACTGCCTTGGAAAGGTGTTGCATTGGGGGATATTTCCGAGAGTTTCCAGTTGGTGCTGGAGCCCTGCTTGTTCCCGTTGGCTTTGTTGCTGGTCACACTCGCTGTAGGGCGCTTTCTATTCGGCGTTCGCCCGCCGAGAAGCAAGGGATCGCCAATCCCGACGCCCGTTTTCGTTTGCGTCGCGGCTTTTGCGCTCATGCCATTTCCTGGATTTGTCATCGGCAAGGTGCTTACCCATGCCTTTCAACCGCGCTACGTTCTGCTCTGTACAATCGGCCTTCTGATTGTTGCGAGTCTGGCCATTCGCGATTTTGGACGTCGGAGTGCCGTCTGGATAGCCTTGGCGCTCTTGATTCTCGGCGGCTACGCATCCGTTTTCACGGTACCGCGAGCTGTCAGGAATGCCTGCGGGAGGAGATAGCTCGGCCTTCGCGGACGCAAGCGCGCTCTCAGCCCATCCAGAGTTGCCAGTGGTACCGGGTGATAACGATCTTTTCTTGCGCCTGGAGGCGCACGGTCCGGTGTCGGTACGCGAGCGCTGCGTGTTCCCAACGGACCCGAGCTTCATCCGTCTGCTTCACCAGAACACGAATTTCTTGATGACCGAGGCGCTCCGGCAATGGACAAAACTCCCCATCCCAGACCTTTCGTCCTTCTTGATTGCTCACCCGCAGTTTTACGTGATTCAGCGAGGCAGCAGTCCGGGGTGGCTTATTCAACGGATGCTGGAGGACCACGCCGAAATCGCGCTGCAGGGCACGTACGCCGGGAATCCTGTGTACCTGGTACAAGTTCGTCGCTAACTACCGTGGAATCAACACATAGTAAGCTCTAGGCTGTCTGCTTAATCAGTTGAAAAATAAGACATTCTTGTGACAATCGGTCCCGGCGGTGGATTGTAACTTTAGTAACCAGAGCGCTTTGACCAATGTAATACTCCGTTAACAGCGATCAGGTATCATAGAAGTGGATAAAGACACAGACTGGAGCAGGACTTGGATATCGAAACACGCAGAAAGAAACAGCGGGCGCTCATGGCGAACTTGGTCGAGCGGAAGGTACGGTCTCGCGCCAAGCAACTCTACGAGACCCGCGGTCAAGAGGAAGGGCAAGACCTGAAGGATTGGTTTCAGGCCGAGTCGGAAGTGCTTGGAAGCAGTATTCTTGCTCCGTTATATCGGCGACTGCGGACGGACAATCAAGATTCCGAAGGGATCGACGCCGCCGCAGACCGCCACGTGCCAGATTCCCCCGCCTGCGACACCCCCGCCTAACCAGCTCCGGCGGACTCGGTTTCGTTTGCGAGTTTGGGACAACGCGATAATGGCTTCCCCCTCTTTCGCTCGTTGAACGGCCTCCCAGTTCCTATCTTCTCGCGGCGACTTTTGCGCCCTTGCGTGCGCTGCCGCCCTTTTTCGCCTTGTCGAGGCGCTCCAGAACGGCGGCCACAATGATCGGCAAGCCCACTGTGGCGTCCAGGAAGACCTCGCCGAATTTGCCGCCTTCTGATGGAGGCACGAACTTGCCCCACGAGATGGCCTCGCTATAGGGACTGCCCGACAATCCGCCCCAATAAACCGGCTCGGGGCAGATGCGCAGTCCGTAGTGGTAGCGTTTCAGGGGCACATTTTCGCCCAAGCGGCGGTGACGCAGTTCACAGAATGGGCCAAACTGTTGCGACCAGTTGCGAGGCACTCCGCCGCCGATGGTGAAGATGCCCAGCTTTTTCTGGCGCAGCAGAGTCGCCGCGAAGTGCTCCAGATCTTCGAACGGGTCGAAGCGGATCTTGTGCCTCCCGGTCGACTCGCGCAGCCGGTTGTTGAGCGCCGTGTCGAGCCCCAGCTCCGAATCGCTGAATGCCGGCACGAACACCGGCACGCCCTTTTCGTAAGCGGACTTCAAAATTCCGCGCTGCCCCTGCGCATGCTTCGATAGGTAGGCGCCGATGGCGTGATTCAGCTTGTAGGAACACATGATGTCGTTGTGATCCCAGGCCTCGAGCACAGCCGACATGATTTCTTCGACGTCGTCCAGGTTCTGCTCCGGCTCTAGTGTGTCGTAGACGCGGTTGTAGCCTTGCTCGTAGAGTTCCTCATCGGAGACCTCAGGATTGGCACGGAAGTGCGCCCTGCCGCTGGCCTCAACAAGTCCGTGAGCCATGAGGGCGCCGGTCGAAACAATGGCATTCACAATGCCGCGATCGATCAACTCGGTGACGATGAGGCCTTGCTTGGCAACGGTCATCGCGCCCGCCAAGGTCATGACAATGAAAGCATCTTCGTCGAGCGCCATGGCTTCGAGCACGTCGGCGGCCTCGCCCAGTTGACGCCCAGTAAAGGCGGTTTTGGCCATCGCCCGGACCAGGCTATCGATCGACGTGACTTTGCTCAGGTCGAGCGGCTCCAATGGAATCAGACGGTCTTCAATGGGATTATGCAGGTGACGGTCTTTTCCTTCACCGCCCGCCTGCCCTTGTCCCGAATGCGAATTGCTATGATTGCCTTGTTTCAAGCGCACGCCTCCAAGCAAGAAACGGTTTTTCCCCGACAAGATACTCTACAGGAACGGTGCGGGTTGCTGAAAGCTGAGGGCTGAGAGCTGAGAGCTGACAGCTATCCTGCTATATTGTTCGACGAGGTCGGAACGCGTGCCGCCTGAGAAATTTCGCGTAGCTTTGGTGCAAATGTCGTGTGGTCCAGAGCCGGAAAAGAATCTGGAAAAGGCGCTGGGCCGCGTGGCCGACGCAGCCGGCCGGGGCGCGAAGGTTGTCTGCCTGCCGGAGCTTTTCCAGACCCAGTATTTCTGCCAGCGCGAAGATCATTCCCTTTTCGATCTCGCGGAACCGATTCCCGGACCGAGTTCCGAGAAAATCGCCGCTGCTGCCCGCAGCAACGGTGTGGTCCTCATCGCTTCGTTATTTGAGAAGCGGGCCGCAGGCGTCTATCACAACACGGCCGCCATTTTTGACAGCGATGGATCGCTACGCGGGCTCTACCGCAAGATGCACATTCCCGACGATCCGCTCTATTACGAAAAGTTCTACTTCACGCCCGGCGATCTCGGTTTCCGCGCGCTCGACACCAGCGCCGGACGCCTGGGGACACTCGTCTGCTGGGATCAGTGGTATCCCGAAGGGGCGCGCCTGACCGCGTTGCAGGGCGCGCACATACTTTTCTACCCGACGGCAATCGGCTGGCATCCGGCCGAGAAAGCCGAGTTCGGTGTGGCGCAGCATGATGCCTGGCGCACCATCCAGCGGGCACACGCCATCGCCAATGGGGTGTACGTCGCGGTGGTGAATCGCGTCGGCTTCGAGACTGGAAATGTCCGCGGAAAGTCGGCCCCGGGGCCGGGGCTCGAATTCTGGGGTGGATCGTTCTTCTGTGATCCCTTCGGACGGGTGCTGGCCGAGGCCTCGCATGACCGCGAGGAGATTCTGGTAGGAGACGTCGACCTGAAAGCGCTCGAGGATATCCGCCGGAATTGGCCCTTCCTGCGCGACCGCCGCATCGACGCCTATGCCCCGATCGCCAACCGACTGCTGGACTGAGAAAGTTCTCATGAAAAAGCGGACCAAGGCGTTTCTGACAGGTGTCGTCATTGCAGCTCTCGTCCTCGCTTGTTTTGCCAAAACGCCCAGCCTGTCAGGAAAGATGGTTGCCTACGATCTTCTTGCGCATTCGGCCAAAGTTGGGTCTTTTGAGGCGAACAAAGAAATAGTCATTCTCGAGACGCCCGGGCAGAAAAACAAATATGTGAAAGTCGTGTTCGTGAGCTATGGCACGATTCAGATCGACGGAAAGTATTTCGACGGCACTTTACCACTGACGGTGAAAGCACTTCGTGATCACGCCTGCGATGAAAAATACCCAAAGATGGCGAGCCAATACAGCCCCAGTCAGTCGTCAGGAACCTACCTGCTAACCGACGCCTTCAAGAGTTCGCCGCCCGCGAGAATCAAGAATCTAGTGTGCTATGACGCCATCGAAAAGAAATAAGGGCGCCGGAGATTTCGTCGAGCCTTGTCCTTCCGCCCTCGGGTATCGTATGCCTGCCGAGTGGGAGCCTCACGCTGCCACTTGGCTGGCGTGGCCGCACTTTCATGGCGACTGGCCGGGCAAGTTCGAGCCGATTCCGTGGGTCTACGCGGAAATCATCCGCAACCTGGCGAAGCACGAGCGGGTCGAGTTGATCGTCAACGACGCTTCGGCAGCGAGGCAGGCTCGCAGGGTGCTGGAGCGCGCTCACGCTCTGTCGGCCAGCATTGGCTTCTACCGCTGGCCTACCAACCGCGTATGGTTGCGCGACTCCGGATGCATTTTCCTCACTCCCCAGCCGGGCCGTGCCCGGCCGGACAGCCCCCCGGTGGGCGGCTGTCCCCACATGAAGATCGGGAAGGGCACAAGTTCACTCGTGCCGCCCAGCAACAGAAAAAGAACAGGGCTTCAGCCCCTGAGATTGATCTTCTCGCCCTCAAGTTTCGCTTTAATGGCTGGGCCAAATATTCCAACTGGCGCCACGACGACAAAGTTGGCAGCCTGATGGCCGGAATTCCCACTGCTCGCGCAAAAAACGCGCGAGAAATGGGGCACCCAGGTCACAGCCAAGAAATCCGGCCGCTCTCGGCTGGAAACCGCATCGTCCTCGAGGGCGGATCGATCGACGTCAATGGCGCTGGGACGATTCTTACTACTGAAGAGTGCCTGCTCAGCAAGGTGCAGGAGCGCAATCCGCACATGACGCGAGTGCATTATGAGAAGGCTTTTGCCGACTACCTCGGCGCGGCGCACACGATCTGGCTCGGGCGCGGCATTTTCGGCGACGACACCCACGGCCATGTCGACGACCTCACACGCTTCGTGGCGAAGGACACGGTCGTGACCATGGTCGAGCCCAATGCCAGGGACGTGAACCATGCGCCGTTGCGAGCCAACCTGCGCCGCCTGCAGGCTGCCCGCGATCAGGATGGCCGCCAGCTCACGGTCGTCGAATTGCCGATGCCGCAACCGGTGGTCTTTGAGAACCGGCGCCTCCCTGCCAGCTACGCCAACTTCTACATTGCCAATGGAGTAGTACTCGCGCCCGTGTTCAACCGCCCGAACGACCGGATCGCGCTCAACACGCTTGCGCAACTCTTCCCGAAGCGCGAGATCGTCCCGATCTATTCGGGAGACTTCATCTGGGGGCTGGGTGCGATGCACTGCATGACACAGCAGCAGCCGGCGTAGGGTTAATCGGGTCGGACGCTTGGGGTTTCAGATTGCAGATTTCATATTTGAACACACGGCGAAGTTTACATTGCCGTCGGCAATCTAAAATCTGAAATCTACGATCTAAAATCCCTGTCGCCCCGTGGTAGATTCTCCGCATGCCGCACGGCGAGATGACCACTAACCGTCTGGAAGCTTTCAGTGACGGCGTGATCGCGATCATCGTCACCATCATGGTGCTTGAGCTACGTGCGCCCTCGCAGCCGACGTGGCGTGCACTGTTAAAGGTTGCACCGGTCTTCCTCAGCTACGGACTGAGCTTTCTTGTCGCGGCCATAATGTGGGTCAACCATCACCACCTGATTCACGCCGTGCGCGAAGTCACGGCGCGCCTGCTGTGGTCGAACCTGAACCTGCTGTTCTGGATGTCGCTGATCCCCTTCGTGACGGACTTTCTGGGAAAGAACTACCGCGAACCGATGGCAGTAGTCCTGTACGGCCTTGACCTGGGCTTGTGTGGCTCATCTTTTTATCTGCTGCGAACGGAACTGGTGCGGCAGGATCACGCGAATCCGAACTTGGTGGAGTACCATGCCACGATGCAACAAAAGAACGCATTCTCCGCCGCGCTCTATTTTCTTTCAGTTCCCCTAGCGTACGTGTCGGTCTACGCCTCGTTTTTCATCTTCGTATTGATCCCAGCCATGTACTTCCTGCCCGAAAAGAAGCTGGCGACTCCCCGGCCCGAATAGCCCGAAAAGAAAGTGCGGGCCCCAAAGGGCCCGCACACGAACCGAGAATTTCGCGTCTCACATCTGGGGTGGCGCGCCGGCACCCGTTGGTACGGGCTGCGGCTGGCACGGCCGGGTGGGGGACGTTGGCTGAGGGGGCTGTGAGCTAGTCCCGGTCGTGCTTCCCTGATTATTTCCTGCTTCGGTAGTGGCAGGCTGATTCGACGAACTCTGATTCGATGACTGCGATCCAGTGGCACCCTGGTTCGTTCCGGAGGGCGGAACTGTGGTGCTCGTGGTCGGATTGTTGGAGGGCCCATTCGGCGC
Source organism: uncultured Acidobacteriaceae bacterium (assembly GCA_963819035.1). Classification (GTDB taxonomy): domain Bacteria; phylum Acidobacteriota; class Terriglobia; order Terriglobales; family Acidobacteriaceae; genus Sulfotelmatobacter. The sequence continues at coordinate 96,524 of CAWFUU010000035.1, read as the reverse complement.
GGTTGGTGTTGCAGGTGAGTTCACACAAGGGACCAAGGGTGTGGTCGAATTCGTGGATCCATTGGCAGGCGGCGTCTGCGGCGAGGCTGGGGCGGTCGGCGTCTGCGTTGAACCAGGGCCAGCGGCCTGGGTGGTGATCGGCGTCGGCGGACCGATGATCGACGCCGGCATGGTGTTTGTCGCACCTGGCTGGTTGGCTGCGCCCTGAGGCGGGGCGGTCGTTGGGGTGGCGGGTTGTCCTGGAGTTCCGGCAGACTTCGCCGGGGGCGGCGGAGCACTCGCGCCCCTGGACTGTGCCATTGCCCAAGTAGCGCCACACAGCAAAATGAATAGCATTGCGAGTCGTATTTTCATAAAACCTCTCACCTAGAAGTGCAAGAGTGTAGAAGTGCACGCGTGCAATCGTGCTCTTCAGTTGCAATTCGCTTCTTCGGCAAGTCTCGGACTTCGCGCGGACGATTTGCCATCCGGTCGATGCCGTAGTTCGGGAATTGATCGCAATTGGCAAGCGGACGCTGTCTATGGGTTGACTGCTGTGGCGCGGTGGGAAGGGCGCGGGACAGTTGCGCCGTTAGCGGCGATACTGAGTAGGCTGGGGGCCCTTTTCCAGCGTCTCGCGGTCCCAGATGGCGCCGTCGCGTGTGTAGCTGGCCAGTTCGAAATCCTGGGTCAACTCGAGCGCGTCGGTGGGGCACGCGTCTTCGCACAGTCCACAGAACATGCAGCGGCTCAGATCGTAGGTGAAGTTGGTCAGTTCCTTGCGGCGGGTCTTTTCGTTGCGCTCGCTTGACACAACGATCAGATGCTCGGGGCACGCCAGCGCGCACAGGTCGCAGGCAATGCACATGGTCTCGTCGGTGTCAGGGTTCACGTTCAGCCGCGGCGCTCCGCGGTAGCGCTCGGCCACCTGTGGCCGCTCGAGCGGATATTGCTCGGTATAGATTTCCTTGGGGTCCTGGTAGCGGAAGGTAACCTTCAGCCCCTGCAACAGGTCCACCAGGAACACTTTCCGGAGCAAGCTTGGCATGCCCATGACGCCGTTAGAATACCATTAACCAACGTGCCGGACCAAAGTCCCGCCTCCGTGGGCTTCGCACGAAAACAATGCCTCTTTTAATTCCCAAACGTCTAGAGCCGCGATACAGTCTTAACATTTGATCCATCCTGATTTGGCCGCTTGTGTTCAAAGCGGCCGAAGGCCGAGATCCAGTGGCGAGCAAAAGATTCCGCAAGGTCGTTCTTCAGCTGCACCTGTGGATCGGGATCGCCGCCGCACTCTTTTTGCTGCTCGCGGGTGCATCGGGAGCTCTGTTGGTTTTCGAAACCCAGATCGATCAGGCCTTGAACTACAAACTCGCCCACGTCGCACCGTCTGGACCGACGCTCTCTCTAACCGAATTGAAGACCGCTCTCGAACACCAGTATCCCGGCTATCGTGTGCTGTCGTTCAACATCGCCGAGGCGCCCGACCTGGCTGGCGATGCATATCTCCAGCCGCCCTCGGGCGAAGGCATCGAGGTAGCGGTGAATCCCCACACCGGAAAAGCGTTGGGGATCTGGGACAGCAATCGCTTCACTCGCAAGCTGCACTTTTTCCACACCCATCTTCTGGCGGGAGAAGTTGGATCGGCAATTGTCGGCTGGAGCTCGGTGATTCTTCTATTCTTGTCCATCTCCGGATTAATTCTGTGGTGGCGTAGCAAGGTCTTCCGCATTGATTTCCAGACCTCGGGGCCAAAATTCCAGTACGACCTGCACAGCACAATCGGGGTTGTGTCGTCGGTCTTCCTGCTAGCGTTTGCTTGGACAGGAGTCGTCGTTCATTGGGGCGACGCCGCCCGTGCTTGGGCGAGCAATGTCAGTGGCGTGGTCGCCCGCCCCGCCGATCCGCGGCCCGATTCGCCTCCATCAGGAGCGGTGGCTGTGGAGCCAGCTCGGTTGCTGGCGCTGGCACAAGCTGCGGTTCCTGGCGCACGGGCTACCGTCGTCGAGTTGTCCGACAACGCGACCCGTCCGGTTCTGGTGATCATGAAATTCCCCGAGGACCACACGCCCGCCGGCCGCACCCGCGTTTTTCTCGATGCCTATTCGGGGAAAGTGCTGGCGCTGAACAGTTCGCGTGCGTTACCCGCTGCCGTGGCCTACGTCACTCGCCTCAACCGGGAGATCCACACGGGCGACATTGGGGGCTGGCCCGTGCGGATCATGGCTGCCCTCTTCAGCCTCTCCTTGCCGGTGCTTGCCTTAAGCGGTCCGCTGCTATGGTGGCAACGAAGGCAGCGAAGATAAAGCGAACACTAACGAAAGCGAACCGGGAACTTTTTCTGCCTTTTCAGCGTATCAACTGGGAGAGGAAGTTATGAAGGCCTATTTCACCAACCTACCTACGAAGATCTGGGTGCTTTTGGTTGTGCCTGCGGTCGTAATTGCGTACCCGGTCGTCTGCGTCGTGGTTCCGGCCGTGGTGCGCGCGGTTGTGCCCGATGTGGTGCGAACGGTGCTCAGCGTGATCTGAGTCCGACCACAAGAAACCAGCGCTCGCCTGTAAGAATCGGCTGCGAACATGTTCCCTCCGTCTGTCCGCAAACCCGCTAGAATATTGCCGAACCCGTGCCTCAAAATAAAACAGCCACCAGGGATCACCCTAAGACCAAGCCTCTAAGAACCGAGGCAGTCTCGGATGAACTTTGGATGGAAGAAGCCGTGCGCTGCGCCCAGCGCGCACTCGAAGCCGAAGAGGTCCCCGTAGGCGCTATCGTGTTGTGCGAGGGACGCATCGTCGGCCGGGGATGGAACCGCAACATCCGCGAATCCGATCCCACCGCCCACGCCGAGATCATCGCCCTGCGCGAAGCGGGTACAACCTTGGGCAATCACCGCCTGGGAGACTGCGAGCTGTTTGTTACAATTGAGCCGTGTGCGATGTGCGCTGGCGCCATGGTCCATGCGCGCATCAAGCGCCTGGTTTACGGCGCAGAAGACCCCAAGGCTGGCGCGGTGCATTCCGTAATGCAGTTGCTGAATTCTCCGGCAGTGAACCATCAGATAGAGGTTCGCGGCAGAGTTTTAGCCGGTCGTTGTGCAGAAGTGCTACAAGCGTTCTTTAGAAATCGTCGTTAGTCGCTGGTCGCTGGCCCTTAAGCCAAGACCGTATCGTCCGACGCGGAGAGGTGCGTGAGTGGTTGAAACGATCCGCCTCGAAAGTCAGTCGACTAGTCGATTGTATGCGCCAGAACGTTGCAGTGACAGGACAACAACGAGATGTAACTGACTGATATCAAACGGTGTCGGCAGGCGTTGTTTGATACAAAACGGAGCCGCATGCGACTTCTTATCGTGTCCTTAGCGTCCCCAGAATTGTACAGCGCCTTTTGCGGCCCATCGGCCGCAACCCGACGCTCGAGATGAGGTCACGCTTTTGATTTGGTCCGCGTGTCAAACTTGAGCAACCGTTGCAGCGCTCATCCGTACTCGATGCTTCATCGAGAAATTGATAACTCCTCCTATTCTCCCAAGAACTAGCAGCAGCGGAGAAAGTAAGGGCGCCTCGCAAGCTGGTATCGCGCTCTGCTGCGAGGAGGGTTAGTTGACCACCGAACGAGTGCCCTACGACCGCAATGCGGCGGGAATCGACTCCGGGTAGATTTTTCAAAAACAACAAGCCTGCGGTGACATCGTCGAGATGATCCGTTGTCAGTAAAACGAACTGCAAACGCTTACGAGCCTTCTCTCCCTTTGTATCCTTCTCCCGCTGCAATACGTCCTGCATAAACGGTCCTTGGTCGGCGGAGAGTCCCTGTCCTCGCCGGAACAGATCGAGGAAAGCGTAGCCATGTTTGATGAAGGTCGGCGCGAGCCTTCTCGGCTGCTTCAGTAATCGCAAAGCCGCTAGTATGCAAGGCATCGGTGCTGCCGGAGCCATGAACGAAAAGGACCGCGGGAGATGGAGTCGCTCCAGCAGGTTTCCAGAGGTAGCCTTTAAGGTGCAGATTGCCACTCGGAACCACAACGATCTGCGGAGCGATTGATGGCGGTGATTGGCAAACCGCCACGCACGAAAGCAGCACCGATGCGAGCGCCGTCGAAAGTCGTATTCTCATCGGTCTTAACAATATCCGATCCGCCCCGGCTTTAGTTGCTCGTAGTTCCCTTCCGTTGTTTTGCGCCGACTCAGAAGGTATACCCGTGGACTAGATCACCCCTTTGGCGAAACAGGGGGCGAAAGGCCGCATAAAATGAGGGCGCTGATTGCAGCCTTGCGAACCACCGGGATGGCAGGGCTCAAGAGAGCCTGAAACAGTGTGATTTTGCGCTCCTCCTCCCCTATCGTCCACACTGCGACACCGATGATTCACCCACTTCTTTTCGTTAGCGATTTCCCAAAGTAGGTCGCAACCAGAGAAACGGCGATCCACAAAGCTACGGCATAGACCGCATACCACAAGGCCTCCTGTGCCGAGTTGATATGAGGAGGGCTGAGGACAACCAGCGATCCTGTCGAGCTTACATGCATCAATTGCGCCATCGTCACGCTTTTTGAGTTTACGTACACGCAGCCGATCAGCACCCTCATGGCGGTCATCGCACCGACAAAAGCAAGGAAGTAGGGAGCCAAGTATCTGCCGTGAGGAGTAGCTGTTCCTAAGAAATCAATCACCGGAAGGTGCCAAAATCCCCACAGGAGACCCAGCAAAGTGCCTGCGGTCAGTGGATTCAGTTGTCGGGACATCTTTCGGAACGCATAGCCAGTCCAGCCAATCTCCTCGAAAAACCCGGCAGGGATTCCAAAGCCTATGCCCGCGAGAAAACTGCCCGGTGAAAAGATCGGCGACACAAATGCCCTCATGCTGTAAAGAACGATCAGGATCGCTGAAGGCGAGATTAGCAGTACAGCGTACCAGCGCACTGGAAGTCGAACCCGACGCATTCGCAATAACAGGTCTTGAGTGCCGCTTCTTCCATTGACCAAACGCGTCAGAACAAACCCGGCAATGCTTGGGCCGAGAAGCATGACGGGAAACATGAGCAGTCCGCTCATTCTCGACAGAGCCTCACGCTTCACGAGTGCTGGCATGGCGATTAGCAGAGCGCCGAGCCAAGAGATCGCGTATGTGAGCACAAAAAATGCAAGTACAGGGTGGCGCTGCACAAGAGTTTCGCGTTGAAAAGAAGTTGGGTGCTCCTGTGATGTGTTTGGGCGCAACTCGCGCCGCTGCCAAAATCGGTACAACCAGAGGCACTAGAAGCAGCAATGACTGACGCCTGTACTTGCGAAACATTCGGCTTTTGTCCGCTGTCTCTTCAGCTATTTCGTACCGTGCACTGTCGAGACGCACAAGGCGGATTGCATACAGCAGGAGCGGAACGTAATTGATCCCAATGCAGAGGAGGTAAGACCCGAGGGCAATGCCTCCCATCGAATGACTTCGGAGGAGGGTGAAAACGCCCAGCGCAAGCGAACCGAACACGCCGATTGAGAATTCGGCGAGAATGAGCCGAGAACCGAGAAAGGCTATATCGACTTATCGACTGCTGCCAGTTTGCGAAAATCAATCACGTTACCTCTCGGCGATTTACTGCCTTCGCGCTTATAAAGTCAGGAATTGCAGACACTCTGGTAGGCAGGATGTGTATTGTCAATAACGAGGACAATCAGGGGGGAATATGCCCAGATGTCGGTGATTGGTCCTCTCGTGCGCGATATGTACGCCGATCTCGGAGTCGAAAGGGGACCAGAAACCCCTTCCGGCGTTTACGCGCGCGTGGTTGAAGGACGGACGCTCTACGTGAATACAACCGGGGAAGAAAAGGCGATTCCTATTCGCGGTAGGAAACGCGGGATCATCAGCGGCACCCCATACGACGGGGCCATTCGGCTGAAACCGTACGACGTAGATCTGGTCGAGTGATGAAGTCGGCCTAATCTCGATGCATCCTAGGGTTCGCCGGGGCTCGGCCCGGACCGGCACAGTGACACCGCGGGCACACTGCTTGTCAGCACCCGCATTGATGTTCCGCTGTTTGGAGAAGAACACGAGGATCGGACTTCTTGCGAAAACTCTTGTGATAGTTTCCGGGCTCATTTTCCGTTGCTCAGCGGTGGCTTCGAGAACTGAGTTCCAGGGGACCGCTCTCCCCGTCCATTAGCTGTCCGATGTCGATTTCTAACCCTCCCATACAACGCCACTGGCGAAATGCAGTGGCGTTCCTCTCTTACGGAAAAACAGAAGCTGATCCCGACACTATGCAACCCATGCGCTTTCGCGGGAACTCGACAACCAACGAGCTTTCCGAAGTTGTTATCTTCACGCCGAGGTCAACGGGATAAACGAGTTTGGCATCCGGCATCGGCAAACTTAATGTGATCTTCGATTCCCCATCGAGTCTCCAGATCGCGAGCACTGTCCTGTCCCGCGACCGCATTCCGAGGGCAACTGAGTTTTGCGATGCTGTGACATCCGAGGGTCCCAGCGGATAGAAAGGGAGTGCGTTCGGAATATGTTTGCGAAGGAGCTCCTTGTAAATTCGGATTCCTTGCGCGACCTGGTCCCAAGCATGCGGCGAAAGCGAATCGAGACGGCCACTCTGATGAATTCGGCACATCATGGCTGTAACCATGTTGAAACTGGCCTGGTCAGGGTCGGAATTCGCCACAGGATAAGACCAAATTGCCAATTGCTCAGGCAAGACGGCGGCCGACGCACCCACGAGAATTGCAGGCAGCTTCAGATAATCCTCCTGATCGGTCATGGACTGGATATGCAAACGGCTGAGCATTGCATAGTCCATGCGTCCCCCGCCGCTGCCGCAGTTTTCAATCACCAGGTCGGGATACTTCTTCAAGATGGCATCGAGCCACTCAAGGTGCGCACGGTTATGTTCGAGCAAACCCTGCCCGAAGCTTTCCGCGTTGATTTCGGTCCCCTGCAGCGAGTCGACGTTATAGTCCATTTTGATATAGCCAACGCCATGTTGATTCACCAATCGTTCGATCACCTCGTCGAGGTAGCTCCGGACTTCGGGATTGCGAAAATCAAGCAGAAAACGCGAATTCTTCAACACGCGCTTCCCATGCCGCGTAAGAAACCAGCTGTCAGGCTTTCTTGCGAGCAAAGATTTCACGCCTGCGACTTCCGGTTCAAGCCACAATCCCGGAACCATTCCGGCTTGCCGGATCTGATCGAGCACGAACCTTAAGCCGCGGGGCCAGCGTGCCGAAGAGGGTTGCCACGCTCCGATGGTCGGGCTCCAGTTTTCATTTATGTCGGCGTACCAGCCGGCATCGATGACGAAGTACTCGCAACCTGCCTTTGCGGCCGCCGCGATGAGTGGCAGTTCCTTTGCTTCAGTTGGGTCACCCCAGAGGCAGTTCATGTAGTCGTTGAAAATTACCGGACATCGCGAATTGTTTTTGCCTTCCCTGACGCAGGCCGCGCGGCGGTAACGTGTTAATGCGGCGACAGCATCGTCGAAGCCACCACGCACGCATCCGACTGCCACAGGAACGGTCTCGTAGGTTTCTCCAGGATTCAAACGCTTCCAAGCTGCGGAATGCAGGTCGTCCGGTCCGCCCAGGTACGCATAAACGTCATCGGCATAGTTATCGCGTTCGGAGGCATTCGAGATTTCCCAATACCACGATCCATTGTGTTCAACCTGCCAGAACCAGATAATTCCCCTTTCCACGTTCTCTGCCATCGCCATAGGCAGATACCGTACCGTTGACCACGTGCCAACGCTGCTCGCTTGCGCTTCCGAACGGCTTGTACGCTCGTTCTCGACAAAGCCCATTTCTGACGGACGCAGCGTATGCCACTGTCCTTCTGCCATCCAGCTGTTCAGGGCAACATGGATACGAAGCTCACGATCGTAGTTCTGAGGATCGGCAAGACCATGGAGCATGGCCGAACTCAAGAACTCAATACCCACGGGCTCCCTACCCTCGTTGGTCACCCGCGAATGCCGGCGAACAACCGGGACGCCATCGAAGGCTTCATAAACAGACTCCACTCGCAGGTGCAATATCGGATCCGTGTGCGTTACAACCAGGCGATTGCCCCCGGGCGTTGACTCTTCGCGCCTTCCTATAAAGAGGAGCCGCGCACCTGGCTGACCCAACCCCGATTTCATGCCTTGATCAGGCGAATCTTCTCCGCTGCATTGCAGAGCCACTTCGACTCCGGAAGACGTATTCCCGCCGGGCGCTGCGCCGGCAGGCAAAAGGCGCTTTTGACGCAACCTGCCATCCTTCACTTCGAATGAGAACACCAGGTCATTGGTGCTCCAGCGAAACGGTTCTTGACTACTGGAGGCAGAGGCGAAACTGGAGAGGCACGGCAGACTGGCTCCGAATGCGACGAGCCCACTCGATCTCAAGAATGCTCTTCGGTTCATGAACATGGGGATCACTTCAACTGGTAACCATCGGAAGAAATCGTGCTAAACAACAATCTGTTTATCCTGCCACAGGCAGATCGTGCGAACTGTGACTATGTGGAACCGGCCACACGCATCGGTGCGCTTCATCCCGCACGTTCGACGGCCGGAAGAATGATTGACTCAATCCAGCTTTCGGAGTCGCCACTTTCAATATCCTTGAAGAGCCACCAGCGCTCGATATGTTCTGCCGTCTCTCCCGGATTCAGTTTTCGAAGTGGGCCGAGAGTCTCGAGTTCAAGCGAGTGCGTGTCCGTATACACTTCGAAATTACAGCCGAAGTCGGGGTATCGTGCATTCTTCTCAACTTTAGCTTTCTTGATGAACAGATGTCCCCGTCGGAAGTAGGCGCCCCACCCGAACGAATTAAAGATTCCGCCCATCTGCTCCTTGAATGTACCCGCACAATTGCTTGTCTGGTGAAGCTGCATATATTTCGTACCGATCTTCCATCGTGGATCGGCCAAATCTGTGTAACACCACAGAGCAAAGAGTCCTTCGGGTAATAATCTGTCCGATGACATCGGCGCGCGGGGCGGAAGCGGGAGAATGGCCTTCCCGCCACCAGCCATTACTGACAGTGCCCATGGAGCCATCTCGGTGGGCTCTCGCCCAATGTTTCGGATGCGGTGTGTGACCGTGACCTGTGCTCCAGTTCCCGCCAGTTTGATCTTGATCTCCTTTTGCAAGCCTGTGCCCGGAGGCATGGATTCGGGAGGAGCGGTAAAAACAAAAGCATCGTCGCTGTCTCTTTACCGCAACCGGAAGATTGTCGGGATAGTACGTGCGCGCGATCTCCGGGGATACCCAGAGACGATGGCCTCCATAAACTCTAAATGTCTGATCCCCGCGTTTTCCGGAATGCTCGGGAATCTCGTGGAACTCGTTCTCCTCTCCCAACAAACCCAAAGAAGAGAATACGGGGGCCGACTTCCGTCAGAACCAGCAACTGCACCGTGTCATTGTAAATTTTGAATGCCTTCTTCCATAGATGGTGTTCTACTTCTTCGGTTTTCACTGTGCTGACTCCAGTAAGCTCCTGCACGTCCTTGGACCTCCAGATTCAATCCATCGAAGACAGCTTTCCAAGAGTTGGTCGGATCAAAAGTTCAGGGCGCTTGCACAGAAACTGCTTTTCCCGTGTATTCAATGGTTTTGTCAGGGCTGGCTACGGGGTCCGGTCCCGCACCGTGCTCGTTGGACACCCAGACAATATTCATCTGAATGCTTGCCAGCATTCCGGGATATTGTCCTTCTCGGTCTCCAATCGTGAGAGTCCGGTTGGCATGAGACCAATGCAGAGGAATGAGAGAGTGAGCTCCTTTCTCATAGTCGTAGCTATCGCCTGCGTCCTGATATAGCGTGAAGGCGCCGTCCGCTCCCGGATAGATCCGCAGTTCGATCGGTCCTGCTGGCTTCTCGTCGGCATATTCAATTTCCGGACCCAGAGGAAGAATTGAACCAGCACGCACGAAGAGCGGAATACGATCCAGAGGGGCGTCCGCTTCGATCTCACGATTACCCTTGTGCGCCTGCTCCCGTCCAAAAATCGTACCAAGCAGGAGAATCGGGCAGATACAGGGTCCTGTGACTCGCGTCTCCTTGAAGCACAGGAGCAACGAGAATGGAGGGTCCAAACATGAACTCGTCGCCAATGTCACGAACTCTTGGATCCGTGCGCCAATCCATAACGAGTGGGCGCTGGATGCTGTAGTCTTCACTCGTGACCCGCCAGGCCAGCGAGTAAATGTATGGCATCAGGTGGTACCGGAGCTTGTCGAACTTGATCAGGATGGGTTCGACTTTGTCGAATGCCCAAATCTCGTTTTCCGGCCTATGTCCGTGGGTGCGGAAGATCGGGCAGAAGACTCCGTACTCGAACCAGCGCGCGTAGAGCTCTTGAAATTTCGGATCGTCAAGAGGTTTATCGTGAGGTGGCCAGTACCCACCGATGTCGGTTGTCCAGTAGGGATATCCTGAGAGGGCAAAATTCAGCCCGGCCGCGACTTGGTGCATTAAGCCCCAATACGAGCCATAGACATCTCCCGACCACACGGTCGCGCCGACCCGCTGCTGACCGAGGAACGCTGATCTTGTCAAAAGGAATACGCGTTTGCGATCTGTAGTTGCCTTCCAGTGCTGCTGGATTCCTGTGGTGTGCATGAACGGGAATACATTCGTATACTCTGCGCCGTTGCCGATCGCAATCTGCTTGTTCTGGAGAATTGCATCTCCCATGTGGGGCCAATATTCTTCGGGCTCTGCGCTATCGAGCCAGAATGCATCCCAGCCCTGCGCGAACAGCTTGCTGACCAGGTTATTCCAATAGAAGTCGCGCGCTTTCGGGTTTGTGGCATCGTAGACATGAGCATCGGGCACGAGAAAATGCTGCGCTCCAAGTCCCTTGTAGTTCTCTGCCTTCGTATCAAACAGTCCCCAGACCGAGAGCATGGTGTGGATGTGCTCATCATGCAGGCGACTCAATTCGCCTAGGACATCAGTGAAGTTCGAGTTGAAGATCGGGTCTCCTTCTGTCTTCCACCAATACCAGTCCTGGACGATCGCATCGAGCGGGATGTGCTCTTTGCGGTAGTGATCTGCAATTCCCAAAACCTCACTCTGCGAGACGTATCGGTCCTTTGACTGGAAAAATCCGTAGGCCCACTTGGGAAGCAGGGGCGTATGCCCCGTAAGGCTTCGGTATTCATGGACGATCTGGTCCAGCTCGGGACCGTAAATGAAGTAGTAGTCGATGGAATGGCCAGCTAATGAGTCGATGTTCAATTCAAGCGGAAAGCGGTTGTCAACATACGTCAGCGACGCGCTGTTCCACATCAACCCATAGCCTTTGCTCGACAAAAGCAACGGAATCGCGACGTCGGTATTATTCTGCGCGAGCTTTACCGTCGCTCCGCGGTAGTTGAACATTCCGCTTTGGTGCTGACCCAGCCCGTAAAAGCCCTCATCAAAATTCGGCGAAAACCTGTCTTCAATGTGAAAGGTCTTTTCGCCATTCAAGTCGACGGGGTCATACGAGCGGGGAATTGAAGTCCGCTCTCGCAACACGGTATCGTTTCCGCGGCTAATGAACTGTATGCTTCCCCATTTAAGAGAAAGTTCCACCTTGAGAGTGTCGGTGGTAAGGAGCACTGTATCGGCTTGCCGCGACACGTCGAACGTTGCGCCTGGACACGACTCCATTACGTCGAGCATCCATGGCGGGTTCCCTCTCGCGCTGATGGACGGTTCGAGCGTCGCGACGATGTGAATTACATCGGGACGGCACACGGAAATGTGAAGATTCTCGTTACCTATTGTCGCGTTGATGCCGTCCGCAGATTGCGCATACGTGACGGGTGGCAGCGGCGGAACTTCCCACAGCTGTGCCCTCGCCGGAGTCGTCCAGAGGAAAGAGCTCAGGAACAGAACGGAGATACCGATAGTGCAGCGTTGGACGGAACCAACTGCCGCGGCATGGCACAACTGGATTGCTTCAATCCTGACAGTATCGCCAACTACGGTCGCCCATCTTTGAACCAGTGATGACAGCAGAAGAGACAATCTTTTCCTGACCATTGCTACCTCTCTTGAAATCCTCGTTTCGCATCGGACTTGAACCACACTGCCTTTGGAACCAGTGTGGGTGCGACATTTGCTAAGCACATTGTCGTTCCAAGTTCGATTTAATCGACTGCGACCGCCTCGGCTCGGCCATCTATATCGGGAATTTCGAAATTCACGAGTTCCCTTCTGAATCCACGCGTGTTGTAAGCACCGTAAGCTAAGCCAATCATCATCCATACAATTCCCAAAACTTTGGCGCGCCAACTCAGGCTCAGCCACAACAGCATGCAGACAAGAAAACCCAGCACGGGCGAAACGAGGTTGAACCAGCGCTTACGGGCTTCGCGAAAATAGAAGCGCACCAGCGCCGCGGCGTTGACCCCGATAAATGCGAGCAACGCGCCGAAATTCAGCAATTCAACGCCGCGCTCAAAACTCAAAACCATCGCACCGATCAGTGCAACTGCGCCCACCAGCAGCACGTTGTTTCGCGGAATGCGCTTCCTGGGCTCGATCGCCCCAAAGAAACGGCGCGGCAAGGCGCTGCTCCGTCCCATGCCATAGAGCAGGCGTGCTGCACCCAACTGCGCCCCTAGTGCCGAACCGACCGTCGCCACCAGAAGCGTCACGTTGATGAGCAAGAAGAGCCAGCGGCCGCCAGCTCTTGCCGCAACGAAAACGAAAGCCGTGTCCACGTCGGGAAAATTCTGCGCCCCGGGCCAGATCAGTTGGGCCGCATAGACCTGGATGGATGCCAACAATCCAGTCAGTAGACACACGAAAACGGTAGCAAGGAGAATGTTGCGGCGGGGATTCTTGGCCTCTTCGGACAAAGTTGAGATGCCGTCGAAACCAATGTAAGTCAACACGGCCAGCGAGGTCCCGCCCATGATGGCTCGGACCGAGAAGGTCTTCGGATCGAAAAACGGGCGGGTAAAATAGCCGATTCCGTCATGAGGTGTTGCATGAATGTAGCGAGCCGCGGCCGCCAGGAAAAGCAGAATGACAACGCCCATCACGGCAACTAGAGTGGAGTTGATTCGCGCCGAAGTCTGAATGCCTTGCATATTCAAGAATGTGAACAGAGCGACGAACGAGATCACCCAAGCGGCGTATGGGATCTCCGGAAAGAAGTTCATCGCGAACTTGCTGCAGAGGATGGTGCAGATAAGCGGATTGAGCACATAGTCCATAACCATGCTCCATCCGGTGATGTAACCCAGCGCTGGATGAATTTCGCGACCTACATAGGTGAACGCGGAGCCGGCGCTGGGATAAGCCGATGCCATTCTTCCGTAACTGATAGCGGTAAACAGCATGGCGACCATGGCGAGCAGAACTGTGAGGACCGCGTAACCGTGAGAACGCGTGCTCATCACTCCGTACACCGGCATGGGCGCGGTTGGTTGGATCACGATGAGCCCATAGAGAATCAGATCCCAGAGACCCAATGCACGACGAAGCTGCGGTGTGGCCGTTTCTGCTAAGGGTGTGGACATGAGCTCGGTTTCGGCAGCGGCCTATGGAACATTCGGAACACTCTCACGAAAGCTCGGTTCGAATTCATGGCACACAGAGCAAAGCGACTCGGAAAAAGAGGCTCCGTGCGATTCCGCGAAGGCGAGAAGCTTCTCCATGGCCGCATCAGGGTGGATCGTGTGGGGCGAAGTAACACTGAAACTGCCATTCAAGACGCCGAGGTCCAGTGCTGTCCGTAGCGTTCGGCCCGAAAATGAACCAGTGCCGCATTCATTGGGGATGACAAACGGGATGCCAGCCGCCAAACCACAGAGAACCCCCGCGAGGAGCGCATCTCCGGCACCAGCCGTAGATATCGGCTGAACCACCGGCGCTGGGCAGTATTGCGAACGCCCGCCCTCGAAGCCGTACGCTCCTCTCCGCCCCGCACTAACGATAACGCGCAGTCGCGGCAGAGTCAGCGTCAGTGCGGCAGAGCGCTGCACCAACAGGCTCTCCTCAAGAATATGACCCGGACCATCACCAAGGAGAGCCGACGCCTCCTCCTCGTTCAACGCCAAAAGATCTGCGAGGTTGATCAATCCCATCTTTCGGGCTTCTTCGATCTCCCCTAGCACGAAGGAGCATACGCGATAATTGCCGCAATCCGATGCCAGTTTCAGGAAATCCCGCCGCAATGGCAATGGAACCTCTGGAGCACAGAGCGCGACGCCCCGTGCCCCTGCAGCTTTCATGTAAGGTGCAGCTGCTCTTAGATCATCGACTGACAATGCCGCAGCAGCTGAGTTACTGCTGGTGATGTTTCCACCCGAGCCGTCGGGATACATAAAGCAAATGCTGAAGGGAGTTCTCAATGCGGGATGAGTCCGCACAAACCGCGTGTCCATGCCGGCAGCGCTCATTTCCTTGAGGATCTGGCTTCCCGCCGCATCGCTGCCCACCACCCCGACCGGCCATACCTGAAAGGAACCTGGCTCCCTGCGAGAGCCCATAAGCCGGGCAATGTAGTGAAGGGCGATGTGCAGTTTGCAGTAGTCCCGCGAATCGAGTAATTCGCCTAACCTGCTTTCGTTACGGCCGAGCTCGTGGTCGCCTTGAAGCGCATAGACGATGCCTGCTCCAATGCCGCCGATCCCGATGGCACATCTAAATCCGCGTTCTGTATTTGCGCGCAGGGCGAGCATCGGTTTAGAACAACTCCCATTCGGGGTTTTCGCTGATGGGATGGTGAGCCGTGTCCAGTGTTGATGTGATGATTGCGTCAGGATGCGTCTGCAATAATGTCATTGGATATTCGGGGGTCGGCGCGCTGAACAAAGCGACGCGCAATGCCGTTTGTTTCCAGGCGCCCGTATCGCTGTACACGCGAACTTTCCTGGCAGATAGGCACTCCCGCATTCCCAACGTGACAGACATGGGAGGAACAAACTGGTAGGCCGCGCCGAACGTCCGCTGGGCGAGAGCGATGATCGTGTCAACGTTGTTTTCCTGAATGCGGATCGTGCAGTTTGCGATCTCCTCCAACGTCGCATGATGAAATGGGTGGCGGCGGGCCTGGTTGTAAGCGACGTGTCCATCCTGCCCCCAACCCCCGACTGTAATGTCGACGGGTGCGCGGTCGATCGCGGCCCGCACTTGTTCTATAGTGGCCGGCAATAGCCAATAACGTTGACCCTCTGGTACTGCGAGTTCCGGGCGGATGCCCCCGTAGAAATTACGCTCCATAAAGGTTTTGAAGTTGTAAGGATGACCTGATGGAAGTGGTTTTCCCTGCCAATCGAGACACTCGTCCACGTGAAATACGCTCAAATGTTTCAGGGACACGGCCCTGGAATTGACCAGGGTCCGAAAGGGTTCGTACCAACAAGTAGGTCCGCAAGGAATAATGGCGCGCGTCGGCCGCTCCTGCTTGTTGTTTTCGTCGATAACTCCGACCAGATCCCGCGCCATCAAGTTGCCCAACTCTTTTGAGTCAGCCACCTGCCGGTAGCGCACACGCAACTCTGGATGTCCGGGTAAGTTGGCTGCGGGGATCGCGCACCAGCGCTGAAGTTCTCTGCTGCTCACATAATAGGATGAGGCCAAACACGATTTCTTTTCGTCCATATTAAAGCTCAATCAACTCTCGAATATTCCTGTTCGCATACTGGTCACAGCACCGTCGCTCCCAAGTTCTATTGGATCTGAGCCGAACTCGCGGGCGTGTTGTATCCTTCCAGCCGGACCCATCGCGGTTCTGCCGACTTCGACAGGGTCGCGTGGATCTCAGCAGTCTCGCCGGGATACACGGTGATGTAGTTATCGTCGTAACGGATGGGGAGGATTTCCCCGCCGTTCTCTGAATCGGAGACGGCCGCCCGTTCGAAGAAAGCGATGCCTTCGGACGGATTATGCAGCCGGATAGCGACCTGCGTTCCACTCTCGGTCGTGTTCTGGTGAGCGCTCAGTTCCAGTTGCACCGGAGCCATCGTGTTCAGGGCCGTCATGTCCGCCCAACTGTCCTGCTTAAGGTCGAACGCGGAGTCGTTTTTCCGGTCTCCCATGTCATCGTCTTTTTGCGACTGCCAGTAGGTGTTCTCTCCCACCAGCGATCCGGCGCTATCAGACAATTGGCAACGTACAAAGAACACCGGAGCACTTTGGGGATAGCGAGGCAGGGCCATCACCTGAGTTGTGCCATTGAACGGAACCTGGACGCCATTGGCGGAGCGGTCGTCGAGAACCTTGCCATTCAGATCGTAAACACGCACGCGTACACGCAGATCCTTTACGTCGGCAGGACTCTGGTTGAAAACCACGATCTTGCCCTGGCTGTGATCGCCCATTGCGTAGGCATCGAAGACCACAGACAAGGGACGCAGCCCCTTCTTTGCGCCGTAGTACGCGCCGCCGGGACTCAGATAATAGTCAATGATGTGGCCATAGAAGGAAGGCCAGTGGCTATTTAACATCCAGTAGAGGGTCATCTTGTGATTGGCCCAGCCGCTGGCAGCAAAGGTTTCGAATTGCGCGCGGGTGCTCTCGTAATGCGACAGTTGCGCCTTGCGCACGAACTCCTCGACATTACTGGAAGGCCCGTAGCGACGGTTCACCGTGCGCTGCACATTCAACAGCACATTCGTACCGTCGATGGCTCCGGCATGGAAAAACCATGTGTCGTTGATCGGCCAAAGCTTGTCAGGGGGAATGAATTTCTTCAAGCTCTCCAAGGTGGGGATACTCTCATTGTCTCCCTGCTCCGCGGCCGACCCTCGAGATGGAGGGTATTTCCCACTGAACCAGTACGTGGGCGAGCGCCAACTGTATGGGCCTTCCATGATGATGCCGTCCCATATGCGTTCGCCTTTGGCATCCTTGGCGAAAGATGAAACGGTATCCACGATCGCGTTTTGCCAATGCAACTCTGAGAGGATCTTGTGATATTCGTTGCGAACCGGCTCGGGTGGCAGGCCATCGCTTCCGTTGGCCCAGATGAACACCGAAGCATGAGGTCGGAGCATGAGGGCCTGCGAACGAAGACTCTGCGACGCAACGCAATGATCCTCATCGCTCCACTGCTCCCATTTCTCCCATTGATTGCAGCACATCCAGCCGAACATCAGAGGTATGCCCTCTTCGTCGGCGAGCTCGACAATGTGCTCACTGGAGATCTTCGATTCCCAGCGCAGCATGTTCATCCCAAGGTCTTTCACATAGCGCAGGATTTCGGCTTCGCGGTCAGGATCGTACCGATACAGCAAGTCCGGTGTGTAATCGGCGCCGCGCAGAAGGAAGTCTCGACCGTTGACCTGGAGATAGAAATTTCCGCCCTTGCCCTTGTCGGGAAATTCTTCGTCGTGATCGCGGTGTTGGGTGATGCTGCGAATACCGAAGCGAGTGTGAGAGCGGTCGGAGACTTTTTGATCCTGCACAAATTCCAGACTGAGGTCGTAGAGGGAGGGCTGACCCATGGTGTACGGCCACCAGAGGTCGGGATTGCTGACGATAAGGCTGGGGTATTTTTCTGGATCAAGGGCGACCTCGCGAGTCTCGCCGGCCGCAAGGGTGAGCTTCTGTTCGACTTCGATGCCAGGCTTGCCTTGCCGAGAAATTGTTCCCTTCAGAGTGCCGGTGACGGCTTGCGCGGCAAAGTTGTGCAACGTCGCATAAACCGTAAGCCGCGCGATGGCTTTTGGCAGAGACAGTTCAGAGTTGACGATTGGGTTTTCGAGCGCGACCTCACCTGTGGTTTTCAGGTAGACCGGTTTCCAGATGCCCGCGTTTCGGTCCGGCACAAAGGAAGCATCGAATTGATGTTTCTTCGTGTACTTGCCTTTGTATCCCAGGTATTTCCAGTTGATCCAATCGAACCAACTGTCTGCCAGTTCCACGCCGTCAACGTCTTGAACCAGTTGCTCGGGCGTCACTTTGACAGCCAGCACATTCGGCCCGCCTGGCTTGATCCACTCCGTGACATTGAGTTCGTGCGCGGCATACATCCCGACGATCTGCTTGTTGTCGGCCACCTTCTGTCCGTTGAGCCAGATTTCCGCGCGGTAGTTGATTCCCGGGAATTCCAGCGCGTAGGCGGAGTAACCAGCCGGTGCGGTAAATACGGTCCGATACCACCAGTCTTGCTTGTACAAATCCTGCGGGACGTTCTCCAGCAGGTTCTTGCCGAAATACAGGTTTGGGTAGACACCATCCTCTTGCAGGATCTCGAGAACAGTTGCAGGCATGCGGCGGATCGGGTGCCACGCCTGGTCCGGGTAATCGGACGTGGAGATCGCTGAACCTTCTGCTCCAGCGTCTTTCGCAGCAGACAATTTCCAGTTGCTCGACAACTCCAGTTTGCCCGGAGCGTCCGCCGCACTAACAGCAGGCGAGACGAATAGGCACAGTAGTGACGATACTGCCCAAATCACGCGGAACATGTTCTTCTCCCTCTCGGAGCACACGAGAATTCCGATATGCGTCGGCCAGAGTTAATGTCGCCCGCGGTTGCTGACGAGTCGCTGGTTACTCCCACGTGTAATCCGTCGAAACTATGCAGGGGCATTGATCGAGTGCTCTTCTGCTCGTGCAGGCGCAGCCGACGAGCCTCCAGCCTCAGAAGTAAAGCTTCAGCGCGAATTGAATTTCGCGCTGGTCGTTTTGTCCATCGCGTGTCGAATTGATGGCTCCAAACTGGGTCGGACTGTTGTAATTCAGCGAACCGGGGGCCGCAGGCACTCCGTTAATACTGAATCCCGGATTCGAGAAGTTCGGATGATTGGTCAGGTTGAAGAATTCGGAGCGAAACTCCATCCGGAAACGTTCGTTCAACGAGAACTGCTTGAAAAGCGAGAAGTCCATGCGATGAAAACCCGGCCCACGGAACTGGGCCGGTCCACCGCCCAAGGGGCTGTAGTCGGTTTGCCCAATGGCCGTCGCCACGGGAGGCGTTGCGAAAGCTGCCGGGTTCATCCACTGGTCCTGATTGTGCTTTCCGGCATACAGATCCACGCCAGGAACTCTCAAGGCATAGCAGCCGAACCCTGAAGTCGTCGGGATGGCGCACGGGACTGTACCGGGTTGGCCATCCTGGAGCGTCAGGATCCAGTTGATGTCCCAGCCGCCCGCGATCGCGTTGAGCAAACCGCTGCTGCCGCCCAGGAAATGCCGGCCATGCCCGAAGGGCAGTTCATACATCCCGCTGAAATGGAATACTTTGTTAATGTCGAAATCGCAACGTCCGAAGTCCCCGTGTATGCCAAAATGCGGCAGGAATGGAGCGCGGTAGCCGTTCAAAGCCGTTGGATTCAGAACGTCCACGGCATCGCCCATGACAACTGGCCCAAGTGAAATTCCCGAGAACACTCAAGCCGCGGCCGATCCGTCGTTCGTAGTTGGCTTGGAGAGAATTGTAGTGGCTATTGCCTGAAAAAGTGGAATAGACCATGTACGAAGAAAAATCAGGATAGGGAGAATACGAACAGGGCATTCAGTCCTGTTGGCGGCAGGATCTCCCGGGGAGTATTCGGGTTGACGTAGGTGCCCATGTGATGGACCGTATTCCCGACGTAACCCAATTGCACTGTATCGTTGTGGCTTAACTCGTACTGCACTGTGAGGTTGTATCCCTGGGTGTACGGAGTCTTCACGTGGTAGTCCTCGCCCGTGAAGGAGACTGCTCCCGGTTGAACAGCGCCCGGAGTCAGAGGAAGGCCGGTGGTTCCTGTCTCAAGTGTGCCAATGGAGCCGTTGTCGAACGTAACCGGCGCATTGGGCACTTGATAGCTCTTGCTCAGCGTGTATTGGAAAGGAAAGTCCACATAGGTCTCGATCACGGAATTTTCGAAACCGCCGAAGAAGATCCCGTATCCGCCTCGCACCACCAACTTGGGAGCGATTTGATAGGCGAATCCGAATCGCGGCGAGAAGTTTTTCTTCTGCGACACGCCCAGACCCGGCTGGCTGGAACAGGTGATATCAATGCCATCCGTTGCCGCAGCAGCGGTGAAAGCCGGAGACAATGGAGTATTGCAGCGTTTTTGGGTTAGCAGGAACGTCGAGCGCTCCCGTTTGCCCCGGGAATGAGGAAGTTCGATTGGGCTCCGTAGTTCTCTTTCAACTGGCTGAAGTATTCATACCGCAGGCCCAAGTTCAGTGTCAGCTTGGAATTCACTCTCAAATCATCCTGGAAGTAGCCTGCGTAGTATCGGCGCTGCATTGAGGTATTGGCGATGTTAGAAGCGCTTACCGAATCAGCTCCTCCCACGTAATCAAAGGCACCGGGCACCGTTCCTGGAATCGGCGTAAGAAGCATCTGGGCAAGGCCCGTGTTGCCTCCGTTCGTGGTCGGGACTTCTGTATACAGACCGTTGAAAGCCCACGTTCCCCGGGCTGCGATCGGCTGCAGAATGGAGAAACCCAGGCGCTGCCATTGGAATCCCGCCTTCAGAGTCTGCCGTCCCAGCGTCTTGGTCACGTTGTCCGTAATCTGTGACGTGGTGCTCAGTTCGATCGAAGGCAAGTATTGGCTGCTGCCCAGGGAGTTAAGACCTGCGAAGTAGATGGAACCCAGCCCGCCATTCGAATTGCCTTGCGGTACGCCTTGGATGCCGAATTGCTCTGGGATTCCCTGGGTGTTGGCGTTGGGCTGAACACGCGAGACGCTCAGATGGTTGTATCCCAGCCGGAACTCATTCACAAATGTCGGTGAAAATGTGTGCGTTTCGCTGAGCGCCGAGTTCCAGGATCTTGTGTTCTGATTCCCGGCATAGAAGGCGCCGCCATCCGCAATGCCCTCAAAAGGTCCTGGAATGATCTCCGGATTTCTCATATAACTGAGGCGCCCAAAAGCACTGTCTTTCGAACTGATGTTGTGATCGACGCGTACGTCGAACTGATCGGTGTCGTTGTTGATTACTGGGTTCGACGTGTAGTTAGTGAACAGGCCTGGGTGGTTCGGAGCCGGAAAGAGATTGAGGAGTTTGATCGCGTTCGCATCCAGCCGGTTTGCAGGGAGTATATTTCCCGCAAATGGATCTCTCACAAAACCGGACCCGCCGTCACGCGTCGTAGAAGGGTCGAACACCTGTCCAAGCGTGTAACCCCGCCCTAAGGCATCCATGACACAGCCTGATTGGCTTGGGTTCTGCATACAACTAGTCGGATCAGGTCCCTGGCTGAGCAATTCGGAGAGGTTTGTATAACCGCTGCTGCGCTCCAATGCAGTGGGCACCGTACTCGTGTAGGGGTTGGCCTGGCGAATGCGTGTGCCTTCGTAATCCATGAAGAAGAATGTCTTATTGCGGCGGATCGGGCCGCCAAAGGTGGCACCAAACTGGTTCTGGCGGAATTCGCCCTTTTTGAGCCCATGCTCAAAATAGTTCGCCGCGTCGAATTTATCGTTGCGCAAAAACTCCCACACAGCGCCATGGAACGCATTTGTTCCCGACTTGAGGGTGGCATTCAGTACCGCAGCCGCCGACCGGCCAGATTCCGCGCTGTAGTTGTTCGTCTCGACTTTGAACTCCTGAATCGCATCCACCGGTGGCTTTGCGGAATAGGCAGTACCATTGAGAAAATCTACGAGGTTGGTGTTGTTGTCGATGCCGTCAAGCAAATAGTTGTTCTGCGCGGGGCGTAATCCATTTGCCGCAAAGCTTCCGCTGCCGCCCAAGCCGCGCGTATCCTGCTGGCCCTGAGTGACACCAGCCGAGAGTTGTGCGAGGAAGGTAAAGTTGCGGCCGTTTAGCGGCAGGTCATTGATGGCCTTCTCCTCAACGACCTGGCCCACAGACGCGTCCAGAGTCTGAAGCAAAGGCGGCGCCGCATCGACGATGACCGTTTCTGTCGCCTGTCCAATGGTCAGCGAGATGTCCACCTCAAGCTTCTGCTGCACGTCAAGAGTGACGTTGTTTTGCTTGACCGTCCGAAACCCAGTCGCAGATGCTGACACGGAGTAGCGCCCGGCCTTTACCGGCGAGAACGTATACCGCCCCTCTGATCCTGCCGTCGTAGAGGCGGAGATGTTCGTATCCTCGTTCGTCAGCATGACCTTCGCATTAGGTATTCCTGCGCCGGATGGGTCACGGATCACGCCTGATATCGAGCCCATGTCGACCTGGGCAGTTGCGGGTACCAGCAAGCCCACGAAGAGCAGCATAGCTGCTGCCGATTTGTGACACCAAGAATTCAGAATCCACATGATCTTGCTCCTCTCTAAAGACGGCGCCTGCAATATGTTTCCGAGAGATCTGTGCCGAGCGGCTTTGGATCGGAATTTGCGGGCCATTCGAGGTTCCGTAAACGTCGATCACACGGCTCGCAACCCGAGTTTTGCTTAGGAGCACGCGCACGTGAACGATTCCTGATGCGTGCACGTGAACTAACTAACCGTGCACGTGCACGATGCGCCTAGACGGGTTCCCTTGTCAAGCTTTTTTTGCGCCTGTGTCGTTAGCACATGATATGTCCGGTCGAATTAGCACGTGAGTTGTCCGCTTTGCGGGCGGCGAGGGTAGGAGACCATGCAGAGCATGGACTACTACCCGAAGGCCGCGATGGAGCGGGCGATGAAAGTACAAGAAGTAATTTTGCAGGCGATGGCGAAGAAGATCACGTGGTATCAGGCGGCAGAGATTATCGGCATCAGCGATCGGCATATGAGGCGCTGGCGAGAGCGGTACGAGGAAGGCGGTTTTCGGGGGCTGTTTGACCGGAGACGAGGCAAGCCTTCGCCGAAGCGGGTTCCGGTGGGCGTGGTGGAGCGGGTGTTGCAGCTCTATCGGGAGAAGTATTTCGATCTGAACCTGTCGCATTTTCACGAGAAGCTGGCCAGCGAGCACCAGATCGAGCTCAGCTACAGCTGGGTCAAAGGCGTGCTGCAAGGAGCGGGCCTGGTGGGGCGGGGACGCAAGCGCGGAGTGCATCGCAAACGGCGGGAGCGGCGGCCGTTGCCGGGCATGCTGTTGCATATCGACGGCAGCCGGCATCAGTGGTTTCAGGACGAGCGCTGGTACGACCTGATTGTGATTCTGGATGACGCGACCAGCGAGATCTATTACGCGCAACTGGTGGAAGAGGAATCGACCCTGACGGTGATGGCGGCTTTGCGCGAAGTGATCGAGCGCAAAGGCGTGTTCTGCGCCTTGTACAGCGACCGCGGCAGCCATTTCTGGCTGACGCCGAAGGTGGGCGGCAAGGTCGATCCGCACCGTCTCACGCAGGTGGGACGGGCGTTGCGCGAGCTGGGCATTCGGATGATTCCGGCCTACTCGCCGCAAGCGCGTGGCCGCAGCGAACGCAACTTCTCGACCTGGCAAGGACGGCTGCCGCAGGAGTTGCGGTTGCACCAGATCGCCAACCTGGAAGCCGCCAATGTGTTTCTGCGTCAACAATACATGGCGGAGTTCAACCGGCGTTTTCAGGTGCGGCCGGCGCAGCGGGGAAACGCCTTTCTGGCCTGCCGCAGGCGGGATCTGGACTTGGTATTTGCGCTGCAGTTCGAGCGCACGGTGAACCGCGACAACACGGTGAGCTTTCAGAATCTGTCATTGCAAATGGAGCGGGTGGGCTGGCGCGCCACCCTGGCGGGCTGCCAGGTGATGGTGCACCAGCATCTCGACGGCGCTCTGAGCGTCACCCATGGACCGCACTTGCTGGGGCGCTACGCGGCACAAGGCACAGCTCGACTGGCTGCGAAAATGCCGACGCGGACGGGCTGTGGAAAAGACGCGAGGTGGAAAAGTCATAAAGCCGACTTTCCCACCTCGCTTGGAAATCCCGCAAAAACCGCGGGATTCCCACTTTCCCACAGCTCCGACGGCGGCGGGTCGTTTCACCCAAACCGGACAGGTCACGTGCTAAGAAAACCGGACATTTTCACTTGCTAACAACAGCTTTTTTTGCGCCTGTTGAAAGTCGGGGCTGAGCAGGCGAACACCGTCGCGCCGCTTCGTAGCCATACGTCTGGATTGAGGTGCCGTACCGGCTCACTTGATGAATCCGGGCGGTCACGACCGGCGTGGATCGCCAGGTGGCAGCTGATAAGGCTCAAGACTTGATGTGAATTTCTCCAGGATCGCGCGGAGGGACGCAATATCTGGCCGGCTGGCGCGCAAGAGATCCACTTGCCGGGTGGGCAGATCGCGCATGGGAACCAATTGAGCAGCCTCAAGAAGATTGGCCGAGACTTCGGCCAGATCCAACCCTGTTTTCCAATCTGGGTTTGGATCTGCCAGCCATCGTTTATTTTTCATGACCGCTTCGGTAACGTGGTTTTCGCGGTCGGGCACCTCTTCCACAGTGTTCCTTCCGCGATTTCGAAAAAAACCGAGCATGGCAGCAGCGACAGACGGATCGCGAACCGTGCCGTCCGGATAGAACACGCCATGCACCGTGCCCCAGTAGCCTGTGATCATGAGTTCCCAGATGTACCATCCAACATGGGCCTGCATGTGCTCCTCAAGCGCAATGTCGTAAGGATTCGCGCGGGCGACGCAGCCGATCTCAGTAGCGACCAGCGGCTTCCCGGTTTTGGCGGCGAATTCTCGCGCTTTCTGGATACTGGAACGAATCTGCGCGCGCGTGGGGCTGTAGTCATGAAATGAGAGCACGTCTACAGCGTCACCCATTTCGATCATGTTTTCGGCAAACGTCGCACCTATCGTGACCGGGGTGACCGGATCGAGTTCGTGGAACACTTTGGCCATGTACATGGCGTGTTCCATGTGCAGGCGATCATCCGCCGAGGGAGGCAGTTTGCAACATTCGGGCTCGTTCTCCACGTCCCAGATTTCAACACCGGGTTCTTTCCCGATCGTGGCAACAAGATCGCTGACAAACTCTCGCGAGTTGGCCCACGCAGTCTTGTCTTTCCATTCGTCAGACTTGTATTGCATGGTAGGCATTATGCCGATGCCGCGTTCGTGCGCGGCGCGCACAAGGTGGAGGAGGTTCTTTCGGAGCGTCACCTTGTCTCTCTCCCACGCGTCGTAGGGAACGAACACCCGAGCCTGGTTCAATTTAAGCCGCTTGGCGTAGTCCAAGTCACGCTCGGTAACGGCAGGATCATATTGCAGCCAAAGCTGTCCCATGTTTTCGGCTGCCTCGTAATTGAATCCCCTGACGCCGCTGAGATCGTTGGGCACTCGCCGCTGCGCAACGGCTGGTACTGCAAGCGTGCAGATGAGCAATACAAATGCGCAAGCATGATTTTGCATTTCATCCTCCGTGGACGCTGTGCCGCGTCTCGTTCCTGAGTAGTTCCGCATCAAGAAGGCGAAGGTTCGGCACGGCTGCGACAGACAACCCGGTTTCTCAACCTGATTCAGATCCAAATACCTCGAATAATTCCTGGACCGGACCCGATTTCCCGCTTCGGCCTGATCGACTCAGAATTGAGCGTCGTGAGGCCCGGAGCCATGTCCGGCAGGCGTTTCTGGCTTGGACCATTAAGCTGTCACAGCCACAACTGGACTGCCGTCACAGTTGAAGTCTGGGTTGCAAGATCGCTTCCAGCGCAATGTGCAGTAGCGTAATCCTCGATACGTGCACGTGCACGATGCGCCCCGCTTGGCTTACTTGTCAAGCTTTTTTGGCGTCGGTTGCAATCTGTGCTGAGAAGGCGAGTGGTGCGCGAGGGAGTGGCCCAAACCGGGCGGAGTGCAATGCCGGGTTTTCGAAGCGAGAGGTCTTGCAGGCTGAGTAGTTGATGGCGGCGGAATCACAAATTGGGGAACCACCTGGTGAGCGGGAAGACACGGCTCAATATCGCGTTCTTATATCGCTCGGAGCCAGCGAACCCGTGCCTGAACTGTCGGTAGGCGTTGACTCGCCGAGCCGCGTCTCTCTGAAAAGGTAGAGATTAGATAGCATCACCACAGCTGGGCTAAGAAGGACTCTGGGGGGGAATTCGACTTTTGAGATCAGGTTATCCGCCATGAGTCGGACGGCGATTTGTCCCTGCCGGTGAGGTTGGTGGTAGATGGACGCAGCAATTGTACCCTTCTTGAAGTAGGGAGACATTTCCAGAAAAAGGTCGCTCGTAATTAACTTCACTCTTCCCTGAACGTCCGCTGCATCAAGAGCGCGGCACACAGGCAGGCAGTTCACCGTATTGACGTAAATTCCCGCAAGCTCAGGAATGCGCCGCAACAAGTCGAGAGTTTTTTGGTAGCTCTCTTCTTCGTCTTCGTGACCTTCGATCACGGCTGCGATGTGGCCACCCTGGCAGTGTTTCGGGAAAGTTTCCGAAAACCCCTCCGCCTTCTTGCGGTGATCTTCCGCCATGAGCATTCCGGCGACGACAGCCGCTTTCGAGCCTGACGGAACAAGCTTCCCAAGCAACTCGCCCGCCACGCACCCGCTGAGATAAGGTTCGACGTAGACGACACTGGACCGCCGACTTTCAGAAGCATCCGTGTCCACACAAACCACACGAATACCCTTGCTCTCGGCCTTATTGATCAACGGTTTTAAATTTCTGGGATTGCCGGCGGTGAGAATAATTCCATCAACTTCGCTCGCCATGAGCTCCCGGAAAGCCTCGGTGTCTCCCTCCCCAAGGTTCTGAATAGGGCGATTGATGAATTCAACTCCAAACTGCGAAACACGCTCTGCTTCTTCCAAGACTCCACTCCATAGTTGGTCATAGAAGAAGTGAATCTCGCGAGGAATGCATACTCCGATTCTCGCCGATGCCCTGTTGGCCGAGAGCGCACGAGCGGCAAGGTTCGGCTTGTAGCCAATTTGCCGGGCTATCTGCAAAATACGTTCGCGGGTTGCTTCATTGATGCCTCCGCGTCCGTGCAGGGCACGGTCAACGGTGCCCCTCGACACCTTGGCGATGTCCGCAATTAGATGGGTGCCGCTGCGCCGTTTCGCCATGTTCGTTCTCTATCCTATGTCCAATTGGCGTTTGCAGCAAAGAAGGATACCGTTATCGTGCGCTGCGTTTGAGGTCAGCTGCGAGATCCAAGAGTCGCTCTGCTGCTAGTCACGAAGTGTCAATGCTGTAAGCCGGGCGTTGGCCACAACTCCGGATCATGAGGAGTTTCAGGAAACACCGCAAAACCTTGCGCTCGAATCCTCGTCGTACCAATGTGATTGGAATCACTGCACATTCAGCTGAGGATCGAAAAAATACGGGAGTGCCAGAGCACCGTCTCTCTCCCGCCGTTTGCAGCAATTCGAAACGGAATGAAGTTCTGTCCCGCCGCGATTTCCTGAATGCTGCTACGGCCCTACTCGTGGGCATGGGTTTGCCAAGGACCAGCGGCGCGGGGGGAGGAAAACACGGCTCGGCTGGTTCCGGCCAGCGGGTGGTGGTGGTGATTTTCGGTGGGGTTCGTCGCGCAGAAACTTTTTCACCTGAGGGCATCGAAAATATCCCCTATTTGTCGGGCGAAATGTTGCGCCGAGCGCTCCTGTTCGCCGAAGTCCGGAACGAGGGCGTAACGGCGCACTTCAACGCAATATCCAGTATCTTCACGGGGACCTGGCAACGCGTGGATGACTGGGGCAAGTATGCTCCTCAAAGCCCGACGGTGTTCGAATTCTTCCGGAAGCAATTGCGGGTGGCGCAAAGCGATACATGGGTCATTGCCAGCAATAAAGCGCTTACCAGCCTGATTGGCGCCAGTTCCGTTTCGGAGTACGGGCCTTCGTATGGGGCCAATGTTGTCTTCCCGAAACAACTCATGGTTGCCGCTGTGATAAATGCCCTGCGTGCAGGACGCACAGCCAATCTCGCCGATCGCGCAAGAATCGAGACGGAATTGCAGGCCATGCTGGAAGCTGGGAACTACGAAGGCCTGGGCTGGAACGTATTCGACGGAGTGAGCAACCTTGACCCACGCGTGCGTTCGACGATTGAAGCTGCCATATCCAACTTCGTTCGCAGCGGCGGTCCCACCTCGGGCGACGAGCTTACCTATCTGGTTAGCAAGGAGGTGATGCGCAAATTTTCGCCGCGTTTGCTGGTGATTATATTTTCCGACGTGGAGGTAGCACATTTTGGATCCTATGCGCTTCATGTGGCGGGCATTCGAACAGGAGACCGGCTTGCTCACCAGCTCTGGCAGGACATCGAAACAGATCCCGAGTACGAAGGCAAAACGACGATGTTCATTCTCCCCGAGTTTGGGCGTGACCCGGACGGATCGATCACGAATGGCTTCTTCAACCATCGCAGCGATACTGAGTCCACCCGTTCTACCTGGATGATGACCTTGGGAAGCGCCGTAGAAAAAACCGGCCTCGTTGAGCGCCCGATACGGCACGTAGACCTCTGCCCGACGCTTTCCGGACTGCTAGGTTGTCGGCGCACTGAAGTTCAAGGCGTGCCAATTGCGGAGGTCCATGTCTGAAGTTGAGTTTCGTTTGTAGCCCAATCAGGGGCAAAAGGTCTATCAAAACAATCTTGAACGTACTAGAGGACGCAAGTGAGAAGCGAGGCGCACGATAAGCTTCCTGTACCACTTCAGGAGGCGTTGGATCAGGGGCTGCTGAAGCGCCTGCCTCGCACTTTCCTGCCCTTTACCCGGCAGCAACTGCGTGATTGGGATTACCTTTTCCCCTACGAGCGCAGCTCTGTAGTGCGTCTGCTCCTCTTCGTCGCGAGCCTTAGCCCAGCCGAAACTGTCGCTACGTTCCGAGACGTTCTCCAACTGGAACAGAGGATGGGTGTGAGCAACTGGCAGTTCTCCACCGAGGAACAAACGATTCTGAACGCTTCGCTGCTAGCCCGTTCACCCTACTACCAGGATTGGCGGAAGGCAGTGCAGAAGGTCTTTGACGCTGCAGAAGAGCATGCAGCCAGAGCAGACACGACGAAAGCTTCTCGACATCGCTTCGTCCTGCTTGTGATTCCGCAGAAGCTACCACTGGATAGCACAACAGTCTGGCGCCGCTGGCAATCGATTGGTCGTGTGGTGAAACTTGACGGGACGGAGGCGGGTGGAAGCCATAGTCTGGCGCAAGTACTGCTTGCGACGCGCAGGGGTGAGCCTCGCGCTGGATTGATCGATATTGTTACGCGTCGTCCCGGGAAAACTGTCGCTGATTGCTGGATTCTCGACGCCGGGCATGAACTTGTTGAGTCTGTGCTGGCGAGCGAGCCGATCGAACCAGGCAGCTATCCCGCCACTTTGCTGAGTTACGAGCGACTGGCAGGCTTTCGAGAACAGTTCTCGCATGAAATAAACGAGATGCAAAAGGATCTTTCGGCCGCCGACGCCGTGTACGAACGGCTCCGGAAAGTGGACGTCACGCCGTGGTGCCCTCCGGAGGTAGCAGGCGTTCCGGTCATTCGTGAATACTTGCGGTCACTGTACCTCAGTGGCAATGGCGCATTGATCTTCGGAAATTCGTTTGTCGAGTGGGGTGCGTCGGAGGCTTTGCGTCGGGCGCGCCCGGATCTTCTGGTGGCTCGCTTTGGGGTGCGCAGCAAGCCGAAGCCGTTCACGAGCGTTGCAGTCTTCGAGAATCCAGATCAGATCAATCCACAGCCCGCGGTCGATGATTTGCAGGGGAGTGCGCTTGACGCGCAGGAATTGGCGTTTTACGTGTGGCTCGCGGCCAGTCGCTACGACGAATACCGCACTGACACCGCTTGCGTGTGCGTGGCGGAAAGCTTATCCGAAGCCTATGTAATTGCTCCACCGGAGTTCGGACTGTTCCGCAAGACGCAGCCAGTTCCGATCGGTCAGCTTCCTGTCATCTTGGCTGACTGGCTATCATGATGTGGGTCCACTGCGGAGGCGCGAACCCGGGCGCGCAAACGCCCGGGCTTCATCCGCATTCAAGAGCGATTCAGTAATTCAAAGGGAATGGACGATGAAGGCTGAGGTCTTGATGTCTTGCAGGAAGACTTGGTGTGTAGTACCGACTTCTTTGTCAGTTCTGGCTTGGTTGACTCCGGGCCTAGCGGAAACAAGAAATCGCATGGATCTACGAAACAATTGGTTGTTGCAGAGTTCATGCAAAGCGAATACACCGGCCGAAGTCCGGTCAACCGCGCAATTCTCGCCAGACCAATGGTACAAAACAACGGTTCCATCGACGGTGTTGGCTGCTCAAGTTGCGAATGGGGAATTCAAAGACATCTATTTCGGTGACAATCTGCGCAAGCTGCCCGGCTCGGCGGAAGAAATCTTAGAACTCGCCCAAGGTGCTCATTCTCTTTACCTTACCTTAAATGATCCCGAACGTGCTCAATTGGTCAGGACCGTGGTTTCGAACTGCTTGACAGACGGCGTAAGTATCAAGCCCACATACAGAAAGCCGTTCGAGATCCTCTTTCAAAGGGGTCAAAATCAAGAATGGCGGAGAGAGAGGGATTCGAACCCCCGATACCCGTAAAGGTATACACGCTTTCGAGGCGCGCGCCTTCAGCCACTCGGCCATCTCTCCGCGCCGTTAATTTCACTTCATTTTATCAGGGAAGCCGTTAGCTTCGAATTTCCCGCCCATCTCACTGAACTGAGCCCGGCTCAACCTCCTCACCCAAACCCAGGATGCGGTTTGTGACTTGGTTCACCATCCTCGCCACTTCCGGGTCTGTAATCTGGGTATAGATGTCCAAGGTGGTACGAATGTCGCTGTGTCCGAGTTGAGCCTGCATCTCGGTCGGATGTGCTTCTTTCTTGCCATGCGTGGAGAAGCTCCTCCGGAGCACCTGGAACGTAGGATGAAATGCCATTCCGAGTCTCTTCGCGACCGGGTACAGGCGCAGGCGCAGCCAATTGTCCGGGTGAATCGGCGTCGCCAGTGGCTTTCGTGCACGCGCTTGCATCCCAGGGAACATGAGGGCATTGGCGTCCGGGTTCGGGCACCTCGCCCTCCACAAGTCGATCGCCTTGCGCACGGCTTGCGGGATCGCGACAAGCCGGTAATTGGTACGTCCGTAGCGGTTCTTGCGTTTGATTTTCTTGCGCTGTAGGCGGCCACGCCACGCGGTATTCACGATAGTGAACACATTGCCGGTGTAGCATCCCCAGGTCAACCCGAAGAGTTCGCTCGGCCGCAGGGCGCAGAAACAGGCAATCAGAAAGATGGCGCGGTCACGGATACCGTCAAGACCGGCCAGCAGCTTCGCATACATCTCGACGGGAAGAACCGGCTTATCCGATTCTTCGATCTCGGGAATGACGGTCTTGCGCGCGACATTCCGCTCCAGGACTTCCTGATCCACGGCCTCCGCCAAGGCCGCTTTGATCAGATCGCGTACATGGTAAACAACCGTGTACGAGTATTCCTCCGCAGCCAGCCGGTTGAGTAGCATTTGCACCTGAAACTTGGTGATGTCTTTGAGTGTGCCGTGTTCGAGGGTTGGATAGACATGACTGCTGAGGTAATCGAGGTTGGTGCGTCGCGTCGCGTCCCGCCAGTTGGCGCCGCGCATGGGGATGTAGAAATTGCGCATCCAATTGCCAAATGTGATGGTTCCGTCTGCCGCTCGGGTGACTGGACCGCCGTTGATGGCCGCCAGTTCCGACGCCAGGATCTTCTCGGCGTCGGCCCGGTGCATCTTCGGCTTGTAGCCCACAACGCGGCTGCGGTGATGTCGCTTTGGTTTACCGGTTGTGGGATCGGTTAGGTAAACGTTGTAGTGGATCTCCCAGCCGCCACCCTTGGTCGCGACCACCCGGCCTCTTTGATAACGCGCACGTCCGCGTGCCATGAAACCTGCTCTCTGCGCTGGAATTGTTGTTCAGCTTTCGATTTCGCGCAAACGCGCGACGAAGAGCTGTCACCCAGCCGAAAGAGGCGCCCCGCGGGCGAAATTCGGCAGTTGCTTTCGAGAACATCCCTGACGAAAAATGGCTGCGAGTTTCTTATTTGCACCCTTACTGCACCCTTCAAAACTCTAAGCCATTGACGGAGAATGGTTTATCGACGCATTACGGGCCGCCTCGAAAGCGGACATACCTTAACGGGTATCGGGGGTTCGAATCCCTCCCTCTCCGCCATATCTTTTGTTATCTGACACTTGCAGCTCCAGCCCACCCGGGCCAATCCATGGCACGCAAGGGCCATTCCCGGAAGCCCACAGTAGGGTTAGTGTCGTAGTTGAGCAGCACTTGGGGGAGGGCTGATCGACAGACGTCCCAAGACTCAAATCGAGTCTGGGGCGTTTTGTTTTGCATGCAAAACAAAGTGCGTGGTTCCTATTCGTGCCATGTCTTAGCACCGGAGAGCCATTCCACCCGTTGGGGCACGGAGTTAGATTGTTCTTGAGCAGCACTTGGGGGAGGGCTGATCAACATTGCGTCCCAGACTCAAACCGAGTCTGGGACGTTTTGTTCTTACGGCTGGATCTAGCGACGCGGCTTTCGACCTCAGCGATCCATCGCGGCGTTCGGCATCCCACGTCTCACCAATAACGAACGACGAACGGAGAGAATCGCATTCCCGGCTTGGTCGTCGCATGACACACAATGACGGGAAGGCTGCCGGGGTGATTTCCAGCACAGCCCGTGGTTTCCGCAAAGACTGACGCTCAAACCCAAGAGTAGTATGGTTCACAGGGTTCGTGACTACCGATGAATGAGTCAGCCTTGAAGCCAGGATTGGTTGAGACACCCACGCGAGACGGCAGTCCGCTCTCGAGGGTTTGGGCTGTGCGCTTTGGATTATCTCTGCTCCTGCTTGCCCTCGTCGGCTTCTTGTCGGCTGCTCCGATCGTTCGTGACTCTGAGCTACGTGTTGTCGACACATTCTTTCGCCTGGCGCCGCCGCCAGCGCAGCGCTCCGCGGTGATAGTAGTCCTGATCGACGACGAAAGTCTGGGGCAATACGGTCGCTGGCCCTGGTCGCGTGAAGTCTTGGCCAAACTGGTAAGCAATATCGCCAATGATGGAGCGGGTGTGATTGGCCTTGACGTTCTTCTGTCGGAACCGCAATCGCCCGAAGCCGATGCAGCGTTACAGCAAGCTCTGAAAACCAGTGGACGGGCGGTGATTGTGGGCAAGGTCAGCGCCCTTCAAGACGGACCGCACTGGGTAGAGCCGCTGCCTGCATTCTCGCAGGCTGCGGTTGCAGTGGGGCACGCCCACGCCGTCCTCGATGAGGACAGCATCTGCCGGCGGTTCCCTCCGCTCGAGCTCACCGTCGACGGGCCGCGATGGGCCTTCGCGGTGGAAGTGGCGCGTCTGACTGATGCTCGCCGAGCCTCTGCGTTCCTGGATTCCTACGGCATTCCAAGCGGAGAAGGTTCAGCCAGTGTCGTTTCCGCGAAGCCGGTTCTCGTCCGAATACCATTCCGGCGTGACGAGTTCGAGACCATTTCTGCCGCTGAGATACTTCAGGGGCAGGATCTGCGGGCGAGGATGGCTGGGCATGCGGTGTTGGTCGGGTTCGGCGGGGTAGAACTCAGCGATCGTCTTAGCACTCCCTTGGCCACCGAATTACCTGCGCCCGGAATTGAGGTGCACGCGCAGATTCTGGACGGCATTTTGACTGGCCGGTTGCTCCACGAGGTCCCGGCCGGCTTTGGCGTGGTGCTCTTGGCCATCACTTGTCTGGCCGTGGTGGTTGCGCTTCGTAAATGGCGTGGCTGGGCCTCGATTGGCCTGGTCGTTGGGCTCGCCATTGCAGTGTATGCAATCGCGTTTCTGACATTCTCTGTGGGCTTCGCGCATCTTACCCGCGGGACCGATGTTATTGGCCGTGATTGCGGGACCCGTAGTCGTGTATGCGGCCGACTTCGCGTTGGTGGAACGTAGCTTGACGCGACAATTGCTGGGTCTTCGCGCCTGGCTGACCAAACAAGGGCAGGACGCGGGTCCGCCGGGACACTCCGATCTTTCCTGGAAGCTCGCCCTACTTCACAAGCTGGAGACCGAACTCGGCTCACTCTACGAACTGCATCAGACTCTTCTTGAATCGACGCAAGATCTCGTCGCCATCTTCGACGAGGAGGGACGCCTGCTGTTGAAGAATCAGGCCTTCGCAGCGGCTCTCGCTCCGACTGGCTCTTCAGTGACTCTGGAACAACTTCGGACCCGATGGATTGCAGAACCGGATGCGCCTCTGATCCGAGCCAATGCGGGCCAGGAAGGAGAAGTCTATCTCAACGGCACGCTTTACTCGATCCGAATCGTGCCTTTATCGCCGACTCGGCTCTCGCCAGGTGGAGGCACCGTCGTCACGTTTACGAATCTGCAGACTCGGGTTGAGCGCGATCGAGCTCGTTCTGAGGCCCTGGCCTTCATTACGCACGAACTCCGTACCCCGTTAGCGTCGATCCAGGGCTTTGCCGACCTGATGATTCGCTATCCTGGTTCGCCCGATTGTGAGGGTGCGCCCGAGACCATCCTCTGGGAATCTAAAAGGCTGTTGGCTCTCATCAACAGCTATCTCGACGTGCTCCGCCTCGATGCCGGCGCGAAACCGCTCCGAGCCGATGCCGTGGAACTCAACGGAACGGTTCGCCAGGTCTTCGACATCTTGCGCCCTCTGGCGACTGCGGCGAACATGCAACTCGCTCAGGCAAACGACGACGCGATCTTTGTAGCCGGCGATTCGAATCTGATCAGTGGAGCCGTTCTCAACCTGGTAAGCAACGCGATCAAATACGGCAAGCCTGGAACTGAGATCGAGGTCCACTGTTCCAGCTCGGCCGATGAAGTGGCTATAAGCGTGCGGAATCAGGGTCATGCCATCGCCACGGGAGACATTCCGCATTTGTTTGATCCATACTACCGAGCGAGAGATGTGGAGCAGGCCAAGCCCGGTTGGGGGCTCGGCCTGGCATTCGTGAAGCGTATTGCTGAAAAGCACGGTGGTTCGGTCGAGGTAAAGAGCGAACCATCCAGTACGACGTTCGAGATTCACTTGCCGGCCAAGACCGGCGTGAATGCTCCATCTGAGGTGATGGGATGAAAATTTCAAAATGCATCTGTATCGCGTTTTTGCTGGCGATCTCTCTTCCATTACTGGCTCAGAATGCTCCGCTGGAACCGACCGCGCTCCCGATTGGCTCCGCGGTCGTGAGCGAGGTCAAGGGCGAATTGGTGATCACTTCTCCGCAAGGCACTCCCGTAGTCGCGCAACGGGGAGCAACCTTGAGTGCGGAAAGCCGAATTGAAACCGCCAAGGGGACCCTGCTGCTGGAACTCCAGGATGGTTCGCAGGTGTTGATCAAAGCCCACAGCAACGTCGTGCTGAAGGCTCCTAACGAGGGAAATGGCTACTCGCTGGAGCTTTTTATCGGGAAGATTATGGCCAAAGTGCAGAAGCGGCTGGGCGGCGCTCCGTCTTTTCGAATGGGCACCCCATCTGCTGTGATCACGGTTCGAGGCACTCGCTTTGGGGTGGAAGTGAACAAGAAACGCAAGACGTTCGTTGATGTTTTCGAGGGCCTGGTCGATGTGTCGGGGGTTATGGAAGGATCTCCGCACATACTACTTAGGCCTGGGTTTTATACGGGAGTCGACGTGGACCGGAATCCCGAGGGACCTCGTGAGATGACTCCCGGCGAGGGAAGCGGACGTGAAGGAGCTGAAGGTCGTGAAGATAGTCGCGAAAGGCAAGGTTCTGGTAAGGACCAAAGTCGAGAAGACCAGCAACGCAACCAAACGCAGCCACGGACTCAAAACTCAGACGGCAAACCGGATTAGCTAGTCAGCAGTGTCTGGCGTGCCGGCGTCGGTTTGTACAGAAAACTTTCGGGCGACGTCAAAACTTCTTTACAACCTTAGGGACTTCATGCCCTGAACGACCGCCATTTGCCGGTACTCCCGTATCGCGGTGGGGTTGTCCGTTCGCTTTCAGAGGCAGAACACCTACGTTTGAGGCGCTGTCAGACTCCTAAAACCAGTCCTTTAAGCATTGGCCCCATCTCTGGTCATAACCCAGTTACTTGGGCCGAGAATTGCTGTGTCTAGTGCCTAATGTTGGGGGGAATACGCAGGGGCGAGCCATGTTGAAGTCTGGGGGCGTGCTCAATCCGATTGCAGCACTGCTCGTGATCCTCGTGGTAAATACGGGACACGCGCAGGCACAAGCGACGGGTACTCACAGTCCGCACGGGAGTCTTAATGTTCCGTGCCAGAACTGCCATACCGCCACCGCGTGGAGGCCGATCCGCGCGGTTCCGGAATTCGATCACAATCAGACACGATACCCACTCCGGGGCATGCATCAGTCGGTGACCTGCACCCAGTGTCACGTGAAACCGGTGTTCACCAGCGTGGGACAACGATGCCAGGACTGCCACGCCGATATTCATCGCCGCCAGTTAGGCGCCAACTGCGAACAATGCCACACGGTCCGGGGATGGCAGGTCTCGATCCAGCAGGTGCAGGAGCACAACAATCGCTTCCCGCTCACCGGAGCGCACGCGGCCGTGGACTGCGATTCCTGCCACAAAGGCGCGGCCAACAGCAAGTTCACCACGATGTCGACGCAGTGTTATTCCTGCCACCAATCGGATTTCCAAAGAACCACATATCCCAACCACGTGACCGCGATGTTCCCCACCACTTGCGATAGCTGCCACACCACGGATAACTGGCTGAATGCGAAGTTCGATCACGCTTCGGTGGGATTTCCTTTAACCAATGCGCATGCCGTGCCGCCCCGCCAGTGCGCCGACTGCCACTTCAACAACAATTACAACCTATCCAGTACGGCTTGCGTGAGCTGTCACCTTAAGGACTATCAGGGAGCCAGTAATCCGACTCACACCGCAGCCGCCTTTCCCCAGACATGCAATCAATGCCATAACACGGTCTCGTGGTCGAATGCCTCCTTTAATCATTCGCTGACCGCTTTTCCGCTGACTGGCCTGCACACCGTGCCACCGCGGCAATGCAGTGACTGCCACGTTAATAACAATTACGACTTAACGAGTGCGGCCTGCGTGACGTGCCATCTGAAGGATTATCAGGGCACTACGAACCCGAGCCACGTTGCCGGCAACTTTCCTCAAGCCTGCGGTTCATGTCACAGCACCTCGACGTGGCTGAATGCGACGTTCAACCACAACAGCACCGGCTTCCCCTTGACCGGCAACCACACCGTGCCACCGAGGCAGTGCAGCGATTGCCACGTCAACAACAATTACAACCTCACGACGACCGCCTGCGTATCGTGCCACCAGAAGGATTACAACGGCGCGATCACGCCGGTAAATCACATTACGGCGGCATTCCCGACTGCATGTGAAGCCTGCCACGATACCGTGCTCTGGACCGACGGCAAGTTCAACCATGCGTCCACCGGTTTTCCGCTGACCGGAGCCCACACCGTGCCGCCGCGGCTGTGTGCTGATTGCCATGTCAACAACAATTACGCCCTGAACAGCGTTCTGTGCTACTCGTGCCATCAGAAGGATTACGCCGGCACCAACAATCCAGCGCATGCTGCGGCGGGTTTCCCCACGACCTGCGAGGTCTGTCATGACACGACCGTCTGGACTGACTCCACGTTCAATCACAACAACACTGCGTTTCCTCTGACCGGCCTACACACCGTGCCGCCGCGCCAGTGCAGCGACTGCCACGTCAACAACAATTACACCACGCTGCCGACGGCCTGTATTGGCTGCCACCAGAAGGACTACAGCAACACGACGAACCCCGGCCATGCGGCGCAGCCTCAGTTCTTCCCGACCACATGCCAAAACTGCCACACCACCGCGGGATGGACCAACGCCACGTTCAACCATGGGCAGTACACGCAGTTTCCGACTAGCCACGGCGGCGCCGGCAATGTTTGCTCGACCTGCCATATCAATTCGAACAACTACGCCGTGTTCCAATGCACCGGCTGCCATGGCGGCAACAACTCGAATAATTTCCAGCACGACAACGTGCCGGGATATGTCTACAACAGCATCAACTGTTATCAGTGTCACTCCAGCGGCGGAGGTGGCGGATAGCCGGTTCGGCCCTTTACTTGCATCTTCAAGAGCACATGGCGAAGACGCCACATCCCAGGCGGCCGTTGGCGCGCCATCGAGTGTCAGCAAAGAATGAAAGCAGTTCAAAGACATCTTGGAATCATGATGCTCTCGTTGTCTTGTGCCGCGGCACAGAACACCGGGGGCACCGCAACCCTGGACAGCCTGACCCCGGCACGCCAGGGGACCGATTTGCGCGTGGAAATTACGCTCAGCACTCCGGTCAAACCCCTAGTTGAAACGGCGGAGAAACCCGACAGGATTTTTCTCGACTTCCCCGATACTCTCTGCAACCACACTGAGGACATCGCGCTCCACGTGAATGGCGTGCGCTGGGTCCGAAGCCGCCAGCACGGCAACAGTCCACTGATTACGCGCGTGGTTCTGGAACTTGATCGGCTCCATTCCTACAACGTGACGACTGAGGGGAACCGCGTCATTGTTACGGTTGGAGCGGCGGAGAGAGTGCGCACGGCTTCCCATGCTGCCCCCGCATCGGCGACGTCGGGTAATTTGATTGGAATTTTCCGGAAACATCGAGAAACTGCGCCGCCCGGACCGCACGACGAGGACACTGGCGTTCCGCAACCGCCGGCGACCGCACAGGGGCCTTCGTTTGAACCTGGTTCTGATACTCCGACTGCGTCCCTACCCTCTCCTCAAGCGCCCGCACCTGTGCCTCAGAAGCTGCCGGCCGTAGTCGCCGTCGCGAAGCCGAACCCTGTCACGTCCGACTCGGAGGTGACAGCATTGGGTTCGCCGGAACCTGCACAGGCAGTTCCAGTCGACACACCGATAGGCGTCACGACTGACGAGCCGCAGCCCCGCTTCCGCAGCGACACCCGCGCCAAACGCTACCCCAGAGACACCAGCGCTGATCGCTCGGCCCGATGATCCGAGTTTGCACACTGTCTTCAGGGTCAAGTACGTGGCCGAAGGCGTTGCGTATCTCGAAGGCGGCCGCGCCCAGGGTTTAGCCGAAGGCATGAAGCTGGAAGTGCAGGACTCGAGCCTGCCCGCCAAGCAAGGAGACAGCGCCAACGCCGCCGATCCAAGAGTGGTCGCCGAGTTGGAGGTGTCTGCTGTAGCGGAAACGTCGGCGGTCACGGACATTCATGCCCCCAAGCGTCCCGTGAAAGTCGGCGACCTGGCGTACCTTTCGAGCGGCGACGCCGACGCCCTGGTGCAGAAGCGCGCGCTGAGCGCCACCCGCCAGTACCCGGCGGTCGTCTCTTTCACCGAAGGCGACACACTCGACGAAGAGGTGCGTGAAGAAATCCCGCGACCTCCGCTCCCGTCAGTGAACCGGGCGCGCGGTCGCATCGGCTTTGACACCATGGAAACGATCAGCCATGGCACCAGCAGCGTCAGCAGCACCGATGTAGGCATTGTCTTCCGCGGGGATATCACCCGCATCGGCGGTACTTACTGGAATCTCAGTGGCTACTGGCGCGGTCGCATCACCAAGGAATCGGCCGCAGCCCAACAAACGCTGCAGAGTCTCATCAATCGCACCTACCACCTGAACATGACGTACGACAATCCCAATTCGACTTTGGTTGCGGGATTTGGCCGCCTATATCTTCCCTGGGCTCCCAGCCTCGACACCATTGACGGCGGTTATTTCGGCAAGAGGCTTTCCAAGGGAACGACGCTGGGGATTTTCGGCGGCTCCACGCCCGACCCATCTTCCTGGGACTACAGCCCGAACCGCGCGATGGGCGGGTCATTCATCAATTTCGAAGGCGGCGAATACGACGGCCTCCACTACAGCGCAACCACGGGCGCGGGTGTCAGCATGGTGAACTGGGCGATCGACCGCCCCTTCGTCTTCTTCGAAGATTCAGTTTCCTACAAGCGTGATATTGCGATTTACGAGTCGGCACAACTGGATAGTCCCAAGGGAAATTCTCAGGTCCCTTCCCCTGGGCCCGGGCTGGGCCGCAACTTCTTCACGCTGCGGGTGAATCCGCATCCCCGGCTGGAACTGGACTTCAACTACAACTATTTTCGTGATGTCCCAACTTTTAACCCGAATCTCGTAGGCACCACGCTGCTCGATAAGTATCTGTTCCAGGGATTCAGCGCAGGGGGCCGGCTGGAAGTTCGGTCGCAAATTTGGCTCTCCGCGAATCTGGGACGCAGCAGCGGCACCGGCGACCGCAAGTCTTCCCTCAATGAAATGTACGGCATCACTTACGGTCGGGTCCCGTGGTTGAATATGCGCGCCGATCTTCACTATGCCCGATTCAACAGCTCGTTCGGGAACGGTTCGTACCAAGCGTTTTCGCTGTCGCGACAGATGAGCGACCGGCTGCGCCTTGAGGTTTTGATGGGGCAGCAGAACTTCGCTTCCGCATTGACGACCAATACTCGAGGTCGCTTCGTCACCGGCACGGTCGAAACCACCCTTGGACCTCACTACTACCTGCAAGGAAACTTCACCACCAATCGCGGAAGTCTGAGCTACGACCAGTTCATGTTTTCGCTCGGC
This sequence comes from uncultured Acidobacteriaceae bacterium, assembly GCA_963819035.1. Lineage (GTDB taxonomy): Bacteria > Acidobacteriota > Terriglobia > Terriglobales > Acidobacteriaceae > Sulfotelmatobacter. The sequence goes on along the minus strand of CAWFUU010000035.1, from coordinate 56,175 downwards.
TACCGCTTCGATTCGAAGAGGAAGGGCGAATGAAGCGCCGCTCTCGAGCAGTTACCACCGGTGCGGCTGGATACGAACCCATGTTCTGTAGCTATACTGGGCTTGGAGAGTACGGGGGCGTGCTCAGAAGATTACTGCCGTCTCGATCTCTGTTGGCGTCGGATCGCGCCATTCGCGGGCGCCAGGAATCGCTCTTTGTTATTCGGAATGTTCTTGTTATAGGACCTGCCTTTTTCTCTAGACCCTTGTTTTCTGCTTGCCGGCCCTGTTTCTCACCGACCCTGCCATCCGCGACCGAGAAGTCGAGGTGTAAGAAACGAGGAAGCTAATCATGGGACGAATTCTCCTAGTCGACGACGAACCTAACATGCGGCGAATTCTTGCCTCCAATCTGCGTCAGGACCAGCACCAGATCTCGGAAGCGAGTGGAGTCGCGGAGGCTCAGCGGATTCTTGCCGCCAACGATTTCGACGTCGTCATTACCGACCAGAAAATGCCGGACGGAGATGGCTTGACGGTTCTGGCCTCGGCCCACGAGAACGATCCTACGCTGCCCGTGATCCTTCTGACCGCGGTGGCCAGTATTGAACTGGCGGTCGAAAGCATGCGCAAAGGCGCTTTCGATTTCCTCACGAAACCTTTTCAGCCGGAGGTCGTCAGCGCCACGGTACAGCGGGCTTGCGAGCGGACGCGACTCCTCCGCGAAAATATCCTGCTGAAAGATGCAGTTGTCCGTCTGGAAGGCGCCTCGGAGATTTATGGCGATAGCTCTGCCATGCAGGACGTGCGGGAGCGCATTGGCCGCGTCGCCCCCACGCACGCGACTGTTTTGATTACCGGGGAAACCGGAACCGGCAAGGAGGTCGTGGCACGCGCCATCCACCGCAACAGCCCACGGGCCGCCAAACCTTTCGTTGCAGTCAACTGCGCGGCCTTCACCGAGACTCTTTTGGAAACCGAACTCTTTGGCCACGAGAAAGGCGCATTTACTGGAGCCGATCGCCAGCGGCAGGGACTATTCGAGGCGGCGCACGAAGGAACGCTGTTTCTCGATGAAGCCGGAGAGATGTCTTTGGCAGCGCAAGCCAAGTTGTTGCGCGTTCTCACTGACGGCCAGTTGTTGCGGGTTGGTTCCACGCGGCCGCGGCGAGTCGACGTCCGCGTTCTGGTGGCGACTCACCGTAATCTCGAACAACGGGTCAAAGAAGGTCTTTTCCGTGAGGATTTGTTCTACCGGCTGGCGGTCGTGCCCATTCACCTGCCGCCGTTGCGCGAGCGGCGTGACGACATCGCCGGATTGGCCGGCATTTTTTGCCACCAGGTGGCGACCGAATTGAAAATTCCTCAAAGGGAGATGACCCGTGAGGCGGTAGAAAAGCTCCAACAATACCACTTCCCCGGAAACCTGCGCGAACTGAAGAATTTGATCGAGCGCGCTTATATCCTTAGCAGTAATCCGCAAATCGGCGCCGACGATCTTCCCCTGGGGCGACAAGCGGAAGTCAAGAATGGAAATGGTAGTGCCCTCGCCAGCCAACTTGCGATTCCGTTAGCCGACTCATTTGATCTGACTGGAGTGCTGGAAAAAGCGGAGAAGGAACTGATAGTGCGCACCCTGAATTCCACTCGCGGAGCGCAAGCCGAAGCCGCCCGCCGCATGGGGTTATCCCGCAGCGCCCTTGCCTACAAGCTCAACAAGTACGGAATCCGCGCCGCCGAGTGAGCGGGACCCGCGCGACCATCCAAATCCGAAACGGGCGCATCTGCGCATTGCATCACCCACTCGACTGCCATCGCCCGTTTTCTTGAGTCCGTCGAACAGCGTAGAATGCATCCTCTGGAACAGCAACGACACCTGCTCGAATCGGGACGGTCGAGTGACCTCCTCCGGGCGCACTACTGATCTAAGACTGATCGCTTTGGGGGCCAATGCGAATTCGGGCTGTGATGCTGGTGATCATCGTTCTGATGTTGGGCGATCTGGTTTTTCGTGGCGTTGTCCCAAGCTTCACCACGGGCAAGAACGACTTCACCGATCCTTTCGTGGCCAGCTGGCTGTGGCGTCACGGAAGCAATCCGTATGACGTCGCGCAAGCAACTGTCGCGGGCAAAGCTCTCACCGAATCGCCCATGCGCGTAGTCCCGATCTATCCACCGACGACCTACATGCTGGTTGCGCCGCTTACCTTCCTGTCCTGGCAATGGGCGAACCTTGTCCTGGCCATCCTCGAAACGCTCGCGGTCTGCGTCATGTCTTTATGTGTTGTAGCCATCAGCCGGCACGACCTGCGCGACAACGAGGCGTGGATGATCGTTGCGCTGGTACTGGCCTTCGCGTCCTTTCACACCGCCGTCCATGTAGCGAATATTTCAGTCATCAGCACGGTACTCTGCGCTCTCGCGGTTTACCTGGCGAGCCGCGACAGTGATCTTTGGGCGGGAATCCTGCTCGGGTTGGCCACATGTTTGAAGCCGCATCTCGGCATTTGGCTATTCGCGTTTTATCTGCTCAGACGCAAGTGGCGACTGGTGATGGCCGGCAGTGTGAGCGGATTGCTTTTGCTGGGAGGTTCATTCGCCAGGATCGGGTTACCCCTGAACGCCGTGCTTTCGAACTATTCTGCAAACCTTCATTACTGGTTTCGGCCCGGCGGGCAAAATGACTTCGGCCTGGCCAATCCGATTCGTTTCGACCTGGCAAATTTTCAGATTGTTCTCGATCCTCTGCTGGGCCGTTCGGCCGCCAACGCAGTGGCGTATGGATTGGCCGGACTCGGGTTCGTCCTTTGGATATATGCTGTCTACCGGAACCCCGAGTGTTCGCCGGCACTGGCCCTCGCCAGCGTGCTCGCGTTAAGCTTCCTCCCTGTTTACCACCGGGTCTACGACACAGGCATTCTGACGCTGGTGCTGGCGTGGATCTTCGGCGCAGCCGCCGACGATTCGAAACGCATCGTCCCGGATCAGAGGCACAGGCTCGTGAAACGGATAGCCTTCGCCTTATTCCTCCTGTTGCTGCTTCCCATTCAGTCCATCGCCATCCGCGCCCACTCCAACCTTTCGCCGCAAGCGGCGCAACCCTGGTGGTGGAACTCAGTGATCGCGCCATACACGTCGTGGACGCTGTTGGCCTTCAGCGCGGTCCTGCTCTATGCGCTTCTTGTTTCGCATGAAACACACGAACTCTCGCCGACGGCACCTCGTAAGGTTGTGACCGAGGGCTGAAACGCCTATAAAATAGTTCCCGCTTTCTTCGGCACCGACATACAACCTGGCTTCCGTTCGCCGGTTCGGGACGTCAAAGACACAGGAGGATTTGAACTCTTGAACGTTCGAGAGGTTCTGCGGCAAACCGTCGCCTCGATCTCGGCGCACAAGCTACGCAGCTTCCTCACAATGTTTGGAATCATCTGGGGGATCACCTCCGTCATTCTCCTCGTCGGACTGGGCAAGGGATTCAGTCGCGATCAGAAAGAGCGCCTGAAGACCATCGGCGTCGATCTCGCCATCATCTGGGGCGGGCGCACGAGCGCACAGGCCGGCGGCTACGCCGCAGGACGGCAGGTCCGCCTCTCCATTCAGGATGCCTACACGATTAAGTCTGAGGCTTACTTGATCAAAACCGTCAGCCCCGAACTGCGGCGCAGCGTCGCCGAAGTCAGCCGCTACAACGCCGCATCGCGACCCGTGCGTGGGGTGTGGCCGGACTATCAGCGCTTCCGCTCCCTTAAAGTACAAGAGGGCCGCCTGATGACTGACGACGACGAGAAGGAAGGCCGGCGCGTTGTAGTACTCGGCGTGGAATCGCGCGACCAGCTATTTCCCGGTCAACCTGCGATCGGCGAGACTCTCACCATGAACGGCTCGCCCTACAGCGTCATTGGCGTGCTCGAGAAGAAGAAACAGAACGGCAGTTACGGCAGCGGCCCCGACAACACGCAGCTCTTCGTGCCCTATGCGTCGATGGCGCGCGACTTCCCGCCGCCCGAGCGACCTGGCATTTCCAAGGGCTGGATCAACAATCTTGTTGTCGAAGTGGCCGATCCCGATCATCACGAAGAGGCCATGCGCCAGATCTATGAGATTCTCGGGCGCGACCACCATTTCGATCCCGGCGACAAAGACGCGCTGTTCATCTGGGACACGCTCGACGGTTCCAAGCTGGTCGAGCGGATTTTCGACATCATGACAATCTTCTTTGGGGCGGTCGCCTTGATGACGTTGTCGCTGGGCGGCATTGGAGTTATGAACATCATGCTGGTCGCAGTTACCGAGCGCACTCGCGAAATCGGCGTGCGCAAGTCCCTGGGCGCGACGGCGCGCGATATCCGCAACCAGTTTTTCGCCGAGTCGGCTACGCTCATGCTCATCAGTGGGGCGATCGGACTTGGCATCGGCCTGGGCATTTGCATGGTGGTAAGTAGCGTGGAGTTGCCCGACATTGTGCCGCACCCGGTGATCTCGCCGCTGGCTATCATCGCGTCGTTGTTGACTTTGGGCCTGATCACGGTAGGCGCCGGAATGTACCCGGCGCAGCGCGCGGCTGCACTCAGCCCGATCGAGTGCTTGCGCCAGGAGTAGAGAGCGTCGAAATGCGCATCAAGGAACTCATCCTGCAGAGCTGGGACGCGCTGGCCCGCAACCGGCTGCGCTCCATCCTGACCATGATGGGGATCGTCTGGGGACTCACCACGGTCGTGCTTCTGCTCGGCTATGGCGAAAGCGTCAGCGACGGCGTGCTCATGGCGTTTATCGGGATCGGAAACAACGTGATCATCGTCTGGCAGGGTCAGACCAGCATGCAGGCGGGCGGACAGCGCGCCGGCAAGCGCATCTTCTTCAAGTATGAGGACATCCAAGCCATCCGCGATGAGGCACCTCTGGTCCGCTTGGTCAGCGCGGAGTGGGATGATGGTGTCGCTTACAAATATGGCGACAAGGTCATCACCGTTCAGAGCAAAGCGATTCAGTATCCCTATGGCGAAATGCGCAAGCTGAACATCGCCGAAGGCCGCTATTTCGAGGAGAGCGACTTTACCGAACACCGCCATGTTCTGATCTTCGGCCCCAACGCCGCCAAGAAAGTGTTCGGCGGTCGCGATCCGGTGGGCGATCACGTCACCATCAACGGCGAAACCTGGGACGTGATCGGCCTGCTCAAGCTCAAGATTCAGGATTCCTCCAATAACGGTCCCGACAATGAGAACGTGTTCATGCCCTTCGAGAGCATGAGCGACATCAACAACCAGCGCGATCCCAGCATGTTTGTGTTTCAACCGGTCACGGCGCTCCAGCACAAAGCGGCTTTGGCGCAGGTCCGGGAAGTGCTCGCCCGGCGCCACAATTTCAATCCCAAGGACGACAAATCAAGCCCCGAGTGGGACACCGTCGAGGATGCGAAAGATATTCAGCAGTTCGGAATAGCCCTGCGCCTCATCCTCGGGTTTATCGGCTTCCTGACACTGGGAGTCGGCGGGGTCGGCGTCATGAATATCATGCTGGTCAGCGTCACCGAGCGGACCAAGGAAGTCGGGCTGCGCAAGGCGCTGGGTGCGCGCAATCGCGATATTGCTCTTCAATTTCTGGTGGAGGCGCTGGTACTCACTTTCGCCGCCGGCATGGTCGGCATGATGGTTTCCGTTCTGCTCGCGCACGCGATTCCACCCATGCCGCTTTACTCAGAGCTGTACAAGACGGCGAATCATGACGGCGATATTTTCTTGAGGACTTCGGGCAACGTCATGCTCACCGCTTTCGTGATTCTAGCTTTCGTCGGAATTACCGCGGGCATGTGGCCCGCATTGAAAGCGTCGCGCATGGAACCGGTCGAGGCGCTACGTTACGAGTAGTCACCTATAACGTTCCTGCTGCTGTTGTTGCTCTTGCTCGGTTCGCCGAGCAGGAGTCCGCACTAGGAGCGGTCTGGAACGAACCACAAACGTCGGCGCGATGGGCTCAGGGGCCACCGCGTCGGCGGGGCTTACCGACACCGACACGCTCAGTTCACTCTGCGATTCTCCCTTATAGACGCCGCGCGTCGGCGGAACGTCGGCATAGTCGCGGCCAATCGCCACGCGAATGTGCCGGTCGGCTCCGACCAGGTTGTTCGTCGGATCAAACGCGACCCATCCGATGCCGGGCACCAGCGCTTCCACCCAGGCGTGCGATGCCCCGTCGAGCGAGCGATCTTTTTTGTCCTCGCCTTCGTCATCGCGGTGAAACATGTATCCGCTGACGTAGCGACATGGAACCTTCAACCGCCGCACGAGGGCGATCATGATATGCGCGAAGTCCTGGCACACTCCCTGCCGGGCCGCGAGAGCCTCTTCGATCGGGGAATCCACCTTGGTGCTGTTGGGCACGTAGGAGAACAAACGGTAGATGGCCTCATTGAGTTCGGTCAGCAGTGCAAACGGACTACTCCTCCGATCACACCCGAGTTCTTTGGCAAGTTGTTCCAGCGGATCGCTCGAGTGCGCGAAGTGGCTTGGCAGCAGCATCTCCCAATGATCGCCGGCCGCCACCACCGCATCCAGGTCGGCCCATTCGCCTGCATCGGCGGCGCGGAGCGCGGGCACATTCTGCACCTCGACCGCCGACTGGGCTGTGACTTTGACCTGAGTGTGGCTGCCCGCGATGTCGAAGTGATGCACCGTGTTCCCGGCGAAATCGTGATACTGCAGAATATTCGCCGCCGGTTCGACGTCGAGCGCGAAGCTCAGGCAGCGCTGCTCACCGTCGCTGCGGGGCTGCAAGCGCACCTCCATGACACTTTCCCGCACGGCGGGCTCGTAGCGAAACGTGGTTGTGTGGCGGACGGAGTAGATCACCGAGTCCCTCAGGGGCTAAAGCCCGCGTTCTTGGCTGCCGCTAACGGCACTGCTGAAGACGTGCCCTTCCCAACAAAGTCGACGAACCAGCTCCAGTCGGCCCTCACGAGACCAGCGCCGTCTCCACCGGATAGTCGAAATAGACTTGCTGGATCGCGGTATGCGCCTGGGCGCACTGCCAGCGCACGCTGTCCACATATCCGCTGGCACCCGAAGCCATGACCTCATCAATTTGGCTGAAGCTCAACGTCGCACGCAGGCGTCCCGCCAAACGCACGGGTTGCTCAGCCTTGCGTTCCGTTAGTTCGCCGATCGCGGTCAGGGCTGCGTGAACCATGTCGACCGAGAATCGCACCGAGTGCGGGAATTCCGGGTTCAGCAGCAAGAACTCCGCCACCCGCAGCGGGCGCAACTCCGCCGTGTAGGCTTTGCAGTACGCCTCAAACGCCGAGCACGACTTCAGCAGGCCTACCCACTCGAGATACTCTTCGCTTTCCACCGCCAGATCCAGCGGATGCACCAGACTGCCGAAGTGCGCGCCGATGAGCCGGGCCAGGGCGTCGGTACGCTCCACGAACCGGCCAAGCTGGATGTACTGCCAACCTTCGCCATGCGACATGGTCGAGTCGGTCACGCCCTGAAACAGATGTGCGCCCTCCTGGACAGCCCGAAAGAAGACGTGCGAGTTCAGCAACCAAGCCTCGCTCGCGGCCGTGCTCGTGACCTGCAGATAGAGCCGGTTCAGTTGCTCCCACATTTCCGTGCTGCATTGCTCGCGCACCTGGCGCAGGTTCTCGCGCGCCGCCGCAACGCACGACGAAATGGACGACGGATTAGTCCGATCGAGGGTAAGAATTTGCGACAGAGAGCTGGCATCGATCTTGCCATCTTCCGGCACCGGGGCCTGCAACGCTTCCAGCAGCCGACGCCAGCGTCCGGCGCCTGCTTCCGGCGACTGATCAAGACGAAGTTGCAGATCCACGTCGATCAGACGCGCCGTGTGTTCGGCGCGCTCCAGGTAGCGGCTCATCCAGTACAAACTGTCCGCGACCCGCGATAACATGACCGTTTGCCTCCGCTCACTCAAGCCCGCAGAACCCACGTGTCCTTGCTTCCCCCGCCTTGCGATGAATTCACCACCAACGAGCCGCGCCGCAGCGCCACCCGGGTCAAGCCGCCCGGTACCAGCGTGACGTTCTCCCCGTACAAAATGTAGGGACGCAAATCGACATGCCGCGCTTGCACCTCGCCCTCAAGGAAGCAGGGTGCCCGGGAAAGACTTAGCGTCGGCTGCGCGATGTAGTTTCGGGGTTCGGCCTCAATCCTCCGCCGGAACTCTTCCCTTTCCTCGGCTGTGCTGTGAGGTCCAATCAGCATGCCGTACCCACCAGACTCGCCCACAGCCTTCACGACCATTTCATCCAGATGCTCAAGAACGTAGCTTCTCTGCGAAGGTTCATGAAGCAGATAGGTCTCTACATTGGCGAGAATCGGCTCCTCTCCCAGGTAGTACCGGATGATCTTCGGAACATAGGCGTAGAGGGCCTTATCGTCGGCAACACCGGTGCCGATCGCGTTGGCCAGAACTACATTCCCGGCGCGATAAGCGTTGAACAATCCCGGCACGCCGAGGCTCGAGTCTCGCCGGAAACAGAGCGGGTCAAGGAAGTCGTCGTCGACCCGCCGATAGATCACATCCACGCGGCGCAGGCCCGCCGTAGTCCTCATGTAGACGATATTGTCGTGCACCAGCAAATCGCGGCCTTCGACCAGTTCTATGCCCATCTGCTGCGCGAGAAACGTGTGCTCGAAATAGGCGGAATTGAAGACGCCGGGCGTCAACAGAACCACTTTAGGCTCGTGTCGGGATGAAGAATTCCCCGGTGCCAGCGCCCGCAGCGTGGCCAACAAAGCTTGCGCGTAGTGATCGACCGGGCACACGCCATAGTCACGAAACAGCGTGGGGAACACTTTCTTGAGCACCTTGCGGTTCGCCAGCATGTACGAGACGCCGCTCGGCACCCGGAGATTGTCTTCCAGCACGGCAAAGCTTCCATCCGGCAAGCGAACCAGGTCGGTTCCGCAGATGCTGACATAAATACCGCGAGGCACGGTGAGCCCGCGCATCTCACGGCGGAAATGCCGGCAGCTGTAGACCAGTTCACGGGGAACGATGCCGTCCGCCAGAATTCTTCCGTTGTGATAAATGTCTTCGAGAAAAAGGTTCAGGGCGGCGATGCGCTGGGTGAGGCCGTTCTCAATTTTGCGCCATTCGTCGTGCGGAATGATCCGCGGGAGCAAGTCATTCGGGAAAACGCGCTCAGTCCCCTCGTCGTTGCCATACACAGTAAAGGTGATGCCCTGGTGTAGAAATGAGAGGTCGGCGGCCTGCTGACGCTTGCGGAGTTCCTCGGGCGGCAACTCCAGCAGGTTCTGGAACAGGCCCTGGTAGTGCGGTCGCGGCGTACCCGGGGCCGCAAACATCTCATCGTAAGCGCCGTCAAACTGATAGTTACGAAATGGAGGACGAAACAGCGTCAGGGGTGCTTCCGGAGGGTTAATCCGGTGTACAAGTCCGCGGGTTCGGGTACGGCTACTCGGCACTTGTAGGACTCTAGGGGGTGGTCCCCGACCTCGTCCAATCAAAATTGTTTATCGGAGGGATTCAGTTTTCGCTTGTGCGTCGCCACGCAGTTTGTCATTCCGAACGCAGCGAGGGATCCGCTTTCCTGGCCCCGGGCACTGGCTAGTTTCCTTTCTGTCCTGCGGTAAACACCGTCCACGGCCCGGCCTTCATATCGTGCAGCAAGGCCTTCTGCCAGGCATATTCCGGATGGTGCTCCAGGAACTCCGCCGCCAGAAAATCCGCGCCGCAGGGATGTCCGGCCCGCGCCACAAAGCTCATCTTGGCGGCCATCGCGCTGTCGGTGGCTTTGCCCTGCACCGCGCCACCCGGATTGTAAGCATTCCATTGCCATTCCTTCACGCCCCGAGGAGACGCGTCCACATGCCCGCAGAGCGCCCGTTCGTTGGCTTGCTCTTTTTTCTCGAAGCTGTCGACGTGATCGGAGAGGAACTGCTCCGCCATTGAGACATCAATCTTCCCTTTGGCCTCTTTCATGATCTCTTCCCACCGTACATGACGAGCATTCGGCGAGGACGAAGTGTCCTTGGGGTCGAACGTCGTCTCCTCGCCAATCACCTTCGGGTCACGGGCAAAATTCGAGCTCACGAAATAGCCGTCCCTCGTACGCCACAGCGGCGTGTTCTTCAGCCCCAGTTCGAGGTAAGCGATCTCGCCGGTCTTGCGATCGCCAATGAGCCAGTCGTTGGCGTAGCCGCCGTTGTTGCCCTCTTTGATGAGGCGCACGTAGTCATCGATGCTCCCGGCATACTGCAGGGCCTTGCGCGAGCGCATGAACTCGGGTTTGCCCTTCGGATCCCATCCTTCAAACTGGGTGATGGTCGTCTCTGTAATCATGATGCCGGCCGCGTTCACGCCAAAATCGTCGTCGCTCGTGATCACGCCGGGGAATCCATCCATCAGAATGCGGTTTCCATGCTCCGGCACAATGTCGAAGATCATCACCCATCGCTCGCCCGAAAGATAGCTCGTCCAATTGTTGTGGGCGATCACGATCTGGTGATCCTTGGTCATGCTGCCGGTGGCGATGAACGCGCTGCAGTTGCCGGGTGCGGACAACTTCGGTGCCTTCGCGGATTTCTGCTTCTTGTCCAGCCATGGCACGTAATAGTCCGGCACCTCTTCGAAGGCGTTGAGCGCCACAACGTCGTACAGGTCAAGATCCACGCCGTGCGCCTTCACGCCGTCGGCAATGCCCTGCAATTCCTGCTGGTACTCGGCATCGATGTGAGGCCAGAGCATCTCGCGCGCGGTGGTGCGGAAGAACTCCCAGTCGCGCTTAGTTTGATGCGTGTCGAAGAGCTTGATGGCTTCGAGCGCGTCGGCGATTTCCGGGGCGAGAAGATAGCCGTGCTGAAAGCCGATTTCGGAGGGCGAGCCTTCCAGATGGACGTAAGTCCATCCGCCCTGCCCGAAGCGATAGGCCTTCTGCAACCGGGCATCGGACGGACCCGAGCCGGCCTGTGCCACGCACGTCCAAACCAAGGCGAAGCCCAGCACGCACGCGCTAGGAAGAACTTTGATCAGCATGTTCCCCTCGTCCAGCACGAAGTTGAATCCGAGGCAACATTCTAGCCCATCGTCAATTGCTACGTTCTCGGACTCTCCGCCCTGGTGCGTGGAGGATCTTATTACCCCGATGCTCGGGCAATTAAATGTCCGTGCGCTGCTCCGGGTGACGGCTCAAGTACCAGCATGGCAGCCATCCCGAGTGCGGAAACAGAGCATGCACGCAAGTCTGGGGTGCGGGCGGGTCGAAAATGAACTGGGTCTTTCCGCTCTTCTGCTGGACGGCGTAATAGTGATCCACGGTCACAACTCCGTAGGGATTCCAGTTGGCCGCCACCCGCACGCGGAAAAGGGCGTAGTCGGAGCCAAAGGTGAGTGCCCCCGCACCGACCAACGCCAGAATAGCAGCGAGGAAGGCTCGTTTCAAACGCACTCTAAGGTTTGGCCGACGGATCTCGGGCACGGCGCAGATTATATTCCCCAAAACATCGCCAGCAACGACCGGAGCAATCCAAAACCCGACTTGCGTGCGCTCGTTGACAATTCCCCGTGGTACAGGCAAACTACCGCATTCGCTGGGAAACGCTTCTGGCGAGCGCCTGTGGGCGGTGTGCGGGCGTGCCAGCCGTCCCCTGGTCTGTTGAGTTTTCGTCCATGGCCATGACCGAGCAACGGGTCTCTTATACGCTCGACTCCTCCTTGGAGACGATCGACAGTGCGGAGGAGAAAGCTACCCGCATCGCGACCGAACTCGGTTTTCCCGAAGACGAAGTCATGCAGATTTCCATGGCGGTACGTGAAGGCGCGGTTAACGCCGTTCTGCATGGCAATGCTTATGCCCCGGACAAGAAGGTGACCCTGGCCTTTGAGCGCATCGCTGGCGACCTGATCATCACAATTCGCGACCAGGGCTCAGGGATGGATCTGAGCAAGATCCCAAACCCTCTGGCGCCGGAGAACCTGCTCAAAACGTCGGGCCGCGGAATTTTTCTTATGCGCTCGTTCATGGATGTGGTCGAAATTCGCCCTTCTCAAACGGGCACCGAACTTAAATTGATCAAGCACGTCCACGGGCCAACCGCGGGCGGCAAGGAGGCTTCCCAGTGAGCATGAAGGTTGGTAGTCGGCAAGTGGATGGAGTCACGATTGTGGATTGCAGCGGCCGCATTACGCTGGGCGAAGGCAGCGTCATTCTCCGCGACACGGTGCGCGACCTGCTGTCCAAGGGCAACAAGAAGATTGTTCTGAACCTCCAGGACGTCAACTACATTGACAGCTCCGGCATCGGTGAACTGGTCAGCGCCTTCACCACCACCAAGAATCAGGGCGGCGAACTGAAGCTGCTGAATCTCACCAAAAAAGTGAACGACCTGCTTCAGATCACCAAGCTCTACACCGTCTTCGACGTCAAAGACGACGAAGCGTCCGCGGTCAAGTCGTTCAAGTAGAGTCCTCCAACCGGGTGCCCCATTTCTCGCGCGTTCTTTGCGAGAAGTGGGGACTTCGCACCAGTTTCATTTCGGAACGACAAATCCTCTTTATTCCGCTCCAATCACAGACGTTGGTCGCCCGTCTTTCCTAAAGTTAGGGGTATGTTTGGAGCTGGTACTTCGCATGTAACAAGCTGCGTCGCGCTCGTCGTAGTCCTTTTCGCAGCGCCCTTTCTTACCGCCTCTGACTGCGTCCCTATCCACGAAGCCAGCCAGCATGTGGGAGAAACGAAGTGCGTGAGCGGAATGGTTGTCAGGGTCAAAGTCGGCGTGAAAGGGGTGCACTTCCTCGACTTTTGCGAGGATCAGATGGCTTGCCCGTTTACGGTGGTCATCTTTCCCCATGACCTGAAGGACGTGGGCGACGTCCGCCGCCTCGCCGGCCGCACGATTGAAATTCACGGTCCAGTGAAACTCTACGACGGGCGCGCCGAGATCATCCTCAACCGCATCAGCCAGATCACCGGCGGCGCCGCCCTGATTCCCCCAATCCCCAAGAACTACGACGTAGAGAACCGCGGCCACTTCAGCGCCGGCCGCGTGCGTCCCACAAAAAAGCCGGCTAAAGTTAAAGCCAAGCCCAACACCACGACAACCTACGGGAACGACGTCGAGGGGGAGGAACCTCCACAGTAGGGCTCACACCATGCCCTTTCGCAGCTCCTCCAGCGGATACTTCGTCCCTCGCCACTCGATCCCGTCATTCCACAGCGTCAGTACCATGGAGCGAAGCAGAGTGTAAATGAAAAGCGCCGTGCTCACCGGATGCAGCAGGAAATAATATGGCGGAACCGCCGACCGCCACGACATCCCGATGTAAATCAAAAACATCGATCCCAGTGCCACCGCATAAGGCACGCGCGCCCAGCCATGCGCCAGCCACACGCCCAAAAACGGCCCGAAGTTGAGAAACGCCAGTCCGAATGCCGAGATCACCGTGCGCCACCACTGAAACGACAGCACGGCAAAGAAATTCTTGGTCAGATTGTTGACGATCCCCATCGCCCCGTGGGCCCAGCGGATCGAGATCAAGTCGCCGCCGAAGACGTTACGCTGGGCGAAGCCTGCATTCTTCACTACCTTGCCAAGTTTCATGTCGTCGAGCACTTCCATGCGCAGCGCTTCATACGTCCCCACCGCGTCGTAAACTCTGCGCCGCACCAGGTTGAAAGCGCCCACACCCATGTGATCGTCGGTGCTGGGATCGGCCACTTTCCACGGCCGGTGCCCGAACATGAACATGGTCTGGAAGAAGGCGATCATCATGTACTCGCCCGGCCGCTTCATGATCATTCGCGGAAACAACACCACGTGATCCGCCGGCACGCTCTCGGCGTAAGCCAGCGCCCGCCGAAGCGAATCTGGCTTGAACAAAACGTCGGCATCGGTGAAAAGCAGCCAGTCGCCCGTCGCCTGATTCGCGGCGGTCCACATCGCATGAGTCTTGCCAAGCCATCCGTCAGGAAGTTCGCGATGATGAATGACGAGAAGGGCCGGAGTGAAATGCGGGTGCCCCGTCCAAGCTCCGCTTGGGCGGGGACTTTTCTCCATCCTCTCCACAATCTCGCCCGTCCGATCAGTCGACCGGTCGTTTACGACGATCACTTCGTAGTTCTCGTAATCGAGCGCAAACAGAGTGTTCAGCGCCTGCTCGATGGTGTCTTCTTCGTTGCGCGCCGGAACGATAATGGATACACGAGGATTCCCAGCGGCTGAAACCGGATTGCGATCCCATTCCGTCCGGGAAACATCAGCTACGGAGGGCATCCCGAGAGCCGCATCCACGATGCGGGAAAACCAGGCGAGCGCCAGAATTATTCCCGCAGTCCAATAGAAATAAGCCATCCCTATTTAAGTCTTCCCTGCCCCTACGGACGCGCCGTCAACCGCAACCGGCGGCGCGAATTTCATTCCATAAAACAGTATGGCAGAAGAGATTCCCATCGCGATGATCGGGAGAATGAACGCCGCCTGTAGCGACTGCTTGTCGGCGACCCAGCCCATCATCGTTGGCGAAGGCACATCCCCCAGAATGTGGATGATGAAAATATTCACCGCCAGGGCCGTCGCGCGAATGTGCGCTCCCACCGAGTTGATTACAGCCGCATTCAGCGGAGCGGTATTCAACAAGAGAAAGAACGCCGCTACCCCGATCGCCGGGATCATGATCGCTCCCTTGGCAAATAATGCAACGATCATGACCGGCACGCCGAGCAACATGCTCGCCGCCGATATCAGGTAGTAGGAACTCTTCATCCGGGGCAGCAGGTAGTCGCCCAGCCATCCTCCTGCAAGAGCGGCCACTATGCCATCCACAACGATGATGATCCCGAAAGAAAAATTCGCCGCCTCCAGCGTGTAACCGCGCTCGCTAAATAGAAACTTCGGCATCCAGACTTGGATGCCCCCAAGCGAAAACGTCATGGCCGCCATCCCCAGCGTCGCTGTCAGAAACGCCGGATTGCGGGCCAAGCCGAGAATGGTCCCCCGCTCCGGAGTCTCTTTCAGCGAATCGAACTGCCCCCGCTCCGGCTCCTTCAAAAACAAGACAGCCAACGCCAGCACGAAGCCCGGGGCCGCCGCCACGTAAAACGGAAATCTCCACCCGTGATGTGGTGCCAGATACCCGCCCAACAGATATCCAGCGGCCGAGCCCACCGGAATCGCGAGATAAAAAACTCCCAGAATCCGCCCACGCACTTTCTCCGCGAATAGATCCGCCACAAACGTAGGCGCGATGGTCACAAACGTCGCCTCGCCCACGCCCACCAGCGTATGGCGGACCAGCAACTCTGTGTACGTATGCGTGACGGCAGTGAGCAGCGTGAGCCCGCTCCAAAACAGCGCGCCGAGCACGATGATCAGTTTACGCGAGTAACGGTCGGCCAGCGGCCCCACAAACGGCGCCGCAATCATGTAGAAACCAAGAAATGCGCTGGTCAAATACCCGATCTGTCTATTCGTCAGGTGAAACTCATCCTGCACCAGCGGTTGCACCGCGAACAGCACGTTGCGATCCACATAATTAAGCAGATTCAGCGCCGTCAGAACAATCAGAGCAGTGCGAGGTTGGAGATCAGATTGAGCCACAGGTCCAGCGAATATAGCACGGCGGATGGATCGGCGTGCGGATCATCGTAACGGTTGACGTTATTAACGCCTACCGTTATTATAAGGAGGTGATCAGGACGTTCGCCAACAGGTCGACGGCGGAAATCTGGAGAACCGGCAAGACCCGGGGATCGCCTCCAGCGAGCGTCACAAAACGGAAACTGGCCATACTCGATGCTGCCGCAGTGTTGGATGACTTGAAAGCTCCTCCTGGAAATCGGCTGGAAAAGCTGCGCGGGGACAGGCAAGGGCAATACAGCATTCGAATTAATGATCAGTATCGGATCTGTTTCGTATGGCGCGGTCACGATGCATTCGAGGTTGAAATCACCGACTATCACTAAGGGGTGGAAACATCGACTTTAAGGCAAATGAGGGAACCGTATATGGGACACGAAGACATGCAAAGGAAAGGCGCACCCCACTGGAGAGTTCATCCGGGCGAAGTTCTGCGGGAAGAGTTTCTCAAGCCGCTCGGCATCTCCGCTTACGAGTTGGCAAAGCGGCTTCATGTTCCTGCGCCTCGAGTCAACGACATCGTGCTTGAGCGCCGCGGCATCAGCGCCGATACCGCCGTCCGCCTCTCGCGCTTTTTCGGAACAACAGAGCAATTCTGGCTGAACCTGCAAGGTGCATATGAAATCAGCCGCGTAATGGCCGAGCAAGCGGCGGAGATTGAGCGTATCCAGCCGCGAGCGGCGTCAGCATCCCGCTGATCGAGTGAACTCTCATTGTTACTTGCGCCCCTTCGGCCGCGGCCACTTCGCTACAATCGTCGTAGAAATCCCCCCTCGCGGACGGAATTCCCCCTTCACTTCCGCCCACACCGGCTTCGCCCACTTCACCACATCCTCCAGCACCTGGTTGACGACGTTCTCCTGAAAAATTCCCAGATTCCGGTAGCTCTGCAAGTACTCTTTCAACGACTTCAATTCCAGACAACTCTTATCCGGCGTGTAGCGGATCGTTAACGCCCCAAAATCCGGCAGCCCGGTCTTCGGACAAACCGACGTGAACTCTGGATCATCGACCACAATCTCGTAACCGGGGAACTGGTTCGGCCACGTCTCAATCTCAGGAAAGTCGGCATCAAGACCGGCAGCAGCATGCTCAGGTGTGTAGCGAGGCGATTTCACCATGCCTCTATTGTAGCGGGAGCCCAGTGCAGCCGAATGCTCAGTGGCAGCATCCAAACAGATACCGCACCGGGGAACGTCGTGTTCCTGTGGCAGCCTCGGGAATGGTAAATTACTGCTTACAGTTGTACCTGCCTCACCCTGAAAGACAACAGGTTGGCATCGACGAACAATTCGAACATACCGTCGCGCCGCCGGTGGATATGGGCCATGCTCGCCATATTCGCAGTGGCGGTACTTTATTCGTATCTTCATCAGACTCCAGTGAAGGCCCGGGTTACGACCGTGCAGCGAGGTCCGATCCGCAGCCTGGTTTCCACCAACGGCAAGATCGAGCCCATTCAAAATAAGAGCCTTGAGGCCCACGCCCCCATCTCGACCACGGTGAAGCGATTGTTGGTCAAGGAGGGCGACCACGTGCGCAAGGGCCAGCTCCTGCTGCAACTCGATGATGCCGACATTCGCTCGCAGGCAGCCCGCGCTCAGGCCCAGATCAAGGCCGCGCAGGCCGAACAGTCTTCGCTGAAGACCGGGGGCACGCAGGAAGAACTCCTCACCTTGAATTCGCAAACCATTAAGGCCCAGAGTGCGCGCGACGCGGCCCAGCACAATCTCGAAGCACTGCGTCGACTGCAACAGGAGGGCGCTGCCTCCCCAGGGGAAGTTCGCGCCGCGGAAGACACTCTAAAGCGGGCTCAGGCTGACCTCACGCTGGCGGAGCAGAAAAAGGCCGACCGCTACTCGCCGCCGGAAGTCGCCAAGGTCCAAGCGCAGGCTTCGGAAGCTCAAGCCGCCTACGCCGCCGCCGAGGACGCACTCGGCAAGTCCAGCGTCCGCGCTCCGTTTGACGGTGTTGTCTATTCCCTGCCCGTCAAGCAGGGTGCCTTCGTGCAGGCGGGCGACTTGCTCTTACAGGAGGCCGACCTCTCGCGCGTGCTGGTGCGCGCCTTCGTCGACGAACCTGACATTGGCCGTCTTCAGGCGGGACAGATAGTGGAAATTACATGGGACGCCGTCCCGGGCCGAACCTGGACGGGCAGGGTGAGCACAGTCCCTTCGACTGTGAAAGTGCGTCTGTCCAGGAATGTCGGCGAGACCACTTGCTTAATCGACAACCTCGACCTGCGTCTGCTGCCCAACGTCAATGTTGGCGTCACCATCGTAGTTGCCGAGCATGACAATGTCTTAACCCTACAGCGGGATGCGGTGCACGTCGACGACAGCAAACCCTACGTCTTCCAGATCATCAACAATCGCCTGAAGCGTCAGCCGGTCGAGATTTCATTACAGAATCTCACCCGCGTCGAGATCGCGAGCGGCCTTAACGAAGGTGCCTCGGTCGCATTGCCTTCAGAAGACTCCAAAGCGCCGCTCTCCGACGGCGCTTCGGTCAAAGTGGTGCCCTAACCGATGCGGTGCGTTGATCTACGCCTCCGTTTTCGCTTCCAGCCTTGGAGGCTTTTGTTTTGCGCTCTGGTAAGCGTGGGCGCATTTCTAGTGCCGACGTATGCCGTCGCTTCCCCGAAAGAACTGCTTGCGGCGGGCCGCGTGGACGATGCCATCCAGACTCTGCAGCACCAGATCGAACTCTCCAGCACCGATGCCGATTCCTACAACCTGCTCTGCCGCGCTTATTTCATGCTGGAAGAATGGGATCGTGGCATTGCCAATTGCGAGCGCGCGCGCAATCTCGATCCGCACAGGGCGCTTTATCACCTCTGGCTGGGCCGCATCTACGGAGAAAAGGCAGATCGCGCCGGGTTTCTGTCCGCCGCCGGACTCGCGAAAAAAGTCCGCTCTTCGTTCGAACGCGCGGTGGAACTTGACCCTCAAAGCTGGGAAGCCCGCGCCGATCTCGCCGAGTTTTATTTGGAAGCCCCCGGTATTGTGGGCGGCGGCAAAGACAAAGCACAAGCTCAGGCCGACGCGATCGCGACACTCAATCCCGCGCTGGCTCACTGGATTGCCGCTCATATTGCAGCAAAAAACCACGACGCTGCTTCGGCAGAGCGCGAGTATCGCGCTGCTATCGCTGCCAATCAAACTCTCGGCCGCGCCTGGGTCGATCTCGCTGGTCTTCTTCTCCGCAATAATCGGCTGGACGATATGGAGCAAGTTCTGCGTAACCTCGAATCCGCACCCGTCGAACAGCATGAGGCATTGCGCGACGGCGCCAGCATCCTGCTGCGCGCGAGCCGCGACTTGCCCCTGGCAGCGCGTCTGCTGCGCCGCTATCTCTCCGCTCCGGTTGAAGAATGTCCCGCATTCAAAGCGCACGACATGCTCGGCCAATTACTCGAAAAGCAGGGGGACCGCCAGGCAGCTGCCGACGAATACCGTGCCGCCATCGCACTCGCACATGGCTACGTGCGCGCTCAAGCCGACTTGAAGCGGATGCAGCCGTGATGATGTTGGAAAGGCTGGCGCCTCAGCCTATTTGCGTCTTTTGGGTGGTGCCGGCAGGCGGGCAGGAGTGCCCGCTCCACATTGTCTTGAGTGTGCTTGCGCACCCCATCTGACATTTAGAATCTCGCTGGCATCCAAATTGTCCATACAATCATTTCCAACTCACTCTGGAAGGGACGCAATGAAAAACTCGTGCCGAGGTGCGATGCGCGCAAGATGGATAATGGCGGTTGTATTAATTCCCGCTACCTTGCTGGCAGAGCCGGTCCCTCTCAAGCGTGTCGTCCAGCTCGCCCTGGCTCACGCCACCGGCGGTGCAATTGCAGCAGCCGACGAACAGCGGGCCGTCGCCGGCTATCGCGAACTCAAGGACAACTACGTCCCACAACTGTCCACGGGCGCCGGCCTGGGCTATTCCTACGGATTCCCCCTCGGGCTTGAGGGATCCGCGCCATCGCTGTTCAACCTCAACGCTCAGTCGGCTCTGCTGAACCCGTCGATGCGCGATTTTGTGCGCGCCGCCAAAATCGATTCTGCCGTCGCCTCTCTCAAGAACAAAGACCAGCGCAATCAGATCATCCAGGATGCGGTCTTGAGCTACGCGGAACTCGCCAAGTGGGAACAGCGCCTGGCCCAACTTCAGGAAACCGAAAACCAAGCTGAAAAAATGCAGGCCGCCGTCGCCGAGCGCGTCAAAGAGGGTGTGGACAGCGAACTGGACGGCACTCGGGCGCGCTTGTCAGCGGCGCGCGTACGCCTGCGCGTTACCGAAGCCCACGGCGCAGCCGAGGTGTTGCGCGAGCATCTCTCCAAGCTCACCGGCCTTCCCGCCGCCGGCCTTCAGACTGAGGCGGACTCGCTTCCCGACTTCCCCGCGCGGCCAAAAGATGCGGATGCGCCGACCTGGGCCGCGGAACTGAATCCAGCGGTTCAGGCTGCCGTCGAGCACGCACGAGCCCAATATCTGCGCGCTGAAGGAGAGCACCGGTCTCTCTGGCCCAGCTTCGACTTTGCCGCTCAGTATGCTTTGCTGTCGAAGTTCAATAATTTCCAGAACTACTACATCCCATCGAAACCCTGCGTCGTATCCGGCATTTCGGTTCTCTGCACCACCAGCAGCTTCCAGCAAAATAATGCCACGATCGGAGTTTCCATTCGCTTTCCGCTGTTCAACGCTTCGCAGCGTGCGCGCGCCCAGGCCGCCGATGCCGATGCTTTGAAAGCCACCAAGCAGGCGGAAGCCGCCCGCAATCAAGTTTCCGAAGAGACCCTTCGCCTGCAGAGCGCCATTGCTCAAATGCAGGCCGCGCGTGACGTTGCCCAACTGGAATACGAAATCGCCCAGAAAAATCTGGCGGCGGTTCAGACCCGCATGGACGCGGGCACCTCCACGATTCATGACCTCGACGACGCCCGATCCCAAGCCAGCGAGCGCTTTATCGCACTGCAGGACGTCACCTTCGAGCTCGAGCGCGCGCAACTTGGTCTCCTGCGTTCTACTGGAGATCTGGAGAAGTGGGCCCTTGGCACGCCCTAGTGAGATAACTCAGAGTCACGCCCCGTAACGGGTATGTGACGTGTGAGACAATTTCCTTCCAATTCTGTAAGAATGAGACCTTCCCCTCCGATTCGGCATCAGAAGGCTCCTGTCCCGGCGCCACGGGCAGGAACACCGGAGTTGTTATCGCCTCTGACCTTTTCCATTGTTGCGATTGCTTTGGTCATAGCTATCTTCGCGGCTTACAGCCCGGCGCTGAATTTTCAATTCATTCTCGACGATCACCGTTTCGTAAACGATCCCCGAGTGCAGTCCTCCGGTCACGTCTGGGAATACTTTACGAATTACGTATGGGCGCAATTTACTGGGGGACCAACGAGTTTCTACCGTCCGGTCTTCGTTTTGTGGATGAGGCTCAATTTCATCCTTAACGAGATCTCTCCCTTGGGATGGCATTTACTCAGCATCGTGAAACATGTGTTGGTCACCGTTCTGCTGGGACTGCTGGCTTGGAAGCTGCTCCGGGATCGCAGCGCCGCACTGATGGCCGGCGTGCTGTTCGCGTTGCATCCTGCTAATACAGAGTCGGTAGCATGGGTGACCGTGCCTGATCCACTGATGTCCGCCGCAATGTTGGGTAGCGTGCTTTGCTACCTCCGGTGTGCCGACCAGTTCTCCGCCCAGAGCGAGGCGCCGGCGGGCAGATCTGGCAGGAACCGTAGGGCAATCCAGGCAGAAGTCCGATCTTCGGCAGGTTGGCTGATCGCCTCCGCTCTTCTTTGCCTGGTTGCTCTCTTCGCGAAGGAAACCGCCATAGTGTTGATCCCGGTACTCTTTGCACTGGCACTCGTGATGCCAAGCCCCAAGCACGAAGATGCTAACCTCAGATCGCACCTGTTCCGTGCGTTACGCCAGATCATTCCGTTCCTCGGCGTGACGGTGATTTACCTGCTCTTGCGCCTTCATGCCCTTGGAGGACGCCTCGGGGCACGCACGCAGAACCTGCCTTGGAGCACGGTCGCGCGGTCGGTGCCGGCAACTCTTTGGTTCTACCTGAAAGTGCTGCTGTGGCCGGTGCGGCTGCGTGCGTTTGCCGACTCCAGCCAGGTGGATACATTCTCCGCGCGTGATGTCCTGCTGCCGGGGCTAGGCGTAGGCTGCGCCTTAATGGTCTTAGCGGCGGCTTTGCTCTGGGCTTGGAAAAAGGTCCGCGATTTACCGGATCGAGAGGCGGCCGGTGTCGAGTGCGCGCTGGTCTTAGGTTCTCTCTTCCTGGTGTTTCCAATTCTTCTCGCCTTGAACCTGAACGCTCTTAACCCAGGAGACTTTTTGCACGGCCGATACACCTATCTGTCCTTGACGGGCCTGATGCTTCTGCTTGCGACGGGATGGCACCTGATGCACGAACTTCGCATCCCTTTACTGGCTGTGGCGGGCTTGCTGGCGACTGTCTTCACCGTGTTTACTGTGAGACAGGAAAGTGCGTGGAAGGATGACTTGACGGTATTCACGGTGGCTCATCAAATCGCACCGCACAACACCCCGGTCGCGCTGAACCTTGCGCGAGCTCACGTGCAGGTGGCATTGCAACTCGGCGAGGCCGGCCGCTGCGATGAGGCGGTGGTCACCTTCAACGAAGTGATCAGAGAATTTCCGCAGGATTGGTATGCCTGGGCCGGTCTGGGAGAATGTCAGCTACAACTCAACGATCTGGCGAAGGCCGAGCAGTCGCTCCATCGCGCTGCCGAACTCTCACACGAGCCTCGCGTCATGCAAGAGTGGCAGGAACTCCGCGCCCAAATGGGGCTGCCTTCCGCGTCTCAATGAATCTCTGGATCGGGACTCTCTTACAGCTTCCCGCGCAGTGTCTTCACTACCTGGTGGATCGCCTTCTCATCGCGGCGGTACCAACGCCACTGCCCCTGCTTCACGGCCGCGACCAGTCCAGCCTTCGTCAGGATGGCCATGTGGTGAGAGATGGTAGGTTGCGAAAGGTGAACTTTTTCTTCGATGTCCCCTGCGCACAAGCAGCTTCCAGTACCAGCGCTCTTGCCTGCGGCTTTCGCCTCGCGTGCACCCTCTTTCAACGCCCGCAAAATGCGGCGCCGCGTCGGGTCCGCAATGGCGTGCAGCGCACGATCGAGCGAAGCGTCGGCAGACATGGCTACTCTCAGGAATACCGCGGAAATCGACGGCTGTCAATGTATGAAATCTGGTCGGGACTTTTCACTTCTTCACGATCGGGCTGTAGCCATCCCCGATCAGCCGCGCGCGCATCGCCTCGGCGTCTTTGATGTCCTGGAAAGGCCCAACCTGCACACGAAACAGCTTGTCGGAGGTGACTTGCGCCGCCACGAAGGCGGGATACTGCTTCTTCTTGAGCGCGTCGACGAGCGAGTCTGCGTCTTCCTGCTTGCTCACGGCGGCTACCTGCACGAAGTATCCGCCGGTTGGAAGAATTGTCGTTGAATCTGGAGTGCCCGCTGGCGTCGTCGGCGTCGGGTTCGCATTGGCCGGCGCAGCGGTGGCTGCCGTATCGGTTTTCGAGTCTGTCGCTGGCGTGAGCTCGGGGTTAGCATCCTTCTGCTCGACGGACTTGTAGAACGTCATCGGCGTCGCGGCAGATCCGCTGTTTGCCTTCGCCCCGGGGGTATCGGAGCAACCGCTGCGCTCGCGGCCGCGATGGTCGGTTCGGATTTCCGTCCCAGCGAATATCCCAGCGCGAAGAAAAGCGCGCACACTCCCACCAGTCCAAAAAACAGCACTAGAAGCTTGCCGGTTCCAAGCGTAATCTCAGTATCGTCTGCCGTAGCCATAGTTCAATTCCAATTACTACGCGCAATCAACATGCACTCCACAGCTCCGAAGAACACCGCGCTCCCTACGTCGTTTTCGCCGGTGCCGCCGGCGCTGAAGTCGCGCTCGGCGCAGCCAACAGCTTCTGGATCCCCGAGAAGAAATCCACGGGCACCGGAAACACCACCGTCGTATTCTTCTCGACACCAATTTCGGTCAAAGTCTGTAAGTAACGAAGCTGCACGCTGACCGGCTCGCTCGACAGTAGATGCGCCGCGTCCACCAGTCGCTGCGCCGCCGAGAATTCGCCCTCGGCGTGAATAATCTTTGACCTCTTCTCGCGCTCCGCCTCGGCCTGCTTGGCCATGGCGCGAAGCATCGATTCCGGCATGTCGACCTGTTTGACCTCGACGTTGGTGACCTTCACGCCCCAGGGCGATGTGTGGGTGTCGAGAATGCTCTGCAGCCGCAGATTGATCTTCTCCCGATGAGACAGCAGTTCGTCGAGTTCCTGCTCGCCCAGCACCGAGCGCAACGTGGTTTGCGCAAACTGGGAAGTCTGGTAGACATAGTTTGAAACTTCGACCACCGCCTTCCGGGGCTCAATCACGCGCAGGAAGATGACGGCGTTGACCTTCAGCGTGACGTTGTCGCGGGTAATGATGTCCTGCGGCGGCACCTCCAGCGCCTCCTGCCGCAGTGATACGCGCACCATGCGATCGATTGGCGAGAAAACCAGAATGACTCCCGGCCCCTTGGCTGCGGGCAGCAGTCTCCCTAGGCGAAAAATCACGCCGCGCTCATACTCGGCCAGAATCTTGATGGAACTCAGAAGGTAAATAACCGCGATAATGATGGCGATGGTAGTAAAGCCAAAACCGAACGCTTCCACAGGAACCTCCACGATCGAGCGCAAACTGCTCCTACCGCGGATTGTATAGCAGCGGGAACAAGACGGCGCGCAATTCACGAGGAAGGAGGGTTGCTTGGCTTGATGCGCGGGTGTCGCTGCAGGGAAGCGCTTAACAGTAATGTCGCACGATTATCGATTGTCATCCTGTCTCTAACGACGTGGGCGCGTGTCAAGCACATTTTGCCGACAGCTCTCCGCTGGCGCTTCGGGTTTTAAAGAAGCGCCATTTCGCTCTAGCAGAAAAGGTTTTGACGTCCAGACCAAGGCCGTGTCCTTTAATCTCGCGGGGGACGCAAGGTCCCGCCATCCATCTCTTCGGGTCGTGCTCCCATGATTCGTGCTTCGAACTCCCCGCTGCTTCGGGGAGGCAGGCTGCCTACTCAAGCGCTCGGTTCTGTCGTCCCACCACAGGATGACTCGGGCTCGCCTGCACGACCGCCCTGCATAGTTGCGCGTAGGTCCAGTCCTCGCGCAACATCAGGTACAACCTCACCGCCAGCTTGCGCGCCACCGCCACTTTGGCCAGGGCGCGATGTTTGCGCCCCGCCAGGCGACGATAGAAGCGGCCCAACTCGGCGTCGTAACGTGCCGCCGACTGGCCCGCCTCCACCAGCAAAAAGCGCAGAAACGAACTGCCCTGCTTGCTGATGTGCCCCAACTGCTGCCGCCCGCCGCTGCTATGCTCGCTGGGAATCAGTCCGAAGTAGCTCGCTACTTGCTTGCCCGAAGCGAACCGCTCCGCCGGCCCCAGCGTCAACACCATGGCCAGCGCCGTCACCGGCCCCACTCCCGGATGCGTCTGCAACCGAACCGCCGCTGGCCGTTGCGCCACTTCTTCTTCCACCCGCCGGTTCAGTGGCTCGATCTCGGCTCCCAGTGCGTCCAGTGCCTCCAGCAGTTGCTGGCGCCGTTGCGCCGCATAGGGCAACATGGGCAATTGCTCCAACTCCGCCCGCCCCGCCTCCGTCCACAACTTGCGTTTCTTCTGCACTCCCTGGCTCAGCGCCATGGCCTGCAACTGATTCTTCACTTGCGTCCGCGCCTGCACCTGCTTGTGCCGATGCACCAGCAACTGCCGCACGTCCCGCTCCTCTAGACTCGGCACCCAGATCCGCGGAAACCGCCCTTGCAGCAGCAGCTCCAGCACATGCTCGGCGTCCCGCCGGTCCGTCTTCTGCTTCCGCACCACCGCGGCCCGGATCGCAGCCGCATCCCCCAGCCACAACTCGTACCCTAACTCCGCCAGCAGCCGCTCGAACCACGGATAGTGTCCGCAGGCTTCCATTCCCACCCGCACCACTTGGCCCGCCAGCGCGCGGTAAAACTGTTCCGCCTCGGCGCGGTGCCCCAGACGCCGCTCCTGATACTCTCCCGTTTGGTTGTCAAAGATCGCGACCTGCTGAAAACCCGGATGAAAATCACAGCCTATAATCAGCATGACGTTGGCTCCTTCTCTCGAGCCTTGGTCTGTTTCGTCACAACCAATCTACTCGCTGCGACGAGCCAACGTCGTTATGCAATCAAGGGCCCGTTCTCTGGGCCCGAAGGATCTATGTAACCTGCGGGGACGAAAGACAGCGCATGCATCGTGCAGAGGTCCTTCGGCCCGCAAAAGGCGCGTGCCTCAGGATGACAAGTGGGTCAGGGTCGCCCGCCTACGACCCCGCCTTGGCCACCTGAATCCGGCTGGTGTCTACTTTGATGTCACGCTGGACCTCCATCTCGATCGACGTCCCAACTTCGAGCTTAAGTTCTGGACCATGCTTGAGCAACGCCCATGCGACCCCCGCTGCCAGTCCCGCTGCGCCTCCGATCCGCGCCCCGTTGAGTCCCCCGGCCGCGACCCCGCCGATGCTCCCAACCGTGCCGCCGATGGCCGCGCCCTTGGCCGCATCTTCAATCCTCTTGCCCGTGTCCTTGTCCTGCTGGATGGTCCCTTCCTTATCCTTGACGCTCTTGTTGTCGGCTCCGGGCGTGTTCTCAATCGACCCTGGCAGCATCACGGTATACCCACTCGGATAAATCATCGAAGTAAAATGGATCAAGATTTCCGCACGTTTCTTTGAACGCCCAGCGTGCTCGGTGTGAGTGATCTTTCCCTGGATGTACGTCCCCGCCGGAACCAGGACGCGGTCATTGAGCACAAACGGAAACACGGTCTGGGCGTAGACGGCATCGCCCTCGCGTGCGTTCTTGGTGGAAATCGCCTGCGCCAGCGTCAGCGGTATTTTTGACCCCGCCGGAATCATCGCGGCGTTTGGGTCCGACTGTTCCACCATCGTGGTACCAGCCGGAACTGAAGTCAGTTCTCTCGCCTGATCGGGTGTATTTGCCTGCGTCGAACCGGTTGCCTGAGCAGTAGCATCCTTGGGCTTCGGCGCATCGGCCGCCTGCCCCCAAGCCATGCCTGAAACCAGCAGCACCGCTAAGAGTCCGCGCATTCAGCACCTCCCGAGCAAACGCGCCCGCGCATAACCGTCCCAGCTTACTACGGTCTTAGCCCCTAGGATGCGAATCTTCCGATTGGCGCTGCCTGAACCTGCATTCCTATTCGGAAGCACATGTCTTCAGCGCGCCTGTCGATCTACGATTGGAGCGCTCGTGCACCATAAGGGAGCCCTATGTGCAGATCGCTAGGCGTAAGTCTCGCTCACCCTTTTCTGATCGTTTGTGTCAGCCTTGTCCTCCGGCCCGTCCAAGCCCAGGATCGCACCCACGGCCATGGCCGCGCATAGCAAGTGGTCCGACGAGCGCGTTCCCGAGGTCTATCAAAAATGGCTGAATGAAGAGGTCCGCTAGATCATTACGGACGAAGAGCGCGCCGACTTCAAGAAACATCTGACTGACAGACAGCGGGATGAATTTGTTGTAGCGTTTTGGGATCGTCGCAACCCGACTCCGGGCGCTTCCCACAACCCTTTTAAGGAAGAACACTACCGGCCCTTGGCATACTCAAACACCCACTTGGCAGCTGGCGTTCCCGGATGGAAGACGGATCGAGGTCGTTTCTACGTAAGGTTCGCGCCATCGGATTCCGTTGACCGACATCCCGGTTTTTCGCCCCCATCGGAGATCTGGAAATACGCTTACGTCGAGGGCATCGGGCGAAACGTTGTACTCAGCTTCACCGACAAAATGCCGGTGCGGCGACTACCAGCTAACCAATGGAGAATCCGAACCGTCCAAGCCACGGATCTTTGATCCCGTAGACCCGTAACCTAGACTCCGCAATCCGCGCTATTTGTAGATCAGATACTTCTCCCGTACTTTCTGAAACTTCTCCAGCGCTTCCTGCCAATCCTGCGCAATCCGCCGCGGATCTTGCCCTGCCATCAACGCGTCGTACACGCTCTGATTCACAAGCAAGTCGGTCATGCGCTCGATTTTGAAGTCCGCGGCATACAACTTGTGGAGCGCCGCCGCCAGCTCAATCCCCAATTCCGGCGCATCAAACCCGTTCCGATCCGTAACAATGATGTTCACTCCCGAGCAGGTCTGCCCGGTGTACACGGCCGAAGTCGGCGTAAAGCTTACTGGAACGAAACGCACTCCCGCAATCCCCCGCCCGTTCAAATAAGCGGCCAGTTCCCTGCTCTTAATCCAGGGTGCACCCACCAGTTCAAACGGAGTGTCGGTGCCCCGTCCCACGGAAATGTTTGTGCCCTCAATCAGCGCCACGCCCGGATAGAGCGACGCCTCGTAGACACTCCGGAGATTCGGCGACGGATTCACCCACGCCAGCCCCGTCGCATCAAACCAGTCCCCGCGCTGCCATCCATCCAGCGGCACAACAGTCAACTTTGCGTTGATGTTCCGCTCCGCGTTGAACATCTTGGCCAGTTCGCCCAGGGTCATCCCGTGCCGAGGTGGCACGGTCCAGTAGTTCGTGAAATTCTCCCGCCCCGCATCGGAAACCGGGCCCTGCACAAACGAGCCAGTAACCGGATTCGGCCGGTCCAGCACAATCAACTCCACGCCAGCCTGTGCCGCCGCTTCCAGAAAGTATCCCAGCGTGGTCTCGTAGGTATAAAACCGCGCGCCGGCATCCTGAATGTCAAACACCACCGTATCCAGACTCTTCATCACATCCGCTGGTGGACGCCGCGCCGCGTCTGTCCCGCCATAGACGCTGTACACGGGCACGCCGGTCGCCGCATCCGTCGAATTACCGACGTGCGTCGTGTCCAACTCTCCGGTCACTCCGTGCTCCGGACTGAAGATCGCCTCCAGCGAGACTCCCGGCGCCTGCGCCAGCACATCAATCGTCCGCCGCCCCTCGGCATCGAGTCCTGTCTGATTCGTCAGCACCCCAATCTTTTTCTTACGGCCGGCAACCTGCAACACATCGAACCCATGCTCCTCCAGTACTTCGATCCCCGTCTTCACGCTGCCATTCCGCGAACTCATCCGCCGCGCCGCGCTCTGGGCTTCGTTGTACCCGGTGATGCTCTTCCAGCGCAGCGCGTCCTTCTCGGTCGGGTTCAAGGCCAGCGCCGCAGCTACTTCAGTCGCCACCTTAGACCGTAGCGCAATCGCATTCCCTTTGCCCCGCGGATGGACCGCATTCGTCAGCAAGATGATGTATGTCTGCGTCGTTGGATCGATCCACACCGACGTTCCCGTAAACCCTGTGTGCCCGAACGAACCCACGGGCAACAGATCGCCGCGATTCGACGAAAACGGAGAATCAATATCCCATCCAAACCCGCGCAGTACAGGCGCTGCCGGGGGCTGCTCGGGCGAAGTCATCTTTTCCACCGCGACCGCCGACAGGATCTCTCCGCCGCCGTTCAATAATGCCTGGGCAAACTTTGCCAGATCGTCGGCCGTGGAAAACAATCCCGCATGTCCCGCCACGCCACCCATTCGCCGCGCTGTCGGATCATGCACTACCCCGCGCAGCATGTGTTCGCTCTCGTCGTACTGTGTCGGCGCAATCTTCATCCGCCACAATGCCGGAGGCACGAACCGCGTCCGCGTCATCTTTAGCGGTGCAAAAATATGTTTCGCCGTGTACGTATCGAGCGTCTCGCCCGAGACTCGCTCCACCAGCGCCCCGAGGACAATGAAATTGATGTCGCTGTAGGTGAATCCCGATCCCGGCGCTTGCGCAGGGGTCTCGGCGAACGCCATCCGGAACGCAGTCTCCTTTCCTTCCCACGGCGCTTTCAAATCCAGATCCGGCTCCAGCCCCGAGTAGTGTGTGAGTAACTGTCGGACCGTGATGTCCTCTTTCCCATTCTGCGCAAACTCCGGCAGATACTTCGCCACCGGATCATTCATCCGCACCTTGCCCCGCTCCACCAGTTGCATCACCGCAGTGGTGGTCGCGATCACTTTGGTGAGCGATGCCAGATCAAACACCGTGTCGAGCGTCATCGGTTCCCGCTTCGGTTCCAGCGCCCGGCTCCCATATGCCTTGCGATAAATTATGGCCCCGTTGTGCCCTACAACGAGCACCGCACCGGGAATGTTCCCATCGGCAATCGCCTGCTGAATGATGGAGTCAACGGCACCGAGCCGTACTGCGGTAGCCGGCGTAGAGGAAGAGGACGTTGGGACAGCCGCCGGCTCAGCGTAAAGGGCCAAACCACATACCGCTGCCAGAAAGACAAGGATGATGAACAGGCGAAATCTGGGTGCCACATCCTTTCGCGGCTTTCGCGAAAAAGTGGGGATTTTCCCCGCCCCCGATTTGGAATGAAATAAGAAGATGCTCTTGACTCTACACAACCGGAGCACCGTGACTCAACAAACTCAAGTAATAAAACTTGATTCCTGCGTAGCTCTGTCGCTTTACGCTTCCCACCAACTCTGCTATAACCCGCACAGAGATCGAAATCATAACGAGCGTCCAAACCCTGAATCGCGCTGCCCCAACTCTCGTCTCAGCCTTCGACCAGCAAAGCGAGCAGTTTTCTTCCGCCTTCTCCATCCTCCGCGATGCAATCGACGAGCACGCCTTTCCGGCCGCCTGCGTCGCCGTCACCCACGAGCACCGCTTCATCGCCCTCGATGCTTTCGGCCGCTTCACATACGAGACGGCGTCTGCCGCAGTTGCGCCAGCGACGCTCTTCGATCTCGCCTCAGTCACCAAAGTCGTCGCCACCACGACAATGGCTGCACTCCTTTACGAACGAGGCCTCCTGGAACTCGACGCGCCGCTGCTCGGCACCATCCCGGAATTCCTCGTCGACTCCTGCGGCGAACCCGATCCGCGCCGCCATAACGTGACGGTGCGCATGCTCCTGGCTCACTCCTCGGGCTTGCCTGCCTACGAAAGGCTCTTCCTCGATGCCCACTCGCGCGACGAACTCCTGCGTGCAGCTTTCACGATGCCACTTACGGCCGATCCCGGCACTCGCGCAGAGTACAGTGACATCGGATTCATCATCCTCGGCGCCGCTCTTGAACGAATCGCACAAGAGTCCCTCGACCGATTCTGTCAGCGCGAGATCTTCGGTCCTCTGGCCATGACCAGCACCACGTTCAATCCGCCCCCTGCAATGCGGCCGCAAATCCCTCCCACCGCCGACGAGCGACAAGAAGAATGTGGCGCGGGCGCCCCCGCCCGCGAATGGCCGGCAGCATATACTCAATCAAGCTCAAGCCCACTCGGAGCCCGCAACACCTTCCGCCAACGCATTATCCAGGGCGAAGTGCAGGACGAAAATGCGTTCGTCCTCGGGGGCGTCGCCGGACACGCGGGCCTGTTTTCAACAGCCGAAGACCTCGCCCGGTTCGCTCAAGCCATGCTCGACGGCGGACGCCCCATCCTCCGCCCCGAAACCGTCGCCTTCTTCACCCGCCGCGAGTCCGCACCCGCAGGCACTTCGCGCGCTCTAGGCTGGGACACGCCGTCCGCCCCCTCGCAATCTGGAAAATATTTCAGCCCGTCGTCATTCGGTCACCTCGGCTACACCGGAACCTCTCTGTGGATCGACTCCAAGCGCCAGCTTTCGATAACCTTGCTGACGAACCGCACTTGGCCGGACTCCTCCAATCAAGCCATCAAACAAGCCCGGCCGAAATTCCACGATGCAGTAATTGAGGCTCTCGAGAAATCCCGTTGAGATCGTATCCAACCCACACCAAGGTAGAAAGGCGCACGACTTGACCCGAGTTCGCAAAGCGAAATCCGATCTTCGGATCCTCCTCACCGAACAAATCCTGCCCGCTGCCGCCGACCTCGACCGCTTGTCCTCGCTCGAAATCGCCCGGCTCATCAACGACGAAGACGCCACCGTCGCCGCCGCGGTCCGAGGAGCGTTGCCGCAGATTGCCCGCGCCATCGACGTGATTGCTGCCGGACTCCGCAGCGGCGGACGCCTCATCTATGTTGGCGCCGGAACCAGCGGCCGGCTCGGCGCTCTCGACGCCTCCGAAATTCCGCCCACGTTCAACACTGATCCGCGCACGGTGCAATTCATCATGGCCGGAGGCCCCAGAGCGCTGGGCGCCTCCACCGAAGCCAGTGAAGATGACACCACTCTCGCCATCGCCGAAATGAAAAAGCGCAAGCCTGGCAAGCACGACATCGTTTTCGGCATCGCCACCAGCGGACGTACGCCGTTCACCATCGCTGCGATCGAATACGCCCGCCGCCGCGGCGCCCGCACCATAGCGCTCACCTGCAATCGCGACTCGCCCCTCGAGCGCGCCGCCGATTTCGCGATCATCACCGAAGTCGGCCCCGAAGTCCTCGCCGGATCGTCCCGGATGAAAGCCGGCACTGCACACAAGATGGTCCTCAACATGATCTCGACCGGCGCCATGTGCCGCCTGGGCTACGTCTATGGAAACCTGATGGTGAACGTCTGGACCAAAAACGAAAAGCTCACTCAGCGCGCCATCCGCATCGTCGAGCAGGCCACGGGTGCAGACCACGACACCGCGAGTCGCGCCCTGAAAGCGGCAGGCAAACGAACCCCGGTCGCCGTCGTGATGCTGGCCGCAAACGTGAGCCGATCCCACGCCGCCGCCGCCCTAAAGAAATCCAAAGGCCATGTCCGCCAAGCCATCGCCCTCGCGAAATCATAATCCTCGTCTCATTTGGGTGTCCCATCCTTGTCGCGTTCTGTGCGACAGGGTGGGGATTTTGACCTCTTAACCACAACCTCCTCCCAAACGTCCGTGCCCTCCCGGTTATCTACCCGCGCCTGATTTCCCCGCTAGAATAAAAGCGCAACTCAAAGGAATCCTCGCTCATGGACAAATTCGTCATCCGCGGTGGCGACCCGCTGCTCGGTACCGTGCGCGTCAGCGGCGCCAAAAATGCCGCGCTCCCCTGCATGGCGGCCGCCCTGCTCACCGATCAACCGGTCATTCTGGAAAATGTTCCACAGGTGCGCGACATTCAGACCACGCGCAACCTGCTGGCGGCCATGGGTGCCGAGGTCGAACTCGGCTACGGACGCGCCCAGCACCGCACCACACTCCATTGCGCCAATCTCGCCTCGCCTGAAGCTTCGTATGAGTTGGTCAAGACCATGCGCGCTTCCACGCTCGTTCTTGGACCGTTGGTCGCGCGCTGCGGTCAGGCCCGAGTCTCGCTCCCTGGCGGTTGCGCCATTGGAGCTCGCCCCATCGACCTGCATATCAAGGGGCTCGAGCAACTCGGCGCCAAGATCACCCAGGACCACGGCTACGTCGAGGCCACCGCGTCACGGCTGAAGGGCGCCGAAATCGTGTTCGACAAGATCACCGTCACCGGCACCGAAGACCTGCTTATGGCCGCAACACTTGCGGAAGGAGAGACCCTGCTGCAGAACTGTGCCCTCGAACCCGAAGTGGCTGACTTGGCCGACCTACTTAACAAAATGGGAGCAAAGATCGAAGGCGCCGGTACGCCAACCATCCGCGTGAACGGCGTCAGCAGGCTGAAAGGCGCGAAGCACCGTATCATCCCCGACCGTATCGAAGCCGGCACGTTCCTCGTCGCCGGCGCCATGACCGGAGGCGATCTGAACGTGGCGGGATGCGATCCCTCGCACCTGGGCGCTCTGCTGGCCAAGCTTCACGAAGTCGGCGTCAAGACCAAGTGCTCCGCCGACTCGGTTCGCGTCATGGGCGACAATCCCTTCACCGCCGCCGACATGAGCACCGAGGAGTACCCCGGATTCCCCACCGACTGTCAGGCGCAGTTCATGGCCCTGGCGACCCAAGCCGAGGGAACGTCAATCGTCACTGAAAATATTTTCGAGAACCGCTTCATGCACGCCCTGGAGTTGGTCCGGATGGGCGCCAACATCAGGATTGAAGGCCGCCGCGCAATCGTTCGCGGGAAGACGCCGTTGAGCGCCGCCGCCGTGCTCGCCAGCGACCTGCGCGCCTCGGCGTCGCTGGTGTTGGCCGCGCTGGTCGCCGATGGCGAGACCATCATCGACCGCGTCTACCACATCGACCGCGGCTACGAGCACATCGAAGAGAAGCTGAAGGGAGTGGGAGCACAAATCCGCCGTATCGGAGAGATGTTCCCCAAAAGAGCCGCGGCGGTGAAGTGACGGGACGTATTCGCTTCTGATTTATCTCTTGGACAAAGGGATGTCCATGTCCATCTCCTGCCCTGATGCAAGGCGAAACGGAGGTACGGGCGTTTGTGAACCGTAATCTGGGGACATAACCATCACCATCAGGGTCACGTCCTTTCCAGCTGGTATTAACGTGCGGTACTTTCCGGTGACCATTAAGAGATGGCTGTTTCCCTCCGAATCCATGAAAACCAATTTCGCTTTCAAGGGCACGCCGGAATTAGCATCGACCACCCGACCAGCGAGAACGGCAGCCCTGTTTGCCAAGGTTACAGTGATTGTCGAAGATGGATGATCTTTTGTTAGTTCAATCGTTGATGGCGCAAGTTTCGGGTCCGCATAGAAGTTGTCAGACGGGTCAGGATAACCGCCAGATTCCTTCTTGGCATACAGCTTGTATGTTCCCAACCCGAAGCCATCGCGAAAGTCGAACCCTCCTACACCATTGGCAGTGATCGAGCGAGGCGCCTCGAAACTGATGTCCTGCGGAACGGCGTAAACAGTCGCTCCGGGCACGAGATTTCCGTTCGCGTCAGTGACGCTACCTTTGATTTCCCCCGACGTTTTCTCTTTGATTTGGGAGTAGGCCAGAAGAGTTGTGGTGAATAAAGCGAGGGCAAGGAAGAACTTCATAACAACCCCCCAGTCGGCCTTTATTTTTGGGTCCCTAGAGGGATTGTAGCCCAAATTGGTTGATGTAACAGGCGTTACACTCATTGGCTCACACGATACGCCTGCCTGACGGAGCACGAGAGGCCCGAGGAGATCCTAGCTCCGAGTCAACCCTTCAATCAACTCCCGATACTGCGGATACTGCCGCATCAACTGCTCCGGCTTCGCCAACTCGAAATCCGCGAAATCGAATCCTGGGGCCACGGTGCACCCCACCAGCGCGAATGTCCCTGGATCCCTGACGCGCGAACCGAACCAATATCCCGCGTTCACCACTGCCTGAAATACTTCCCCCGCCTCCGCGTCGCTGCCCAGCAGAATCTCCGAATGCTGGCCGTCCTCGCCAATGACATGTACCGCCAGAGGCCCGCCCGCGTAGAAATGCCACATCTCGTCAGACCGCAACCGATGAAGCGCGGAAAAGTCCGTTCCCCCCAGCAGAAGTAGATCGCCGTGGCCACCGCCCGGCTTCCTGCAAATTCCGGCGGCAAAGCCGCCTCGTGCACCGTCAACTCCGATCGGTAGGTCTGCCGGTAGTATCCGCCCTCGGAATGCTGGATCAGTTGGAGTTTGTCGATCCAGTACTTCGCATCAAAAATAATCATCCACGGCCTGCGAAACGTTCTGACTTTCCGTCGCACTATACCCGCGAGCGAGGAATTCGCCTGACAGACAAAAAAACAATCGCACAACCAATCACCCGTCACTGCCGAATCGCAGCCTGAAAAGTGTGGTGACCTCCCGTCTCCCAGGTATACCAGCCTCTATGCGGAAAGCCCCGCCCTTGCATCCTCTGCAAGGGTGGGGCGTGTTTTCTTATCGGGATCCTTGTTGAGGCGGAGAAGACAGATCACGAAATGCAGGACTTGTTTTCAGCCGCTCGGGAAATCGCTCCTCGTACCCTTCCATCCCCGGGCAAATTGCGCGATGCCAGGTGCTGAACCCGAACGCCCTCATCTCCCGCAGCGCTTCGGGAGCCGTCCAACCTTCATCCGCCATGCGGTAAGCCGCCACCGCCATGCCGGTCCGGTCTGCGCCCAACCGGCAATGCACAAAAACCTTCTTACCTTGGTTCTCGCGGATCACCTTCAGAAAACTCGCCCACGTCGCGTCGCTGGGAAATGGACAATGCGACGGAACCGAAACGTAATGCATTCCAAGTTTGGTCACCCGCGTTTCTTCGACCTTGTCGGCCCTGCCGCGCAGATCGACCACCACATCAATATCCATTTTCTTCAGACCCTTGAACCCCTCAGGGCTGGGCAGTCCTCCGCGATACAGATTCGGTGAGACTTGGCCAAAATTCGGGATCCCCTTCACCTTCTGCCTGGTCCCGATCGAGTGCTCCGCATGAGGCACGGTCTCCGTCTGGCGCGGCCAGGCGTTCCCGTGTGGCGCGAGCGCGAGCGCCAATACGCACAGCTTGATCGGACCCAGTAGTCGGAATGTCACAGAAAATTCGATGCTTCCCGTCGAGATGAAATTCTTACTGGCTGAGCCGAATCGCCAGTTGCCGCTCCGGCTGCGTCATTTCGCCCCACAGTTTTTTCAAGTCCGTCTGTACCGCCTGATTCTCGGGATCTTTGCGTAAAGCCAGCGCGAACCAGCGATAGGCCGTTGGCAGATCCCGCGGCGTGCACAGCCCTGCCGAGTACAATGCTCCCATCTCGATCATGGCCTTGGAATTCGACTGTGCCGCCGCAGGCTTCAACAGGCGGATGCCGCGTTCGCAATCCTGTCGCGCGCCACGTCCGTAAAGATACTTTTGCGCTTCCGCCACGGGATCGGCCGTCGCAGGTCGGACTGGGGCGGCGGGCTTGGCCGCCGGCTTGACCGGCACATCTTTCGGCTTCTCGGCCTCGGCATCCGGCGAAGCGTCGGAGGCATCGGGGCTTGAATCTTTAGCGACGGTGGATTCCGTCGCCGCTGGAGGAGAAGAGTCGGCTTTCGGCGCATCTCCCGTCGCCGATGTCTCCGGTTTTGATGCCGGGGCCGCGGGCGAACTCGCAGGACTTGTCGCGGGAGCGGGCGCTGCCGACGTGGCTGTGCCTGAGCCCGGATTAGCCGATGCGGGTGCAGGAGACGGTGGCGTGGCGGTCGACTCAGCTGGGGCCGGTGGCGACCCCGACGGGGCAGTTGGGTTCGCTGCGGGCGGCGAGGTGCTCGCAGTTCCGGACGATGACGGCGCCGGCATGCTCGAGTCCGCCGGCTCCGAAGTTTGCGTTGCGGGGGGAGCGCTCTTCGTGCCCGAGATGAGCCAGCCCAGCCCCTGATGCTTCCAGCGCAAATATCCGAATCCCACCGCCAGTGCCAGCGCCACAAGAATCAAAACGAACTTCCACCCTCCGCCGCCTCTAGGTTCTTCGTCCTCCAGCAGATAGTCCAGGCTACGGGAACTTGGCGCACTGTGCGGATTAATGCTTAAATTCGACCTCCGGCGCGCGGGAGCCTCGGGTTGGTTCAAGCCAAGAAAAGACGGTCCGCTGATCACGGGATCGGAGGCGCCTGTCGGCGCCGCTGCCGGAGGCGTCGCCTTAACCGCGGTTGGCACAGGCGTGGCTGCAGCCACGGATTCGGCCGTGCTCCGAGACACCGAAGCTGGATTCTGCCCCACAGCAGCAGCCGCTGTCGCGGGAGCCTGCAGTAAGGTCGCCCCGCACATTCCGCAAAAGCGGTTTGCCACCGGATTTTCATTGCCGCACCGCGCGCAGCGCACAGCCCCCTCCTGACCTCTCCTTAATAGCTTACGACACCTTTACAATTGGATGCACCGCTAACTGCGACGGAGTATCCAAAAAATGCACCCTACTGCCCCACCGCGGTTCGAAACAAACTCGAGATAGCCAACGGATGACTCAGCACAAGACCTGCCTCGAGGTTATCGTCGCCGGCCATCGCATCGAAGTGCAACGCATCCCGGGACGGCAGCCCCGCTCGCCGGAATTGGTCTTCCTTCACGAGGGTCTGGGTTCGGTCTCGCACTGGAAGGATTTCCCGGCACAAGTCGCCGCCGCGACCGGATGCCCCGTCACGGTCTATTCGCGCTACGGCTCAGGCAATTCCGATCTGCTGGCGGAATCCCGCCCAGTACGATACATGCACGATGAGGCCCTCCATGCGCTGCCCGATTTGCTGGCGCACCTCGACATCGAAAACCCGATCCTGGTCGGTCACAGCGATGGCGCCTCCATCGCGCTGATCTACGCTGGAGCCCATGACCAAGTGCGCGGTTTAGTCCTTCTCGCCCCGCACGTCTTTGTGGAAGATCTCAGCGTCGCCAGTATCGCCGAGGCGAAAATCCAATTCGAGACGTCCGATCTCGCCACAAGGCTGGCCCGCCACCATCAAGACGCCGCGCGCACGTTCTGGGGATGGAACAATATCTGGCTCCATCCCGACTTCCGCGGCTGGAACATCGAAGAATATCTACCGCGCATCACCTGCCCTATCCTCGCGATTCAGGGACTCGACGATCAGTACGGAACTATGGCGCAGGTCGACGCAATCGCCCGGCAATCTGGTGGCCCAGTCGAAATTCTCCCCCTCGCCGAGTGCCGCCACTCGCCTCATCGCGACCAACCCGCTGCGACATTGGAGGCGATTGCGAAGTTCGTGAATCGAGTCTGCGGGAACCAGGCCGATCGCAGCAGCGTCTAACTACCGACCACCAGTGGCCGATGGCGGTTCCGCCTTCAGCGTAGAATTTTTGCAACTATCGTGGAGGTCGCCATGACGAAGTTCGTGGCAAGGAGATGTGTGTGATATCGCTACGAGCAGCACTCTTTTTTCTCCCTTGCCTCGCGATTTTCGCCACGTCGCAGGATGCTCCTCAGACTCCAGACCGAGTGCCCGATGACGCGATGCAGAATCTGCTGATTAAAAAGGTCAATCCCCTCTACCCACCTCTGGCTCGCCAGGCACGGATTCAAGGCACCGTCATCGTAAAGATTGTGATCAATAAGTTCGGAAACGTTCAGAGCCTGGAATTGGTCAAAGGCCATCCCCTGCTGGTGCCGGCGGCATTCGAGGCAGTCAGGCAGTGGAAGTATCGACCCTGCCTATCGAACGGCGAGGCAAAGGAAGTCGAAACCAACGTGCAGGTGAATTTTGTTCTGGGGCCGAAACCCACGTCCAGGTGAACTTGACGCTTGCGGAGTAGCGTCGTTACGAGTCCGGACCGATTCCGCGTCCCTCTCAAATCATCCTCCTCCACCTTCCGTGCCGTTACCGTTACCTTCGTTCATTGAGAGTCGCGCCCGTCGAATGCAATCCTACGTTGAAGGCGTCCTCTGGGAGCAAGCCAAGCCTAGAATGAGAACATCTCAAGGAGTTGTCGATGTTTACTCTGATTCGCAATTCAGTAATTCTTCTGTGTAGCGTATTGCTGGCCGTGGTCAGTTACGCACAGTCCAACGGGGACTCGGGCAGCTTTGGCATCGGCGCAAAAGCATCCTTGCTGGGTGGGGGCATTGAAGCCGCTGCGCGTGTCACCCCCCGAACCAACGTTCGCGGCGGATTCAACATAATCAGCTACAGCCGCGGGTTCAACAAGGACGGTGTACCCTACGATGGCCAGCTGAGTTTCAAGACCGTGGAAGCGCATTACGACATTTTTCCATTCGCCGGGAAATTTCACGTCAGTCCGGGAGTTCTCGCCTATCTCGGCGACCCAATTACTGCAACGACAACTGTGCCCGCGGGACAGAGCTTTACCCTTGGTGGCACCACGTTTTACAGCGACACTACTGCGCCTGTCACCGGAAAGGGGAAGATCGACTTCAATCGGGCGGCGCCCATGGCCACGTTCGGTTGGGGTAACCTGGTGCCGCGCAAGGCATCCAAGCACTTCAGCGTTCCCGTCGAGTTTGGCGTTGCCTTTCAGGGATCCCCCAAGGCCACGCTGAACTTGGCTGGGAACGCTTGTCTCGCACCCGGTGTCAACTGCCGTAGCGTCGCCGACCCCACAATTCAGGCCGCCATCCAATCTGAGCAAACCAAGATCAACAGCAGCATGTCCTTCTTCAAGGTATATCCAATTATTTCAGTTGGCCTCGGATACAAGTTCTAGGTGGCAGGCGGCAATGCATCGCGCATCCTGGCTGAAGGAAACGAGCCCCGTCATTTTCTCGCTATTTGCTCGCGAGGCGAGACGGGGCTTGATGTTAAGCATTAGTTCTCCACGCGCGTAGTCCCGTCCTGACCTCAGATTCCAAATGCGATAACCAAAGTCATTCCCAGCACCGGCCTTCCCCGCGTTACATTCAGATAAGAACTCGTCCCGGACAGAAGATGCGCCGCAAAAACCGAAAATGGGTCGCGATTGCGGCCGTTGTCTATTTGTTCGTGATGTGGTCTGCTTACCGATGGGCGGTAGGCCAACGCATTCCCGAAGGCAACATTTTCGTTCGCATCGAGCGCGAAGGTCTTCGCCGCCAAGCCGAAGAGCGGGCGCGCGCCGAACAGGAGCAACCCTCACCTCCCTCAACGGGCGAAACCCGGCTCAGCGCGGCCGGACCGGCGTTTGTCACCGCACGTTACGACGCCACCCACGTCGTGTTTATGGTCGCAACCGACACGGAATCTCGATTCCCCAATTCTCCCCTCAGCCGCCAGTCCGGAAATCCAACCCGAATTTCTGCGCCGCCCAAGCCCGCCGCCCCGCTCGCCGGGCTCGACGAATTGTGGGAACCAGATTCCCACTCACTTCATTTCTTTCCCGAAATCGTGCAGAAGACCAAAACCGGCGAACAGTGGAACCTCAGCGTCGCGGCCGACTCCACCATCCCCGTCGTGATCGATCGCGTCGTCATCGCGCCCACCGGATGCTCGCTCGCGCTGGGATTTCTGGCCTCTGTGCCTGCCGAGCATCAGGCTGAGTTTACGGCGCCTGCCAGCGAGTACTTCCTGGTGCGTCGCGCCGCGGTGGAACCGGCAAGTCCTCCCGTCGTAGCGCATATCGGGGAGCTTTCCGAGTGGAAGTCATCGCCCGCGATTGCGAAACAGATCGAGCAGCACCTGAACGCGCGCATGAAGGAAGAACTCGCGAAGATTGATGCTCGGCTGCTTGCCAACGCCGCCAGCCCCGGCGCGACGTCAGCCGCAGTGCCTGTTGGCGACGCGCGTCCGCGCCTCAAGGAGTGGCTGCACGCGGACCAGGGCCTTACCCGCGGAGAAGGCATCCTCGACTACGACGTTCGCGCCTTTCGTCTCACGCCCGACGACATCCCGCGCCTCTTCGTTCGCGCCCGCTGGAAACTAGCCGATGCCACCGTGTTCCTGATGACCGCATGGTTCAAGAAACCTTCGTTTCCCGCCGACGCGCCGACCGAACTGCTCTCCGCCGATGCCAACTGGGCCCGTGCCTTGCGCGATGGACAGGCCCCTGTTTCACTCGGCGATCGTCTTGACTTTCAAACTATCCTCAACGAATTCGACGCCGACCACGACGGCTGGGCCGAATTGCTGGTTCATTCCTACGACGCCCATTCCTACGAAGCCACGTCGCCCCAAAGCGCTTCCACTACGATTGGTCCTTACCTTTACACCGATAAGGGATTAGTCCCGCTGAAAAGCCCGCTCCGACGAGACGCCCAGTCGCCCGAAGCCTGCCTCGATCCGTGATCTGCCATTACTCTGGCCGCGGCTCCGCCCCCAACCGCAGCACATTTCCATCCGGATCTTCGACCTGCATCTCAAGCGCCCATGAGTAATTGGTGGGCGGCATTCGGATCGGCACGCCGCGAGCTTTCAAGTCCTCGTAAATGACCTCGACGTCCTCAACACCCAGCCAGACCCAGGCACCGCCGCGTCCTTGCCCGCCGCGGCAAAGGTAAATTCCCGCGCAGTCGCGATTTACGCTGGTGAAGTCTTCGTTGCCCCAACTGGCATTGGCGAATCCCAGGACACCCACATAGAAGCGCAAGCTCGCCTCCATGTTCTCAACCCGCAGGATCGGTTGGCTGTTTTCATAGCGCACGCGCGATGAATTAGTCTGGTTCATAATTTTTCCCCCACAGAAGTGGCGACCTCAGAAGGTCGGCGGACGACAAAAGCAGGAATCACTCCGCCCCAGCGACGGAGAGCATCACGAGATAGGTTCAGGCGGACCTTGCTCCTCGTTCGCGTTTTCCGGAGCCGGGATCTCAATTCGCTCGTACTTGCACTGCCCCGCTGCGTGGTAACGCGGGGCAAAGGAATGGACAAAGCCGCGCCGGGCTCTGGTCGCCCTTTGCAATTCATATCTCTCCTGAGCCTCCTCCAGGGTCGCAAAGCCGCTGCGAGGAGAAAGAGTGTACTGAACTCGGACGGTGCGCTTCCCCGCTGCGTCCCACCAGCACTGCGTCTCGCGCACGAAGTACCCCAGTTGGTCGTCGACCGTTTCTTCTCCCATCGTCAGCTCGAAATATTCCTCGTGCCACGCAGTCTCGGGAGATTTCCTTCGGTAGAGAGTCTCAATCATCGCGATTCCCCTTGCCAGAGCTGAGCGATTCTACTCCCACACTCTGCCTTCATGAGTGGATCTCGGTTGGCCATTCCGCATGTCTCGTGTTTCTGGATCAGATGTCGGCACTTTCTCTACCTTCCACAGGGCTATAATGTGCGCGCTATGCGACTTTTAATAAAGTTCAATCTGATATTGATCCTCGTCTTCGGCGCTGGGGTGGCCGTCGCCGGATACTTCGCCCGCGATTTCATGCAGCAGATAGCCCACGAGCAGGTCGTGCAACAGGCGCGCCTCATGATGGGCTCGGCCGGAGCGGTGCGCACCTACACCACCAAGCAGGTCGGCCCTCTTCTCCAGGAGCACCAGAAACAGATCAACACCTTCCTGGCCCAGACCGTCCCTGCATACGCGGCCACCGAGGCCTTCAACTATCTGCACAACGACTATCCCGATTACACCTACAAAGAGGCCACGCTGAATCCAACCAACTTACGCGACCGGGCTGCGGATTGGGAATCTGACGTCATCCAGATCTTCCGCACCCATCCCGAACAACAGGAATTCTCCGGCGAGCGCGACACTCCTGCCGGGAGAGCCCTGTTCCTGGCGAAGCCCCTCGTGGCGGCCGCACCTTGCCTTGAATGTCACAGCACCTGGCGCGAAGCGCCACCTGCCATGGTGCAGATCTACGGCAAGAACAACGGTTTCGACTGGAAGTTGGGCGACACGGTTGGCGCCCAGATCATCTCGGTTCCCATGTCGGTCCCGTTGGGGATCGCAAATCGCGCCTTCCGCAGTCTCATGTTCTCGCTGGGCGGAATCTCAGTCGCAACCATGCTTCTGCTCGACCTCGCCATTGTGCTGATCGTGATCCGCCCCGTCACCCATTTGTCTCAAGTTGCCGACCAGATCAGCAAGGGAGACCTCAACGTGCCTGAACTTCAAGTCAAAGGGTCGGACGAGATTTCGCAGCTGGCTCAGTCCTTCAATCGCATGTACCTCAGCCTGGTGAAGGCGATCCGGATGCTCGAGCAATAACAGCAAGGAGAAGAAGAGGCTGAAAACATCGGCAGCCCGCCCAGACGTTGCTTGCAACGTTATTTAACCCCACGAGAGACCATACGGGAGGAGGAGTCCTTTTGGCTCATTTTAAAGCGGCTGGGAGCGCAGGAATTTTTCCCGGTCGGCGGGAGACCCGATCTCCGTCGCCAGCACGCGATACAGGTCTTCCAGATTGCGCGCATTCCGGGCTGCCCGGCTGACCAGGACCTTTGCCATCGGACCGACGTAGACGGCAAGATTCTTGCGCACATTCTCCAAAACAGCCGGATCCCACAACTTCACTCCCATGTCAGACTTCATCCCCGCGGGTGACGTGGATTCCACGTTCGCCGACATGTGCGCCGGCGTTCCGGGAGCCGGCGTCCCGCTGCGTTGGAGTGAAGCGCCGGAGGCCGCCTGCCCTCTCAACATCATGGGCGCCGCCGCTTCCGACGAGCCGCCCCGGTCGAACTCGAACAACGCTGCTTGAAACTCCTCCGCCGTCTGGAAACGGGCCGAGGGCATTTTTTCCAGCGACTTGTCGATGATGCGCGAAAGCTCGGGCGTCAGTTCCGGCACCAACTCCGCCGCAGAACGAGGTTTGTCCTCCAAGTGCGCCTTCAAGATTGCGTAATAGCTGTTGCCCTGAACCGGCGCCTGTCCGGTGACCATCTCATACAGCGTGACTCCCACCGAGTACAGATCCGACCGCGCGTCGAGCGCTTCCGCCTTCATCTGCTCGGGAGACATGTAGTGCAGCGAACCCAAGGCGATTCCGGCGCCGGTGAGTTTCGGGTCTCCGCTTCGGCTCGCGATGCCAAAATCCGTAAGCTTGACTCGATCATCGACATCCACCAGAATATTCGGCGGCTTAACGTCGCGATGCACCACTCCTCGCCGGTGGGCGTACCCCAGAGCTTCCAGAACCTGCCGCGTGAAGCGTACGGCGCGCACGGGTTCGA
The DNA here is from genome assembly GCA_963819035.1 of uncultured Acidobacteriaceae bacterium. Classification (GTDB taxonomy): domain Bacteria; phylum Acidobacteriota; class Terriglobia; order Terriglobales; family Acidobacteriaceae; genus Sulfotelmatobacter. The sequence goes on along the minus strand of CAWFUU010000035.1, from coordinate 12,193 downwards.
TCCTCCCCTGCTGTAGCATCTCCTGAAGAGAGTTTCCCTCGACATACTCCATAATCATCAGGATCTGATTGTCGACGCGAAGCGCCGTTCGCAGCGCAGCGATGCCGGGATGCTCCAGGCCCGCAACCACCTTGATTTCCCTAAGGAACCGCTCCACCAATTCCGGGCTCGGATCCACACCTGGCAGCAGAACTTTCATCGCCTCGACGCGGTCGGAGAGCAGGTTGCGGACCTTGAAGACCTTCCCCATTCCCCCTCGTCCGAGCACCGACACGATCTGGTAGTCGCCAATCGTTGTCCCGATTTCTAGGCTCACAGGCAGGAAACTCATGAAGCGGCTAGTATACGGCGAGTTGTGGCTGCAATTAGCGAGATCCTCTTTCGGGGGCACGTGTCGGAGGTGGCTAGAAAAAATGCCGGTTTGCCTGAGAAGAGTTGGGGTAAGATTTCGTCCGCTGCATTCCTCCCCCCATTAAAACGTGTTTCGTAATAACCGCGAAGGAGCATAGCCATGGCAACCGCTGAACAGAGACGACAAGAGATTCTCAACGTCGCTCAGGGCTTAGCCAAAGATGGCGCACACTATCTCTGGGGCGCGGAGGGGCTGAAGCCCACTCGCACAGGCGGAGGATTCGCTCCCGTTGCACTGGATCGGCCCGCAAATGCTACTTTCTGTGCCGCGACCAACACAGTAGGCGGCCAGGTTTTCGTTTGTGCGGGACGGTGCTCCCGTCGAACGGGTGGTGGGCTCATCCCTGCGCCCGACACCGATTCTCGTCTGGCGGCCTTCCTCACCCAATGGGCAGGTAAACCGCATAGCCAGTATGGCTGGGGGGACGAGTTGACCCCCAGGCTCGTCAAAGGCGACAACATCATGGACTATGCCAGGAACATCGACTTAACTGACAAAGTAGTCTGGGGGGAAGGGTGTGACGACACCTTGCACTTCGACTGCGGCGGGCTCGTCAGGTGGGTGGTACTGCAGGTTTGCGGCGTCATCATTAAGGGCATCAGCCTTCTGACGGACCCTGCGACCATGCTGACTCCGAAGAACACTCCAATGGCCAGGAAAGTAAAGAGCGGAGAGCCGTTGTGGCCGGCCGACATCGTGGTCTATGACGGGGGAAAGCACATCGCATTCGCGATCGCTGACGACAAGCCGCTCTTCGTCGAAGGGTCCAAAAGTTCCTTTAAGGTAGCGCAAGCCGAATGTGCAACCGACGGGGTGAACTACGGCGAGACGCACAACGCAACGGCTACCAAGTGTATCCGTTTGTCGGATGATGCCTTGACCTACAAGAACTGAATCAACACGGCACCTGATTGCTCCACACTTAGACGGCACTTGCGATAACCTCACCGATCCCAAGGCCGGATCTTCCCAGGTCCACCTACGCAATCTGCGCCGATTCGCTGCCTTGGAGTTGGACCGCTGACCCAGACAAAAGTTTTTGGCACGTGAAACGAATCTGCCGCCGCGCGCACTATCCCGCAGTGAGTAGATGGATTCTGCCGCCAGCAAGTTACCGTTGGCCAGACCATCAAGCCGCTGGGGTCCCGCTTTTCCAAGTCAAATTCTGAGTCAGTGTCATTTCCTCAAGGGGGAAAATAATGTCAGATATCCGCGCCTTCTCGCGTGCCTTCGCATCTCGCCAAAAACTAGCAGTCCTAGTACTGTTCATACTCGGAGCAGTAGTGTCGTCAATCTCGCCGGGCCGTGCCCAGGCCCCAGGTTCCCAGAAACCCGCTTTCGGGCCTGGCCAGACAGCCCACGGTGCTGGCCGCTTAGTCGATCCACGCAAGCTGCCGCGCGCGAGCGTGAAGCGCACACCATTCGAAGAACCCGACGATGCGCCGCCAGGATACGCGGAGGCCAAGGCTCGTGCCAACGCCAAGACCGAGCCCTTGCCCGTAAAGGGTCCGTTTTCACTACCGCACGTCGTCAGTCGAGCCCCACGCACCCCGATGAAACTCAGCGGGGGCAAGCCTGTTTCTCCCGCAACCCAGGGCGGGATCGAACATGAAGGTCGGGGCCAAGCGGCGACCTCCAAGAGCGCCCAAGCACCTCCACCCATCTTCGGCAACGCTTTCCTGCTCGATCAGGAGCAGTTCGTAGGCAACTCTTTTTGCGATGTCAGTTCGTCGTGCTTCTCGCCGCCCGATACTCAGGTCGCGGCCGGTTTCAACGAGATCGTGGCTCTGTCCAACAACACCATGCGCGTCATCTCGAAGGGTGGTGTTGTCCTGCAAACCAACGACCTGACACCCTTCTTTTTCGCGGCTTCCGACCAAACCGCCACGGATGGCAAAGTGGTCTTCGACTCCGGCGCGGGCCGCTATTACATGACAGACCTTCTGGTCAATGGCCTTGGCCCCAGTCCAACCGGCAGCCAGGTCAAGCTGGCGGTCTCGCAGAGCTCCGATCCCACCGGGGGGTGGTGCGTTTATTCGTTCGGATTCTTCACCCGAACGGATGGAACCGTGCTGGATCAACCGAAAGTAGGGTTCAGCGACGACAAGATCATGATCAGCGAGAACGAGAACGGCGGTACGCCCGAGGACTTCGACATCCTGCAGAAGAGCGACGTGCTGGCAAGTTGCAGCGGTGTGGCGGGGACCGGGTTCTCGAACAGCGACTTCAACCTGATGCCAGTGATCTCGCTTTCGTCGACCGCTGATATGTTTGCCGTCTACAACTTCAATTCCTGTTTTCTATTCATTTGTTCTCAGAATGCGGGCATCCTCGACATCACCGGGACACCGGCGGCAGGTAACGTCAGCATCGCCGAGACTGACAAGGGAATCAACGGTCTGAACACCCCGCCCCAGGCGGTACAACCGGCTTTCCCGAGCGGTGGTACAGCGCCGATCGATACCAGTGACAATCGATATTCCACCGCGGTCTTCCAATTCGGGCACATCTGGGCGGGTGCCGATGATGCCTGCAATCCAGGTGACGGCAACCACGCGTGCCTGCGATTCGACGAGTTCGACGCCACCAATGGCTTCAACGTTCTGGACGACCGGGAAATCCAGAGCCAGGGCCAGGATCTCTACTACCCTGCAATCTCACTCGACTCCTCGGGAAATATCTTTTTCGTCTATACCGTCTCCTCGTCGACGATGTTCCCGACCGTGCAGACGGGCGCCAGCGGCCTGCCATTCGGAAGTTCGTTCGCGGCATTCAATAATTTCTCCGGGGATTCAACCTACCAGTGCACCTTCTGCAAGAACAAAGACGGGTCGCTTCGTCCCCGCTGGGGCGACTTCTCCGGCGCTGGCCAGGATCCGAATAACACTTCGACGATCTGGCTGGCCGGGGAGTTCGGCGCCAACAGTTCACTGGCTCAGGGATCCGATGGCTGGAGCACCGGGATCGTTGCCCTGACCTTCGATATACCGTTCGCAGTTTCGGCCACTCCATCTTCGGGGCCCAGTAGCGGTGGCACGTTTGTTGACATTCGTGGCGGAGGCTTCGTCAATGGAGGTACGAGTGTGTTCTTCGGCGGAGTGGCATCGCCGAGCGTGAGCTTCGTCTCGACGGACGAGCTATTTGCACTCACACCGGCGGAGGCGCCTGGCCACACGGGCGTTACTCCCGACACGGCCAACGGCTTCGGATTCGATTTCACTCTCGGATTCGACTTCCATCCGAGTGTGACCAGTCTCAGCCCGGCCAGCGGACCCGCCTCCGGCGGCAATTCCGTGACTATCTTCGGAACAGGCTTCACCGGAGCGACTAACGTCCACTTCGGGGGTACTGGCGCTGCCTTTGTCGTCAACAATGACGGTAGCATCACTGCTACGGCACCTGCTGGTGTGGTCGGTTCCGTCAATGTGACCGTGACAACGAATGGGGAAACAAGCCTCACCTCGTTCTCCGATGTTTACACCTACGACGCTCAGCCGACGGTGAGCAGTGTGAGCCCGAACGCGGGTCCGATCGCGGGTGGGAACACGGTAACCATCAACGGCGCCAATTTCCTGCCCGGGGCCGTCGTGAAATTCTCTTCGACGGCGTCTGCCTTGGTCACCTTCGTGTCGTCAACGCAGGTGAAGGCGGTTGTGCCCGCGCACGCGGCCGGCACGGTGGACGTGCGGGTGATCACGCCCGGTGGACCGAGCTTGCCCTCGCCTGCCGATCATTACACCTACGACGCTCAGCCGACGGTGAGCAGTGTGAGCCCGAACGCGGGTCCGATCGCGGGTGGGAACACGGTAACCATCAACGGCACCAATTTCCTGCCCGGGGCGACGGTGAAATTCTCTTCGACTGCGTCCGCCTCGGTCACCTTCGTGTCGTCAACGCAGGTGAAGGCGGTGGTGCCTGCGCACGCGGCCGGCACGGTGGACGTGCGGGTGATCACGCCAGGTGGAGCGAACGCGACCTCGGCTGCCGATCACTACACCTACGACGCTCAGCCGACGGTGAGCAGTGTGAGCCCGAACGCGGGTCCGATCGCGGGTGGGAACACGGTAACCATCAACGGCACCAACTTCCTGCCCGGGGCGACGGTGAAATTCTCTTCGACTGCGTCCGCCTCGGTCACCTTTGTGTCGTCAACGCAAGTGAAGGCGGTTGTGCCTGCGCACGCGGCCGGCACGGTGGACGTGCGGGTGATCACGCCAGGTGGAGCGAACGCGACCTCGGCTGCCGATCACTACACCTACGACGCTAAGCCAACGGTCACCTCGTTCACGCCTACCTCAGGGATAACCGGCAGCACAGTAACCATCAACGGCACCGGCTTCGTGCCTGGCGCGACCGTCAAGTTCGGAGCGAAAGCCTCGGCAACGGTCACGTTTGTGTCCGGCACACAGATCAAGGCGACCGTACCGAATGGAGCGGTCACCGCCAAGATCTCGGTTACCACTCCGGGGGGCACGGCGACTAGCGTTTCGAACTTCACTGTAACGCTATCGGTCACCGGCTTCAGTCCCGCAAGTGGCCCGACTGGGACGGTAGTGACGATCAACGGAGTCGGCTTCAACAGCAGCTCAGCCGTGAAATTCAACGGCGTCGCTGCGTCGAGCGTGACTCATGTCTCTGCGACCCAACTGAAGGCGACTGTGCCATCGACCGCTACAACGGGGCCGATCACCGTAACCAATACGACTGTGCCCACCGGAACCGTCCGCAGCGCAGTCAACTACACCAAGACGTAGGGTAGAGCGCTCATCGCCATTGGCGACGATGGGCGGGTTCGTGCTTCGCGCAGCTTTGGGCGGACCGTTACGCGGTCCGCCCTTTTTAACCGCGCAGCTCTTTTATGACGGTCTCGCGTGGTGTGCTCGGGGTCGCAACGAAGTATTCCATTGCCAGCATTGACGTACGTTTCCTGTGAGGTGCTTCGAGAACGGACCGCGCTACTCGCTTCACAGGAGATCTCGATATCGTTCCAACGCAACCCGAACGAGCTGGCCGCGAGTCCGCACTTCGGTCTTCGCGAATAGTTGCTGCAGCGTGTTCTTGACTGCACTTTCAGAAATTTCCATCCGCGAAGCTATTTCTTTGTTTGCCAACCCCTGGACCACCAGCCGGAGTGCTTCCAATTCGCGGTCGCTCAACGGGGCTCGCTCTTGCTGTTCCGACGCGATTGGGTTGGGAGCCGAAGGGTGGGACTGCTCTTCACTGACATCTGCGATGATTGCCGCTAGTTTGGGTTTCGCCTCATCTTTATAGCTGGAGAACCACACATCCGCCAGGAACGTTTCGCCGTTGCCGCGGTGGCCCCGGCACTGCATCGATGTTCTGAACTGCGGTCGATCTTCCCATCGCAAAGCTTGGTGCAGTTCAGGCAGGAAGGCAGCGATCGGGTTCCGATCAGATGTCCATCGCGCGGTGCCATCAGTTCGATGGCAGCCCTGTTCGCCAATGCGATGAAGCCGCGCTCGTCGATGGTAACGATTGCCGCAGGGCTGGTTTCCACTAGGACGCGCAACCGCTCCTGGGCCGATATGCTCAATCGCCGGTTCCGAAGCAGTTCAGAAGTGAAGAGCCCGCAGGGTGGAATCCGATGGGTCCAGATTGCTAAATCGTTCGCTGAGGAGAGCACAGCCAATCCCCAACGCTGCGATTGCCCAGCGCGGGAGAAAGCCGGCCGCCAGCATGATCGGGAACAGGTACAAAAACCCCATTGAGAAATAGGGCTTCGTCCGCCAATCCAAGGCAGCAATTGCCAGGACGGCAATCCCGCTGGCGATCAAAACAGTAGTCCGGCTGCGCTGATCCCAGGTTCGTTCAAACATAACTATCTTTCGGATGTGGCGGCATTATTTCATTGTTGGATCGCCCCAAGGAACCCAATCAAACGATTTGTACGCAAGATTGACCTTTGGAGACCTGCAGATAAAGAAACCTACGCAGGTCGTTTATTCCAAAGGCGCGGACGGCGCTCCCCTGCGATCGGGCAATTTGCAACTTCACTCCTGAGACCGGGAAATCGAAATATCACCGAGGCAAGACGATTGATTGCGGAGCCCGCAACCCTCCTTCGCGATAGAAAAGCCTCATGCCTCACCGGGACGCTGCGGCTGGCTACGAGCCAAAGACAACGCGAAGAAAATGATCCGCTACGGTTCCCACCGAGGGAACCCTCACCCGAAGACGCTAAGGCTCTGCTTGAACGCTTGATGACAGATGTTAGAGTGGATGAAACCCTTCGTCGCCCACCCCGGAAGCGCAGTACCGCGCGCTTGTCCCGTACGTTTGGCGGCTGATCTAAGATTTTCATCCCAATGGGTGGGCCGAAGGCCCATGGCTGACTCGAAACCGCAATTTGGCAGTGAAAGCAGTGTCCGCGTGTAGTATGCGTGTCTCTAGCTGGTGCGGCCCCCGAGTGGCTGCTCTTTTTTAACGCGTGCAAGGCTCAGCTGATCGATTGCTGATGCCATACTGTTACGAGCATCCTTCGCATAGTCTTTCAAAAGATCATCCGTCTGGAGCGGTAGAACCTCGCCGAGACACTCTTCCAATCGTCCCACTAACAGGTCAATCAGTTGTATTGTACGGTCACCTTGCTGGACCGTGGGATCATCATTAGGAAATGCCATTCTCTATGTCCTCCCGTGCAACGATAGCACCGAGGCCCTAGTTGCAGGGCCAAGGATTAGCAGGGAGGTTAACGTTCGATGGCGCACCACTGATTGTGAGGAATCGGTTTCCGTAGTTGATCCCATCGACCGTCACATCGTCCAAAATGTCTCCAGATGTTTATCAATTAATTAACAGAGGTGTGTCATTTCATCGTCTCTATCTCCTATCCCTGGCGAGGCTTGACACCCGCGGTTATCCGGATTTATTGTAGGCGAACAAAAGGCGAATACAAATGCGTTACCTGCTCCCCCTTCCCCCGAAGCCTCAACTCGTCGGCATCGCCCGTCTCGCCGCTGAGGGAGAATCCCTTCGCGAGGGTCACCAGGTCGAATACTTCACCCTCACCGCCAAGTCGCTGTTAAACCGTTGTGTCAGCCGCCGCGCCATGCCTTTTACCTGGACCATCAATCCCTACCGCGGCTGCGAATTCGGATGCCGCTACTGCTATGCCCGCTACACCCACGAATTCATGGAAATGCGTGACGGCCTCGACTTCGAGCAGAAGATTTACGTCAAACAGCACGCCGCCGGGCTGCTGCGCCACGATCTCCGCCGCGTAAAGCCTGACGAAGCCATCGCCCTTGGCACAGCTACCGATCCCTACCAGCCTGCCGAGCGCCGCTACGAAGTCACCCGCGGCATTCTGGAAGAATTCGCCCGCCACCATGGATTCGAACTTGGCATCGTCACCAAGTCGAATCTCATCTCTCGCGACCTCGCGCTTCTGCAACGAGTCGCTGGCTCCAACCAACTCTCGGTCCACATTACGGTCACCACGCTCGACAGCGACCTGGCGCGGATTCTCGAACCCCGCGCTCCTCGTCCCGATCTTCGTCTCGACGCCGTTCGCGCCCTGAGCCAGGCCGGACTGCGGGTCGGCGTGAGTTGCTCTCCTGTCGTTCCCGGGATCACCGATTCGCCCAAAGATTTGGAGTCTGTTGTCCGCGCCGCCGCCGAGGCCGGCGCCGACTACGTTTTCGCCAACCCGCTTTTTCTCAAGCCTTGCTCGGCTGCCATCTTCCTTCCTTTTCTTGAGCAGAACTTTCCGCATCTCGCCACCACGTATCGAGAGCGTTATCAAGACCGCGCCTTTCTCGCGCCTGCCTACGCGAAACGACTCTCCCAACTCGTCAGGAGCTTGCGCGAGAAGTACAAAATCACGCGGGCCGACCGCCACGACCGACCGGTATATGCGACCAAATGGCCTGTTCAGGCGTTCGATGAGCAGCTGACTCTATTTTGAATGTTGCGATTTGAGATTCACGATTTGCGATTGGACATTGCCGGAACCGCGCGAGAGCGTCGCATAAACGGCCAACGAAAATCGCCGATCGAAGATTCGCTGATCCCTTTCTTCTATAATCGGATCTAGTCCATGGCCACCGCCTCCCCACCCGCCGGACAGCCCGCACAACCCGCACAGCCGATTCCCTTCGGCATGCGCCTGCAACGATTCTGGCGTCGCGTCACCGAAGGCTTGGAAGTGAGCCAACTCTGGTCGCAGTTTGAAAACGAGGCCCGCGCCAGCTACCGCCTTTACTCCAAGGATGTCGAGGCGAAAACTCCGGAAGGACTCACCCGCCGCGGGCGCCACCTGCATGTCATCAGGGAATTCTTCTGGGCGGTTTTCGAAAAACTCTCGCCCGCGCGCCGCGTCCTGCTCTTGGTGGCGCTGATTCTCCTCGTGATCCCTCAAGGCGGCTACAACGGTGGCAACGGCAAGGTGTACGCCGTCGAATTCGATCTCCACTTCTGGGCGGGATTACTGCTGCTGCTTCTTCTCATCCTCGAGATCGCCGACCGCGTCGTCATGAAACGCGACCTGCAGATCGCGCGCGAGATCCAGACCTGGCTGTTGCCCGGCGTCCCTCCGCAGATTCCGGGACTCTCCATCGCCTACGCTACGCGCCCCGCCAACACGGTCGCCGGAGACTACTACGACGTCTTCCCCCGCCCCGGCAAGACCAACGACGAAAATCGCGTTGTGCTCGCCGTGGCCGACGTCGCCGGCAAAAGTATTCCAGCAGCCATGCTCATGGCGACGTTCCAGGCGAGCCTGAAAACGCTCTCCACTGCGCAGGTGGCCTTGCCCGAACTCGCCTCCAACATGAATAAATATGCCTGCTCCAACAGTCAGGGAGGCCTGCGCTTCACTACCGCCTTTCTCGCCGAATACGACGAGATTCATCGCACGCTCCACTACATCAACGCGGGCCACAACAATCCCATCCTGCGCCGCGCCAGCGGACAAATCGAACGCCTCGACGTCGGTGGCCTCCCCTTCGGCATTCAGCCGGAAGTGAAATACGAGTCGGCAACCATCACGCTCGCGCCCAACGATTGGCTGATCATCTTTACTGATGGATTAGTAGAAGCCGTGAACGCCCGGGAAGAAGAATACGGCGAAGTCCGCGTCCTGACCGAACTGGAAACAGGAAAGTCAAACATGCCCGCCGCTCTGCTCAAACAACTGATGTCCGCCCTCGACCTTTTCGTCGGCAACACCCCCCAGCACGACGACGTCACCTGCATGCTGCTGAAGGCGGAAAGCCTCTAGAAAGCTCCCGGATCTCAAATCGTTCATCTGGCGCAATGGCGTAGCGTCTCCAGTCACACTGGGGTTGCGCGTGATCTGCGGAGTCGCCGGCAAGCATTCAATAAAGTCGTATTTGCGGCAGTCTGCTATTCCTGCGATCACGAACCGCAAGGCGGAATTCTAGTAAGAAGCATAGCTAGCGCCGCTAACGGAGCAAAGCGCCAAGGAGATCCGCTTAGCATTTGACAGGTTCTCGAATCAGCGTAAACTCAGAATTCGCGCGCTGAGAAATTGTTGGCGTTTCGATCCTTTCCCCCGCAACGATCTTTGTTCGTACATCAGATTGGGCGACCTAAGGTTAATCGCGTCGGTCTCCTGAGGGAGATGTAGGCATGTCCCCTATTCCGCAACGCAAGGAAACGACAGAAATGCTGACAGTTGTGCTAGAGGAGTTGTCTTTCGCTGGGAGCATAATTCTCTGTGCTTTCTATATTTGTTGGTGGAGGATAAAGCATTACATTTGGTATGACCCTAACCTGAATAAGGGAGCATTAATTGTCGCCGCATTCTCGGCATTAGTCTTGTTTCTTGACGTCTTACTTTTTGTTTTCGGAAAGGAAGTTCCGCTTTGGCTGGGACGATCTGCGATTTTGGTCTTGGTCCCGACTGCTTTATTGTTAGCCGTCCATAGGGTGGCAGAAGCCGGAAAGGAAAAAGGAGAACGTACATTTGCGGAGCGCATCGGCCCGCTGGCCGATGCGCTGACAGATCTCGGCGGGATTAAGCCTCAAGATAGAGAAGAGGCCCTCACCAACTTCGTCAGCAAATTGCTCGGCCAAGTTCACGCGGAGTTCACGGCGGTGAAGAAGGTCCCAGTAACCGTGAGTGTCATGTCCCGACATGCGGACGGGAAATTGCGGATTGCATACTTGTTCCCACCAGGCACCCCTTATGATCCCAATGTGTGTTTCGAGCCGGGAGAAGGCGGCGCTGGTTATTCTTTTAAGGAAAATACAGTCGTTTATATTCCCTCAATCAAGTACACGCATGGAATCACGATCAGCGTTGTCACTCTAGCGGGCAGAGTCGGTTTCAGATACGGGCTGAAACGACGTCTCTACATCCCAATCCCTGAGGAGTATGAAGTCTACGAGTCATTTTTGTGCTTACCCGTGACGAGTCCAAAGGAAACACATGCGGTCATGAACGTTGATTCAAGAGATCGCGATGCCTTCGATCTGCGGGATGTGTACACTCTGAGGGCATATGCGCGCATACTGGGCGACGGTATATCATTGTGCGCCAGAAGGTTAGAAGCGTAACTTTAGTTTGACCGTCTACGTGAAAGGGGTGTAAAATCGGTTCTTGGTGTTGGATGGTTTAGGGGGAATGGGTATGGCTGTATCGACAGCAGTGAAGGTGGGGTTTATCGATCTTGAGCCAGTAGCAGATGTTTGCCGTGAGGGCAACAGAATTGGTTTTTCAGTCGGCCGCCCGGAAGACAAGGTAGCATATGTCAATCGGATAGCACGGATATCCGTGGGCGACTTCGAGCCTCAAGCCGACGTTTCGCCTAATGACGTTTCGCCTAAGTAAGAGTGCTAGACAATGCCCCCGCTCTGGTACGCAACACTCAGGATCTACTCTCGCATGAACTCCCCGTACATCTGTTGAAACGCATGCACGCCCTTCTCCTGCTTCACGCTGAACCTCCCGCGCGAATAGCTGCGTGAGCGCAGGTTCCGCTGCACCGCCTCACAAATCCCCACGTCCTCAATCTGAATCTGATCGCTGAATTCGACCGAAGCCTTCGCCGCCGGACTGCCGTGATCCTCTTCCGGCAAATACCATTCGAAGATCGCTAGCGACCGCTCCGGCTCGACCGGCAGCACGATATTCAGCGAAACGTTGTCGGGATAGCAATTCAGCATCCAGTTTGGAAAAATCCAGAAGTAGTCAGTGGTCAAGTCTTCCCGGGCCTCCTGGTAGCGCCGCGGTGTTGCATCGCCCGGCTGCGCTCCGCGGATCGGACTGAACTGTCGCACATGCTGCGCATAAGGCTCGACCACGTACGCGTTATAATCCAGTTCGCGATTCAGGCCCGGGTGCACGCTGGGCAGATGATATCCCTCAAGATAGTTGTCGACGTACGTCTTCCAGTTGCATTTCATGTCGTACGTCCGCTGCTCGAACAGCTTCATCTCGGGAAACGGAAATTTCTCGGCTTGCTTCGGCAGTTCGCCCAGACTCTGCCGCAGAGGCGGCGCCTCCGCGTCCAGATTGGCAAAGACCAGATTGAACCACTCCTCGGTCCGCACCGGCGCCAGCGCAAAGTCCTCCGGGCGGAAGCCCTCGACCCCCTCGATCTCGGTCGCGCTGATCAGCGCGCCGTCCAACCCGTAGGTCCACCCGTGATATCCGCAGCGAAACAACTTGCGCGACCCACATTCCTCTGCCGGAGGCCCCGCGCGGTGCCGGCACACGTTGTAGAACCCGCGCAGCTTATCATCCAGCCCACGAACGAACACGAGCGGCTCGCCTACCAGCTCCGTGGTGAAAAA
>CAWFUU010000034.1:0-178096 GCA_963819035.1 uncultured Acidobacteriaceae bacterium | reverse complement strand
CCGACTTTCCCGTTTTGTAAGCGAGTTTCCCATTTTGTAAGCGACCTTCAACTTTTGTAAATGAGATTCCACATTTGTAACGAGATTCCCGCTTTTTATTCTCTTTTGTGATAAAATATCTTCACAACAGGATAAAAATGGCCGCAAAAATTAGACGTCAGTTTTGGCTTACAAATTTTGTAGCACGAAATTCACGCCTCTTTTTACCGTATTTTTTTACTGGCGGGCTGCTCATTTTTACCTGTTATTTTTTCAGAAGTCTTGGTGTTAGATTGATGTCTTTGGCTTCTACCTCATGGCATCCTAGTTTCTGCACCAGTTCTTCTCCATAGTAGAAGCTGAATGCCTCGTATGGATTTTTGCCATTCAGCTTCTTTCTTTTATAGGAATTTATGTGATTCATCATCGTATCAACGTCTTCTTGACTCAGCTCATCAAAGCTTTTCCCTTTCGCCATAATCCTTCGGATGAATTCATGTCCTACTTCAATCTCTGCCTTCTGATAGGGCGCACTTGGATTACAGTAAAATATCTGTGTCCTCTTAAAGCTAGTTCCATCTGGTCCATTTTCAATACATTTTGGATTTGAAAACTCACTACCATTATCCGTAAGTATAATTGGAAACAACTTTCTAAAGTCTATTGGACCTAGTCTCTGATACAGACTTTCATAGATATCGATAACTGATTTTGATGTGTTTGCATCCCTAATAAAAGCTTTCATCAGACATACATTCACAAAATATATAGTAAGTAGTACCTTGCCTCCTTTGGTCCCTATCACAGAATCCATTTGAACTTCTGCGGTGTCCGGATTCTTTTCCATATACACTTCATAATCATGATAGTTTCTACCAATCCTGCACCCTCGATCCACCTTCATCTCTGGCTTTTTGTATCTCGGACGGTATTTCACTTTCCTGGGCAGATCTATATTCCTAATGTCAAACAGACAGCCATCCACATAGTTATACAGTGTTTTTTCGCTGCACATCAGTTCATCTTTATGATTTAGGTATATCTGATGAATAGATTGTCCCTGTTTTATCAATGGTACAAGTATCTCATTCATTCTTGCAATTTCTCCTTCCGTTGAAAGTATACCGCTTCTAGACTGTGAAATTTTCTCCGTTGCCTGTCTCTCAGCTTCTAATGCCTCATAAACCGTTTTTGTCAGTGTACATTTTTTTAAAGTTGCACATCCATTGCATACATAGGGTGACTTGAATCTGTTGATACAGATTTCCTCCTCAAAGTACTCACAATAGCGATTACAAATGTTTTCACACTGCTTACAGACCGTAACCAAAGGATGTTTACAATCATTCGTTCCACATACTTTTTTCCTTTTGCATTCCTTTCTGTACTTGCACGTGTTATGTGGAAAAATACTATATCCCGTGCACTGTTCGATGGAATACAGACGTACTTCCTTGGATATAGTAGTCCGATCTCTTAAAATCTTTGCTCCTATCTCTGTAAAAGACAAATGCTCCCGTAAGCCTGATTCTAGCTCCAGACGATCTTCATATGTAAGAAATTTTGCCATAATGTCTCCTTTCCCCGCCAGCTAGTTTGACTATACCACAGGAAAAGGAAGAACATTAACTCTGTCCTTCCTTCTAATTGATTCTTTTGTAAGCCAAGAATCCCTATATTTATTTTTATGTTTTTTCCACGACTTTCCCGCTTAATCGGGAATTTCACTTTTCAATTGACGCAAAGAAAAAGGGCAAAGAAAAATGAGGTGTTTAGGATAATTTATAAAAAAACAAAAACTCTTGTTTTTCACAAGAGTTTTTGAAAACAACCCAATCCATTATAATATTTTACACGTTTACTCATTTACCAATGGTAAAGTCTCAAATACTTCTTCAAGGTCTAAATTATTTTCTTTGACAACATAAATGTGGTCATCTTGTGTGAGTTCACACCAGCCTTCTACTCCACTTCCACTTTTTAACTTTATCCATCCATCTTCATCAGAAAGAATTACATTTACTTTTTCATCAGGTTTCAAGGTGGCAACAATCGCAGAATCAGATTTTGCGTCTTTGCGTAAACTTAAACCCGTTAGCAGATTAAAGTTAAATACTTCCGATCTTAAGTTATCACTTATTGCAAGATATTCATATTTGTCACTAATAAATTCATAACTATCCTGATCAGCAATATTAATCCAGCCATCAATATTATTCTCAGTCCTAAGGCCTGCCCACTCATTATCATTTGTCACAACAATTCCTTTTACTATTTCACCAGGGCGTAAATCCGCAGCGACTGCAGAGTTTAAAGCAGGTGCTTTTCTCATTTTAGAGTCAGTCTTTACTTTAAAGGTGGCAATATCTAATCTTTGATATAGGTCATAATAAGCCTGAGGCACTTTAACCAGCTGCGTTTTGCCAACCAGCTTATAAATCCCCTGATATGAGAGCTTCGGTATCAATTTTGAAGTAACAAAGCCATTAATAGTCCCATCTCCCGGAATTTTGTAATCAGAATAAAGTCCGGCCAATCCCCCTATATTATTTACTTTTTGGCCATCCCATGAAAAAAAGACATTTGTATAATAGCTGCCTTGAGCTGAATCAGAAACAACAATTTCTTTTTGGCTGTCAGTTTTGTCAATATCTTCTATTGAAACTCCATTCGGGGAGCCAAAGTAGCTGTCATAGCCATTAATAGTAGTGAAGTTTGCAACTGATATTGTTTTGCCATTCACATCTACTATAATTGAAGTCTCCATCGGATAACTTAGGTTATGTATCTTCTTGTAAGCTTCGTTGTATGCATGGCCACGGAAACTAACCTGTATCTTATCTTTCTTTCCATCACCATTTATATCAAGGTTTCTATTAAACAACACAAATTCCAAACTATTTAAATAACTTTCGGTTAAACTATCTTTATTCTGGTTTCCGGAAAGCACTGAACTATCAAGCGTTTCAATATACATAGAGTTTTTTAAGCCATCGGCGGAATTAATATCAATCTCATTTTTCTTTTCATCATATGAAACAATCGCACATAGACTTTCAGCAATGAATCTCAATGGCACAAAGGTACTTCCGTTTATGAGCTTTGCGGAAGCGTCCAGTTTTACTGTTTCTCCGTCAACGGTGGCAGTGGCCTGTCCCACTATTAACTTAATTTCCGTATCATCTCTTTTCCCTGTTACTTGTTGTAGAGCAGAGTCCCACTTCACATCAGCGCCAAGTGCTTCGAATATGCTCCTTAAGGGTACTAGCGTATGCCCGTTATCCATAATAGGATTCTGGTCAAACTTCATTACTTCACCATTCAAGTAGACACTTATTGGAGCTTGTGCGTAAGATGTCATAGAAAGTCCAAATATAAAGACACAAAACAAGAGCAATTTTTTAATCATCTAGCTTTCTCCCCCACATTCTGCGATATATTGGTTAGGTACCTATTAAATATATGTCATAATTTGCAACAATTCAACAATTTTATAAATAGTGGTAATTTGACCAAAAAAGAACATGTTCTATGAAATGAAATTAAATATGGTAAAATATATTAAAGAGCTTATCGAAATTGGGGGAATGACTGGAATGAGAGGGCAAAAGCATGCTATAGAAAATGCGGATTTGTTGAAGATGGACATAAGAGCATCAAATGAATGTTGGACAGGATAATAACAGAGTATTCAATTTTTCTTGCAGCGCCAAATGAGAAAGACCGATGGTCTTTAACAATATTCTGGCGAGTATTTCCCGAAGATGTAGTGAAACTTCTGACAATCGATCCTTGTCGACAAACTTTACCACATCCAGGGCATCTTTGCTTGCCAGCCGGTTTCTGATACTGAATGCACATCTTACAACATCAAAACAAAATTTTCTTTCTGCAATTTCATCTTCACAAATCAAAGAAGCAAAAAGTGCGGTTCGATAATCAGATTCATCTGAAGTATTAACCGATAAAAATTCCAGCGCCGAGGTAATATTAAATATGGAATTCTCAGGCGCTAAATCGGAATTATATTCCTGAAATTTAGCAAGAGCATAAAGCCAGTGCAGGTTTATATTATCAAGGCATGGGTCTTGCGCATTATATAAATCAGTAATTTTTTTAAAGAGGATAAAAATGTTTGATATAGCAGAGGCATCAATACTTTTGGCTATATTATCAATTTTAAATGAATCAATCCAGTTTGGAGATACAAAAGATCAGGTGTTGATTTAAAAATACTGGGACTTGAAAAATTTATTAGTTCAAGTAATTTTTCATAAGTTGTTCCTGAAAACCATGAAGAATTAATAATCTCAAACTGGTAAAAGTAAAGCTTTATAGCCCATAATAAATAAGAGGGGGAGAAGGAACTCTTTTCAGCAGGTATTTTTGATGCATCTTTATCAAAAACGCAGGTGCTTACAATAAACGTTTTATAAAATCGTATATCGGGAGGGAGTGTAATATTCTGTTTTTCAAAACAATTCCTGCTGATTAATTTAACATATTCGTTGACGACATATTCATCTTGGTCTATTGCGATATTCAATAAACCGATTACGTTTAAAGGCATGAATCTCACCCCTGGGCAATTATTATAATTAATTAGGTTTACTGAATTCTTTGATGTCGGAAAATAGTTTCTTTAATGTTTCGCTCATAGTCTTTGCGCTAGCGATATTTTCCTTGTTGATATCATTAACTTCTTTAGCATACTCAGACATTTGATCTGCTTTGCCAGCCTCTTTCTTTATAATAGAAGTTGCCGCAGATATTTTGTTCTGAAACATTTTCCAAAGACTTTAAGAGGGATTCTATATCTTCTCTTGTCCGATTAATAATATCTTTAATTTCATTTGCCTGATCAAAATTTTTCTCGGCGAGCAATTTCATTTCATCGGCCACTACAGAAAACCCCAGACCGTATTCACCTGCTTTTGTGGCTTCAATGGAAGCGTTTACATAAAGCATATTAAACTGGTCTTGGATTGCCCCGATTATTGTATTTATAAAAGATAGATTCTTGACATTACTAGAAATTTCTTTGGAAGAGGCAATAAGCTCATCCATGCCCTTTAACGAGTGTTTATTTGAAAAGGGTTCTTCCTGAAATATATTATCAAAGACACTACTTATTGTTTTGGAATGTTCGTCAGCCAATAAACTCATATTTCTGACCAAAGATATTTGGTCGGGGCTCTTGGAAATAATTTTCTGGGTGGCATCATCTAACATCCTGACATCACCGAGTATGGAATTTAGCGAGCTACTAATGAAGGTATATCTTTGAGAATAGCCACTGATTATTGCACTTAAAGCATAAGCTATTTCTAAAAATTCACTATATATTGGAGGAAGTTTAATCTCGGAAGCTTCTTCAGCAAATCTCTTGGGCATCTTTGTCTTAACATAATTGACGAATCCCAAAATATGCTTGTCAGTAAATTTTGTGATACCTTTTATGAGGAAAATATAGGCGCCAAAAAGGATAATAAAAGAAATAATCAATGGTAGTGAATTTAGTATGGCAGATGTTATAAGGGCAAAGAGCGGTGAGCCCATAAATAAAACTCCGAGAAGCTGACCCGAAGAACTGTTTAAAGGCATGAAAGTGCCGATATAGTTTTTTTTGTTTACAGTTATAAAGCCGTTATAAGGCTTCCCATACAATACTATTTGATCTTTAATTTTTGTTGGTAGGGGCACACTGACTGCTGGTTTTCCTGAGGAATCTTTTATGGTTGAGTTAATGCTCTTATCATTAAAAAAGATAATAGTATCATACGATGAAAAATCCCGTAGGGTATTCATTAACGCAGAATTATTATTCCATACCGATTTACCATTAAGAAGGTTAGCGCCCGAGGCATTCCAATTCCCTGGGAGTACGCTTCGGATATATTTTGACTCCAAAGTATAGCTCGAACTTATTTTGTTAAAATTCTCAGTAATAAAAATATTGTAGATAAAACCCACAGAAACAATAATCATGAGAAAGAGCAAAAGCCCTGTTGAAAAGATAGAATATAATGTAATTTTCCTATTAATAACAATCCCTCCCCAATATTAGTTGCCAGTTGCCAGTGACTAATTGCCAAAGGCAGTTTACATTATTTGAGCTTTTAATTACAAGGTTAAGCAGCCGTAGTTAGATATCAACTATCAACTGATCTTGCTGGCTGTCAACGGCAAACTGTCAACGGCGAACTGCTTAACTGCCACGATTTCTGCTATATCCAGAACCAAACCAATTTTGCTGTCCTCAAGAATAGTTGAGCCGGCTATGATAGGCGGTTTGCCCATTATACTTCCCAAAGGCCGGATAATGACTTTTTGACTGCCAAGCAGTCTGTCCACCAGTATTGCCGCCTTTTTTTCCGCTAATCCCAGGACAACAGCATAATAGGAGCCTTTGTATTCCTTGGGTTGACCTCCAAACACAGCATGCAGGCCGATTAAAGGTATTGCAACGCCATTAAAAATAATGAAATTAAAAGATGACGTGCTATTCACATCCCTTTTATCAATATTCAAAACTTTATTAATATTTATCGAAGGCAAGCATAATACGGTATCGTTAATTTCAATCAACGTACATGGAAGCACCGACATGGTAGAAGGAGCTTTGATTATTATTTTTGTACCTCTACCCTTTTCGGACTCGATTTCCAAGGTTCCGTTAATTTTTTCAATGTGGGTTTTAACCACATCCATACCAACCCCTCTTCCAGAAACATCGGTAACCTTATCGGCAGTTGAAAATCCGGGCGAAAATATCAAATTGATAATATTCTGCTTGGAAAGCTTTGTACTGTCTTCTTCGGAAATTATTCCCTTATTGATAGCAGTCTTTAAGATCTTTTCTTCATCAAGGCCGTTTCCATCATCTTCAACAATGATTGTAATCTGATTGCTTTTGTTTGTTGCAGATATCTTAACCAGGCCTTTCTCGGACTTGCCTTGTTTCAATCTTTCCGTTGGAAGCTCTATTCCGTGATCTGCAGAATTTCTGAGTATATGCATTAACGGATTACCGATTTCATCAGCTATGTTTTGGTCTAGTCTAACGTTTCCCACTTCGATGCTCAACTCGATTTTCTTTTCCAAAGCAATTTCCAAATCCCGTATCATTCTAGGAAACTTGTTGACAACATGGTCTAAAGAAGTCATCTTTGTACGGATAAGTTCATCCTGAATATTCCGTATGTTTTTCCCGACATGAGTAAGTATTGAGGAACTTTCCTTCAACTTTGTTTCTAAAGGATTTTTAAAATAAAGCTCTTTATTTAAATTTAGTAATTGCGTTTGCATAAGAATTAGTTTATTAATTTGAGAAATCAAATTTCCGAGTATCTTTGTGTTGACCTTAATGTATTGTTGGGAGTCCATTTTCTTAGCAATTTCTACTGGTAAGGCTTTACTGACCGCATTCGACGGTGAAGCCGTGGGAGTTTCTGTGATTGTTGCGCTATTATCGCCGGATTCAAAGTTGTTGAGCTTCTCAACAAGGTCTGATATCTCGACATTATCGTTTCCATTTATTATTTGGTCTCTTATTAGTTGTATTCTATCCAAACCGCTTAAGAGTAAAGAAATAAGAGACTGTGATATTTGTAGCTTATTACCCCGAATTTTCTGCATAACAGTTTCTACCGCATGGGTCAGGTCTTTCATTCTGTTGAAATTCATCATTGCGGAAGAACCTTTGAGATTATGTGCAGCACGCATAATTTCATCAACAATACCCGGATTATTTTGATTGTTTTCAAGGCTCAATAATCCGGAACTGATCATATTTATAGAATCCTCCATATCGAGGATGAAAAGACTTAACATTTCGTTATCATAGTCCATAGCGCACCTGTAAAAATAGAATTTTCACAACAAATCGTTCTGATTTTTCATGCGATTAGTGCAAAGCTGAATCACTTCATCAAGATTGAAAGTGTTACCATCGCCAGAAATACGGCTACCCGAAATATCTGCTCGATAAGGTTTATATATTCCTACTATTTTATCAATAATAATGCCGATTCTTTCTTTATTATACATGACAACCATTATTTTTAGCGGACTTTCATATACTGAAAATGAAGTGATAAGACCCATTGCCTTTTTTACACAAATAACAGGAATAATATCATCTTCATAGATTGTTAGACCTTTAATGAATTCTGGAGTGTTGGGTATTTGTAATATATTTATGCAGTTTCTGACGGTATCCAAACAGTTTATATCAAGATTGTATACCTGCTTTTCCAGTTCGAACTGGAAGTACTCTGAGGAATTAACACTATTCACCCATACCACCACCCCAATTAGTATTAGCACCCCTTGTTTAGAAAAACGGGGAAAATACTATTTATATATAATTTACTACATTTTGAGCTTAAATTAAAGCATAAACGAAAAAATATTTAAAAAACTGACAAAGTGAAGTATTATAATGAGCAGGAAGTTAAAATTTTAAGTAAAAATGTTATAAGAATAAAATTCTGGCCAAATCTAATACTATTATTATACTTGAAGGACATTATGTATACAAGAACGAAAGGAGGATTCAGATGATTGATTCTTATTCTGAAAAAGGAATTATTGCAAATCAGATTTCTTTGGATGAGGGGCACAACTTGAGCATAACATATGATGGGCTTCTGCATAGGGCAGGAGCGGATGCAATTTTTGCATACTATGGATATGGAACCAGATGGACAAATAAAAATACAGTTAAAATGCTGAAAACTGATGACGGGTTTAGGGCTAACATAACTGTACCTAAGACAGGAACTATAAATATGGTATTTAAGGACAGTGCGAATAACTGGGATAATAATATGGGGAAAAACTACTCATTTGACGTCAGAACAAAACCAATGTAAATTTTTCGGGGGGTCTCTATGCATAATAAACACAATCATAACCATACACATGAGGGTGATGGCGATTTAGCAATATCCAGATTGATTTATTCAATTTTACTAAATGCAATCATTACTATTTCAGAAATCGTAGGTGGAGTCCTTGCAAACAGTCTCTCGCTGGTTTCGGATGCATTGCATAATTTTACAGATACTTTTGCTATGGGAATAAGCCTTTTTGCGAGGCTAATTTCAAAGAAGACCAGTTCACCATCCCAAACGTTTGGATATAAACGGGCGGAGATTGATCGCGGCATTTTTGAATATCAACGCACTGATTGTAGTTTCAATCATTCTTTTTAAAGAAGCCTTTATGCGAGCATTAAATCCTCAGAAAATTAATGGAACATTGATGTTTATAATTGCCGCCATTGGACTTGTCGGGAATTTGTTGAGCGCGTTATTTCTTTATAAGAACTCGAAGGAGAATATAAATATTAGAAGTGCATTTATCCATCTCCTTTCTGATGCATTGTCTTCAGTAGGTGTTATTATTGCAGGAATTCTTGTAATTGTAATGAAGTGGTATATCCTCGACCCAATCCTAACTTTTTTGATAGGCGCATATGTACTCGTACAAAGCTGGCAAATGCTTATGGATGTTGTGCATATTCTCATGCAAGGGGCGCCCGAAGGTATTGATATTAGTGAAGTTAAGAAAAGAATAGAAGAGCTTAACGGGGTAATAGATATTCATCATATACATATTTGGAGCCTAACCGAAAAAATGATACACTTCGAGGCACATGTAAGCATAGCCCAAGATAATCTTCAAAGGATGGAGCAAATTAAGAGAGCCGTAAAATCCTTGCTTCATGACCAATATGATATTGAACATTCTACAATTGAATTTGAATTCGAAAAATGTCCTGTCTGTAATGTTCTTGAAGAATAAAAAAATCAGACCCATAAAGGCGTCTGATTATGTAAAGGAGAATTTGTCCATGTGTTCGATTGATAATTGAATTGGTATAAGAGAAATAATAAAGACCCGTGCTACTAAACATTAGGGCTCTTTATTAAATTCTAGTGTAAAGAGAAAGTGCTACAGCTTTATGGCAACTTGGCGATCATAGTATCTCTACTTTAGATCCATAGTTTTGCGCCCCGACCTTTCGGGAGGTTTGCCTTTAGCAAAAAGCCTTTATTGATTTCTCCTTATACCACGGAAGCAATGGCTCTGTAATATTAAACTACATTTTTGCTCCCTTTATTTAATTATACTATATTTCAGAAATATTATCAATATGTTACATAAACATTTCTAAAAGAATTTTATGTAAAGTATGTATCCAAAAGGAATATGCATATCGGTGGAGAATATGATAGGGAAGCAGAGAAAAATTTTCAAACTGAGGGAACTTTTCAGTTCTTTACAGGTCTAAAATTAAGAGTGTAAATTTAAAAAAAAAAGCTTTTACGAAAGGGATGGTTAGGTTGTATATGAAAAAAACTTTATCAGCATTTTTAACCTTTATGATGATTGTTACCTTTGTTGTGCCGACGTTTGCGGCAGATGCTACAAAGGCAAAGCTCGAGTTAAAGCAGGCGATAGAGATTGCAAAGGATAATCTAGGTATTGAGACGGAAGGTTATGACTTTAGCTCAAGTTACTCTGAAGATCAGGATGGGAAGAAGAATTGGTACTTGAATTGGCAGGAAAAGAAAGGTAAGAATGGCTCGATTAATGTTTCTATAGATGCAGATTCGGGAGATATAACATCATTTAGTACATATACTTCAGACGACATTTATTCAAAAATACCAAAATATTCAAAGGAACAGGCATTACAAGCAGCTGCTGATTTCGCGGCAAAACTTCAACCAGTGAGAATCAAGGAAACAAAAATACTATCGCAGAATGAATTCGCAGGCAAACAGAGCCCATATTATTCTGACTCATACACGTTCACTTTTACAAGAATGGTTAATGGAATTCCGTATATTGATAACAATATAAGCGTGAATGTAGATAAAAACACCCTTAAAATCAAAAACTATTCATTTTCATGGGATGATAAAGCTTTTCCAGACATGAAAAAGGCAATATCGATAGAAGATGCAAAAAAGTTATTCAAGGACAAATTAGGAATCGAAGCTTCTTATAATTTGGTTTATGGTGATTATACCCAACCGCCGAAAGCAATTCTTGCCTACACTTTTGTTAACGGAAACAAACCGATTGACGCTATTACAGGAGAAGTTGTAAATTATTCGAATTATTATCCCATGTATGGAATGAATACAGAAAAAGCAATGAACAGCAAGGCAGATGCTTCTGTGCTTACACCCGAAGAGGATAAAAATGTTGAGGATACAAGCAAGTTAATTTCAAAGGAAAAAGCAATTGAGGCAGTCCAGCAGTATTTTAAAATTGATTCAAAATACAATAGTCCAGCTGCAAACTTAAGCGAAGGATATCCCAAAGGAAGCGATCCTATCTGGTATTTCAATTGGAATTATAAGAACAATGATAGTACTGAATACGGGTATAAATCTGCTGCTGTGGATGCTGCTACTGGAGAATTAAAGAGCTTTTCCCAGAGCGGTAGTGAGCTTGACCCCGGGAAGGACGAGAAGGCAAAGTATACGAAGGAACAAATGAAGACAATAGCAGAAACTTTTTTGAAAAAAATCCAGCCGGAGAGGTTTGCGTTAACGATCAGCAGAGATGAGGATAACGGTAATGTTGAAGTGCAACCTACCCCAGTAAATTATGGATTTAACTACATTAAGAAAGTTGACGGTATTTCTTATCCGTTTGATACATTGAATATAATGGTAGAACCATATACCGGGCAGATAATAAGCTATAATGTGGGCTGGTATGAACCCATACTACCAAAGGCTGATGGCATTATAAGTCTTGACGAAGCTTACAAGAATTTTTTTGAGAAGCAAAACTTTTCATTAAGATATGTCAAATATACTGATTATACAAAAGATAGTATGGCAAAATCGGAAATAAAGCTGGTA
Organism: uncultured Acidobacteriaceae bacterium; assembly: GCA_963819035.1. Taxonomy (GTDB): domain Bacteria; phylum Acidobacteriota; class Terriglobia; order Terriglobales; family Acidobacteriaceae; genus Sulfotelmatobacter. Next base: position 166,226 of record CAWFUU010000034.1, on the reverse strand, counting down.
TATGTAATGGATAATTTGGCAAGCATGATTGATGCAAAAACGGGCGAACTGCTTGATTATAACGGAAAACCAATAAAGCCGGACAGCAAGACGGATTTCACTGATATAAAAGGTTATTGGGCTGAGAACGAAATAAATCTGCTTGCAGATATGGGGATTATAACCCACGATAGCGATAAATACAGTCCGAATGAAGGAATGAAGCAAAAGGATTTCATAAAAATACTGATGAAAGCTGTAAATCCCGAATATGGTATCCAACCTTCAGAAGAAGAGTATGACTCATATTATGAGCAGGCAGTGAATAGTAAGGTCATATTTGCAAAGGAAAGAGCGGATGAAAAGATTGTCAGCCGGGCTGACGCTTCTAAATTCTTGGTAAGGGCAATGAACCGGGGATATGTTGCCGATTTAAAAGGAGTATTTGATGAAGGGTTCAAGGATGTAAACAATAAGGACAAAAATTTGGGATATGAGTCCATAATATCAGGATTGGGCATTATGAGCGCCGACGATGGATATTTTCATCCTACAAATGGGGTAACCAGAGGCGAGGCGGCAGTGATTATCGTCAGGTATTTGAAGATTGATGCTACTAATAAGGAGTGAGATAAAAACAAAGGGTCTAACTTCGGCTGTGGTGACGGCGAGGACGGGGATGCGGAAGACGGAGCCGGCGGAGGCGCGCAGGGCTTTCTGGTTCCACTTGCTGACGGTGCCGGCTGTGGTGAGGACGGCGGTCGCGGCGAAGGCTTCGGCGGAGCGGATGAGGGTGCCGAGGTTGCCGGGGTCCTGCAGTGCGGCGGCGATGAGCAGGAGTGGGGCAGCGCCAGGCTTTGCGGGGAGCGCGTCGTCGAGGGTCCAGGTGGGTGGAACGAGAAGCGCGGCGATGCCTTGCGGGGACTGGGTGTCGACGGCGGAGGCGAAGACTTCCTCGGGGAGATGAAGGAGTTCGATGCCACGGGGGAGCCAGGCTGGTGGGTTGAGGCGTTCGGTGAGAAAGATGGTTTTGAGAGGAAGGCCGGATTGGAGGGCTTCGCGGAGGAGATGCTCGCCTTCGATGGCGATGAGGCCGCCGGAGAGCCGGGTCTGGCCGCGAAACGCTGCTCGCAGTTGCTTGACGCGGGGGTTGGCACGGCTGTGCAGGTTTCGTCGGCGGCGGTGTTGTAGCCGCTCTGGATGCCCGTCAGTATGCGCTTCACTTGCAAGGAATACGCCTGGGAGTTATGGATCAGCATCTTGCGGTGGTACGCCTCGGGTTCCGCCCCCGCGGATTCCCAGGAGAAAGACGAAATCGACGGAAGATAGACGTCGTCAACACTCTTGGTCAGCTTGGTCAGGACTAGAATTGCCTCTTCTACCGCCTTGCTGGTGTCATCATCCAGATGATCGAAGAAAGGGGCGCGCGGAATGCCGAGGCGCAGGCCCGAAATCGGCTGTTTCATCGACTCAGCGTAATCTTCAGCCGGATGCTCAACGCTCGCGTTGTCCCATTTGTCATATCCGGCGAGATAGTTGAGCATGATGGCGGCGTCCTCGACGGTCTTGGTCATTGGGCCGCAGTGGTCGAGCGAATAGACGCAGGGAATGATTCCCCGGATGGACACGAGGCCGACGGTGGGCTTTAGTCCCACGATGCTGCAATAGGCGGCCGGCATACGAATGGACCCACCGGTGTCAGTGCCGAGCGCTCCGAAGCATAGATCGCCGGCAACGGCTGCACCCGACCCTCCGGAAGAACCGGCCGGAACGTGGTCCAATGCCCATGGATTGCGCACTGGACCAAAGTAGGTAGAAGCTGTGGTGTCGCCCATGGCGAATTCATGCAGATTTGTTTTGCCAACAAGGACGGCTCCAGCCTCTTTCAGCCGGAGCGTTACTTCGGCGTCTTCGGCGGGCACGCGGTCATCAAAAACGGCGCTTGCGCCCGTGGTGCGTACCCCGGCCGTATCGATGTTGTCTTTGATTCCGATCGGAATGCCGTGCAGTCGACTGCGAAGCTTGCCAGCCTTGGCTTCCAGGTCCAGTTGGGCCGCTTGCGCGAGCGCCTGGCGCTCCATCACCGTGATATAGGCATTCAGCTTCGGATTGTAGTTCTTAATGCGGTCCAGGCACGCTTTTGTGAGCTCAGAGCTGGTCAACGTCTTAGCATGAATACGCTTTGACGCCTCACTCAGGCTCAGCGTACAGACCTCCTGGGATGGGGGCTCGCCTGTAGCTCCCAGCGCCGCCCTCGGCATAACGCGCATAGCGCATGCGGCAGCTGATAGCGCAATGAAAGTGCGACGGTCGATTCGTCCCATGTATGCTCGCCTCAGACGCTTTCTATTAGGGCTAAAAGCTGAGTCTCAACGAGAACTGTTGAATTCTGGGTTGGGTCAGCGTCGCTGAATAGAATCCAAAATTTCCCGCGTTGAATTGCGATTGCAGAGAATAATTCGGGTTGGTATCGAAGCGGACGGCGTTGGTTACGTTGAAGACCTCCCATGAGAAATTCAGGTTCATGCCTTCCCGCACTGCCCATTTCTTGTTAAGTCCGCCGTCGATTCCGAAGAAGCCATCCCCACGAAACGCATTGCGCGTGCCAGCTTCGCCAGGGATGGGATAACGAAGAGGAGAACCACTCAATATATTCGCTTCCAAGGCGTTGGGATCTGCAAACACCTGCGGTCCCTGGCCAGGAACATAATGCTTGTGGATCTTCACATTTCCGGTCGACACCAGAAAACTCTGATACGACCAGGCCGTGACCCATCCGGCTGCGATCTGTGAACCAAACGGTAATCCACTGGTCCAGCGCCCGAGCCCGGAGAGTTGCCAGCCTCCGATTACGCCGTTCAGAAACCCATGCGCGCCACCGAGGAATCGTTGTGAGTGCCCAAAAGGCAGTTGGTAAACCCAATCCAAGGTAATGAGGTGCCGAGTATCGAAGTCGGAGACGGCTCGATTCAGCTTGGGATTGAAGACATTAATAATCTGGCTGAACGTGTTAAATGTGGTGTTGGAGACAGTGTTGAAGACTCCGCCTAAGCGCTCAGAGTCCGAACCGAGATCAATTGATTTGCCGAACGTGTAGTTGAAATCCGCCTGCAGTCCGTGTCTCATCGGATGTCGAACAATGATCTGTCCAGAGTGATAACTACTGGTGCCAATCGACGATTGTGTGAACAGGTCGCTGTATTGACTTGGGTAGTATCGGTTTGTTGCACCGCCGCAACCCGGTGAACACAAGACGTCCATATCGTAGATCGCATAAGACGCATTCAAGAGATCTGTTCGGAAATGATCATAGATATTCTGCGTGGCCGAGTATCCCGGCGTCCCCACCCCGCTGGCGCCCGAGCCGGCGGCATCCGGGAACAGATTCTCCCAGTAAGGAATCGGCTGGACGTTCGCTGTCGGAACATTGTTGTAGCCCATGGTTTCGATTCGATCTGCTGCGTGAAAGTAATCCATTCCCGATTTTTTGTCGACCAGATTGAGCGGCATCGCCAAGTCACGATTTTGCAGCAGTCTGCGCCCAAGGCGCCCCACATATGCAATTTCGACGGTAAAGCCGCCCGGTAATTCCCGCTGAACGGAAAAGTCCATCTGATAGGAGTACGGTGTCTTCACGCCGTCGTCCACGGTGAATACAAATCCTTCGGCCCCGAGCGGAGGCGTGTAGGGAAATGCGACCGATGCCGTTGGTTGCGTGAGAATCGACAAGTTTGTTGGGATGTTCTGCAGTCCGGTGAATCGTGGAGCTGCGCCGGGCGCCACCCATCCCGCTGGAGTCGCGTTTGATCCGAGAAGCCCGGCCGATCCTCCAGTGCTTACAATGTTCGCCACCGCCATGCCGAAGTTGTCGTAGTCCATGCCAAATCCCGCACGAATCGAAGTCTTCTGGTCATAGGCATAGGCGATTCCTACACGCGGAGCGAAGTTGAGATTCGCCATGGGCCACATCGGCTTGCCGTGGTTTGCTTTGCCGGATAGAACATAGTTGAAGTTTGGCTGAACACTATTGCCCAAAGCAGCTTGGGCGACACGAGTATTGAACCATTTGCTGACGCTCACGTCTTGCTGGACCTGTTGGCCATTCACCTCGTAGGGTGTCTGGGCCAACGAATGGCGGACGCCGAAGGTGAGCGACAAATTTGGACGAACCCGAAATGTGTCTTGCACGTAATACTCGAACTGATTGCTCTTGAAGTTCCGGTCCACCAAGGCGCCTTGGGGGAGAAGTGAACCAGATCGATTTGAGACCTTGTATACATAGTTCAAGTTGACGGCGGCGATGACTCCGGCGAGGTTCATGGCCGCATAGCTGTAAGAATTATCAAAACCTGACGCGACACTCGGGAACCCCAACTGAGGAAATCCGGATGGGTCAAGATCTTGACCGGTGTTGGCGATACTGTCGAAGTATTCCCCAAACGAAGAAGCGGCGGTGTTGTAGGAATAAGCGTCCGTGTCCGTGATCCCATGGACAATTCGGTAGTTGACCCCAAACTGCAGCGTGTGCTTGCCCCTCGTCCAAGTCAGATCATCGATGAGGTTGTGGTCTGGGACCTTGAACAGAGATGTGCGCGTCTCTCCGACAGGATTGCTTACACTGGCCAGTGTGACGTATGGCCCGTGGCCGGATCCCCGGTTGGAATAGCCCTGGCGGATGAAGCCGTAGCGAGCGTTGTTTACCAGGCTTGGACTGATGGTCCATATTTCACCAACTCCGATGCCCTTCGTGTTACTCGTGTACGTGTTGATCGGAGCGGTCCCGGGGAGGGGAGGCGGATCGGAACGATGGTCGTTCTGTAGGTTGCCACGTACGAACATTCGATGCCGCTCCGAAATGGCATAGTCGATCTTGCCAATGTAGGTCGCGAGACGCGTGGGATTTGGCGCGGACCAAGAGAAGGAATTCGTATTGTAGCCGTCCCCGGCCAGCGAACCGTTTGGCATGGGATACGAATTGAACACGGTCAAAATGTTCGGGTCGTCTCCCGCTCCCCAGGGACATGTCCCTTGCGCCGAACAGTGTGGATCGAGCTTGGCGAAGTCCGAGGGAGTAAGCGTAAACACGCTCTGTCCACCGCTGGGATTGATGTAGGGATAGGTGAGCGAACCGGCGCGAAACGATGCAGTCGGAACGATCTGGGTCACCTGCTGGTTTTCGGCCGTTCGTTGTGCCTCATAGTTCAGGAAGAAAAAGATCTTGTCTTTCTTAATCGGCCCGCCGACTGCTGCCCCGAATGTGTTGCGAATCAACTCCCCGGGTCGGTTGGGCCGGCCTTCGGCCAGTTCAGCCTCCTTGTTGAACCAATTGTTCGCGGCGGTGAAGGTATTCCGGTTGTATTCGTAGACACTGCCATGAACGGAGTTCGTGCCGCTGCGGCTCACCACGTTGACTTGCGCGCCGGAGGAGCGACCCGAGTCGACACCGGAATTGGTTGTGGAAACGCGGAACTCATCCACTGAGTCCAGGGTCGAACGCAAAACACCAGTAAACGCGTAGCCATGGACTTGGTCATTGTTGTCCAAGCCATCGAGAGTGACGTTGCCCTGGTCCGACCTGGCGCCCGCTACCGAACCGCTTCGGCTGTCCTGATCCTGGTTTACGTTGTGTCCGAGATAGAGAACTCCCGGCTGCAGGCTCAACAAATCAGGCACGTTCCGTCCCTCCATCGGTAGCGCTTGAACGGAGGCATTCTCGACTGCGTTGCCGATAGAGGCGTCGGTTGTGTTCAGCACGGGCATCGCGGAGTCCACGTCTACGGTGGTAGTAGCGGAGTTCACCTGCAGAGTCACATTACGGGTCGCGGGTTGATCGACCAACAACTGAACGTTGACGTGTTGCTCTGCGAACCCTGCGCTGGTCAGAGTCAGAGCGTAAGTTCCAGGAGGGACCTGCTGGAATTCGTAAGTACCATTTGCATCGGTTTCGCGACGAACGTGAAAACCCACATCTTTCCGCTCCAACATAACCGCCACCCCTCCTATCACTGCACCGGAGGGGTCAGACACGGCCCCCCTTAGGGAGCTGGTAGCTACTTGTGAATGCACGCAAGGCGACAAAAGGAGGAGCACTAGTGGCAACCCGCTCCTGATTTGGATCCTCGAGGTGAGTCTTCGTACCACGCCCTCAGAAAAGGATTCGAGAACACTGCTGGAAAGAGAGTTGTTCATGTGAGGCCCCTGGTAAATGGTTGTTAGGTCGAAGAGTCGCAGATTGGAGAACTGACTGCCGCTAGGAAACTAGTTAATTGTGATTCACGTTGTATCGAAAGCGAAAAGGCGCGAAAAGGAACGAAATGCTGCGAATCGTCTGCCTGGTACGCTGGTCGTCTCCGCGCCATCTCGCGGCTTGATGAGACAGAACCTGGCAGAACGTCAAGCGCAAATGCGTTCCAGCCGAAACTCAGCGTTTTGGAATTGCGTGTTGTTCCTCGAAGCAGGCTCCCAGATTCCTGAGGTCTGCCGCGGTGCGGGAATGCAGGCACGCCATCGATGCGGCGACCGTCGTCGTGCAGATAGAAGCCGCATTCTGTCCCGCGCCTTTTCCAGTCTGTACCAGCCCCGCCACCAATTTCGCCTCGAATACCTTCAAGCCTGGAATTCGAGAGAATTGCTGGATGCACCAAGAGAGGTCTTGACGACGATCGTGAATTGCGTGTTACATAATCACACATTGTATGGTAGGACTTAACAAGCGCCTCCCAAGTTCCTCGGAAGATCGGAAGGGGAGAATTCTGCTCTTCATCAAGGAGAAAGGCACAGCGTCCATCGGTGAAATGGCGGTGCAGTTTGCTGTATCTGAAATGACCGTGCGCCGTGTTCTTCACAAGCTTGCGGACTCAGGCCTGGTGATTCGCACGCCTGGCGGCGCCATGGCGGCTCCCTCCGGTTCTTTGGAAAGGAGCTTTCTGGATCGTTCGGCGAGAATGGCTGGCGCCAAGGATGCGATTGGGAGGGAAGCGGCGAACTTAGTCCGAGATGGAGACACCGTAGTGCTCGATTCAGGAACTACGACTCGATATGTGGCCCGACACATCGCGTCCAAGCGCAATGTGACTGTGGTGACGACCTCGCTGGCGGCCCTCGAGGAACTGGCGGGCAGCACCAGCGTTCATGTGAGGCTGACCGGGGGAATCTACCGGCGCAGCAGCCACGATCTTTCAGGCAACTCCGTGGTGGATATTCTGGGAGGAGTCTACGCCGATAGAGTCTTTTTCGGGGCTGCGGCGCTGTCTTTCAAAAAGGGAGTAATGAACTTCGACGCGGAGATGTCTTCCGTCTTTCTTCGGGCCGGCCGCGAACGCGTCCTGGTTATCGACAGCAGCAAGATAGGTACGGAAGCAGCCTACAGGCTCTGTGCCGTCGAGAAGTGCGACATGGTGATCACCGACAAAGGAATCAGAGCTGCTGACCTCGCGAGACTACGCAAATTGACCAGCGTTCTGGTGGCGGATCGCTAGTAATCAGTTCCCCTGAGCCTCGCATAAAGTTTGCATTTTCGATTTTAGAAACGAACCAGCATTGATGACTGGAGCATGCCCAATGCCTAAAGCCGCTAGAATCGCTCAAATCGCTGCTGTTGTGCTGGTGAGCGTAGTATTCGTGACCGGCCAGCAGCAAAAGCCGTTCCCAGTAGTATCAACCGTGGATGAACCGAGCATCGCCGGGCGTCCCGTGCAATTGGATGCGCACGGCAAGCTCTTACCATTCCCCTTTCCCGATGACACCGGCTACTCCTATTCGTCTCACTTCCTGACCCAGTGGAACATACTTTGGGACCAGTACAACCGGCAGCGGCTCCACTATTTTTACTGCTGTTTCGATTTTGACCGCACCACCTTCGAACTCGTGCCGGATCAACATTGGGTCAATTCGACCGGCTACCTGCGAGCCATGATGCAGGGATTCATGGAACGCCTTTATCCCTACACTGGGGATCCCCGCACCATCACTTTCCTCACCAGTTTCGTCGACTATGAATTAGAGAACGGCCTGACGCCAGAAGGCTACGCGTGGTCGCAAGTGCCATACGCATCCGCCAATCCCGGCGTCAAGCGCTACACCGGATGGAGCGAACTGGGCGAAGACTACATCGAGCCGCACGTGGTTGGTGAAGATGGCTATGCCTATCTCCGTCTGTACGAAATGACCGGTAGCACGAAATACTTACGGGCCGCGATTCGCTGCGCTGATGCTCTCGCCAAGAATTACAAACCGGGCGATGCCGATCATTCTCCCTGGCCAGTACGTTTATGGGCCCGCGATGGAAAAGCCGAAGGCCGGCCGATGGGCCCATATTCCGCGAACGTGATTGAGCCCATCATGCTGTTCGACGAACTCATTCGACTCGGGCAGGGGGATGTTGCCGGCTACACGCGGGTAAGGGCAGACGCTTGGGACTGGTTCGTCAAAAATCCGCTTGCCCACAACGTTTGGGTCGGATATTTTGAGGATACCGTGCCCAGCATGGAGAACATGAATCAGGTTATTCCGCTAGAGTTCGCCCGCTACGTCTTGCTACATCCGGAAAAGGATCCGCAATGGCGCGAGCACGCTCGCCAGCTCATCGAATGGGTCAAAACCACACCGAAGTGGCCAAAGTACATTGTGCATGGTGCTACTGTGACCACAGAGCAGGGGAATGGCATCAACTTCTGTTGCAACCCGCCGAATCAGTGTTGTGACAGCCACACTTCGCGTCTGGCTGCGGTGGAGGCCATCTATTTTGCTAAGACCGGTGATGAATCCTATCGCGATGCCGCCTATCGATCGTATAACTGGGTCACTTACTTTCAAGGACTCTCAGCCGGAGCCCATGCTCCTTTTTCAACCCAGTGGTGGTTTACCGACCAATATGCTGACGGTCCACGACGGTTGATGGATGCTTTCTGGGCGGTGCCGGAGTGGGCTCCGCCGGACGAATCCCACTTGCTGGGCTCCAGTTCGGTGGTTACGAAGATAAGCTACGGGAAGGGCTCGGTCACCTATTCCACGTTCGACTCACAGTCTTCCGATGTTCTGCGGCTAGATTTTGTGCCGGAGTCAATCACGGCAAACGGAAAGCCTCTCAGCCGTCGCAAGGACCTCGACGCGCCTGGCTACGTATTCAATGACACGACGCACGTGCTTCGTATCCGGCATGATGACGCGCGTGATATCGACATTCAGGGCAAAGACGGAAAACGTCCTCCGGAGTACGTCACGTTCGATGATCCGCATCTGCCGGCGGGGACGTTGCTGAAGGGGGAATATCCATCTGGCGTGATCGACTGGGGTAGCGATACCTGGCGGATCAACGTGCCCGACGGTGGGTTCGGAACCTTCAATCTTGCTCTCGCTGATCCCAAGGCAACAATGGCGGAGTTTCACTTCTACTGGCCTCGTGTCTTCGTCGGTGTTGACGTTTATAACGGCGGAGCATCGGAGGCAACCGTTACCGTTCATGCCCCTGAGATTCGCGAGCTTTCGTTCACCATCAAGCCCGGGCAGGTGCAGCGAATCAGGACGGGGTGGCGAGACGCCGCATCGAGTGTGGTATTCGAAATGAAGAACGGCGAACACCTACGCTTTGACAATCTGGCCTATCTAAGTGAATGGAGTTCGGAATTTCGAACCATATTTTGAAGCCTACGTTTTGAGCCGGTGTCGGTGGATCGCTGTTTGCAACACCGGCTCGACCAGGGCTCGGATCTGTCGATTGGCATAGCCAACCCAGCTGACGTCGGCTTCGAGGTTCGTCGGGCAGCGAAGTTGCCGCCCGTTTTCATCTGTAATCAGCACGCCTGCCTCACGGGCCACCAGTTCGGTACAGAGATCGTACGGATGGCAGCAAAGCCCCTGCTTCCACCCGCGCTGCTGAAGGACTGGGCGCAGCATAGGACGCAAGTCGGCCAGGAAGCGGTCGTGCCCCGTCATCAGTTCGTAGAGTTGACCGCCGGTCGACAGGTACTGATCTTCAAAGCAGAGCGCCTTTCCCTTGGTTCCGGCGCCCAGCAGCGCGAAGTGTATGTCGTCGTCGATCGATGCCAGGATGTCTCTCGCGCCGGAGAAGAACCGAGAAACTGTTGCAAATCCGTGAGTTAAATTTGTTGCCGCGGACGGACTAAGGATCAGCGGCATTCGCCCTTCGGTCAAGCGGTTGAATCGTTCTCCCTTTGCGCCGGAGCCCTTTAGTGCCCAAAGGGTATCGCTGAGGTGCTGCTTAATCAGGGGAATCTCGGTTTGCACCGCCAATTCAATGTCTGCGAGAACTGTCTCTTCCCCTCGGTTCGGGGCAATACCCGTCAATATCCAGCCACTGCGCTTCTGATACATGAGGCATCGCGTCCCATCGATGGGGTCGGCAAGCACGCGCCAGACCGCTTCTCGTTCATCAGTTCCACGTGGCAGAGTGATCTTCCCGCCGGGAAGACCCTCCGCGACCAGAACAATCGGCTCCCGGCTCGCAACCCGCTCTTCGAAGAGGCTGGTCAGGACGGGATCGCTGATTCGATCAATCGCGTAGATTGTGTCGCCAACGCCATCCTCGGCAATCTGTGACAGTTGTTTCTGGGAAGAGCGCTCGCAGGCCTGCACCACCACGCTGCGGATCTCCTCATGAATCGCTCGAACGGGTTCCAGCAGCCAACTGGGATCAGACATATTCTTGATCTTCTCCGGCGAAGTAGAATCGATCGAACTGCGACTCTGCGGCTGTCGCCTAAAAAGAGTCTTGACGGCGCTACCGACCTTATGGTCTGTTACATATTAACAGTCCAGATGAGCGACTGTAACATTCCACCGTTTGAGCCAATTTCAGAGAAGCAAAAACGGCCAGGCAGAGAAAGACAAAGAAGAGTCCAGATTTTTAAGGCTAATGTCTCCAGAAAAACCCAGGTTGCTCGTCATCGGGTCACGAGGTTTTCTAGGCAGCTATGCGGCCCAAGCGGCCAGGCAAGAATTTGAGGTTAGCGAAGGAAATCGAGGCCCAACAGGCCACCCTGGAGTAGTGATTGACGTCAGAGACACAGACTCAGTCAACGCTGCATTCCGGGCGGTTCACCCCGATCTCGTCCTGCTGTGCTCTGCTATCTCAGATATCGACCGGTGCGAGCAGTTTCCTGAAGAAGCCAAAGCAGTCAATCTTCGCGGAGCCGAACACGTTGCTCACGCTAGTGCTCGCAGCAACGCACGCCTGCTGTTCATTTCTACGGGCGCAGTCTTCGATGGCCGGAAGCATGGTTACACGGAAGAAGACCCGGTCAGCCCCGTCAGTGTTTATGGCGAGACGAAAGCCATGGCGGAAAAATCAGTTCTGGCACTCGGATCCTCTGCCATCGTGGTGCGCATCGCCTTGGCTATCGGTTTCGCCCCTCACTCGGGCACAAATTCTCTTTTGGACGGTCTCAAGAAAAAGTGGGCTTCCGGACAAGTCGTGGCATTGCCAGTGCACGAACAGCGTAATCCCATTGATGCTGTTGCCGCCGCTCGATTCATGCTCGAACTCCTAGAGAAAACGGACGCCTGCGGAATTTTTCACCTCGGATGTGCGGACCCAATCACGCGCTATGATCTGGGTCTCAAACTCGCGTCTCGTATGGGATATCTAGGCCAGGTCGAGCCACAATTGGCCCCCATACCTGGACGAGCTCCGCGGGGCCTTGACCATTACTTATTGACCGACAAACTGCGGTCGATGTCCGCGATTCCGATTCCGACCTGCGAGCAGGTAATCGAGAGGTGCTTTAATGTCGCTGCCTAAGGCCAAATTTGAACTGGAGTTCTCCCACGGTTCTACGTATGGAGAAGAAGAAAACGCCGCCGTGCTTGAGGTGATGAAAGCCAGTGCGCCATCCTGTGGGGCCAAGGTGCAACAATTTGAGCGCGAATTCGCGGCGTATTGCGGAACCGAGTATGGCTTGGCCGTATCTTCTGCAACCGCCGGCCTCTCGTTGGCCTTGATTGCCGCCGGAGTTCAGCCTGGGGACGAGGTCATCACCACGCCAATCAGTTGGATCTCCACCGCGAACGCCGCGGCGGCGCTTGGAGCGAAAGTCGTCTTCGCGGACGTGGACCGGCACACACTGAATCTGGACCCGGAATCGGTGGCCGGCAAGATTACCGACCGGACCAAAGTGATTCTTCCGGTTCATCTCTATGGGCAATGCTGCGACATGGACGCTCTGAACGCACTCGCCCGCCCTCGCGGCATCGTGGTAGTGGAAGATGCCGCGCACGCAGCCGGTGCCGAGTACAAAGGACGCAAGGCCGGCTCACTCGGAGACATCGCAGTCTTCAGTTTTCATCAGCAGAAGAACATGGTCACCCTAGGCGAAGGCGGTATGATCACAACCCAGAGCAAGGCCTTTTTCGAGAGCATGCTTTCCCATCGCTCGCTTTGTTGTCGCACCTACGACCCCAAGGGAAAATACCTGCCGATTGACGAAAAGGTTCATCCCATGGGGAAACGATATTGGCATCTTGAGTTTGACGAGATCGGTTTTAACTACCGTATGACCGAGATTCAAGCGGCGGTGGGCCTTGTTCAACTTCGGAAACTCGACTCACTGAATGCCCGTCGCATCGAGGTTGCGAAAGAGTATACGGACGGGCTGCGCGGCATCAATGGTTTGCGGCTTCCCTGTGTGCCCTCACACATAAAACATGTCTTTCATGTATATCTTCTTCTGCTGGAACCGGAATTCCGAGTCCAAAAAGAAGATTTCATGTGGGGGCTGTACACCGGTAAACAAGTCAAAGTATGGTCTCATTACATGCCGATCCACCTGACCCATGTCTATCGGAGCATGGGACACCGCGACGGCGAATGCCCAGTCGCAGAGGCAATGTTCGAAAGGTATGTAAGCATTCCAATTCACCCGCGACTGACCGAAGAGTCCATCCAATACGTGGTCAACAGCATTCGGGAGTTGGCATGACCCAGTTCCAGCAGAAGGTTGCGGAACTGCGGAACTCGGGGACATTCTTCTCTCCGTCCAGACCTGTGTACATCTGCCGCGCACCGGGACGCCTGGACTTGATGGGAGGTAATGTCGACTACACCGGAGGTCTGGTTTTCCAGGCGACTATCCGGGAGGCAACCTGGGCGGCCGCTCAGGGCCGGGATGATGAGCGGATTATCCTCTGGAATCCACAAATGCAGCGCGAGGGCTGGCGCGATCAAATCGAGTTTGCCCTTGCCGCTCTTACCGATGAAGACGCCGTGCGAAAAATGGTGAACAGCAGCCCTCAAACCCGATGGACTGCTTATGTTCTCGGCATCTTCTATCTACTCCGCTTCAAGTATCCCCAGCACGTGGTGGCGGGCGCCAGCCTCTACATTGAGTCAGAGGTCCCGCTGAACAAGGGAGTTAGTTCGTCCGCCGCGATTGAGGTCGCTGTGATGAAGGCTGCCTCCGCCGCATACGGCATTCCGCTCGCCGGAGTGGAATTAGCGGAATTGTGCCAGTGGGTAGAAAACGTCATCGCGGAATCAGCCTGCGGAATTATGGACCAGGCCGCTTCGGTGCTGGGAGACGAAGGCTATGTATTGCCTCTTTTGTGCCAGCCTTGTTCGCCCAAGCCTCTCGTAAAGTTGCCGGCCGGCGTTCGGTGTTGGGGGATTGATTCCGGCGTACGTCACGCAGTCACGGGTATCGAATATGAAGCTGCGCGTGCCGCTGCTTTCGTCGGATACCGCATGATCTGCGACCGGGAATATCTCCCGGTCACTTTGGACAACTCCGGTCGAATCCCACGCTTTGTCGAGCCTCGATGGAACGGCTACATTTCCAATATTTCTCCTTCGATATTCCGCTCTCGATATGAAGGCGATCTACCGCTCGTTGCGTCTGGGGCGGAAATTCAAGGCTCGGGCCAAACACATATTGACCCTTACACGACGGTCCGTCCGGAAGTAACCTATCGCGTACTAGCATGCACCCGTTACGCGGTGGAAGAAAACCAGAGGATCGAAATGTTCGTGGAACTCGCCCGAGGTGCCAGCGAAGATCACTCGGAGAATACCTTTCGGCTCATGGGTGATTTGATGTTCCAGTCCCATTGGTCGTATACGGAGTGCGGCCTGGGCTGCGAAGCCACGGACTTACTGATCGAACTAGTCCGGGCGGAAGTCTCAAATGGGAAGCTGTACGGCGCGAAAATCACCGGAGGGGGCGGCGGCGGTACGGTTGCAGTGCTTGGCCCGGACGATGCAGAAGAGGCCTTCTACCGCATAGTTCGCAAGTATGCAGAAATCCGGGGATGTGAACCTTACGTGTTCGAAGGCAGTTCCTTGGGCGCAGATCGTTTTGGAACCCAGGTGCTAAGGGCGGAATCATGAGTGCAACCACGGTAGTCGTAACAAAACGCAGGACAGCCTGGTTTTTTCTGTTGCTATCCATGGCGTCACTAATGTGGTCCGCGCAAGGAACGGCGGTGAAGGTGCTCGACCGCCACCTGGGCCCGATCGCCATTACCTTCGTACCTTTCTATATAACAACTTTCCTATTCGTGCCCTTACTGCTCAAGTTGCGGAAGGATAATCCTGGCGCGGCCAGTCTATCCGCTCGCGACTGGGTTCAGTTCGCTATTGCGGGCGTCGGGGGACAGGTGTTGGCCCAACTTGGGATGACGTGGGGGATCAGTAAGTCCCTGGCTTCAAATGGAGCAGTCCTGAATCTGCTGATTCCCGTCATCAGTGCGGTTCTGGCCTCGTTCATGTTACGAGAGCGTATTACGCTATTGAGGATCGCCGCACTGACGATCGGACTGGTCGGTGTGGTGCTAATGTCGGTCAGCGACTGGAAGCAAGCGTCCTTTGGCGAGATGCGGTTCCTGGTCGGCAATCTTTTGATTTTGTGTGGGTGCTTAGGTTCGTCTTTCTACAACGTCTATTGCAAAGGACTGATGCGACGTTTCGCCGAAGTGGAAATCCTGATTTTCAGCTATGTCACGGCATCTCTGGCGAGTCTGCCACTTCTGATCTGGGTAGAGCCCTTTTCCCTCCGGAGCTTCCAGCGATTTGACTGGCAAAGCTGGGCCGCTTTCGCTTTTTTAGCTCTGTTTATGTACGGCGCCTCAATGCTCTTGTTTTTCAGGGCACTCCAGCATCTCGACGTTACGACCGCTTCGGCATCACTCTACCTGGTCCCTGTCTTTGGAGTGCTTCTGGCGGCGGTCTTACTCGGCGAGCGGCTGAGCCGGCTCGCTATCGTCGGCTCGGCGATTGTCCTGGCCGCGACGGTTCTGATCATGAAATATGACACGAGTTACTGATTTTTAGTTTGTAAATTTAGTCCACATGCTTTGAGCAGACAAAAAAACGATCCCTGATGATGCATCGTGAGCCTACCTTTCTCCAGCGGAGATCTTCACCGAGGACGAGTCGTCGTGCCGAATGCGAAGTACGTTGTGTTCCGGATCAAACGTCCACCCTGAGGAGCTCAAGTCACCCCGCTTGGGCAATGACTTATCACCTGCCATCACGACATTAGGAACGAAGCTGAGCCGTAGTACCTCTGTCGCATGATTATCAAACGTAGCGTAAGTGATCATCGACGGCGAATACTTGATGTCGCTCACAACTGAGGTTGAGCGCAACAGGTGATTCTCGCCCGAGGGGGACCATTCGGGCTGCGCACCCATCGCATACATGAAGTGGCGAATGTAATCCCCATAGCCGTCGCTAAACCAGATGCCGTTGCCGTCCAGTTTCGGTTGGTCGTTGACCACGCCGTCTTCACGGCACATGTACGTTGCCCAATTGAGCGAACGGAAGGCCTTCTCTTTCGATTTCTGAGTCGGACGCCAGTTCGGCCCAGCGCGCTACAACAGAGGCGTAGCGCGAAGTGTGGCTCCCCATCTTGCGGTCATAGTCGAGCTGTTCGGAAATGGTGTTCGCACCCCATTCGACGCCCTTGTATCCATCGATATCTTTTGCAAAAGTCTTCTCCACGAATGCGATCAGGGCAGGAACGTGCGTACGCCATTCGGGATCAGCTTGTGGATGATCCAGAATGTAGCGGGCCGTCTCCATCGGCGCGTACTGATTCAAGTTCCATATCTTTTCCATGATCGGAATATCTTCGAAGTACTGTGCCCACGTATTGTTCTTCATGGGTACGTCGAGTAGCCACTGCCAGGCGATGTCGCGGGCACCCCTGTATTTCTCGGTGTCCCCGAGATTCAGACGTATCAATTCATCAAACAGGCGCACCATCGCGATTTCGTCGGAGGCGTATTCCTCGCGCGCGATGCCAGGCTCGGCGTAAACGCGAAAGGGCCATGGAGATTTTTCTGAATTGCCTGGCCGGACATTCTTGGCTAGCGTGCCTGCAATCGCGATCGCGGCGTCGCGGTAGCGAGTCTCGCCTGTAAGTTCGTAGAACTTTAGGTATCCTGCACCCAACTCCGCGGCCTTGTCAGGCTCAATAGCGCCAACCCCATCCCCTCGCCCGGGGCGCTTCTTGTCGTAATTCGATTCGTGTGCTCCGCGAAACTCCGTGGCACCATGATCAGAACTGGCATAGGGCATGTTCCCCCACTTCCAGTTCGCCGGAGTAGTTCCGTGTGCGAGTTGATAATCGAGCAGCCCTTTCACTAGATCTACCACTCGGCGGTCACCCGAGTATGCGTAATATGCCGCGCTGGAATCAGCAAACATCGCGAAGAGTCCGGCTGGATTATGGGGCCACTCCCCACCTTTCATGGATGTGCTATCAATGCAGCAATATGTGTAATAACTCTTCAAACCGTTGGACTCGACCCGCACCTTGTTTAGCAGAAAATCCCACGCCAGGCGTACGACTCGATCGTATGCTTTGTCCTTAGGGTGAACCCAAGGAAGGAGATTCCCGTGATCCTCGAGCAAGACTGTGTGGGTGTTGAATTCCTGGCGATATGAGGGGCAGAAAACGAGGAAGAGAAAGGCGAACGACATCAGCCGTCGCATAGATGTTCCTTTCTAATTTCTTGGTGCACGAAGAAACGATGCGGAAATATGGAACCAAGAAAGGACTATGACCAGTGACCCCTTCGATCTCACAGGGCAGGCTGCACTTGTCGCGGGTGGTGCGCTCAAGGGATTGGCAAAGATAAGTAGATGCGTTCGTTGGATGTCCCCTATAAGGAGAATGTCGGGTAATCCCACCACTTGAATCTTATGGTTCTCTCGCGAGCAGGTTTGATCGGTAGAGCAGGCGGCCCCGGCGAGTGCCATCGCCGCCTGCATTTCTCTAGAACGTCAAATGCAGGCCAAATTGCATCTGGCGGTTCGTTGTTGAAGCATACGTGATCTGCCCGTACGTGGCGTCCTGTATGTTCAAGTCCGGAATGCCCCAGTTCGTATGGTTCAGGGTGTTGAACGCGTCGGCACGGAACTCAAGGTTGAATCGCTCGGTCAGCTTGAAGTACTTGGAAAGCGAAGAATCGAGCAGCACTTGCCCGTCCGCAAACAGCGGATTGGTCCCCTCGTTACCGTCGGTGGCATTGGCAGGATCTGCGAGGTTTGCTCCATCGCATCCGTGCGGCACAAACGCGCTGGTATCGAACCACTGGGCAAGAGTGCGTTTGTTTCGAGGCAGGTTCCCATTGCCTACCCGATCCGGCGAAGGACCGGAGCCGTTATTGTAGAAACCACACGACTGCGCCACGGTAAAGCGTGGACCCGTATTCCAGCGCAGATATCCTGAATACTGCCAGCCGCCAAGAACATCATCGACAATCCGATTCATATTGGCGCCGTACATTTTGCCTCTGCCCACGGGAATGTCAAACAAAAACTGCCCATTGAAAGTGTGTTCGATGTCTTGCGCGGCCGGCCCTCGCTTGTAGTTAATATTGTTCAACAGCCAGGAAGGGTTGTTCCCGTTCGAAAAGGTTCGGCCATACGCGTAGTTGAGGTTGAGAGTCAGCAACTTACCGACTTTGCCCTCAAGTCTGGCAGTTAACGCGTTGTACCAACTCGTACCGATTGAGAATTGCGCTTGCAGATCTCCCAACTGAGGATACTGCGAAGCGAGAGGGCGGTTTTCCGTCTGGTTATTCGGGTTGAGAGGATTCGGAGGCGCCTGGTTAATGTTCTTTCCCAAGTTGTTGTTCTTTCCCACGACCCGAAGGTAGCCAACGTCTACAATCAGGCCGGGCCGTAACTGGCGCTCCAAATTCAATGACGTTTGATCCACTCGCTGGTTCTTCCAGTAATAATCGGTGGCACGAATGGTAGCGTTCGGCGGAATCACCAGTTTCCCGGTCGAATCGTAAACTGGACTGGTAACCGGCAATCCCGCGTTCGTGAACGGCACCATGGTATATCCCAGAGAACTGGCCACCGTTGGCGTGAGCCCAGGATTACCGGAGAAGCTCAAGTCAGGAGTGAGATTGTTCGTGGATATTAAGTCCTGCTTCGAGTAAAAGGGATACCCAAGACCTAAGATCGTTACCGGCCCACTCCAGTACGTTTGCCAGTACGAGACTCCGTAACCACCGCGCAAACTGGTTTTGCCCCTATCCGGAGACCAAGCGAAACCTAAGCGTGGTCCGATGTCGCTTTTGTCGAGTCCCAGCGCGGGGCTCCGATTGCTCGGGCTGGCCACAACCAACTGATTGGTGCGCGTGTCCCAGTTCGCCTGGCGATTAGAGGTGTCGACGGGGCGAGTACTAAGTTCGTAGCGCAATCCAAGATTGAGCGTGAGCGTGGGAGTAAGCTTAAAATCATCCTGCCCATACCAGGCCATTTGCCAGAAAGTCTGATAGGGAGTTCCGGTCACGAATCGGGCTCTGGCAGCCGAGGTATCAAAGCCTAAGAGAAAGGCCGGATATGCGTATCCGTTGTTGTTGGCATCGAACGACGTCATCGCCGGGTCGAAGAACATGCTTCCCCGCGGATTGTCTCCGCCAATCGTGTCGGCGGAACTGCTCTCCACGTGGTTGATCATGGCGCCGAACTTAATGGTGTGCCGGTCCTTCACCATGGTGAAGTTATCAACAGCCGAGAACGTATTGGAGATCACGTATCCCACCCAGTCTGGGTCGCTGAGAGTGTGTATGGGATTCACGCCGTTACAACACCATCCGGGACCAAAGTCCACAAGACCTCTCGTGCTGCCGCCAAGATTGCCATTCGGAATTCCGAACAGGTTGTTCCAGTCCTTTGATGTCGACCCATTGCCGGTATGTACCGCAGTTCGGTTGTACCCCAGCCGGAACTCGTTCATGGTGACGGATGTGAAACTATGCTGGTTCGTCACCTGCATATTCTGGTTAAAACTGTTGGAGTTCGCTTGGCCGTTGTTAAAGAACTGAGTATTCCCGGTTATCGGATTGTTCTTGTTGATGTCATTCAGGTCGTTGAGATTCGCCCTCAGCATGGAGTAACGGAAAAAGTAGTGGTCCGACTCCTTCCGGTTCCAATCGACACGCGAGTCCAACTGACGGGCTCTCTGGACATTGTTTACGGTGAAAGCGATATTGTTCAAGATTCCGGGCCGATTCGCAGTCCCGAAAATGGCCGCGCTATTCATCTTCGCTGAGACAGGATCCCAGTAGGTGCTGGGGATGATGTTCCCGGCAATTGGCTTCGCAGAAATGACCGTTCCGCTGCCGTTCCGGACCTGACTGCCTGGCCAGTAGAGCTGGCCGCACGGATTTCCAAAATCATCTGTCGTCGAAGGGTTCCCTGACCAGCTACAGAGCTGTCCGGTCGGATCATAGAGTTCGGAGAAATCTCCGGTTTGCATTTTCGGGGTTGGAGCAGTGTCCGTACCCAGAAAGCCTTGGTTGTAGCGGGTTTCTTGGTAGTCCCCGAAAAAGAATAACTTCGTTTTCGTTAGAGGCCCGCCAAACGACCCTCCGAACTGATTTCGGTGGAAGGGGTTCAGCGTTTGCTTCGCGTGCGCAGGAATGTCGTGCGGCAAAGCGTCGCTTGCGTTGTTGCGAAGGTATTCGAACAGGGTGCCGTGAAATTGATTGGTTCCCGACTTGGTGACCACATTTATGACCGCACTGCCGGAGAATCCAAACTCGGCGTTGTATTTTCCTGTATAAACCTGCAACTCCTGGATGCTGTCGATGGGCGGAGCTTGTCCGACATAAGCGTTCTGTGGTTCGCGATTGGCGACGCCCTCGATGAAGATACTGTTCGCATTGGCATCCACTCCACCGAGGGAGGAAAGCTGATTACGCGTCTGTCCGATAGCAGAGCCGTTCTCTCCGCCATTTTGTCCGTAGTTGCCACTGCCGGTTCCATTGTTGGATCCGGGCATGAGATTCACTTGGTAGAGCGGATTGCGGTCCAGATTGGGGAGACGGTCCAACTGCTTGTTCGAGAATGTCTGCGAGAGCTCCGAGCTTTCCGTCGCTACTTGCAGAGAGTCAGCAGACACTTCCATCGTCTCCACCACTTGGCCCGGCTTCAAAGTGAAGTCATAACGCGCAATTCCGCCGGCATTGACGACAACGTTGGTAATCACCTCACGCTGAAATCCTTGTTTTTCCGCCGTAACCCGGTAGGTACCCGGCGTGAGGAAATTAATAAAGTACTCCCCGACATCAGAACTCTCGCCAGCGGTAACGTTGCCGGTCCCGTCGTTGGTGGCGATCACGCGAGCTCCTGCGATTACACTTCCGCTGGTATCGCGCAGGATGCCGGTGATCCGGCCTGTATTGATTTGAGCGTGCAGTAAGCTCCAGCTGCAGAACAGCAGTCCCAGTAAGGCGAAGCTTCGGAACGGAGGCAACGCGAACGGCTTGGAAGGCATAACCTTTCTCCTCATCTGGCGATGCATCACGCATCTCGCAGAAAACAGCGAACATATGATCTTTGAGATTCAGAGAGGATGCGTCACTCGGCTGGGTGTTGTCAAGCAGAAATCGCTGGCTCCAGCGTTACCCAACGCAGCGAACAATTCCCTTCCACCGCTGCAAAAATTGCCTGGTGACATACAGCCAGGTATCGCGATCTTGTTCAACGGGCTTCCCGAAATCATTACAAGAGAGAGGAAATAATAGCGCCCGCCGCAGCGTTAGCGAACCCCCACAACGGCTCGATCCTGCAAAGCCTTTTTTTGCTCGTTCAGTCTATTACTATGCAATTCCGATACACGCTGCAATGCTGTCCGGGCCTCACTGGAACGTCCGGCCCGCCTGTAGGCAGTGCCCAGCAAATAGAAAACCGAGGCTTCGTTTGGATTCAGGCTAACCGCTTCCCTTAGTACCTTTATGGATGTGTTCACGTCATTCAGTTTCAGCTTGGCCTTTCCGAGATAGAAGCATGTCGCCCAGGAACCGGGGTCAGCTTCGCGAGCATGTTCCAGGTAAGGCACACTGTCGGCATACCGTTCGGTCTGCGCCAGCAATGCGCCCATAAAGTAGACCGAACTCGCATCCTTTGGATCTTGTTCAAGAGCCGCACGGAATTCTTTTTCGGCGTCATTGTATCGGTGGCCACTCAGATAGTTCTTCCCGAGTGCGCGATGCGCGCCTGGGAAAGTGGCCTCTTGCGCCAACACATCCCGGAAATCTCGCTCTGCAAGCGGGAACTGCAGCGCGTCATAGTGCGCTTGTCCTAGCAGGAATCTGGACTGCGCCTTCGTCGACGCCTCGGGAAAGAGTTGTGCAAACACCTTTTCGCCAATCCCAACCTGTCCGATGCGCGAGTATGCTACCCCCATTAGATAGAGCGTAGCGTTGTCCGGGTTTCCAAGGAACGACTTCAATACATCGATCCCTGCATTTGGTTGCTCGCCATAGATCATGCAAGTGGCAAGGAGGTTCGCGGCCTGTACATCTCTTGGATTGAGAGCGTGCAATTTGCGAAAGTACGGACTGGCTCGCTCGTAATCGTCCTGCTTGAGATAGATCAAACCCAGATTGAGTAGAATTCCGCGTTCATTTGGAGTTACTCTAAGGGCTTCCTGGTACGTCTTAATGGCTAAGGCATAGCGCTGCAAACGCGTATACACGATGCCCAGGTTTCCTAATGCGCTGACATTATTCGGTTCCGACTGCAGAATCTTAAGGAAACCCGCTTCTGCTCCCTCATAGTCGCCGGCGTGCATTTTCCTTGAAGAACTTTCAAAAAGAGCCTCTTGAGCGCCGGGCGCAGCGAGGGCACAGATGGAGAAAATCACTGCAAATACAGCTAAGAGAGTGGGCTTCATCGGATCCCTAGACATCCTACAAAGCGAAGGCGAGTCTGGCTAGTAGGGCTGCTGTGGCTTTTC
Organism: uncultured Acidobacteriaceae bacterium; assembly: GCA_963819035.1. Classification (GTDB taxonomy): domain Bacteria; phylum Acidobacteriota; class Terriglobia; order Terriglobales; family Acidobacteriaceae; genus Sulfotelmatobacter. The sequence continues at coordinate 144,030 of CAWFUU010000034.1, read as the reverse complement.
GTTCAGTTCGATGTCTCGGAGACGGACCGTCTCACCTTCTTACCTCCCTGAGTGCTTCCAGCAAGCTGTTCTCAATCAGGCTATACAATTCATCCATATCACTTTCTTCCGCAATCAACGGCGGAGCGACCGCGAACCAGGTCGGGTCGACCCTCAGAATCAAACCGTTTCGCAAAGACGTCCGCTTCAACGCAGTTCCCAACTCGGGGAACGGCGCCATTGTTTTGGTATCACGCACCAGTTCAACACCTAAGAGAATTCCCTTGCCACGAATCTCTCGAATGACCCCCGTCTGCTTCAAGCCCTCGAGCCGGCCCCGCAGATACTGTCCGAGACGTGCTGCTTTTTGACAGAGATCTTTCTCCACGATTTCCTCAAGCACTGCGATCCCGACGGCACTTGCCAGTGGATTGCCTGCGAACGTATGACCATGCGCGAAGAACTTGGCATCGGTCTGTTCTCCGTCAAAAGAGGTCGCTAGGTCTTCGCGCGCCACCATGGCAGCGAGGGGTAGGGCTCCGTTCGAAATGCCCTTGCCCAGACACAAAATGTCCGGTGTAACTCCATAGGCCTGGGCAGCGAACATGTTTCCGGTCTTGGCGATTCCCGTGATGATCTCATCAAAAATAAGGAGTACATTCCGCCGGGTACAGATGTCTCGTAACATCTGAAAATACTCCACCGTGGGGGTAATAATTCCGCCCGTGTTACCGATCGGTTCGACGATTACGGCGGCGACAGTATTCGGATCTTCGGCAACGATCACGTCTTCAACGCTACGTGCAGCAAACCGGTTCGCATCTTCCCACGAAGCGAAATCGTCCCGATAGAACGACGGAGGAAAGACCTTGAGAAAGCCAGGCATCTGCGGCTCGAACTTTGCTTTGCGCTCACCAGTGCCGCTGGCTGACATACCGCCAAATGTGCCGCCGTGATATGACGAATAACGGCTGATGAACTTGTATTTTCCGGGATGTCCCGTCTGCTTGAAGTACTGCCGCGCAAACTTCAGGGCTGACTCGACTGCCTCTGACCCGCCGCTGAAGGGCTTGACGGATCGCAGGTTTCCAGGACACACAGAGCCGAGTTTCTCTACGAATTTCAGCGTTACATCGGCGATTCCATGCAGGGGCGGGGCAAAGGTCATGCGCTCCATCTGTTCCCGCATTGCAGACAATACCCGGGGATGGCCGTGACCCAGTGTTACGACGAAAATTCCACCGATGGCGTCAAAATAGCGCTTCCCCGCGGTGTCCCAGTAGTAAAGTCCCTCGGCACGCTTCAGCACGAGCGGATTTCGAATAAAGTCCTCTATGGATCTGTAATCGAGGAACGTGCGATGTAGAACGCTGATCTCCTCGGACGTTAGTTGCACGTCTACTCCTCTCTCGGCGGAAGACCCGCACTGAACCCGCCATCCACAATGATCGGAGACCCTGTCATAAAGGAAGACTCCTCGCTGGCCAGGAAAACAGCCAATCGGGCGACTTCGTCGGGTCTACCGATCCGGCCCAGGGCATGTAGCTTACCTGAATCGGCTCGCGCTCGTGCAGGATCGGGCTGAGACTGGAAATAGCTTTCAGCCAACCCCGCGTCGATGTAGCCCGGACAAATGGCATGCACCCTGACACCTTCTCGGCCGTGATCGATCGCCATTGCTTTCGTCAGGCCGATAATGGCTGCTTTGGTGGCGCAGTAGCCGGCGCAGGCCGGTTCGACAAAGAAAGCGTTCACCGAAGAAAGATTAATGATTACGCCGCGCGTTTGACGAAGATGCGGGAGAAAGCTGCGGGAACACAGGAACACCCCGCCTACGTTCACCGCCATCTGTCGGTTCCACTCCTCAACGGTGGTGTCTGTCACCGTTTTGCTTACCTGAATCGCCGCGTTGTTTACAAGGATGTGAATTCGTCCGAATCTACTGAGAGCGCTCTTTGTAAGTTTCTCGACCGAATCAGGGTCAGACACATCAGCTTGCAAGGAGATCGCTTGACCGTTCTTTTCTTGAATCTCTTTTGTTGTTTGCTCTGCCGCGGCAGAATCTAGATCCGCGACGACAACATGCGCGCCTTCGGCGGCGAAGGCAATGGCAATCGATTTCCCGATTCCGCCGCCAGCCCCCGTTATAACGGCGACACACTCTCGCAGTTTCAAAATGATCCCTCGAACTACTGCATTTTCACTAAAATCGCAAACATCATATCTTCGTAATCATCGCCTGGTCAAGGTTATCACGGTCCGTTGGATTGCTAAGCCATTCTGTGCAGGAGCGCGAGGCAGTTCGATTTGGACCAAGCGGGACGCTGAGATACTACGAACGACTTAGGTTTGCCCGTGGAATTAGGAGAGAAGGCAAAGGGCCAGCGACCCGGTGCGTCGTTGAATCGGTAAGAGTGGCTCTCCAACTCAAAAGCTGGGGATTGACTAGCGCGACGGACTCATAGGTAAAGGCGTATTCTTGTGCCTCGAGGACAGGCTATCTTGAAAATAATGCGCAAACGTACCTTCCGTCACGGACGGCTCAGCGGCCAGGTATTACTTCAGATTGAGAACATGATCACCGAGCGATTCCCGCTTGGTGCACATCTCCCAAGTGAAGACAAGCTTGCTGAACAATTCCGAGTCAGCCGAATTGTTATACGAGAAGCAATGAAAATACTGGAGGACCGGGGCGTGGTGGAAGTTCGGGCTGGGCGCGGGACTATTGTAGTTCCTGCCAAATCGGATCGCGTAAAGTCCTCCCTCTACAGACTAATTCGGAGTTCCGGCACGCCAATGTTACAGGAGATGCTGCAGTTGTTAGAGTTGCGGGGCGTTCTCGAAGAAAGCGCCGCAGGTTTGGCAGCAGTCCGCGCAACGGAGGCAGATCTTGCAGAGGCCGAAGCTGCGCTGAGGAACATGCGCGAGGGCAGCGTGGCTGAATCTGTTCACGCTGCAGACTTGCGGTTTCACATCGCCATAGCTCGCGCTTCCGGAAACCGATTCTTTGAAATCGTACTCGCGCCCCTGACCGAGGTGTTTCTCAAGCAGATACAGCTCACAGACAAACTCAACCGCGGTGTGGAGTATCACTCCGAAATCCTGAAGGCAATTCAACGACACGATCCGGTTGCTGCAAGGATCGCCGTTCGACGGCTTCTGAACTTCACGCAAAAAGACATCAGAAAAGCTCTATCGTCAGGCGACACGAAGGCTCCCGACCTCCAAGAACCCTGAGCGGATTGTTGCTGTAGGGTAATGGTCCCGAGGGATCGCTCAACGGGTGTTGGCTTGCAGACCGACATTCGAAGCCTTGCTGCAGAGGTGAAGCATGCTGTCTTGTTTCTTTAGATAATCCTGACGGCAACACGATTCCTCTCTTGACAACTCTGAGCCATGCAGCGCATCCTAGGCGCGGTTTCCACAAGATCATATGTTCGATTACTCGATGAGGGCGGTTTCGTGCGATCCGCCGGCACCATTCCTCAGTACTCCATCTTTACGACGGCAGGACCTCGCGAAAGGGAATGCTAACAACGATGACCATGAGCCAGGACCGTGCGACCGTTGCATGGTTCGAACAACCTTTATGCGAGGAATCACCCATGAGACGCTTTAATTTCGCAACCTTAATTTTAACCATGTTGACCATCGGCATCTTCGCGCGGGCAGCCGACCAATCTTCCACGACGCCGCTGATCGGATATCACGAGCCCAAAGTCGATTCAACCGGTCGTATTGTTCCGTGGTTCAGCGCGCAGCCGTCCCGTGCTTACGATCACGACCTGAGAATCATCTGGGATTTCTGGCACAACATGCGCAAGTGCTCCAATGGAGTGCCGTATTATTTGCAGCATCAGGTTTGGACCCCAGGCGAAGACGACTCAAGAGGCCTCGGGGGTGACCAGATCAATATGGCGCTCGATTCGTGGAACATTCTGTACGGGTATCTCGGCGATGCAGCTGTGAAGCAGAACATGGTAGAGATCGCTGATTATTGGCTTGAGCACGGAGTCGCGGACTCGCGACTACCATGGGGAGACTTGCCATATCCGTACAACACGGACCTGCACTCCGGGAGATATGACGGTGACATGCGAGCGGGAAAGGACTTTCTCCAACCGGACAAAGCCGGCAGCTTCGGATACCAATTGCTCATCCTCTACAAAATGACTGGCCAGGAGAAATATCTCGCGGCTGCCCAGAAGATTGCCGACAGGCTCGCCCAGCGGGTCAAGCCGGGCGATTCTGACAATTCTCCCTGGCCATTCCGTGTTCGAGCGAGTGATGGTGTTGTTCACAGCCAGGAGAAAGACGGAAAACTCATTCGGGCCAGCTACACCTCAAACTGGAGTCCCACCTTGCTATTGTTTATGGGACTAAAGCAACTCAACCGGGGAAACACTGCTGCGTACCAGACGCCCTACGACCTGACCAGCGTATGGCTAAAGCAGTTCCCTTTCCGGACAAACAAATGGGGACCCTTTTTCGAAGATATTTCAACTGCGGACTACTCCGACACGGAAATTAACTCCGATACAATGGCCGCCTTCGTTCTGGAGAATTCTCAGTGGGACCCGAACTGGAAACAGGATGCTAGTGCCATGCTGAAGTGGAGCTTCGAAACACTTCAGAACCACGAGTACGACCGCTGGGGCGTCACGGTGCTCAACGAGCAGACCCGGTATCTCGTGCCGGGAAACAGTCACACCGCCCGCCATGCCTCGGTTGAGCTTCTTTATTGTGAAAAGACTGGGGACTGCAAGAGCAAAGAGGATGCCATCCGACGACTGAATTGGGCAACCTATACCGTCGACAGCGATGGTAAGAACCGCTATATCCGGGACGATATTTGGCTCACCGACGGATACGGTGACTACGTACGCCATTATTTGCGCGCAATGGCATCGGCCCCTGAGTTGGCGCCAGAGGATCAAAACCACCTGCTGCGAACGTCGTCAGTGATTCAAGAGATTTCATATCAGCCGGAGCGAATTATTTATCGGAAGTATAATCGGCGTTCCAGTGAACGCTTCAAAATCGGTCAAGGCACTCCTGCATCGGTAAAAGGAGCAACTATGAACTGGGACGCGGCGAGCAAGTTGCTGACAATCGAATCGACCGAACCAAACGTGGAGATTGTAATTACTCCGCCAGTCAGGAAATGACACAGGCAGGAGGACTGGTCTGGATCGCGATCTTTGCGCCCAGGTTTGATCCGCCGCGCTACTGTTTTGGTCTAATCGGCAAGATTGGTCACTGGCAAAAAGCAACCGGAGACACGGAGAGGAGGGCGTCGAATTATGTCTGCCGATGGACCGAACAGTCCGGCCATTTCAGGGCCGGAGTGCTTAGCAGACTACGCCTGCGAAACAGGGGAAAATCCGCTTTGGCACGTGATGGAAAAGCGCCTGTACTGGTGCGACATTCCCAAAGGCCGCATCTTTCGCTTTGACCCGGCCACGGAAACCCACGAGCGATGCTACGAAGGCAGGACTGTGGGTGGATTCACAATCCAGAGTGACGGATCCCTTCTCCTCTTTATGGACTGCGGCACTATCGCCAACTGGCGCGAAGGCGAACTCACAACCTTGCTGACAGAGATTGAGGAGGAACGAGGCTCGCGCTTCAATGATGTCATCGCCGATTCGAGGGGTCGGGTATTCTGCGGTACGATGTCGAGCGCCGCCCAAAAGGGCAGCCTTTACCGGTTGGACCTGGATGGTTCGGTGCATCGGGTGCTCACCGATATTGGCTGTTCCAACGGCATGGCTTTCACGCGCGATCAAACCGGCTTCTACTATACGGACTCCTTTGCCCGCGCAATCTATCTGTTTGACTACAGCGCGGAAGACGGCACACTGCACAACCAGCGTGTCTTCGCGCGTTTTGATGAATCGGACGGAATGCCGGATGGAGTCACGCTCGACACCGATGGCCGTCTCTGGTCAGCACTCTGGGATGGCGCATGTATCGTGCAGATGGACGCCGGCGGCAGAATCGAGCAGAGGATTTCCTTTCCCGTACCCAAGACTTCGAGCCTTACCTTTGGCGGAGAAGACTGCGCCGACATCTACGTCACCACCGCGGGTGGAGACAGGAAGCAGGAGGAAGGCCCGCTTGCAGGGGCGCTCTTTCGACTGAAAACGGAAGCGAGGGGTATGCCCGAGTTCTTCTCTAGGATCCGCATCCCCACGCGCCCGCGGCTCAGGCATTAGGTGCGGGGTGAGTGCGGACGGCGACAAACGCAGGGTTCTCTCCGACATCGTCAAGAAAGACGGCGGAAGCTTAGAAACGCTCGCGAGCGCCGCAAGAGCCGCGAGGCATATCTCGTCCGACGGCGATAAGGCGGAAGAGCTCATCCAGATGGCGACTCCTTATCGCCCGGCGGGCGGCGTGGACATGGCTTATTTTGACGCGGCCAATTCCATTTCCTCCGACCGAGACCATGCGCGCGTTCTCTCGAAAATGCTCGCTTCGCACGGCGACGACCATAACACTTTGACTCGTACTCTGCTCTCCGCCCAGCGGATCTCCTCCGATGGAGATAAAGCTCGCGTTCTCAAAGAGGCCGTTGCTTCTTACAACGAAGACGCGTCTGTCCGCAAAGCGTTCTTTGAGGCCGCGAATTCGATTTCGAGCGACGGCGATCATCAGCGGGTGCTCGTCTTTCTCGCACAGAAACAAGGAATCGGGCCTGACACCCTCGCCGGCATCGCCAATTCTGCGCAGAGAATTTCTTCAGCCGGCGATAAGGCTCGCGTCCTGATCGAACTTGCCGCTACAAACGTCGAGCCGGCCCGCGACGCTTTCTTTGCCGCTGCCAATAGCGTCAATTCCGATGGCGACCGTAGCCGGGTTCTGATGGTTGTGCTCGACAAGCCCGGGATTTCGAGTTCGCTCGCCGTTGCGGCCATCCAATCGGCCTCCGGCATTTCTTCCGACGGCGACAAAGCCCGCGTGCTTCTCGACGCCGCCGAACGCTATTCGAGCGATCCGGCAGTCAACGCCGCCCTGCGCAAAGCCGTCGAGAGCCTGCACTCGGATGGCGACTATGGAACCGTGATGTCCCTCATCGGACGTCACGAAGCCAGTCTGTAATCGGCGAGGGAGCCTGACGAGCCGGGAAAATCCCTTATTCCTGGTCCGATTCGAAGTGGGCGCCAACGAACCTCTAGCGGATAAATGATCGCCACAAGCCTGCGACCACGCCCGAGTCGCCGTGACCTGTTGCGTCCCACAAAGTGAGATTTCTTGCAACTATCGGCGCGCATTTTTTCTTTCACCGATCGAATCGTGACTGGCGCAGAAACCTCACCGCGACGAGGCAACGCAGCGCGAAACTTGGATGCCGTTTTCTATGCCAAGTCAGCCACCAATACTTTGCTGATCGCACTTTGACTGATTCCAGATTTCTGCGCCTTGGGGCACCGCGATTACTTGCCTTTTCGACCAACGTCGGCCTCCCCGGCGATATCACTTTTGACAGTGGAACGGTTTCGCATTAAAAGTGCTGCGGTGAAGAGCGATGGCGTCTTTCTGAGCAGCGTATTGGCCGAGTTGAGTCGAAGGCAGCTCCCTGCTGGCGGGTGGGCGGCGCTGCGGTCGTCTGTGCAGGCGTCGCTCGAATCTACGTGCCTCGCCACTCTCGCGATCGGATCAGACGATTCCGACCAGGCACGACTCGCTCAAAACTTTCTTCTTCGTGTGCAGAATCCGAATGGAAGCTGGCCTGCTTTTTTCGGGGATGATCAGGATGGTGCTTGGGTGACCTCCCTAGCTACGATCGCTCTTCATGATGTTGCTACGGCCATACCGGCCAGGCTATCCGGCATTCATTGGCTGATGAAATGCGAGGGCAAGGAAGCCAATTGGTTCTGGAGATGGAATTTCTCACGGCGGATCGTCATGTCCGATTCGACCCGGACAAGTTCGGCTGGCCGTGGGTTCCGGACACCTGTAGCTGGGTTGTACCTACCGCGTTTGCGATTCTGGCCTTAAGCCAAGTGCCTTGCTCCTGCGGCGGCCTAGAGCACCCAGCAGTTTACATGGGGATGATCCGGAGGGCCACTAGCGACGATTTGCCGGGCACAGCATTCTCGACCGTGGTGGTGAGCAGAAGTTGGAAGTAAGCCGGCACGGTTTTGTGATCGGGAGAGAGATTCAGCAGGGCTTTTCGCAGTTCGGCCATGCGTTCCGGATTGGTCAGGTATTCGATGGCGGCCTGAGAACCCTGAGTGTAAATCCCGTAAATCAGGAGGACGCGCTTTGCTTTCGTATCGTTCGGGAGCATGAGCACGAGTGCGTAGTCGCGCGTCAATTGATTGGTGACGGAATCGAATTCCGGTTTGTAAACCGCTTGCTCTCCCGGTTGAGGATTCCGATTCAGGATCACGCCACTCTGGAAATGAAATCCCTCGACGTTTAGAAAGACTCTTCCACTCCACGATTGATTGCCCCCGAGGAGAATTGCGTTATCCCCCTTGATCTCCTCGAAGTTCACCAAGCGGGATTGCTGTACGCGGCATTTCTGCCCGACCGTAGAGAACATTTCGCACAAACGGACCACTCCCAGAGTCTCGCCTACGGAAGTGAAGTCGGTCAGGCTCGGAACAAACACGAAGCGCTTCAATTCGTGGAAGTGGATGGTGTCGCGAAATTCGGGAAGACTGGACTTGGGGATGTCGTGACCTGTTGCCATAGTTTGTGGACTATCCCCATCGTGGGCCGCGCGCAGCAGCGGATGATTGGGAATCGTGACGAGCGGAGCTTCCGCCGGGGGTAGGAACGGCGCCCAGAACCAGCTCAGGCCTTCGGGCAAACTTGCGGCCTGCGCCTGCGAAGCTGCACTGCCGCGATTGATCCGGTCCGAAACCAGCAGCACGGCCAGCAGCATGCTGAGGATGCCCAGGATTACGGTGGCTGCTAAGTGCTGATGGTTGGACTTTTGTTTTTCCAGAGTGACTGGCTCTGCTTGTAGATCGGGAACGGGCGTCTCCCGCTCTGGGTTGCGGTTGAAGGTGGGAACATAGTGCCCTGCCGGCAGGTCTACGCGAAGCGGACTGTCCTTGCCCTCCTCGTCGTAATACTTCTTAAGTAAGCGGCGGATCTCGTGCGCCTGTACTCGGACGATTGGGTCCTTCTGTGGATTAAAGTCGACGCCGCGATCGTAGACCTCGACTCCGATCAGGTACTCATTCAACTTGTCGCCGTTGCCGACGAGGGTCTGCTGCGCAACAAACTCCAGAAAGCGACTTTTCTTCGGGGAGTTCGTGAAGTACTTGCTCTCCAGAAGTCGGCGCAGTTCCCCCCGCTTCTCGAAAAGCGGAAGGTGGGGCACGTCGGAAGTGTGAACAGAGGCCACCTTAGCTGCCCGGTTGGTGGTGCCGGGCGGTCAGACGGGATCCCACCAGGCTACCCGGTGGGACGATAGCACCGGTTGTCGGCGATCGTCAACGCGGAAGGCGGGTGTTGCAGGACGCCACAACTAACCGTTATTCCGATCCGTTAATTGAGGTTAATGTCGTCCACCTCCCTTGCGTGCTGAGGGCAGGAGCAAGCCCCCGGGGAAAAGGAATCAGGCTATCCGGGTCGAGGCGGGTGCCCTGATCGGAGAGGTTCCAGGCAGCGACGCCGCTTTCCTTTTCGAAAATGCCTGCTATTAGACTCGTTAACCCTCTTATAACCTCAATTACCTTGAGGAAAAACATCGACGGGGTCTAGAACTGATTCGTGTCGCAGGGCGTTAATTCGGGGCCGATCTGCCGTAGCAAAACCTGCAGTGGTTTGATTCTGCTGTCTTTAGCCAGTGTCGCACTGCTCGCACCCGCTTCCGGTCAGGAACTGGTGGTGACCCGGCGTTGGCAGAGCCCGATCTTGACGATCCATTCCGACGGCGCGCAAGGCAACAAGTACGGGTTCGAGGGCGGTCGAGTGCTAAAAATCAATGGCACCTATCACCTGTTCACATCAGAAATGGTCGGCGATCCGCATTGGGTCAAAATGCGACTGGCGCACTGGATAAGCCATGATCGGCTTAACTGGAAGCGAATGGGAACTCTGGCGGAGTCCGGTGGCGACTTCACGGGAAAGGACCCGCGCGCCGCCTTGTGGTCTCCCCTGCCGGTGTACGATCCAAAAGAAGGCCGCTGGAACCTATTTTATGTCGCGTACCAGGCCGCCCCGGACACGTCTCAGCAATGGCTGACGAACCATGAAGGCCGCATCTGGCGGTCGGTCTCCTCGATGCCGGGAGCGGGCGGAATCGGCGGGCCTTATAAAGATGTGGGTGTCGTGCTGCAGCGCGGAAGGGACTCTGATCCGTGGGAAGGGTTGCAGGGAACAGATTCGTTCTTCCCCTATCGCGTCGGCGATCGCTGGTATGCATTTTACGGCAGCGCGCACACGGAAAAGCTACCCCTATCGCTGTGGCAAGTGGGCCTGGCGAGGTCGCAGGACCTCGCCGGGCCTTGGCAGCGTTGCACGGAATTCAATCCCTTGAAAGTCGAGACAAGATTTATCGAGAATCCTATTGTCACTGCTTTGAGTGATGGAACGTACGTGGCTGTCTACGACACCGATGCGCCGAATGCCGTCGGCTACACGTTTTCCAGCGACGGGATTCATTGGTCCGAGGGGCAACACCTGGTGGTGCAGGAAGGAAGCGGCGTGTGGGCGAGCGAAGTCCGGACGCCCCTGGGTCTGATCGCGGAAGGCAGTGATTCGTTCACCCTGTTCTACACCGCCAATGAAAAGGTTTTTGGCATGCAGCCGGATGGGAACGGCATTAACACGACTCCAGGCTCGATGGGAATGGTAGAGGTTCGCTTGAAGAAGACTGGTAACAACTAAGGCGCGATCATGCAACTCGGTTCGGCAGTCATCGGAACGTGATACCAAGTCTGCGGGGAGGCAATATGCGAAGAACGAAGCGGTACGGACTGTTCGTTTGTGTTCTTGTCAGCGGGATGATCGCCCTTGTCGTCCCGGACGCGGCAGCACAGGCCAACCGCGCCACAATCACCGGCACGGTGACCGATACGAGTGGCGCGATTGTGCCCGGCGTAGAGGTGACTGCCACCAACACCGGCACGAGCGTGCCCACCAAGACGGTGTCGAATCAGGACGGCATTTACGTCATCCCAAATCTCTTCCCGGGAAAGTACTCAGTCGAATTCAAGAGGGACGGCTTTGAGACCGTGCTGCGTCCGTCCGTAACGCTGGAGTCCACCTCGGTAGCTCGAATTGATGCCACGTTGAAAGTGGGTGCTGTCAGCTCGACAGTCACTGTGACCACGGATGCGCCTGTGCTGGAACTGGAGAAGGCGTCCGAAGGCACGAACATGCAGGGCGAGATCGTGAACAACCTGCCTCTGAGCATCTATAACGGCGGACGCTTTGTGGAGGATTTTGCGGTCGCGATTACGCCCGGCTATTCGCCGATCAGTTCTCCCTATGGTGCCGTGGTGAACGGCGGGCAGTGGTTCACGAAGGACTACACCATCGACGGCACGTCCGCCACCGCGAACATTCGCGGCGACTCGATGGAATCCGGCCCCAGCATGGAAGCGGTGCAAGAGGTACAGGCGCAAACCAGCGGTTTGGATGCTCAAAGTGCGATCTCTGGCGGCGGCGTTATGTCGTTCAACCTGAAGTCAGGCACCAACCGGTGGCACGGTTCGGGCTTCCTCTACGGCCATAACGAACTCCTCGACGCCAACACCTGGACGAATGACTACTACCATCAGGGCAAACCCCAAGAGCGCGCATGGGATTATGGTGCCAGCTTGGGCGGTCCAATCTTCAAGAACAAGACGTTTTTCTTTGCGGCCATTGAGCGATATCAGCAGATCGACTTCCGCCTCGGCAGTGGATCGGCAACTGTTCCGACCGCGGATTTCATGAATGGAAACTTCAGTGCATTGCTAGGCCCGACCCTCTGCAATAACGGCGGCGCAGGTCTGTGTAGCCAAAACGGCGGGACACCCATCATGGTGCAGAACGACGCAGGACAGGCCATTCAGGCGCAGGAAAACATGATCTACGATCCGGCCACGGGAAATCAGTTTACCGGCAACATCATTCCCCCGGGCATGATCAGCGCGGAGGCAAAGAAGATAAACGCCTTCTACAAGGACTATGCTCCGCAGTTTGGCGGGATCGAAGCCAACTTCCGCAGCCTCATCCAGAACACCCCTAGTCAGACTCCGCTTCAGCTGGTGGTCAAGCTTGATCACAACCTGCGCGAACAGGATCACCTGTCCGGATCGTGGATCTACAACCACAGGCCAAGGGTGCTGGACGACAGTGGCGGATTGTGGCAGGCGGGGACCAGGAATGGGGGACCGCTTACGAACGGGCGCAATCAACTCTACTGGTCGCAGGAATGGCGAGCCAGCGAAACGCACACCTTCAACCCTAGGATTCTGAACGTTCTGAACTTCACATATAACTTCGACTACAACGCAAGTTCTCCGCTCAACCCTGGCAATTGGAACGCGCAGCTCGGACTTCCAGACACGGGGGCTAACACCTTCCCGGTCATCAGCTTTGCGGATAACTCAGCGTATGGCCATAACGAGACATTCCTGGGCAGCACGTGGCAGGGAAACCTTACCGGTGCCTATATCACGACCGGTGACAGCATCACCTGGACCAAAGGACGCCACATTTTCACCTTTGGCGGAGACTTCACGGCCCACCAGGTAAACAGCCACTCGGGCTCGGGAGCTCTCTCATTTGATTTCTCCTATCTAAACACGGCTGGCGCAGGCTACCCGTACGATGGCTTTGGCTACGCTTCGTTTCTTTTGGGAAATTCTGACAAAGCGAGCGAGAGCGTCCCTTACAACCTCTATGGGCGGCAAAAATCAATGACGCTTTTTGCTCAAGACAGCTACAAGGTCACACAAAAGCTCACCCTGAGCATTGGGTTGCGTTGGAATTACAACTTCCGTTTTCACGAGAAATACGGCCGCTGGGCCAGCTTCGATCAAACTGCGATCAGCCCCATTTACGGCATTCCGGGCACGCTGGTATTTGCCAAGAATGGAAGCGACAGTTTCGAGAAAAACGAGTACGCTCGGAACTTCGGACCGTCATTTGGCTTCGCGTACCAACTGCTGCCCAAGACTGTTGTGCGTGGTGCTTTTGGTCTGATCTTCAATCCTGTGGGCGTCTCGTTCTTTGGCGGCGTTCCGGACGGATTCGCTCCGCAACTGGGAACAAATACAGCGCAGAATTTCAACTGGGATCAAGTACCGAATGGCTACCCGGGCGTTCTCCAGGTCGCGAACACGAGCACCGACCCCACATCGCTTTTTCCCGAGGTCGCGGTCGATCCTCGGGCTCTTCGCCTCGGATACAGTGAGGCGTTCAATTTTGGTATCCAGCAGGAGCTTACGCCGAACACCAGATTCGAACTTTCCTATGTAGGCAATCGTGGCCACCGCCTAACGGATACGGCGCTGGCCTGGAACCAAGGGCCTACGTCGACGTTCTTGCGCCTCTGGCAACGGCAGGCGCAGGAGGGTTATGCCGGTGCCTATGCCGACTATGTTTGCGACGCGCCGACTGCAGCCAGTTACGGCGTCCCGTATCCGTATCCGGGCTTTTGTGGCCCGGCGTTGGCGGCGGCAGCGCCTTTTCCGCACATGGCCCAGTCCGAAGTGAACTACTGGGGCTATGCCAACCTCAATTACGTCGGTCTACCCCTCGGTCAAAGCTTCTACGATTCAATGATCGCTAACATCGTGAAGCGCACAGGGCGCGGCCTGACCATGGACCTGAGCTATACCTGGTCTCGGCAGGAAGGCGATTCCTTCTCCGCTCAACAGGATTACAACGGCTATTACACTCCCATTCAGGACTTCAGCAACATGCAACAGGCGGCGCATGCGGTCACAGGGTATGACCTAACGCACGTTGTGAAGGGATTCGTCAGTTACGAACTCCCCTTTGGCAAGGGCCAGACATGGCTGGCAGGTCAAAACCGAGTCGTCAATTCGATCGTCAGCGGTTGGACACTGGCCGGAATCATCGATTACTACTCGGGCCAGCCGTTCCACATCGGGGCCGCCAATTCGTACTGGCCGCTATGGGGTAACATCTATCCCGAGTTCAATGTGAGCGGTTATAACGGGCCCAACCCCACGAAGAATTTCGTACCCTTACCGGCGAACTTTAATGGCAACATCCCGGCGGGAAATCTGTACATGCCGACGAACGTCGCCAGCAATCCCGCTCCTGGCGTGCTTCCAGGTTCACCCGCGTCTTCTGCCCTGCGTTGTCCCGGAGGCGCCAGTGAAAATGCCAGCGTGCTGAAGAACTTCGGGATTGGGCGCGAGGGGCAGTACAGGCTGTCGTTCCGCGCGGAGTTTTATAACCTGTTCAACCGCCACTTTTACAACATCAACGGCTGCGGCGGCAATAATAGCAACGGCATCGGCGCGGCCAACTTTGGTCAGATCTTTGGAGTGCTGGATAATCCGCGGCAAGGACAATTTGCCATTCGCTTCGACTTTTAGGCCTTACCGAAGGCTTTGCCGGTGTAGCCCGCGAAAACTTGCGGGCTGCACCGGTACTCGCCAAACACACCGATTACCCAACAATGGACATGCCTGCTGACGAACTCCTCGTTCGACCACTGCGCTCTTGCCGAGTGCCGGTTGCTCTCTTGGCTTGCCCGATGCTGCTCGCCGCAGCCATGTTCCCGAGCCTGAGGGTCGCTCTGGCCCGTTCTCCTGACGGGGCTGCGAAGTATTACGTCGACTCTGGCTCCGGTCGTGACAGCAACTCCGGCACGACACCAGGTACAGCCTGGCAAACTCTGACCAAGCTCAACGGAACCACGTTCCATCCCGGCGACCACATCCTGTTCAAGTCCGGCGGAGTCTGGGCTGGTCAGTTTTGGCCGAAAGGCTCCGGTACGGCAGAGCATCCGATCATAGTGGAGAAGTATGGCGGCGAGGCGAAACCCGTCATCAACGGCGCAGGCCTCGCCGAGGATGCGGTCCTGCTAAAGAATCAGGAATACTGGGAAATCCGTAACCTTGAAGTCACGAATACGGGCGCTACTCCCGCTCCCCGCCGTGGTGTGCATCTGGTCGCGGATAACTCCGGCGACCTGCACCACCTGTATATCCAGAACCTTACCATCCACGATGTCAACGGCACTGACAAAGACAAAGTGAATGGCGGTATCCACTACAGCGCAATCGGGGATTCCAAACCCAGCCGCTTTGTCGGCTTGCGCATCGAGGGCAATTACATCTCGCATGTGGATCGCAGCGGCATCTTCGGCTGGTCGACACATTGGACGAGGTCGAAATGGTATCCCAGCCTCGGCGTCGTGATTCGCAATAACGTCCTCGATGACATCGGCGGAGACGGAATCGTGAACGTCGCCACCGACGGCGCGCTGGTCGAATACAACGTAGTCGCCCATGCCAGTCAGCGCTCGCAAGACTACAACGTGGGCATATGGCCATGGAGTGCTGACAACACCGTCATACAATTCAACGAAGTCTATGGAACTCGCGGTCAACACGACGCCGAGGGCTTCGATTCCGACTGGAACAGCCGCAATACGATCATTCAGTACAACTACAGCCACGACAACGAGGGTGGATTCCTACTGATCTGCAACGAAGGTTCCCAGAGTCCGCAGGACAGCGCAGGAAATGTCGGCACGATCGTTCGCTACAATATCAGCCAGAACGATCATCACCGGGGAATCAAGCTCTCGGGGCCGGTGAAGAACACCCTCATCTATAACAACACCATCTACGTTGGGAAAAATGAAAACGTCGATGTGGTTCTCCACACAGATTGGACGGGGTGGGCGACGGATACCTACCTCTATAACAATATCTTCTACGTCGAGGGCACAGCGCGGGTTTTTTCCTACGGCGTGACGGGCAATCCGGATGGATCGTATGTACCTGCCCCAGGACCCGGCAAAAGCACGAACACGGTTTTCGATTTCAACACCTATTACGGCCTGAGTGCAGCAGACGATCCGCACGCTTTGACCGCCAATCCCTTGCTGCTCAATCCCGGCCACGCCGGAATCGGTCGCACTACGGCCTCGGGGTACGCTTTGCGAAAAGACTCACCGGCCATCGATTCCGGAAAGACAATCGACAATGCGGGCAGCAAGGATTTCCTGGGCACGTATGTCCCGCAATGCGGAGCGTTCGATCGTGGCGCGATTGAGTCGCGGGAGTGCTCACAGGGCCGGCAATCTTCCCATCCTCAGTATGCAAACTAATTTCAGAAGTAATTCGGTGCGGAGTTTTGTTTGCCTGAAGCTGGGTGTTCTGCTGTTTCACTGGCTGGCGCGTATTGCCGCCGGCCTGTGCCTGACGGTGGGCGGCTTAAGTTGCTGGGCAGACCCCGTTCTGCCCACACTCTTCAGCGACCACATGGTGCTACAGCAGGCCCGCGAGATTCACGTATGGGGCAAGGCCGGTCCCGGCGAGAAGGTAACGGTGGGCCTCGCCGCCCGCGAATCCAATGCCACTGCGGACGCGCACGGAAAGTGGAGTGTTCGCCTACCGGCTATGTCTGCCGGTGGGCCCTTTACTTTGGTGATTAGCGGCAAGAAGCAGATTGTGGTCAGAGACGTGATGATCGGAGAGGTCTGGATTGCCTCCGGCCAATCGAACATGGCATTTTCCCTCGACGGTGCCGAAGGCGCTGCCAACGAGATTCCGAAGGCCAACTACGCGCAAATCAGGCTCTTCACCGTTCCCAAAAAGATCGCTTTGTCGCCACAGGAGAATACTCAGCCTGCCCGTTGGCAACTTTGCACGCCCGATACCGCCAAGAACTTCTCGGCGGTGGCGTATTTCTTTGCCCGCGAGATCCATCGCAAACTGAATGTGCCCATCGGCATCGTCGAAAGCGTTTGGCCGGGCACCACGATCGAGGAGTGGATCAATCCCGATTCCTTGCGTTCGGATGCAGACTTGAATCCGGTTGTGGAGGAGTGGGAGCACACAACTCCAGCCGAGAAGAGCTTTGCCGAGAAGCCATTGCCCTTCGAACTCGAATTTGATGATTTCGAACTTCTCCCCACAGCACCCGATTCCGCAGCCAAGATGCTGGCAAACTTTGATGACGGGACTTCGCGCCTGGCCACGGGCGGATCGTTTTCTTATGACTGGACGGACGCGATCGACTCCACTTTCGATCTGGCATCGCCCGGCCATGGGGGGAAGGGATTCGCCGCCCGAGTCGCCGGACAACTGGATGGAACGCAAGACTCGATCTTAACCGCGAGCTATAAGCTGGATGGGTCGGCTGTCGACCTCACGAGGTATGCCGGCATCCGTTTCTGGGTGCGGGGTAATGGATCCTTTCGCTTTCGATCCAAACAGCCGACCATCACTGACTATGATGACTTCGCGACCCCGCTCTTCAAAGCTTCCGCCGAATGGCAGCCCATTACGGTCTGGTTCCGCGATCTTCGCCAGGACGGATGGGGCGTCTGGTTTCCTTTCTCGGCAGAAGCTCTGTCCGGTTTCTCGGTCGAGTGCCTGACAACGTTGGGCTACGCCCCGATGCCCGTCTCAGCTCTCTACGAAGGAATGATCTCTCCCCTGCTGCCCTATGCCTTCCGCGGCGCGCTCTGGTATCAGGGAGAAAGCAACGCTTTGAAAGCCCATCAATATCGCAAGCTTCTTCCCGCGCTCATCAAGAGCTGGCGCGACGCCTCGCATCAGCAGGATCTGGAGTTTCTGGTCGTCCAGTTGCCCAATCACGGCGCCATCCCTGAGGAACCGGGCGACTCTGCATGGGCCGAGTTGCGCGAAGCGCAGCTGCTAACC
This sequence comes from uncultured Acidobacteriaceae bacterium, assembly GCA_963819035.1. Classification (GTDB taxonomy): domain Bacteria; phylum Acidobacteriota; class Terriglobia; order Terriglobales; family Acidobacteriaceae; genus Sulfotelmatobacter. The sequence continues at coordinate 126,220 of CAWFUU010000034.1, read as the reverse complement.
GTGAAGCAAGTACCTCGCACCGGACTTGCTGTAACCATTGATGTCGGCGATCCGAAGGATCTGCATCCCCATCGCAAATTCGACGTGGGCCAGCGTCTGGCGCTTTGGGCGCTGGGGACGACCTACAAGCAGCCCATCGAGTACTCAGGGCCACTGTATGAGTCTATGGAAGCCGTGGGCAGGGAGGTCCGTGTGCGCTTTACTCACGTGGGCTCCGGGTTGGAGCCGCGTGGAGGCACACCGCTGCAGGGCTTCGCCATCGCTGGTGAAGACCGAAAGTTCCATTGGGCCGAAGCCCGTATTGACGGTAATACAGTGACGGTTTCCAGCTCTGACGTTCCCAAGCCGGTGGCAGTACGTTATGGATGGGGCGACAGCCCGAGTTGCAATCTGTTCAACAAAGACGGGCTGCCGGCATCGCCCTTCCGAACCGATGATTGGCCGGGAATCACCGGCGGTCAATGAGATTCGGTTATTTCTCGATGGCCGATGGACCTCACTGTGACGAATCTCGAGCTGACAGGACCTTACACCGCTCACGAGTCCACTGGCTTTCTCTCTCGATTCTTGCGGCTTGTCTTGCGCTGGCCGCCCCGCCCAAAACTCAGCTCAAGAATGGAATCCGCAGCGTCTAGGCGAGCCCAAGTGAAGAACTCCGGCTACGGGCTTTTTGCGCGTGCTCACGAAGTCAGGTCGGTTTAACGGATCAAACATTGTTTTTCGCTGTTAAGGCACTCGTTGTCATCCCGTGACTCCATTGACTAACCTCACCGCGGTTCCAGCCGGAAACCCGATCGCGTTCGCCATTCATATTCCGTTTGTGTCGCCATCCTACCCGCGATCATCGGAACTCAGGTTTTTCGCAGGTTCTATAGCGAATTGGGAGACTTGAACAGGACATTGGTTTTCACCGTGATCTCCACGGGGACAAAGTAACGGCGAATCGCTTCGGAATCCAATTCGATTCCCAGGCCGGGCACATCAGGCAGAGAAACGTAGCCCTCGTTGTCACGCTCCAGGTGGTTGGAGGTGATCTCGCGCGCCAGTGGCTTGGGCATGAATGGATACTCGCAAATTTCGTGAGAGCGCAAACCTGCATAGGGCTGCAGCGAGGCGCTAAGCGACAGGTGCGACGTGAAGGTATGGTTCACGAACGTCACGCCCTTGGAGACGGCATAGTCCGCCACCCGTTTCGCGGGGCCGATGCCGCCGATGCGTCCGCAATCCACTTGAATGTAGCCGACACCGCCGTAGTCAATGAGATGTCGTGCCATGTGAAAATTGTGTGCTCCTTCGCCGCCGGCCAGCTTGACCCTGCTTCTGCGAGCGAGGGATGAATAAACATCCAGCGCACTGGTATGAAATGGCTCTTCGAGCCACGTGGCGCCAACCTGCTCCAGCATCGGAAGGCGGGTGGCAGCGGCCTCGACGTTGTCGCCGAAGATCTGTCCAACGTCCACCATCAGAAGAGAATCCTCGCCCAAGCCCTCGCGTGCTGCGGCGAAATGTTCGAGATCGGTTTTGAGGTCGCCTCTACCGATTGGTCCCCATCCAAACTTCACCGCACGGAAATTCTGGCGGCGCGCTTCAGTTGCCTGTTCGTAGGTTTGGTCAGGTGTATTTCCGAACAGTTGCGACGCGTACGGGACTTTGCGGAACGATTCGCGGTATCCGAGCAGTTTCCAAACCGGCTCCTCACGGACCTTGCCCAGAAGATCCCAGAGCGCAATCTCCACGCCGGACCACGTATGCGGCGCTTGCAAAAGGTCCATGCTGTCGAGTTCGATCTGCGAAGCAATGCGGTAGATGTCTTCGGGGCTCTCCAGTCGCTGCCCCAAGACCGAAGCGCCGACCGGACGGCAAGCCCCATGGGACATGGGGCACACGAAAGCCGCGATTGAGACCAGCGGAGATGCCTCGCACTCGCCCCATCCCATCACGCTTCCGGCTGCAACCCGCACCAGCAGCGCATCCTGGCTGCCGTCGCCCTCAGTCGTCACTTCCGGCATCGACACATAAAAGAAATCAACCGCTTCGATTTTTCTCACAGGAAGCTCCGTGTCATAAAAATATTCTCTTTTATACCTGTTCGCAGAGCCGAGGTAGCTTGTAACCCGGTTAAAAAGATCAGTAAACCGATGTCTGCGGAAAAAACAGCTGGCTTATACTCTGGGTTATGCGCGCTCTGGTTTATACCGCTCCCGGCAAGGTCGAAATGCAAGAACGTCCTCGGCCCGATCCCCAGAAGGGGGAAGAGGAAATTGCAGTGGAATTTGCGGGAGTCTGTGGTTCCGACATTTCGGGATTTCTCGGCCACAGCGCCCTGCGGCGACCGCCTTTGGTGCTGGGCCACGAGCTGGTAGGCCGGCGCCGCGATGGTCGGCGCGTCGTGGCCAATCCTCTGGTGAGTTGTGGCCACTGCGGCGCCTGCCTCTCGGGCGCGCAGAATCTGTGCGACTCGTGGACGTTGCTCGGCCTCGGGACTACCTCGGGCACGTTCACCGAGTCTGTGGCCTTGCCCGGAAACCAGGTCTACGAGATACCAGAGTCACTCACGGTATCGCACGCAATTTTGGCCGAGCCGCTTGCCAACATCATCCACATGTTCCGGATCGTTCCGCCCCCGGCCTTTTTTCGCCTGGCAATTGTCGGCGCGGGTACGATGGGGGCGCTCGCACTACTGGCCGGTCTCCGCATTGGAGCTCGGGACCTGCTGGCTGTGGATGTGAACGATCAGCGCCTTGAAACCATGCGTACGCTGGGAGCCTCGGCTACCGCGAACGCTGCGATGTCAGACTCAGTGGCGGAGGCGCAACGTGCCGCCGGTCGCGGATATGACGTGGTCGTTGACGCCAGCGGCAGCGGCCCGGCGCGACAGATGGCCTTTGACCTGTGCCGTCCGGGCGGCCAGGTCGTCCTGCTGGGGATGGGGGATCAGCGCAGCGAAATCAATTTCGTCCCCAGCATCCGCAAGGAACACCGTGTGGTGATGTCGTTTGCCTATACACCGGTTGATTTCCGGCGATCGCTTGACCTACTAATCGCGGGCGAGGTTAATCTGACCCCTTGGACAGTTAAGATGCCGCTGGAGCGCGGCCAAGAAGCCCTCGACCGCATGAGCCATAATCCGGGCGTTGCGCTGAAGATGATGCTTGAAGTGGCAGCCCGTTGAATCGTCGTGCGGGACTCCGCAGTTAAGTGCAGGAAGTATCAGAATATCGTTCCTTTGATGCGGCTGAGCGGCTTGCGATCTCATTCCGCCGCAGGTATGCTCGTGATCCTTGCCTGCGCCCATGCCTGAACCAGCCACCACTTCACGTGCCTCCTTGCCTCGGCTTGTGGGCTTGCCCCGATGGCTGGCCTTTTCGCTGCTGACGATTCTGCTGTGGGGTGTGTGGGGGGCTGTATCGAAGGTCGCGTCCGATGGTGTGGACGCCAACACAAATCAGATTTTCTTCACCTTCGGACTGTTGCCTCTCATTCTGATCGTGTGGCGTTCGCCGCGGAATGCGGGCGGCGGAGAAAAAAGGCGCACGGGGATCGCCTGGGCGTTTCTTACCGGCATCCTGGGCGGAACAGGGAACATCGCCTTCTTTCGCGCTCTGTCTATGGGAGGCAAAGCCTCGATTGTTTCGCCCGTGACTGCGCTATTTCCTCTGGTTACGGTGATTCTTGCCGTAACTTTGTTGCACGAACGGGTGGGCACCGCACAGAAAATCGGACTGGTTCTAGCGCTGACCGCAATCTACTTGTTGAGCATGTAATTCAGAAGCTTATGTCATTCTTGCCTGCATGGATGTGGTTTGCCGCGATCGCCCTGGTTTTCTGGGGCATCACCGGCGTGACCCAAAAGCTGGCCACGAACCGGATTTCGAGCGAACTCTCGTTCCTCTGGTTTGCGTACGCGATGATTGCGATTTCCTTGACCCTGGGGGTGTTCGTGCCGATTCACTGGCATGTGCCGGCGAAGATTTTCTGGGCAGCCGCGGTGGGAGGGGCGCTGAACGGTTTAGGAGCGCTTACCAGCTTCACCGCCCTGGAATCGGGCGGGAAGGCTTCCGTTGTGATCTCACTGATTTCCCTCTACCCCCTGGTGACGGTCGCACTAGCGGTGACGATCCTGCACGAGCGCCTCACTCCGGCCCAGGCCATCGGGGTGGGGTTCGCGATCGTGGCGGCGATTTTGCTCTCACTGGAGCCGAAACTGCCGGGCGGCCCAGCGTAGCGCTCTTCGTGGTCGATTTTCTCCTTCACGCTTCGGTCATATTCCCTGAAGCGTCGATAGACCCTACCGAGCGCAATCCGTCCTGAACAAGGAATCGAACGTCAGTTTGGAGACTTTCGCCGGGGGCGAGACTCTTGTGGCGTCCCGCCGCTCTCATGGCTTCGAAATTAAGCGGATAGCCGGTACAGGGTTCAAGGACCGCGACGTTGTAGCTGCGCCAGCCACCGTAGGTGGCGAAGAGCCAGCAGCAGCGGAAGACTTCCGGATCAAACTGCAGCCCACACGCCAGCCCCGTTACGGTGTTGGTCAGAGCACACCAGTTTCCTTTCAAGTGTGTGCCATAGAAGAAGTACAACTGGCGGGCCTCTTCGGGTGTGACCTTCCGGAGATCAACCTCGCCAGTGGGAGTTTGAATGATAGGCCATTGTGCTTCGGGGGAGGCCCCGGCCAGAGTGCCGGGAAACGCCGGTTCGAGAACGACCTGCATCGGAGGAAAATCAATGCGATGTTGCGGCGAAACCGCCATCGCAGGATGAAGCTTCCACAGGAACGGGAAGGCGGTACGTCCCCGGTTGGTGAAGCGATGATGAAACTCAATGCGAGCTTGTTCGCGCCGCAGACGAATCGTCTTCTCCACTGCGATCGCGCTAATCGGGGTTACGTAGCGCAGCTGCACGCCCACCTCGTCATGCGTTTGAAAACGGCTCCGCGTCCCATTCCCCGGTCCAGAGTTCCCCGTGATCCGGATAGCCTTCGCCCTCAATTACTGAAATCTCATCGTTGGGAAACAGCTCATCCCAGCCTCCGCTCCAAACGTCGTCGTAGTGGGAGTTGGATGGCAACCGGGAGGGCGCAATCCGCGGATTGTTCCAGAGCAGATCCGCATCATGGGGCTTGTACGTGATCTGCCAGATCTTGGCGCCAGCTGCGGGGAGAATCACCACGCGAAGCAGGCGGTTTTCGAGCACAACGGTGCGCAGGCCGCTGTAGGACCAGTCCGTATTCACACTAAGTCTCATGGGCTATCGTTCCTTGCCAAAGTCTTCGACTGGAAGTGGCGGCTCCGTCTTCACAGTAGCGTGGCCCGATCGTCGAATATACTTCGGCGACGTGGCAGAATTACGAATTACAGCGATGGCATCGTCGGCGGCAATGACCCCGCAATCGAACTGCACGCGATCAAAAGTGGCCTGGCTGTGACCATTCAGGCGCACCTGGCTAGTGGCCAGATCGGGACGTTGCGCGGCGAGACGCTGGGCCCCGACGGTGGAGTGCTCCACCAGCAACTGGGCATCGCCGCCCAAAGAAAGCCAGTCGGCATAAACTTCGGAATTGCGGACCGTCACACTTGCGTGGCCGTTGGCCGTTAATTCGTCAATCACGCTGCCAGAAAACGTCAGTTTGGCTTCCCCTCCCGCGTAAACATCCCAGGTATCCGCATTCACTTCCTGCAAACGCAGGCGGAAGGGACAGTCAGAAGCGCCCGGCTCGGGAACCACTACAGGGCTCTTTGCTGAACCAACACGGCCGTGAGGCAATTTGAGTTTCCCCCGGCAGGTTGGGGCAATCGACAACTGGGCCCGCCCGATCCGGCTCAGGCTCACGTCGCTGCGGCCGTGAACATAGACAAGAAAGAGCTGCGCCACCGTGTCCGTCAGGTCAGCCGTGGCGAGCGATCCCATGCGTAGTTTCTCGGAGAACGTCTGGTTAGCGGGAATATCAGCAAAGTCAATCTTGTCGTCATCCCCGGTGTGGGTCGAAAGAAACACCAGGCGGAGGTGGCGCCCAACGACATGGCTTGAGTGGGAAATCTCGAGTTCGAAGATCGTAAAGTTCTCAAGATCAGCCTCGACGTGATCCAGATGGAATTCCGAGTTTGTAGTCTGGAAGCCGCCTACGGTGAGATCACCCTGTAACGCCCATATCGGGTGCGCACTTCCTACGGCAGTCATGATTGACCGGTGGATCTTGAGTTTGGCCGGTCCCTCGCAGTGGAGTCCGCTCGTGCCGTTTGTCGAAGCTGGCGGGTCGGACACTCTGAGGTTCACATCGTCCAGTTCCAGGTCGGCTCCGGCGGCCAGGGTAAGCGGTCCGCGAAGATCCAGGGAAATGTTCTTGAGTTTAACGCGGCCTGAAACGCGCAGCAGCCCATCGTGCCGGAATTCCGCTTTCTCGTCGATGACGGTACCGTCATCCAACGCAGGCAGGGCTCTTTGTCCTATGGCAGGAAGTGTCAGCATCAGGAACGGGAACAACAAAGCGGATTTCATTGGTCTATTTGCCCTCCGACACCAGCCTCGGCGGGCAGCATATCCGACAAGTATGTTCCAGCTGAACGTTTATCTGACATTCCTTCACAAATTCAATGCTACGAATTCACGGGTGGCACGACGTCGAACCACAAAGGACACGATAATGCACGAAGAAAAACTCAGAATCGTTACCTCCGTCAATTGTCGACTGCACCAATTCACCGGCTGGTTTGCCGAGTATCTAAGGTGCGTCGTATGCTGACGAGTCAGGTGAGCTGAATGTGGCGCTTTAGGCGGGACAAGAGCGACCGGCTTCGAATCTTCGCTCTTATTGCCGTTCTTGGTTGTTGTTGCAGTGCGCCTGCAGAGCAAGATCTGGAGTCTCTTGTCCAGAGAGCTTTCGACTTTCACCAAAAAGGGCAGTTTGCTGAAGCGTTGCCTTTGCTACGCCGTGCCTATACCCTCGATCCGAACGACTACTTCGTTAATCTGCTTCTGGGCATCGATTCGTTGCGGACGGGACAAACGAAAACTGCCATCCCTTTTCTGAAGAAAGCCTCCCGCCTGCGACCCAACGAAGAATTTCCTCTCGACTATCTGGGGGAAGCATATGCCCGGCAGGATGGGTACGCCGACGCAGCGGAGGTCTACCTCAAAGTTGTGCGTGTGGCCCCGGGATCTTCTGAGTCGGCGGTCTCCTTCGTGGATTTTGCGCTGGCACGTTTCGCCAGCATGTCCGCATTGCTACGCAGCTCGAAAAAAGGATTAGCGACCGAATACCGTCTGCGCTCTTTCGCCTTGGCTGATAGCGATGCCTCGCGCCTTTCCCTGCTGCAACGCGCCGCCGACCTGGACCCGACGGCACCAGGAATCTGGTCTGATCTCGCCCGCGGTGCCCTCGACTCGGGCGATTTCGCCGCCGCGGACGACTACTCCCGCCAAGCTCTGCAATCCGATCCCAACGATTTAGTGGCGTGGATCGCGGATGCGCGACTGTCGGCGAGAGGAAACGACTGGAAACGAGCCTTCGAACGCCTCAACGCCGTGGCGCAACGCTCATCGGGGACGCTGTCTCTCGCCGTGAGCCAATGGCCCGCGCGGCTCCTGCCCGCGTCGTCCGTCAAGGTTTCGGGCCCGGCGGCGGAATTTTTTTCCTGCGTGCGTGCAGCGGTCAAGTCTTGCGCTCTTGCGCCCGCCGGCAAGGCCGAGGCAGCAAGTTCTGCAGTTCTGTTTCACCAACAGAGATGGGAGCAGATCACCAAGCTCTCTGCACCTCAGGCAAATCAGGTGGAGGCTTGGCTGCACCGCGGAGTCGCTTTCGCACACATTGGAGATTGCCAGCAAGCCATTCCTTCGCTGGAACGTGGTTTGCCGAAATCGGCTTCGGATATTTATGGGATGTTCCTGCTGTCGTGGTGCTACTCGCGGGAGGCAGGCCGAACCGCAGAGAGGGTGGAACAGTCGGCGAGCGATGAAGCTCCTGTGCATGTGATGCGTGGCGACATTTTGTTACGTCTGCAGGCAAAAGCCGAGGGGGCGGCGACTGAGTACCAGCTGGCGCTCGCTCGGGCGCCGAACGATCCGGCGGTACTGGAGCGGCTGGCCGAAGCGCAGTTTGGCTCGGGAAAGACCGAAGCGGCGCGTGAGACTGCCCAAGCCGCGCTCAAAATTGACCCTCTCCGGCTCGGCGCAAAACGGACTCTGGCAAAAATCGCGATGCAGGACCGAGATTACTCCACAGCCGTGCCTTATCTCAGGGAACTCATAGCCCGTGATCCGCAAGATATGACAACGCGCATCGAACTGGGGAAGGCTTGCGCCCAGACCGGGGCCTTAGATGAGGCCCGGGAGAACCTTGCGCCCGCGCTGGAGCGTGGCTATCCTGACGAGAAAGGAAGCCTGCACTACCTTCTTGGGGGAGTACTCAAGAAAATGGGACACACCGCCGAGGCTGACCAGGCGTTGACCACCGCGGCGCAGCTTTCGGAAGAATTCCAAAAAAAGTCTTATCGGGACCAGGACCTTGATGCGCAGCCGTAGGGATGCACTCACACGCCGCGAATTTGCTCAACTGCTGGGCGGCGGAGCGCTTGCGTGTTCTTTACCCCGGTCTTTTGCCGCTGCCTCCGCGGCCGGTCCAATCCTGTTTCAAAACGCCGCTCCCTCCAGCGGCCTCGATTTCATTCTGCGCAATGATGCCAAGGGCCGTAAATACCAGGTCGAGACGGTACTGGGCGGACTGGGTGTAATTGATTTCGATCAAGATGGCTGGCCTGATCTCTACTGTGTCAACGGCGCGGCGTTGCCATCCCTGCAGAAATCAGATCCCAGCTTCTTCAACCGCCTATATCGCAACAACCGGGACGGCACGTTCAGCGACGTCACGATCAAAGGCGGAGTGCAGGGGCACGGCTATGAGATGGGTGTCGCAGTTGGCGACTACAACAACGACGGTCTCGAGGATCTCTACGTGGTCGGCGTGCACGGCAACACCCTATATCGCAACAATGGGGACGGTACCTTTACAGACGTCACCCAAGCCGCGGGCGTGAGCGGCACCAGCGCCGAGGGCCGCAAGACGTGGTCCGTGGCAGCCGCGTGGCTCGATTATGACAACGACGGCCATCTCGACCTGATCGTCTCCAACTACTGCGACTGGACCCCAGGCGACGACCCGATCTGCGGCGGTCTCAACGCCGGCGACCGCGCCTACTGCCATCCCGACATGTACCGCGCCGAACCCATGCTGCTTTACCACAACAATGGCGACGGCACTTTCACCGAGGTCTCTGCGCAGACTTTTGGCAGGGTGCTTGGTAAAGGGATGGGCATCGCAGTGGCTGACTATGACGGCGATGGTTTTTCAGACATCTTTGTCGCGAACGACAATGACCGTAATTTACTGATTCACAATCTGGGAGGCGGCAAGTTGAAGGAAGTCGGAATGGAGGCGGGCGTTGCCTATAACGGCGATGGCCGGCAGATTTCCGGTATGGGTGCCGATTTCCGAGATTTCGATGGCGACGGGCTGCCCGACATCCTGATGACCGGCCTGCGTAGAGAGACTTTTGAGCTATTCCGCAATACCGGCAAAGGCACCTTCGAGGACGCTAGCGCCAGCACTGGACTGTTGAACCTAAGCCGTCCCTGGAACGGTTGGGGATGCGGGCTCGTTGACTTCGACAACGATGGCTGGCTCGACGCCTTCATTGCTTGCGGCGGCCTCGACACGAACGAGCCCCAGCCCAACCGGGTGCTACGAAACTTGGGTGGACGTTTTGTTGATGTGTCCGACGCTGCGGGTTCGGACTTCGTCGTTCCCCGCGTACACCGCGGCGTGGCTTTTGCAGATTTCGACAATGATGGGCGCATGGACGCGGCCGTAACCTCGCTGAATGAGCCCATCGAACTCTGGATGAACCGCAGTCCGATGCAGCATTGGCTGCAACTCAAGCTCAAAGGGACGAAGAGCAACGCCTCGGCTCTTGGTGCCAAGGTGATCTGCCGTGGTGGCCAGCGTACGCAGGTAACCTTTGTTGCTAATAGCGTAGGGTATGCCTCAGCCAGCGATTTGCGTGTTCATTTGGGCCTTGGCGAGGCCCAGCGAGCTTCGCTTGAAATCCACTGGCCGTCCGGCATCGTGCAGGAAATGAAAGATATCCCCGCCGATCAGCGACTCCAAATCGAGGAACCCCATCCCGCGCCATCGGAAAAGCGTCCTTAGGGCAGCCGCTTAAACGACAGAAAAAACGCTTTCTGGGATAGAAGGATGGACGCTTTCTGTCTAAAACTCTCACACTAGCGTTCGTGCGCCGATGCCACTGTGGGCTGGGCACGGTCCAAGAGGACACACGGGGAGGGCAGGAAGATGGATCAAGTGGTCACGCGCAGGTCTATCTTTGTTTCAACATGGTTGAGCTCGTTTGCCGCAGTGCTGGTGCTGATGGCCATCAGCCAGAGCATGCTGGCACAGTCTTCGAATGGCCAGATCACCGGGCTGGTGACGGATTCCACCGGCGCGGCCGTTGAGGGCGCCAGCATTATCGCCACTAACACCGCTACGGGCGTTGCCTACGCCACAAAGAGCAACAGTTCGGGTGTGTACGTCGTGCCGCAGCTTGTGCCTGGACCCTATAAGGTTTCGTTGAGCAAGGATGGATTTGCTACCGTCGAGCGGACCGAGTTAACCGTTCGCACCGGCGACCATCTGTCGCTCGATTTCAGCCTGAAGCCGGCGACGACGAAAGAAATCGTGACCGTCACCGAGTCGGCCCCGCTGTTGCAGACGGACCAGACGAGCGCATCGACAGTTCTCGACAACAAGATGATTACCGAGTTGCCGCAGCTAAACCGCAACTCGCTCGACCTCACGGGTGTCATTCCCCAGGTCCAAGGCAAGGGCCCTCTCAGCGACCAGATTTCCACGCTGGGCAACGCGACTTACCTCATCGCGAACAACGGGAACTCCTACGCAGTCGCGGGTGGCCAGGTCAACGGCACCAGCATCTCGGTTGACGGCAACCAACTGCAGGATTCGGAATTTAACGCCGTGAACCGTGCCATCCCGACGCCGGACAGTATCGGCGAGTTCCGCGTCGAAAGCGGCGTTCTTACCGCGGATCATGGCCGCTACTCCGGCGGCGTCATCACCATGAGCACCAAGAGCGGAACGAATCAGCTACACGGCCGCTTGTTCGAGTATTTCCGCAACCAGATCATGAACAGCAACGGGTGGCAGAACAATGACATCGGTGCCTCCCGGCAGGCTTTCCATCAGAACAATTACGGTCTCTCCCTCGGCGGGCCTCTGTCGATTCCTCACCTCTACAACGGATCGGGACGTACTTTCTTCTTTTTCGGATGGGAGGGAGAACGTTACAAGACAGGTTCTGTCGTGAGTTCAACGGTTCCAACCCTGCTTCAGCAACAGGGCGATTTTTCCCAGACGATTATCAACTATCAGAATAACGTGCCGATTTACGCTTCCATCTTCGATCCCTACCACCTCGATGCTAGCGGCAACCGTCGGCAGTATGGGTCCGTGCCCGGTGCGCCGGTGGGTGCGAATGGCCTGTCTGGTTCGAAGATTTGTTCCCAAGCGGATATATCGGGTGGCACTTGCCCAGCAGCCAGCCAGGGGCTTTCTTTGCAGAGCACGTTGTTTGCCCGTTACATGGCGCTCTATCCTCTGCCAAATCACTTGGCGAGCAGCATAGACGGGTACAGTAACAATCGCCTTGATTCCATCGCGATCAGTCGGCCCACCGATCGTTTTTTTCTGCGGTTAGACGAGAATCTTTCCAACAGCCAGCGCCTGAACCTGAGCATCAGCCGCTCCCACATGACGAACAATATTCCCGCTCCCTGGCTGCACGGAGCACGGTCTTACACTTATGACCACGACGTGACCGGAAGCTTGCAGTACAACTGGGTCTTGTCTCCAACCTCGATTCTGGACGTGCACCTGGGATTCGGTGTAGCCAAGCTTTACAGCGACGGAGTCTCCGGGGATGGCTCCCAGCCCGATCCAAATATCGACACCACGACTTGGGGATTTGATCCGCTGGTCGTTAACAACCCCTCGCGCTCGACCAGCCACATCCCTCCAGTGCTCAATATTGGCCAGGTGAATGCCACTCACTCCGCCTCCAACCCTTCAGCTTTTTCCAACGCTGGCGGATCCCAGTTCGACACGTTCATCAATCAGACTACGAACGGAACGGTTGCCTTTACCAAAGTGGTTGGCCGCCACACGATCAAGGTGGGCTACGAGCAGTACTTTTACCGATTCAGTGAGATCGGCGGCGATCACACTGGCGTGGCTTGGATCAACAACGGCGGCGGATCAGTTCAAAATTGGCAGAATCCCGGCGATGCGACCACCGGTTTCCCATTGGCTGAACTGATAATGGGATCGTCCCACGTCTTTCAGTGGGGTAACTGGCAGATTACGCCCTACGGCTTCAACGAAGCGGCGTATGCCACGGACGACTGGAAGGTCAACCGCAAACTGACGGTCCAGATGGGCTTGCGCTGGGATCATGACGGCGGGAGGACGCCCAGAGATTTTGGGGTTTCTACTCCTCTCACTTATCTCATCAACGCCAAGAATGTCCTTAATCCCATCTCGAGTTGGAATTGGGGTCAGGTGACTTCTGTGATACCGGGATTGGCTTCTTTACCCCAACCAGGCTGGTTAACGCAAGGCACCACCGGACAGGTGGTTCTACTCGATACGCCACCCTATCACCAGAAGAATCTCTACAACACAAATTGGACGAACTTCCAGCCACGTCTTGGCATTGCCTACGCCTTCAACGACAGAACGGTGGTTCACGCCAGCGTCGGCATCATCGATCAGGGGCTAGGTGGCCTCTCCACGGACTGGTTCAGCTTCTACTACAACACGATCACGATGAACCAGATTGCCAGCGTTGACGGTCAGCACTGGATCAGCGAACTGGGGCCCGACCATGGTTTGGGAACCTTCCCCATGCAAGCTTCAGGTTCGCACTTGGGCTACTATCCGCGCATCACCACCAATGCGCAATACGCCAACATAACGTTTGGGCAGGCGGCTAATCCGACTCAGGGTGGTGCGGCCACCCTGAATAATTTCAAGTCTCCGACTGATTACACATGGGATGTCAGCGTCCAGCGTCAAATTGGTGCAACTTGGACCGCAACTGTGGACTATACGGGAGTGAGGGGCATCCACCTGCTCATGCCTCTTTGGAATTGGAGCCTGAACAACGTCCCGCTGCAGTACTATTCGTTGGGAACAACGTATGAGGCTGCCAATCCTGGATCAAATGTATTTTCATCCCAGGTGCCCAACCCGTTCTACGGGCTTTCACAAACCTTCGCCAGCCAACCGACTCTGCCGCTCGGTCAAGTGCTAGGCCTATCGCCGCAGTATGCGAACACGACTCCCGGGCAAGCAACTTGGGGACGGTCCTTCTCCAACTTCCTGAATATGCAGATTCAGAGCCGCAGCTACCACGGCCTGACGCTGCTGGCCTCCTACAACATCCGTAAGACCTTAACGAATAGCTGGGGCAAAGACATTCAGCACAGTGGTCCAGCCGGGAGCGGATACCTGCAGAACCCTCACAACCTGATGGAAGCCTATGGCGTTGCCGGCTACGAATCGCCACAGACCTTGCTGCTCAATTACTCCTACGAGCTGCCCTTTGGACACGGGCGTCAGTTCATGAGTCACGGCGACGGCTTCGGTTACAAAGTCTTGGACCAAGTCATCGGCGGATGGAATCTGGCAGGTGTGACGACCTGGAATCCCAAAGGCACACCACTCCTGGTTCCCCAGGTGCAAGGAGGCCTCACGGTGCCGGGCGCTGCCCTTCGCTACTCTCTGGCGCCGGGTGTGAAGGTGAAGCAGTCCAGTAACTACTCGGCGGCTCTCGTGGATACGAATATCGGACAGTTCTTCAACAACAACAGCAGCCCAACCAGAGTTTTGAACGGGGCTGCTTTTGTGAAAACTCCCGACTTTACGCTCGCGAACTCTCCGTTTGTGTTCTCGAACGTTCGCAATCCTGGAGCCTTCTACACGGATGCGACCTTGTTGAAGAAATTCCCCATCGCAAACGAAGGTGCAACCTACTTCGAGCTTCGGATGGAGGCGCAGAACATCTTTAACCACGCCAACTACAACAACATTGACAACAATCCCACCGATCCCACTTTCGGGGGAGTACTGGGCAAGTCCGGGGTGCGCATTATGCAGATCGGTGCCCGAATCTTCTTCTAAAGGATCAGAGCGGAGCCGGACATGGTAGAGTCCGGCTTCGCCCTTCCCCCGGAGCCTTCCTTCATGCCTCCTGCGTTTCGCGCAATCCTTTCCGGTCTTTGCTGCCTCTGGCTGGGCCTGCCTGCGCTCGGCCAAACCAGTAATGAGCTGCGGACTTCCGATACCGAACTGGAAATCGCCGCAGGAGCCAACTCGCCACGTCTAGTGAGCCTTGCGGCCCACGGCCAAACCAAGTGGGAGAATCGCGCCTCTGAGACGCTCATTCCATCCGCAGAAATATCAGGTCAGCAAGTTGCCGTAACTTGGCATTTCAATCACGAAGCCAGCCAGTTCTCAGGCAATCGGGTGGCATATGTATACGACTCCGCTTCACCTCACATGCGCCTTACCTGGGAATGGCTTGCGCGGCAGCAGTACGGCCCGATCGAGCACCAGATCCACATCGAAAATCTCGAATCGCAGGAAATCTGGATTCCGCTTCAGGACAGCCTTGCCTTCAACTGGCAGATCGATCCGCAATCGGGGCTGGAGCATTTTTTCGTCGAGAAAGGCGCGAATTCGCCCTCGCCAGTCGGAACCCACGACGTGGCCCTGACCGAGGGCTATCACTGGACTGGCTATTCGACTACTTACGGCGATAAGAGCGATTCTGACCCGCGCGAAATCATTCCCTGGTCCCTGGTGCAGAGTAAAGATGCGGCACAAAGCGGATGGTATGCGGGCATTGAATTCAGCGGCCGGACCCGCATCTCACTGAACCGCGAAAAGGACTCCCTGCAAGGAGCTATGGGATTGGATCCCGAACCGGGGCCTTTTCGCACGCGGCTCGCACCCGGAGAATCGTTTGAGTCGCCGGTTGTTTTCCTGGGCGGCTTCCGCGACGGACCGGACGGCGCGGGAAATATTCTGCGGCGGTGGGTGCGAGCCGTCCTTGGGAATCCTCATACCTGGAAGGACCCCAACTATCCGCTGGTTGTCAACAACAGCTGGGGTGGCGGCATGGATGTGAACGAAGAAGTCGCGTTGCGCATGATTCGCGATTCCACCGAACTCGGCGTGGACATGTTTCACATGGATGCCGGATGGTTCCGCGGCGTGGGCGACTGGTATCCGCATCCGCAGAAGTTTCCCCACGGCTTGGCGGCGATTGCAGATGACGCACACAAGCACGGGTTGCGATTCGGACTCTGGGTGGACTGGACGCAGGCGGGCCTGTCTAGCGAGCCGGGCGCCCTGAACGCGCGCGATCCTGAAGTGCGCGATTGGATGGTCACCGATCTTCCGGCCGACTGGAAGCCAGAGCCTTTCAAGGGTCAGACCATCGACCTCGGCGTTCCCGAGGCGAAGCAGTGGGCGCAACATGAAACCGAGCGCATCGTCACCGACTACCATCTCGATATGCTCGAACACGACGGTTACCTGGTCGCACACGGATGCGATCGCACCGATCACCCGCACGCCGTGGCCGATCCCTTGAACAAGTGCGTCTACAAGTCCTGGGGGTCGTACTGGGTGGACAGTACCAATTCCACCGACGTCAGCTACCACGCGGTTCGCGCCTATTACGATATCTATTCCAAACTGCGGCAGAATCATCCCGGGCTCCTATTCGAAATCTGTAATGACGGCGGCCGGATGGTGGACTTCGGCAGCGCCTCCCGTGGCGACTACTTCTCGATTACAGATACGTATGATCCGCTGTCGAATCGCCGCGCGTTCTACGACACCAGTTTCGTTCTGCCTCCGGCGATGCTGGAGAGTTACGTGGAAAAGTGGCCGGTGCCTCGCATCGAGAATTTCCGCTACATGCTGCGCAGCGGCATGATGGGATGGTTCACGATTATGCTCGACACTAACGCATGGTCGGCCGAGCAACATGCGGAAGCGAAGCAGGAGATCGAACTCTACAAGAAAGAACTCCGTCCGCTGATACGCGATGCCAGCCTCTATCATATTTCACCGCGGCCCGACGGCATCCATTGGGACGGGATGGAATACTGGGACTCGGAGCGCGGGAAGGGTGTGGTCTATGCCTTTCGCGGAACCATCGAAGATGAGAAGACCCATTCGTTATCGCTGAAGGGACTGCAACCTTCCGCTCGCTATCGCCTTCGCTTCCACGATCACAGCTCGCCGGACCGCTCTGTTACGGGACGGGAACTGATGCACTCCGGCATGAAGGTGGCGCTGAGCCTGCCCAACAGCTCGGAACTGATTTTCGTTGAGAAGGAAGCGCCGTAAACAAAGAAAACGTCCAGTCGTAAACATTAGAGATAGGTCAACCATGGAAGATAAGGGATGTCCAAAAAAGCTTTGCGACCGCATCGCGTTAATCAGCGGCGGAGCCCAAGGCATTGGGCAAGCGATTGCGTCCCGCTTTCAGCGCGAGGGCGCCCGCGTCTTCATTCTCGATTGTGACTCGCGCCGGGGAGAGAACGCCGTCGAGGAACTGACCGCCCAGGAGCCATCGCTGCCGGCGGAGTTCGTTCGGGCAGATTTGCGCGAGCAGTCCGCGATAATCTCGGCGATCGCCGCCGTAAAGAAGAGCCGGGGCAAGATTGACATACTTGTCAACAATGCCGGCATCGAACTTGAGCGCTCGTTCGACAAACTGACGCAGCAAGACTGGGATCTGATCCTCGACGTAAATCTCCGCGGAGCATTTCTCCTCACGCATGCCGCCGTTCCGCTATTTCCAGCATCTGGTGGCGCCATCGTAAATGTCAGTTCGATTCACGCCACGCATGCTTTCCCGGATTCCATTCCCTACGCCTGCTCGAAGGCGGGCATGGTGGCGTTGACTCGGAATCTGGCTCTTGAACTTTCCCCCCGCCATATTCGTGTCAACTGCATTTGCCCCGGCTACATTGACACGCGACTCTGGGAAGAGTACCTGCGCAACTCGCCCGATCCGGCAGGGCTCGCTGCGCAGACAACGGCTCTTCATCCTCTCGGCCGCCGCGGAGTGCCTGCAGATGTCAGCGAGGCCGCTTTGTTTTTTGCCTCCGAGGCCTCCGCGTTTATTACCGGCGCCGACTTGGTAGTGGACGGCGGCTTGACCCTGCGCGCGCATCCCTAGCCGCAATCCCGGGCATCGGATAATCAACACCTCAATCTTTGTTTTAACGATGCCTTCGAGTGGACCTATGTAATACAATCATCGCTTCGTCTGGGGGCCCCAACTTGAAAAAGCATCACTCCGCGTTGAGTGGCACTTTGAAGAGGGAATTCCAAAAGGACTTGGAACTCTTCAAGCATTTCCTTCTTCTGCTGAACAACACCAGCCCAATCCGCAATGTCGAACTGATGTGGCACGAGGAAGATGAAGAACTCGACCCACTCAAGGCAACGTTCAAAAGCCGGGTGGGCACCGGCGACGCGCTAGTGCAGCTTCAGCCGGCGGGAACCCAGTCGGCAAACCGTAACTCCCCGAGCACCTTGTTCTGCGACTTGGTGCACGGCTTCGGAGCGCATGAAGAGGAAACTTGCGCGCATTCCGATGTGCCCGCCAAGCAGCGCTGTCGCGCCACCGGATGCAGCCAGGTTTACGCCTGCCATGTTGGCCTCACGGACATCGCGGTCCCAGTTATCTGCGAGGGACAGTACCTCGGTACGCTTTTTTCGGGGCAGGTTCTGACTTCGCCGCCGACACCTGAGGGGTTTCGTCTGGTGAAGGAAACATTGGCCGGTCAGCCGCACATCAACTTCACCAGCATGGAAGCGGCTTACTACCGGGTGCCAGTCGTGGACCACTCTCAAGTCGCCGAGACGGTTCGGATTCTTGAGCTTTTTGCCCGCTATATTTCCAATTCATGGAACCGCTTACAGTTGATGAGCGACCTCCAGCGGAAGCATGACCGGGATCTGTATCTGGACCGCAAGGAACTTGCGTCCATTTTATTGTCCGGCGAAATAGGAGAACTGCAAGAATTGAAGGCGTTGGCAAGCCGCGCTGGACTCGAGCGCTTGCCCGAGCGCGTACTCGTTCTGCAGATCGAGCACCTTCCTCCCGATCTGCCGCGTCAGGATCGAGCCCCGCTTCTAACTCTGAACCGTCTCTCGCACATTGTCGAAGATTTTTGCCAGACGCTGCCGAATTCCCTGGCTACGGTTGTTCGTCCTGGCGAGATCTGCATCTTCACCAGCCACGAAGCTCGCAATCGCAGCCATCACCACATTTTGCTTGAGGAGATGGCGGCAAGTATTCTGGCGAAGATTCAATCGCACGCCTACGCTTTGGCGCGAGTCGGGGTAAGCAAGGAACATCGCCAGCCTGTGGAATTACTCAAAGCCTACCAGGAGGCGTGCGCGTTGCTCGATCGGGGTTCTTCGGCTGTCTCGTTCTTCGACGACCCCCACACGCGCAAGGCGCAGCCTTCGGAGGTGATGGCGCGGTTGGTGAAGGCGTTCCGTCATGGCACCAGCGTGTCCGGGGTGATGCGTGAATTTCTCGTCTTGGCCATCCCGGCCGACCACTCTCCGGCCGAGATTCAACAATCGAGGGCACTCCTTACCTGGGCCATCGAACACCTCGCGCTGGAAACTTCCAGTATCGGCGTGGACCCCAGCCAAATCAAAGTGGCCAAAGAGCAGGCCGTCACTGGCGTGCTGCATGCGCCCAGCCCTTTTGGCGCATGCGAGGCCTTCCGCCGCTTCGCCGACTTAATTTCCCGGCAAATGGCAGCCGCGTTCAGCCAGCGGGAGCACAAGATTGTTCTCGCGGTGAGCCAACTGGTGGAAGAACGCGGGGCCGCCGAAATCACGATCCAGCAACTCGCCGAGGCGGTTCATCTTTCTTCCGGCCATCTGAGCCGGGTCTTCCGGCGAACGACCGGCATGACGCTTGAACAATTCCTGATTCGCCAGCGCGTGGAACTGGCCAAGCGCATGCTGCTCGATCCCCGGCTCAATGTCTCGGAAGCAGCCGACCGTTGCGGGTTTTGTAATCCCGCCTACTTCGCTTCGGTTTTCAAGAAATATGTGAACTGTACCCCGCGGGAATTCGCCAGCCAGCCGCATCGCTGGGAACCTTTGGGCGACGCTCCGCTTTCACCGGGTTCAGCAGGACCATCATCGTCCTGAGATTGTCTCTTGCGCTAACATCCGCGCGACTCGCCAGCCGTAATTCCGCTGTCTCTTTGTTGCCGAGCAATACGTCTGAACTTGGCGTTTGCAGTCGGCGCCGCGGACGACAATCCCTCTCAGGGAGTGATCACAATTGTCGTCGATGGTTCCAAACGCTACACACCCCCTCTGGCGCTGGACGGAGCGCCCACAAGAATAATCTTAAGTGATCCAATCTACGCCCGCTTGGCCTGCAGCTACTCGGGCAATTGAACCAAGTTTCAGTCAGTTTCAGAAGAGGCGGCCATCTTTCAGGGATGTGAGATTGCGAGTCGTGGCTTTCCCAACGGAGCACGCACGGTTGAAATAGCACTGAGCAATGATGAACAGTGGCTTTATTTCCGTTATCAGTACATTGAGACGGGCTGGTTTGACTACGACGGCTAAAAGACCATTGCAGTGATGCAGAAATTGTCCGAGCGCCTTCCCGAAGATGTGCTGTACAGTTTGCCACCGCTCGTTGTGTTTGCACCGTCGGCTACGAAACTTGGAGAAGTGAAACCGTTCGGGCTGGGTGACCGTTTGTTGCTTTATCTCAGTCCCCGATTAGAAGCGAAGCCACAAAGCGAAGTTGATTTCACCGTGGCGCACGAATTCGCACATATCTCGCCGGGTCACCATCAGGCCGGCGCCACAGCGGTTCCGCCTGATGCTGTTGTCCAGAATTATGAAGACGTGCCTTCAGAACAGGATACTGACCGATTGGCTGAATCATGGGTTTTGCGCTCCCCAAAGTCGGGCGCAACAACCGAAAAAGAAATAAGTGCTTGGTCGTTGGACCAAGTCTCGGACGCACTGCGCGTCGCAGCTTGGAAGCGGGGGCATTAACGGCCTCTGCGCCACTCGGCCGAAAATCACTCGGCCGTCTGTGACTATCGCATCGATGCGAGCGAATGCGACCTTACGACCGAGCGGCTCGATGGCCGAAACTTGATCGCGCGAGGCGTCAAACTCAGGCCATGGTTGGCGGCCGATCAGTCGGCTGACTCTCGTTAGGAAATGCGGGGGAGCACCAGCCTTTGGCGATTGGAAACGTGCCAGGGAAGTTGCTGCTCGTAGAGATCTAGCAAATCTGTATCTTAGCGTGTTAGTGAGGGGGCCGATCCCCCACGATTCAGCCCCCAAACCCACTTGTCACGTTTTGGTAGCAATTTGGTAGCAAATTGCGCCGAGTAATACCGTTTTTTACCCATTCCGCCGGTCATCAGCTCCTTTAGAATCAATGGCCGGCGGGTTCTTAACTTCCATGGCATGGAAGAGGTCGTCGGTTCGATCCCGACCAGGTCCACCATTTTATTAATCAACGGTTCAGCCTCCGTTACCTCCGATCCCCGAAGTTCCTACCTGCGATTTCTTACCGACCACTACCGGTCAGTCCTCGACTGATATTTCTCCAGCGGCGCCCTGGAGAAGCGTACAATGTGGCGCCGGGAATCGGTCCCTGGAGGAAAGGAAAGCTCGACATGGGCAGTCCTATTGACGTATCCGGCCTCGGCAAGCTTTCGGTCGCATCCGACCCGAAGGCCCCGTTGCTGGTGGTATATGGTGGCATACCTGTGGATCAGGATGAGTTCGACGGAATTCACCGCGAGAAGAAGAAAAAGATTTCCGTTTCGAGTGGCGTATACATGTGGAACTACATGAGCGCCATTCAGTCCCGGTTTCATATTTTCGTTGCGGTCAGCCATCATGTGGACGGCGACGACAGCTATGCCAAGCTGATGACCACAGTCCAGGACCAGAGCCTTAACCCCTCCTCGCAGATCCTCTATCTCTTCTCGGGCGGTTACAAGCCTGGGAAGCGCCTGCTGACCAGCAAGGGTGCCGATCCATTCTCGTCGATCTACTTGGTCGACATCTGGATGGGCTTGGGGACTCCGCCCAGCACTGCGATCCCTGATTTCTACGAGCACCTGGTGAACAAGCACTCCGACATGATCACCTACGTTCACACGACGTTCGGGGCCAACAACGTAGAAGCGAGAGATTTCATCGCCAAAAAGTTGGGCCCGCAGAAAGCGGTATTGGTGAAGTGGCAAAGCGGTGAGGATGGCATGCAGACTCACCTGCGGACGAATACCGTGGCCGTCGGCATGCTCCCATAAGAACGCTCTCCCAGTCGGTAATCCCCCACTCGCGCTTTCCGTGAGCGTCGGACTTCATTTGACGCAATTAGTCCTAAACAAGCAAGAGAGGGTACAATGTGTCGCCGGGAAATCGGACCCCGGACAAGGAAGGGATCCTATGGGTGAAATTAACATAGGCGGCTTTGGGAAACTTTCGACCGCACCCAACGACGATGCCCCGCTCCTGGTGGTGTTTGGCGGAAAGAACGTGGATGGCAGAGAAAGTGGCCAGTACATGTGGGGCTTCATGAGTAAGATCCAGAGTAAGTATCACATCTTCGTCGCGGTCAACCAGCACGTCAACGGTAAGGATTCCTATGACGCTTTGATGAGCAAAGTCAATGACGAGGGTCTCACTCCGTCCAAGCAGTTCCTCTATCTTTTCTCAGGAGGCTGGTTGCCCGGGGAGCACCTGCTAGGGGATCTGCTGCGACGCAAGATGGCCATCCCGTTTTCGTGGATCTACCTCGTCGACATCTGGATGAGGGATTCCACGTCCTCCGACTTCTACACTCACTTGGCGAATAAGATCTCGACACCGATCAGCTACGTCCACACACTGCACGGGGCCGTCAACGATAAGGCAAGAGATGCCCTCGCGAACAGTGTGGGATCACAGAACGAGATATTGGTGAAGCCTCAAACGAAGGATGAGGACTCCATGGTCACCCACATGTCGACAAATACCGCGGCGGTCGGCCTGCTCCCTTGAGAGCACTCGCCCAGTTCGCAGGCGAAACAAGTGCAGGATAAGGCAGGGCAAGTGACCTCTGCGCGCAACTTTGAGACTTCTACGGCCTTATTTCAATCGGCGTGCCGTCAGCGACAGCCTGCCAGATATCATCCATCTCCGTGTTCGTGACCGCGATACATCCGTCGGTCCAATCCTTCAGTCGGTGCGACGATCCCACCCACCCGTAGCCGTTCGGCAGGCCATGGACAAACACATCCCCACCCGGTGAAAGGCCTCTTTGCCGCGCCGCTTCGCGTTCCCGCGCGCTGGGATAGGAAATGTGAATCGACTTGTAAAACTGGCTGTGCGGGTTGCGCGAATCCAGCACATAAAGGCCCTCGGGAGTCTTATGATCTCCCTGCCGCGCCTTAGGGCCGATCGGGTCCCCGCCCAGAGCAACTTTATACGAACGGATCATTTTCCCCTGACGGAGCAGTTGCAATGTGCGCTCTTTCTTGAGCACCAGCACGCGATCCGCATGCGGCGCCGGTTGGGCCGCCCTCTGCGCCACCCCCGGCATGCTCAGAAGCAATGCCGTCAAGGCGGCAAGAACCCGGATGCGCATGGCCAAGATTATAGATGGCAGAAATCTCTCAAGTGCTAGGCTGGAAGAAGATGTTCCTTTGGCTCAACGCACGATCGCCGCGACTGGTGTGGCGTCACGGCCACCACCATCACGTGTGCGCTCTTCCTCGTCCGCGGCGCCGGCCAAGGCCGCAAACTGGACCGCGACCGTCGCGACCTGTTCGTCTGGTCAATGGCGCACCGGTCCTGTTTCAGGTGAAGCCGCCAGCAAAACTTGATGCCCTCACCGGAACCTGGCTCGGCCACCAGATCACCTTCAGCTACAACGCCTCCACCAAAACATGGTTTGCCTTGGCCGGCATCAGCATTGAGACGACGCCCGGCAAGTACGCACTCGCCCTAAGTGGTGAACGCAGGGCAGCCAAGCCCGGCGGCACACTCACCTTTAGCCGCCAGTTCGCGGTGGCCCGGGCCAAGTATCCCAGGATTAAAGTTCCGCTGAGCGTGGAGAAGAAATTCACGGAACCCAACCCCGAGCAGCAAGCTCAGATCGCCGAAGGAGTCAAAGTCAAGGAGGACTACCTGAATCGCGTCACACCCGAGCGCGAATGGGACGGCAACTTCGCTGCTCCCGTCGATGCCGCCACTTCCGACGTCTTCGGCTCGCAGCGCGTCTTTAACGGCGTGGCGCAGCGCCCGCACTTCGGACTCGATTACCGGGTCCACACCGGCACCCCAATCGCCGCCATGAACTCGGGCACGGTCCTGCTGGCGCGCTTCCTGTACTTTGAAGGAAATTGCGTGGTGATCGACCACGGACAAGGCTTGCTAAGTCTCTACTTCCATCTCTCGGAGTTTCGAGTGAAAGAAGGAGAGGTAGTGAAACGAGGCCAGGAAATCGGTCTGAGCGGAGGCACCGGACGTGCCACAGGCCCGCATCTACACGTTGCCGTCCGTTGGCAAGGCACCTATCTCGACCCCGCGCGTCTCATGCAGTTGCCCCTGCCCTGACGGGGCGTTGCCTAGGCTACTCCCCCGGAGAGTTTGCCTCGTTGCGCGCTTCGTGATCCCTCGCGCAGCGTCTCAATCAAACAATCCTTCAAGCCCAGGTTGCGAATCAGGCGGTGCAGATAATTAGGATGCACGCCCAGGATCGCAGCGGCCTCCACGTAATTCCCGCGCGTCCGTTCCACCGCATCCAGAATGAGCTCCTTCTTCAACTGCTTCACACTCGCGTGATACTTGCCGCCATTGGCCTCGTCCGCTGGTCTCTGATCCAGCACAGAATCCGGCAAATCCTCCAGCAGCACCACATCGGACGATCCCATCACCAGCGCACGCTCAATCGCGTTTTCCAGTTCGCGAACGTTACCCGGCCAGTCATAGTTCACCAGGGCGGCCATGGTTTCGCGCGCCACCGGCCTGGGTTTAACGTTGCATCGCTTGGCATATTTCTGCACAAAGTGCCGGGTGAGCAGTGCAATATCTTCCTTACGCTCGCGCAGCGGAGGCATGTGGAGTTCGACCACAGCCAGCCGATAGTAAAGATCCTGGCGAAACTCCCCTTTGCGCACCGCCTCACTCAAATCACGATTCGTAGCCGCGATGAGACGAATATCCACCTTGATGGGATGGGTCCCACCCACGCGCTCGAATTCGCGCTCCTGCAGCACCCGCAGCAGCTTTACCTGCAGGGCGGGAGCCAGTTCGCCGATCTCATCGAGAAACACCACGCCGCCGTCGGCCACTTCCAGCCGGCCTTTTTTCTGGCTGGCCGCGCCCGTGAAAGCACCGCGTTCGTGCCCAAACAAATCGCTTTCCAGCAGAGCCTCGGGAATCGCAGCGCAATTGATTGCCACGAAGGGCTGACCGCTGCGTGGGCTGTTGCGATGCAGCGCGCGGGCGGCCAGTTCTTTGCCCGTTCCGCTCTCGCCGGTAATCAGCACCGTCGACTCTGTGGGCGCGACCTTGGCCAGGGACTGGTAGATTTCTTTCATCCTCCCACCGTCCCCGACCAGGGTCTGGTCCTGGCTGATTTCCGTCGTCAGCCGCTGGTTTTCCCGCTCCAGCCATTGCACCCGCCGCGCGTTGTCCAACGCCACGGAAGAGATCCCCGCGATCGCTGCCAACAGTTGCAGATGATCCTCGTTAAACCGGCTGCCCGGATTGGTGCTGTCCAGATAAATGCACCCGATCATGCGTTGAAATACGGTGAGAGGCACGCACAGCAACGAGCGCACCTGCGAGGCCGCCAGGCTCTCGACTTGGCGCAGCGTCCCGCTCTGCACGTCCACACCCAGAATCGCGACGTCTTCCTTCATCACCTGTCGCGCGATGGTGCGACTGACGCGAACCAATTGCGCCTGTCCCGTGTGCCGTGTCCGCGCGTAAAGCGAGCTGAATTCCTGCCCGGCACCGTCAGCCAGCAGGATCGCGCCGCGGCTCGCCGGAACTACCTCAAAAATCAGATCGAGCAACTGCGCCTGCAGTTCCTCCAGGTCGCGGATGGCGTGCACGACGCGGCTGATCTTCAACAGCGCGCCCAGGTTGCGCGCTACCTGGGAACCGGCCGGCAGTTCGCTCAGCAAACGGTCCGGCTGCAGGTAAACCACTTCCTTCGGATGGATCAGCTTGGTCTCAGTCGCGGGTTGGCTGTCATCGAACTCGACCCGGCTGGCGGAAGCAACCCGTTCCGCATCCTCCACCAAAAATAGAAACACGGAGTCGCCGATTGCGATCTCATCGCCGTGCCGCAGCCATTGCTCCTTGACGGCCAAGCCGTTGACTACGGTTCCGTTGCGACTGTCGAGATCTCGGATCTGATAGCGCCCGTCCTCTTCGCAACGCAGCAAGCAATGCTTTCGCGAAACCGACGGATCGACCACAGGCACCGTGTTCGTCGGATCCCGCCCCAGCGTGATTTCCCCGTCGGGCAACGGAATGGTGGAATCCTTTAACGAACCTGCTACTGCCAGTAGTCTCGGGTGCAATCGGGTCTCCCACTCCGTGCAGACTTTCTTATCACAGCCGGGACGGAAATGCATGTCAACAGTTGCTTTTCGCCATATCCGAACGGTTAGTAAGGCTATCTGATCGGATAGCGTTGAGGTCTGGCAATCAGCCTTCGGCGCTAAGCTCGCCGGGCTGAGCCTAAAGTCTAACCCATTGCCCTGAAAGCGCTTAACGCCGCGAAACACTATAATGTCTGCTACCGAACAAATTGGCATTCGGCATGCTCTATAAGAAGTGCGAGCTTGGCAAAAGCGATGGGGGAAGCGCTTTCAATCAGTTTCAGCCGAGATCGCCAGTCAGAAGCTCGGGGGACCCCCTCATCGAGCTTCTGACTTTTTTTGTTCTTAAGCGTCCCTTGCAACGAGCTTCCTACCCAGCCGCAAGCTCGCTCGTGGGAACTTGGTCCGCGGCAATGATGGCTGCTCCGTCGCGATAGCTGACAGTCCTGCCTGAAATCGCCGGCACTCTTTCTCCCGGCACCAGAATCCCCACCAGGTTGAGAGGATCGGACGCCGACAACGTCATCGTATCTCCGCTCAAAGGCAAGCTGCGCATGGCGCGCAGTGACTCGACGGCGACCGGAAGCGCGAACTGCTCCCCTATGAATCCATCCACAAAGCGGCCGCCACGAATTTCGCCACGATCTTCCAGCCGCCGGAATCCCATCAGCAATTCGCGCCACGAGGGCAGGTTCGACTCACGCGCCAGCAAGTCGCGAATCACAATACCGTAGCGCCGCAGCAGCATCCAGCACGCAGCTTCGATGGCACGTGGACGCTCGACCGCAACGTCCGCGTGCAACAGGGCCCAACGCCCGGAGCTGTGCCGAGGACGCGTGCTGCGCCCGCTTCCCTGCCCCGCCCGGCGCTTGGGATCGATCAGCGAGCGCAGATTGTCGAACCCATCGGCCGTCACCAGTCCCGCCGCCACCAGTTCCCACAAAGCGGTCTCGATCTCGGCCTTGAGTTTCCCGGTCCCGCGCACAATGTCAGCGAAAAAAGATGCGCCGCGCTGCCGCAGAAACTCCAGCACCAGCTGCGATCCGTGGCCCACACCGCGCGTCTCGGCCTCGTCGCCGGCGGCGTGGCGGGGAGTCATCCAGTCCGCCTCTTCGCGCACGAAAAACGTGATCGGAGCCACGCTGGTGGGGATCACTCGCCGCTGCCGTGGTGCGATTGTTCCGTCAGAAGCCCCATGCCCAGCTGGCACTCCGGAATCTAGCGTCGCCGGATGTGGCGAAAGCCTTCCCCATCCCACCGCGCCGGTAAGGCAAAGCTGGTCAAGCCACTTCGGATCGTAATCGGCAATCCTGCGGGCCAACACTTGTCGCTCCCACGCATTCGCTGGAATCTCAAATCCTTGCAACTGCTGCAGCACTTCGAGCGTCCCGCGCTCGCCCGCGACCTGCGTTCCGGGAGCCACGTGCTGCCACCGCAGGAGCCAGCGCATAAATGCCGCCGCCATGACCGGCTCAATCTGCTTACGCAACATCCCCACAGTGAGCCGGTGAATCCGCGCCAGCAAACGCCGCTCGCACCATTCCGTCTCGTGTGGTTGTGGTCCGTGTGGCGCGGGCGCCCCCGCCCGCGAAGCAGCGCCAGTAAAGCTTCCCCGCAGAACAGTCCCGCTGGCCTCCATGCGAAGCAAAGCGATCTCGATATCAGAAGCGGCCAGCCCCAACCCGGCCCCAAGTTGCGCCGCGGTCACCGGCCCAACATGCGACATCCACCCCGTAACCAGCGTGAGCAAGGCGTCGTCCCTGGAAACCTGCCCCGTCTCCACATCCGCCAGCGCCTGCACAAACTGAACTCCTGGAAACAGTGCCGCAAAACTACGCCCTCGCTCCGCCGCCACCCAGTACTGCCGCCCCTCAAACCGAGCGACTCCCGCCCGCCCTTCGCTCACCAGCATTTCGAAGTAGCCGCTCCAATCAGAACCCGGACCGGGGTGCCCCATCCTAATCTCGCCGCTCGTTGGCGAGATTAGGGTGGGGATTTCCTCGCCAGCTTCAGACCCGCGTCCGACGGTCAACTCCTCCGGCAGCGCCACCAGCGTGTGCAGCACATCATGCAGTTCATCGGCATCCCGCACATCCGGCCAGGCCTCTTCCCGCACCTGTGCAATCGCTCCCTGATCCAACCCGCCTACTTCCTCCAGCACCGACTCCGGCAGCACTCGCCGCATCTCGACCGCGCGCGCCCGCCGCTCCTCCAGCGGCGCGTCATCCAGATACGCATACGGATTCGCATTCAAAATCTCGTGCGAAAACTGCGACGGCACCGGCGTATCCACCGCCACCACGCGAATCTTGCCCGCAGCCATACCCCGCAGCAACGATTTCAGCCCTTCGACATCCATCGCCTCTGTGAGCACATCCTTCATCACCTCGCCCACCAGCGGATGATCCGGGATCTTCCGCTCGCCCTCGATGTTCTCAAAGCAAGCCGCTGCATCCGGAAACACCGAGGCCAGCAGATCATCGGACCGCATGCGCTGAATCTGCGGCGGAACTTTCTTGCCATTCTGAAAACGCAACAGCGCTAAAGCCCGGTTCGCGTCCCAGCGCCAACGCGTGCTAAATATCGGAGAATCCAGCGCCGCCTGTTCCAGAATCGGCTGCACCGTGTCCGCCCGCAAAAAATGAAACACGTCGCCAAGAGGAAAACTATGCTGCTCGGCCAGCGCGATGTTCAGCCCGTTGTCGGTAGCCGCCGCCTGCAGTTCAAAGTTGAACCCTACGCAAAATCGCTTGCGCAGAGAAAGCCCCCAGGCCTTGTTGATCCGCCCGCCAAACGGTGCATGGATCACCAACTGCATGCCGCCGCCTTCATCGAAGAACCGCTCGGCAATGACGGTGGTCTGCGTCGGCACCTCGCCCAGCACGGCCCGGCCCTGCAGAATGTATTCAATCGCCTGCTCGGCGCCGGAGTCGTCAAGCCCGCACTCTTGTTTCAACCAACTCACCGCAGCCGCCACTTCGGGCTGCGTCGCAGAGAATCCTACCGGCGAAGTGCGCGGCAGCATCTGGCTTATCTTCTCCCGCACCTCGCCCACCTGCTGCGACAATTCCTCGGTCCGCGCGGGAGCCTCGCCCCGCCAGAACGGAACACTCGGCGGCGCTCCATGCGCATCCTGCACCAGCATCCGCCCCGCATTGGTCTCAATGCGATGAATCATCCACGACGTGTTTCCCAACAGCATGATGTCTCCGCGATTGCTCTCGACCGCGAAGTCTTCATCAACCGTTCCTACGACCACGCCATCGGGCTCGGCGACCACGGTATACAGAGAATTGTCGGGAATCGCACCGCCGCTGGTGATCGCTGCCAGCCTCGCCCCCCGCCGCGCCCGCAATTTCCCGTTCACCCGGTCCCGATGCAGATACGCTCCGTACCGCCCGCGCTTCGCCGCAATCCCCTCGGCCAGCATCTCCAGAATCGAGTCGAACGTCTCGCGCTTCAGATTCCGATACGGATAAGCCCTCTTCGCAAGCGCAAACAATTCGGCCTCATCCCACCCGGAGTCGTGTGGCGCGGGCGCCCCCGCCCGCGTGTCGGGCAGAGCGCCGACAGTCTCGAGTGGGCGATCACTTAACTCCAAGGTTTCTCGACTCTCAGCTGCAGTTTCTTCTCGGGACACACGCGGGTGAGGCGCCCGCGCCACATCAGCACCCGCCGCACACGCTGCCACAATCTGCTGCGCCAGAACATCGAGCGGAGCCTCCGGAATCATCAGCCGATCCAAATCTCCAAGCCGGATCGCCCGCGCCAAAGCTGCACACTCGATCAAATCATCGCGAGTCGTGCAGAAGAAACGCCCCTTTGGCACCGCGCCCCTCCAGTGTCCCGACCGCCCCACACGCTGCAACGCCACCGCGATCGCCCGCGGCGAATTAATCTGCACCACGAGATCGACGGTCCCCACATCAATTCCCAGTTCGAGTGAGGCCGTGGCGACCAGCACCCGCACCTGCCCCTCTTTCAACTTTTTCTCCGCCGCCAGCCGCAGCTTGCGCGACAAGCTGCCATGATGCGCCGCAACGTTCTCCTCGCCCATTCGCTCGCCCAACTCGTGGCAGAGGCGCTCCGCCATCCGTCGCGTATTCACAAACACCAGCGTCGACCGATGCTGTTGCACCAGGACCACCAGCCGGTCGTAGATCGCGTCCCACATCTCGTTCGATGCCACCGGCCCCAACGGCATCGGCGGCACCTCGACACCAAGGTCGAGCGTCCTCTTGTGCCCGATGTTGACGATGACTGGATCGGCTCGCCCGTGCCCGGTCAGGAAATGCGCGACGTCCTGAATCGGCTTTTGTGTCGCCGACAGGCCGATCCGCACCGGCGGAGTGTGAGTGAGTGCCTCCAGTCGTTCCAGTGACAGCGCCAGATGCGCCCCGCGCTTGTCATCCGCGACCGCATGAATCTCGTCCACTATCACCGTCTCGACATTGCGCAGGATGGCGCGACTTTTTTCTGCCGTTAGCAGAATGTAGAGCGACTCCGGCGTCGTCACCAGAATGTGCGGAGGCCGCTTCAGCATGGCCCGTCGCTCCGGTTGCAGAGTGTCGCCCGTCCGGACCGCGGTGCGAATCTCTGGCATCAGCAGGCCGCGCTCGCCCGCCAGCGCAAGAATCTCGCCCAGCGGAATCTCAAGATTTTTCTGGATGTCGTTGCCCAGCGCCTTGAGCGGAGAAACGTAGAGAACTTCCGTACGGTCGCTCAGGTCGCCCGCCAGCGCCTTGCGCACCAATCGGTCAATGCATGCGAGAAATGCCGCGAGAGTCTTGCCCGACCCGGTGGGCGCCGAGATCAGCGTGGCGCGCCCGGCAAGAATGTGAGGCCACCCCTGCTCCTGCGGCTCGGTCGGCGTCTCAAACCGCCGTACAAACCACTCCGCCACGAGAGGGTGCGCCCAGGCCAGCGAGGCAGGAAGGGACTGCATCCGGGTATTCTAGCCCGAAATCATGGTTTCGCCAACTGTTCGCCACGAGACTAAACTTGGAAGAGGAGTAGAGATCTCAACTTGGGGTCATCCTCAGCGCAGCCGTTCTTCAGGCGGAGCGAAGGATCTCAACGCAAACTGAGCGTCACCTGCAGGATCAAAAGCCTATTCGGTTGAGTTCGGCGAGACGACGTAGCTGCTGCCGTCCTCGGAGAAGAAAATCTGTTTCACGCCGTGACGCAGGCACGATTTCGTGCAGGCCTTCATCTCAGGTTCTTCAATGACCTTCGTGCCGTGCTGCATCCGAACGCACACTCCCGCACATTTATTCTCGTCGAAGGAATGGCACATGCAGAGACAGCACAGTCCGCCACGATCATCCCCCGGCACCTGCCCCGACGCCCCCGTCAGCCATAACGAGGCAAGAATGACGATGAAGACTGCGGGCTTGAAGTTCTTCGCCATTGTCCGATTACTGACGTTCATGTTTAGTTGCGGAAAGTGCCGCCGTCGCATCTTGTTATTTTTCCGCTAAGGTCGCCAGATCACCGTGGTAACCGGCATTCGGCACCCCCAACCCTCTCATGCGCGACTGGCGAGACTGCTAGAATTTCGCCGATGCCCAAGAAACTCTCCGCTCAAGCCCGCGCGCGCCGAATCAAACTCCTGCTCTTCGACGTTGACGGCGTTCTCACTGACGGCAAGCTCTTCATCTTCCCCGCTCCCATGGGAGCGCAACAAAGCGTCCTCGCCCAATCCGCCAAGCACGGCGGCGAGGGCGGATTCGGACTACACAGCCAGAGCTTGATTGAAGCCAAAGGATTCCACGCCCACGATGGGACTTCGATCTCGCTCGCGCGCCTCGGCGGCATCAAGACGGGGCTCATCACCAAGCGCATTTCCGAGACCGTGGCGTTGCGCGCCCGCGACCTGAAGCTTGAATATGTGCGACAGGGAATCCAGGACAAGCGCACCTGCTTCGAGGACGTCGTTAAAGAGGAAGGAATCGATCTGGAAGAAGCGGCCTTCGTAGGCGATGACGTCATCGATCTGCCAGCCATGCGCGCCAGCGGCCTTGCCATCGCCGTGAGCAACGCCCGCTCCGAGGTGAAGCGGGAAGCCCACTACGTCACCCCCCACGGCGGCGGCGAGGGCGCCTTGCGGGACGCTGTAGAGTTTATCCTGAAGGCACAGGGCAAGTGGAAAAAAGTTTTAGAAAGCTACATCGGCGAGAGAAGTCCGAAGGGCAGCTCCTAGCTACTAGCTTCTAGGTAGGTACCAAAACCTGAAACTGCATTCAACGGGTCAAATCCCTGGGCCTCTTTTGTCTTCTGGGTTTTGTCTGGCCAGGAGCCGGTAGCTAAAAGCTAGCAGCTTGAAACAAAAAACCCATCGGATGCTTGCTTGGGGCGTGCTCGGGTCAGCATCCGATGGGCTACCGTTTCTCCTTACTCACCCTGTTGTTTTCAGGAGTATGTACCTTGATTAAACCCCCGAACCTGGAGAAGTTCCGTCTAGTTTTGTAAATCTTTGTAAAATATCCGCAACTAAATCGATTACAAGAGCTGACGTTTTTTCGATCCTGGCCCAGCCCTGATGCCCTTAAATCAGCGCATACAGGTTCCCATCCGCACTCCCAACGTAAACTACATTGTCCACGATGACCGGAGACGAAAGAATCGATCCCATACTCATCGTGCGTTCAACGCCGGTCACCATATCATCGTAGAAATCCGACTGGAAAAGCGCCTCGCCATTCGGAGTTCCGTCCGCCTTCGTGTAAGTTGGCCCAAGCTGTTTCGACGCATCAGTTTCAAACGTCCAGCGCATTTTCAGATCAGCAAGATCGACTGCCACCAATCTTCCCTGGGTCGAACCCACGTACAGCATGCTTCCCGCAATCGCTGGGGACGAATAAAGATACCAATGATTCAGTCCTGCCGAATGCAGGACCTCGCCCGACTTCGCATCAAGGGCATAAATCAGGCTTGAGTCCGACGTTGCGAAATACACTTTTCCGT
The DNA here is from genome assembly GCA_963819035.1 of uncultured Acidobacteriaceae bacterium. Lineage (GTDB taxonomy): Bacteria > Acidobacteriota > Terriglobia > Terriglobales > Acidobacteriaceae > Sulfotelmatobacter. The sequence goes on along the minus strand of CAWFUU010000034.1, from coordinate 93,487 downwards.
CATGCACCGCGGGCGACGCCACGACCCACGAACCTTTGGCCGGAAACACCCATTTCTTCTGGCCCGTACTCTCGTCCAGTGCATAAAGATGAGAGTCACGGCATCCGAAATAGACGGTTCCCTCCACCACCGCGGCCGACGACTGAATCCCTACCTGGTTGTGAATATCCGGGTCCTCGCCGGTCTTGAAACCCCATTTCTCCTGTCCAGTCGAGGCGTCGATCGCGTAGAAATAGCTGTCCCAACTCCCGATGAATACGGTCCCGTCCGCGAGCGCCGGCGAAGCATGCACCACGTCCCCCGTCTTGAATTTCCAGTTCACTGCACCCGAAGCTGCGTTGAGCGAATAAACATTGCCGTCACCACTGCCAAAGAACACCGCTCCATTCCACACCACCGGCGATGAGAGATAGCAGTCGAATGGATCCGGCATGGTCTCGGCAACTGGCTGCACCCCATGCAGGTGCCTGCCGGCAAACCGTCGTTCTCCACCGGTCTGGAATTTCCATTTCAACGCCCCGGTGGGGGCGTCCACTGCATAAAGGTTTCCATCGTAAGCGGTAAAGTAGACCACGCCGTTCGAGACTGCTGGCGACGAAGGGACTCGGCTCTTAGCTTGAAACTTCCACTTCTGCTTACCCGACTCGGAGTCGATGGCATACAGGTTCCCATCTGTGCTGCCGACATAGATCACTCCCTGCACCGCCGCTGGAGAACCGATCACCATGCCGCCGGTGTGAAACTTCCATTTGACTTTGTTGAACTCTCTAACCCCGGCAGCCTCGTAGACTCCAGTGTGTTGTGAGTTTCCCCGAAACATCGGCACGTCCTCGGAGAACGAGGGCAGGCCAAGACACAGAAAAAGCCCGGCCAGCAGCATTCTTATCTGCATTGAGAGTCGAATCCTTCCTACTTATTTTCGAGAGTCTGTCTTCCGGTCGCGTCTGGGAGTAAGTGGATCTAGTGTTGTGTCCCGTAAATTCGCTGCACAATTTTCGACTTATCATTCTGAGCAAAGCGAAGGACCCATGCATTTTGTTTGCAGCGCCAATGCTGGCAACGCTGCTTCGAAGTGTGCGTCAGATTTTGTCACGTATTTACCGGACACGACACTAGAGGAATCCCGCACAAGGGATACCCTCGCCCACTCACACCTTGGACGGATACGAACACAGATTGTTATGGCAGAGTGTCCCGGAATGGCGTGCGCCGGAAGTGTGGAATGAGCGCTTCATCCCGCCACCGGGGACACTGAGGTGCAAACCTAGTTGGACAGTGGGGGATTCTTGATCGCCACAAGTTCGGCGAACCGCTTGTCCTTGCGCAATTCGGCGAATTCCACGTCCTTGTACACGTTGTTAAAGTCCTTGTATCCCTCTTCCATCGCTTTCCTTAGATATTCGAGCGACCGGTCCGAGAAGCCCATCTTGGCGTAGAGCCTCGCCACCGTGTAATCGTAGCGGGCACGATCCTCCGGGCTGGGCAACTGTGCTTGCACGCCGCCCCGCGATGTTCTTTGAAAGACGTCGGGATCGAGTTGCATCGCCTTCTGATAGGCAACGATGGCAGGTTCGAATTTCTTTTTGGCGAAGTACGCCGCACCCAGGTTGCTGAAGAACGACGCCGAACTGTCCTCGATGGCGATCGCCTTGTCGTACTGCTTGATCGCCGGTCCGTATCTTTTTTCTTCGTAGTACACCACGCCGAGATTGTTGTAGGCGTCGGCAAAATTGCGGTCCGCTTTGATCGATTTCTCGAAGGACTTCTTCGCCTCGCGGTAGCGCTGCATCATCAGTTCAGTAATCCCGATCTTGTTCAGCAACGGCGCCGAGTTCGGCTGCTTGGCCAGCGCCGCGCGGTAATAGTCGAGCGCGTCCAGATAAAGTTTCTCCGTCCGCAATTGATCGGCCCGCAGTTCCAAATCGGCTGCGGTCGCGTCCGGCGCCGGAGGATCGGTCATCCGCAGCAGCGGTGGCTTAACCTGAACCGATTCGGAGCGAGAGGCCTGCGTCCACGACATAGCGGACAAGGCGAGAACACAAATGGTTAGAAACGTAGCGGAAAACAGCGAAACTCTCGGGCTGGACCGCATATACCACCCCCAAGTCGTCCCCAGCGGACTCATTCTGCCACAGTTTTGGCTGCCCGGCGAAGATTTTCAGCGCCGACGGCAATCAGTGTGGCCCGGCTTGCCCGCTGTCTGCAGGTTTAGACACCGGAGCCGCCTGTTTGTCATCCTTAAAAATACCGGCAATTTTGCCGAAGAATCCCTTCTTTTTCTTGGGGTCCGCGTTCTTCGGATCCGCAGGATCCGTCCCATCCGGACCGTTGACTGCCTGGATCTGGCCCGGTGGCAGCGCCTTGTCCCCGCCTCCGAACATCTTGGAGAAGAATCCCTTGATCCCTGCCTGCTGATCGCAGGTTTCGCGCGGCTCGGTACCGGCCACAAAAGCGGAACTGTAGTCGTCCGGACAAGCCGGGGTGGCCAGCCTGTTCGTCGCCTTGTCGAGTTCCACATCCACTACGCCTGAGGGCTGTTGGAACTCCTTCATGTCGGAATACTGCGGCACGGCCGCCGCTTTTTTCATGAACTCCGCCCAGATGGGCGCAGCCGTCATCGCGCCGCTCAAGCGCAAGTCGCTGTAGTCGTCGTATCCCACCCACACGATGCAGAGCAGGTTCGACGTATACCCCGCAAACCACCCATCGTGCGAACTGCCCGTCTTGCCTGCGGCGGGTGGAGTGAATCCGCGCAGCCGAACCGCCGTATATCCCAGCCCATTGTTGATCACGCCTTCCATCATGTTGGTCATGACGTAGGCCACTCGCGGATCGAGCACCTGCCGCTGATCCGTGTTGTAGTTGGCGATCACGTCGCCTTTAGTGTTGCGCACTGAGCGTACCCAGATCGGCGACAGTCGCACGCCATTGTTCGAAAACGAGGTATAAGCCCCCGCCATGTCCACTGGCGAAGCGTCATACGAGCCCAGCGCCATCGCAGGCGTCGCCTTCACCGACGCAATCCCTGCCGTCCGCGCCAGGTCCGCCACCTTGTCGTAGCCGACTTCCTCGGCAACTTTCACGGTGGCGTTATTCAGCGACATCGCCAGCGCGTAACGCAGCGAGACGTCCCCGTGGTATTCCTCTTTATAATTTCGCGGCTCGTAGATTTGGTCGCCGTAGGCAAAGCTGGAAGGCGCGTCGGTCACGGTCGAGGCCGGCGTGAGCACGGTTTGCGACCCGTCCAGCGCCGTGTTCATGGCCGCCGCGTAAACAAACGGCTTGAAGATCGATCCGGTCGGCCGTTTCGCCACTGCGTGGTTCAGCTGGCTCCAGCCGTAGTCGCGCCCGCCCACCAGCGCCAGCACCGCGCCCGTATGCGGATCGAGCGCCACCAGCGCCACCTGCGCCTGCGGTCCGGGCTCCACTTTCGTCTCAAACTTCTTTCCTACCTTGACCTTTTTCGTGCGCAGCTTCTTGACCTGATCGTCCACCAGCTTGATGCCCATCTCTACTGACTGGGCTGCGGCTTTCTGCAAGTCGGGATCAAGGGTCGTATAGATGCGGTACGACTGGTCGTTCAACTCATGCTCATTGAACTTGTTGATGACCGAGTCGCGCACCATGTCCACGAAATACGGCGCGTCGCTGGCTTCCACGTTCGGCGGCGCCAGCTTGAGCGGTGCCGCCTTGGCTTTGTCCGCCTGCTCGCGCGTGATCGCGTGGGTGTCGACCATGGTCTCCAGCACCAGATTCCGCCGCTCCAGTGCCCGCTCCGGATGCCGGTAGGGCGAAAGATAACTCGGCCGCTGAATCAATCCTGCCAGCAGCGCCATTTCCGGCAACGTGATGTCCTTCAGGTCTTTATTGAAGTACGCTTTCGATGCCTCCGCGAATCCGCTGATGGCAAACGATCCCCGCTGCCCCAGGTCCACCCAGTTCCCATAAAACTCGAAAATCTGCTGCTTGGAGAACTTCTGTTCCATCTCCTCGGCGATCAGCATTTCGATCAGCTTGCGCCTGATCGTCTTCTCCGGCGTCAGGAAGAAGCCGCGCGACAGCTGCATGGTGATCGTCGATCCGCCCTGCTCGTGCCGTCCACGCACCACATCAATCCATGCGGCTTCCGCCATGCGCAAGAAATTAACGCCACTGTGCTCGAAGAACCGCCGGTCCTCGATCGCCAGCACCGCCTGCACCATTAGCGGAGGAATGTCGTTGTACTTGACCAGTTGCCTCTTCGACCGCTGCTCGGCGTCGAACAGCGCGGTCACCAGTTGCGGCTCCAATTCGTAAGCCGAAAGATCGTTCCCCTTGCTGGTGATGCCCTCCACCTGCCCGTCCTGAATGCTGATGTGAGCCGGTTCCGGACTGTGGTATGACTCCGGCCCGGGTGTGATTTCGATCCCGCCGCTCACTAGCCGGAAGCTGCCCAGAGTCGACTGGCCATCTTTTTCGGAATACCCGGCTCGGCGCAAGTCCGCGGCAATCTGCTTGACCTCAATTTTTTCCCCCGTCCGTACCGTCTGCGGCAGCGCGTAAATCTTGGCCGAATTGCTGAACACCGGTATCCGGAAGCGCCGGTCGATAATGCGGTCGTACTTGATGTAGTAGTAGGAGAACAGAACGGTGAACACCACCGCCAGGATCAGAAAGGCAACCAGCCCCGCGCGCAGCACCGGGTCCCGGGGCAGGCCGCGGAACTTCTTCCCAGCCGTCCCGCCATTTCCCTTCGGGATCTTGAGTTTGATGCTCACGATTTCGGCGCTTCTAACCGTCTTGCCGTTTCTGCGTGTACGCTCGTGGATCTCTGCCGTATTCTTTCAGACGCGGTGACGCGGAAAAAGGTTTGAACATCCTCCGTCACCCCACCCCGGGGTCCGGAACCTCCACTCTTTCGACGACAGGGCGACCACGCTGCGCGGATCAAGGGATAGGGATGTCCTTATTGTACCCCTCGCTGTAGAAACGAAAAGAGACCCGCAGTACATGCGGGTCTCACAGCGGTCAATAGTACGCACCACTCCCAGATGCAAACTCTACGGATTGGTCACGACCCAGTAGCCCGGCGTTGTCAAAGTCACCGGCGAGATTGGTTGAGTCAGAGAGCCGTCGGAACCCACAGCCAGGGCTCCCAGTTGGGTCTGAGTGCCGTTCGAAGTGAGTATGTTGCTGTACACCAGCAGATTCGCTCCCGACTGATCAAACTGGCCCCAATACCCGAGAAACACGTTGCTGAATGGCGATCCAGTGACTGTCGTCAATGCCCCTGTGCTGGTGTTGAGTTGGAAGGCTTCGATCGCATTGTAGCCCGTCGCCGTATCGTTCAGGCTGAATGAGTAGATGAATTCACCGTTACTCGAAGGCGGTTGAACGGCAATCGTAAAGGGTGAGAAGGTCGTCGAGACTGGTGATCCAGTGGCCGGCGAAGGCACTCCGGTCGTCTGGTTGATGCTGAATACATACAGGTGATTGTCGTCAAAACCGCTGACCGACTTCGAACTCCCGCTCGTCCCGACCAGATACCTCCCAGAGGCGTCACCCTGCAATTCCCATATGTTGGAACTGAACAAACCGCCCGGTATGGGCGTCAACACCCCGCCGGTCCCGATCGTAAACCCCACAAAGGCTGACCCTTCGTGCGTGCCAGCGCCGCACACGTATAGAAACCTGCCCAGACCATCGGTCGTAATATTCCCCGGTTCGATCGCGCTCGCAAACGGAGACCCCTGCACCGCAGTCAGCGCACCGGTGGTGCCGATCGCATAAACAAAAATTTCGTTCGCCCCGGTAGAACTGATGAACAAGTAATTGCCCCCAGGGTCGGTCGTCATCTGGAACTGACCCGTTGCGTTGAGCGGCAGATTCAGTGTCACCGTAAGCGGGAAGCCGCTTAAGGCGGTAAGAGCGCCGTTGGTGGCATCAATGGACCATCCAGCGATTTGCTCCTGGAGTTCGAAGACCGCATACACGAATTTCTTATTCACCACAACCATAGCCTCGCCGGTCTCACTCGCGGGAATCGTCGGCGCGCTGAAGTTGGAAAGTGCAACAAAGGTGCTTGCGCTGGTGCTCAGATCGTAGCCATCGATCGTGCCGTTGACGCCCTTGCCGTTCTGGCCGCCGATTTGATCCACTGCATACACAAAAGCAGCGGGGGTTGCGTTGCCTCCACCACCTCCGCCTCCGCCGCCTCCGCCGCCGCCAAAACTCCCACCGCCACCGCTGCCTGAAGAACAACTACTATTACCGAACGACGCAGCTCCGCAACCGGGCGCCCCGCTGCAACCTGCCAGCAGCAGGAGAGCCAGCATCATCATCAGACTGACCAGTATTCGAAACAGAATCCTCATGAACTGCCTCCACCTCATGCGCCGTTGCGGACGTCCTGGCTGCAGGCCTCAGGAAATAATTCCCGGCTCAAAACTTTTCCCGGATCCCAACCTCGCGTGCGAACATGCGGCGGACCCAGGCCCTGAAAACCTCTCACTCCATGGCGATAGTAGGAGGAAGGTAACGTGATGACAACGTTACGAATGTCATTGTCCGATGAGATAAGTACCAAGCCCGCCGGAAAAGCAAGCGGAATTTGCCAGCGGTTTCCAGTCGCGAAGCCTGCTCTGAGCGAAGCCGAAGGGCGGCGACAGAATGAGGCCCACAGCTTGCCCCGAGGTTGCTGAAGGGCCGTGAACCGTGGGGAGGTGGTTGGGAGAAGAACCAGCCCCATCGGGGCGAAAAAGTATCTCTAAACTCGCCCCCATCGCGGTCTTCCCGGAGTGGTAACCGTCGTCCGCGCGAGTCGCGCGCAGCCTTCAACACGAAGGTAACATCAGACGAATTTCGCGTCGCCTCCATCGCTCCCTAAAAATCACGGACATGTATTTTACCCAGTATCCATGCGGCTCCGAGCACTACCGCTCGGCGCGAAGAATTCTCACATGGTCACCGAACACTGCACTCATTTCGCACTCGCGGTGACCATCGGACGTGAACATTCGTTTCGCTAGTAACCACACATTTCCCTTGCTTGCGAAATTCGGAACTGACAACATGCGAATTGAAATCTCGCGGAGGATTCTTTCCAGTGAAGCGCACAAAAATTCTGGCTACACTTCTTGGTGTCATTTCGCTACTCTCCACCGGCTGCGGTACCAGCGACAAGATCGCGTCCGTCAGCATGCAAGTCTCGGGCGCGGGTGGCGCCGGCACCGTCAACCTCGCAGGCCTTGGCGGGACCCTTCAGTTGCAAGTGATGGCCAATTACACCAGCGGCAAGTTGATCGATCAAACCAATTACGCCACTTACGCGGTGACAGCCGAGGGCTACTTCACCGATTACAGCACAGGAGTAGGCATCAACTACGCTATGCCGACCCCTCCACTGACGATGACCATTGACAAGACCGGCATGGTGACGGCCGTGGACCCGGGAATCTGCTCGTGGGTGAGCACGACCGGCGACCCCAAGACACCTGGTTGGGCTTTCAGTGGCTGGTATAAGATCGTAGCAACATACCGCGGCTTTGCATCGAATCCTGTTTTCATTCCTCTCGCATCCGCCGCCAGCGGGCAGCCCAACATGCAGGGCCAGTGCGGTCCGACGAAGTAAACCGATAGGCGGAGCAGCCTCCGCGTACTGCGGTAACAAACTCGCTGATTCACATGCAGCCCACTCCGCGGGCTGCATTTGTTTTTGCCCTCTGATTGGACTGCGAGCTCTAGTGCCGATCCTGATCACACTCCTTCAGGGCGAAGGTTAACCGGACGAACACAGTCTCGTGGCAGGTTCGCCCCCCGCTACCTACCGCCGGTTTCCACTCGTCGGCTTGAAGTAAAGTGTGAACGTGTATCCAGACAGGGCGATGCGCGCTCTGTAGTCCGCAGCAAGGAAAACCACCGGAACCTCACCGGATCCCGACCGCTCTACGGCAATCTGGCCCGGTTCGAGTGCGATATCATCGCCCTGAGCGTTGCCAATGACCGCCTCGCGCAGGTCATCGTCGGAACTGGCTGCCAGCCCAATACGCGCGGGCGTTCAGTGGCGCGAGATCCTTCAGTTCGTCTTACAGTTTGTAGTTGGCAAATTCGCAGGCGCCGATTTGCCAGCCCGTGCTCGCCGGCAACGCGAACAGCCCGCAACCGAGGACAACTTTGACTTTGCCCACGCGCATCCCGTCCAGGCCAATTCGCAACGCCCGCCGGAGACCGCGCTTAGAAGCCCTTGTTTCCGCTCGAAGGATTGAAATGTAACGTGAAGGAATACCCCGGCAGGTTCACCGGCACACTGTAATCAACCGCCAAGTAGACGGCCGGAGCTCCCGGTGTCCCGATCCGTTGCAGCGTGACGTGCTCGGGAGTCAACTGAATGTCGTGGTCCTGGGCCTTCTTGATGACGGATTCGACCAGGGACTGATCGGTCTCGTGGGGATTGGAACCGCCCATCATCGCAATATTGCGCAAATCGTCCGTAAACGAATAATTATTCAGCTCGGGCGGAATAATCTGAAACCCGGCATAGATCAGGCCGATGATGGCAAGAAACCCGATAATCGCTTTAACAGTTCCCATGTCCCGCAGTCCGCTCTGCCGGGACCGGGAACAGGGTCATCCCGTCCGGCGGAGCACTCCCTGAAAATATTCGACGATCGCCGTGATCGTAACATCGCGCACTTCACGAGTCGAACGTAAAACGACTTCCACAGTGCCTTCGGTAACCTTCTTTCCCACGGTGATTCGAAACGGGATACCGACCAAATCGGCGTCCTTGAACTTCACCCCCGGCCGCTCGTCCCGGTCATCCAGGATCACGTCGTATCCCGCCTCCTCCAGCCGCTTCGCAATGTCTTCCGCCGCCGCCTTCACCGGCTCGTCCTTCATGTTGACCGGCGCGACTACGATCTCAAAAGGCGCGATCGCCGCCGGCAGCCAGAACCCGTTCTCGTCATTCCCCTGCTCCACCGCCGCCGTCAGGATGCGCTCAATCCCAATCCCGTAGCTTCCCATGATCGGCGTCACTTCCTTGCCGTTCTTGTCGAGCACGCGCGCCCCCATGGACTCCGAATAGCGGTAGCCGAGCTTGAAGATGTGCCCGATCTCAACCGCAGTATCAATGCGCAGCGCCTTGCCGCAATTCGGACAAGCCTCTCCCGCCGTGACCGCACGCAAATCGGCGTACGCCGTCGGATGAAAATCCTTCCCGGGCGTCAGATTCTTCAGGTGGTAGTCCTTCTGGTTCGCCCCCCCGATCAGATTCGCCCGCCCCTCGAGCGCCTTGTCCACGAGCAGCACGGGCTTGTCGGCATCCTTCTTGCGATCCAGGGCCCACTCAATCCCCATCGGCCCCAGATATCCCGCTGGGGATTTGAACAGCGCCTCGATCTCCGCCTCCTCCATCGGGCGCGTCGCGGTTGCGACCGTGGCGTTGAGCTTCGCCTCGTTAAGCTGATGATCGCCACGCATCAGCACCACAATGGCCCGCGACCTCGTCTTGCCCGCCGCGTCCTTTTCGTCTGCCATCAGCGCCAGTGTCTTGATCTTGTTCTTCGGCGACACCCCTAGAAACTTCGCGACATCTTCAATCGTCTTCTGCCCCGGAGTGTGCACCAGCAGCGGCTTCCCGTCCCCTTCGGAAGCCAGGTCGGCCACCGCCTCCAACTTCGACGTGGCCTTCTCCATATTCGCTGCGTAATGGCAACCATCGCAGCTCACAATCTGGTCTTCCCCCGCCGGAGTCCGCACCATGAACTCGTGCGACTCCTTCCCGCCCATCGCCCCCGAATCAGCTTCGACCACCATGTACTTCAGCCCGCAGCGGTCAAAAATCCGGCAGTACGTTTCGTAGTGCTTCTTGTAAGAAACGTCCAGTCCCGCTGCGTCGATGTCGAACGAATACGCGTCCTTCATCATGAACTGACGCACGCGCAAGAGGCCCGCCTTCGGCCGCGGTTCATCGCGAAACTTGGGCGCAATCTGATACCAGATCTGCGGCAGCTGCTTGTAGCTGCGCAGTTCCTTGCGGGCGATCTCGGTCATGACTTCCTCTTCCGTCATGCCCAGGCACATGTCGCCGCCCTTGCGGTCTTTCAGCCGGAACAGGTTGTCGCCCATGAGCCCCCAGCGCCCGCTCGCCTCCCAAATCTCCCGCGGATGCAGCGCCGGCAAATAAAACTCCTGCCCGATCCGGTCCATCTCCTGCCGCACAATGGCCATGATCTTGTTGAACGACCGGTTGCCCAAGAACAAGTAAGAGTAGATTCCTGCCGCAAGCTGTCGGATGTAGCCCGCCCGCACAAGAAATTTATGCGAAGCCACTTCGGCGTCCGCCGGCGCCTCGCGCAATGTAGGAATAAACAGTTCTGACCAACGATGCATAGTTGAGTTCCCGATGGTAAAAGAATTCTTGATTGTAAATGATTGCAGCAGAACGGCTCATGGGGGACAGCCACCTCAGCTTGCCCTGAGCGAAGCCCGACAATTCCGCTCCACATTTGATCCACCACGGTTTCTAAGCTAAGATGCGTTGCCCTGCGGAGGGGCGGACATGAACTCAAACGCGATGGCACTGGTGGCCTTTATAGCCACTTTCGCCGCCATTGTTGCTGCACTCATTTTCGTTAAGAAGAAGCGGACGCAGCATCTAGCCGCAGCAGCTCAGTCGATCGGCTTTCTTTTCCAGGGAAACACGTGGTCGATCCCTCGCAGGCACCCTGGTTGCAGACCTCACTATTCCAGGGGAACCGCGAACAATACAAAAACATCATGACTGGCAGCTATGCCGGACTCTCCGCCAGCCTGTTCGATTACTCGTGGCGCAACGGAAAAAACAACCAGACCCAGACGGTTGCCGCATTTTCCCACGATCTGCGCCTGCCGAAATTCCAGGTAGTGCCGAACAACCCAGTGCTCCGAGCGGTAATGAAACTCACCCACAAGGGCCAAACCATCGATTTCGACTCCAACCCCGACTTCTCCCGCAATTGCATGCTGGTCGCGTCCCCGGAAGACGAAGCCAGCCTGCGGCAGCTATTCACCCCTGCCCTGCTGGCGTTCCTGGGAAACCTCCCACGCACAGACATGTTGCAGATCGAGGGAGGGGCCAGCGCTGTCGTCTATCCAGCCAGAGACTCCGGCGCTTTCGACTTGCAGGGCTTCCAAGCCAAGACTTCCACCATCGCGAGAACGTTTCTGAGTTCCAGCGGGCTGAAGAAAAACGCGTAGCCCAGACCCCTTAGAAGTTCGCTGCGACCCCGGTTCGGCCGTTTTCACTCAGGGCCAAGCCACCTCACTTGGCACTACGCAACTAGCTGCTTCAAAATCTCTTTCCCCAGTTTCTGCGCCTCGCCGAGAAACTCCTGATACTCGATAACCGCCGGTTCAACTCCAGTGACTTATCGGCCGTGAGCTTCTTACGCAGAATCATGTCGCGCACTTGGACCGAGTTCGGCAAAGTCACGCCCTCAGTCAATTCTTCCAGAGCCGTATTGTTCGCAGTGATACAGGAAACCTGCATTGAGTAATCGGCGATCGAGCCAACGTGTAATGCGCGAGATTATCCTCCTCACTTCGCTGGATCTTGAATACCACACTGAAGGACATGTGAACCCCAGTCAGAACATGCAGGTGGGGTTCGCGGCGAAGATCGAAGGTTCTGCGAAACAGGCGAATTTCGAGGTTTCCTGAGGCGTGCGGCCCTAAGAAACGAAGGGACTTTCTTCGAAAATTCCAATCAAGAAAAGTCCCTAGGTTGCTCTGAGTAACGTGGCCTCTGACGGAAACGCCAACACGCCACGCCCAACGGAGCAATCGCGAAATACGGAATTTGTCCCGCCTTGGTTCTAGCTCTTCTCGGCTTTATATTTTGCACAACAGTCACCAACTGCCAGGAGACAGTTCCTCCTTCTCCGGCGTCAAACACTGCCGGCCTTTCCGACGCCCCCTCCGCCAAGCAGACAACCACCTGCACGGAGCGCAACGGCAAACCCTGCCCCGAGTGGCTGCACAAGTTGATTGGGCAGTACCCTACTTTGCCCGAATCGGGTACGCAACCCGAACGGGACCCTTCCTCCGTGCACTTCTGGACCTACCGTGGCGCGTATGACCCACCGCTCCGAACTAACAAAGAAGTTTTCCGTTCGAAGGTGTTTGTCGGAGCCCACATCGGCGGAGCCATTGCCATGATCGTGGCCTGCCGGAATAAACGCTCTCGTGAAGACTGGCATTCAGAAGCGCCTGCCGTGGGCGCACTCCTCGGGTTGGACTACCTCCAATTCCGTTTTATCGGCGGCCCCAACGCCGTAGCACCCCCCATCTACGAGATGATCCACTACGGGCTGGCGAGTACTCGATGATTACCTGTCCGAGCAGAAACTGACTGGAAGCTACCTAACAGCCGTGCTTAAGTCGAACTCGCGCTTAGCGCACGGGGTAAGCGACTTTCGTTCTTTGGTTTCATTACTTGATGGGTTCTGTGCAAACTGCCGCACTAGGCCTCGAAGCATGGAACAGCCTCGCTCGGGTTCCCAGGATAACTGTGGCCGCTATTCCGCAAGTGCTTGACTCGGGATACGGACTCGGGGCTACGGACTCGAGACTATCCCGCAAGCTGTTTCAGAATGTCTTTCCCCAGTTTCTGCGCCTCGCCGAAAAACTTCTGATACTCGACGAACAGCCGGTTCAACTCCAGCGACTTGTCCGCCGTGAGCTTCTTGCGCAGAATCATGTCGCGCACATGCACCGGATTCGGCAACGTCGCGTCTTCCGTCAATTCTTCCAGCGCCGTATTGGGATCGTAGTGATACATGACACACCTCGATCAAACCAGTTCTGTCGTCCACAGATCATGCAGATGCACGATCCCTTCCAGCTTCCCTCCCCCACCCACTACCATCAGCGAGGTAATCTTCTTTTCTTCCATCAGCGCCAAAGCGGTCGCGGCGAATTCAGCCCCAGCAATGGTCTTCGGGTCTCGTGTCATGGCCTCGCCCGCAGTCAGATCCATCACGTCTTTCCCACGCTTCTCCAGCAGTCGCCGCAAGTCTCCGTCGCTGATGATGCCCACCAGTCGGACGCCCTCAACCACGGCGGTCACGCCCAGCTTCTTCCGCGACATCTCATAAATGACGTCGGGCATCTTTGTCTGCGGCGTCACCCGCGGAAGCGCATCCCCCGTGTGCATAAGCGACTCCACCCGCGCCAGCCGTTTCCCTAACTTTCCCCCCGGGTGAAGATTGGCAAAATCTTCTTCCTTGAAGCCGCGCCGCTCACTCAGCGTCACCGCCAGCGCGTCCCCCAGGGCCAGCATCGTCGTAGTCGAAGCCGTTGGCGCCAGCCCCAGGGAGCACGCTTCTTGTGCAATCGAACAATCCAGCGCCACATCCGCTGCCGCCCCCAACGTAGAAATGGATGGGGGTGCCCCACCCTTGTCTCGCGGTCTTTGCGAGACAGGGTGAGGACTTTGACTTCGCTCCGCCGACAAGGCAGTCCCAATATTCCCGCTGCTCGACGGGTGGCGATCCCCGCAAATCTCATCCCCCGTCATCGCAATCAGCGGCACCTGCAACCGCTTAATCGTCGCGAGCAACTGCAGAATCTCCTCCGTCTCTCCACTCGCCGAAAGCGCCAGCACCACATCCCCGCGCACCACCATTCCCAGGTCCCCGTGCAGCGCCTCCACCGGATGCAGGTACAGCGCCGGCGTCCCCGTTGAACTCAGAGTGGCGGCAATCTTGCGCGCGATCAGGCCGCTCTTCCCCATGCCGGTCACCACCACGCGCCCGTTGCAGGAATACATCAGCTGTATAGCGCACTGAAACGCCGCCGCCATCGGCCCGGCAATGCGGTCAGCGAGCGCCCGCAAGGCCTCGGCCTCAATGCGCACCACGTTCTCGCCCGTATGTTTCATGAAGAGGCGATCTTAACAGACGAAATTGCCCTTCTACGCGGCAACCGGCTGGTTGTCTGAGTTGGTAAACGGACCATCGGACAGGAAGGTGGTCGCAATGAAGTGCTGCCGCCGCGCCTGCGTCCCCGCTTTAAACGGATCCTGCATGCGTGCCACGGATTCATCGGCCATGGCCTGCAATAAATCGCCCAGCGCCATGCCGTCTTGCACAACCGCTTGAAAGACTCTCCGCGCTCCTCCGTCCCCGAACTGATTCGCCAGATCGAGCATGAATCCCACTGCTCGCTCCGAGGTCAATTGCGGCGCATACTGCTGCATCCGGCTCCATGACGCGGCGAAATCGTTCACCGCCGTCTGCACCTGGACCTGCTGAAACGGCTTGAACTGCGCAGCCTGCCGGAACCGGCTCACCCACGGTTCGTTCACAAGATCGAACGCACCATTAATGGTTTGCCCGCTCGCCGGATCCACGCCTCCGTTGTGCAGTCGTGTGTGAGCGATGAGTTGCGCAGCCAGGTTCGCGGCGCCTCCCCCGAAAATATTTGCGAAGTCGGCCGGACGCGCCGCTGAAAACGCCTGCAGGATCTCCTCCAGCCGGCCCGGCTTTTGTGCCCACTGAATCAGGCCAAACGACAATCCTGCCTTATCCGTATTCAGATTCAGGGCGCCAAATTTGCCGGCGCCCTCCATCTGCGCCACCACGCTCAGAATCTTCGCCAGCCCGGTGTACGAACAGTCCAGCACCAGGGTCATATACCCACGCGACGCCACCGCCGCAGGCGCGGCTGCCTGCACCAGCGTCTGCAGGCACTGCGCATCGATGTGATCTCCTGCGGGCAGGCCCTGCTGGGCACGGAAATTCTGCACCGCCGCTATCGTACGCGGCCCGAAAACCCCAAAGTCCGGGCTCAACAGGTTGGGCAGCCCCGTCTGTCCCTGCCCGGCAAGCATCTGCTGCACTAATCCTATGGAGTTCGTATCCGTGTCGCTCGGCCCGATCGGGGTCGCAGACGCCGCTCCTGAATTCAAATCATCGATCCGAGGAATCCCACAAGGCGCCATGACATCCTCCCGCCTAACCGTCTATCACGCTGCTCAATATCACTTTCCGGCGCGTATCACAAGGGCCACGTCTCCTTGCCTCAAAAATGGTCCTCGCCCGGTTGCGTTCTCGCCCCCAACTTCCCCAGCCCTCGCGCCTGAATCACGCGGTCCCACGGCCCTGCCTGCCAATTGTCGCGCGTCTTCTCCGGACGCCTCCACGGCGGCGGCGTTAACATCAGGTTGCGCCCGGTCGCATGCACATACGGTTCATACATCGAGCGTAGCTTCGCCAGTTTGTCCCTGCCATATTCGTCGCTTCGCAGTCGCAGCCCGGCTGCGGCCAGTGCCCCGCGCAAAGCCTCGTACTCGGCATCCGGCAACCGATCGGGCGCTTCCGGATCGTGCCTCGCATTCACCACCTGCGCCAGATCCACCGCCGCATGGCGAGCCATGGCAAAGGTCAACTTCGCCTGGCCCGGATGCACGCCTTCAATCCCCGTCAGCACCAGCGACGTCACATCGAGCATGGTGGTCAGCGCCGCCAGCCACGACTGATTGCTGTGCTGCGACCGAAAGAACGTGAGCACCGGATACGAAATCTGGCTCTCCAGCAACTCCGCCGCCCAGCGTTCCCAGTCGCGCAGCACTTCGTCAAAGACCTTCTGGTCCATTCCCGGATCGTCCGAGCGCCCAGCCAGCCTCGCCAGCAACTCGGCGGCCGTCGGAGGCGATCCCGCCCGAGCATCCAGCATGGAAATTTGAATCTCGCGGCGTGAGAACGACGCGTAGACCACGGGAATGTATCCGATGACCACACCCAGAAAGGCGAAACCCATCCCGGCTTCGATCACCGACAGCGCCCGCGCCACCCCCGACGTCGGCACGATGTCACCGTAGCCCAGGGTAAAGAAAGTCTCGCCACTGTGATAAACGATCTTGCCGAACGTGAGAGGCTCTTTGCTGAGCTGTTCGTGCCCGCCAACCCCGTATTGAATCAGAGCAAAGCCGAGGATCAGCCCCGCCGCCCAGAAACCGAGAAGCAGAATAAGGGAGAATGGCCCGAAATATCCCAAAAAATTCTGCTGCCGTGAACTGTTCTTGATCCAGCTCGCAACCCTTCGCCATGGAATCCAGGTCCGCCGGTAGAAATACGCCGTCAGCCTGAAATGCCGCAGAACCCGCCGCGGCAGCACAACCGTTTCAAACGCATCCAGCAACACCGCCCAGATGATGGCGATACCGAAGACCACCGCGACGACGCTGCCATGCGGATTCATGTGAGGTGCAATGTAGATGCGGTGGGAAGAGTAACAGATTCCGAGGCTGTGTCCGTAGAGACGTTGCTTGCCACGTCTCCAGCCGGAAGCTCTACTGCGGCTTGGTCGGTGCCGGCTGTTGAGCAGGCGGGTTCTGCGTCTGCCCGGTCGCCGGTTTGTCCGCCGGCGTCGTGGTTTTGGGCTTCGCAACGGGCTTCTTCTTCAACGGAGGCTTCTTCGGCGGTTCGTTGTCGTCCACGATAATCTTCTTGGGAGGCTCCACGGGAATCGCCGCTTGCGCCGTCTTCAAGTCCGCCCGCAGTCGTACGATTTCCGCTTCCTTAGCCGACGAAAGCGTTTCGATGCGCTCCGCCATCTGCTTGCGAGTGTTCTCAAATGCGCTCAGATCATTCGCCAGCGTCTGCACATCGTCCTTCGATCCGAAAGCTCCGGCCAACTCGACCACGTTTCCCAACACGTCGTACAGCGCATCCAGGTTGCGATAGAGCTTAAAGGTCGCCGGCAAATCCTCGGGCGCGGACCGCAATCCGGCAATGATCTCAGGCAAGGCTCCCTGCAGATTCCTCTGAACCGAATCCACGTTGGCCAGCGCCGTCTTCTTCGAGTTGCTGTCCGTCTTCCAGTGCTCAATGCGCAGCCTGACCAGGTCGGCCTGCGTGTTCTTCGACGTCTCTTCCAGTTGGCCCAGCAATCCATTCAGCTGCGACACCGACGCGTAGGAGACAGGCTGTCCCCCTTGCGCAGAAACGCCGGCGCTGGCCGGCCTTCCCTGCGCCGAATACTGCAAATTGGCCGGCGCGGGACTCGCCTGGCCCGAGGCAGCCGCGCAAAGCAAACATGCAAAGCCCGGCACGAGGATCAATCTGGTTTTCATGTTTGAGTATGTTCGCGAACAGCATACTACAACGACTGGTCCGTTGTTGATCGGGCCCTTCCCGTAGCGCAGGTTGAATCGTCCGCGCACAAGCTTCAGTACTCGCCAGGACACGGCAATCGTACAATGGAGCCATGAAGCGATACAGCCGATTCTTCCCGGCTACGCTACTCACTGCCACCCTCCTGCTAACGGCGCCAACGTCCGCGCAGGAACTGGCCCGCCGCCTCTTCCTTAAAGACGGGTCCTACCAGCTCGTCACCAAGTATGAGGTCAAAGGCCAGCGCGTCCGCTACATGAGCGCCGAGCGCGGCGAATGGGAGGAAATGCCCACCTCTCTGGTCGACTGGCCCGCCACCGAAAAGTACGAGAAAGAACGCGCCGCGGGGGCAGCCGCCCCAGAAGCGATACAACTCGACAAGGAAGCCGCACACGAGCAGGAACTCGATGACGCGCAACTCCCCCAAGTCGCTCCCGGACTCCGCCTGCCCGAAGATACCGGTGTCTTCCTGCTCGACAGTTTTCAGGGCGAGCCCCAGCTCGTCGAGATTCAACAAACGGCTGGTGACGTGAACCACCAGAACAAGGGCAACATCTTCCGTGCCGCCGTCAACCCGATCGCCAGCGTTAAGCAGACCGTCGAACTCGACGGCGCCCACGCCACCGTGCAGTCCCACGTTGGCGTGCCCTCGTTCTACATCAGCGCCGACACCGCCAGTCGGACGATGCAAATCGAAAGCCAACCGGGCCCTGTCGAGCCTCAGGCTCCGCAGCCCCAACAACCCCAACAGCCTCAGCAGCCCATCGTTCCCTTTGACCGTTTTCGCATCGTTCGCACCGAGGTCAAGAATGGCAAGCGCATCGTGGGCGACTTCAAACGCGCCCCCACCGGAAAAATCAGCCAGGAGCAGCACTTCGTGAAGACCACCATCGATCGCGTGACCGGAGGCTGGCTGAAACTCACGCCCACCGAACCGCTACCCCCCGGAGAGTATGCTGTGGTGGAAATGCTGGGCAAAGAAGGAATGAACATCTATGTCTGGGACTTCGGCGTAAACCCCAAGGCCCCAGCCAACGCCAACCCGTGGAAGCCGGACGCAAAAGCCTCTGCGCCGAAACCAGACGCCCAACCTCACTGAACGCGAACGTCGCAGGCTTTCGAACAGCGACTCGCCGCACACTAAGCCACAGCAGTGCAAGACCATCCCATTCAACAGCACGAGGACACGAAACAAGGTCTGCCTGGGGTTGGGAAAGCACATCTTCAGTTCGCCCCAGGTAAAGCTCGGCGGGTGCAAGGTCGCTCTCAGCCAGCCCCCGGGAGCCAAGACACGGTGCAGTTCGGCCAGCACGCGAGGAATGTGCATGTACGGCAATGCCACCTCGCAGAACACGCCGTTCACGCTGGCGTCGGCCAGTGGAATGCTCTCCCCGCGAGCGCAGAGGTAGCGCCAGCCCCGCGCGTTGTACTTGTGATGCGCGATCTGAACTCGATCCCGCTGCATGTCGAGGCCGATCACTTGCCAGTGCTCCGCCTCCATCCGAAGCCCACGCCAGGAATCGCCCGCGCCGCACCCGAGATCGAGGATCCTCTCCATCTCCCTGCCCAGGAAATTGAGGTACAAGGCTACTTTAGTTTTGCGAGGGGCGCAATTTGATAGGAATTGGGCGCCGTCTGATTCTGTCGATTCTGACCGCCTGATGGAAGGTCCCGCCCGGTCGAGAAATCGGCAGCCGGCAGAAGAACAGTCTACTTCTCCAACACTCCCCGCTGCGCGATTCCAATATTGTCGCGGGTCGAATTCTTCACCATATACATCATTCCATCGGCCTGCCGGATCACATCGTGCGCGGTGCGCGCATCGTGCGGATACGTGGCCAGACCGATAGAGGCGCGAATGTTCAAGTTCAGGCCTTCATCGCGGCAAAACGTGCTGTCGCGCAACGCCTCGCGCAACCGCTTCGCCACCACCAGAGCCTGATCTTTCGAGGTCTGCGGGAGCAACACCACGAACTCATCGCCCCCGTAGCGGAACGCAAAATCAATCAGCCGCAGTTGCGCCTTGACCAAATACCCGATCTCCGCCAGCAGTTTGCTCCCGATCAGATGTCCGTGGGTGTCGTTGACCGCCTTGAAATGATCCAGATCGATGAACAGAATGCTGAATTCGTAGCCGAAACGCGACGAGCGGTATACCTCAGTTTCCAGCGTCTTATAAAGATGCCGCGCATTGTAGAGTCCCGTGCAATCGTCGGTGATCGTCAGTTCCTGGATCTTCTCCACCCAGCGCGCGTTCTCGATCGCAATCGCTGCGTAGTCGCATAGTGCCTGCAGGAAGAACAATTCCGCCTGAGTGAACTTTGACATCTCAACGTTCACCAGTTGGATCACACCCAGCACTCGCAACTTCGAGCGCAGCGGCACGCAGATCACCGACCGCGTCTCCCACTGGGTCGTCTCATCCACGCGGCTGGCAAACACCGGGTCGTTGCGCACATCGGGACGATCCGCGCCTCTCCGTTTTTCGCCACCCATCCGGCAATGCCTTCGCCCACCTTGAGCCGGACATCCTTCAACGCTTCGGCTTTGTCACCTACCGCGATGGCGAAATAGAGTTCGTCGCGCGCCTCATCCACCATCAGCAACGACCACGTATCCGGACGGAAATATTCCGCCATCTTCTCCATGATGGTTTGCAGAATGGAGTCGAGGTCCAGCGACGACGTGAGCGTCTTGGCCACGTCGTGAAAAATCGTCAGCTCCTGGCTGTGGCGCGTCAATTGAGTGCCGGCCTCAGGCATGCAGAAAATTCCGTTTGTTCCTCAGTTAAGACGGTGGCGGTTTAAAAAATTATATTCGTCACTTTCGCATCGGAGCAATGAACGGAGGTAATAGGAACCTCTAACGCCAACTAGATAAAGCTCTTACCGTCCCTCCGCCGGGGTTGACGGAAGGGATATTCTTATCCTTATGAACGTAAAATCTCTCTCAGAATTCACCCTTCGACTGTGTCTTGCCCTTACCCTCAGCGGCTGCGCCCTGGGGCAGACTAATACACCGCAAACTAATCCGCCGTCGACCACTGCGCCCCAGCAACCCGATCCCAAGGCCGTCCCCGTCCTCGACGGCGGCATCGGCCCCTGCTCCGCCGATTTCACCGTCACCGACGCCAGTGGCGCCCCCGTGTATGCCGCCAAGGTCAAAGTCCACATCGCCTATGGATTCATGAGCGCCCGCAAGCTCGACCTCGAACTCGGCACCAACATCGATGGCAAAGCCCGTTTCACCGGCCTTCCCGACCGCCTCAAGCATGGCCTCTACTTCCATGCCTCCGAAGGCGACCGCTCCGGCGATGCCTTCGACGATCCCGCCAACACCTGCAAAGGGCAATTCACCATCACGTTGCAGAAAAAGAACAATTGAAGATGATGAGTTGAAATTGAGGAAAGGCCGGGTGCCTCATTTCTCGCGCGTTTTTGGCGCGAGAAAGCCTGGCCTGAGATTGTCGAGGGGTGGGGATTTCCAATCCTGGAGATAGGAGCCGATTTCACACTACTGATTCTGCGTGGGTCCCTGACCAGTCGCGATGACCCGCATTCCCACCGCGTCGAACACAAACGTCTTCACTTCCGCCTCTTCCCCCTGCGCCGGAATCTCTTTCCCGTTCCACAGAAAAGTCACGCCCGCAGCATTCCCTACCTTGGCGACGATCTCACGGCTCGCGCGCACCGACGCATGCGCCGGCGCGATGAGCGTTTCCTGGTTCACGGTCTTTCCGTCGGCCGATACCGAAATCCAGGAATTCTCGGTAGCCCGGATCACGAGCCTGAGCGGTGCCGCGGCCGCCACGGGAGCCGTCTCAACCGCGCGAGCCGCAACGTTGTTCTCGTCGTCGGGGGCCGGTTTCGCCGATTCTGACGCGGCTGAACGATCCTCCGAACCTGCGCCATCGGCAGATTGCGGCGCCGGAGATGTTGCCTTGCCGGGCGCCGGCGCATGCGTTGCCGCACTTCCTGCTGTGCCAGATCGAACCGCAGAACGCGGATCAGGCGGTGCCGTGCCCGGTGCTGGTGCCGATGGCGATGCAGACTCGGCCGCGGGCACAGTCTGTGTCACGGGGGCAGGCGCTCGCGACGCCTCGTCCTCCACGCCGGCCCGCGAGTGTCGCCGCCACAGCACAAATGCCAGCACCATCACAACCGCGACAACCGCCCACAGCCTCCACGAAATTCCGCCGTCATTCCCCGCCAGATACTTCTGGCGTGGCGGACGCACATGCTCCTCTCGCGGCAATTGCAACTCGGGAAGCTCTTCCACCTGCGCCGGGCTATGCGCTTTTTCGTCTCGGCGGGTCGGTGCCACGAACGGCCGCTTCGCTGGCGCAACGGCGCGCTTGGGAGGCTCCCACGCCGCCTGCGCCTCGATTTGCGCCCGCCGCAGACACCCCAGATACTCCGTCACCGCTTCTTCGTCGTTAATCCCCAGGTGCTTGGCGTACGCCCGAATGAATCCCTTGTTGAACACGCCGCCCGGCAGCAGATCGAATTTCTCCTCTTCGATCGCCTGCAGCATGCGCGCGCTGATCTTGGTGACGTTCGACGCGTCATCGAGCGAAATTTTCTTCGCCTCTCGCGCTTTGCGGAATTTATCTCCGAATTGACCCACTCGCGGCCTCACCGGAGCGAACCGCATCCGCTCCCGATGATGATGAGATCATGATAGGTCAACCGTGCCGTGCGCGCCACCGCCATCAGTGCAAGCGGAAGGTAACTGGCTTGGCCCCTTGGCTCAGAAACAAAGCTCCCGCAACTGCTTCGCAATTACGTTGCACAAGCGGTGACTGGTGCGGCGCGGCGCCGCCGGGCGCCGCGTTAGTCATCATCCGGGCCAGTTTCCGGCAGCTTGGAGTTGAGAAAGTGTTCCGCTTTCAGAGGGGCACTGATCGTCTGAAATACGTGCGGTGCCTGGTTGAAGTCGAAGCAATCGGAAAGATCATCTGCATAGGCATCGGCATACCCGAGTGATGGCAGGCCGAAGGTCTGCTCCACGAAGCTCAAGATACTTCCGAAGTCGTGTGTCACGTGAGAAATGTACCCGGCTTTGGCATAGGGTGAGACCACGATCAGTGGCACCCGGAAGCCGTAGACGGAGGCCGATCCCCAACTTATTCCGTCATTGACGACTCGAGGCGCCACATGGTCGTAAAAGCCGCCCCAGTCATCCCACGTGACGAAAATGGCGGTATTCGACCAGTAGGGACTGGCACCGATGGCGTTCACGATGGAAGCCACCCACGACGGCCCTGACCCATTATTCATGGTAGCGTGATCCGATGCTAAGGCGGTCGGCATTACCCAGCTCACTGTGGCGAGTTTCCCATTCGCAATGTCCGTGAGGACCGCTTTGGTGTTTATTATCACGTGGTTGGTCCAATCCGCTCCTACGCAGGCGGTCGCGTTCGGTGGCGGCACATTGGGTCCGCACATGTGCTCAATCGCGTTCGGCCCGGTCCAGAGGCCCCCCGCGCTGGGTGTGTAGTAGCGCCAACTGAGGTCGGCAGCCTCCAGCAAGTCGGTAAGCGTGGGGTGCTCAAAGCAAGGGAACATCAAGCTCGATTTGCCAACAGGATCGATAATGCCGACCGAGGCACCGGGGGTAGCTATACAACCATTCCCTGTCCCTCCCCCGGCATTCGTCACATCAAACGAACTGCTAGTAGCTGTGGGGGCAGAAGTCCCCGAAATTATGAATTGATGGGCCGGAAAACTCGGTCCCTGGTTGGTTTGAAACATGCGATCCGCGAAGGTGTACTGTTCGGCCAGCTGGAAATAGGGGGCCACATCGGAAGGCAACACATAAGTGAACTGCGCATTCGGGAGCGGGCAGGGCGTGGCGTTGTAGCACTCCACCGAGATCTTGTCGGCGCCGTCCATTTTGCCGCCGTCATACATATCCAGAAATGCTTTATGTCCATGATCAAGGTCGTAGTTCTGCGGGCTAGGACCTTGAGAGCCCAGGTTCATGGGAGTGAGCGCGATTATGTGCCCCGCCGAGTTGAGCCCGCTGCTGGCAATGTCGGCGCCTCTCCCGATCAGTACGGGATCCTGAAAGAGATTGTCGGGCGTGCGATTTTCCTGGAAGATGATGACCACGTGTTGAATTTCTGCCCGATTGCCGCCTGGCGCACCGGTTCCGCTAAGTGCGACCAGGCTTGGACTGCCGGGTGCGCTGTCGGAGATCGAGAGAGTGCCGCTACGTACCCCCGCGGCTTTCGGAGCAAAGCTGACCCCAATCTGGCATTGCGCCCCCGTGCCGAGACCAGTGCATGTGTTGCTGGCGACACCGAAATCTCCGCTCGCCGAAACCGAGGAGATGGACACGCTCTGGCTGAAATTATTGGTTAGCGTGACCTGCGAGGGAGCGCTCGTTGTTCCCACGGTCTGATTGGCAAACGTTACACTCGCCGGCACCATCGTGATCGCGGCAAGGCCTACGCCCGTTAGAGCGACCGTCTGTGGACTGTTGGAAGCGCTGTCGGTGACTGACAACGTGGCCGTGCGCGTTCCCACAGCCGACGGCCAAAATCTGACATTGATGGTGCAGCTTCCCCCAGGAGGCAATGGCTGCTTCAGCTGCCATATGATGGCTTCCGTATAGTCCCCCGCAGCATTCCCTCCAGAGATTTTGACAGCGGTGATGTTCAGAGGAACAGTCTGCGTGTTCGTGATCGTTACTACATGGGAAGCGGTGCCGCTGCCAACGTAGTGATTGCCAAAATCCACCGTGGCAGGGGCCATGGTCGCTGTGCCTGCCAAAGCGCCGGTTCCGCTAAGTGCGACCAGGCTTGGACTGCCGGGTGCGCTGTCGGAGATCGAGAGAGTGCCGCTACGTACCCCCGCGGCTTTCGGAGCAAAGCTGACCCCGATCTGGCATTGCGCCCCCGTGCCGAGACTAGTGCATGTGTTGCTGGCGACACCGAAATCTCCGCTCGCCGAAACCGAGGAGATGGACACGCTCTGGCTGAAATTATTGGTTAGCGTGACCTGCGAGGGAGCGCTCGTTGTTCCCACGGTCTGATTGGCAAACGTTACACTCGCCGGCACCATCGTGATCGCGGCAAGGCCTACGCCCGTTAGAGCGACCGTCTGTGGACTGTTGGAAGCGCTGTCGGTGACTGACAACGTGGCCGTGCGCGTTCCCACAGCCGACGGCCAAAATCTGACATTGATGGTGCAGCTTCCCCCAGGAGGCAATGGCTGCTTCAGCTGCCATATGATGGCTTCCGTATAGTCCCCCGCAGCATTCCCTCCAGAGATTTTGACAGCGGTGATGTTCAGAGGAACAGTCTGCGTGTTCGTGATCGTTACTACATGGGAAGCGGTGCCGCTGCCAACGTAGTGATTGCCAAAATCCGCCGTGGCGGGAGTCACGGACGCTGTGCCTTGGGCGAACGACGGCGAGCCCGTGACGATGACCGACAGCAACAGGAGAGTCCCAACCAGGAATGGCCTGGGCAACCCAGTTGAAGATTGAATCGAGAAAAGCGTTCTAGTTGACTGCTGCCCTTGCTGAACTAGCTTGAATGATTGCATGGAAGATCCTCCTCCGCAGAGGCCCAACTGATGGGGATCAAACTTGATGAACTTCGCGACTCAGGGGAGTGGACGTAAGAAGCGTCCGCGGAGAAGCGACGCCACCTTTTTACAGGCTCATCCCGCGGCCGTCTGTGATGCCAATCACTGCAAGCTCAGAGAGAACAGCCGTGTCATGCTGTGGCTGCGCCATTTCTCGGTCCTTTGCGCGAAAGCATCACCTAAGGAAAGCTAAAGCTGGGTTTTGGCGGAAATCAAGAAAGGATGGAGGGGGTGGAGAAACAGAAAAGGTAAGAAAGAAAGTATTAGCGTATTCAGGACTTAAGGTCGAGTGAAATTACTTTGCCTTCCTTACCCTTTCACGCTGATCTTAGAGAACGACAACACAGCCCGGCTCGAGGTCGGCCGTCCCATCGACAATGCCGGACGGAACGTCGTGAAGATCAGCATGCGCTTCACTTGTGGCAGCACTTCGTTCGACACATCCGGATCGGAGAGAATCCGGTAGTCCTGCACCCGCCCGTTCGCGTCCACATACGCTTCGATCACCAGCGAATCCGCGTTGATCGCATCCATGCCAAACGCACTCTGCTCCAGCTGCGGTGCAGTATTGACCATCAGCAGCGGCACATCGTTATTGGCCTGTAGCGACGACGGCACCACAAAATACACCATCGCTATGCCAAAAATAATGAACGCGCTCAGAAACCCGGCTGTCGCAGGAACCATGTGCGACCGCAGAGAATTCTCCAGCCGCACCAGCAATCCTTCAAACGGAGGCCGCTTCACCCGCGCCGCCTCCCGCGAAATCGCCACTCGCATCCGCAGTCCCAGATCCGCCGGAGCCTTGGGTCTCCCCACGCTCAGCAGCAACCGCTGCGTCTCCCGCAGCGACTGGTATTGCGCGCTGCACTCCGCGCAGTCGGCGAAGTGGTCCTGCAGTGCGAGCATCTCCGCGCCCGTCACCGCTCCATCCAGATATGGCGAGAACAACTTCTTCGCCTGCGGGCACCGCAGTTCTTTGATTCTTCCTGTGCCCCTCATGGCATCACCTCGGCCCTTCTACCCCCTCCAGAAACCTGTGGCCGCACACTCTGCGTTTCTTCCGGTGCGGTCAACCCCAGTTCATTTCCTACCTCGCGCACATACGGTGTTAGCCGTTGCCGCAAAGCCTCTCTGCCGCGTGTCAGCCTTGACTTCACTGTTCCCAGCGAAATCTCGAGTACCTCGGCAATCTCCTCGTAGGACATCTCTTCCAGATCGCGGAGAATCAGCGTGGTGCGATACGGTTCCGCCAGCTTCTGCAACTCCTCTTCGACCCGCCGCTGTACTTCGTGGTGCGCGACGTTGTCAAATGGCGAGTCGGCGTGATCGGTCAGGGCCATCTGCATCGCGTTTTCCCCGGCGCCCATTCCATCCGACTCCACCGGCTCAATCGAAGTCTCCCGCGCCTTGTGCCGGAACCACCACCGTCTGCGATTCGCCGCCTCGTGCAGCGCAATGCGATAGATCCAGGTCTTCAAACTCGACTCGCCGTGGAACTGCTTCATCCCGCGAAACACTTTCAGAAAGACATCCTGCGCGGTATCGGCCGCGTCCGCCGGATCATTCACGATCCGGTACACCAGCCCGTACACCGGCTGCTGAAACTCGCCAATCAGCCACGCGTAGGCCTCTTCCGAGCCGGCCTTCAACTCCGCGACGATGGCGGCTTCTTCCTGCGACCGAATTCCGATGGCACTTGCCAGATCACCCAAGGTGGTTGCTCCCGCCATATGGCGTCCCCTGATTATAGGATTTTCCACCCCACCGCGAACCGAAATTTCGACTGCCGAGCAAGTCCGGGATGAACGGCAAGCGGAGCCGGGACTTTCACTCAACATAGACTCCGCACAAGTGTCTGGAGTTCCCGTTTGTAAGTGATTTATTTTCAGCTGCATCAGCCGGGTAGCCCACCGGACTAGGCCAATCGCCCCTTCCTCCAAGCCTTGTCAAGGGATAGAAGGTGATAAACCCGTGAGTTACCGGCGATTCCCAACGGACCTACATCTCGGCCCTAAAGTGAACACGGTGTCAGGCTGTGAAGGAGCGGGCCGCGTTTAAGACCCAGCTCTCACTTCGTTTACGGCCCGTGCCGCCGGAACCTCCAGGTTCAGCTTCTGGACGATCTCCGCCAACGCCGTCAGCAACGCTTCAGAACCTTTGTCGAGCGCGAGGTCGGACTTCTCCAGGAATGCCACCGCACCGTCCCGTCGCAACCGCTCGGCGTTCTTGTGCGACAGACCGGTCAGCGCCACCACGGCGATCGAAGCAGTCTGCGGATCTTTCTTTAACGCCTTCAGCACATCGGGCCCGGTCATCTTGGGCAGCAGCATGTCGAGGAGAATCA
Organism: uncultured Acidobacteriaceae bacterium; assembly: GCA_963819035.1. Classification (GTDB taxonomy): domain Bacteria; phylum Acidobacteriota; class Terriglobia; order Terriglobales; family Acidobacteriaceae; genus Sulfotelmatobacter. The sequence continues at coordinate 66,410 of CAWFUU010000034.1, read as the reverse complement.
GGTCGGGCCGCTTCTCCCGCGCCACCTGCAGAGCATTCTCGCCATCCACGGCGGTGCTCACGTCGTACCCGGCCCGCGCCAACGCACGCTCCGTTGCCAGCCGCAGAAACTTGCTGTCGTCGACCAGCAGAATCTTCGTCATATCCGAACCTTCAGCTTTCCTATCGGCAGAATTGCGGAACACATCAGCAGGCGGGAAAAACCAGCTCGGAGAAACTAAAGATGAGACTCTTCTTAGGCTCGGCTCCCTTTCGGGGCGGAAAATTCCGCTGCCCGGTTCAGCAGCGCCTTTACCGCCGTGCGGCAAGCCTCGCGCAATGCCTCTTCGTGACCGGCAATTCCCTTCGACAACAGCAACATGGTCGTCCCGTGCAATGTGGCCCACATCGCCAACGCGAGCTGGGTGTGATCCTCGGGGGACCCGCCCAACTCTTTGGCTAGCAGCCGTTCCACCAGCCCGAAGTTCGGTCTCGAATCCCGAATGGGCTGCGGCCGTCCGTCGACCGTCGTCGGGGAGAGTTTGTGGGCATAGGTGTAGAACAACTCGTACTCGTGGGGGTGCTGCAGGGCGTAATCGACGTAGGATTCGGCCATCTGCTCGAGGGATCCACTGGCGAATTGTTCGCCGATGCGACTCACAGTCTGCCGCAGGAGCCCGCGAATAATGTCCTGACGGTTCTTGAAGCGGCGATACACTGCGGGCGTGTTGCTGTGCGCGGCCCGCGCCACCGCGCGCATGGTTAGCGCCTTCTCGCCGCCGCGCTTCCACAGCACTCGTGCCGCGTTCAGCACGCGCTCTTCAAGACCGGGATCAGGCTGCCGCGGCATCGTTCTTCCTTAGACCTACCAGATCGTCAGAACAATTATATTGACAATGTAGATATAACGCTGTATATATAATGACCTAAGCCTTCCCCTGCTCATATTGAAGGTCATGTCAGGAAAGATGGCTGGGACCGGCCCTGCGCCTGTTCCAGCCTTTTGTTTGCCCGCAAATACTATTACGTTGACACTGTAAACGTAACAGTGTATAAATAATCCATCCGGCCACCCCTGTAGTGCCCGTATTTTTCCGTCAGGAGTATGTTTCAGGATGTCTCAGCATGACGACCCGGCCGAACAGCGGGTCTCCACCGCACGATTGAATTCCGAACTGCGCCACGCTCAACTGGAACTGTTGAGCGCGCATTGCGCCGTTCATCAACTTCGCCTTCACTACACCACCGATGATCTGGCCCGTTTCGGCCAGCGCGACATCTTGCGCAAATCTGCCGAGGCCGCCAATGCGCTCAGCAAGTTCTATGCCTCGATCGAAAAGCGCCATCCCGACCCTGGGCCGCGACCAACGGAGTCTTTCCCCAATCCGAGCGAGGGGCTGGTCGTCCAAGCCGTGGAGTGGCTCGCGTCGTATCTGCGAGTTCAGCGGCACCAGTACTGGCCCGCGGCTCGTCCGCTGGACCCGCAACCCAAGTCCATCGTGGCCCTGTACTTTCCGGCTGCGCTGCTGGATCGGGTCCGCATCGTCGAACTCGCAGGCGTCCGCGTAGCCGTGCCGGAGTTCTTCGCCGATGTGCGGGCCCAGGGTTTTGAGAACCTGCCCGACATCCCGCACATGGAGTCGCTGACCTTCCTCGACGTCGTGGCCTTCAACGAGAAGCTCACCGAGCGGGCGCTGTTTCACGCGCTGGTGCATGTGGTGCAGATCGAGGTGCTTGGCCTTGAGCAATACGCAGAGCTGTGGGTGCGCGGATTCCTCAAGACCCGCGCCCACTTCACCGTGCCGCTGGAAGTGCACGCGTTTTCGCTGGCCTCGAAGTTTTTGCGGCCCGCGCGAGAGAAGTTTTCGGTCGAGGACGAAGTTCTGCGCTGGGCCGCCGATCGCCGCTACTAGAGCCCACGAAGAACTAGTTCGACAAGTTGCTTCGACAACGATGTTCGACCCCCACCGCGCAGCAAAGAAGGGGCGGCCATGTACCGCCCCTCGCAACTCTCGCTCCCTCATCCCACCTCGGCTGCAAACGCCCACCCTCCGCCCCCAAAATCCTCTGCGAACGTTTCGTCGGCGCATGCCTCAATCCGATCCACCCGCGCCGGACCCCGCAGCCGTTCCCATGCCTCTTTGTACACCCCATATTTCGACCGCTTCAGCCTGGGATACAGTGCAATGCTCCCCTGCCCCACCACCAGCTCCGCCGGAATGATGTACCACATATCCTCCTGAAACACATACGCCGCCAGATAGTCTAACGGATCCCCCTGGTACGGCCCCTCGCTCCCCCGCACCGTGCACGAATATCCTCCCCGATCCTCGAACATCGTCGACTTCACCTGCACCCGCACCGCCCGCCCCAGATGCTCGACGATAAAGTCGTAATGCGTCGCTTCGCCCCACGGCTTGCTCAAATGCAGCCCCTCTTCGATCCCCCGCAACATGAACAGCAACTCCACCCACTCCCCCCGCAACTTCGCATGCTTGATCTTCATCCCCCGATTTTCCATCACACCTCGCCTCTCCTCCGAACAAGCATCCCCAGGAATCTGCCACACAATTTTTAGGGAATTACCCTGAAAATGGCTGCCCCACCCTTCGCGATTTTCGAAGGGTGCGGACCACGACTCAAGAAATGTCCGCCCAAATAAAAACGCGGCCCACAAGGGCCGCGCCTGTTTCTACCACCATTTTTACTATGACACACTCCCGTGGCCAAATGGAATCCCCCGCGCAGAATAATTCTTCCCCGATTCCCATTTTGGGAATGATTCCCGCGATTCCCAAAACGGGAAATCGCCACACCCCTCGCTCCCAGAACAACCCCACTGTCATGTTGAGCGAAGCATGCCAATGAGCGCAGCGAATCGGCATGCGCAGTCGAAACATCCCTACCCCGCCTCCGAACCAGCATCCGTCTCAGGGAGTTCTCCCCTCTTTCCCGCCGCGTTCCCTACTGCCACCGCGCAATCCCACAAACGCTCAGACATTCGTCTAGAATAAGCAGAGCGGATTTGAGCCCGCCATGCCCGACGACTCCATCACCATCTCCCCCGGTCCGCAGTTTCGCACCGCCATGTGCGTGGCCCTCGTTGCGGACGCGCTCCAGATTGTCATTTTTCCGGCGTTTGTGGCGGGGGGACTGTCTCCGGCGGACGATGTGCTCGATCTCGGCGTCGGGGCGCTGATGATTCACCTGCTCGGGTGGCACTGGGAATTCCTGCCGTCGTTTTTTGCCAAGCTCGTGCCTGGGATCGATCTGGTTCCCTTCTGGACGCTGGCGGTGGTCAACGTGTGGCGCAAGGCGAAGAGCATGGCCGAGACCGGCACTTCTGAAAAGCAACCACCGCAACTCCCGCCGCCCCACATCACGAAGAGTTAACTGAGCAACCGAGGATGGCGGACACACTCCGCGTGGAAGTAATCTAGCAGGCGCTGCTTGCGACCAGGGCGACCACTACGTTTTTCGCGTACACCAGACGGCCCTGGCAGTTGCAGGAACTGCCCCGATAGACGACCTCGCGCGATCCCGGTTCTTTGCCGGGTTGCTCCTCGTCGGGGTGAATCCAATTCATGCCGCAACCCTTGGCGCCCCATGAATATTTCTCGTTCGCTTTCAGCAGAGCCATGGCACGCGCCTTGGTGATGCCGGTCAGTTCCATGCGCTGCTCGGAGTACTCGATGGCGGAATTGGATTTCGCCTCGAGGCGAGCGTTGCCGCGAAATTCGTAGACCAGCGTGAGATTGGCCTCGTCGGCTGAAATGCGGCAGGTGGCAGGGGTTCCACGGCGTCGCACGAGTTCTTTGTAAAAAGGACCGGTACTGACGCGCTGAAGAAGCTCGTGAGCTTCCTTCTGGTGTTCTGCGGGGATGGCAGAATCGGCGCAGGTTCCGGGCGCGGGCTCGGTCGCATGGGCGGGCAGGCTTGCGGCCAGGACGAGAAAGAGGAGAAGGAGCCGAAACCGCCGGGCTGCTAGAACTCGGCGTGCCATCGGGTGAGGTTTCCTTCTTTCTCCAGGAATTTCGTGATGCCGGTCAGCCCTTTGATGGCCTTCTTGATCTCGTCCGTGTCGGGATCGACCGGTTGCACGTCGAAGGCCTGGCCGGAGAGGTGCTTCGACAGCGCATTGAGTTGGGCATCGGTCAGGCCGTCTAACACTCCTTTTAGTCCGGTGGCGATTTCATCTTTGGTGGTCTTCTCTTTATTATCATCAACCCACTTCTGACAATCATCGCGCGCCTTGCTCTTGGCGTAGGTTTCCTTGATCCAGTTTCGTCCGTCTTTAACGACGTTGGCAGCCATGGCGCTGGCCTGCTCATCCTTGTCGCGCCGGCCGCTGGTGAAGACCACGGAAGGCTTGGCCTTCTTCAACTCATAGGCCGCCTTCTTTGCGGTTGGGGCGAGGTCGAGACCCTCAATGGCGGAATCGGTTGCATCCTTGGCTTCTTCTTTGGCAGCCCCACCGCCCGCAGCGGGTGTGCCCGCAAGGTCCGGGGTAAGCGCGGGCTGCGCGTTGGCGGCCAAGGCAGACTTGAAGGGATTGGTTCCCACGGGTCCGCGGGTGAAGTCTGCGACGTCCGAGTCGGTATTGAGGCCTAGAGGCTTCGCGCCTTTGGAGAATCCAGCTCCCGCGCCTCCTGCCGGCGCATTGGGATGAACCTCTGGGGAGTTCGGCATGACAGCAATCCTTTCCGCAGAGCATCAGCACTTTACCACAGGGGAAAAGTTCTGAAAGCAAAAGCGAGCGGCCCGATACTTCCGGGCCGCTGGACGGGTCAGAGACCCGTCCCTACATGGGTCTTGCTGATGCTGGATTACGCGGCGCTGAAGCGCCGCTCTTCCACGCTTAGGTTCCTTCGCTCCAGCCTGCCAGATACTCTTCCTGCTCGGGCGTGAGCTTGTCGATTTTGATGGCCATCGATTCCAGCTTCAGGCGGGCTACTCGCTTGTCTAACTCGTCGGGGACTTTGTAGACCGTCTTCTCCAGGTCCTTGTGGTTCTTCACCATGAAGTCGACGGAGAGGGCCTGGTCGGCGAAGCTCATATCCATGACGGAGGCGGGGTGGCCTTCGGCGGCGGCCAGATTGATGAGGCGGCCTTCGCCGAGGAGGTTGATCTTGCGTCCGTCTTTGAGCGAGTACTCGTCGACGAAGGTACGAGTAGTGCGCTTCGACGACGACATGGTTTCGAGAGCGGGGATGTCGATTTCGACGTTGAAGTGGCCGGAGTTGGAGATGATGGCTCCGTCTTTCATCAGGGCGAAATGATCTTTGGTTAGCACGCTCTTGTTGCCGGTCACTGTGCAGAACACGTCGCCGAGCTTGGCGGCTTCGGTCATCGACATCACGCGGAAGCCGTCCATCACGGCCTCGAGGGCTTTCGTGGGATCGACTTCGGTCACGATGACTTCGGCGCCACAGCCACGGGCGCGGCTGGCTAAGCCGCGGCCGCACCAGCCGTAGCCGGCGACTACGAATTTCGATCCGGCCAGCAGGAAATTGGTGGCGCGGATGATGCCGTCGATGGTGGATTGTCCCGTGCCGTAGCGGTTGTCGAACAAGTGCTTGGTGTCGGCGTCGTTGACGGCGACGATGGGGAACTTCAGCACACCTTCCTTGGCCATGGCGCGGAGTCGGATGACGCCGGTCGTGGTTTCTTCCGTGCCGCCGATCACGTCGGTCAGCGCGTCGGTGCGCTTGGTGTGCAGGATGGTGACCAGATCGGCGCCGTCGTCCATGGTGATGTGCGGCTTGTGATCGATGGCGGCGAGGATGTGGTTGTAGTACGTGTCGTTGTCCTCACCCTTGATGGCGTAGACGGGAATGTTGTGGTCGCGGACCAGGCTGGCGGCGACGTCATCCTGAGTTGACAGCGGATTCGAGGCGCAGAGCACGACCTCGGCGCCGCCGTCACGCAGGCAGATGCCGAGATTCGCGGTCTCGGCGGTAACGTGCAGGCAGGCCGAGATGCGGATGCCTTTCAGCGGCTGGTTCTTGATGAACTCCTTGCGGATAATCTGCAGGACTTTCATCGACTGGTTGGCCCACTCGATGCGTTTCTTGCCTAGATCGGCCAGTTCGATGTTCTTGATATCGCAGTTGATGGCGGCGGTTGACATTACTTCTCCTCTTCGTTGCTTTGTGGCGCGCTGTGAAGCGGCGGAAATTTTAAATTGAACTACGGAATTCGCGAGCTTGTTTTTTCAGCATACACGAGGTTGGGGAATCGGTCAGGATTCCGGTTGCTCGTACGGGATACGCCTTTGGGACTACGACGGAGTAGCCCTTTGGTTCCGGACATATCGATCACCACGAAGGGCACTAAGGCTCACGAAAGAGAAATCGTATTTCCTCTGTGGTCCTTCGCGCCCTTCGTGGTTGATGCCTTACTTGCGTGCGGCTACGGGTTCCCGCAGGCCGGCGTCGCTGGATAGTTTCGCGGCTTTGTCGGTGGCCTCCCAGGTGAAGTCGGCGTCGCTGCGGCCGAAGTGGCCGTAGGCTGCAGTCTTCTTATAGATGGGACGGCGCAGGTTGAGCGATTCGATGATGCCGCGCGGCGTCAGCTTGAAGTGCGCGCGAATCAGATCCGGGATGATCGCCGGATCAACTTTTTCGGTGCCGAACGTTTCCACCAGCACGCTGACGGGATCGGCGACGCCGATGGCGTAGGCCAACTGCACTTCGCAGCGATCGGCCAGGCCGGCGGCGACTACGTTCTTGGCGATGTAGCGGGCCACGTACGCGGCCGAGCGATCGACCTTGGTCGGATCCTTTCCGCTGAAGGCGCCGCCACCGTGACGTCCCATGCCGCCGTAGCTGTCGACGATGATCTTGCGGCCGGTCAAACCGGTGTCGCCCATGGGCCCGCCGATGACGAAGCGTCCGGTGGGATTGATGTGGTACTTCGTGTCTTCGTCTAGTAAGTGGGCGGGGATCACGGCCTGGATGACGTACTTCAGAATGCTGGAGCGGAGTTCATCGTTGGCGACGGTCTCAGAATGCTGCGTGGAAATCACGACGGCATCCACGCGCACGACTTTGCCCTTGGCGTCATATTCGACCGTGACTTGGGATTTGCCGTCGGGGCGAAGGAAAGGAAGTGTTCCGTTCTTGCGAACCAGCGAGAGGCGCTGCGTAAGCTTGTGGGCCAGCGAGATGGGAGTAGGCATCAACTCCTCGTTCTCGTTAACCGCATACCCAAACATCATTCCCTGGTCGCCGGCGCCGCCGGTATCTACTCCCATGGCGATGTCGCCGGACTGTTTGTTGATGCTGGAGATGACGGCGCAGGTGTTGGCGTCGAAGCCGTAGAGGGCGTTGTCGTAGCCGATGGAGGCGACGGTGCCGCGGACGACGGACTGGAAATCGACGTAGGCCTTGGTGGTAATTTCGCCGGCGATGACGACCAGGCCGGTGGCGGTGAGGGTTTCGCAGGCGACTCGGCTGAAGGAGTCGTCGGTGAGGCAGGCGTCGAGGATGGCGTCGGAAATCTGGTCAGCGATTTTGTCGGGATGGCCTTCGGTGACTGACTCGGAAGTGAATAAATAACGATTCTTTGCTGCCAAGTTGTGTATCTCCTTATTAGTTCCTTGCACGGCTTTTGAAAGTGCCCGGTGCAGAAAACTGTTGACTGAGCGGGAAGCCTGGGAATCCGGGCGGCCGCGACGGAGCGGCGGCGCGTCGAAAGTACAGCCTCGAAAAAGCTTAACAGAGGGGAATGGGGGCTGCAACGGTTTTGATGCTAAGTGCTGAGGGATGAGTTAAATAGCGGAAATTGGAGGGTGGGCGGGAAGGATGGGAGGTCGGATGGAATTTTCTATCGGGAAGGGGATTGGCGTTTGGGGCTTTAGGTTTCGCTGGGGTAAGGGCCGAGAATCCCGTACGATCCCTGTCGGGGTCCAGTGTCATCGCATTTCTTACGCCCCTGCGGGGCTTGTTCATTTCACGACTTCACCCACGGCTTGCGCCCCTTCGGCAAGCTCAGGGCAAGCAGTGGGCTGTATTCTTGCGCCGCTTCGCGCTAGAACTACTTGGTGGGGGCTTCTTTTTTGGCTAGTTGGCGCAATGCGGCCATGGTGGCGGCGGAGTGGTCTTTGCGGTTCTTGTTTTTGGGGCGGCGTTTTCTTTTGGTGGTGTAGTGATTTTGCGCCATCGTACCTCGTGGTGAATTGGCGGTTGGGGACGCCTGCCCGGATTCGCGTTCGAAGAAGTTGCCGTGAGCTCGCGGTTTACATGGGCAGTATATCCTGACGGCTCTAGATGTGGTGCCGGATTCGGGCCGACACCGGGAACTATCGACAAGAAAGCCGCCCGTGTGCGGACGGCTTTCTTGTTTTTATTGCCTCAGAGCCAGTGTCAATTTGTCACGGTGAAGCTGGAGGCACATTCCGAACGTCCGCCCCGGAGTCCCTCCTCGCGCGTCTAGTGCTCGACTGCATCCACGACGTCGCTGATGAATTCGGCGCCGTTGGGCGTGCCCAGGCCGGTCACGTTGTCCCAACCTTTGCCGACTGTGAGTGACGAGTCGGTCCCGAAGGTGAAGACATCCCAGCGAGTGGATGCGGGGCTTTGGAACAACGTGCTCAGGAATTTTTTCGTGTTCTCCAGAGGTTGCGCCAAGAATGCCGCGCTTTCGAAAACCGGAAGACTCGGTGGGTTGAGAATGACTCCGGTCACGTTAAACGGAGAAGAGACCGCCCTAACGTCGTTGATCGCATCGCCGTGTAGTTGATAGAGGACAGGCGCTGCCTGCCCGATTGGTCCCCCTCCGGCCGCCTGATTGGCGATCGCCCAAAGGGCCGAGAACATGGGGCAGGAGAGACTGGTTCCCCCGAATACTTCGACGAATTGCGGGTTACCGGGAACACTGTCGGGGGTGACGATGATCTCGTTTCCGGTCTCCGGGTCGGCATTCATGGAGATGTCGGGCACCTTGCGGAACTTACCGCGCAAGCGGCGTTGGTAACTCGGTTTGGAGTAAACCGCGCTCGTGCCCCCTCCCGAGCCGCTCTGGAAGCCAAAAAACAGAGGAGGGATGGTTGGCGGGTTTGGCGTGGGGTTGGCGATGCGCACAAAATTGAGGCCCCACCCGGTCTGAAGTTTGATGTTGTCGCGGGAGTCCAGGAAGGTGCTGGTGCCACCAATCGCGGTGGCAAACGGGGAATCGGCGTTGGCTCCGACCGAAACGGAGTTAATGCCGAAGGCGGCATTGTCGAGTGCGAGGTTATCGCCCGCGTCGCCGGTCGAGATGTTCTGGGAAATCCCTAAAAGGGCGGCGATCTCGGAAATGCCGTTCTCAACCACCAGTTCGGACGGCAGAAAGTTGACCAGCGCGATCTCTGGAATCCCGAAACTATTGGAGACTACACTGCCGAGTCCATTCTCGATCGCGAAGAGGTTGGCAATGTCGAGGTTGGTAAACGAGTTGTCTGCTGCGAGCACGAGAGCGATATTGGCGCCCGGCGCGATGGAGTGTGCCCACTGAACGTCGAGCGTCGTTTCGAACTGCCAGTTCCCGGCAATGCAACCGTTGGTGCTGGTGCAGGTGGCCGAGCCGTTGGGAGTGTAGATCTGGAAATTGGACGACGTCAGAAGAGGCAGGCCGTTGAGGGACGAGAACAGGTTCGTGTCAGCCACGATTGTGTTCGAGCCGAAGGCATCGACGATGACGACCGTCTGGCCGGTGCCGTCCAGACCGCGTTTGTAGAGGTGATTGAGACCGTAGGCCTGTTGAATTTCGGCCGAGTCGTAGCCGCACGGCGGCAGATTGGGAGGAGTGGTGTTGCTGATGTCCGCTCCATATCGATTGCCGAAATAAGTCGCGGAGGGGAAGCCTCCTCCGGTCGTGAAGGTCTGCAACTCAGGTGCACGAAGGCAGTCGGCGCTGAAGAAAAGGCCGTTGGTTCCCGGGGACGTAGCTGGGAGTCCGGCATAGGGCGTGCCGGTTTCGGGATCGGCCGCTGGAGCAGCGTAGGACTGATAGGAAAGATCGCTCAACCCTTGTACGGCGGCGACGAGCGGAGCCGCGGCGCCGGTCACTGCGGCTTCGGTTGTGTTTACGCGGTGGACCGCGCCGTTGACCATAACGCGGCGAATCTGAGTGTGGAAGGCAGTTTGCATGTCCCCGACTCGTCCCTGGGCCATGACGAAGTGGTTGTGCTTGTCCATCGAGGTGACTCGAAGATTCCGAGATGCCAGGAAGTCGCGCACCGCGGCTGCGTCCTTCTGGGTGGGGCCGAACTTGGCTTTGTACTGCTTGAGGGTCAGAAAGTGATGGTAGTTCGAGGATGTCTTGTCATACATCTGGCGGACCAGGGCGTCGAGGGCTGGTTTGTTGTGCGGCTTGAGCCAAACGGTTACGGTAATCTGCTTCGACTGATCTTCAGGTCCCAGGTTCATGGCATGCTTCGGAATGACGGCGAATGCCGAAACCGCTGTCAGGGCAAAGATTCCAAAGCAAAGGAAAACTGCAATAGTTGTCTTCGACGAACCTCTACTGAGGCACATATCAGGTGCTCCTTTCGGAAATGTGAGGATCGATGAGTTAGTTTGTTTCGAGTTGGGCAGCAAGAATGGAACCTCCCATCACGACAACTCCCGGAATCAGCAAAACTCCGGAAGGGGACAGACTTAATTTCCCCTGGGGAGACGAACGTGGCGCTGAGCCGAGGTTTCCGGACGGCTCAGGAGACGCCGGGAATTCTACACCCGTTTGCCCTCCGGGAATCAAGGACTGGCGCGGAAGGCGCGATGGAGGCGAAGGAGTGAGGGAAAGGTGACGGACACGCGTCACTGTTCCCTGCACAGTCCGGGCATGGGGCGGCCCTGGCCAAGATCAAAGGGGCATTTTGGTTTCGGCTTACACCGTCATGGATTGCGGCTGCCGTTTTGGTTTTGGTCCGGGGTGAGATCCCCTTCGGCGAAAGGCCCTACTTCTCGCGCAAAGAACGCGCGAGAAATGGGGCACCCGGCGTTATCGTTTTCCTACCTCATTCGCAATCTGATGAGAGATATTCTCGACCTCCGCAAGACCCTTGGGGTAGAAGGCTTGGCCACCGGATGCCTCTGCAAGTTGACCCAGCGCGAGCCTCGCCGCCTCTTGGCGTGGAGGGTAACTCTCACTCAGCAACCCGATGCAGTAGACCGGCACACCGCTGTCCTTGACCTTGCCCAGCAGTTCCTCCTGAGTTACCTTGCTGGAAGTGTCGTAGCCCTCGGTGATCAAGACGAGGACATTTTTGCCATTAGCCGTCTGTTCAACGTGGCCGATTGCCATCCGGACAGCATCCCTCATAGCCTTGCCACCCCGCGAGTCGATACGCGTGAGCGCCTCTTGCATTTCCTTTACATCGCTGGTGAAGTCTTCGCCGTTAGGGAGGCCGTTGAACACCTCGTCGTCAAAATTCACAATGCAGACCTCGTCGTGGGGTTTTGACGCTTTCACAAAAGCGAGCGCAGCAGCCATCACTTCGGCTCGCTTTTCGAACATGCTGCCGCTATTGTCGAGGAGGATGCAGATAGTTAGTGGTGGCTCCTCACGTCGAGACTGGGCAGGCTGCGTTGGAGACCTGAGGTTTTGATTCGCAACCTCCTCCGCGATCAGGCCCCTCGGGAATCTCTGTTCCGCCAAAAGGGGCTGGCGCACTTCGTCGGTGTGGCGGTCCGGAACTACAACATGCTTCAGCGTGATCGAATCTCGATCTACCGGGGCGAGAGTTGCTGTCGCGGAAAGATAGATCGCCGGCACGCTCCACGCGAAAAGCGTCGCCCAAGCGAGACGCCCGAACGGCTTCAGGACTTGAAGCCTGCAGTTGAGAATTCGATTCACTCTCCGAGTCACATTTGAATCCGTTGCCATTGAAATAATCTGCCAATTCAGAACACGGGCATCAGCTGCCGCGTGGGCGATATCCACTAGGGTTGCTGCATATTCTTCCCTATCGTTCATCTCGGAAAGCGCAACATCGTCACAGGCTTCCTCTGCCAGCCGTGCGAGTTCGCGCTCCATCCACCAAGCCAGAGGATGAAACCAAAAGATGCAAGCATTGATGTGTGAGGCGAAATGGATAAGCCAATCCCGTCGTTGGATATGGGCTCTCTCATGAGCGAGAACAGCTCGAAGTTTTGCGGCGTCCCAGTTCCTCCATGCTCGGGGCAGAAGAACTCTCGCCCGGAAGCACCCGACCGACCCTGGTACGCTGAATAAAGCAGATTCGAAGACGCCGGGCCCCAGCCTGGGGATAGGCGTGGCATCTCGCAAGATGTGGCGCAGACCCCAGTACCCGAAAGCCATCCTGAAAAACAGCAGCATCGAGATCGCAAAGTATATGCCGGTGAGCATTGTGCTCGATGACACCGATCTGCCGACCTTCGCCCACTGGCGCGCGTGACTTGCGGATGCAAGAGGCTGCACCGCCGGTACGGAAATTCGTGCCGATTCCGTCACTCGCGGTTGGGTGGGACCGGCCGGTATTGGCAGCACCTTTAGCGCGACTGCTGGAGCCACCTCCCCCAAAGGGATCTGAAGGAGCATACCGACGAGCGCGACTGTCCACATCGCGTGCCGAGCGGCAGAAGAGCGGATACGAAACAGCGACAAGCCCACGGATGTGACGAGACCCAAGCCACAAGCACGAATCGAGGCGCTGACAAGTTGCGACACCAGATCAATCTGCATCTTGCTCTTTCCGAGGGCGATTCTTGCGTCGGGCTAGTTTTTCCGCGAGACGTCGCAACTCCCGCTCATCCAGAAGGTCGCGATCAACCATTCCCACAATCAACTGCTCCACCGAACCACCCAAGAGCCGGTCAATGATCTGTTGAACGGCTCTCACAGCCAAGCTCCGCGGTGGTTCAGAAGCCCGGTATACATTCGTCCGACCCTCCACATGACGCTTGACATAGTCCTTTTCCTCCAACCGCTTCAAAATGGTCCGCGCGGTGGAGTCCTTCATGGAATGGCGCTGCGCCAGCGCTTCGCGCACATCCTCAGCGGTGCTTTGAGCTCGCTTCCACAATACGTCCATCACCAAATGTTCTAGTTCGGAGAGCCGCTTGGGATGTTTTTTTGCGCGAAACATTGTAGCGCTACATAGTGTAGCGCTAATGAGGTTGCCTGTCGAGGTCCTCGTCGTTACCGTGCCGGAGTTTCCCTAACAGGTTGCGGAAAAATGCGATGACGCATCGAAGACGACCACGGGCGCTAAAGCCCGGATTGATTCCATTTGCCTTACGCGGCCCTGAAAGGGCCGCTCTTCCACGGGGCCCGCCCGCGCGGGTGGGCCTTTGAATCCATCTGGCTATTGAAACTCCCATCAAGGTTTAGCAGATTGCGGAAAAAGTCGAACGCGCTCGACTCCGGTCAAAAGTCAGAATCGGGGGTGCGGGGAGGGGAGGGGCATTTTACCGTCGGCGTACACCACCCCTGACGAGGTTTGACCCTCCGCGCTTGAGACCTTAAACTGAGTGTGTTCTCCGCCTATTGTGAGTGGCCATCCTGCTCATGGCAGAAGTTGCGGGAGGGATTGCTGAGGCGTTTCCTGGGTAGTGGGCTTCGAGGATTGCTCATGGCCGCCGTGGTGTGGCTGGGGGCGGAGGTGTGTGCGGCGGAGAACGCTTCGCCGATCACGCTGGATACGAACGAGACGTTGTTCGCCGTGCTGGCGGCGATGAATACCTGCGGGTATGACGCTGATCTGAACCTGTCGGATGCGCAGCGGCTCAATATCCGGGCCGAGGTGGACCGGAACCTGCAGGGGTCGGACGAGGCTCGGGCCTCGCAGGCCACGATGTGCGAGTGGTACCAGGCGCACCGGGGCCGGGATGCGGCGCATGACTTGTCGCAGTATGTATCGCTGGCGCTCTATTTGCAGGGGCCACCGCATTTTCTTCCCAAAGTAAAAGAGGACGAGATGCCGCCGGATGCGGCGCCAATTGCGGCGTTCGGAGCGGTGCTGGAGAAGTTCTACGACAAGGCTGGGTTGCACGGGATCTGGGAGCGGCACCGGGCCAACTATGCGGCGCTGGTGGAGAGGTATCACGTGCCGCTGGCGAAGATGGTATTCGACAATGACATCTATTTGAAGATGCAGTCGGGCGGATACCTGGGGCGGACGTTTACGATTTACCTGGATTTTCTGGGGGATCCGAGCCAGGCCAACGCGCGGAATTATGGCAGCGATTACTATGTGGTGCTGTTTCCGTCGCCGGATCCGAGTTCGCGGGCGCCGCTGAAGATGGAGGAGATCCGGCACGCGTATTTGCATTACCTGCTGGATCCGCTGGCGGAAAAACATTTCAGCGCGATCAAGCGGATCGAACCGCTGCTGCAGTCGGTGAAGCGGGCGCCGCTGGAGGAGAGTTTCAAGAGCGACATCTCGCTGCTGGTGACGGAGTGCCTGGTGCGGGCCATCGAAATTCGCACCTTGGGCACGAAGCAGACGGCGGAGGCGATGCGAGTGCAGGCGGTGGATGATGCGGTGAAGCAAGGGTACATCCTGACACGATATTTTTACAACGCGCTGGTGAAGTTTGAGAAGGATCCGGCGGGGCTGAGGGCGGCGTACGGAGAGATTCTGGATGCGATTGACGTCAAGGCGGAGCAGAGGGCAGCGTCGGAGATTCAGTACGCGAACGTGACGGCGCCGGAACTGGTGCAACTGTCGCGGTTGGAAGATCGGCGGATGCTGGGCACGGCCGAGAAACGCCTGGCGGCGGGCGACGCGAAAGGCGCACAGGAACTGGCGCAGCAGGCTTTGGACAAAAAGATTGGCGATCAGGGGCGGGCGTTGTTCATCCTGGCACAGGCAGCGGTTGCCACCAAACATCGGGACGAAGCGCAGGACAATTTTCAGAAGGCGATCCAGGAGACGAAAGATCCGAAAGTGGTGGGATGGTCGCATGTGTACCTGGGACGGATTCTGGACATGAAAGAAGACCGCGAGGCGGCGATGAAGGAATATCAGGCGGCGCTGACGGTGGGCGCCGGGTTGCCGGAGGTCAAGGCAGCGGCGCAGCGTGGGCTGGAGAAGGCGTATGAGCCACCGGCAAAGCCGCAGTAACACAGCTGTCAGCTATCGGCTTTCAGCTGTCAGCGAAACCAGACCTAGTTTCCTGCGTCTGTGCTGTAGAATTCACGGTTGCAAATATTGGAAGTCGAGAATCTTAAGCTAGAAAAGGCGCGAAGCGAGGAGAAGGCATGAAGCGAGCAGCGATCGTGATCGCAGTTCTGGGAATGTGCGTAGGGAGTTACGGGCAGGACAAACCGGCGACGCAGAATCCGCCGGCGGGGCAAGCTGCCGCGGCGCCGGGCAAGCGGCCGCCACAGGCGAAGACGCAGCCGGAGTTTGAAGCCTACAAGGCGGCGATGTCGCAGGCAGACGGGGCGGCGATGGAAAAAGCGGCGGACGATTTCGCGGCGAAGTTTCCCGACAGCGAGTTGCGGGTCATGGTGTTCAAGGGTGCGATGCAGAAGTACCAGCAGTCTAACGAAGCGGACAAAATGCTGGATATGGCGCACAAGGCGCTGACGTATGACCCGGATGATCCGGAGGCACTGCTGGGAGTGGCGCAGGTTTTGACGGAGAGGACAAGGGACACCGACCTGGACAAGGACCAGAAGCTGGCGGAGGCGAAGAAGGACGCGGAGCGGGCGCTCGTTACCGTTGACACGGACGTGCCGACCACGGGATATCCGCCGGATAAGCTGGCGCAGTACAAAGGTTTTTTGCGCTCGGAGGCGTACGCGGAGCTGGGGGCGATGGCGACCAACGCCAAGAACTGGCCGGAGGCGGAGACGAATTTGCGCAAGTCGATTGAAGCGTTCCCGGAGCAAGTGGATTCGATCGCGGTGCTGCGGCTGGCGGTTGCGCTCGATATGCAGAACAAGATTCCGGAAGCACTGAAGTATGCCAACCAGGCGGTGGACCTCACCAAGGATCATCCCGACTCGGGCGCGGGCAAGGCGGCGAGAGCCGAGCAGGACCGGCTGACGAAACTGAATAGCGGCACGGCGCCGGGACAAAGTGCGCCGAAATAGTAAAGGTTGAGATTCGCTCAGCAGGGCCCCGAAAACCGGGCGAGCTGCGCTCGCCGGACAGCCCCTTCGGCAGGCGCAGGGCAGGCTAGGGCGGCTGTCCCCACATGGTCTTCGGGGGCGACAAATCCCTCCATATGAAGGAACGGGAAATCTCGGCGCTGGAAGCGGGGTTGGGGTATCACTTCCGGCGGCGGGCGATGATTGAGCAGGCGGTGACGCACAGTTCGCAGGCCCGGGAGCAGGAAGCGCAGCAGGCAGGCGAGAGCAAGTACAAGGTCAGCGACAACGAACAACTGGAGTTTCTGGGCGACGCGGTGCTGTCGCTGGTGACGAGTGAAGAGCTGTTCCAGCGGTTTCCGCACTTCCGCGAAGGAGAGCTTTCGAAATTGCGGGCACACCTGGTAAGCGAGAGGCATCTGATACAGGTGGCGCAGAGACTGGAGCTGGGACACTACCTGCGGCTGGGACGGGGGGAAGAGAAAAGCGGCGGGCGTGGCAAAACCGCTTTGCTGGTAGATGCGCTGGAGGCGATTCTGGCGGCGATCTATCTGGATGGCGGGATCGAGGTAGCCCGCGAATTCGTGTTGCGCAATATTGTGGATCCGGCACTAGAGGGGATGGAGCGGCAGGGCGGAACGCTGCCGGTGACGGATTTCAAGTCCGCGTTGCAGGAGGCGGTGCAAAGCCTGGGATTACCGCAACCAGCGTATGTACTGGTGGAGGAAGCAGGTCCGGAGCACAGCAAAACGTTTACGGTCGAGGCCCGTCTGAATCCGAAAGGCGGGAAAGATCCGGAGTTTGTAGGGCGGGCGCAGGGCTCGACCAAGAAAACGGCCGAACAGGATGCGGCCCGGCAACTGCTGACGTTTCTGGCATCAAGATCGAAAGCGGCGGAAACTCGGACGGAGGCGGGGGCCCACCCGGCGGAAAAGTAGAAGTTCATGGATTCTCACAATCATCCCATCGCCGAGCCGCCCCCGCCAATCGCTTCACCGGATATATCCGTCGCGTCGCCAAAAGGTCCCATCGTAAGAACGTTCGGAGCCGACCTGATCGGATCGCTGCAGTCGCTGATGGGCACGATTGTGATTGCAGTATTCGTGATCACGTTCGTGGTGCAAGCGTTCCAGATTCCGTCGGAATCGATGGAGAACACCCTGCTGGTTGGGGACTACCTGCTTGTGAATAAGCTTTGCTACGGCGGAAGTGGTATGGGCGTGATGCCGTATCAGACGATCAAGCGCGGCGACATTGTGGTGTTTCATTATCCGGTGGATCCGACGCAGCACTTCGTGAAACGGGTGATCGGCGTGCCGGGAGACCGTTTGCGGATGATCAACAAAAAAGTATGGATTAACGGCACGGCGATCGAGGAGCCTTATGTGCGGTTTCTGGAGCCGACGGGGCGCGACGCAGCCAGCATATTCCGGGACAATTTTCCGCGACTTGATGTTTACGCCATGAACATGAAAGGTAAGTGGTGGCAGGAAATGCGAAAGCTGGTGGAAGATGGCCAACTGATCGTTCCGGAGGGACACTACTTCGTGATGGGCGACAACCGCGATGACAGCGAGGACAGCCGTTATTGGGGATTCGTGCCGCGGGAGAATATCATTGGGCGGCCGCTGGTGATCTATTGGTCGGTGCGGGACTGGGATCACAGTCCGTCGTTTTCGCTGGCCGGCCGGATATATCACGTTGCGTACGCGATTACGCACATCTTTCAGATCACGCGCTGGAACCGGACGTTGCGGCTGGTACACTGAAGGGTTCGGAGAGGTTTCAGGAGATCCCTCAGGGGCTAAAGGCCCTGCGTTTTGTGCGGCTTTATTGGCACGGCTAAAGCCGTGCCCTTCCCAAGGCAAGTCGGCAAAAGTGTTCGGTAGTCATCGGCAACAATGTTCGGCAGTAAGAAGAGAGCATGCCGGATTCGAAGGAACCAGGAAATAGCGACAGTGGCGAAGATAGAAAATAGCGTCGAAGAGAAGGCCGCGAAAACGAAGGCGGAAGAAGAGAAGCCGAAAGAGACGACGGTGGAGTTTCTGGCTTCGCTGGCGGCGGTGCTGGTGACCGGGCTGTTCATCATCACGTTTGTGGTGCAGGCGTTTGAGATTCCTTCGAGTTCGATGGAGCATACGCTGGAAATCGGCGACCACGTGTTCGTAAACCGCATCCAGTTTGCGCCCAAGAGTTCGTGGGTGGGGCCGCTGCTGCCCTATCGCGATGTGCACTTCCGGGATATTGTCGTGTTCCTGTCTCCGGCGGAACCAGGGCTGTATGTGGTGAAACGTATTATTGGTGTGCCCGGGGACCGCATCCACTTGCGGAACGGGGTGGTCTACCGCAATGGAGTCGCGCTGGACGAGCCTTATGTGTTGCATGACAAGGACACCGCGGATCCTTACCGCAACAATTTTCCGGCAGTGCCGCCCTCGGACGAATACGGCGTCTATCCCAATTGGATTGTGGATTTGCATTCTTACATTCAAGGGGACGATATTGTCGTGCCACCGGCGCATTACTTTGCCATGGGAGACCACCGCGGGGTGAGCCTGGATAGCCGGTACTGGGGCTTCATTCCGAAGGAGAACGTGATCGGGCGGCCCATGTTTATTTACTGGTCGTTTGAGACTCCGGAGAATCAGTATCGCAAGACAGAGTGGAGTGACCGGCTTCTATTCCTGGGCAAGGTGGTGCTGCACTTCTTCGATGAGACACGCTGGCGGCGGACGTTGCAGGTCGTAAAATGAAACCCCTCGAGAGCGTGGTGAGGGCGTAGTGAAGTTTTTCTCCTCCAAGCGAAGCTGGATCGCGGCGGCAGTCATTCTGTTGGTGTTGTTTCTGCTGCGTCCGGGCGCGTCCCGATTGAAATCGCGGATTGCCATGTCCATCGGTTCGGGGGTTGGGCGGTCGGTGGAGATTGGCTCGGTTCACCTCCGGCTGCTGCCGCGGCCGGGATTCGATCTGGAAAATGTGGTGGTCTACGATGATCCGGCATTTGGCGCCGAGCCCATGCTGCGGGCGAGCGAGGTCACGGCGGTTCTGCGTCTGACCTCGCTGGTGCGGGGCAGGCTTGAAATCGCGCGGCTGGACCTGACTGAGCCCAGCCTGAACATCGTGCACGGCGACAACGGGCGCTGGAATCTGGAGGCACTGCTGGAGCGGGCGGCGCACACGCCGCTGGCGCCGACCGCGAAGGCCAAGTTGGAGCCTCGGCCCGGATTTCCTTACATTGTCGCCACCTCGGCCCGGATCAATTTCAAGAACGGCCCGGAGAAAAAACCGTACGCGCTCACGAACGCGGATTTTTCTCTATGGCAGGATTCGGAGAACACATGGGGAGTCCGTTTGAAAGCGCAGCCCATGCGGAGCGATCTGAACTTGAATGACACGGGCGTGCTGCGGGTGAGCGGCACGTGGCAGCGCGCGGCGACGCTTCGCGAAACGCCGCTCCAGTTCAACGTGGAATGGGACCGGCCGCAACTCGGCCAGCTCACAAAACTCTTCAGCGGAAATGACCAAGGGTGGCGCGGAGAAGTACAGTTGGAAGCCACGCTGGCGGGAACTCCGGCGAAACTCACGATCAGCAGCGGCGCGTCGATCGAAGATTTTCGCCGCTACGACATTACCAGCGGCGATGCCTTGCGTATGGCCGTTCACTGCGACGGGCAATATAGTTCGCTGGATCACGCCCTGCACGAGGTTCTGTGCAACGCGCCCGTGGGCAGCGGACGAATTACGTTGAAGGGAGATCTGGGGCTTCCCGGGAGCCATCGCTACGGGCTGGTGCTAGCCGCCGAGGACGTTCCGGTGAGTGCGGCGGCGGCCTTGGCGCGGCGTGCCAAGAAGAATCTGCCAGAGGATCTGATCGCTGGCGGGGCGGTGCGCGGAAGCATCAGGATTGATGAGGGCCCGGCCACAAAGTTACGGCTGGAAGGTCGGGGAGAGATCGCTGACGTAAGTCTCGCTTCAGCGGCGGACAACGCAGAGATCGGGGCGGAAGTGATTCCCTTCGTTTTCACGAACGGCGACACCCATGAAGCGGGAAGAATAGTCCACAAGAATGCCCTAGTGCTGAGGCTTCCCGAGGGGCCGCGAGTTGAGTTTGGACCGTTCCCGGTTGCGATTGGGCGCGGGGCTTCTGCTCCCACGGCTCGGGGTTGGGTCAGCCGGGCTGGTTACGGTTTTGCGCTCGCGGGGGAAGCTGAGGTTGCCAAAGCACTACGCGTTTCACGGATCCTGGGGCTTCCGGCGCTGAACGCGACGGCGGACGGCGTTGCGCTCGTCGATCTACAAATTGCCGGCACGTGGCCGAACTGGAGCAATGGCACGCACTCCGATTTTCTGGGACCGCAAGTTACGGGCACGGCCAAGCTACGGAACGTGCGGGCCACGGTTCGTGGCACGGGCCAGCCGGTCGAAATTACCGCGGCTGACATGCACCTTGCGAACGACCGGGTGCGAGTGGAAAAGCTGAGTGCACACGCGGCGAATACGGCCTGGACTGGTTCGCTCGAAATGCCACGCGGATGTGGAACTCCGGGGGCCTGCGAGGTTCACTTCAATCTTGGTGCAGACCGGATTGCGCTGGGTGAGTTGAGTGAGTGGGCGAGCCCGCGTCCGAAGGAGCGGCCGTGGTATCGCGTGCTGGAATCGAACCCGCAGGCTAGGCCATCATGGCTGGGCAGTCTGCGGGCGGCAGGGCGCCTGACGGTGGAACGTTTGCAAGTGCATGGCCTAGGGGCGACGCATGTTTCGGCGAACGTGAGTCTTGATCGTGGGAAGTTGCACGTTTCCGAGTTGAATGCTGACCTTCTCGGAGGGAGGCATCGCGGAGCGTGGCAGGCGGACTTCACTGCGAAGCCTGGAGTCTGCAAAGGCGGTGGGAGTGTGACGGGAGTCTTGTTGGCGCGTCTTGCAGACACGGCGCAAGAACCTTGGATCTCGGGCACGGCGAATGGAGACTACCAGGTATCCGGCTCGTGCGCGGGAGGATTCTGGCAGTCGGCAGAAGGCACGCTTCAGTTTGATGTTCGCAACGGAACGCTTCCGCACATTTCGCTCGTGGAAGATGAAGGAGCGCTTGAGATTGCACGCCTGTCGGGTCAAGCGCGACTGGACGAGGGCAAGATTGAGGTGAAAAGTGCGGAGTTGGATTCCGCGAGTGGAAGATTTCAGTTGAGCGGCACGGCTTCGTTGAAGCGGGACCTCGATTTGAAACTGGCGCGGCTTCCGCTGGGAACGGCAGCGGGGTACACCATTACAGGAACGCTGGCGGAGCCACGGGTGGCACCGCTGCCGGGGGCGGAGCAGGCGCGGCTGAAGGCGGAGGCGGCGAAGTAGGGGTGCGCGCGTGCGGTCCGGGCTCTTTGAGTTTCGGTCTGCGGGAGATCCTTCGCTCCGCCTGAAAGACGGCTCTGCTCAGGATGACGCCCGAGTATTGTGGCGCGCCTTAGCAGCGGGCCCTTTCAAAGCGCTCCTTTTTTTGCGGCGAGTTTACGCTACGCAACGCTAGGGCACATACCCTGCTCCGCGCAGGACTTTGCCGGGCAGAACACCGGTCATTTTTCCCCGATCGATCACGGGGACACCATTCACCAGCACGTATTCCATTCCTTCTGAAAGCTGATTGGGATTGTCGAAGGTGGCGCGATCGCGCACTGTGGCGGGATCGAAGATCACGACGTCGGCCCACGTGCCCGCCTTCAGGACGCCACGATCAGCCAGACGCATGCGTTGCGCGGGCAGCGCGGAAAACTTGCGGATGGCGTCTTCCAGCGTGAGGACTTTTTCTTCGCGGACGTACTTGCTCAGGATTCGCGGGAACGTTCCGTAGGCGCGCGGATGAGGATGCGCCTGGCCGAGAATGCCGTCCGGGGATGTGCCTTCGGAATCGTTGTCGATGGAAACCCAGGGCTGCTGGAGGGCAAGGGTCACGTCCGGTTGAGACATGCCGAAGACCGCGACACCGGTGTAGGGATCCTCGATTAGAAAATCGAATAGGGCGTCCATGGGATCTTTGTTCCAAAGCTTGGCGATTTCGGACAGGCGCTTGCCTTCGAGGGGCAGCAGTTTGGGATTCTGTACGGCGCCGATCATCACGGCGTCGGGGCCGGGGATTTCCTGCCATTCGTTCTGCCAGCCTTTGGATGGGCTGAGCATATCTTTGCGGATTCGGTCGCGGGTGGCGGGATCTTTGAGGCGTTCGACGAGTTTGGCCGTGCCGCCGTCGTGCGCCCAGGGCGGGATGAAGGCGGAGAAGTCGTTGTACCAGGCAGTGTAGGCGTAGGTGTCAGCGGTGACGTCGGTGCCGGCGGCGCGGGCGGCATTGATCTTGGCGACGACTTCCGGCATGCGTCCCCAGTTGGTTTTGCCGGCAACCTTGATGTGCCAGATTTCGACGGGAACGTGGGCTTCGCGGCCGATGCGCAGGGCCTCATCGAGGGCATCGAGCACGGTGTCGCCCTCGTTGCGCATGTGCGTGGCGTAGATGCCGCCGTACTTGCCGGCCTCGGTAGCGAGGGCAATCAGTTCCTCGGTTTTGGCATAGGGTGCGGGCGCGTATTGCAGAGAGGTGGATACGCCGACAGCGCCGTCTTTCATGGCCTCGCACACGAGTGCTTTCATCTGGCCGAGTTGTTCGGGGGTGGGCTGCTTGTCGTCATCGCCGAGGACCATGCGGCGGACTTGCGTGGCGCCAACGTAGCTTGCCAGGTTGATGCCCATGCCCTGCTTTTCGAGGCGCGCGAAATACTGGCGGAAGGTGCGCCAGTCGGGGGTGATCTTGAGGTGGTCGTAGCCCGGGCGGTCGGCATGGATGATGGCGTCGTTGAGCGGAGCGATGGACGAGCCTTCCCCGGTGATCTCGGAGGTGATGCCCTGGAAAATTTTTGAGGGCAGGCGCGGGTCGACCAGGATGGTCATTTCCGATTGGCCGAGCATGTCGATGAAGCCGGGGGCGACGACCAGGCCGGCGGCGTCGATGGTGCGGTGACGCGGGTGGGCGGCGAGATTGCCGATGGCGGCGACTTTGCCATCGCGGATGCCGAGGTCGGCGGAGTACCAGGGGGAACCGGTGCCGTCGATGATGTGGCCGTTGGTGATGACCAGGTCGAAGTTCGGAGAAGGCCTCTGGGCCAGAGCAGTCCCGCTGGCCACAATGAGTGCGCATGCCACTCGAAACAGCTTGGAACTTAAGCGAAGCCTGAGATTCTGCATGCCGCAGCTGCGGAGCTTCGCTCCGCCGGACAGCCGGGGGCGGCTGTCCCCACATGGATATTTTTGGGTGCGGCGCCTGCAACTCAACAACTGTGCGATTTCATTGGCCTTCATTGAATTCTGCCTCAAATCTTAGCGCTGCTTCTGCGGTACGAGATCCAACCCAGCACGATCCAGATTTCTAATGCGAGCCATTCGTACAGCGTGAAATGGCCAGGGACTGTGGGCACGATCTTCATCAGCACCATGGCGATTCCGACAAAAAGGCCGAGAACCGCCAAGGCGCGCTCGGAAGTTGAGAGATTGATCGAACCATGATTCGGGCGGCGTGCCAGGGCCAGGCAGGCGGCGCAGGTGGCGGACCATCCGATGACGCAGGCTACCGATCCGACCTCGGTGATCGGGACCAGGATCGCGTCTCCCAGCAGCATGCAGGCGGCGGTGGCTAGGCCGACGCAGAGGACGGAGAACGACGGGGTTTGGTGCTGGGCATGGACGGTTCCCGCGCGCGGGGCGATCATGTCGCGGCGTCCGAGGGCGAAGACCAGGCGGGTGGCGGCGACGAAATTTCCATTGAAACATTTGAACAGCGACAAGAGCGCGGCGGCGAGGATGATGTTGACGATCCAGCGCGAGCCGACGGCGTGTTGGAACGCAACCGCGGTCATGAACTTCTCAGCGGTCAGTTGGCGCCAGGGGGCAACGAGCCCGACGG
Source organism: uncultured Acidobacteriaceae bacterium (assembly GCA_963819035.1). Taxonomy (GTDB): domain Bacteria; phylum Acidobacteriota; class Terriglobia; order Terriglobales; family Acidobacteriaceae; genus Sulfotelmatobacter. The sequence goes on along the minus strand of CAWFUU010000034.1, from coordinate 42,452 downwards.
CGGCGACGATGGTGGCGTAGAAAAGGATGCCGACGAAGATGGCCATCCAGATGGCGCGAAAGAAGCCGCGGGCGCGGAAGTCGGGGCTGGCTTCTTCCGCGGCTTTGCCGACCGATTCGAAGCCGGTCATGAAATAGGGGACGATCTGAATGACGAGGAAGATCGAGATTAGCGGAGAGTGGGTAAAAAGTGGAGGAAAATTTTCCAGAGAGCCGCGGCTCACGCCTAATGCTACGAAGAGGACGAAGAGGGCGAGGGTGCCGAAGCTGGTCCAGTTTTGAAAAGTGGCACTGAGGCGGATGCCGCGATAGTTAAGGACTGTGAGCAGTGCAGTCAGGCCGAGACCGATGACGAGGTGCGGGAGATACACGGGGCGTCCGGCGATGCGGTACAGTTCGATCGAATCGATTTGGGGCAGGATGTAGCCGGCGATGCGGCCGACCGCTACGGCCTCCCAGGGGCAGACGATGAAGTAGGCGAGGGTCATCATCCAGCCGGTGGCGAAGCTGATGGGGCGCGGGAAGACGGCGGAGGTGTAGGCGATTTCGCCAGCGGCGTCGGGCATGGCGACGACGAGTTTGCCGTAGACCCATCCGATGGGGAGCAGCAGGGCGCCACCGATGACGAATCCGAGAAGGGCTCCGAGCGCGCCGCCGCGCAGCAGCCAGTCGTCCATGATGACCAGCCAGCCCACGCCGACCATGGTTCCCCAGCCGAGGGTGAAGTAGTCGGTGGCGCGGAGTTGGCGGGCGAGGGTGGTCACGGGGCTTCGTTGATTTGGAGTGGCGCGAATTATAAAGCATTGGGTGCGTGGCAGGAGCCGGGCTGCGCCCGGCGGACGGCCGGGGGCGGCCGTCCCCACATTTTGTCCTACAGTGTTACTATCGAAATCAGTTCTGCATGACACTGCAACCTGTGCGAATCCGGCTGGCGCCGGGGGATCTACCTTGTGTTGCAGGCAATCGTTCCAGCTGGTTACGAGCAAGATGACGTCGACGAAAACTCGCAAGCGCGTGCTCAGCGGCATGCGTTCAACCGGAAAGCTGCATCTGGGGAACTATGTGGGCGCGCTGCAGAACTGGGTTCGGATGCAGGATGAATATGAATGTTTTTTCGAAGTGGCGGATTGGCATGCGCTCACGACCGATTATGCCGATACTTCGCGGGTAAAAGAGAATTCGCTGGAAGTCGCGCTCGACTGGCTGGCGGCGGGGCTCGATCCGAAAAAATCGGTGATCTTCATTCAGTCGCACGTTCCGGCGCACGCGGAGTTGCACCTGTTGTTTTCGATGATCACTCCGCTGGGCTGGCTGGAGCGCGTGCCCACGTATAAGGAACAGCGCGACAACATTAAGGATAAAGACCTGGGCACGTACGGGTTTCTGGGGTATCCGGTGTTGCAGGCGGCGGACATTCTGGTTTACAAGGCAGACTGCGTTCCGGTGGGGGAAGATCAAGTCGCCCATGTGGAGCTGACGCGGGAGATTGCGCGGCGGTTCAACGGATTCTACGGCACGTCGAAAGAAGTCTTTCCGGAGCCGCAGTCGTTGCTCACGCCCGCTGCGAAATTGCCGGGGACGGACGGGCGGAAGATGTCGAAATCGTACGGGAACACGATCCTGCTCACGGATCCGGAAGCGGTGGTGCGGCAAAAGCTGAAGACGATGGTGACCGACCCGGCGCGGGTGCGACGGTCGGATCCAGGGAACCCGGATGTGTGCCCGGTTGGGGATCTGCACAAGATTTTCAGCAGTAAAGAAACGATGGCCAAGGTGAATGAAGGCTGCCGGTCGGCGGGCATCGGGTGCATCGAGTGCAAGGGCTGGGCCGCCGACGGGGTTGTCGAACTGCTCAACCCGATGCAGGAGCGGCGCAAGAAATTCGAGGAGAATCCGCGGCTGGCTTGGGATATTCTGGAGGACGGCAGCCGGCGGGCGAGTGCGGCGGCAGCAGATACGATGAAGGATGTGCGGGCGGCGATGGGGATGTCGGTGGAATATGAAGGGCCGGGTAAGTAGAGGATCAAATTCCCCGCCCTGTCTCGCCAAAAAACGGCGAGACAAGGACGGGGCACCCGCGGCTGTTTGCACTCCTTGCGAATAACGATGACGGAGCAAACCAAACTCGCTTCTGGGAACGACAGCCTCACATCTGTGTCGCCTGCGATCGTCCCTGGGCCATTGGTGAAAGAGGCCAAAGGACCCAAGAAAGAAGAGAGCGACTCTCCGTTTGCGGTGGCCGTGACCGACGTTTACGAAGGACCGCTGGACCTGCTGCTGGATCTGATTCGCAAGCAGGACATTAACATCTACGACATTCCGATCGCGAAGATCACGGCGCAATATCTGGCGTATGTGGAGAAGATGCGCGAGCTGGATGTGAATGTTGCGGCGGATTTCATTTACATGGCGGCGGTGCTGATTCACATCAAGTCGAAGATGCTGCTGCCGCGCGATCCGGACGCGCCGGCGGAGGAACAGGAAGATCCACGTAACGAGCTTGTTAACCGGCTGCTGGAGCACGAAAAGTTCAAGTCGGCGGCGCAGATGCTTTTGCAGAAGCAGCAGATTGAAGACGCGGTGATGTCGAATCCTTCGCTGAAGGAGTTCATGGAGGCGGAGGGCACCGAGCCGGAGATCGCAGCCGACCTGATCGACCTGGTGAAGACGTTTCAGCAGGTGCTGGAGCGGGTGCGCACGCGTCCCGTTCTCAATGTGGATGAAGAGACAGTTACCGTGGGACAGATGATTGATTATTTGCGGCGGCGGCTGTCGCTGGAAGACCGGCCGATCCGACTGAAGCAGCTATTGATGCGGATACCTTCGCGCCAGGCGCTGGTGTGCATGTTCCTGGCGCTGCTGGAACTGGTGCGGCTGCAGGCGATCCAGGTGCGACAGGAGCAGTTGTTTGGAGAGATTGCGGTGCGAAAGCATACGCACTTTGACGAGATCATGAAGGAACAGTCGGCGGTAAGAGACGACTGGAGGTAGAAAGGAAAGTTTCAAGGTTGCAAAGTTTCAAGGTTTCAAGGACCTTGAAACTCTGAAACCTTGAAACTTTTAAACATCGATGTCACTCAAAGCTCAACTCGAAGCAATCATTTACGCGGCGGAGACGCCGATTACGCTGGAGCAGATAATCGCGCTCGTCAAAGAAGCGGTCGTCGCGGAAGGCGCTGCGGATGACGACGAGATCAAGTCGCGCGTGCGGTCGGGCGTGGAAGAACTGGTGGGCGAATATGGTGGACCGGATCATGGAATTGAGATTCGGCAGGTCGCGGGCGGGTATCGGATGTCGACCAAGCCGGAGCAGCACGAAGTGGTGCGTGCGTTTGCCAAGAGTCTGAAGCCGCCGATCCGGCTGTCGCTACCGGCGCTGGAGACGCTGGCCGTGATCGCGTATAAGCAGCCGGTCACGGTGCCGGAGATCAATGAGATTCGCGGTGTCGATTCCGGAGGAGTGATCGGGACGTTGTTGGACCGCAAGTTGATCACGACTGGAGGGCGCAAGCAGGTCATCGGACGGCCGATTCTGTATAAGACGACCAAGGAATTCCTGATGCGGTTCGGGCTGAAGGACGTGAACGAGCTGCCCAGTATGGAGGAGTTTGAAAAGCTGGTGGCGGAATCGTTCCAGGAAGAATTGATTCCGGCGGATGCGTCGTCTCCGTCTGAGGTGGTAGCGCCCGCGGAGGGCCCCGAGACGAACGTGGAACAGGAAGCCGCGACCGGCGTGCCTCAGGAAGAGAAGGCGGGCTGACGGCCTCAGGGGCTAAAGCCCGACAGTTTCGGAACGGCTCACGCGGCCCTGAAAGGGCCGCTCTTCCACGATATCAGCCAGCACGATATCAGCTAGCGTGATCTGAACGAGCTCGGTCTGAACCAGCACGGTCTTAAACCAACAAGACACGGTCTTAACTAGCACGGTTTAACCACCATGGCTCTTGAACGCCTGCAAAAAATTATCGCTGCTGCTGGAGTTGCTTCCCGGCGCAAGGCTGAGGAACTGATTTCCTCCGGGCACGTGCAGGTGAACGGGCAAGTTGTCACCGAACTGGGGAGCAAGGCTGATCCGGAAAACGATCATGTGCGCGTCAACGGCAAGCTGCTGCAGGGGGCGCAGCGGCACATCTACCTTCTGCTGAACAAGCCGAAGGGGTACGTGACGACGATGAGCGATCCGGAAAAGCGGCCAACGGTGATGGACTTGATTCGCGGGGTGAAGGGGCGGGTGTATCCGGTGGGGCGCTTGGATTACGCCAGCGAAGGACTGCTTCTGCTGACCAATGATGGAACGCTGGCGCACCAGTTGATGAAGGCGGCGTCGCACGTGGCCAAGACTTATGTCGTGAAAGTTGCGGGGACGCCGAAGGAAGAGGCGATTGCCAAGCTTCGCGCGGGAGTTTCGATTGCGACCGATGACGGCAAGCGGGTGAGGACGGGGCCGGCGGGGGTGCGCATCGTGAAAGAAGGAGCGAATCCGTGGTATGAGATCACGCTCATCGAAGGCCGCAATCGGCAGATCCGGAGGATGTTTGAGGCGGTTGGGCATCATGTGGAAAAAATCAAGCGGGTTCGTTACGGACCGCTTGCACTTGATGTTCCTCCGGGTAAGTTCCGGTCGCTCACGCTGCGGGAAGTGGAGCGGTTGAAGTCGGCGAGCGCGAGTTCGGCGGTTCGAGGCAAGCGTCCCGCGTCGTAGAATGCGTCGACTATGAGCCGATTCTCTGGTCTAGTCTCGAAACCGGCGCGCGAAATTGGAAATTACTCTCCTGACTCCTCCAAAGAGGCTACACGAGCGGGAACGGCACCGCGACAGATCAGACTCGACTCGAATGAGAATCCGTTTGGGCCTTCGCCGCTAGCGATTGAGGCGATGCGGGCGGAACTTACCTGGGCGCACAGATATCCCGATAATGACTGCAGCGCATTGCGCTGCAAACTGGCCGCACACCTTGCTGTGCGGGCAGAGGAAGTTCTGGTGACGGCGGGCTCGACTGGGATGCTAAGCCTGCTGTGCCAGACGATGCTGGGGCCGGGGCTGAACGCGGTGACCAGCGAGCGCTCGTTCATTGTTTACTCGATGGCCGTGCAGGCGGTGGGGGCGCGGTTGATCGAGGCACCGATGCGGGGAGATGGATTCGATCTCGCGGCGATTTTGGCGGCGATCAACAACGACACGCGGCTTGTTTTCCTGGCCAATCCGAACAATCCAACGGGAACGATGCTCGAGGCAGGAGCAGTCGATGAGTTCCTGGCCAAGGTTCCGGAGCACGTCGTGGTGGCTCTGGACGAGGCCTATTACGAGTTCGCGTTGCAATTCGCGGCGACGCGCAAGGTTGAATATCCGAAGTCGTTGGACTACGTGCGACGGGGTGCGGCTGCAGTGGTGCTCCGCACATTTTCCAAGGTTCATGGTTTGGCAGGGCTGCGCATCGGATACGGGCTGGGGCCGGCGGAACTGCTGGGGTACTGCGCGCGCATGGCCGATACGTATTCGGTGTCGTCGGTGGGTCAGGCAGCGGCGCTGGCGGCGGTCGACGATCAGGAGCACATAGCGAAGACGGTCTCTAACAATGCGGCACAGGCGCAGATTCTCGTGGATGAGTTGACGGAGTTGGGATATCGAACGGTGCCGACGTGGGCGAACTTTGTTTATTGCGATGTGGGCGAGGATGCGGCGGGGTTCGCTGGGCGATTGCGGGCGGAAGGAATCAGCGTGCGTCCGTTGGGCGCGTGGGGGGCGGCGAGTTGCGTGCGCGTTAGCATCGGGACGGCGGAGCAGAATCGGGCTCTTCTTGATGCAGTGGGCAAGATTGATGCGGGGCCCACCAGGCGTTAGAAGCGCTAGCGGCCATCTAAGGGACGAAAAGAGTTCGTCGAAACGTCAACGTCGACCACGGGGGCTAAAAGCCCGCATTGATTCCATGCTTTACGCGGCCCTTCCTGAAGGGCCGCTCTTCCACGGCAGTCCACACATTCGCGACTCCTTCGAAAGCCTGTAAAGTCGCGCCCTTTCGGGGCTTGGGACTATTAAGAGGCGGTAAGTCGGGCACCGCCGTAGAGGCCGGCGTCGCTGCCGAGCAGGGCGCGGGTGATGATCGTTGTGCGCCGGGTTGGAGTTGCACTCTGCGCCGCGACAACTTCCAGTTTTTCTAGAGCATTATCAGGGGCGGTGGCCGCGTAGATGGTCGAGCGTTCACAAACCTCTGCGAACATGGTGGGAGCGAACGCGTCCCAGGCGCTGGCGACGCCGCCGCCGATTACGTACATCTCGAGGTTTAGAACGTTGATGATGTCCGCGAGCATGATGCCTAAAGCTCGACCGAAACGACGGAAGATGCGCTGGGCAGCCTCGTCGCCCTGGAGGGCAAGGTTGTAAATAGACTTTGCGCTGAACTCCGGATCGGAACTGGCGGCCTTGGCCAGTTCCGGCGCCGCGCCGGAATCGATGGCCTCGCGAGCCATACGCACGACTGCGGTGGCGGAGGCGTAACGCTCGGCGCAGCCGTGATTGCCGCAGCCGCAGGGGACGCCGTCGGGCTCGATGGTGACGTGTCCAAACTCGCCCGCCATGCCATTCATGCCGTGGAATATTTTTCCGCCGAGGACGATGCAGCCGCCAATGCCGGTGCCGAGAGTGATCATGGCCATGTCGTCGATGCCCCGCGCGGCTCCCAGCCATTGCTCGCCGAGGGCGTGGACGTTGGCATCGTTCTCAAGCAGGATGCGAGCGCCCAGGCGGCGCTCGATCTCATGGCGCACCGGATAATCGGCCCAGCCAGGAAGATTTGCGGACGTGCGGACCATGCCAGTTTGCAGGTCGATGATGCCGGGAATGCCGATGCCGGCTCCGAGGAACGCGCCGCCGCCGCGGTATTGACTGGTGAGGCGCAAAATGGCGTCGCACATTTCACTGATTACATGATCGGGTCCCGGGGAGAGCTTGGTGCCGAGGGTGACCTTCTCGAGAAGTTGCCCGTCGGTGGTGACGGCCGCGATGCGCAGGTTGGTGCCGCCGAGATCGACTCCGATGGAGAAATCAGGCATACGGCAAGAAGACTACCAGAATCGCGATCAGTTCTGGCACTTCGCGCAGTAGTGGCTGCTGCGGCCGGCGATGACGATGCGCTTGATGGGGGTCTTGCAGACGAGGCAGGGTTCACCTTCGCGGGCGTAGACACGATGCTGGAGCTGGAAGAATCCCTCGTCGCCGTTGGCGTCGACGTAGTCGGAGATGGAAGAGCCGCCCAGGGCGATCGCTTCTTTGAGAACTTCTTTTACCGACGTGTGCAACTTGCTTAATTGTTCGCGGGTGATGGTCGCGGCGCGGCGGCGGGGGCGAATGCCGGCGCGGAACAAAGATTCATCGGCGTAAATGTTGCCTACGCCGCGCAGGAGTTTCTGGTTGAGCAGAGCGCTTTTGATGGGAGTCTTGCGGCCGCGAAAGAGGGGGATGAAGCGGTCGAGATCGACTTCCAGCGGCTCGATGCCGCCGGCATCGAAGTCGGCGGCTGGCGCGACGCTGAGGCGGCCGAAGCGGCGGGGATCGACGAAGCGCAGTTCCCTGCCCGAGGACAATCTCAGGATGGCGTGGGTGTGCTTCTCGACTTCGGTTTGCGGCTCGCAGACCTGCAGGCGGCCGGTCATGCCGAGGTGGACGATCCATTGGGCTGATGTTTGTGTGGGGCGGGCGCCCCCGCTCGCCTCTGGCGGCAATGTCCGAGATGGCGGCGTTCCGGTCCCTTTCGACCTTCGAAATGATTCCCGGCGTTTCGCGGGCGAGGGCGCCCGCGCCACACGATCCAGGTCGAAGACTATGTGCTTGCCGATCCGGCGGACGGCGGCGATACGGCTGTGTTCGAGCGTCGCCGCAATTTCTGGAGCTGGGGATTTCAGGGGCTCTTTTTTTTGGCCGAGCCAGACGGATTCGACAACGTCTCCGGTGACGCGCTTGGCGAGGCCGCGGGCGATGGTTTCGACTTCGGGGAGTTCGGGCATTGAGTTTCGGATTCCGCGTGGGGGCAAATAACCATCAGACGGCACCGAGGTCGTGCCGTCCCTACGGGACTTGTTCCCCATTTGATTGGCTTACCCAGGACTACGTCCTGGCCTAACATATGTTGCCCCTACGGGGCTGCAGTCTGGCGATTCTAAACTGCACAGCCGCCCACAGCGAAGGGCTGCATCAACATCCTTTCTTACTTCTTCAGGAAGTTTCCCTGCTCGAGCTCGCGGAAAGCCTGCTGCAGTTGCTCCTGCGTGTTCATCACGATAGGACCATACCACGCAACCGGCTCTTCTAGGGGCTTGCCGGAGACCAGGAGGAAGCGAATGCCATCTTCGCCCGCCTGTACGCCGACTTCGTCGCCGCGATCGAAGAGGATGAGGGAGCGGTTGTCGGCTTCGGTGGGCGGGTGCGTGTCTGCCCAACCGACGCTTTCGGTGGGGACGGCGAGCGGGGCGGAGGCGTTGCAGAATTTTCCGCCTCCGGCGAAAACGTAAGCGAAGGCATGGCGAGTGGTTTCGACGGGAAGAGTCTTTTTTTCTCCGGGACGCACCGACACGTCGAGGTAGATCGGGTCGGCGGCGATGCCGTCGACCGGGCCGGTCTTGCCCCAGAAAGTTCCGCAGACGACGCGGACGTGGGTGCCGTCGTCGTCGGTGACCTCGGGGATGTCGGCGGTCTTCACTTCCTGATAGCGCGGAGCGGTCATCTTCAGCGACGAGGGGAGATTCGCCCACAGCTGGAAGCCGTGCATGCGGCCGGCGGGATCGCCCTTGGGCATTTCCTGGTGGATGATGCCGCTGCCGGCGGTCATCCACTGCACGTCGCCGGCGGCGATGGCGCCGTGGTTGCCCATGCTGTCGCCGTGCTCGACGGTGCCGGCGAGCACGTAGGTGATGGTTTCGATGCCGCGATGCGGATGCCACGGGAAACCGGCGAGATAGTCCTCGGGGACGTCGTTGCGGAAGTCGTCGAGCAGGAGGAAGGGATCGAAGTCGTTGGTGTTGCCGAAGCCGAAGGCGCGGCGGAGATGGACTCCGGCGCCTTCGAGGGTGGGCTTGGATTTGATGAGCCGCTTGATGGGTCGAATGGACATGGTGCCTCTCTGGTGCGTCGTGCATTTGATGCGGCGGGACAGCGGTTGGACGCAATGGGCGGGCTGCGGGCGAGGGTACTCTTATCGCTGGCGTGTGACGATATAATGCCATGCAGAAGGCGAGAAATCTCAACCTGCTAAACTCTCCCCCATGTCGACCTTTGTCCTTGTACACGGTGCATGGCAGTCAATCGGCACGTGGGATCTGCTAGCCCCCCTGCTGGAAGAACGCGGTCATAGTGTGATTCGACCGGTCCTTAGTGGACTTGGCACAGACCAAGACCACTTGTCTCCCGACATTACGCTACTGCAACATGTAGAGGACGTTTCGCTCGCGTTGTCCGGGCTCCCGGACAATGTGATTCTTGTAGGTCACAGTTACGCAGGCATGATCATCAGCGGTGTGGTAGAGACAAACCCAAGTCAAGTACAGCGATTGGTTTTCCTGGATGCCTTCATTCCGGAAGATGGGCAAAGCGTACTGGACTTGCTACCACCTGAGACTGGCGCCTATTTTCGCGATGTCGCCCGAGAGCATGGAGATGGCTGGCGACTACCCAGCGGGGAGGGGCAACTGATCTCTGGGGGCTTAAGCCTGGAGAGGCGCGAGATTTCGTGCGCGCGAGGCTGTGTGATTTTAGTCTCCGTTGCTTTGAGCAGCCGCTTCGTCTTCCGGCCAATCGGAAGGCCAGCATCCCAGCCACCTTCGTCGCCAGCGTTGCGGAAGAATATCCGGCGAGGCCGTTCTTCGCGCCGTTTGCCGGAAAAGCTCGTGCTGCCGGCTGGGAGGTCGTAGAACTGAAGACTGGCCACGATTGCCATGTCGAACGTCCTAGCGAGGTTGCGAAGATCTTATTTTCGGCCACGGTGTCTCGATGAAGTTTAGCCCTTCGGCTAGCCATCTCACTCATTGAGCGGGAATACATGAACGAGCAAGCATGGCTGAAAGAAGCGCTCGAAGAGGCCCGCAAGGGGTTGAGGGAAGGTGGGTTGCCCATCGGGTCGGTGCTGGCTGAGCGCACGGGCAGAATTGTGGCGCGGGGGCATAACCTGCGGGTCCAGACGGGAGATCCGACGGCGCATGCGGAAACAGTTTGCATTCGCAATGCGGGGCGGCGGCGGGATTGGGGCGAACTGACGCTGATCAGCACGCTGAGTCCGTGCATTATGTGCACGGGGACGGCCTTGCTTTATCGCATTCCCAGGGTCGTCATTGGGGAGAATCGAAACTTTATGGGGGCGGAGGATTTGTTCCGGCAGCGGGGTGTTAATGTGGTTGTGCTCGACGATGCTGACTGTGTTCGGTTGATGAGCGAGTTTATCCGCGAGCATGCGGATTTGTGGGATGAGGATATTGGAAGATAGCTCCGCTCGCGTTGCGGGCGGGCGCCTTCGCATTTGCAGAAGGCGGCTCCCCGGACGAAGGCGTCCGGGGCCACACGAGTCTCTAGTCTTTCAAAGGGACCACGGGGCTGCCGTCGCGGCAGAAGGTGGCGACTTTTTGCAGGCCGCCGTTGGCGCGGGGGACGGTCATGACCGGGCCATAGCAATAGACGGCGTGACCGGTGGCGGCAAAATACCAGCGTCCACTTTTGGAGTGCTTCGTGGCTTGGGTTGTGGGCTGGCGCATGGGCTTGGGCGGGGCCAGTGGGCCTACCGGCAAACTTAACAACAAGGCTAGGGTCAGAACCTTCATTGTTCTATCCGGATTTCCTCACTACTGCTTACCGACAGCTACTGCTTATCCACAGAACGAAACGGCACGATTGATCGTGCTTCTTAGATCGTAATCAGCGCGCGGCGATCGTCGGCCAGATCGGCCGCCGGCCGGGACGGCATCTGGAACTGGGGCTTCGCTTTTTGCGCCGGATTCTGCTTGCCATGTTGTGGTACCGCCTGGGAAGACGGGGTTTGATTCGAGTGGTCCTGGGCTGACGGGTCCTGGGTTGACGGAGTCTGGTTCTGAGCTTTCGTCGAGGAGGCCGCTGCTCTCTTATCCTTCAGAGCCTTCATTTTCGTGGCGGTGAGTTCGGAGCTGTCGCGGAAAAGCTCACGAATCAGGGCGCGCTGGGATTCGATGGTCGAACCCTGCTCGACGATCAGCATGGTCATCAACCCGTACGAGATGCAAAACAGGATGGTCAACAGCGGCAGCCAGCCACGCGTTTTGCGCGGAGGGGGTGCATCAATCGGGGCTGCGGTGGCGATTATGGTGTCGCTGAATAGTGTCGTCAAGTTGCACTCCGATCTAGTGCCCGGAACGCGCTGCAGGCACAGAGGGAATTGCACCCCGTGAGCCAACGGGAGGGGTCCGGTTAAATTGCTGATAGCAGGAAAGTTAGCTCGACCGGCACAGGACAAGGGGCGGAGCAAAAGTGCAACTCGCTGCACATTATGAGCAAGTGAGATTTACCGTTCCGGTGGACAACAGGCCCAAATCCCTTGTCGGACGCGGCTTTGGGAGCGTTTGGTGGCTTACGTTACCCGGCTTCACTCTCGGAAATGAGGGGGCCTAGCGGGGCTAAAGAGACTGCCTGCGAACCTGTGCCGTCCCTCCGGGACTCGTACCTTCTTTCCGCGCCTACCCAGGACTCACGTCCTGGGCTAAATTATGTCGCCGCTCCGCGGCTGGATCCTGGAGGGTTTTGGTTCACCGTTCTCCCCGGAACTTAGTTCTCGAGCGAATTCTGAAGCCGTTCCGGTTCAGAACGCCGATCCTTCGTCGACGAACTTCTGATCTGGACACCAGTTTGTCGTCGTCTATGTACCAAGGACTATTTGCCAAGCACCAGCTTGGCGATGGTCGCGAGCTGCATGTTCGAGGTTCCCTCGTAGATTTTGCCGATCTTGGCATCGCGCCAGTATTTCTCAACCGGATAGTCTTTCGTGAAACCGTAACCGCCGTAGATTTCAATGGCCAGCGAGGTCACGCGTTCGGCGACTTGCGAGGCGAAGAGCTTGGTCATGGCGGCTTCTTTCACGAAGGTGACGCCCGCGTCCTTCATGCGGGCGGCGTTGTAGACCATGAGGCGGGCGGCTTCGATTTCGGTGGCCATTTGCGCGATCTGGAACTGGATGCCCTGAAAATCGGCGATGGCTTTGCCGAACTGCTTTCGCTCTACGGCGTACTTGCAGGCGAATTCCCAGGCGCCGCGGGCCAGGCCGGCCATCTGCGCGCCGATGCCGATGCGGCCTTCGTTCAGGGTCTCGATCGCGATCTTGTAACCTTTGCCCGGCTCGCCGAGGACATTCTCTTTGGGGACGCGGCAGTCTTCGAGGATCAACTCGCAGGTGGATGAGGCGCGGATGCCGAGCTTGTCTTCTTTCTTGCCGACGGTGAACCCGGGGAATGCGTTTTCAATCAGAAATGCGGTGATGCCTTTGTATCCGGCAGCGGGGTCGAGGGTGGCAAACAGGACGAACAGGCCGGCCTCTTTGCTGTTGGTGATCCAAAGCTTGCGGCCGTTGAGGACGTATTCGCTGCCTTTGAGTTCGGCGCGCGTCTGCAGGGCGAACGCGTCGGAGCCGGAACCAGCCTCGCTGAGGGCGTAGGCGCCCAGAGTTTCGGAGGCCATTTTCGGCAGGTATCGCTTCTTCTGCTCGGGGTTACCCCAGCGCAGCAAGGCGTTGTTGACCAGCGTGTTTTGCACGTCGACGATGACGCCGGAAGATGCGTCGACGCGTGACAGTTCTTCGACGGCCAGAATTGCTTCGAAGAATTTGGCGCCGCCACCGCCGTACTGCTCTGGGATCTCGATGCCCATCAGGCCCAGTTGGAAGAAATCGTGGATGAGGTCCTTCTCGAAAACCCCCTTCTCGTCCATCTCTTTAACCAGCGGGCGGACTTTCTGGTCGGCGAACTGGCGGATGTTGTCGCGGAAAAGAATCTCGTCTTCGGTGAGAGTCGTCAAGGGGGCGGGGGAAGTGGCCTGCAATGTGGTATCGGGCATGAAAACACCTTCAACGATGGCAAACCGGTAATTTTAGCACTTGGAGGCGGGGTGAGGCCTGGCCTTGCTTGAGATCTCAGGCGCGCTTGTAGACCAGTTTCAGCGCGTCGGCTTGCAGGATGCGCTTGATCTGGCTCTGCGCGTGCACGGACCAGGGGCCGGAACTATCAAGCTTGACGTAAGCCTGCCAGTGTTTCAGAGCCTTGCGGGGTTCGCGCAGCTTTTCGTAGGCCAAGGCGAGATTGTAGTGTACGTCGGCATAAGTCGGAGCCAGTTGCAGAGCGGTCTTGTAGGTCTGAATCGCTTCTCTTACCCGGCCGGTCTCGTCAAGGACATTGCCCAGATCAAAGTAGGCGAGCGCGTATCGCGGGTCGGTTTCGATGGCCTGGCGATAGTGGCGTTCGGCGAGAGCAAAATCCTGACGGTTGTAGTAGAGGGTGCCCAGATTGATGTGAGCTGCGGCATGCACGGGCTCGATTTCAAGCACCTTGTGATAGGCGGCGATGGCTTCGGCCTGAGTGTTGGAATCTTCTTCCAAGGCGATGCCACGGGCAAACCAGGCGGCGACTTCGGTCTCGCGCGGAGTGGGCTCATGCCGCGGAACCGGAGTGCTGGTCACGACGTTCTCACGCTCGCTGAAATCCATAAGGAACTGGCCGGCAATCGGCTCGAGCAATTTGCCGTCGTGCCGGAACGCAACGCGGTGCTTCCTGGTGGACCATGTCCCGGCTTCCAGCAGCGGATTCTCTACGCCAGCGATCTGCTTGCGCATGGCCTCAAGCGACTGGCGAATGACGGTGGGCCGCACGTTCATGGCGCATAGATCGCGAACCTTCTTGATTTCCAGCAGGTCGGAGAAGGAATAGGTCTCGGCAGACGTCAGCAGGCCGATGCGTTCCCAGTTGGCCAACTGGCGAGGCGTGATGTGAAGAATTCGAAGTAAATCGTTTCGGCTATACACGACAGTACACCACGTTCCGAGGCGCAGAACGCTCGCCGCCATTATCCTTAACTTGCGGCAGGGAACGCAACTGCAATCCTTGTGGACAGCTGTGGAGAACCTGGATGGTTCATATGCAACGGGAATGGTGCAAAGTCCGAGAACGCGCTGTTCCGGGTTTACGAGACTGCATGAAAACCGGTGCCTTCCCTGCACAGCCTATGTCGTAACTTTTCTTGCGCCCCTGCGGGGCTTGTTCATTTTTCCACTTTTTTACCCATGGCTTGCGCCATGGGCTTTATTCTTGCGCCGCTTCGCGGCTGGATTCTGAAAAGGGTTCGGTTCGGTCCACCGTTCTGCCCGGAAACTATCTCTCACGTGCACGCCTGCGGGCCCCTATGTTACACGGCCACGGTTGCGGCCTGATAGTCCTCGTAGGTGCCCTTGAAATCGGTGATCTTGTGGTCGCTCTCGAAGTGCCAGACGCGGGTGGCGACTTCGTCGATCAGGTCATGATCGTGCGTGACCAGCAGCACGGTGCCCGGATAACGCTGCAACGCGATGTTCAAAGCGTTGATCGATTCGAGATCGAGGTGGTTGGTGGGCTCGTCGAGGACCAGGACGTTCGGCTTCTGCAGCATGAGCTTGCAGAAGAGCAGCCGCGCGGCTTCGCCACCGGAGAGAACGCTAGTCGACTTAGTCGCTTCTTCGCGGGCAAACAGCATCTGGCCCAGAATCCCGCGGAGTTCTTCGGTCACGGCCGCGGGGTTCCACTGATGCAGCCACTCGATCGCGGTCGTACCGGTCTCGATCAGGCTGCGGTGGTCCTGGGCGAAGTAGCCGATCGAGGCTTCGTGGCCCCAGATGACTTTGCCGGAGTCGACGAAGGGGCCGTCATAGCCGCTGGTCTTGCGCAGTTCGGCCTCGGGCGTGGTTGGAGAGTTCGCCAGGAGGGCGTTCAGCAGAGTGGTCTTGCCTGCTCCGTTGCGGCCCATGAGCGCGATTTTCTCGCCGCGCGTAATGCTGGCGGTGAAGTTGTAGATGACTTTCTTGTCGTCGTAGGCCTTGCCGAGATGTTCGATTTCCAGGATATGCTTGCCGGAAGGCCGCTTCTGTTCGAACTTAATGAACGGGCGTTGGATGTTGGAACGGGCGAGTTCGGTAACCTGCAAGCGCTCGACTTCTTTGCGCCGCGACTGCACCTGGCTGGACCGTGTACCGGCGGCGAAGCGCGCGATGAATTCGTTCAACTGCGAGATTTTCTTTTCGCGCTGCGCGTTCTGCGATTCGATCTGCGACCGCACCTGCGTCTTGGCCACCACCATGTCGTCGTATGTGCCGGTGTAGGTGATGATGGTTTCGTAGTCGATGTCGGCGATGTGGGTGCAGATGCTATTGAGGAAGTGGCGGTCGTGCGAGATGGCGATGACCACGCCGTCGTAGACGTTGAGAAATCCCTGCAGCCAGTGGATCGAGTCGAGATCAAGGTGGTTTGTGGGTTCGTCCAGCAGCAGCGCCTGAGGATGGCCGAACAAGGCCTGCGCCAGAAGGACGCGGACTTTCTGTCCGCCCTGCAGTTCGCTCATCTTACGCGGGTGCAAGTCGTCAGCAATGTCGAGGCCCTGGAGCAGAATGGCGGCATCGCTCTCGGCGGTGTATCCGTCTTCTTCGCCGACGATGCCTTCGAGTTCGCCCAGTTTCATGCCGTCTTCGTCGGTCATGTCGTGCTTGGCGTAGATAGTGTCGCGTTCCTGGATGGCGGCCCAGAGGCGCTTGTTGCCCATGATGACGGTGTCGAGGACCGAGTAGGCGTCGAAGGCGAACTGGTCCTGGCTCAGCACGCCGAGTTTACGCGGACGGACCACCGTGCCTTTTTGCGGGTCGAGCTCGCCGCTGAGCAAGTTCATGAACGTGGATTTGCCCGCGCCATTGGGGCCGGTCAGGCCATAGCGCTTGCCCGGCGTAAACGCCGTCGAGACTTCGTCGAACAGTATTTTGGCGCCGTAGCGCATCGACACATTGCTGACTGAAAGCATTTGTAACTTCTCTTCTGGGCTTCTTCAGGAACTGCGGGGAATTCCGCCAAGACGGTACGCAGCTGGTGTAAATAGAATATCACGGCGGGTCGAGATCGCTACGTTACTCATGGGTGTGGGTGATGGCGCACGTGGATCCTGCTGTTTAATCTTGGATGCGTCATCCCGCTCGGCGCGGTTCAGCCGGGTGAGGGACCTGCTTCTTGCACGCTCTGCAGTTTGCGACCGAGATCCTTCCCTCCGCCTGAAAAACGGCTCCGGTCAGGATGACGCCCCGTTGCTTCTGCCACCGCAGCAGCGGCAGAGTCGGCACTACATCTTCGTTTTCGCTAAGGCCTCGGATACCTCGACTGAGCCTTTTAGCGCGATATCTGCGGACGAGCGGCCGACAAGGATTCCGAACGTTCCGGGTGTGATGCGCCACTGCTTTGCCTCGGCGTCGAAGTAGGCAAAGGAGCGCGCGTCTAAATCGATGGCGACGTGCCTGGTTTCACCCGGCTGGAGGAAGACCTTCGCGAAGCCTTTCAACTCCTTTGCCGGACGGGCGATCTTGGAGTGATCGTCTGCGATGTAGAGTTGGGCGACGTCGGCGCTGGCTCGGTCTCCGCTGTTGGTGAGATCGAACGAGACGGTGTAGAGAGCGCCCGACTGGGCGCCTGCCGCGGGAGCCACCGTCAGGTTTGCGTACTTGAATGCGGTGTAGGAGAGGCCGTAACCGAAGGGATATAGCGGCTTCACACCGTTGTGTTCGTAGCCGCGGTAGCCGACGAAGACTTCTTCTTTGTAGACGACGCGGTTGGTGTCGCCCTCGGGATAGTAGGTGGCGAAGGTTGGATTGTCTTCGCGGCGGCGCTCGAAAGTGGCGGGCAGGCGTCCAGATGGATTCACCGCGCCGAACAGAATCTCGGAAAGAGCGGTGCCGCCCTGCTCACCGGGATACCACATCTCGAGGTAAGCGGGGACGTGATCGAGCCAGGCGCCGGGATCGACGTTGCCGCCGGAGGTGACGGCGACGACCGTCTTGCGGTTGGCGGCGGAGAGTTCGCGAATCAGTTCTTCCTGTCCGAAGGGCAGGTCGAAGGTGCGGTCGGAGCCTTCCGACTCGCTGTCGGGATCGAAGCCGGCGGCGATGACGATCACGTCGGCTTTCGCCGCCAGGGCTTTCGCGGCTTCACTCACTAGCTTGCGTTGGTCGGCGATGGCGACGCGCAGGCGCCCGCCAACCGCGGACTTCTGGTGATCCTCGACCACGATTTTGTGCGGACCGGCGGTGAGCTGCAACGTCACATGGGGCTGAAGAGCGCGGGCAATCTTCCAGTTGTCAATGACGAGCTTGTCGTCGACGAACAAACGATTGCCGCCGCCTTCTCCGTCGCCTTGCAGGGCGATCTCATAAGGGCCGCTGTCAGCTGCCATGTAGTATCCGTTCCAACGGCGGGACAACTCGGTCTTTCTGCCGGATTCAAAGAGGGCCAGAGCGGCTTCGAAATCGCCGGCAAAACTCTCCCATTGCGTACCCGTTACGTTGATGTGATTCAGGGTGCTGGTTGACTTGGGAGTGCCTGAGAGGTCGAGGTTGGGAAACACTTCCACGGTCACGCCGCGCTTGCCATCTTGGGGGGCAGTCATGAACTCGGTGGAACGAGCAACTTCGGTCAGCGTGGGCAGGCCACGCTCATAATAGACAGTGCTCGCAGAGCCGAGGAAGTTGCTGACGCCTTGGAGCACGGTCACGGGCGCGAAGGCGACGGCGCGGGCACTGCCACCGCCAACGATCTGGGCGGGATAGGCGTCGGGGCCGACCACCAGAACGTTCTTGGTCGTCGACTTATCGAGCGGGAAGCAGGTTGCCTTCATTTTTCAGCAGCACGATGGACTCGCGCGCAGCGTCGAGAGCCAGTTGATGGTTCGGCGCGCTGAACTTCGAGAGGGATAAATCGGTCTGCGGGCGATCGAGCCAGCCGAAACGCTCGGCGGTTTCGAGGATGTGAGTAATCTTTTCGTCGATGGTAGCCGCCTTCACTCGGCCATCTTTTACGGCGGAGAGCAGATTCTTCGCGTTCATGAAGGCGCCGCGCGGCATTTCAAGATCGAGGCCGCCATTGGCAGCGGCGACTCCGTCGTAAGTCGCGACCCAGTCCGACATCATCACGCCGTCGAAACCCCAGTCCTTGCGCGCGACGTCGGTGTTGAAGTAGCCGTTCTGCGTCATGTGCTGGCCGTTGGTGAAGTTGTAGGAGTCCATGATCGCGCCCACGTGAGCGCGCTTAACCGCCGCTTCAAAGGCTGGCAGATAGATCTCGCGCAGGGTGCGCTCGTCGATGACGGAATCGGAATCGTGGCGGAGGAACTCGGAGTTATTGCCAAGAAAATGTTTGATAGTCGCGCTCACGCCCTGGCTCTGCATTCCGTTGACGTATCCCACGGCGATGGTGGAACTCAGGAAGGGATCTTCGCCGAAGTATTCAAAGTTGCGGCCGTTGACGGGCTGGCGGTAGATGTTCACGCCTGGGCCGAGCATGAAGTGAATGCCGCGGGCGCGCGCGTCTTTGCCGATGCCGGCTCCTACGCGCTCGGCCAGAGCGGGATTCCACGAGGCGGCGAGACCGATGCCGGCGGCGTAGACGGTCGAGGGGAAGCCGGAATTGGCGCGAACTCCGATGGGGCCGTCGGACATCTCGAAGGCGGGTAAATGAAGCCGGGGCACGGCGCGGATGGCGAAGCCGGTGCCGCCGATGTAGTCGATTTTTTCTTCCAGTGTCATCTGCTGGACGAGGGTGGCGGCTTTGGCGCGCGCGTTGCCTGAGGATTGCGAGAAGAGTTGAGCTGAAGTGAGCAGAATTGCGACTGCGAGGCAAACGACGCGGTTCGCTTTATTTTTCATGGGGGCTCCGGTGCCCCTTCACGTCACGGAGAAAGGGCACTGTCAACTTGAGGCGGATTATATCGAGAACCGCGCTAAGAGTTCTGTGACGGGCGGCCGAGAAACCCGTCGAGCTCTGCTCGACGGACAGCCGAGGGCGGCTATCCCCACATGTTTCAGTTGTGCGGCGGCGAACCCGCGCTGGCTTCAACCAACTGCTGCACCGGGGCAACCACCATGAGCAGCAAGTTGGCTTTCGGCTTCCGGCCTTGATCGAATGCCGCCAGTTGCTGGGTCTTCCAGGAATCGGGCGCAGGCTGAGATTTGTCGAGATAGTCCAACGCCTGTAGGCCGGCTGCGCCCAACGCCGTCAGATCCTGGGACAGAGGTGCGTCTTCCTGCAGGAGCAACGATTGGTCGAGCAAGGGTTGCAGTTTGGCATCGTTGTCGCGCCAGAGTGTGAGCGAGGAGCGAATCTGCGCCGCGGCGGCTTGATCCTTCGCGCCACCTTGAAGGAAGGCTTGTACAAGGGATGAGAACTGCCGTGCCGTCTCAGCTCTCGGGATAGGCGGCATCGACCAAGCGGTTCAGAGGGGCGTGGAAATCGATGTTAGGGATGGTGTGACCTTGATCGTCTACCGGAGAGCGGCTGTAATCCTTTACGGGCTCGACCACATCAGCGAGTATGCGAAGCGCGGAAATGTCGGCGCTCCCGGCCATCCGATGCAGCATGTGCATGCGGGCTGAGCGGTGGGCAAGGCCCAGCCATTCGAGGTCGAGGCTAACGGCGTTCATGCGCGTGTACATCGAATCGACGTCTTTGACATCGGGAGAAGACCACAGGCGCTCGGCGATCACGGCGTTGCGCGGCCAGATGTGCGAGTCGACATTTTCGGGCGTGACCCACTCGGCCCACTGACAGGATTCGCCGCCGAGGATTCGGCTCTTCTCTTCGGGAGTCAACGTCGTTGCAGGATCAGGCATGGTCATTGGATCGATGGCGTAGTGGCGCGCCGCGGGCCACATCAGGTCGAGGTAGTAACCGAAGGAAAGCAGGCCGCTGTAGCCCTGTTTCGCCGCTGTGGCGAGCGACTGCTGTCCGCGCCAGGATTGCACCACGATCGTCTTGGGCAGGTCCGGATGCAGGATTTCATCCCAGCCGACCATGGTCTTGTGGTTCTTGGCCACGATCTTCTGCAGGCGTTGGTTGAAGTAGGCCTGCAGATCCTGATTGTTTTTCATGCCGTGGGCGTGGATGAAGTCCTGAATTTTCGGATTGGCGTCCCACTGCTTGCCGTCGACCTCGTCGCCGCCGATGTGGAAGTAGGCGTCGGGAAAAAGCTTCGCCATCTCGGCGATGAACTTCTCGAGGAACTTGTAGGTCGACTCGCGGGTGGGATCCATGATCGGGTCGCCGCTTTCCAGGGTGAAAGGTCCAGGCCCGCTGGCCAAGTCGGGGTATCCCAGGACCCAAGAGCGGCTGTGGCCGGGGATGTCGAACTCGGGAATCACGCGGATGCCGCGATCATGCGCGAAGGCGAGAAAGTCGCGAATCTCGTCCTGCGTGTAGTACTGGCCGTCAGATCCCATTCCTGTCAGTTTGGAGAATTTCTTGCTTTCGACGCGAAAGCCTTGATCGTCGGAAAGATGCCAGTGCAGGACATTCATCTTCACGGCGGCCATGCCGTCGACGTTGCGCTTGAGCACGTCGAGGGGAATGAAGTGGCGGCTGACGTCGATGAGCAGGCCGCGCCAGGGGAAGCGGGGTTGGTCTTTGATGGTCACAGCGGGGGCCGCGAATCCGGAGGGTGTGATAGCGACGAGTTGAAGAAAAGTCTGCAGACCACGCAGGATTCCGAGAGTCGTCGGTGCGGTGAGCTTCGCGCCAGAGTCGGTGACGGTCAGTTCGTAGGATTCGTCTTCGCCGAGTTTCTGGACGGTCTCGCGGCCGTGGTCGGCGTGGATCTGCAAGGTGGCGGCGCCAGGACTGGGGCGGAAGGGAACTCCAGTTTGGCGGGAGAGCTGCGTTTGGAAGCGTTGGACTTCGCGTTCGAGGGAGGCGTCGTGGGAGCCGGTTACCGCTACGGAGAATGCTCGCGTGATCAGCAACTGGCCTGTGCCCGGCTGCACGCTGGCGGGCATGGGCATGAGGTTGAGCTGGGACTGGGATTGGGCCGTGGCAAGAAGAGCGAGCGGGAAGAGGGCGAGTACGATTAGCAGGCTTCGCATATAGTGTAAGAGAATTTAACACTTCGGAGGAATAACCGAGACCGGTCCAACACAAGTAAATACCTGGCGCAACTCTTCTGCCGTCCCTGACGGGACTTGTTTCGCCCTCCTCAAGCCTACCCAGGACTTACGTCCTGGGCTAAATTATGCCGCCGCTCCGCGGCTGGAGATCACGCGACCCAGTCTGCATCACTACCCACAACAATCACTCGGGCCGCAACCACAGACAATTGAGCTAGTGTCCCCCGCCGAGCTCCCGCACGATTCCGCCTACGAACTGTTTCGCGTCGCCGAAGAGCATTAGCGTCTGGTCGAGGTAGTACAGAGGGTTGTCGATTCCGGCGAAGCCGGGGTTCATGCTGCGCTTGATGACCATGACGGTGTGGGCTTTGTCGACGTCGAGGATGGGCATGCCGAAGATGGGGCTGGACTGGTCGGTGCGGGCGGCGGGATTGGTCACGTCGTTGGCGCCGATGATGAGGGCGACGTCGGTTTGCGGGAAGTCGCCGTTGATTTCGTCCATTTCGATGAGGCGGTCGTAGGGGATGTCGGCTTCGGCGAGCAGGACGTTCATGTGGCCGGGCATGCGTCCGGCGACGGGGTGGATGGCGAAGCGGACTTCGACTCCCTTCTTGGTGAGGGCGTCGTAGAGCTCGCGAACTTTGTGCTGGGCCTGGGCGACGGCCATGCCGTAGCCGGGGACGATGACGACTTTGTTGGCGGCGGAGAGGATCGCGGCGGCTTCTTCGGGAGTGGCGCTGCGAACGGGCTTGGCTTCCTGTCCGGCCGCGGCCGAGGCCTGCACCTGGCCGAAGGCTCCGAAGAGCACGTTGGTGAAGGAACGGTTCATCGCCTTCGACATGATGACCGAGAGGATGAAGCCAGAGGATCCGTCGAGCGCGCCGGCGATGATGAGCAGCTTTGAATTCGAGCACGAATCCCATGGCCGCGGCCGAAAGGCCGGCGTAGGAGTTCAACAGCGAGATGACCGTCGGCATGTCCGCGCCGCCGATGGGAATGACCAGGAGCACGCCGATGATCAGGGAGATGCCGACGACCACGGGGAACAATTCCTTCGCGCCGGGATGCAGCACGAGATAGACGGCGCTGGCGACGGCGACCGTGAAGAGCAAGAGGTTGACGAGGTTCTGTCCTTTATAGGTGATCGGCCGCTGGGGCAGAACTTCCTGCAGCTTTCCAGCGGCCATCAGACTGCCGGTGAAAGTCAGGCCGCCGAGGATGACTTCCATCGAGAGCACCGACATCATGAATTTCGGGACGTCAGGGCAGCGCAAATAGAACTCGGCGGTGCCGACCAGTGTGACGCAGAGCGCGCCGAAGGCGTGGCTGAGGGCGGTTCGCTGCGGGACGGCGGTCATCTGCACCATGCCCAGCGGGATGCCGATGCCGCTGCCCAGCACGAGCCCGATGATGATCCACTTGTAGTCGATGATGCCGTGGTGGAGCAGGGTGCCGGCGATGGCCAGCACCATGCCGATCTCGCCGGCCAGAATGCCGTGGCGGGCGGTGGCGGGAGAACTCATCCACTTCAGCGAAAGAATGAACAGGGCGCTGGCGATGAGATAGATGATTTCGATGAGGGTCTGGCTTCCGGCAAACTCGGTCATGATTGCGCTCAGTTACTTGTTGGTCGGACGGCTGGTTTTGAACATTCGCAGCATGCGGTCGGTGATGAAGAATCCGCCGACCACGTTGCTGGTGGCGGCGACGATGGCGATGACCCCAAGCACGGTTGCGAAAGTGCTCTTCTTCTCGCCCACCAGGACAATTGCGCCGACGACGGCGATGGCGTCGAGAGCGTTGGTCAGCGACATGAGCGGCGTATGCAGCAGGGGCGAGACGTGGCGGATGACTTCGAATCCGATGAAGGCCGCCAGCATGAATACGAAAAGCGCGTCGATCAGGTTGGAACCCATGTGCTCCCCCGGGGGCTAAAGCCCCAAATCATTTTGACCATTGCCGGCGCGGCTAGAAGCCGCGCCCCTTCAAAACAAAACTCTCGGAACAAAGCGAGACAGCCGCTATCCGCCTGCCGGAGCCAGGGCCGGCAGTTTGAAGAATTCGCGGACGCGGGCGTTGACTACTTCACCACCACTCGTGATCAGGGTTTCGCGGATGATTTCGTCCTGCAGGTTCAGTTGCAACTTGCCGTCCTTCACCATGTAGGTGAGGAAGGTCGTGATGTTGCGCGCGTACATCTGACTGGCGTGATAGGGGACGCTGCTGGCGAAGTTGATGGCGCCGATGATGGTGACGCCGTACGCCGTCACGGTTTCTCCGTGGCGCGTCAGTTCGCAGTTGCCGCCGCGCTCGGCGGCCAGGTCGACGATCACAGAGCCGGGCGCCATTCCTTTGACCATCTCGGCCGTGACCAGCACCGGTGACTTCTTGCCGGGGATCACGGCGGCAGTGATCACTACATCACTTTCGGCAACTACGCGGGTCAGCAGTTCGCGCTGGCGGGCATAGAAATCTTCATCCTGGGCGGTGCCGTAGCCGCGGGCGTCTTGCGCGTTCTGGGCTTCGATGGGAAGCTCGACGAAACGTCCGCCCAGGCTCTGGACCTGCTCTTTGGCGGCGGGGCGCATGTCGTAGGCCGAGGCGACGGCACCCAGGCGGCGGGCTGTTGAGATCGCTTGCAAGTCCGGCGACTCCGGCGCCGATGACGAATACGCGAGCGGGAGTGATGGTGCCGGCGGCGGTGGTCATCATGGGGAAAATGCGCGGGGAGGTTTCGGCGGCGAGCAGCACGGCTTTGTAGCCGCAGCAGGTGGCCATGGAGGAAAGCGCGTCCATGCTCTGAGCGCGCGTGGTACGCGGCATGAACTCCACGGAAAACGCGGTAACTCCGGCCTGCGCGATCTGCTGGACGACCTCCAGGGAGCCCAGTGGGCGCAGGAATCCGATCAGCGTCTGGCCGCGGCGCATCAGGTGGAGATCGGCTTCGCCGGTCACGTCATTGGAGCCGTAGCAGAGCACCTGCACCACGATATCGGCTTTGGCGAAGACGGAGGCGCGGTCGGGCATAATCTTAGCGCCCTTCTCCACGTAGGCCGCGTCGGGGTAGCCCGCCTGGTCGCCGGCGCCGGCTTCGATAACTACTTCGAGCCCCGCCTTGGTGAGATTGGGAATGGCCATGGGAACGAGGGCGACGCGACGTTCCCCGGGATAACTTTCTTTTGGAACTCCTACGATCACTCGTCTCCGGTCCTTTCCGTGCGGGTCAGACAATCTTGGCGGCTCGACGTTGCCGGGAGTGTCCGGCTGCGGTCGGCAATTCTTTCATGGTCTGCTGCGCGAATTCTGTAACATGCGTCACACGGACCCACAAAAAGTGGACTGGAAACAGTAACAGATCGGGTGAGGAACTGGAAGACAGGGATGACCGGGCCTTCCCGGCTTTCCGTTGCGCGGGTGATGCTTCGCTCCGCCTGAAAAGCGGTTGCGCTTGATTGCATAACGACGTTGGCTCGTCGCAGCGAGTAGATTGGTTGTGACGAAACAGACCAAGGCTCGAGAGAAGGAGCCAACGTCATGCTGATTATAGGCTGTGATTTTCATCCGGGTTTTCAGCAGGTCGCGATCTTTGACAACCAAACGGGAGAGTATCAGGAGCGGCGTCTGGGGCACCGCGCCGAGGCGGAACAGTTTTACCGCGCG
Organism: uncultured Acidobacteriaceae bacterium; assembly: GCA_963819035.1. Classification (GTDB taxonomy): domain Bacteria; phylum Acidobacteriota; class Terriglobia; order Terriglobales; family Acidobacteriaceae; genus Sulfotelmatobacter. The sequence continues at coordinate 17,650 of CAWFUU010000034.1, read as the reverse complement.
CTGGCGGGCCAAGTGGTGCGGGTGGGAATGGAAGCCTGCGGACACTATCCGTGGTTCGAGCGGCTGCTGGCGGAGTTGGGGTTCGAGTTGTGGCTGGGGGATGCGGCTGCGATCCGGGCCGCGGTGGTGCGGAAGCAGAAGACGGACCGGCGGGACGCCGAGCATGTGCTGGAGCTGCTGCTGCAAGGGCGGTTTCCGCGGATCTGGGTGCCGAGTCTAGAGGAGCGGGATGTGCGGCAGTTGCTGGTGCATCGGCACAAGCAGGTGCAGGCGCGGACGCAAGTGAAGAATCAGTTGCAGGCCATGGCGCTGAGCCAGGGAGTGCAGAAGAAACGCAAGTTGTGGACGGAGGCGGGGCGGGCGGAGTTGGAGCAATTGCCCATGTTGCCCTATGCGGCGCAACGGCGCCAGCAACTGCTGGAGGCACTGGACGCACTGGGAGCCGAGATCGAGCCACTGAACCGGCGGGTGGAAGAAGAAGTGGCGCAACGGCCAGCGGCGGTTCGGTTGCAGACGCATCCGGGAGTGGGGCCGGTGACGGCGCTGGCCATGGTGTTGACGCTGGGGCCGGCGGAGCGGTTCGCTTCGGGCAAGCAAGTAGCGAGCTACTTCGGACTGATTCCCAGCGAGCATAGCAGCGGCGGGCGGCAGCAGTTGGGGCACATCAGCAAGCAGGGCAGTTCGTTTCTGCGCTTTTTGCTGGTGGAGGCGGGCCAGTCGGCGGCACGTTACGACGCCGAGTTGGGACGCTTCTATCGTCGCTTGGCGGGGCGCAAACATCGCGCCCTGGCCAAAGTGGCGGTGGCGCGCAAGCTGGCGGTGAGGTTGTACCTGATGTTGCGCGAAGACTGGACCTACGCGCAACTATGCAGGGCGGTCGTGCAGGCGAGCCCGAGTCATCCTGTGGTGGGACGACAGAACCGAGCGCTTGAGTAGGCAGCCTGCCTCCCCGAAGCAGCGGGGAGTTCGAAGCACGAATCATGGGAGCACGACCCGAAGAGATGGATGGCGGGACCTTGCGTCCCCCGCGAGATTAAAGGACACGGCCTTGGTCTGGACGTCAAAACCTTTTCTGCTAGAGCGAAATGGCGCTTCTTTAAAACCCGACGCGCCAGCGGAGAGCTGTCGGCAAAATGTGCTTGACACGCGCCCACGTCGTTAGAGACAGGATGACCCCACGGGGCGGGATATCGTCGAAAAAATGGGGCGCTGCGCTCACGGCCTCTATTGCCTAGTCTGCGGCGCCGATTTGCTTGAGATGATGAACCAGATGTGTCAGGTAATCCGTGGCGACAAAACTGAGAGGCTTGGGCTCATTGGAGCCAATGCGGCAAACGGTTTCCAGTTTGGAAGCGGGCAGGCGAGCGATTACATGAGCGAGGTAGCGATTGTAAGCTGCCCACAAAGAAACCAGCAGCGACCAATCCGCTTCTTGCGGCGCCTGGACTCGCACGTTTCCCTCCTGGTGGTAAGCGGGAAAATCCAGAGACGGCTGCTGGGCGGCGCGGACAAATCGCTGGTGGTTGTTGGACGCCGAATCAATCAGATGTCCAAGCACTTGTTTAGCCGACCAACCGCCAGACAACACGGGCTTGCCGCTCTCAAGGGCGCTGATTTGGCGAAGCCTGGGCTCCGCAGCGTCAACTGCGGATAGAAGTTGTTCGCTCAGTTCTTTCATTTTATACCTCTTGTTATTTCGTTTGCGGCCGCCGACGGAGCTTGTTTCGGGCTTTTCTCGCGCCCTCTCAGGGCTTGTTCCATTTCTCTCACTTTCACCACGACTTGCATCGTGGGCTTTATTCTTGCGCCGCTTCGCGGCTGGGCGTATTCGCAAGCTCCACCCTTTTCCGCGCCTTGTGCGTAACACAGACTCCGCCGCGACGGTGGCGTTACTCTCCGAAGCGATAGTGCCACACCCTTGCCGCACCGATCAGATTGGTATCGTCTCCCAGAGAAGCGAGAGTCAGTTGCGACTTCTCGGCGGGGACGAAGCGGCAGCCGCTGCGAATCACGGCGCGGATGCGGTCGAGGAAAAGCGGAGCGCTCTTCATCACGCTGCCGCTTAGCACTATGGCGTCCGGCGTGAACAGGCTGATCAGATTAGCGAGGCCTAGGCCGAGATAGTAAGCTTCATGCTCGACGGCCTGGAGAGCGACCGCATCGCCCTGCTGCGCCAGTTCGCAGATTCGCTTCGCGGTGATTCCCTGGCGATGGGAATAGCCCGCAGGGGCGTGGCTTTCGAGCCAGGCCACCATGGCCGGTCCGGCGGCCAGGGACTCCCAGCACCCGCGAAATCCGCACGAGCAGGGTGGACCGGCGGGATCGATAACCTGATGGCCGATTTCGGGATGAGCGCCGTCCACTCCGCGGTAGAGCTTGCCATCGAGAACAATACCGCCGCCGATCCCGGTGCCGATCGTCACGTAGATTAGACGCCCGTGCTTGCGTCCTGCGCCCCATCCCGCCTCGGCCAGGGCGGCGGCATCGCCGTCATTCTCGAGCGCGACGCGGACGTGGAATATCTCGGCCAGATCCTTGACTGGGTTCGTCCGGCGCCATCCGGGGAGAAAGTCTACTTCCCCAAACTCTCCACGCATGGGATCGACCGGCCCCGTCGATCCGATGCCGATTCCGGTGAGTTCGACGCCCGCGGTCTTTGCGGTCTCGCGCAGCATGCGTGCGATCATTTCGATTCCGTCGGAGTAACTATCGGGATCGGTAGGAGCCTGCGTTCTGGAGAGCACTTTGCCGCCGGCGTCGACCATGCCGACGGCGATCTTCGTTCCACCGATGTCTACCGCACCGATCATAGGGTTGGAATGGGTCAGTCAGTTTTATCATGAGCGCTGTGGGAACTGGTGAGCGTAGCCGGTTTGAGCGGGCAGTTCAGTCCTGTGGTAGCAAAGTCTTGTCATCCTGAGGCGCCGTTCTTTGGCGCCGAAGGACCTCTGCACTGCTCGCCAGTTGCACAGATCCTTCGGCGGGCAAAAAACGCCCGCCTCAGGATGACAACAGAGCTGACCAAAGCAATTCCGGAACCGCCCTAGAACTCCGGGGTGATCGCCTTGGCTTCCTCGAAGGTCATCCGCCGCTTATTTCTGTAGGACAGGTTGGCCATGTGGACTGCGATGGCGGAACGGTAGCCGATCTCCGGCGGCGCGTTCGGCGTGCTGCGACTGCGGACGCAGTCGATCCAGTTCTGCATGTGGTTCTGGTCGTGAGTTTTGCCGCGTGTGGCTTCTCCGTCGGGACGGTTCGTTTTTTCCGGCCAGTATTGAAGCGCTTCATCGAAATGATGTTCGAGAGTTCCGTCACTGCCCAGGATGCGGTCTCCCAGTTCGTAGTGCTTGTTGCTGAAGGTGGATTGCCAGGTCACGACGATGTCTTTGGGAAAATCAAGAGTTACGGCGATGGTGTCGGGGACCTCGCGGCCATCTTTTTCGGAGAAGACGCCTCCGGACATATAGGCCGCCGAGGGCAGCGGCAGATCGAGCACGCTCATGATCCAGGCGATTTGGTGGACCATGTTCTCGGCGCAGTTGCCGCCGGAAAATTCCCAGAACAACCGCCAGTTGATGAGACGGTAGGGATCGAAGGGGCGGTCAGGACGGCCGTTGAGAAATGCGCTCCAGTTTACGTTTTGGGCGGCGCAGTCGGAGGGCACGGGGCGCACCCACTGGCCTTTGCCGTGGGGCGTGTTGCGGCTCATCCAGGATTCGACGTGGGTGACTTTTCCGAGCCAGCCGTCTTTGATCCATTGTTTTGCGTCGGTGGTGGAGCCTGCGCTTTCGTGTTGGAGGCCGATTTGCACGACGCGGCCCGAGTCTTTGGCGGCCTCCATGCATTTGCCGGCTTCGGGGATCGACCAGGTCATGGTCTTCTCGGCGTACAGATCCTTGCCGGCAGCCAGTGTGTCGAGGAAATGCGTGACGTGACAGTGCAGCGGGCTGGCCACGATGACGGCGTCGATATCTTTCATGTCGAGCAGGCGGCGATAGTCGTCGAAAGTCTGAAGGTCGGGAACCTTGCTTTTCGCCTGGTCGCGGCGGCGGGTGTAGACGTCGGCCATGGCCACGAGTTCGACGTTGGGAACGGAACGAATCTGACCCAATAAGTCAGTGCCGCGATCGCCCACGCCGATCATGCCGACGCGAACGCGATCGTTGGCGCCCAACACGGTCGAAGGCGGATAGGCCAGCACGGCGGCGGTTCCCAGAGCGGCCTGCTTCAGAAAAGTACGCCGGGTTTGACCAGGTAGTGGTTGAGCAAATCTCGATTGATCCTGATTTTGATGGGACACGAAATCCTCCTTAGCTGTCGGCAGAGACGTAGCAAGCTACGTCTCTACGAGCGGTTCTACAACGCGTCCGCCTGTTGCAGAAGCTTTTTCATTCCTGCCCAACTCTTGCGGGACGATTCTTCCGGCGAGCCTCCGCCGTTCCAGTGGGTCTCCAGGCTGACCGCGAAGTGGTAGCCATCGCGCTTGAGGGCTTTGAACTGGCCGGCCCAGTCGATGAGGCCTCCGCCCATCGGCGCCCAGTCGTATCCTTGGCCTTTTTTGACGGCGTCTTTGCAATGGCAGTGGCCGATGCGATCTTTGGGCAGAAGATTGTAGCCGTCGGGATAGGGAGTTTCGCCCAGCGTGGCGGCATTGCCGGGGTCCCAGTTCAGCATGAGATAGGGAGATTTTACGGCATCGAGAACCTTGGCGGCTTCGGCTCCGGTGGCGGTGTTGCACGCGGGCTCGTTTTCCAGAACCAGGGTGATTCCCTTCTGACCAGCTTTGTTTGCGGCCTCGAGGAGTTTTTCGTTGATGGCGGCGCGATAGGGGGCCTGGTCATCAAGGCGCCAGAAATCGAAGCAGCGCACGCGATCGGTCTGAAACGCCTTGGCCATGTCGATGGCACGGTCCAGGACTTCGTCCTGCTGCGCGAGGGTGAAGTTCGCACCGAAACTTTTGCCCTCGCTGAACTTCGATTTTGGAGCGCCCGGCCAATCGACTTTGAACAGCGGACTGGCGATGTCGGTTACTTTCAGTTGGAACTTGTCGAGAATGCGGCGGGCCTCGGCGACTTCTTTCTCATCAAGGCTCACGATGTTCTTTTTCCACATGCTGCGGAGTTCGATCCAATGCATGCCGAATTCCTGCGAGGCGACCTCGCAGGCATGGCCGAAGTCCTGAGAAATCTCGTCGTTGATGACGGAGATGCGAAAGGGTGCGGTGGAATCGGGGGGCGGTGAAAGCCGGGATGCGGCATTCGCGGCGGTCATGGCGACCATTCCTCGCAGAAACTCGCGACGGGCAAACCGCAAGGGCATGAACTCGCTCCTCGGCGATGGCGATGAAGGGGCGCAGACCAATTTACCACCGGCGAAACCGAGGTGACTAGCTGGACGTCGCGGTGCAGTTTCGAGAAGGAGGCTGGAGCAGATGCCGTGGGAGATTGATGAATCCGGCGGGCACGGCGGAGCTTTGCTCCGCCGGACAGCCGGGGGCGGCTGTCCCTACATGGTGCAACTCAGAACCGTCGTGGAACTATCCGCAGTGGTTTGGGCGCAAAACAAAACGCCCCAGACTCAATTTGAGTCTTGGGACGTCTGTTGATCAGCCCTCCCCCAAGTGCTGCTCAAGAACAACTCTAACTCCGCGTCCCGATTCTTGGAATGGCTCCCGAGTGCTAAGGCATGGCACGATCGGTGAACCGTGGAAAACCTGTTTTGCGCGCAAAACAAAACGCCCCAGACTCAATTTGAGTCTCGGGACGTCTGTTGATCAGCCCTCCCCCAAGTGCTGCTCAAGGACAACTCTAGTCCCGACCCCCGAGTCCGGTAAATGGCTCACCCGTGCCATATATGGCACGAAAGTGGTGGGTGGCAGGAAACGCCCCGAAAGGCCCAAGAAACGCGGTGAAACCCGGGTAATTCACTGCAAGTTTACGAATTGCTTTCCCCGGCCATAAAATGACGCCTGCGCCGCAGTCTGATGTTAGCTCTCCCTGGAGATAGCGAATGTCCATGCACAGCACGCCACGCCGAGATTTCTTGCGACTGTCTGGAGCGGGCATCGCCGGTGCCGCCTTGCCATCCGGTTCCGCGCAAGCGCAACCAGAGTCGCCGACACCAAACTCTGGAGTCTACGACGTGAAGACATTCGGGGCTAGCGGCGACGGCAAAGCGATCGACAGCCCTGCCATCAACCGAGCGATCGAAGCTGCGGTTGCGGCCGGGGGAGGCACGGTGCGCTTCGCTTCCGGAAACTACCTTTGCTATTCCATTCACCTCAAGAGCAACGTCGCTCTGTACCTGGAGCAGGGGGCGACGATCGTGGCCGCTGATGCGACTTCCTCCGGTTCGGGGGGATACGATCTCGCCGAGCCCAAGAATCCATGGGACGCCTACCAGGACTATGGCCATAATCATTGGCACAACAGTCTGATTTGGGGCGAGGGACTGCAGAATGTCTCGATTCTTGGTCCTGGTCTGATCTGGGGCCGGGGGCTTAGCCGAGGCTCTGGACCCGGTCCAGTTGCTGAGAACCCTGGCGTAGCCAACAAAGCCATCAGCCTGAAGAACTGTCGCAATGTGACGCTACGCGATTTTTCGATTCTCAAGGGAGGACACTTCGGCGTCCTCGCCACCGGCGTGGACAACTTCACGATCGACAATCTGCGGATTGATACCGACCGCGACGGCATTGATATTGACTGCTGCCGCAACGTCCGCGTTTCCAACTGCTCCGTCAATTCGCCGTGGGATGATGCCATCTGCCCCAAGAGTTCTCTTGCTCTGGGGTATGCGCGAGCCACCGAAAACCTCACCATCACCAATTGCTACGTCACCGGCATCTACAAGCTGGGCACGCTGCTCGATGGCACTTTCCAGCGTTTTGACCCTGCCGAAAAGACGCACGGGACGGGCCGCATCAAGTTCGGAACCGAGTCGAACGGCGGCTTCAAGAACATTACGGTATCCAACTGTGTCTTTGAAGGCTGCTACGGCTTCGCGCTGGAGAGTGTGGATGGCGCGCTGCTCGAAGATGTGACCATCAGCAACATCACCATGCGCGATGTGCTGGTTCCCTTGTTCCTGCGCCTCGGCGGCCGCATGCGTGGGCCCGACGGAGTACCGGTGGGAGCGATGCGACGCATTCTGATTAGCAACCTCGTCTGCTCCAACGCCGAGGCCGGGACCTGCTCGATCCTGAGCGGCATTCCTGGTCACCCCATCGAGGACATTCAGTTGAACGACATCTACATCGAGCATCGCGGCGGCGGAACGGCCGAAGACGCGGCGATTCAGCCGGCGGAAGAGGAAAAGAAATATCCCGAGCCCACCATGTTCGGGCACATGCCGGCTCATGGCTTCTTCTTGCGCCACGCTAAGAACATCTCGGTGAGCAATGTGGAAATTCGTTCCACGGAGAAAGACTTGCGGCCGGCCTTCGCGGTGCAGGACGTCGAGGGCGCCGATTTTTTTCGCGTGCGCGCACCGTATGCGAAGGATGTCCCCACGTTTGCGCTAAGAAACGTGGATAACTTCAGTGTGTCGGGGAGCAGGAGCGTTCCAGACACCCGTGTCGATCATGCTGATCAGCAGAAGTTCTGATGTTTGCTGCGGAATTTGCAAGGGGGAATCGGAAGGTGGTTGAAGCTTTTGAAGGATGGAGCCGACGATCGGACTTGAACCGATGACCTGTCGATTACGAATCGACTGCTCTACCAACTGAGCTACGTCGGCCTGTGATCGATTCTAAATGCGCAGGAGCAAAGCGTAAAGAAGCAGCGCTTGCATCCAACCGGTCGGCTACGCTTCGTTACCTTCGTGACCTTCAGTGCGGGCCACCACCCCGGTAGGATTGGCCTAGAACGACATTGTCCGATCAGTGGGCTGTTAGGGATGCCGCCGAATAGGAGCAGAATCAGGCGGGGACGTTCTGATCATCGAGAGTGGCCTGCGAGAATCCTTCGCTCGAGTGGAAACAGCCCACATCTTTCTATCACTCTCACCCGCTGGCCTTGTCAATGCCATTGGCAAGCGGGCAGGAGTGCCCGCTCCACACAATCCGTCCACTGACGTTCCTGATTGGATCCGTCGGGAAAACTACGCCGCTGCCCGTGTCCCCACCATCGCGTCGTATTCCTGCTGGGACTGGACGGGCAGGAGCACCCACATGGTGTAGACGCCGATCGCGGTACCGAGGGGAATATTGAAGAGCGAAATGAATGCCAGCACCAGGGCGACGATGCGTGCCCAGGGTTCGCGTTGCAGCAATCCCCAGCCGGCGAAGAAGCCGAATGCGGATTTGGCGAGGACGATGATCCCGATCGTGCTCATCAGTGCACTCAGGAATCCGCTGGGCACTTGTGGCGGTGCTCCCATTTCGTGCAAGTGCGCAAACAGAGTATTGGCGAGGACCAACAGGATCAGCCCAGCCACCACGTTAAATGCGGAAATCGCCAGCCAGAGGATACCGAGCAAGTGCACGTGTTGTTGCACGCGGCCGGAACTCGAGTGCGAGGCCAGCACGGGGCCGAGAATCTGCTTGCCGCATTTGCTGCAAAACGCCTGCCCAGGCTGTACCGCCGTGCCGCATCCATCGCAGAACATGAAGGCCTCCTTTGATTCCGATCCCGTGCAAGAAGAACAATCGACACCCGTGGTACGAGGAAACACGCAAAACCGTTCCGCAATTCCAACAACGCGGTGGTTCGCAGTCTACATCCTCTTCTTAAATCCCGCTCGAACCACGAAACGCAAAAACGAAAAGGCCACCCGGCAACTGGGCGGCCTCTTCTTCAAGGGAGAATAGTTCCAACGGAGGCTTTGAAATTCCGTCAAAACTTTCTGGCGAAATCTTATGAGTCTAAAAACGGGGGTGTCAAGCGATTTTTGTGAAATAAATGTCTTTGTTTTCAATATTTTACAAAGATCATCAACATCATCACGGAGTGTAGCAAATTGAGACGAAATCGTTACTCAAAGGGTCTAAGCCAATCTTTCTAAAGCCACTTATCCGGCTCCGGAGGGGTCTTGAGGGCTTCCGCGAGCGGCCTCGGACCCGCTTTGGGACGAGCCTGGGGCCGCAGTCTCGGCAAGGTGCAAGGAGATAAATTCCATCTGCTCGGGGCGATCAAAAACCTTGTCGGGGAACCAGCGCTTCATCAAAATGCGGAACCCGCCGAAGGCGACACCAGCGACGATGGCCAAGCCGCCGAGGACCGCGCACAGGATCACCACATTCAACACGAGGAGGTAGAGATCGCGAACTTCGTGCTGATCGGTGGCCTGGTTCCAGGTGACGCTAGCTTCGTAGTTGACCATTGCGAGAAGGGACTTCGCATCGCTGTCGGACATCGGTCCCGTGACGATGGCGATGATTGGGCCGGTGCGCTTGTCGCAGAAGTCCCCCGCGCACGTGATTTCGGATTCGCCGGCCTGCAACTGAGCGACCTGGTGTGCCGAGTTTATACGGCGTCGATGATCGGCGGCGAGTTTTGGGGTGGGATAGGAAATCAGCATCAACATCGCTTCGCCGCTCGGCGTGTTGTAGCGGCCTAACGACACTTCGGAACTGGCGGCGAAATCCACCAGATCCGCGGAGACTGGCGGAGCCAACACAGCCAGCGCCGACGGTCCCATGGCGTATTTCTGGGTGTTGGCGACGTATCCGCGTCGCGGCATGAACTCGATAAAGCTGGGCAGATTTCCGGCGCTACCGGTGGGACGCGGCAATGCGCCAGCCAACTCGCGCAACTCCGCTCCTGACATGGGCGATTCCTTGCTGAATAGCGCGTCGACCAGCACGTGCCCGCGGTAGAACAAAACGCGTTGTCCGAGGGAAGCACCCTGATCGCCGATTTGCTCCTTAGTCATTTCCGGTTGCAGGTAGAACGTATACGCGCCGAAAGCGCCGGAGGCATCGGCGAAGCGCGCGGCGCGAATCTTCAGGGTGCGGCCGTCGTCGCGGAGGTAGGTGGAGGCCGCGAAATCGGTGAAGCGGTACTCCCTAAGAACTGCCGCGTTGGTCGGGTCGGCTGACGATGGCTCGGCGCTGCTTTCGACCGAACCTTGCCGCTGCCATCCCGCAAACTGTTGCGGAAGAATGGCGGGAGCCTGAGTAGAGGAAACCTGCTGGGCTGCTGGCGTGGCGGCGAAAGCCGCGCATAACGCAACCAGGAGAAAAACCATGATTTCAGCGGAACGGGAGAGCCTCATGAGTGACCCTGCAACAACCTTTTCCTCATTAGACCACAGGCGCCGATGAAAAGTTTCCCTGGGGGACAAGCCTTGCCCTGACAGCCGTTTGAGAGTGGTTACCCTCGGGGGGAAGGCCCCCCCATCCGAGCCATTCACAAGCCGTTCATCTCAGGAGAAACTAGCTGTGGGTGACCGATGCGACCGAGCAGTGTGGAAACGAATCAGCGGCGGGGAAGTCGTACAAAAGCGGTTCTTCCCGTGAGAGTGAAGGGTAAAGATAGCTCTGGAAAGCCGTTCGAGGAGCTGGTGCATACGCTGGACGTGACGGCGTCGGGTGTGCGGCTGGGTTCGGTGCGCCGCGAACTGAACGTGCTGGACGAGATCACCATTTTCTATCGCCAGCGAAAGATGCAGTATCGCGTGGTATGGACGAAGAAATTGCAAGGAACGTCCGAGTTTCAAGTAGGGCTGCGGGCGCTCACGCAGGATAAGGAAGCCTGGGGAATGGGGTTCTCTGAGTTTAATGGCGAACCCGCTGCGGCGAAAGGTTCCCACGCTTCGAGCGTTCTATAAGGGATAAGGGAGAGAGTATGCAAAACGGAAAATGCAATCATTGGCTGAACAAACTCTGGTCAGATGAGGAAGGTCAGGATATCGCAGAGTACTCGGTGATGTTAGCGGTGGTACTCGTCATCGTAGTCGGCACGGTGCGTCTGATCGGATCCAACGCGGGCAACATCTTCTCGCAGGTCGGCAGCGCGATTCAGTAGAGTTCGGTGCACGCCATTGGCCGTGCCCCATCTTTGCCGCTCGCTGCAGCAAAGGTGGGGTATTACTGCCCGGCTACTTTCTCCATTTTGCTGGCCACTTTCACGCCGCTCAATCCATTGACATACTTGGCGATGCCGCGGTAGAGCGACTCGGCGATCCGCTGGCGGTATTCGCTGGTCTCCAGCCGATGCTCATCGCCGGGATTGCTGACAAAGGAAATCTCCGCCAAAATCGAAGGCATGTTAGCGCCGATGAGCACGATGAAAGGCGCCTTCTTCACCCCGCGGTTGCGGATCCCGGGGCTTTTCGTGGCCAGCCCGCTGTGTAGCGATTCCTGTACGTCGCCGGCGAATTCACGCGACTCTTCGATCTTTTCCTTCAGCGCGATTTTCTTGACCAGGTCCTGCAGTTCGTAGATCGACTTCTCGGAAACGGCGTTTTCACGCGCGGCGACTTCCAGAGCCTCGGGCGAGGAAGTGAAATTCAGATAGTAGGTCTCGACGCCGCGGGCCGCCGGATCCTGGCTGGAGTTGGCATGAATCGAGATGAACAGGTCGGCGCGTTGCTGGTTGGCGATGGCGGTACGGGTTTCGAGCGGAATGAAGGTGTCGTTCTTGCGGGTGTAGACGACTTCCGCGCCCAGGCGCGTCTCCAGCAACTTGCCCAAGCGGCGGCCGACTTCGAGTACCAGGTCTTTCTCTTCCAGGCCGTTTGGTCCGATCGTGCCGGTATCGTGTCCACCGTGGCCGGGATCGATGACGATCTTGCCGATCTTCAACCCCAGTGCGCGAATCAGAGAGCGGTCGCCCCTGGCCGTGGGACTGGCCTCACGGATGTCGGCGGATTCGTCTTCGTCCTTATTCGGCTGCAGCGAAGACTTGCCGTGTGGACGGGTCGTTGCAGTGCGATCGGCGGGTGCCTTGTCGCTGGCCAGTTTGTCGTCAGCCGGCAGATCTGGGTCGGTAGAACGGTTGCCCTTCTTGCGAGACGCGGTCGTGGCCGAAACGGGATGTTTCCGCTGCGCCGCAGTTACGGGAGGAACCTCGTCGTCATCGTCGGCATCGACCACGACCTTGGTAACGGCCTTCACCTCACGACTGTTTGCCTTTGCGGCTGCAGTTTGAGCGCTGCCGGGCTGCAATGGGGTTTTCGAGCCCGATGGGTCACTCTTCAGTGTAACGGTCACGTCATCGCCAACGTCTTGGCGGTTGACCGGAGCCTTACCCACCTTAGCTCGCAGATCCTCTTTCTTTGACTCGACCTTCGACTGCACCTCTTGCGAGTCTTCATTTTCAACTGGCTCGGCGCCACCAGCACCGCTTTCGGGCGGAACCTTCGACTCCCTGACACGCGCGTTCTTAGCCTTGTCTTTGTTTTTGCCGTGGATATCAATAATCAGGCGGTAAGGGTTCGGCAGCAGGAAGGCATCGTAGTCGGAAAGATCATCTACTTCGAGCACTACCCGGGTGCGGCCGGGCTGAAATTGCGCCACTCGAATCTTCTTGAGGAATCCGTCATCGACATCGAAACTCTTGCCCACTAGTGTGGAAGCCAGCTTGGTGTCGCGCAGATCAAAGAAAATGCGGTCGGGATTGTCGATGCGCTGCGACCAGAACTTTACTTCGCTCTCCAGGTCAATCGCCACGCGGGTGTAATCGGGAGTGGACCAATGCCGGATTCCGGTTACGCGCGGCAGGCCGCCTGAGGGATTCTCGGAATCATGTCCGGAGGCTTCCTGTGGAGTGCTGGCATGCGCTTCAGCGTCCTCGGCCGGAGAGTCGGTGTCGTCTTTTTGGGCTCTGTCGTTGTCGGGCCTTTGCTTGCCGACCTTCTTTTCCACTTGGCTGGGTATTTTCTCAGTTCCGGAGTTCTTCGCGACTTCGGTGGTCTTGTTTTCGGCCCCAGCGATTCTTTCGGCGTCCGCCCTTTTTGTGGCCTCAGCCTGGCGATCGAGTTCGGCGATGGCCTGCTGGGCGTCTTCGACCAGGCGGTTATGCGGATAGCGGTTCAAAAACTCCCGGAAAGTGGCCCGAGCCTGCTCGGGATTATTCAGGTCGTCGCTGTAGATCTCGCCGATGGTGAACAAGGCGTCGCAACGGTACTTGCTGCCGGGATATTCGCGTCGCAGAAACCGGTACTGGCCGATGGCTTCGTTCAGGATCTTGTCGTCATCGAAGCGGCGTCCCATCTCGACCAGCGTCTCGGCAACAGCGACCACGCTGGGGTCGGCCTTGGAGGAGTTCGGCGCCCCATAGTAGATGTTCCGGTAGGCGTTGATGACGCGTTGATAGTCGCGGCGGGAACGGTCGATGGGGGGACGTCCATTGAGCGCTTCGCGCATGCGCTCGGCGGCGGCGAAGTGGTCGCGCGCCCATGATTCACCATGATGCGAGCCGTTGTGATGGGTGGCGGTGTGATGCGTGCGGGCGGAGGCCGGCATTGTGGGTAGCGCCGCCAGCAACAGCAGCACTCCCCAGCGCAAGCTGCGCTGGCTCGATGTCGTGTTCAAAGTCGTCGGCCCGTTAACTGTCTCGATCGCCGTTGCGGTTGAACAGCTTGAGGTACCTGAGAGAATACTCTAAAACAGATGCCGCGAACTCAGTCCGTGTTGCTGATGTAAAGCACACCCCGCGCATCTCGTTGAACCCGAACAGGATCGCGCGAAGCTCCGGTGCGAGCAAAATCGAACCCACCGTAGTACAGGTTGGTGATTCTCCGGACGTAATTCTGGGTTTCGGCAAAGCGCGGGATGCCTGCACTGCGCGCCACCGCTCCGGAACCCGCGTTATAAGCGGCCAGGGTCAGATTCACATCGCCGCCGTAATTTTCGAGAAGCTGCTTCAGGTGCCGGACTCCGGCGTCCACGTTCTGCTCCGGGTCAAACGGATTCTTCACATTCAACTGGCGCGCGGTTGAGGGCATAAGCTGCATCAGGCCCATCGCGCCTTTGCGCGAAACCGCGTTGGAATTGAAATTCGACTCGACCTTGACCACCGCACGCACCAGATTGGGATCGACATTGTGCCGGGCAGCCGCCATGACGATCGCTGCGTCGACCTCTTCCGGCGAGGATTGATGTCCGCGGGCGTTGGCGGCGACGATGCGTGCATTGGCCGACTGCACCGATTCCCGCCCGAAATACTGGCTGACTTCCGCCGCAGCCGAGCGTGCCGCCTGCATGGAGGCCGCGCTGGCTGAGGGCACCGGCTTCCAGCGGCTTTCTTTGCTGCTCCAGTAGACCAGGGTCGCATGCTTTGGTTGCGGTGCGGGCGCCTGGTGCGCTCGCGCTACAGGGAGGTCGTCATTGACGTAGACCTTGCGGCCGTGCTCCTCGGTGGTGGTGATGACTTGCGACGGGCCGTCACCTTCGACAGCCCACACTGCGGGAATAGAGAGAGAGAAAGAGGTCGCAAGTGCCGTCGTGGCCGTCAGCATGAATGCGGTTTTGAGGCGCTTTCGCATATCCGGGCGGTTCCCTTTCACCGAACCTTCGCGGGAAGGTACTGTAGACAAGCTTCACCCTCCCGTTGTTCTACCCGGAACCTGACGGAGAATCGTGAACCAGAGTAGGACGATTATAGGCCGGGGGGTGGGGAGGGGCAATCTATCCGAAGGGAGTAGAACCAGCGGAGTTATCCGGGCAAAACGCTGATAAATATACACGTTGGATGGATCTTAGAGTTGCCGCGAGTAAGTCTAAGGTAACCAGCGGGCGGTTACCCAAGCCAGAGCAGTTTCCCTCTTCGGACAACAGAGGCGGCTGTCCCCACGCGGTTCCCTTTGGTGCCACTCCCCTAAGCTTTCTCCAGCGCGGCCGCGAACGCATCCAGCGACAGCGATCGCAGGAGGTTTCGACGCATGCCGCGCTGCACCTCGGCCAACCGGTCGGACGCCGCCGTGATCCAGTCGAAGTCTGCGGACTCGGCAAGACGAGCGAGCTCGGACGCAATGTCTGTGTTGCGGATCAATTCCTTCGAGCCTGAATTGATGAACATCAGATCCCGTAACAAGGAATACAAAGTGCTGATCAATTGCTCGGTTTTCTCCCGGCCTTCGGCTCCCGGACGGTACGACTCGGTGACCTTGAACAGTTCGCTGTGTTCACCGCCGCGCAGGGCGGAGTTCAGTATGGCGAGCGCGTGATCACGGGAGGCGGTGTAAGCGGCCAGGTCGAAACTGCGCGCCCGTCCTACTGCGCCCTCCGATAGCCGGGCCACCAGCGCACGCTGGGCGGGCTTCCACTCCGGCCGATGCTCAGCCAGGTAGCGCTCGATTTCCTCCGCTGGCAACGCTCCCAACGTGAGTACCATGGACCGCGAACGGATTGTCGGTAGCAATTCCCCAGGATTCTCCGTCAACAGAAAGATGGTCGCGAATTCCGGCGGCTCTTCCAGCACCTTGAGGAGCGAGTTCGCCGCCTCTTTCATGAACGCCGAATCGGTGAAAATGTAAACCCGTTCCCTGCCCTCAGCCGGGCGGTAATAAATAGTCTCGATGACGCGGCGCACCTGGTCCACCTTGATCATCATCTGCGGCGGGTCGGGCGGGATCACCAGCACGTCGGGGTGCGTCTGCACAAAGAGGCGGGTTTCTTTCTTGTCAGTCTCGCGGAGATTCTCGCGCGCCTCGACCGCTTCGGCGAAGCGAGTGTCGAGATCCGCGGCCTGGGCGATGCGGGTGCAGTTGGCGCACTTCCCGCAGAAGTCGGGTAGACCGTCAGTCTTGGTGGGCGAAAGGCAATTCAGCGTCTGGGCCAGCATCAGCGCCAGCGTGTACTTGCCCGAGCCGTGACCACCCGACAGCACAACGGCATGCGGAAAGCGATTCCGCGCCAGCATGTCGCGGAGGCGATGGACGACTTCAGCGTTACCGTGGAAGTCAGAAAACATAAGTCCTAGCACTCACAGCTTTAACTTGCGCCGCACAACCTCGACGATCTGCTGCTGGGTTTGTGCGGGCGTGCCCCGGGCATCCACCATCACGACTCGTGCATGTTCCCGCTTCGCAATTGCAGCGTATCCTTCGCGCACGCGGGCAAAGAACGCACGCGTCTCCTGCTCGAAGCGGTTCTCGTCATGGCTGCGGCTGGCGTTCTTCGAAACCCGCTGGTTGCGCCGGCGGGCGCGGCTCACGCTGGCGTGCGGATTCGAGTCGAGCAGAATGGTCAAGTCCGGCTGAAGATTCCCGCACAGCACGCGATGCAGTTCGCGCACAGAGTCGCTGCCCAGCCTGCGCCCGCTGCCTTGATAGGCCTCGGTCGAATCGGTGAACCGGTCGCACAGCACAATGCTGCCTGCAGCCAGCGCTGGCTCGATCACTTCAGCAATGTGCTGGGAGCGCGAAGCAAACATGAGCGCCATCTCGGCCAGGGGCGAGAGGCCCGAGGTGCCGGAATCGAGCAGCACCTTGCGAATTTTTTCTCCCGTGACTGTACCGCCGGGCTCCCGCGTTTCAACCACCTTATGGCCGGACTCACGCAGGGCTGCGGCGAGCCGTCGCATTTGCGTGCTCTTGCCGGTTCCGTCGAGCCCTTCGAAGGTGATGAATTTTCCGCGCCGCGACATCCTGCGGAATCATAGCAGTGCTCGCGCTTTGGAGAGTGTGGAGCGGACAAGTGTGGATCGGACACTCCTGTCCGCTGCCGTTGGTCTTGGTCTTCAAGATTGGGATTCGACCCCTTCAAAGTCAAAGTCAAAAGCGCCAGAGCCTGCCCTGAGGCCGCCGAAGGGAGTGTCCGTCCCACACCGCCTCGCTGTACGCTCGCGCTCACGGGCTGCTATAGTCGTAAATTCTGCCGCGTCAAGTGGGATCGAACTCATCAGAAGCGTTAGGAGACCCTTGTAAATGAGCCTCTCAAGAGTTTTGGGAGTGGTTTGTCTTGCAGTGATGTCAGTTTGCAGTTGGGGCGCAACTCCGCCCACCGTTACGATTGCGGTCGACGCCACTACCGCGCCGCGCAAGATTTTTCATGCCTCGTTGACAATTCCCGCCAGCCCCGGCGACCTGACGCTGTACTACCCCAAGTGGATTCCGGGCGAGCACGCTCCCGACGGTCCAGTGGTGGATCTCGCTGGACTGAAGTTCAGCGCGGGCGGCAAAACGCTGAAATGGCGCCGCGACCTGCTCGATGGCTTCACCATCCACGTCGAAGTCCCGGCGGGTGAGACGGAGGTCTTCGCCGAGCTTGATTTTCTTTCTCCGGCAGTGTTCGAGGGCGGATTCTCTGCCGGTTCTGCGGCCACCGACAAGCTGGCCCTCATCAGTTGGAACCAGGTTCTGCTCTACCCCAAGGGCTGGAAGTCGGATGACCTCAACTATACCCAAGCCTGAAACCGCCCGAGGGCTGGAAGTTCGGCACACCTTTGCCCGTAGCGAGTCAAGCGGAAATGAAATCCACTTCGCCACCTGTTCTCTCACCACGCTGGTCGACTCTCCCGTCATTACCGGAGAATTCCTGAAGGTTGTTTCGCTGGCCCAGGACCCTCCCACCGAGATGGACATCGCTGCCGACAGCGCGGCCGATCTCGATGCTCCACAGGAAACCTGGGATCATTACAGGAATTTGGTCGAGCAGGCGCAGAAGCTTTTTGGCGCGCATCACTACCGCGACTATCACTTCCTTTACACCCTGAGCGACCACGTCGCGCACTTCGGGCTCGAGCATCATGAATCCGACGACAGC
>CAWFUU010000033.1:0-19527 GCA_963819035.1 uncultured Acidobacteriaceae bacterium | reverse complement strand
TAACCACATGTCAAACTTAATCATCGAAAAACTGCTGGCCAAAACCAAACGCACCGACCTCCCCGAATTTCGTCCGGGCGACACCGTCCGCGTCCACGTCAAGATCAAGGAAGGCGACAAAGAGCGCGTGCAGGCCTTCGAAGGCGTGGTCATCAAGCGCGACAACGGCCCGCAGGCCAGCTTCACCGTGCGCAAGATCAGCTTCGGCCAAGGTGTCGAGCGCATCTTCCCCATTCACTCCAAGGTGATCGATAAGGTCGACCTGGTGCGCTCCTCCAAAGTGCGCCGCGCCAAGCTGTATTACCTGCGCGCCCTGCGTGGCAAAGCCGCCCGTCTGCGTGACGTGGAAAAAGCTTAGCCTAGAGATGGCTCGTGTGGGGCCGGGTCTCTGACCCAGCCAGGCCGAGCATAGCTCGGCTGGGTTTTGTTTCCGTTGGTTGGAGATTTATCCCGCCGCGACCAGCGGTTCGCGGACCACTTCCACTTGAGCGAACTCCTCGACCCTCTTGGTCCGCAGCCGGCTGAGCACGTAGCTGAGCAAAGGCCCGTCGCCCCGGCGTATTTCCTGAAATTCCACGCCCATGCCGAGGCTCTCGACGAGATACTTCACCCGCGCTTTCAGCGCGACGCTCACGTCGAACACGTTCAGCATCAGCCGGAAATCGGTGCCGGGGCTCAACGGGCCTGCGGCCGTGATACGCGCGCCAAACTCGGAGATCTGCTGCACCTCACCTTCGACCCGCTGGGCGCCGTCGATGACCTCTGCCTGCCCTTCGACATAAAATCGCGGCCGCCGCCGCCGGTTGGCATCCGGCCGGATCGACCCCTGTGCCCTATTCCTCTGCGACCCATCCAGGATCACCGGTTGGTACTGCTCTTCCATTTGGCGCAGTTCTTCCTCCCAGGGGGTCTTGCCTTCCTCGACACATTGCACGGTAAACTGCCCGCGCAGTGGAGAAGCCGGATCCGCCGTCCAGATGACCTGGCAGAGCGCCTTATTCCGCCCGCGCTCTACCACCACGACGTCGCCACAGTTCACGGCGCGCGTGCCGAGCAGCCGCGCCCCGCGCGGATGAATGTCATACGTGCACGCCACCTCGGCCGACCGGCGCCCTTCCTGGCCGAACAGGCTCCAACGTACCGGGATCGCCACATGCACCAGCTTCCCCGTCAGTAGCCCGTCTTCGGTATCGTTCTTGTTCTCCAAGAAACGCCTCGCTTCGAATTCTCTTAACGTGAAGTTACCAGTACATGTCCGACCGGGCAATGTACTGCGGTAATCGAAAGGATGGTTACTGATTGGCGTTACCGTGGTGGTGGAAGCTAGGTTCGTCGGTACAGAAGACCGAGCGAGTGAACAGAGCAGTTGTCATTCCGAGCAGAGCGAGGAATCTGCTTTTCTTCACTATCACTAAGTTCTCTCTTGCATGATTCATTCCTTCTCGACGAAGATGATGGACAGATCCCTTGGCTTCTGTCATCAAGTCTCCGACCGGGCGGCCGCTCTCAGCTTCAGCGGCGAAGTTGCGCCTGCTCAAAAAGCTGCGCTGCACGCTGCGCTACGAGAAGAAGGCATGGGAGTCCGGGGCGGCACACGTCGCAGGTGTCGACGAAGTCGGCCGCGGATCGCTATTCGGCCCCGTCGTGGCAGCGGCCGTAATTCTCGATCCCGCTTACCGCGTGCGCGGCCTCCGCGATTCCAAGCTGCTATTGCCCGACCGTCGCGAAGTGCTGGCGGAACGCATTCGTGAGCACGCCGTAGCCTGGGCCATCGCTGCCGTGGATGCGGCGCGCATCGATCAGATCAACATCTATCAGGCGTCGCGTGTGGCCATGCGCGAGGCTGTAATGCTGCTAGCCTGTAAGCCCGACCACCTGTTGGTCGATGCTGTGCGCCTCGACTGCCAGCTCCCGCAAAACCCCATCATTCACGGCGACGCGCTCTCGGCTTCGATCGCCGCCGCGTCCATTCTGGCTAAAGTGGAGCGCGATCGCATGATGTGCGAGTGGGACGCGGTCTTCCCCGCCTACGGCCTCGCCTCGCACAAGGGATACAGCACTCCGCGTCACCTCGCTGCTCTCCGCGAGCATGGCCCAAGCCCGCTGCATCGCCAATCGTTCGCGCCAGTTTGGCAGAACCCCGTGCCGCAAGAGGCTTTTGCCTTCATGAACGAGGATGATTCTCAGGAGGACGCCGACGCAGACTTAGCAGAGGGCCCCTCCGAAGTTCTGGCGGAAGACCTGGCGGGATAGTCGCTCTAGCCAAGGCTTCCCTATCATCATTTCGAGATGTGTGCGCTCGGTCACTGACTCTTTGGGCACGATCGGATGAGAATTCTGCGGGAGTGTCCCCGCATGAAACTATTCCTTCGCCTATTAGTTCTCTGCGCGACGGTGAGCGATTGCTGGTCCGCTTTGGCGCAGGACGCCCCGCTATTTCGGGGGAACCTGCAACATACGGGGGTTTATAACGCTGCCGGCGTCCCCAAACTTAACGGGATCAAATGGAAATTTAATACCTCCGGCAACGTGATTTCTTCCCCTGCGGTGGTGAACGGAGTGGCCTACGTCGGCAGCACGGATGGCAATCTGTATGCGGTCGACGCTGGCTCCGGCGCCTTGAAATGGAAATTCGCGACCCAGAGTTGGGTGGTCTCGTCGCCCGCGGTTGCAGCAGGCGTGGTCTATTTCGGGAGTTACGACAGCAACCTCTATGCCGTAGACACGAACACAGGCCAGCTCAAATGGAAGTTTCAGACGGGCGGAGAAAAACGCTACGCGGGCAAGCATCTGCACCACTTGGAGCCGGCCGCAGAGAACATGCCGGACCCGTGGGACTTCTATTTGTCTTCGCCGAGCGTCTGGAACGGCATGGTCTACTTCGGCAGCAGTGATGGAAATGTCTATGCTCTTGACGCAAATTCCGGCGCGCTGAAATGGAAATTCCAGACCGGAGACGTGGTGCACTCCTCGCCTGCCCTTGCGGACGGGATCCTGTACATCGGGAGTTGGGACACCTATCTCTACGCTCTTGACGCGGTCAGTGGAAGAGAGACGTGGCGCTTCAAGACCGGCGACGATCCGGAGTTTCACAATCACGTCGGCATACAATCGTCGCCAGCGGTCGTGGATGGAGTGGTCTACTTCGGCTCGCGTGACTCGTATGCGTATGCGGTCGATGCCGCTACCGGAAAGCAACTCTGGCGATTTTCTACCGACGGTTCCTGGGTGAACAATTCTCCCGCGGTGCACGAGGGGAAGGTTTACTTCGGAACCTCCATTCCTGGAATTCTGCACGCCGTCGATGCCAAGACCGGCAAATCGTTATTTCATCTGCCCTCAGGCGCTCCAGACTTCGCTTCCCTGGCCATTGCCGGCGGTACGTTGTACATGGGAACCTTTGGCGGGAAACTGACCGCCATCGATCTGACGACGCAGAGTCCGGCGTGGATTTTTGAGACGGACGGTGCGAAACAGAATGCCGCCGCCCTGACGAACGCGGACGGCAGCATAAAGTTCGAAGCGGTTTTTACCTCTCCTAACCTTTTCTATGACGACATGGTGATTGCAGTTCACAAGCTCTTCACGATGGGCACAATTCTGTCATCGCCGGTCGTCGTGGGCGATACGGTATTTTTCGGCAGTACCGATGGCAATCTCTATGCGCTGCAATAACTGGAGCGAAGTCTCCCCGTTTCTCCTCTCGTTTCTTGCAGTGATGGTCATTCTCCCGTTGTCGGCGGAAGAAAGGTCGATGCCTGTTTCTTATGACCTCAAGGTCGCGATTGATCCGGAATTGGGCACAATTGCAGTGCGCGGCACGATCGACGTGCCACCGGGTGAACCGGCCTCGAAAACGGTTCAATTCGCGCTTCACGAGACTTTCGCCATAAAGCAATTGTCAGTGAATGGCCACGTTGCGAGCTTTTCGTTTCAGCCCGCAGAGCCGGCTCCGATCAACCCCGCCACCAGGAATGTGCGCGTGAACCTGCCCTCCGGCGGTCGGCCGGATAATATCCACCTCGAAATTGAATATGGAGGACGCCTCAAAGAGATTCCCGAATTCGGGGCCTTCCCTGATCAAAAGCAGGCGATGGACGACCAAATCAATCCACGGCTGGTCGAGCTGGCAAACTATTCTTCCTGGTACCCGCAGTTTTTTGTGTTTGGGCGACCGATCAAAATTGCTTTGGAAGTCTCTCTTCCTCAGGGCTGGATTGCGGTCTGCTCGGGGAAGAACATCAGCGATCGCGTGAAGGATGGACGTGCGATCACGCAATGGTTCTCTCCGAACGACACCGACATACTGATTGCTGCGTCTCCCAACTACAAGCGACAACTGGTGCACCTGCAGGGTGCTGAACTTGAGATTTACTACACGCAGTTGCCGGAAGAGTTTATCGAGAACGAAGGCCAACAGGTCGCAGAGGTAATGAAGCTGTTTACCGGCCGTTTAGGAGAGACGACCATTCCATCCGGAACCGTCAAACACGTCTATTCCCCCAAACGCAAAGGCCAGGGAAGAGCAGGGATCGCCAGGCCCGGAATGATCATCACCTCGGAGGGCCGGATTCTGGACGCGTTAGCGAGCGATCCAAAGTCCTCGCTGTTTCAAGACATCGCGCACGAAATCGCGCATTTCTGGTGGAATTTTGGGGCCGGCCAGGGAGACTGGATTAACGAGGCGTTCGCCGAATACTTTTCTGCGCTCGCTGTGGAAAAGGTCCTGTCGGAGCAGCAATTTCAGAGTGTGCTGAAAAACTATCGGGCAGCGGTCCATGAGTTGCCACCCGAAGCGCCCTCTCTGTCCAAGGTGCCTTTCGATGGTTCGGGCTTCGTGATCCGCTATTACAAGGGCTCATTGTTACTCGATCACCTGAGACACGTTTTGGGTGATGATGCATTTTTTCGAGCCTGCCGTGACTTCTTTCAGACGTACAAAGGCAGATCGATCGGCACCGCTGACTTCCGCAGCTTCTGGAAGACGAGGTTGGGAGACCAGAAGGATTCGTTGGACGTGTGGCTGGATTCCACTGGCGGTCTGCCTCGGCCAGAGCGAAACTAGGTGTAGTGGGTCGG
The DNA here is from genome assembly GCA_963819035.1 of uncultured Acidobacteriaceae bacterium. GTDB lineage: Bacteria > Acidobacteriota > Terriglobia > Terriglobales > Acidobacteriaceae > Sulfotelmatobacter. Next base: position 14,448 of record CAWFUU010000033.1, on the reverse strand, counting down.
AAGTAGTGATCGTTAATATTGCGCTTCGATCCGCGTGATCCGTGGTGTCCGGCGAGGAGGTCAAGGGCTTTAACCACGGAGGGCACAGAGGGACACAGGGGAAACCGGCGACTTATAAATGTCGATCTGTTTGACGCAACTACACCAGGGAAACGCCTCCCAGCAAAAAACCTTTGCCCTGCTCAGATAGCTGTTGAAACGCCATGATTACCGGGCCACGCGGCTGTCTCCGCCGGTCGCAAGCGCTGCTTTTTTCTGCTCCACCCATCCGTGGATGCGGGCTCCGAGCACGTCCATGGGCAGCGCGCCTCCGGAGAGCACTTCGTCGTGGAAACCGCGCAGGTCAAATTTGTCGCCGAGTTGATCCTTGGCGTACTGGCGCAGCTTCAGAATTTCAAGTTGGCCGATCTTGTAGCCCAATGCCTGCGCCGGCCAAACCATGTAGCGATCCGTTTCACTCTGCACGTCCGGCTCGTCGATGGCGGAGTGCTCGTGGAAGAAATCCACCACCTGTTGGCGCGTCCAGTGCTTGTAGTGGAGACCCGTATCGACAACCAGGCGAATCGCGCGCAGCATATCGTCCGACAGGTGTCCGTAGTAGCTGTAGGGATCCTGGAAGAAGCCGGCTTCCTTGCCCAGGCGCTCGGCATACAGCGCCCAGCCTTCTGTATAAGCGGTGTAGTACTCCTGCTGGCGAAATGGAGGCAGTTCGGGTAATTCCTGAGCGATCGCAATCTGCATGTGATGTCCCGGCACGCCTTCGTGATACGCGGTGGTTTCGATATCGAGGGTCGTGCGGTTCGCGAAATCGCCGGTGTTGACCATGACATGCGCCTTGCGCGATCCGTCGGGCGTGCCCTGCAGGTAGTGCGTGGATGCTTCCTTCTCGCGGAACTCTTCAATCTGCATCACGTCGACTTTGCCCTTGGGAAGGCGGCGAAAGAACTCCGGGAGCTTCGCATACATGGTGTCGATGTATTTGCGATAGAGATCGAGCATCTCCTCGCGCGACTTGGGATGCAGTTTGGGATTGTGTTTGAAGGAGGTAGTGAAGCTCTTCAGGTCCTTGTATCCCAGTTGATTGGCAACTTGCAGCATCCGTCCTTCGATTTCTTTCACCTGGGCCAGCCCGATCTGGTGAATTTCTTCGGGCGACAGATTCGTAGTGGTGCTCTCTTTGACTCGGAAAGCATAGCGCTCGGGACCATCGGGCAGCGACCAGACTCCAGGCTCGGCGCGGCCTTTGGGCGCGTATTCGTCGCGGACGAAAGCGGCGAACTTGAGGTAGGCAGGAGCGACAGATTCTCGGATGGCGGCGAGGCCGGCCTCCCGCAATCGCTTGCGGTCCGCTTCCGAAATGGAATCGGGAAATTTGTCAAACGGATGCGCAAAAGGCGTCTTCTCCGCTGCTGTGGTGCCGATGGTGTTCGCCTGAGTGGCGGTTTTTTCGAGTAACATGCGGGGCGGCATCAAGCTGTCCCCCACGCCCTTACGCATCTGAACGGTGGTCTGGTCGAAGACGCGGGGTACCTGCTTCAGGCGCGCGATGTAATCCTCATAGTCCTTTACATTCTCAAAGGAGAGAATGTTCACCAGTTGAGGGAGATCAATTTGAATGCCACTAATCTGGTTGACCGGCATCTCCCACGGTTTGAAGCGCGCTCCCTCCAAACCCATGCGCAAATCGCGAACCATGAGTTGCTGGTTCAGGACTTCCTGGTCGGGAAAGCCGGAAGTATTGATTGCCTCGAAGCGCGTCAGGAAGCGCCGGCTCTGTTCGAGGTCGGCGTCGATGAACTGCTGAGAATAATCTTCAAGCTGATCGTTGTAGCGCTTGTCCCCCAACATCGAGGCAAAGGTCGGGTACTGGCGCATGGTGTATTCCCACTGCTCCTGCAGAAGGTCGCGCAGTGCTTTGCGACGCGACTCGAGATCGGCGGGCTGACCAGCAGCGGCTAAGGCGAAGGGAGAGAGAATGGCTAGCGCAAGAAAGTGTGCGAGGTATCGCATGGAAAACTCCCAAGAGCTGAATTTTGCGAGAGGGCCCACCCCAAGGTTGCGTCGTTGAAATCCTAACACCAGGGGGGCTTATTTCGAGAAGGTGGCTGGTTCTTTCAAGCTGTCGTTCAACTCATCCAGGAGCTTCGCGTTGTTCGCCAGGGCGTGTTGCAGAATCTCAGCTTGCTGCTTCGCCGTGGGCCAGTCCTGCTTTTCGACCGCTTCGGTCAATCCCGGCAGTTCCAGGTGAGCATAGGTGAAGCGGGCGCCGTAGAGAATGTGTTTGAACCAGGGACGGCCCGGAATGCCTACGGGGTTCAGCCAGTTGCGTTCGACCTGCATCATGCCGCGATTCAGGGTAGCGCAGAGTTTGGGATCAACCTGGCCTGCAGCCAGCTTGCGGCTTAGGGATTCGTTCAGGCGCTTGCCGGCGGCTTCGAAGGCGTCGATCGCATCTCGCACGGGACCGAGGTCCAACAGCGGCAGCCGGGCTTCGCCCGGACGGACAGCCCCTTCGACTCCGCTCAGGGCAGGCTTGGGCGGCTGTCCCCACATGTCTTTGCCCTTGGTCAATTCATCTACGAACTGGCGCACATTGCCGGCGTAGCTGGCGAAATCCAAGGGCAGAAGATCGGCATTGGCGAGGCGCAGTGCGGTCACACCCCACAACTGCGACATCAGCGTGTGGTAGCGGTAGCCGGGATCGCCGAAGTGATTCATCCAGTAGAAATCATCGTAGGCGGAGTGGTAGACGCCGTAGTCTCCGACGAATCCGAGGCCGAGGACGGGCATGCCGATGAAGTTGAGGAAGACAGTGTAGTCGCTTCCGCTACCGATGCGGGTGTCGGAGAGTGTGGCGTTGGCGGCGCCAGAGTCGTTGAACTGGCTGGACAGCTGTCCGGTTTTTCGGTCGCGCTCGACGCGGATTTTCCAGGCGTCGTAGAGAGTTTTGCCGTTCGGGTCTTCGAGTGCGCGCGTGGTTTCTTCGAGCATGGGTGCTAGCGAGGCAACGGCCTGTCCGTAGAAGTCGGGACCACTGGTAGCTTCGTCAACGTTAATGTAGGCAACGCCTTTGGCGCGGAGCTCGTCGGCGAACTGTTCTCCCCATTCGGTAGAGCCGGTGAGGCCGATTTCTTCGCCGTCCCAACTGCACACAATGATCGTGCGACGCGGGCGCATGCCTTCTTTCGCGAGCTTGCCGAGGGCGCGGGTCATCTCCATCATCGACGCTGTGCCGCTCGAAGGATCGACACCGCCGAAAACCCAGGCATCGCGGTGGTTGCCGAGCACGATCCATTCATCGGGTAACTCCGCGCCGCGGATGCGGCCTTCGACCACGTAGTAAGGTTGCGTGCCGTTGTCCATCTCGATCTTCAGATGGACTTTCACACGCTCGCCGCCAAGGTGGTACTGGATCGGCAATCCGCCTTGCCAGTCGCGCGGCGCAAGCGGGCCGTCCATGTTTTCAAGCAGCGGTTTGGCGTCGTGCCACGACAGCGGCAGCGCCATGATTTTCGGTGCGGATGTGGCCTGCTCGATGGGGATACGCTTCGCGCCTGGGACTGAGGCCCACCCCGGCGTGAGGGGATCGCCTGGCACCATGAAGTCGTAAGTAATTGCACCGCGCTGGATGTGATACTCGGGGCCCCATGGACCGTCGGGATCGACCTTGCCCTTTTTGTAGCCGTCTTCGTCGGGATCGCTGTAGATCAAAATTGCAGCAGCGCCTTCGCGCTGCGCGGTGAGCGCCTTGAATCCGCGATAGCTGTAGGGATTCGAATAGCGCACGAGTACGATCTTGCCTTTCACGCTGATGGCGTTTTTGCGCAGCAGGTCGTAGTCTTCCGGGTTGCCGCTATGCGCGTAGACCACTGGCGCGGTGACTTCCCCGGAGATCGACATGCCCAGCCAGGCGTGGCTGATGCCGGGCTTTTTTGAGTCGGGATCGATGTCGAGCGGCGCTTCGCGCAGGAGCGCCTGATAGTGCGTGGGAGCGATCATTTCCAGCGAGGCGCTTTTTGGATTCGTGCCGTAAACGTCGTAGCGGTGGATGACGATGTCTTCGAGTCCTTGCTTGCGCCATTCTTCGGCGATGTAGTCGGCGAGTTCGTTATTGCGCTTCGAGCCGGCCAGATGGGGTTCGGATGTGAAGATGCGATGCTGGCGCTGTTCCTCGTCGGCCGAAGGGATGGATTTGAATTTCGTTTCGATGTCGGTTTCGCGGGCAGAGGACGACGGAGTGAAGCCCAGAATTGAGGTCTGACCTCGTGTGTGAGTCGAGAATAACAGAGACAGTAGGCCTAGGGTTGAGCAAGCAACGCCGCGGGAGAGTTTCATAGAGTCCGCTTGGATTTTCGAGTGCAAAGACTACCACAGACCCTGACACCCTCGCGCCGGCATCCTTGCCGGCTGTCCGAGGGCATCTTGCCCTCGCACGTGGGGGCGAGACGCCCCCACGACAGCCGCCGAGACGGCGGCGCTACTTGCTACTTAGCTCTCAGGATGTCGCTCAGCAGATCGGGTTTCGATTCGTCGCGCACCAGGTGCGGATAGCTTTCGCCGCCATGGTAGTCGATCTTGTAGGTTTTGTAATATTCGGTGTTTTCGACCAGCAATTCGATCGGAGCGGTGCTGCTTTTCGAAGCCCGAATCGCGTCGTGCATAATGTCGCGAGAAAACCGCCGGCCATTGACCGCGACAAGCTTCATGCCGGGACCGATGCCAGCTTTAGCCGCGAGACTGCCTTCGACACTATCGTCGATGTCGCCATCATCGCGCAGTTCGAGGCCGATTGCCGAGGCGGCGGCCACGCTACGGGACATCTCCGCCGAGTTCTGAGTCATTTCCGAGGGCGTTTCCTCATACACTAACTTCCAACCGCTGCCCTCGATGCCGCCCAGGGGCGCGCCGGGGCCATGATTGGTGAGGCGCTCGGTCCAAAAGCCGCGCCAGTCGTAGGCCGCAACCTGATTCAGAGTGTTGACCACGTCCTCGAAGGTGTACGGCTTCACCATGGGGCCGGTGCTGGGCGCGCCATGGAACAGCTTGCAGAAATCGTCGAGCGACTTCTTGCCCTTGCTCTGCTGGCGGATGATGACGTCAGCCCACAGCCAGTTCAGCGTGTCTTCGGCATAGAAATCAGTGCTGCGGCGCCACGAGCGCCAGGCCTCGGGAGAAAAATAAAGTTGCGGAGCGGCGTCCGCGGTGTCTTGCAGGTTGCGCCACTGGCGTCCAGGCGTATTGTCGAGGGCCGCCGCGGTCATCGCCAGGTCATCCCGGTCTTGATCGGCCCTGAGCAGGCCGCTGCGGGCCGTCAGCACGAAGCCAAGATAGTTGGTCAATCCTTCGTAGACCCACAGCAGATCGTCCTGCATGGGCTGCTGATAATCAGGAGTAGCGAGATCGGCGGGGCGGCGGAACTTTCCATTCCACGAATGCACGTATTCGTGGGGCAGCAGGCTGGCGGAAATTTTGTGCCACCTTGAGTCGACCAGAGTTCGCTCATCCACACGGCTGTCGTCGGATTCATGATGCTCGAGTCCGAAGTGCGCGACGTGATCGCTCAGGGTGTAAAGGAAATGATAGTCGCGGTAGTGATGCGCTCCAAAAAGCTTCTGCGCCTGCTCGACCAGATTCTTGTAATGATCCCAGGTCTCCTGTGGAGGATCGAGATCGGCCGCGCTGTCGGCAGCGATGTCCATCTCGGTGGGAGGGTCCTGGGCCAGCGGAACAACCTTCAGGAATTCTCCGGTAATGACGGGAGAGTCGACCAGCGTGGTGAGAGAACAGGTGGCGAAGTGGATTTCATTTCCGCTTTGACTCGCTACCGGCAAGGGTGTGCCGAACTTCCAGCCCTCGGGCAGTTTCAGGCTTGCGGTATAGTTGAGGTCATCCGACTTCCAGCCCTTGGGGTAGAGCAGAACCTGGTTCCAGCTGATGACGGCGAGCTTGTCGGTGGCCGAGGAACCGGCGGAGAATCCGCCTTCGAACGTTGCAGGAGAAAGAAAATCAAGCTCGGCGGAGACCTCCGTCTCACCCGCCGGGACTTCGACGTGAATGGTGAAGCCATCGAGCAGGTCACGGCGCCATTTCAGCGTTTTGCCGCCCGCGCTGAACTTCAATCCGGCGAGATCAACCACTGGACCGTCGGGAGCGTGCTCGCCCGGAATCCACTTGGGGTAGTACAGCGTCAGGTCGCCGGGGCTGGCGGGAATTGTCAACGAGGCATGAAAAATCTTGCGCGGCGCGGTAGTGGCGTCGACCGCAATCGTAACGGTGGGCGGAGTTGCGCCCCAACTGCAAACTGACATCACTGCAAGACAAACCACTCCCAAGACTCTTGAGAGGCTCATTTACAAGGGTCTCCTAACGCTTCTGATGAGTTCGATCCCACTTGACGCGGCAGAATTTACGACTATAGCAGCCCGTGAGCGCGAGCGTACAGCGAGGCGGTGTGGGACGGACACTCCCTTCGGCGGCCTCAGGGCAGGCTCTGTCGCTTTTGACTTTGACTTTGAAGGGGTCGAATCCCAATATTGAAGACCAAGACCAACGGCAGCGGACAGGAGTGTCCGCTCCACACTTGTCCGCTCCACACTCTCCAGAAACGCGCGAGCACTGCTATGATTCCGCAGGATGTCGCGGCGCGGAAAATTCATTACCTTCGAAGGGCTCGACGGAACCGGCAAGAGCACGCAAATGCGCCGGCTCGCCGCAGCCCTGCGGGAGTCCGGCCATAAGGTGGTTGAAACGCGGGAGCCCGGCGGCACGGTCACGGGAGAAAAAATTCGCAAGGTGCTGCTCGATTCCGGCACCTCGGGCCTCTCGCCCCTGGCCGAGATGGCGCTCATGTTTGCTTCGCGCTCCCAGCACATTGCTGAAGTGATCGAGCCAGCGCTGGCTGCAGGCAGCATTGTGCTGTGCGACCGGTTCACCGATTCGACCGAGGCCTATCAAGGCAGCGGGCGCAGGCTGGGCAGCGACTCTGTGCGCGAACTGCATCGCGTGCTGTGCGGGAATCTTCAGCCGGACTTGACCATTCTGCTCGACTCGAATCCGCACGCCAGCGTGAGCCGCGCCCGCAGGCGCAACCGGCGGGCTTCGAAGAACGCCAGCCGCAGCCATGACGAGAACCGCTTCGAGCAGGAGACGCGTGCGTTCTTTGCCCGCGTCCGCGAAGGATACGCTGCAATTGCGAAGCGGGAACATGCACGAGTCGTGATGGTGGATGCCCGGGGCGCGCCCGCACAAACCCAGCAGCAGATCGTCGAGGTTGTGCGGCGCAAGTTAAAGCTGTGAGTGCTAGGACTTATGTTCTCTGACTTCCACGGTAACGCTGAAGTCGTCCATCGCCTCCGCGACATGCTGGCGCGGAATCGCTTTCCTCATGCCGTTGTGCTGTCGGGTGGTCACGGCTCGGGCAAGTACACGCTGGCGCTGATGCTGGCCCAGACGCTGAATTGCCTTTCGCCCACCAAGACTGACGGTCTACCCGACTTCTGCGGGAAGTGCGCCAACTGCACCCGCATCGCCCAGGCCGCGGATCTCGACACTCGCTTCGCCGAAGCGGTCGAGGCGCGCGAGAATCTCCGCGAGACTGACAGGAAAGAAACCCGCCTCTTTGTGCAGACGCACCCCGACGTGCTGGTGATCCCGCCCGACCCGCCGCAGATGATGATCAAGGTCGACCAGGTGCGCCGCGTCATCGAGACTATTTATTACCGCCCGGCTGAGGGCAGGGAACGGGTTTACATTTTCACCGATTCGGCGTTCATGAAAGAGGCGGCGAACTCGCTCCTCAAGGTACTGGAAGAACCGCCGGAATTCGCGACCATCTTTCTGCTGACTGAGAATCCCGGCGAGCTGCTGCCCACTATTCGTTCGCGGTCCATGGTCCTCACGTTGGGAGCATTGCCGGCGGATGAAATTGAGCGCTACCTGGTTGAGCACCGGCCAGAGTGGAAGCCCGCCCAGCGCGCGCTGGTAGCCCGACTGTCGGAGGGCGCCGTTGGACGCGCACGCAGTTTTGACCTGGCCAGTTACACCGCATCCCGTGACCACGCGCTGGCCATTCTGAACTCCGCCCTGCGCGGCGGTGAACATAGCGAACTATTCAAGGTCACCGAGTCGTACCGCCCGGGAGCTGAGGGCCGGGAGAAAACCGAGCAATTGATCAGCACGCTGTATTCTCTGTTGCGGGATTTAATGTTCATCAATTCAGGCTCGAAGGAATTGATCCGCAACACAGACATTGCGTCCGAGCTCGCTCGTCTTGCCGAGTCCGCAGACTTCGACTGGATCACGGCGGCGTCCGACCGGTTGGCCGAGGTGCAGCGGGGCATGCGTCGAAACCTCCTGCGATCGCTGTCGCTGGATGCGTTCGCGGCCGCGCTGGAGAAAGCTTAGGGGGAGTGGCACCAAAGGGAACCACGTGGGGACAGCCGCCTCTGTTGTCCGAGAGGAAAGCTGCTCTGGCTTGGTAACCGCCCGCTGGTTACCTTAGACTTACTCGCGGCAACTCTAAGATCCATCCAACGTGTATATTTATCAGCGTTTTGCCCGGATAACTCCGCTGGTTCTACTCCCTTCGGATAGATTGCCCCTCCCCACCCCCCGGCCTATAATCGTCCTACTCTGGTTCACGATTCTCCGTCAGGTTCCGGGTAGAACAACGGGAGGGTGGAGCTTGTCTACAGTACCTTCCCGCGAAGGTTCGGTGAAAGGGAACCGCCCGGATATGCGAAAGCGCCTCAAAACCGCATTCATGCTGACGGCCACGACGGCACTTGCGACCTCTTTCTCTCTCTCTATTCCCGCAGTGTGGGCTGTCGAAGGTGACGGCCCGTCGCAAGTCATCACCACCACCGAGGAGCACGGCCGCAAGGTCTACGTCAATGACGACCTCCCTGTAGCGCGAGCGCACCAGGCGCCCGCACCGCAACCAAAGCATGCGACCCTGGTCTACTGGAGCAGCAAAGAAAGCCGCTGGAAGCCGGTGCCCTCAGCCAGCGCGGCCTCCATGCAGGCGGCACGCTCGGCTGCGGCGGAAGTCAGCCAGTATTTCGGGCGGGAATCGGTGCAGTCGGCCAACGCACGCATCGTCTCTGCGAATGCGGCCGCCAACGGCCGCGGACATCAATCCTCGCCGGAAGAGGTCGACGCAGCTATCGTCATGGCGGCTGCCCGGCACAATGTCGATCCCAATCTGGTGCGTGCGGTGGTCAAGGTCGAGTCGAATTTCAATTCCAACGCGGTTTCTCGCAAAGGCGCGATGGGCCTGATGCAGCTTATGCCCTCAACCGCGCGCCAGTTGAATGTGAAGAATCCGTTTGACCCGGAGCAGAACGTGGACGCCGGAGTCCGGCACCTGAAGCAGCTTCTCGAAAATTACGGCGGCGATGTGAATCTGACCCTAGCGGCTTATAACGCGGGTTCCGGAGCGGTGGCGCGCAGAGCAGGCATCCCGCGCTTTGCCGAAACCCAGAATTACGTCCGGAGAATCACCAACCTGTACTACGGTGGGTTCGATTTTGCTCGCACCGGAGCTTCGCGCGATCCTGTTCGGGTTCAACGAGATGCGCGGGGTGTGCTTTACATCAGCAACACCGACTGAGTTCGCGGCATCTGTTTTAGAGTATTCTCTCAGGTACCTCAAGCTGTTCAACCGCAACGGCGATCGAGACAGTTAACGGGCCGACGACTTTGAACACGACATCGAGCCGGCGCAGCTTGCGCTGGGGAGTGCTGCTGTTGCTGGCGGCGCTACCCACAATGCCGGCCTCCGCTCGCACGCATCACACCGCCACCCATCACAACGGCTCGCATCATGGTGAATCATGGGCGCGCGACCACTTCGCCGCCGCCGAGCGCATGCGCGAAGCGCTCAATGGACGTCCCCCCATCGACCGTTCCCGCCGCGACTATCAACGCGTCATCAACGCCTACCGGAACATCTACTATGGGGCGCCGAACTCCTCCAAGGCGGACCCCAGCGTGGTCGCTGTTGCCGAGACGCTGGTCGAGATGGGACGCCGCTTCGATGACGACAAGATCCTGAACGAAGCCATCGGCCAGTACCGGTTTCTGCGACGCGAATATCCCGGCAGCAAGTACCGTTGCGACGCCTTGTTCACCATCGGCGAGATCTACAGCGACGACCTGAATAATCCCGAGCAGGCTCGGGCCACTTTCCGGGAGTTTTTGAACCGCTATCCGCATAACCGCCTGGTCGAAGACGCCCAGCAGGCCATCGCCGAACTCGATCGCCAGGCTGAGGCCACAAAAAAGGCGGACGCCGAAAGAATCGCTGGGGCCGAAAACAAGACCACCGAAGTCGCGAAGAACTCCGGAACTGAGAAAATACCCAGCCAAGTGGAAAAGAAGGTCGGCAAGCAAAGGCCCGACAACGACAGAGCCCAAAAAGACGACACCGACTCTCCGGCCGAGGACGCTGAAGCGCATGCCAGCACTCCACAGGAAGCCTCCGGACATGTTTCCGAGAATCCCTCAGGCGGCCTGCCCCGCGTTACCGGAATCCGGCACTGGTCCACGCCCGATTACACCCGTGTGGCGATTGACCTGGAGAGCGAAGTAAAGTTCTGGTCGCAGCGCATCGACAATCCCGACCGCATTTTCTTTGATCTGCGCGACACCAAGCTGGCTTCCACACTAGTGGGCAAGAGTTTCGATGTCGATGACGGATTCCTCAAGAAGATTCGAGTGGCGCAATTTCAGCCCGGCCGCACCCGGGTAGTGCTCGAAGTAGATGATCTTTCCGACTACGATGCCTTCCTGCTGCCGAACCCTTACCGCCTGATTATTGATATCCACGGCAAAAACAAAGACAAGGCTAAGAACGCGCGTGTCAGGGAGTCGAAGGTTCCGCCCGAAAGCGGTGCTGGTGGCGCCGAGCCAGTTGAAAATGAAGACTCGCAAGAGGTGCAGTCGAAGGTCGAGTCAAAGAAAGAGGATCTGCGAGCTAAGGTGGGTAAGGCTCCGGTCAACCGCCAAGACGTTGGCGATGACGTGACCGTTACACTGAAGAGTGACCCATCGGGCTCGAAAACCCCATTGCAGCCCGGCAGCGCTCAAACTGCAGCCGCAAAGGCAAACAGTCGTGAGGTGAAGGCCGTTACCAAGGTCGTGGTCGATGCCGACGATGACGACGAGGTTCCTCCCGTAACTGCGGCGCAGCGGAAACATCCCGTTTCGGCCACGACCGCGTCTCGCAAGAAGGGCAACCGTTCTACCGACCCAGATCTGCCGGCTGACGACAAACTGGCCAGCGACAAGGCACCCGCCGATCGCACTGCAACGACCCGTCCACACGGCAAGTCTTCGCTGCAGCCGAATAAGGACGAAGACGAATCCGCCGACATCCGTGAGGCCAGTCCCACGGCCAGGGGCGACCGCTCTCTGATTCGCGCACTGGGGTTGAAGATCGGCAAGATCGTCATCGATCCCGGCCACGGTGGACACGATACCGGCACGATCGGACCAAACGGCCTGGAAGAGAAAGACCTGGTACTCGAAGTCGGCCGCCGCTTGGGCAAGTTGCTGGAGACGCGCCTGGGCGCGGAAGTCGTCTACACCCGCAAGAACGACACCTTCATTCCGCTCGAAACCCGTACCGCCATCGCCAACCAGCAACGCGCCGACCTGTTCATCTCGATTCATGCCAACTCCAGCCAGGATCCGGCGGCCCGCGGCGTCGAGACCTACTATCTGAATTTCACTTCCTCGCCCGAGGCTCTGGAAGTCGCCGCGCGTGAAAACGCCGTTTCCGAGAAGTCGATCTACGAACTGCAGGACCTGGTCAAGAAAATCGCGCTGAAGGAAAAGATCGAAGAGTCGCGTGAATTCGCCGGCGACGTACAGGAGTCGCTACACAGCGGGCTGGCCGTGAAAAGCCCAGGGATCCGCAACCGCGGGGTGAAGAAAGCGCCTTTCATCGTGCTCATCGGCGCTAACATGCCTTCGATTTTGGCGGAGATTTCCTTTGTCAGCAATCCCGGCGATGAGCATCGGCTGGAGACCAGCGAATACCGCCAGCGGATCGCCGAGTCGCTCTACCGCGGCATCGCCAAGTATGTCAATGGATTGAGCGGCGTGAAAGTGGCCAGCAAAATGGAGAAAGTAGCCGGGCAGTAATATCTACCCCACCTGCGTCGTAGCGAACGGCAAAGATGGGGCTCGGCCAATGGCATGCCCCGAACTCTACTGAATCGCGCTGCCGACCTGCGAGAAGATGTTACCCGCGTTGGATCCGATCAGACGCACCGTACCGACCACGATGACGAGTACCACCGCTAACATCACCGAGTACTCTGCGATATCCTGACCTTCCTCATCTGACCAGAGTTTGTTCAGCCAATGATTGCATTTTCCGTTTTGCATGCTCTCTCCCTTACTCCTTATAGAACGCTCGAAGCGTGGGAACCTTTCGCCGCAGCGGGTTCGCCATTAAACTCAGAGAACCCCATTCCCCAGGCTTCCTTATCCTGCGTGAGCGCCCGCAGCCCTACTTGAAACTCGGACGTTCCTTGCAATTTCTTCGTCCATACCACGCGATACTGCATCTTTCGCTGGCGATAGAAAATGGTGATCTCGTCCAGCACGTTCAGTTCGCGGCGCACCGACCCAGCCGCACACCTGACGCTGTCACGTCCAGCGTATGCACCAGCTCCTCGAACGGCTTTCCAGAGCTATCTTTACCCTTCACTCTCACGGGAAGAACCGCTTTTGTCCGACTTCCCCGCCGCTGATTCGTTTCCACACTGCTCGGTCGCATCGGTCACCCACAGCCAGTTTCTCCTGAGATGAACGGCTTGTGAATGGCTCGGATGGGGGGGCCTTCCCCCCGAGGGTAACCACTCTCAAACGGCTGTCAGGGCAAGGCTTGTCCCCCAGGGAAACTTTTCATCGGCGCCTGTGGTCTAATGAGGAAAAGGTTGTTGCAGGGTCACTCATGAGGCTCTCCCGTTCCGCTGAATCATGGTTTTTCTCCTGGTTGCGTTATGCGCGGCTTTCGCCGCCACGCCAGCAGCCCAGCAGGTTTCCTCTACTCAGGCTCCCGCCATTCTTCCGCAACAGTTTGCGGGATGGCAGCGGCAAGGTTCGGTCGAAACCAGCGCCGACCCGTCGTCAGCCGACCCTACCAACGCCGCAGTTCTTAGGGAGTACCGCTTCACCGATTTTGCCCTCCACCTACCTCCGCGACGACGGCCGCACCTTGAAGATTCGCGCCGCGCGCTTCGCCGATGCCTCCGGCGCTTTCGGCGCCTATACGTTCTATCTGCAACCGGAAATGACCAAGGAGAGATCGGCGATCAGGGTGCTTCCCTGGACAACGCGTTTTGTTCTACCGTGGGCACGTGCTGGTCGACGCGCTATTCAGCAAGGAATCGCCCATGTCAGGAGCGGAGTTGCGCGAGTCGGCTGGCGCTTTGCCGCGCCCCACCGGTAGCGCCGGGAACCTGCCCAGCTTTATCGAGTTCATGCCGCGACGCGGATACGTCGCCAACACCCAGAAATACGCCATGGGACCGTCGGCGCTGGCTGTGTTGGCTCCCCAGTCTCCGCGGATCTGGTGGATTTCGCCGCCAGTTCCGAAGTGTCGTTAGGCCGCTACAACACGCCGAGCGGCGAAGCGATGTTGATGCTGATTTCCTATCCCACCCCAAAACTCGCCGCCGATCATCTACGCCGTATAAACTCGGCACACCAGGTCGCAGTTGCAGACCGGCGAATCCGAAATCACGTGCGCGGGGGACTTCTTCGACAAGCGCACCGGCCCAATCATCGCCATCGTCCGGGACCGCTGTCCGACAGCGATGCGAAGTCCCTTCTCGGAATGGTGAACTAGGAAGCTAGCGTTACCTGGAACCACGCCACCGATAAGCACGAAGTTCGCGACCTCTACCTGCTGGTTTTGAATGTCGTCGTCCTCTGCGCGGTCCTCGGCGGCTCGGCCTCGTCGCTGGCGTCGCCTTCGGCGGATTCCGCATTCTGATGAAGCGCTGGTTCCCCGACAAGATTTTTGATCGCCCGGAGCAGATGGAATTCATCTCCTTGCACCTGACGGAGACTGTGGTCCGGGTCGTCCCAAAGCGGGACCGGGCCGATCGGGCAGCCCGCAAAACCCCTCCGAAGCCGGGTAAGTGGCTTTAGAAAGATGGGGTTACACCCTTTCCCGCCCATTTGTCTCATTTTGCTACACTCCGCGGCGCTATTGATTGATTTTGTAAATCATTGAAAACAAAGACATTTATTTCGCAAAAATCGCTTGACACCCCCGTTTTTAGGCTCATAAGATTTCTCCAGAAAGTTTTGACGGCTTTTGCCTCCGTTGGAACTATTCTCCCTTGAAGAAGAGGCCGCCCTGTTGCCGGGCGGCCTTTTCGTTTTTGCGTTTCGTGGTTCGAGCGGGATTTAAGAAGAGGATGTAGACTG
>CAWFUU010000032.1:0-124312 GCA_963819035.1 uncultured Acidobacteriaceae bacterium | reverse complement strand
ACTGCCGCCGGAATTCTTTTCGGTGGTGCAGGACATTTGTAAGAAGCACGGGATCCTTTTTATTGCAGACGAAGTGCAGACTGGATTTGGGCGTACTGGGCGGTTATTTGCTTGCGAGAAATATGGGATCGTGCCGGATATTTTGGTGAGCGCGAAATCGCTTGGCGGGGGGATGCCTTTGGCTGCAGTTACGGGCGGGCCGAGATTATGGATGCGCCAGGGCCTGGCGGATTGGGCGGAACGTTTGGGGGAATCCGGTTTCTTGTGCGGCGGCGCTTGCGGTGATTGAGACTATGGAGAAGGAAAATCTGAGCGCGCGGGCGGAATTGTTAGGCGAGAAATTTGCTGCGCGGGCGCGCGAATGGGCGCGGCGTTGGCCATTGATCGGCGAGGTGCGCGGGCTCGGGGCGATGCAAGCGCTTGAGCTTGTGCGTTCACGGGAGACTCGCGAGCCGGCGAAGGCGGAGACTGAGCAGATTATGCGTTATTGCTATGAGCATGGGCTGCTGACTATTTCGGCGGGACTTATGGGAAGGCGATACCGATTGGTGCCTGCTGATTATTCCGGATGGGCAATTTGAAGAGGGTTTGGATGTTTTGGAATCTGCGATTGCTTCTGTGAGTGAGGCTCGGCGCGCACGCGGAGCCACGCCAGGCTTAGTGAAAGACGTATCTAGCGGCCGAAGCCGGGTTTATTTTGCGGTGGTTACGGCACGACTGAAGTCGTGCCCTGACAAAACTTTCCTGCGCTGCAATTACTTTGCTTTCGAGTTTGCCGGTTCGGGTTTCCGCGAGGCTAGTGCTGCTACTGCTAGAATTCCGCAGATAACCGCTAGCGAGATTCCGTTTGGGATTGTGAATTTTTCCGAGAGGAGCATTTTTGTGCCTACGAAGGCTAGGACTGGGCTAGGCCTTGGTGGATGTAGCGGAAGCGCGGGAGGATGTGGGCTAACGCGAAATATAGACTGCGCAGGCCCAGGATGGCGAAGGCGTTTGAGGAATACGGCTATGAATGGATCGCGCGTGATCGCTAGGACTGCCGGGATGGAATCCACTGCGAAGACTATATCGCTTAGCTCGACTGCGATTAGGGCTAGTAGCAGCGGCGTGGCGTGAAGCTTTCCGTTGCGCTGGACTAGCATCTTTGTTCCGGCGTCTTCTGGGGTGACGCGCAGCCATTTGCGGGCCATCTTGATTTGCCAGTTGGGCTTCGAGTCGTCGACTTCTACTTTTTCGAAGATCATTCTTGCGGCTACTAGGATTAGAAATCCGCCGAACACGTATTCCAGGTAATGGAATCGGGTTAGCAGGGCCACGCCGCCGAAGACGAAGGCGGCGCGTAGGACTAGGGCGCCTGCTACGCCGTAGTAGAAGACTCTGTGCTGGGCTTCGGGTTTGATTTGGAAGGCGCGGAAGATGACTATGAATAGGAAGATGTTGTCTACGCTTAGTGATTTTTCTACGAAGTAGGCGGTTAGGAAATCCAGGCCTGCGGTGTGTCCTCGGCTGAGATAAATCCACAGATTGAACAGTAGGGAGATTGCGATCCAGCCGCCGCTTAGCAGGAGGGCTTCGCGTAGTTTTACTTCGTGGGGCTTGCGATGCAGGACGAATAGATCGATGAACAGCAGGGCTAGATGCCGGCGCTGAAGAGCAGCCAGGTGGCGAGTGAGGTGGTGGGCATGTGCGCTCTTGGATTGATACGGTAGCGGAATATGCGGCCAGAATCGAGGGTTGAGGCTGTTGGAATTGCTATATTATGAATTGAACGCTAGGTTTCGAAGAATCTGAAAATTGATTCGCGCCTTGTGAGGGGATGCTAATGGACCGTGAGCATTTTTACGCGACTATGAATGGCGAGGGGACTTTGGACTATGAGGTCTACCTCAATACTAAGGCGTTGCTTAGTTGCCAGAAGGATTTTAAGGATTTTTGTAATGGGGATGAATTGCAGTTTCAGATTGTCCACCAAGTCGAAGAGCTTTGGATGAAATTGATTGGTTATACGCTTTTGGACATTGATGATTTTATGCAGGCGGAGAATACCAATCGGGTGGTTACGCTTTTCCGGCGCGTGCATTCGGCTTTGCGTTGATGATTGGGCAGTTGGATTTGCTGGAGACTATGTCGCCTAAGGAATATCAGGAGATACGGTTGCAGTTGGGGAATGGCAGCGGGCAGGAATCGCCTGGGTTTCGGACGATTTTGAAGATGCATCCTTCGCTTTGGCAGACGTTCAAGACCGTTTATTTGGAGAAGCATGGTTTGACGGTGGAGAAAATTTACGATTCGGGGTATTCGCATTCGGATGCTTATGTGGTGGCTGAGGCGCTTGCTGAATTTGATGAATTGTTTCAGCGATTTCGGTTTTGTCATATTCAATTGATTCAGCGGACGATTGGATTAGGGGCGAAATCTTTGAAGGGGCGCGGAGTGGATCTTTTGAATGAGGGGCAGACGGGTGAAATTTTTTCCTGAGCTTTGGGAGATTCGGAGTCAGATGACGGATGCTTGGGGCGGGAAGTATGGGGTGGTGCGGGATTCGATTGGGGGGCATTAGATACGTCGATTGTTTTGGGCCGAACACCCAATGCCAACCCGGGCGGGAGGTGAACCCCCGCCCCTACTGGAATCGGCGGAGCGCGAACCTAAGTAACAGCATTAGCGACGCGATTATGATCGAAACGAATGCGTTGGCGGCGGGTAGCGGCGCGAACGCGATCGGCGGACCCGGCGGTACGCCTCCTCCTGGCGGGACGAAGAACGGGAAGATGGGGAAGAAGACTGGGGGGCGGCGCAGGAAATGGGCTACGTGGAGGATGCCTGTTGGGGGGCGGACTACCGTTGCTACGTTCATTTCTGCGGGGGTTGGTTGGCTGGGCTTACCGGTAGTAGAGGCACTTCTGATAGGCGGTTTCCGCAGCGGACTCTGGCTAGATTGAATCCATCCGTAACTAGTTTTTCCCCGCGGTGCAGTAGCATGGGGCGCGACGTCCAGTAGATGCCCGAGGGCAAGCGGTACGAAACATAGAATGCTTGGTCTCGTCCTAGCGTGACGAAGTTCGCGCGCTTCAGGCCGAAATCGGAGTAATGGTCTGCAACGAGTGAGTCTTCCGCGACGGCCTCGCGCAATTCATCCGGCGAATCGACACCACCCGGAATCACGGAATACTGATAGTAAAGGCGCAGCTTTGCCGCGGTGCTGACGGCGATCGCTTCATTGGACGGCGGTGGAGGAGGAGGAGTGGCGAAGAGCGGCAACGGTTCGCCGAAGCTTTTGCGCGGAGACGCGGCGGAAATTACCACCATGCCGCAAATGCCGACGGCTAACAACACGAATCCCAACATTTCTACTATGCGGAGATCGCGGGCGAATTCGCGGACTACGCGGGAGAGGTCCGCGGAATCTTCGAGCGCGCGCGCTTGGAGGAAGGTCGCATGTGTGCAAAAGTTTGCCAGGGTCCCAAGTCCCGGAAGGATCGCCGAGAAGACCCGCTTAGGGGAATACCATGCATTGCTGATGCCAAGAGCAGTGCAGAAATTGGATGTAAGCCAGCGTTGAGCGGGCGGGTAAAACTGCTGCGAACTGGCTTCCCCCGGCGGAAGAATACACAAAAATAGGGTGATAACAAAAGAAGAATTGGCGGGGCTGTGGAAAGCGCGGGCCGGGGAGATGGTGGCTGTAAAGTCTGCATGCTGGAATGTCGATATTTCGCGGTATCAGGCGTAATGGTTCTAGAACCATGTCTGCGGCGAGATTGAAGCATTGTGGCGAGGGAATGCCCATATTTGCGCAAGAATTTGCATGGCGTTTTTGTGGGAGGTGGCGCGCAGATTTCGCTCGGACTGGCATTTGGGGCATAACGCGGGAGCTCAGTAATCAAAATTTCGGTGCTAGCGAAGCCTAGGCCTGGATAGACTAGTTGCCTGACCCGGCATAAAGCGCGGGCCCTACGTTCGGAGGAGACGCTGGCGCGTCGTCGGTTTCAGAGAATTGGATTGCGGCGTGAGTTGTGGAATTGCGCAATTCCAAAACTCATGGTTGCTATTAGCTGCTAGATTTTTAAGATGCTGCCCTGAAGGGCACCGCTACGACATCCTCTCTCGAAATCAAAACTGGCATCTCCGCGGCGCGAGGGTGCATCAACATAGTAGCGATTTTTTCAGGAGAGGGCCTGCAGTCCCCGGCTTCTCGATTTTTCCTGCCGAAATTGGGATTTTTTTTGCGGAGGGAAGAGTGGCGGATTCGTGCGATGTTTTTGTGATTGGCGGCGGCCCGGCTGGATTGGCGGCGGCGATTTGCGCGCGACAGCGGGGACTGAGCGTTACCGTCGCGGATGTGGGCGAGCCACCGATTGATAAGCCGTGCGCGGAAGGATTGATGCCGGACGGGATGGAAGAGCTCGAGCGGATGGGAATTCCGGCGGATTCGCTCGAGGGATGCGAGCTCGAGAGCGCGCGATTTTACGATTTGGAGAACCGTGGCAGAGGCGAAATTTCCGGGGCGGCACGGGCGCGGTGTACGGCGGACGACGCTGCACGAGGCGTTGCTGCGCCGCGCGGCGGATTGCGGAGCGAATTTTCTCTGGCGGGCGCGAGTATCGAGTTTGTCGGTTGGTGGCGTTTTTCTTGAGGACCGGCTTTTTCGAGCGACTGGGTGATTGGAGCGGACGGCGGGGAGTCGCGCGTGCGGCAGTGGGCGGGGCTGGATCACGGGATGCGCGCGAGCACGCGGATTGGTTTCCGGAGGCACTACCGAGCGCGCCCCTGGTCGCATTCGCTGGAAGTTTATTGGGGGGCAGCGGGGCAATGCTACGTGACGCCGATTGGCGGGCGGGAAGTTTGTGTCGCGGTGGTGAGCGGCGATCCGAAAATGCGGTTGGAGAGCGCGATCGAGGAATTTCCGGCGCTGGTGGCGCGGTTGGCTGGGGCGGAGGCTTTGACGACCGAGCGCGGATCATTTACTTCGACGCGGCGGTTGGCGCGCGTTTGGAGCGGGCACGTGGCGCTGATCGGCGATGCGTCGGGGGGCGTGGATGCGATTACGGGCGAAGGGTTGAGTTTGGCGTTCCGGCAGGCGCCGGCGCTGGCTGATGCGCTGGCAAGTGGTGATCTTTCGCGTTATCAGGAGGCGCATCGGAGAATTTTGCGGCGGCCTACGGTCATGTCGCAATTGATGCTTTGGCTCGGGCGGAGTCCGCGATTGCGGCGGCAGACGGTGCGAATATTTGCGGAGAAGCCCGAGGTGTTTGAGCGATTTCTTGCCGCGCATGTGGGCATGGCTTCGGATCCGAATCTTGCGGCTTCGACTTTGCTCGTTGGTTGGCACATGCTGTCTGCCTGAGATGGCTTGATGCCGAGTCGACGCGCCAGCTTTTTTCGACTGACAAGCCGTCCAGCCAAAATAAACATTACCGGCGGGATCAACGGTTGCCCCGCCCGCCAGCGACCATCCCGGCGGAGCCGCGGGATTCACGCTCACCACGCTAAACGTCTGCCCCGCATCGTGCGAAGCGGCGACCAGGAATTTCTCCTCGTGGTTGAACCCAACGTAAACGTCCGCACCATGGACGGCGAGCACCGGCTTGTCCGCATCCTCGCGGCTGTGCTCCGCCACTGAGAAAGACCACGTGCGGCCAAAGTCGAGCGACCGCGCGACAATGATGTCGCGCTTCTCATTCTGCAGCCACGATGCGTACACTGTCTGCCGATCCTGCGGATCGACCACAATCTGCGGATCAAACTGACCAGTCGGGAACGGAAGCAGTGGACGAGAGGAGTGCCACGAGAGTCCGTTGTCACTGCTGACGAGCAGGGCGATCGTCGGGGCCGTACAAGCTGGGCAATCGGGCACCGCGCCGTACTGCGGATAAAGCACGTAAATGTGCCCGTGGGCATCGGCGGCCATAGCCGGCTCCCACTGATCGCCGTTGCGGTAACCCAGGCGCATTTGCGGCGCGAATCCTGAGACCGCCCGGACCGCCTGCGACAAGGCTGCCTGAGACGCCGTCACCGCCAGCAACATAAGCAGTGCGAACTTCTGCACAGTCCTGGGCGCGGATTGAAGGCGGCTGGTCGCGGGCACCACTGGGACCTATCTCGGGGGGAGAAAAACCCTGCTCCCGGACTTTATCGTGATTCCAAGGGAGCGTCAATGACCAGAGGTACCCGGACCGCGAAATTTACACTCTCGTGACTTTTCCACGAGTTCTTCATCTAAACTAGGGCGTTTACTTGGTGTGGGCGCGTTTTGAATGGGCGCGGCTTTAGACGCGCCGTCCGAAGTCTAAAAATGAGTCGGCCTTTAGGCCCTGGGGGGCGCTTGCCGCAGCGGCTGAAGCCGAATCCTATACTTCGCGATTACCGGCCGGCTGAAAGCCGTGCCCTTTCAAACCGGCCACGCCCGGTGTGGAACTGCCTATCGACACGTCAAGAAGCTCACGTTAGCCTTAAATCAGGAGGCGAATCATATGCCGAAAGCCACCTTTGCAGCAGGATGTTTTTGGGGAGTCGAAGCCACCTTCCGGCAGATTCCGGGCGTGACATCAACCCGCGTCGGCTACACCGGCGGAAAGACTGACAACCCCACCTACAAGGAAGTTTGTACCGATCGCACCGGGCACGCCGAAGCCGTGGAAGTCGAATTCGACCCGGCCAAGGTAAAGTATGCTGACCTGCTCAAAGTTTTCTGGGAGAACCACGATCCCACGCAACTGAACCGTCAGGGTCCGGACTGGGGCACACAGTACCGTTCCGCGATCTTTTTCTACTCACCTGAGCAGGCCGCTGAGGCCCAGGCCTCGAAGGAAGCGCTGGATAAGGCGCACCGCTACTCCAAGCCGATCGTGACCCAGATTGTGCCCGCCGTAGAGTTCTATCCCGCCGAGGATTATCACCAGCAGTATCTGGAGAAGCGGGGCTTGGCCAGCTGCCACATCGGATCGTAAGCAGGTAGAGAACGACCCACCGGTACGACTACAGTCACCTATCCTTGCCCAATGGTAGATGAGTGTAATCGAGAGATTTTTCACCAGCTGTGCATATCGTTCTGTGCATATCGTTGACCAGTTTGCAGGAGAAGATGTGAGGTCAGCACGCTCGTAACGTGTCTGCGAAACCGGTTTTTGATAAGTTGAGGACGCCTTTTCAAAGAATCCGATGCCCGAGTTGGAACCGCCCTCCAAATCTTACCCGCCATTGTGGCCCTCGCTCTTGATCGCAGCGATTCTCGCAATCGCTATTCCGGTCACACACTTCTTTGTGAGTGATCCATTCGGACTGACGCTGGTCTTACTTCCGATTTACATCCCACTGGCATTCGCCTTTATCTGGCCCATCGTCGTTGCCATTCAAGGGCCAATTCCGGGACCATGGCTCGTACGATATACGGCGGCGACGGTTTTGTTTATCAGCGCCATCACTCTTATCGTGATATACAAAAATATCGAGAAGAGGCACGAAGCGGAGGGAGCGGCACTAACACTAAAGAATCAGCGCGAAGTGGCAGTCGCTCAATCGACCCTATCGAGTAAAGGGTTGTTCGCCTTCGCGGAGCCGCTGAACCCTGCCGAAAGCAACACCCTTGCTCGCTACGTTGCCCTCCACCCTGAGATTTCCGCGGACGACCTGTTGCGGATGAGCCAACAATATCAAAACGCACACCTGATGGAGTCCGTCGCGCGGCACAAATCCTGTCCACCAGCGGCGTTGACGATCATTTATAACACCGTCATCAATCAGAAATTCTCCCCGACCTTTTATGCCTTCCCTCCAGATATGGAAGGAGCGCTGGTGCAGGTTGCCAGCAACCGCAACACTCCGCCGGAAACGTTGGGCGAGTTGCTGCATGTGAAGCGCTCCGCCGACGTTCGCGCGGCGGCCCTCAAAAACCCAAACCTCCTGAAGTCCGACAAAATCGCCTACGAGGGAACACTGTGCGAGATGCCTCCGACAGAAGGTAACAGTGCGGAGGAATACTGGTTTGCATCTTCCGATCCCGATATTACTGCGCAGATATTGCAGTGTTTTGCCGCCGAACCGGGATGGCGTTATTTCGCGGCAACCAGTCCTCGTGCTTCCATGGAACTGCTTGAGGGGCTCACGCGTCCCGAGATCGACGAGCAGACCAGGAAAGCGGCGCAAGAGAACATTCAGAAGCGGCGAACTGCTAAACAATAGCGGGAGCAATCCAAAAGCCGCAATCTGCGCAGGTGTAGGTGAACACTCTGTTGTTATCAAGGCGATTATGCTCAAATTCCCCGCCCACAGGAAGATGAGTGAAATCGAGATGTTACGCCAATTAACAATGTGCGATTGATTATCCAGTATGGGTTGATGTCCAGACCTCTTTTGGCCGCGATGATGCCTGGTGTGCTGAGTGCCGCTGTGCTTATACCCTCCGCTTCGGCAGCCCAAACTTTCGATCTAGATTCCACGAAGGGTTTGCAGGCCCACGATGTGCAAGTTGAAGCTGTGACTTACCTCGGTCGCAAAGCGGTCCGGGTCATACCAGCAGCTGCTGCTGGGGCAGAATTGGTGGCTCCGAAAAATGGCGAAGGTGGTGGAATCGTTATGCTTCCGGCGACATCGTTCCATGACGGTACGATTCAAGTGGACGTCGCTGGCAAACCACGCGTCGGAGCAGCTTCCGATGCTCGCGGGTTCGTTGGTGTGGCCTTCCGGGTGGCTGCCGAGCCATCAAAGTACGAATGCGTTTATGTCCGCCCTACCAACGGTCGCGCCGACGACCAAGTTCGGCGGAATCACTCGACGCAGTACATCTCCATGCCCGAGTACGAATGGTCGAGGCTGCGGACGGAGGCACCGGGACGATATGAGTCTTATGTAGATTTGGCCCCGGGCGAGTGGACGAAGATCAAGATCGAGGTGAGCGGAGTGAAAGCGCGGTTGTTCGTCAACGATTCCCCACAGCCCGTGCTGATAGTAAACGATCTAAAACACGGTGACAGCGAAGGTGCTGTAGCGCTCTGGATTGGGCTAGGAACCGAAGGGTACTTTACCAATTTGCAGCTCTCGAAGTGACTCGCGCCTTCTCAACTGTTGTAAACAGGCCACTACACTCAAAACTCTTAAGGTTCAAGAACGTCGGCTTGGGATGATTTTGGACCGAAGATATGGATACGCCAAAATGCACGCGATTACTAGACACAAGCCTGCTGATGTCCGAAACGCCCAATATCTCCATGGCGATTCGTGTCTTTGACCTCAGCCCAGGTATCGCTGGCCATAAGCCACAACCACACCGCTCACGCCGCGGTCAGAAGGATCGGCTGGCCCTTGGTGATCACTAGTGTGTGTTCGTAATGCGCGGAAGGCCGCCGATCGGCCGTGACCACGGTCCATCCATCTTTTGCTACGACGGTTCGTCCCGATCCAGCGGCAATAATCGGCTCGACCGTGATGACCAAGCCTTCGGTCAATATCTGGTTGGCGCGCGGATCAGGAAAGTTCGGCACCCGCGGCTCCTCATGGATGGTGCGTCCAATGCCGTGACCGCTGAGATCGCGGATCACTGCGAACCCACTCCGCCGCACTTCGCGCTCCACGACTCTTCCGATTTCTGAAACCCGAAAACCCGCACGTGCCACCAGCATCGCCTTGGTGAACGCGCGCTCCGCGCACTCGGCCAAACGCCGGCTTTCTTCTGTGACTTCACCCACTGGAACGGTGATGGCGGCGTCCGCCATGAATCCGTCTTTTTCAATCGTGACATCCAGCTTAACCAGGTCGCCAGACCGCAATTCCCGCTTCCCCGGAATACCATGAACCGCTTCTTCATTGACGCTGATGCAGTTTGCGCCCGGAAACTGGTAAACCAGTGCCGGAGCTGAGCGAGCTCCTTGTTCCCGCATCACCCCGGCGCCAACTTCATCCAACTCCGCCGTAGTCACACCCGGGCGCACGCAGCGTTTCATCGCTTCGAGTATTTGACGCACCACTGCCCCGGCGACGCGCATGCCGTGCAGTTCTTCGGGCCCGTTGATGGACATCGACCCTCCAAAGGAAAATCAGGCGCTGACGGGCTCTCTTGCCCGGAAGATGAAGAGCAGCGCGAAGCCTCCCACATAGAACAGGAGACTGTGCTGCATCGGGCTCCCCAGAAAACGCAGCACCAGACCGAACAGAGCCAGCGCTTCGCACAGAGCGTAAGTCACGAAGTAGCCCGTACTCCAGTGGCCGAGGCTGAGGCTGTCATCTGGGTCGGCGGCCAGGCTCGCTGCGGCTCGCTGCACCAGCGTGCGCCGCACCACAAAAATGGCCCCCACGATGCCCACGGCCAGAGTGCTGAACAGATAGCTCAGGCCTGGGTCCACGCCGCGAGAGCGTGGCCCCACGAGTTCTCCCAGCACGGTGTACACGAGGATGCTGGCGAGCATCGACCACTGCACCGCCCGCAGTGTCCGCAATGCTTTAGACATCTGATAAACATTCTCTCGCATTTGCGGAGAGACAGGCAGAATTTTTTTGACTAGTCTCTAGCTCCATACACGATCGCATCGACCCTTCCCTGCTCTAATGCCCATGCATGTGAGCGGACGAAGCTGGACGCAATCGCAAAAAAATCTGGAACGAGACCGGAAAGCTGCCGTACGCCGGATCGAGCACGGCCGGCTTGGAATAGAACGTCACGTCGGCTCCCAATCCCAGTTGCCATGGCTGGTTTTCTACGCGAGCGCGGAGAATATCGCGCACGCCGCCGATCGTGTACGCCCCGATGCGGTAGGCCGGATGCACCAGCGCTTCGGGGAAGAGTTCGTCTTTGTCGACCAGTTCGAGCCGCGAGAAAACGTAATTGCGCTCGCGGAAATTCAGCGTGGACTCGAGCAGGTAGCTGTTCAGGTTCACGTCCGTCGCGACCTTGTGAACCCGTCCCCACACTAGCGACGTTGCCCAGTTGCCGCCGCCGAATGACCGGTTGTATTCCACCGACGCACTCTGCCGCCACTGACTTCCTGGCTCCAGCGCCTCGGGATGTTCGAGCCTCCCAATGCTGTATTGCGCCGTCCAGTTGCGAGAGGGCGCCACGCTGGCTCTCCCCGACCAGGAATCCAGCGCCGCCAACTGAATGCTCCAGCGCTGTTCATTCGGCTCGCGTCCGTTGAACGCCGAGGCTTCCAGCTTGATGCGGTCGTCGATGACAAAGCCAGTTGTGACCACTCCAAAGCTCGTGTGCGTCGAATCCTGCAGGTGGTGGCTCAGAGGAGACATCGGCAATTCCGAAACCGACACGCGATGAAGATAGGCGACCGGTCCCAGCGCTGGCTCCGCCGACGGTCCGCCGTAGAGTTCCCAGGAAATTTTTTCCGTGACCGGCAGCGTGTAAAGCACGGCCAGTTCCGCAAACAAATTGTGCGGGTGCTGATGGTCGACGAGTTGTTGGCCATGGTACGTCTCGCCCGTCTGAAAAAGCTCAGGGAAGCCCGGGTGCGGCGAGGTCAGCGACTCGGCCGAAAACATTTGCCGACAAAGGATCGTGCCCGCGCCCCACTTGTGTTGCTCCATCAGCATGCCCCAGTTGACCGATTCGGCCTTGCCTGCGCCGCGCGGGCCGCCTTGCTGGTTGTAGTCGGCGAAGATCACACCGTGCGCCATCAATTCCCATCCCCCACGCATCCACATCCAGTCGTGCCCAGGCACCGAAGCAGGCTGCCATCCTGTGCCCGACCCGGCATGAGGCGAGGGCCACTGCGATTCGGCGTGTTCGTCCATATGCATTCCGCCCATCTGCATTCCCGCCATGGAGCTGTCTTGCTCCTGGGAAGGATGCTCATCGGGTGGAGGAGCAGAGCTCTCTTGAGCCGAAGCCGAGACGAGCAACACCACTAACAGAATCAGCGCACTAGACAACGTAATTTTCACGAGAACCTCATCGCGAGTAGTCAAACCTCAAGTTTTGTAGAGGCTGAATGGGAGATCATCACCACGATGGACACGAAGTCACACGAAGGAACTCTGGCGATCAGGGCCTCCGTGCGCCTTCGTGTCCTTTGTGGTTTGAGGTTTTTTCTAGATTCGCAACGGGGCAATCCCGGGCGGGCTGCTGGCTGGAACGATGACTGTCGAGAAATGCGCGGCGAGAACAGAGGCTAGCGAGAAGTCTTCGCCTCCATGCGATTTAGAGAACAGCGCGAGCAGCGGACGCGCCAAGAACATCGCCTGCGGAATCGCAGCATGATGCCCGTTGACACAACACTGATAGCTGACAGGCACCCGCGAAGGCTGCTCAGGCATATGCCCGTGACAAGGAGGAAGTTTTGGCTGAGCGATGGAATGGTCT
This sequence comes from uncultured Acidobacteriaceae bacterium, assembly GCA_963819035.1. Classification (GTDB taxonomy): domain Bacteria; phylum Acidobacteriota; class Terriglobia; order Terriglobales; family Acidobacteriaceae; genus Sulfotelmatobacter. Next base: position 112,014 of record CAWFUU010000032.1, on the reverse strand, counting down.
AACGCCTGAGTACTCGCGAAAGCCGCGCCCACCGCGACCAGCATAATCACTACGACAATGCGTGAGGAGAGCGGCATCCCGGTTATGTGCCTGTAATCCGCAGCCGGATTTCTTCGGGCAGCCGCTGCCGAATTTCCTCTGGCAACCGGTCGTGCACGCGCCTCGCGCCTTCTTTGGCTGCGTCCAGCACAGTGACCGGAGCCGGCGTCGCCACGGCCACGACCAGCCAGATCAGGGCAGAAAGGGCAAATCCCGCCAGCGCGCCGATTTCCAGCCAGAAGGCATGGCGCGGGCCGAAATACCGGATCACGCCAAACGCCAGCAGAAACACTCCCGCCGAAACCGAGGCCAGCGCGATCAGTCCAACATCAATGATGCGATGTATTTGCTGGCGGCGTCGGCAGAATTCACACCCTGCGAAATGGCTTTCGTAGTCGCCGCGCATCTCCGGCGCCAGGCCCGAGATGTCATATCGCCAGCCCGCCAGAATCTTGCCTACGATTGGATCAACGCACTGCTGACTCATTTGGGGGATACGAAAGCCAATCTAGAGACAAATCGGCGCCAGGGCCTCAGTCTGCGAGGCCAGCAGTACGCGGTTCTGGAACAGGCCGCCCCGCATAGCGAGCGCTTTTTCTGCCTCTCTCCGGGCTATTTCCGGATGATTGTTCTCTTGTGAAAGATGCGCCAGCACTACAAACGTTGCACTATTATCATAGTCGTTCGTGAAGAAATTCGCGAGGGCCTCGTTCGAAAGATGCCCCACGCGGCTCATCACCCGCTGCTTGACCGACCACGGATACGGCCCACCCCGCAGCATCTCCAGATCGTGGTTCGATTCCATCACCAGCACATCACAACCGCGCAGGTGATCGCGCACGCTGACCGGAAGGTATCCAAGATCGGTTGCGATCCCGACCTTGATGCCTTCGGCGCGGAACGTGAAGCCCACAGGATCGGCGGCGTCGTGCGGAATGGTGAATGGCTTCACCGCAATGTCCCCCACCTGAAAGCTGTGGCCAGATTCGAAACGCTCCCACTTCTCCAGTTGAGGCCGCACGCCGTTCTCATCGCGCAAAGCGCGAGCCCAAGCCTGCTGTGTGGCGCCAGTCATGAACACTGGGATGCGCAACTTCTTCGCCAGCGTTGCCAGGCCGTAGATGTGATCGCAGTGCTCGTGAGTAACGAGAATCGCCGAGAGCGAGTGTGGATTCTCGCCCAGCGACTTCATGCGCTTGAAGGTCTCGCGGCCGGAGATCCCGGCGTCCACCAGAATTTTCGTGCAGGCGCTGGCTACAAGCGCGCAGTTGCCGCGGCTCCCCGAGGCCAGCATCGACACACTTACTCCCATGCTCGCAGCATACGCGCCTAGGCTGTGGAACCGGGAGTAACTTTCTGGTTAGCCGATACCTTGGAGCAAACATCCTCCCACAAGCTCGGCACCTACGGAGCCCCAGCCGGCAGTATCTTTATGGTGCGGAGCCAGGCCTCCACGCTCTCAGGCCATCGCGTGACCGGAAGTTCCGTGCGCCGCAAACCATAGCCGTGTCCCCCTTGCGCGTAAATGTGCATCTCGACCGGCACCTCGGCGTCCTTGAGCGCGAGAAAATACACAGTGGCGTTCTCCACGTGGACCGGATCATCTTCAGTCTGCACGATGAAGGAGGGCGGACTCTTGCCCGTAACGCTGATGTCCGGGTTGGGTGCGAAGTTTTGTTCCGAAAGCGCAAGGTATCCGGGATAGACGATCACCGCGAAGTCCGGACGGCAACTCAATTGGTCCGCCGCATCAATCGGATCATAGAGTCGCTGCTCGAAGTGAGTGCTGAGCGCCGCAGCCAGATGCGCTCCGGCGGAGAAGCCCAGAACACCAACACGGTGCGGGTCGATACGCCACTCCTCGGCATGGGAGCGGACCATGCCGACCGCGCGCTGCGCATCCTGCAAGGCGGCTGACGATTTGGGGTAAGGTCCCGAGTCCGGTACGCGGTACTTGAGCAAAACGCAGGTGACGCCGGAAGAAGTCAGCCAATCACATACTTCGGTCCCTTCCAGATCGATAGCCAGAATGCGGTACGACCCGCCGGGAAACACGACCACCGCAGCGCCGGTACTCTTGCCCGCAGGCGTGTACAGAGTAATCGTCGGCGAGGATACGTTGGTCAGACGCATGACTGGCTTGCCGGCGATGAGTTTGTCCTTGGCCGTCGTAGCGTCGATCTCGGGACCCAGATTGGCCTGAGGGTGCGGCCACAGAGGGAGAGTGATATGGCCCGGTGCAGGCTCCCAGGCAGATTTCTGAGCAAACAAGCAGGTAGAGATTCCCGTGAACGCAATGAGAACCACCAGATGTATCCGCATGATTCGAGTCTCGAAATGTTGGGCTAGTTGTGATGATGGCAGCCAGGACGCGGCTCGGCAAGAAAAAATGCGCGCTGACAATTCCGGTGCACGGACTTCAGCGCGCCATCAGACTGAGGAGGATGCGAGGAGTTAGTGATCGAGTCTTCTTCGTCGGCTGCAACCTGACCGACAGGAACTAACTGGCCGGATTGACCGCATTCAGCAACGGTGTGGCCAGTCGTTTTAGGCGCCCTGAGATTCTCTTCGCGGTGCCTAACTCCGCCTCATCTATGACCGCTGCTATCTCGCTACGCTGCCGAGTGATACTCGGGCGTCCTTTCCCAGCCCGTCCTTTTGAGCGAACGTTCTGGCCATCCGACTCTCCCTGAAAAGCTGCCGCATCCGCGAGCACCGATCCAGTGTCCGTATCATCGATGAGCAACGGAGCCACCAACCGCAGAGCCTCAAGTTCACGAACCAGTTGTTGGATCCGGATTTCTTTGGCTCGCAAAATTTCGTGGACATCTCGCATGTCGCCCTCCTGGGAAACGAGGTTTCCAATCGTTTGAGACTTCATATTCCTACAGGACCAAACGAGATTTGCATTCCGCTAAAACGACCCCAGGTATGACGGAACCAGCACCCGCACCGACACATGCATGGTGCCGACACAGAATCTACGATAATCATCTTCAAGTGGAACATGAGGGAGTTTCTGTAGAAGCTTAGGGGAAATACCGTACTTCCGGGCAGCAGCCTGACATACACTTACGACCGAATTCGCACCCGCCCGGCGGAACTGGGGAACCTTCCGGAAACCGATACCTTCGGTCTCCGGCTTCCGCCTCAGGCGTCCGGAAGTTCGCCATCCGATCTGCAATGGCAAGCAAACTCCGCAGCTTGAGGGCCGGAAGCCGAGAGCCGATTACTTCAACCCTACGCCATAAAAGTACGTGTACGTGCCGTTGTTCTGAACCGGCAACGCCGTTTGAAAACTGGTAAAGATGACCGCGTTGCCCTGGAAGGTGACGAACACGTCCTGGTGCAAACTCGCCGTTAACGTACGAAACGTGAACATGCCGTAGCAAGGATCGGGCAGCGTGTTCGGTGTGCCGTCGTAAACGTAAGGTGTATCGGCAACTGCTGCCAGCGTTCCACTCGCCATCACGTTGTTCTGGCTGTCGGTAATGGTCACGGCTCCCGCGGCGCCCACCGTTATGCCGGCTTTTCCCTCCACCGGCGTACCGACTTCCACGTTGTTTTGCATCTGCGCGTTCGGCTTTTCGTAGTAGATCGCGCTGTACGTGCCAGCCGATGCGGAGTTGAAAGCTTTCGAAGAAGCCTTCGGCAATCCGATAATCGCGCCGTTGTCGTTATCGACGGCCCACAGACCACTCTGAGTCCCAAAAACCGTGCTCGTCGACCCGTCCTGTTCGACGACGGTGAAGAAGTTCCCCGAAGCGTCCTCCTGCAGTCCGGAGGCGGCAAAAGTTCCGCCATTGAAATAGTTCGACGGCGTCCACATGATTCCACCCGGATCGTAGCTGCGGGCCGTGATATTTCCCTGCGGATCGATAGTGACGTTTCCAACCTCCACTCCGCCATCCCGAGTGCGGAATTGGATGTAATTGAAATTCTGTCCGGCAAATGTGTTGACCGAGGCCGGCAGGCTTTCGACCGCGGTAATCAGAGCGGCACTGTCGTGGAGAGGCCCGGCATTCGCGGCTTCCACCACCATCACCGAGCCTGGGACTTCATAGGCAGAAAGCAGGTTCCCTTGGGGATCGGTGATCGTGTAACCCCCATCCGCATTGACTGTGTACGGGACCGTCCCGGTTTGTCCATTGGTGTAATTCTGGTAGGCGATGGTGTTCGCATTGGAATCGATGGAGATGGTTAAGAAATCTCCAACTGCTGCCGTGCCGTTGTAGGCGCGAACCGCGTTTTGCGTTGTGGTGGCGGTGGTGGTGGTTAATTTCGAAGTGGAATTACAACCGGCTAACAGAAAGATCACGACCAGTAAGACAAGCTTGGCAGTCTTCATCAGTGAAAAAGTCTCCACTGAGGATCAGCCATCGGCATAGCATCTAATATCTTTAGCGCCCTGTCGCGGGTTGCGCTTACCCAGGTAATGGAGGATTAGTTCTGGCTCAGCAACTGCAGTTACGATTCGTATCAGGGTCTGCCTTCAGGCATGCCGCAGATGCTTTGCGCGGGGACGCCTTTCGGCGCTGCGTTTGACCGCGGAGGGTTTCACTCCGCCAGTTAGGCTTAAACCACCGGGAAGACGGGTGACCTACTTTCCCTGCCGCAAGTTCTCAATCACGCCGCGCATCAGCGACCCTCCGTACGCGCCCGCAATGCCCGGAAGAAATGCCAGGAACGACCCGTAAATCTGCGCCCGCGACGGCTTCACGGTTCGAATGACGTAAGCTGCGAGTTCGGTCAACGGAATGAGTGCCCCCACCACGACCACCCAGCGCCAAGGCCACCGCGGCCGCAGAAGACCTAGCAGCATGCAGGAGGCCAGTACCAGCAGCGCCGTGAACAGTAAGTCATCGATCTTGACGTCCGCCCAACCGGCGCCAATGCCGCATAGCGCAGCCAGCAGGTAGAACCACGAGTCGCCTTCAGTTCCAGTTTTCATTCAACGCTAATATTTGTAGAACCCTCTCCCGCTCTTCCGCCCCAGCCATCCCGCATCCACCATCTTGACCAGCAGCGGGCAAGGCCGGTACTTGGGGTCGCCCAGCCCGCCGTGCAGCACGCGCATGATGTCGAGGCAAACATCCAGGCCGATGAAATCCGCCAGCGTCAGCGGCCCCATCGGATGCGCCATTCCCAGTTTGAACACCTCGTCGACCGCCTCGGGAGTGGCCACGCCTTCCATCACCGCGTACATGGCCTCGTTCAGCAGCGGCATCAGCACCCGGTTCGACACGAAGCCGGGCGCATCATTCACCTCCACCGGCGTTTTTTCCAGCTTCACCGACAAATCGCGCACCGTGGCAAACGTTTCCTGCGAAGTGGCCAGACCGCGGATCACCTCAACCAGTTTCATCACCGGCACCGGATTGAAGAAGTGCATGCCAATCACTTTCTCCGGCCGCTTCGTGAGCGCCCCAATCTTGGTGACGGAGATGGAAGACGTGTTCGAAGCCAGAATGATTTCCGGCCGCGTCAGCCGGTCCAGATCGCGAAAGATTTGGCTTTTGATTTCAAATTTCTCGGTCGCGGCCTCGATCACGAAATCGCAATCCGCCAGCTTGCCGCGTTCCGTGACTGGGTGAATGCGCTTCAGTGTGGCGGCCTTGTCCTCTGGAGTGATCTTGGACTTCGCCACTTCCCGATCGAGATTCTTGCCCACAGTCGAGAGCGCGCGTTCCAGAAACTGCCGCTCCACATCACACAGGACCACGTCGTATCCGCTGCGCGCGAACACGTGCGCAATGCCGTTGCCCATCGTCCCTGCGCCGACCACTCCCACTCGCCGAATGTCCATTGTCTGTGCCTCTCACGAAAACGTTCGAGTCTACCACCCGCTAACAATTGCCTGCGAACTGGAATTTGTCGCGAGCATGAAACACTTACCCACAAGAGAAGTTGCGCGCTCTCCGCATGTCCAAAAATCCGCCGCACCATTGACCTAAATCGCGCCAAGTTCGCAGGCATCACCCTGCCGCCGCACCCGCATCCGATCAGATGTACGAACCGAAGCAACTTTTCCCGGCTTCGGTGGTGGAGGTAATTATGCTGCGAATCAGAATGCTGCGCACCCTGCGTTTGGCGGCCCTGACTACCATGGTTTCCGTGGCTTTCGGCAGCCTCGCCTGGGGCTACGATGACGACGATTACCATCGCCGCGGTGAGGCTGGCGAGCATGGCTATCAGAACGGATATCGCGACGGCGTCCGCACCGGTCACTATGACCGCGAGCGCGGCCGCCGCTTCAACCTCAAGAATGACCAGTGGGAAGACGCGCACGGCTACGAGCCCTGGATGGGCGACCACGGCCAGTACAAGCGCGCCTACCGCGATGGTTATGCCGAAGGCTATCGCCGGGGCTTCGACTCCGATGACCGGCGCGATTGGGACCGTGACCGTGATGATCATCGCTGGCGCGATCGCGACGACTGGCGCTAGGTGTCGAGGAAATTATGTGGGGACAGCCGCCCTTCGACCAGCTCACGGCAAGCTCTTCGGCTGTCCCTTCCGGTCGCAGCCCGGGGGTATCATAGGGAGTCTTGAAATCGGGAGTCTTGAAATCCTCCCCATGGATCTGGCCGCATGCCCGCAAAGACCATCATTGAGCCCTTCCGCATCAAGAGCGTCGAACCTATCCGCTGGACCACGCGCGAACAGCGTGAGCAACTGCTCCGTGCCGCGCACTACAACCTCTTCCTCCTACCCGCCGACGATGTCCTGATCGATCTGCTCACCGACTCCGGCACCGGCGCCATGTCCACGCACCAGTGGGCGGCCATCATGGAAGGCGACGAAAGCTACGCCGGCAGCCGCAGCTTCGACCGCTTCAAAAATTCCGTCCAGGGCATCTTCGGCTACAAACACGTTATCCCCGCGCACCAGGGTCGCGCCGCCGAGCGCATTCTGTTTGGCGTAACCTGCCGCAAGGGCGACGTTGTTCCCAACAATACTCACTTCGACACGACTCGCGCCAACGTGGAGTTCGTCGGCGCCGAAGCCGTCGACCTGGTCATCTCCGAAGGCCGCCAGCCGGCGTCGACCTATCCCTTCAAAGGCAACATGGATGTGGCCGCTCTCGAAGCCCTGATCGAGCGCGTGGGCAGCTACCGCATTCCGCTCGTCATGCTCACCGTCACCAACAACTCCGGCGGAGGCCAGCCGGTTTCGATGCAGAACGTTCGCGAGGTGAGAGCCGTGTGCAAGCGTCACGGCATCCCGCTCTATTTCGACGCGTGTCGCTTCGCCGAGAATGCATGGTTCATCAAGCTGCGCGAAAAAGGATACGAATCCAAGACTCCCAAACAGATCGCGCAGGAAATGTTCAGCCACGGCGACGGATGCACCATGTCCGCCAAGAAAGACGGCATGGCCAACATCGGCGGCTTCCTCTGCACCAACGACGACCAACTGGCCCAGCAGGAAAAAAATCTCCTCATTCTGACCGAAGGCTATCCCACCTACGGCGGCCTCGCCGGACGCGATCTCGAGGCCATCGCCGTCGGCCTCGACGAGGCTCTCGAAGAGGATTACCTGCGCTACCGCATCGCCTCAACCGCATACCTCGGCAATCACATCGCCTCGCAGGGAGTCCCCATCGTGCAACCGCCGGGCGGCCACGCCATCTACCTCGACGCCCGCACTTTCCTGCCGCATATTGCCGCCGATCAATTCCCCGGTGTCGCTCTTGCGGCCGAACTGTACCTCGAAGGTGGAATCCGCTCCGTCGAAATCGGTACGCTGATGTTCGCCGGCGCCGCACAAATGGATCTAGTCCGCCTCGCGATCCCGCGCCGCGTCTACACGCAGAGCCACATCGACTACGTAGTCGAGGTAATCCTGGAAGTCTGGAAGCACCGCGAGAATATCCCCGGCATGCGCCTGACCTACGAGGCCCCATTCCTCCGCCACTTCACCGCGCATCTGGAACCGGCACCCGTGGCCGCCAGACGCTCCTGAGTTGTGGGCAAGTCTTACCGATTAAGGGACTCGAGGGTGCCCCATACTAACGTCGCGCTTTTTGCGACGTTAGTGTGGGGATTTTGACTTTCGATCGTCAGCTGTGCCAATAAAAAAAACACTTGACTTCTACTACGCATGTAGTAATAATGCACACGTCGGTAGGAGATCACATGGCCGGACCCAAACTGACCAAGCTGGAACTTCAGATCATGGAGACGCTTTGGACTCGCGGCAGCGCCTCCATCCGCGAAATTCAGGAAGACTTTCCCGAAAAAAACAGGCCCGCCTACACCACCATCCAAACGACCGTGTATCGCATGGAGAGCAAGAAGGCCGTTCGCCGCGTCAAGAAGGTCGGCAACTTCCACATCTTCGAAGCCGCCGTCTCCCGCGACGTCGCCCAGCGCAAATTGATCGATGACCTGCTAGCCCTGTTCGGCGGCCGCACCCAGCCCGTCATGGCGCATCTGATCGAATCTGGCAAGCTCACCCTTGCCGACGTGAAGGAAGCCGAGAAGACGCTCCGCAAGCTGGAGAGAAGGGACCAACAATCATGATCCCAAGATATTCGTCTGCATATTTGTCCGGTTTGTGGGATGCCATCGCGCCGGCTCTGGCCAATCATTTGTGGCAGTCGACACTTGTCGCTCTCGCCGCCGGCATGTTGACCTTGCTGCTGCGCGAGCACCACGCCCGCGCTCGCTACTGGCTATGGCTAGCAGCGTCGGTAAAGTTTCTCCTTCCCTTCTCGTGGTTGGTTGCCCTGGGGAGCCGTCTGGCATGGTCGCGAACAGCTGCCGCGTCAGAACCTGGCTTGTACTTCACCATCGAGCAAATCAGCCAACCCTTCACTCCGTCATCGCAGCACGTTGGCGCGACTCCTTCCTTAGCCCAAAACCTGCTCCCCCTGCTCCCCGCGTTGTTTGCACTGTGGCTATGTGGATTTCTCGCGGTCCTCCTCGTGTGGAGCGCCCGCTGGTGGCGGATTTCCGGCGCCAAGCGCGCAGCCCAGCCACTCGCTGACGGGCGCGAAGTCGGTGCCCTGCGCCGAGTCGAGCGCATGGGAGGAGTACGCAAGCCAATCGAGCTGTTGTTGTCGCAAGCGTCGCTCGAACCCGGAATTTTCGGCATTGCCCGCCCAGTGCTGATCTGGCCCGAAGGCATTTCCAAACGCCTGGAAGATCCCCACCTGGAAGCCATTCTCGCCCACGAGGTTTGGCATGTGCGCCGCCGCGACAATCTGTTCGGTGCCCTGCACATGGTAGTCGAAGCCCTCTTCTGGTTTTACCCGCTGGTCTGGTGGCTGGGAGCACGGCTGCTCGAGGAGCGTGAACGCGCCTGCGACGAAGAGGTCGTCGAATTGGGCGGCGACCGCCAGGTCTATGCCGAAAGCATTCTGAAAGTCTGTGAATTCTGCCTGGGGTCGCCGTTGCCCTGTGTCTCAGGTGTCACCGGCGCCGATCTTAAGAAAAGGATGGTTCATATTATGACCGCTCGCATCTTGCGCAAACTCGATTTCACCAGAAAACTCTTGCTCACTACGGCCGCGTTGTTGGCCATAGCGCTTCCCATTACGTTCGGCGCGTTGAACGGAACGCCAAGCCTGGCCCAGTCGAACGATGCAACAATAACGCAGCCAGCACGGTCTTTCGAGAGCGTCTCCATCAAGCCCAGCGCGTCGCCCGCTGGTGGCCCTACACAACTGATGAGGAGGCTGGACGACGGAAGCTTCACCGCAAGAGGCGTTACGCTGCAGACGCTCATTAAACTGGCGTACAACCACGTACAAGATCCGCAACTCACAGGCGGCCCCGACTGGCTCAACACCCAGAAATTCGACATCGACGCCAAAATGAGCGCCGCCGACGTCGCCGAACTTCGCAAGCTACCCATGGAACAGCTTGGCGACCAAGGCATGCTGAAGTCCACGTTACGCGATCATTTCAACCTGGCGGTGCACCCTGAAGTCAGGAACCTCCCTGTCTACGACCTGGTCGTCGACACGAACGGCTCCAAACTCCATGACTCGAGCGGCCCGAGCAGGATGCGCCTCGGAAAGGGTGAACTAGTCTCGGAAGGGACTCCCCTTGCCTTTCTGATCGAACAGTTATCGGTGCGGCTAGGCCGGACCGTTGTGGACAAGACTGGTCTCAAGGGCAACTATGCTTTCAGCCTGCATTGGACGCCGGATGCAAGCGAAGAGGCACGGATAAAAGCAGATGGCATTAACGACACAGCTCTTCCTCCATCCGCCGAAACGTCCGAGTCAATCTTCGCCGCAGTTAAGGAGCAGCTTGGCCTGAAGCTCGAACCGAAAACCGACGCGGTGCAGGTTCTAGTCATCGACCACGCCGAAATGCCCTCCGAGAACTAACCCCGTAACGCCCGAGGGTGCCCCATACTAACGTCGCGCTTTTTGCGACGTTAGTGTGGGGATTTTTAATGTCGCTCTAAACCCTCCACCCGCTCCCAAACGCGCTCCCACCCGCTGGTCTACAATGTTCACGGGATAACGTTCGACCACGCGACGCTTCTCAAATGGACTACCGGGTTCGCGCGGCACGCGGTGTCCAGTTCCTAAGATCAAGAGAGCGCGCACAAGTGCGGTGCCATTTCTTCCCTAACCCCAAAACGTGTCGACGCGCTCTCGCGGCCCTTCTTTTCATTTGTTCCGCCCACTTCTCGCGCTTGCGGGCTCAAGACGCTCCCTCTGGTCCAGACCTGCCGCCGAAGCCGTCCGCCCGCATCGAGTTGTCCGATGTCGGTTACCACGGGCCATCCCGTTCGGATCGCCTCTTAGAGGACGAGCCCAATGTGTCTCTGAACTTCGTCGACACCAATCACCTGTTGCTCACCTTCAATCCCAGGAAGCTGTTCCAGCGACTCCCCGGCTGCCCCCCGGAGCACCAGGACCGATTGGTTCATGCCGTTGTCCTCGAGGTTCCCGGCGGAAAGGTCGTGCACGAGGCGGATTGGTATCTCCACGATCGCCGTCGCTACCTTTGGCCGCTGGGTCCCGGAAAGTTTCTGCTCCGCAAATTAAACGGTCTCTACGTCGTCGATTCCACCTTGCATGAGAACCTGCTGATGAGTTCGCCCAAGGATCTGCTCTGGGTTTCGGTGACCCCGGACGGCAGCCAGATTGTTGTAGAAACCGCCAACGACACCCGAGACTCCAAAACAGAGCAAACCACAGCTGCGAAACCCAAACCCAAGTTTGTGGCGCAGTTTCTCGACGCCAAGACCCTGGCGCCGCAGCGGACGATTCCCTTGAACGAGGTAGTGGATCTCAATGGCGCGAGCACGGGATATGTCGATCTGGTCCACAAGGGCGAGATCTGGTTGGTCCGCTTCGGTTCGACACCAGCCAAGCGTCGCAATCTGGCCCGGGTGAGATCGCGGACTGTCCCGAGCGTGCTCTATTCGAGCAACAACTCGGTCCTGATTGGGCGATGTGCCTCGTCAAACTGCGACTACAGTGTCACTGCATTCACTACGGCCGGCCGCCGCTTGTGGAGGCAACACTGGAGCCGCTATCGTTTCTTCGCCGCGGTCGCGCATAGTGAAGACGGCAGTCGCTTTGCCGTGAGCACGGCGCGACTCGCAGCTCCGCTGGCCTCAACCGCCACATCTCACATTGACCCCGACGACCAGGACGTCTCTCAGCCGACTCCTTCTCAACAGGAAGTCTTCCAGCAGGAGATTCAGATTATCGAAACGGCGAGCGGCACACCCGTCGCTTCGGTTGACGTGAGCTCCGCCGTGTTGAGCGGCCAGAACTTCTCGCTCTCTTCCGATGGCCGCCGCTTAGCCGTCCTGCAAAGCGCCGGCGTGGAGTTGTTCGACCTGCCGCCACCATCCGAACAGGAAGGGGCCAAATTCTCCGCCTTGCAAACCGACGTGCCGAATTTGTACGCAGTCGCTTCGGATGACGACTCCGTTCCCGCGCCCGGTGCTGATCCTGCGGTGGACAACACTTCCGCGAACACAACCGCAGCTGCAACAGACGCGTCGCCCAGTACCTCAACAACCGACAAACCCGATGCATCGCCTTCGACCGTGAACACCGCGGACTCATCTTCCGCCGCCTCCGCTTCTGCGCAAGATGTGCCGCCCGCGGCCACTCCCGTAACTACTTTCAAGGTCAGTTCGAAAGCCGTGGTGGTGGACGTCGTCGTAACCGATGCCAAAGGAAATCCGATACGCGGTTTACACCAGCAGGATTTCCAACTGGCAGAAGATGGCAAATCGCAGGACATCCGCTCCTTCCGCGAATTCACTGACGCTGACGCGCCCGCTCCGACCGAGCCAGCTCCGCCCAAGCCTGCGGCCCTAAAGCCGTCTCCCAATCTTTTCACCAACGATAGTCACGCTCCCGATCCCGGCGCGGTCACGTTGATTCTGTTCGATATGCTCAACACGCCACCGCAAGATCAGGTGTACTCGCGGCAGCAGTTGATTAAGTTCCTCGGGTCGAAACCCAAGAATGCGCAGTTCGCCCTCTGCACCTTGAGTGCGGGAGCATCCCGCCTGCGATTGGTGCAGGGATTCACTCCCGATGAAACTGTGCTGGTAGCCGCGGCCAAAGGCAAAAAAAGTTTGCCAAAAGCCGTCAAGTGGCAGGCATCGACACAAGGGATCGATGCCGCCGTTAGCGCCGTCGGAGACCTGGCACAGGGCGGGCCGACCAGTGGCTTTCAAGGCTTGCTAAGCGCCCTGCAAGGGATGCAAGCCGAGCAGGAGGTGACCGACACCGAGGAGAGAGCCAGCATCACGCTGGACGCCATGATGCTGCTGTCGCGCTATCTCTCCGCCATTCCCGGCCGCAAAAACCTGGTGTGGCTTTCGGGTTCGTTCCCCATTTCCATCAGCGCGACCACGAATTCCGGCAACTTAGCCCTCGACAATCCCAACTACACCGCCAGGATCAAGCGCACCACCAACCTTCTTGCCGAAGCGCAGATTGCCGTCTACCCGGTTGATGTGCGAGGCCTGATCACCAATGGCGTCGGCGCCGACAGCGCCGGAACCATGGGAGGCTCGACCGCCATCCTCCCATCCGATTTCTCGGCCAACAGCGTGATCTCGCCGACGCCAAACGTTCCGCAAGACATGCAGGCACTGGCGCGGCAAGCCACCGAGCAGGACACCCTCAACCAGTTCGCTACGTCGACAGGCGGCAAGGCGTTCTACAACTCGAACGGCATTCGCCAGGCCATCGCCATCGCCACCGAACAGGGCTCCAACTACTACACCCTTTCCTACACTCCCGCCAACAAGCTCTACGACGGCAAATTCAGAAAAATCAAAATTCTGCTGGCCGAAAAGGGATACACGCTTCATTACCGCCAGGGATATTTTGCCGACGATGCGAATGCGGCAACGAAAGACGCCGATCTCGCCCGCAGGACCCGCGCCGTGGCCATGCAACATGGATCGCCACCGTCTCGCCAAATTCTGTTTTCGGTAATCGTGGCGCCCGTTGGCTCCAAGAAGAAAGTCGATCGTGCCAGCCTGGGCAACGTTCTGGTGAAGGCAAAAGCGCCGGACCCCACCGCCCCGGTCGAGGTGCAACACTACAGCATCGACTACACGCTCGAAGGATCGGCCCTGCGCTTCATCCCGCTGGCGAATGAAACCTACCGAAATGTGCTTACTCTGATGGTCACCTCGTTCGATCGCGAAGGCCAAATGCTCACCGGCAGCGCAAGCGTCGGGGCCAGCGAACTGCAACCGGCCGCCTACAACAAAGTGATCGCCGGAGAATTCGGCGTGCGTCAGGAAGCGGACGTTCCCGTGGAAGCGGCTTCGCTGCGTCTCGGCATTCAAGATCAAATGAGCAATCACCTCGGCACCGTCGACATCCCTCTGCCGGTCCCGCCCCTCCCGAATGCGCCGCGTAAGAGCCGCTTGCCAGAAATCGAGCCCGACTGACGGGGTATATCTCGACAATTTTTTTTGTGCTGTCCCTCCAAGATATTCTCCCCTAAGGACTTGCGGGTTTTGGGTATGGGGAGATGTCGGTAAAATATTGAGCGACAGGGGCTTACAGGCAAAATACTGCGGAATAAGGACTTAGCTGCTGATATCGAGCCGTGCAATCTCGGGGTCGTGCCGGACTGGCTGGAAGATCCTTGGAGCATATTCCCAATCTTGCACTTTTCAAATTCTCAGTAAAGGTTGTTCGTCACACAAAGCGGGCTGCGGGCTGTGGAAGGCTGTGGAAAAATAAGAGGTCGTCGCGCCCTCGTGATACTGAACACGCTTACCGTTCATTCACCATGGCCAACAGCTCGCGATGCAGTTGTTCCCAGGGGACGGTCACGGCCTTGCCAGCTTTCAGGTCTTCCATTCGCCACGCTACTTCGTCGTCCCATGCCTCTTGCACAGACTGATTCGTCGTCTCCAGGCTATCGAGAAGGGTGTTAGCCAATGCAGCGCGCTCTCCCACAGGGAGCGCGAGCGCCCGTTTCAAAAGCTCAGAAACCTCTGGACTCATCGCCTCATTCTCCTGTCCCAAGCGTGCCACAACTGTGCCGTACCTTGATCCACAATGTAATGTGGAATGTTCTCTTTCGGGGCTGGCCCAAACCTCGCGGATATTCTACGAAACAGAAGGGGCCGCGCTCTTTAGTGCTCTTTGCGAAAGGGTGGGGGGAGTCAGGGCGACGCTCCACGGACCTTCGGATCAGCCATCTCCGGGTCCTGCGCTTTCGGATGCTCGCTGCGGTGAAACCGTGCTCCTAGCAGCATCGCCTCCCACCCTTGCAAAAGACGCAAGGATGGGGCACCCGCGGTGGAGACGATGCACAGAATCAAGGGGTAAGTCACCCGCCCGGTAGGTAAAATTGCTCTGTCTCCGTGGGAGGGACGGCATCGTGGTCAAACTCTCTCTGTTGAAGACGAAGATCAAAGAGCGATTAGACGCAATATGGGACGCCCGATGGTCCGGGATTGTACTCACGGGCCTTGCTACAGCGTTTACGGCGGTTTCGATGCGAAGCCTTCCTGTCCCCGGCTTTAGTGCGGCCTGTATGGGCCTGGCGGCAGCAGTGGTGTCCCTCCGCTCAAAAGCAACCGGTACGGAAAAGGCCACCTGGATGCTAATAATCTCAGCCCTGCTTGTGATTGAGTTGTTGGCTATTCGCAAGGACCGTTCCGAAACGTACCTCGCACAACTGAACGCTCTACGGGAGGAAAGAGAGCATTTCTCGGAAGTCGGAAGGGGAATCGAATCTGTTGTGACGCAATCACAGAGTCAGTTTAAAGTCACATTGGAAAAATCTGACAGAGTGATTGGTTTGCAAACGAAGGAGTTGGGTGGTCTGTCGGATAATTTGAAAACATTTACCGGGGGGCAATCCTTTGCCGTCTTCGCGTACGTTCCAGGTCAGCAATTCCTGGCGTTTGCTCACGCTGGAAAATATCCGCTCTACGACGTGTCCGCACGCATTGCCGACTTAGACCAAGTCGGAAAAACTGGTGACCCGCTTGGGGTAACGGTTGCAGTGGGAGATATGATTCAGGAACACGTCAAGATACTACCGGTGCCCGCAAACGTTGCATCCTCGGGAAACAAGTTCAATGCGAACGTCTTCTTTACAGCGCGGAACGGTGACTGGGTGGAATTGTTGCGTCAGGTGAAGGTCGGGGACGGATGGCTAAGGGCTATTAGAGTACAAGGTCAATTTACTTCGCTCAAGAAAGAAAAGGCCCTGTGCGAGACGATTGACCCCAAGTTCCCCAAGAATGCAGAGGGCAAGATAGACGGTTTTGATGCTCCTAGCGGCCCGAAGCCGCCGCCTTGTCAGTGATGGCGGGTGTCCACCTCTGCATCTTCTTGCTGACGCTCATCCCACCTCTCTATGAGGTGTAAACTACTCAAAGCCTTATACCTCAGCGATTCCGTTTCGAAAGGATTTCCCCCATGGCAACGCTCGAAGCCCCCGTCCGGCCGCGCACAAGCCTGCATCAAGGCCCCTTCGTCACCGAGCCCTTTTTCGATTTCCGCAATGAAGAGAACGCGCGCCGCATGCGCGCCACCATCGCCAAAGTCCGCGGCCAACTCGGCCGCGAGTATGACCTCATCATCGGCGGCAAGCGCGTGAAGACCACCGACAAGATCAAGTCGCTGAATCCGTCAAAGCCCTCTGAGATCGTGGGCATCCATCAGAAGGCCAACAAAGAGCAGGTGGAACCCGCGATGAAAGCGGCGCTCGAAGCCTTCGCCTCCTGGAGCCGCACCAGGGTCGAAGAGCGTGCCAGCCTGGTCTTCCGCGTCGGCGACCTGATGCGCCAGCGCAAGATGGAATTTATGGCGTGGCTGGTCTTCGAAGTCAGCAAGAACTGGGTCGAGGCCGACGCCGACATCTCCGAGACCATCGACTTCTGCGAGTTCTACGCGCGCGAGGCGTTGCGCTTTGCCAAGGCGCAAACGCCCATCCAGTTACCCGGCGAGCACGACACGCTGATGTATGTTCCGCTGGGAGTGGGCGCGGTCATTCCGCCGTGGAATTTCCCCTGCGCCATCATGGCCGGCATGACACTGGCCTCGATCGTCAGCGGCAACACGGTCATCCTGAAGCCGTCGAGCGATTCGCCTACCATCGCGGCGAAGTTCGTCGAACTGCTCGAAGAGGCGGGCATGCCCGAGGGCGTGGTGAACTTCTGTCCCGGCGCCGGAGCCAGTTTCGGAGACGCCGTCGTCGCGCACCCCAAGACGCGCTACATCGCCTTCACCGGCTCGCGCGAAGTCGGCCTGCACATCAACAAAGTTGCGGCGACACAAGCGCCGGGTCAGATCTGGATCAAGCGCACGATTCTCGAGATGGGCGGCAAAGACGCGATCATCGTCGACGCCGACGCCGACATCGGTTCCGCCGTCGAAGGCGTGGCGCAAGCCGCATTCGGATTCCAGGGCCAGAAGTGCTCGGCCTGCTCCCGCGCCATCGTCGACGAGCGCGTCTACGACAAGTTCCTGGAACAGCTCAAAACCCGCGTCGAGAAGATTCACCTCGGCGACGTCACCGAAAACGCCGCGATGGGCGCGGTAATCAACGAAGGCTCCATGAAGACCATCCTCGAATACATCGAGCAAGGCAAGAAAGATGGGCGCATCATTACTGGCGGTGAACGTGCTCCCGGCGAAGGCTACTTCATCCAGCCGACCGTGATTGCTGACATCGCTCCGAAGTCGAAGCTGGAGCAGGAAGAAATCTTCGGCCCGGTGCTCGCCGTGATTAAGGCTCACGGTTTCGACCACGCGCTCGAGATTGCCAACGACACTGAGTTCGGCCTGACCGGCGCCATTTACACCAAGTCGCGCGACAAGATTGACCGCGCGATCCAGGAGTTCCACGTCGGCAACCTGTACATCAACCGCAAGTGCACGGGAGCCATGGTCGGCGCGCACCCCTTCGGCGGCTTCAACATGTCAGGCACCGACTCCAAGTCCGGCGGTCCGGATTATTTGTATCTGTTCACGCAGGCCAAGTCGGTGGGAGAGAAGATTTGACCACCTATCGTTTTCACCGCTGAAAGATGAGACACGCAGGGTTGGGTCCCCTCAGTCCTCACCAACGCGTACAGTACTACCGCTGGTGGAAGAAGTACTTGCTCTTGAAACATACCGGATGGATTACGTTTGTGCTCTTTCTTGCTTGCCAGCTGTTGCGGTTGTCCGAGAAGCCGCCGCCCGCACTAGCAGGGGCCGCAGGGCTTGTTTGCCTGTTTATGTTTCTCGTTTCGGGCGTGTGGTGGGCGTTTCTGGAATGCCCGCGCTGCGGCCAGACATTCAGAGCCTGGTATCAGGGAGAAGCCGATTATTTTGGCGATGAGTGCGAGAACTGCGGCCTAACCGGCAGAGACCTCTCGTCCATCCCCAAGCCGAGGAGCTAGTGTCAGCTCCGCTTGCTGACAGAGGCACAAGGGGAACGAGTGCCCTCTCCACACGATCGGACCTTCACTTCTGCTTGGGGACCGGAGGCGGGTTCCGTTCCGCAAACTGCCACTGGTGCCAGTACGGATAAATCGGCGTCACCTCGCTGGCGCGATCTAGCTTAGCGACCTGCTCGGCCGACAGAGCCCATCCCGCTGCACCAAGATTTTGGCGCAGTTGTTCTTCATTGCGCGCACCAAAGATCACGGTGGCGACCGTGGGACGCTGCAACAGCCAATTGAGCGCCACCTGGGGCACCGTCTTGCCGCATTCCTTGGAAACCGTGTCAAGCGCGTCGACCACCTTAAATAGATGCTCGTCAGAAACCTGCGGGCCTTGCTCAGCGGTCTGATGTAACCGGCTTTGCTTGGGCAGAGGTTGTCCTCGGCGGATCTTGCCCGTGAGCCGTCCCCATCCTAGCGGACTCCAGATCAGCGCACCCACTCCCTGATCGAGGCCCAACGGCATCAGTTCCCATTCATACTCTCTGCCGATCAGCGAGTAATAGACCTGATGGCCCACGTAACGAGCCCAGCCATAGCGGTCAGAAACATCGAGCGATTTCATCAGGTGCCAGCCCGAGAAATTCGAGCAGGCGATGTATCTAACTTTCCCACTTGTGACCAGATTGTTGAGCGTGCTGAGTACTTCTTCCAGAGGCGTCAGCGCGTCAAAGCCGTGCAGGTGATAGATGTCGATGTAATCCGTTCCCAGCCGGCGCAGGCTGGCTTCACACGCTTGAATCAGATGGTAACGCGAGGATCCGATGTCGTTCGGGCCGGACACCGTGCCCATGCGGAAAGTCGCTTTGGTGGAGATCAGAACACTGTCACGGCGACCGGCGATCGCCTTGCCCAGAATCGTTTCGGACAACCCGTCCGAGTAAATGTCCGCCGTGTCGAACAGGTTCACGCCGGCGTCCAGACAGATGTCCACGAGACGCGTGGCCTCGGCCACGTCGCTTGCGCCCCAGGCGCGAAAGAACTCGTTGCCACCGCCAAAGGTGCCGGTGCCGAAACTTAACACCGGCACCTTCAAACCAGATTGTCCGAGTAGTCGGAATTGCATATCAGCGATAGATGCTGCGGGAGGGAGGGATGATTCTCGTCGGTCCATTTGGTCTGCCTTAGAAAGTAAACGGGCGGTTCAGGCACTCACAAGAAAAGCCGCCCGCAGGCGGCCTTCGATTCTGCGGTTCAAGGATGTTACGGTGCAACGCCCGCTGGCGCCTGCGGCGTGGCGCCAGAGGCGGTGGCGGCTGCGGCCTCGTTCAGGATGCGGTGGTGAATCGTGAAAAGCGCCAGCTCGAGGCGGTCCGAAACGCCAATCTTGTCGTAGACGTTGCGCAGATAGTTCTTGATAACCTGCTCGGTGGTGCCGAGCTGGGTGGCGATTTCCTTGTTCTTGTAGCCCTGCACGATCAGGGCGACGATGCGAAGTTCCTTGGCGGTGAGCCGGTCACGCACGCGCAAACCGACCATATCGTTCTCGGTGAGTTCGCTGGGCACGGCGACATCTTGAACCCAGGTCTCGCCACGCGCCACTTTGCGCACGCAATCGACGAGAGCTGCACTGGTCACATTGCGATAGACCACTCCGTGCGCGCCATTGGTCATGTGGCGCTGCGCGCTCTCACCAGTATCGGCGAGGACGATCACGCGGGTCTTGGCTTTGTTCGCGCCCTGGACGATGGCGGCAAAGTCGCCGTGGAATCCCGCGGCCACCACCAGCACGGCGGCGCGGAATTTGTCGATGGCCATGAACATTTGTTCCGGGGTCTGCGCCTGGGCCACGATGCGCATCTCGTCTTCTACGGCAAGCACTTTAGCGATGCCCGCTCGGAAGATCGCCTGGTTATCAGCCAGAATCAGTTTGAGCATTTTGTCAGCGCTCCAAAAAAGTTCTATGAGTTCCGCACGAACTCGTACGAGTCGATCACGCAGGCCACGCCACGGCCTTCTCCACCTTCTCCGGTTTCGTCGGCGCGTACTACCCGCCCTTTGCACTGGATGGTGACGTTTTCCTGGCCGCCGGTCATCTCCGGAGGCAAGGTAATTTCAAATTCCACCGGCGAGCCAATCTCCATGGAAGCGTCGGCGCGGATGTACACGCCCGCCGCGCTGAGATTCCCGGTTACACCACTAGCGTCTGCACCGGTCTCGCCCTTGTGGATCTTGATCGGCAATTCCAGGGGAAATCTTTTTCCGGTCCGTGCTTCTTCGCCCAAAGGGCCTCCTCGTGCTGGCCTGAACTCGATGTCTCGTTTGTAACAGAGGCCAACGTCGTCAAACCAAGCTCCCGGCGGGCTGGGGCCCGCTTCTCTGCTTAAGGGCGGTTATATCACGAAAGTTATCGTTGTAAAAGGCTGATTACCCGTTAGTTAACGGTAGCAACTAGATTCCCCCTGCGGGCTGAGGCGCGGTTTTCTGATCAATTCGTCCGGCGGAACAGGAAGACTGTGCCTACTTCACCTTTATAGGGGTCGGCAAACGGGGTGGCGGACTGCAACTCCTGGGCGAGTTTTATCTTCTCGACGATTGGGCCGTAGGCCGGATCTGCCAGGGATCCCCAAACCGCAACCGCGTCGGCCTTCGCCGCGAGCGCTTTGCTGGAGAGTGCGTCCGCGTCGGACGCGGGCGGCAGTTCGGAGTTTCCTCCCACCAGCCGCCATCCCGCAAGGTACGCCAAATGCGGCCCTGCTTCGAATCCCACACCGTGCTCCGGATAGGGGCCGTCTCCGATGCTGACCAGCGTTCCCGCGGGTCGGGCGCCACGAAGGACTGCGGCGGCCTGGTAGCAACTGGCTTCAAAATCACGGTCCACCGTTCGAAAAGGAGAGGCCCAGTAGACCGAGAAAAAGACGATGCTTGCGGCGAGCAATCCAAGCCCGGCCTTCTGCAGCCACGGTGACGCGTGTGGCGCGCCTGAGGCCAGATCAGAAGGCAACAATAAAGGACAGCAGATAGCGATCAGTACCGGCACAATCGGAACGAGATAGCGACCGTCAAAGACCAGCATGCAGTACGCGACAATCAGGCTCAGCGTACTGAGCAGTATGATGCCGGCAAAAGCGGCCTCTGGCTCGTGCTGTCCGCGATTTCGGAATAGCAACGTGAGCATGAACGGAAACGCCAAGGCTCCGGCCGGGGTGAGCAAGATCAAAATCTCCTTCATCGCTTGCGGGATATTCCGAACCTCGGTGGCGACGATCAGGTGAAGGAGCCCGGCATTCCGCAGGCTGAAAGCCTGCACGCTCGGCCACGACTCCCCAACCATGTAGCGGTCATAGAGCGACGAAGTGTCAGCGAACGCGAGGCTGTCTCCAATGCGACGGTGACTCTGCTGGCGACGCCAGTTGGTCATCAGATTGGCACGCAGCTGGTATCCGGTCGTGAAAATTCCATATTTTGTGCGGAGGGCGGCTCCCCAACTGACCCACACGATCGCGGGAAAGAGGAACGCAAGCAGGAAAGACGCAGCCAGACGACGAGGCGACCGTTCGTTTCGCAGTAGCACGGCGATGGCGCTCGCGATCGCAAGCCATGGCATGGCGATCGCTTTGGCCAGGAAGGACAACCCGTGAGCCGCGCCGAGCCGGATCCAGTGAGCCGGCGTGTTTTGGCGCAGGGCGTCCAGAAGAAACGTGAAATATAGCAGGACGCAGGCTGTCAGCACGAAGTCGGCCACGATCGATCCGACCGCAAGAAACACCAGCCCCCGAGCTGCGGAGAACCAGAAAACGGCCAGCGCCGCCGCGGCTCTGGAGCGCCACAGCCTGAGCGTTAGAACATACAACACAGCGAGGCAGAGCAAGAAGCTGGCGATCGTCACCAACCTTCCCAGTAAAGTGAAGTTCCTGCCGAACACAGATGCGGCAGCGATGATCCACGAAGTTAGTGGACTCCAGTAGCCGTGGAGCGAGGCTTTAAAATCTCCGTCGACGAGGTGGCGAGCTAAGCCCACGTAGGCGATGCCATCCTCGTTGATGCTGTGGGCTCGAAATCTCCAGAACCATGCGATCTGGAAGATGCAGGTGAAGGTGGTGGCCGCCAGCAGGCCAATCCACCAATTTTTTTCGGAGCGACCTTTGGAAGTAGGAGCCGGCTCGGGGATGGTCATTAGCGGGTACGATCAGCGATCCCCATTGTAACAACGCGCTTTCCATTACTTAGCTTTACATCAACGGCCGACCGAGCGTGATAGTGTTTTGAAAAGGGTTTCGTCCAAAACAAGGGCAGGAGTTCGTTATGGTACATGCCGTTCACACTCATCCGGTCGTCAAGGCGAGAGCAATCCGCGTTCTGTTCCTTGTGGTTCTATGCGTCGCCGGCGCTGTTGCGCAGACCTCCAGCGCGAAGCCAGACGCGCAACCGCCAGGGAAGAAGACGGAGGCTGGGAAGCCCGTGTCGAAAACCGAGGCGGCGGACTCCGAAGCTCAAAAGGTTCTAGAGCAGTTGAATAGCGCCCTGGAAGGTCTGGCTGTGAGGGTGTCTCCCGCGGTAGTGCAGATCCTGGTCACCGGATACGGTCCGCTCCATGAAGCCGATAAGTCCCAGACGGCGCTGATCGTCCGCCAGCACGCGGTTGGTTCGGGCGTGATTGTCGACTCCAATGGTTACATCATGACCAATGCCCACGTCGTGGAGGGCGCACAACGGATTCGGGTTGCGCTGCCGCTGCCGATGGGTGACTCCGCCGGCCAAGTGCCGTTGGGCAAACGCCGCATCGTGGAAGCGAAGCTGCTGGGCCAGCACAAGGAAACCGATCTCGCTCTTCTTAAGATCGACGAGGCGGACTTGCCTACGATTCCCCTCGTTACCCAGTCTCCAAAAGTAGGACAGCTCGTCTTTGCCATCGGAAGCCCGGAAGGGTTGCAGAACTCGATCACCATGGGTGTGGTTAGCGCCGTCGCACGGCAGGCCGACCCCAACAAGCCGCTCACCTACATTCAGACCGACGCTCCCATCAACCCCGGCAACAGCGGCGGGCCGCTGGTCGACATGAACGGGTCGGTGGTGGGGATCAACACTTTCATTTTGTCGCAGGGCGGGGGCAGCGAAGGCCTGGGCTTCGCCATTCCCGCGCGCGTGGTCGATTTCGTGTACCACGCTTTACGCCGACATGGGCACGTGCATCGCGTCGAAATCGGAGCGGCGTCACAGGAGATCACGCCTGACCTGGCCGAGGCTCTGCAACTCCCGCGGCGTTGGGGAGTCATCGTGGTGGATGTGAACCCAGACGGCCCGGCCGCAGCCGCCGGCCTGCAAGTTCAGGACATCATCCTCTCCGCCGATGATCGCCGGATCGAAACCCTGGCTTCACTCTCCGCGGCTTTGTACCTTCATCGGATCGACCAGGTGGTGAAGCTGGAGATCCTGCGCGGCAAGGACAGGAAAACTTTGTACATCCCGGCCATTGAACACCGCGACCACATGGACGAACTGCTGGATGCGGTCAATCCGGAAAACAGCCTGGTTCCCCGCCTGGGCGTTCTCGCCGTCGATCTCAGCGGCGACCTGCGTTCCCGGCTGGGCTCAGCACTCAGAATTCCTTCCGGCGTGATTGTGGTGGGACGCTCCGCGGACCTGACCATGCCCGACACCGGATTGCAGGCTGGCGACATTCTTCACCAGATCAACACGATGCCGATTGATACCGTTGAGACCCTGCGCACCGCGATGGCTGCGCTGAAGCCGGGCGATCCGGTGGCGCTTCAGGTCGAGCGTGACGGCGGGCTGTTGTACGTGACGTTCGAGGTGGAGTAACCCCAACTGGGGGAGTGATCGATGGCCGCTGCGAAGCAGATCTTTATTGAGAACCCGCGCTGGCCGAAGTTGCCTTCTGCCGGCAAGCGTTCTCGATTGAGGGTGTCAAGCCCGACGCCATCGTCTCGGCGACGCGAAGATCGTCGGCAGTGAACGCATCCTGCTCCGCGCGATAGAGGGCGAGAACCGCGGTTACTCCGGATGCGGCTTGGACCGGAACCGCCAGAGCTGAACGCAGCGTGCTGAACTTGGTGGGATCGTTGAGGTATCCCGGCTCAACCCCTGGATTTCCATTCAGAATGGCCTTGTTATTCTGCGCGACCCATCCCGAGAGGCCTTCCCCGATTGGAATTCTTAGCGACGAAAACAGGCGGAAGTTTTCTCCACTCACAGACTCCGGAATCAGGACCCCACTCTTCAGCCAATAGAAAGCCATCGAATCGTACGGCACGAGAGATCTCAAGCGCACGGCGAGCAGCGAGCCAATGTCTGCGATGCTCAGCGCGCTGCCCTGCTGGCTGAGGTTGGTGATCTCCTGCACCTGGCGTTGAACATCCGAGATACGCGCGCTCGAATTCTTTGTTGCCCCATTGGATCTGGAGGGGGCGGCCGACTCCGCAAATCCCGCGCCCGGGGCCAGGCCACGTTCAACCTTGATATCGGTCGAAAGCTTGGGCGGCGCTTGCAGGGGCTGCTCCGTCGCTAACTTCTCCAGTTCGACGTAGCGGCGATGCAGAATCGTAACCACCTGCGGATCAAAACTTGTGCCGGCCTCCGAGACCACTTTGGCCATGGCTTCATCCAGCGGCAGCGCCTTGCGGTATTGCCGGTCGGAGGCCAACGCGTCGAGGCAGTCGACTGCAGACAAAATACGAGCCCCGATCGGAATCGCGTCGCCGGCCAGACCATGTGGATAACCACTGCCGTCCCACTTTTCGTGGTGGGCGAGCACGATCGGCGCCACCGGGTAGGGAAAGTTCACCTGCTCCAGGATCTCTGCGCCGACGATGGGATGGATCTTCATCTTCTCGAATTCTTCAGGCGTCAGTTTGCCCGGCTTCGAAATGATGTGTTCGGGCACGGCCAGCTTTCCGATATCGTGCAGCACGGAAGCCGCCCGCAGCGCCTCGGTCTCGTCCTCGCTCAAGCGCAGTTCCTTGGCAAGTTCCATGGCGTAGACCCGCACGCGTTGCAGGTGCTCTCCGGTGGTCTGATCCTTGGCCTCGATAGCGAGCGCGAGGGTCTCGATCGTGCGCAGATGAAGAACCGATACTTGCTCGGCGTGCCGTTTCTCGGTTTCCAGCTTGCCGAGATAAAGGCGATAGGAGCGGTACATCAGGTAGATCGGGGGCAGGACCAGCAGCGAGGATTGCCATCCGATATGTGCATTCAGAAAATGGACCAGCCCCGCCGTGGCGGCTCCAACCGTGTAGTAAGGGAACAACCAGAGATGACTCTCACCCCATACTTTTCGGACGGACTTGTCTTCAGTAAGTCCAATGATGGTCGAAGTCGCCGCCGTGTTGCAGCCGAAGTGCGTGATAGCGGCTACCAGAAGAGCGAGCGGGCCGGGAGAATGCAGAACATGAACGACAACCAGCTTGTACGCCCAGTACGCGACCGCGCTTGAAACCGTAACTTGCGACAGATTGAAGACAAGCTGGACCAGTTTCAGCTGTCTTGCCGGCTTCCAATAAAACTGCGCCAGCGTGCTGGCCACGCCAATCAGCAGAGTTTCGGGCAGGCTGAGTTCGAGGATCCCCAACAGTGTGAACAGGAAGTTGACCGAGAGCGTCCCCTCAATGCCGGGCAGGCCCACCTTGAGCGACGACGCCAGCAGCGCCGCGATGAGGTAGCAAGCAAACTTGACGGGATCGCTCGATTGCCAGTGGGAGAAGGCCAAGAAAAAGCAGAGGCACGCCGCCTCAGACATCCCGGCAATGAACACACGCGCGCCAATGGTACGAACCCCAGACATGACAAGTGCTTAAATTTTCAACGAATTGCAGAGAAGTGTCCCGCCCAAAACCGTGCCATTCGTTACCATGGTTTTCCTCTCGCAAATCAAGCAGTTAGCAGCGGACGCCGAGACTCAAAGCGTGCCAACTTGTCCCATGTCTTGGGTAGTGGGCCAATGTGCCCGTTTAATTCTGCAACAACGCCACCTAAGGCATTGATAAATAAGGGCGCTCCGGATTTCCTTTTGGACCCTCGCCTGCACCAGTAACAGTCACTTGGGGTGCGCCAATAGGCGCTTGAGTGGGGGAAATCATGAAGAAGATCGTGCTGTTGTTACTCCTAACCGCGGTGACGCTGACGTATGCCACCGACACCACCAAACTCTCTCCGGACCTTAAGAAGTCGACCGCCCCCACGGCCCGGGTCGTTGTGCAGTACAACAATCCACCTAGTCTTTTAGATCTGCAGCTGCTTTCGACCTTGGGCTCTTTGTTGAACGCGCTGCCGCTGGTGAACGCGGTGGTCGCCGACTTGAACCTGTCGAACATTCTTTCGCTGTCGAACCAGTCGAACGTGAAGTACATCAGCCTGGATCGGCCGCTTGCTCCCACGTTGAGCAATGCCGCACCCGCGGTGAATGCCTTCGCCGCGTGGCAGTCGGGCTACACCGGCAAGGGAATTGGCGTTGCACTGGTGGACAGCGGCGTCAGCAGCAACCCCGACCTGAACGGCGGGTTTCTGGGATTGTCGCGAGTGGTTTGGAACCAGAGTTTCGTTACCGGCAATGCCAGCGCTTCCGATCAGTTCGGCCATGGCACGCACGTCGCCGGCCTGATTGCCGGCAATGGCGCCAGTTCCACGGGGTCACAGTATTCGCACACCTTTGAAGGTATTGCCCCGCAGGCAAACCTGATCAACCTGCGAGTACTGGACCAGAACGGCGCGGGTAGCGACAGCGCGGTGATCTCGGCCATCAGCACCGCGATCGCGTTGAAACCGTTGTTTAACATCCGCGTGCTGAATCTGTCGTTGGGACGCGCGGTCTACGAGAGCTACAAACTTGATCCGCTCTGCCAGGCGGTCGAAGCCGCGTGGAAAAGCGGCATCGTGGTGGTGGTTGCGGCCGGCAACAACGGGCGCTACCAGCCCACCGGCGGCTATGCAACGGTTACCGCACCGGGCAACGACCCCTACGTGATCACGGTGGGGGCGATGAAGCCGATGGGAACGCCGACGCGCGTCGACGACCTGATCGCCAGCTATAGTTCGAAGGGGCCGACAGCAATCGATGCCGTGGCCAAGCCCGACATTGTTGCGCCGGGCAACTTGCTGGTCTCGCTCGAAGCTCCGGGCTCGACCCTGTACAACGAGCTACCTGGCAATCGCGTGCCGAATAGCTTTTACGTGAACGGTGGAAACAGCGCGCCGTCGTCGAACTACTTCACCCTCAGTGGCACCAGCATGGCAACGGGCGTGGTCAGTGGAGTCGTGGCTGACCTGCTGCAGAAAAGCCCGGGGCTGACTCCGGATCAGGTGAAAGCCCGCCTGATGAAGACGGCCTGGAAGTCGTTCCCGGCCTACAGTAGTACAACCGATCCCTCGACGGGAGTCACGTATACCGATCAGTACGATGTGTTCACGATCGGCGCCGGCTATGTCGACGTCGAAGCTGCCCTCAGCAGTGCCGATGTGGCGAAGGGCACGGCGATGTCGCCGTACGCGTCTTATGACGCGAAATCCGGCAATGTCTGCCTGAACGACTACCCGACCGCAGTGTGGAATACTTCCGCCACGTGGTCGAACGCAGCGGTGTGGGGATCTTCGCAGTTTGTGACCGGCGCGCCCGCGTCGACCGTCGCAGGCAGCAACGTGTTGTGGGGGAGCAACGTGCTTTGGGGCAGCGGCGGCGAACCGTGGGGTTCCAACGTGCTATGGGGCTCGAACGTGTTGTGGGGGAGTAATGTCTTGTGGGGAAGTAACGTGCTGTGGGGAAGCAATGTTCTCTGGGGATCGAACGCCTCAGCGGGCGAGCAGTAAGAGATTCCGTACCTCAGTGTGGAATGGGCCGCGATTCAGTCGCGGCCATTTCTTCTTGCCCAAGATACTTTCTGAGGGAACCGGGCAGGCAAGCACTACTTAAAGTAACCTCCGATTAACTCGCGATGAAGCAACGGATTCCATCCCACAAAGCCGTCTTATGATTACCGATCTAGCGCGATTGTTGATCGGAGTTCTTCCAGGTTGCCAACCATCCATTCGGAACTACGCTGACTTTTCGGAACTCCCCTTCTGGATGGCAAGCAAACGCTGCCGGATTGCCCAATGGAGCTTCGAGCATCCGCTCAGGAGAGGCTGGCGAGTGCCGCCGAAACACTGAGGGCGGGGGCCCCAGTTGCTGCCACTGAAGCACAAGGTCCGCCGAAAGGATCGAGAAGGCAAGGCAGGCCCAAACAATGGTTTCGTTCGCATGGACGTCGAGATTCTCCCATCCGCCCACGCCACCGATCACTCGCACCTCAAGAAAAACTATTGCGACCGCAAAGCTGCGAGTCATCCATTGCCGGTGCTCCTGAACCTTCCCTTTAAGAATGAAGACCATCGCAATCCCGGTAGTAATCATCCACAACGCGGCGTCCGCCGCGGCGGCAATACTGAAAGATCGGGGATTGCCCATGCGCTCCTCGAAGTACTGGATGTAAAAGCCGAGTGGCGCAGCCACGAATACGCCTGCGACATAGATTCGGCCGACCACTCGATGGAGCTGCCTGAAACGCTGCGCGAAGCCGATCGGAGAACTGCATCGGGCCCAGCAGCAGAGCGCACGCGCCGGCGATTCCATGCGGCAACAGCCACCACTTAAAGGGTTCGTAGTGCTGCCACATCGGATCCTTCGGATGCAGCCAGAAAGCTCTCATCGTGAGGGATAACGTAGGCCAACATCAGGCCTATGGCAGCAAACAGCAAATATTTTGGACGTAACCACGAGCTCTGCTTGAGCGCTGTCAGTGTTGTTGTTGACATGGAATAGCCTCCAGCACAGTGGATTTCTTATCCCCAATGACGACGGTTTGTGAGCGGCGTAGAAGGAAACCGCTGGCGACGGGCAGCGGTTCCCTCTTCTTCGCATAGCCGCTACCGCGTTCTTGCGCGATGTGGCGCCTCTGAAACGTTGTCCGCGCCAACGGCTTGGTTATCCCCACAATCGTTGCGTAGCTCGTTGGGGGCGCCCTGGGCGGCGTGCTCGTTGTGTTGTCGATGCAAGGGATTGCACTCAGGTATTCGTAGATGGCCTCGATCTGATGGTCGGTCATGTTGTGAAACACCGGCCATGGCATCACTTGGAGAAGATTGCCATCGACGGGAGGCGGAAGACACGTTGCCGTATCTGGATCTGACGGAGGTTCCGGGCAGGTCAGATGGATCCTATCGAAATCGGTTCCATGCCGCAGGATTTCCTTGAATTGTTCAAGCGTGCGGCCACCTTCCGCTCGTCCCGTTTTGTCCGGTGTCAGGTTGCGCGTAATGATATCTGGCCCAACGTACGGTCCCGAGGATAGCCAATAAGCTGGCGGCGGATATACCCCGGGTACCGACGGGACGGCTGGACCGAAGTCGGTGCCGCCTTCCAGGTAGGTGGTCGGGTCGGTTTTTGTCGGCTGGCCAAAATAGGGGTTTCCGCCCGCAGCGTAATTGAAGTTTGGGGGGCCTCCGCCGGTGTGGCAACCGTTGCAGTCGCCAACAGCGTTCACCAGAATAGCTGCCCAAGCCCACCTTCCAGGGGTCTTTCCCCTCCAGATTCAGCGGGACGGGCGTGATCTCGAAACCGATGCGAACCAGTGATGCTTCACCATCGTCTTTGTGGTTGCCGTGGTGGTTGTTCTGCGCTTGCGCGCTCAGCGGAGTGCTGAACCGTCCGGTTAGCGCAATCAAACCCAGCGTCAAGACCGCTGCCGACGCCATTTTGACGAGTTGCTGTGTCTTCATTTTGTGTTCTCCTTTGCGGATTTGCCCAGGATCGTCGCGTTTGCATCCGGGCATCGCTTTCCGGCGCATACGCATGCAGTTCAAAAGCAATGTCGTTTTGGAAATCACCCCATCAGGAACTGTGCCCGGATCGTGCTCGGGTTGTCCTCACACTGGGGCGCATGATGTTTCAGTTTGAGCAGGCAGGCAATGGAGAAGGTCTGGAGAATCGTGTATTCCCCTGCACTGTTCTGTACTCCGAACTTGCTGAAAAGTCTGGTCTTATTGACCGTCCGAGGAAGGGATGTAAAATTACAGCCTCATGGGTGGAGAGCTCAACCGTGGCTGCAGACCTGGTCAGATTTGAGGATTTTGAACTGGACCTTCGCGCCTACCAAGTTGCGACGTTCCGGCCGCACGCTGAAGCTGGAACGAATCCCCATGGAAGTCCTGTTCCTGCTGGTGGAGCGGCGGGGCCAGTTGGTAACGCGGGAAGAGATCATTGAAAAGCTTTGGGGCAAGAATGTCTTCCTTGATACCGATAACGCAATCAATACCGCGATCCGGAAAATCCGCCAAGTCCTCAAGGACGATCCCGAACAACCGCGCTTTATCCAAACCGTCACCGGGAGAGGTTACCGATTTATAGGCCAGATATCCGAGGTTGTTGTCCCTCCCGCTAAATGCGCCAGCTCAGGAGCAACCGCCTTCGAGTTCGAGTCCTCATGCAGCGCCGATAACCATCGGTCCAACGACCGGAGCCCCAACGGGTATTGGAAAGCGCTGGAAGCTGATTGTTCCCGCTATCGCGGCTGTGCTGGCGTTGTCAGTCGGTGGTTACTTCTATCTCCGCCGCACACCGAAGCTCACGGACAAAGACACGATTGTCCTTGCCGACTTCAATAACACGACGGGCGATTCCGTATTTGACGGAACGCTGAGGCAAGGCTTGGCGGTGCAACTTGAGCAGTCGCCTTTCCTCAGCCTCATCTCTGAGGAGCGCATCCAGCAAGTACTGAGGCTGATGGGCAAACCAGCCGATGCCCGGCTTACTCCAGAGATCGCCCGGGAAATCTGCGAGCGAACTGCAAGCGCTGCCGTTCTCGACGGTTCGATTGCAAGCCTCGGCAGCCAGTATGTGTTGGGATTACGCGCAGAAGACTGTCGCACGGGAGATGTCCTTGCTGAGGAACAGGCGCAAGCGGCGAGAAAAGAAGACGTTCTGAATGCGCTGGGCCAAATTGCCAGCAAATTCAGAACCCGAGTCGGTGAATCACTCACCACGGTCAAGAAACACGACACTCCACTTGCTGAGGCCACGACGCCTTCACTCGAAGCTTTGAAGGCTTACAGCGCGGGTTGGAAGGCTGTCTTTTCCACTGGTTCAGCGACCGCCGTTCCCTTTTTCAGTCGCGCCATCGAGATTGACCCCAACTTTGCCAGCGCTTACGCGGCGCTCGGGCGCATGTATGGCGACATCGGGGAATCGGCCCTGTCAGCGATGAATACCAGCAAAGCCTATCAAACTTCGGGATCGCGCCAGTGACCAGGAGAAGTTCTTTATCACCCTTTCCTACGATTTGCAGGTTACGGGCAACTTGGAGAAAGGACAACAAACCTGCGCCTTGTGGGTGCAAGCCTATCCTCGTGCCCGGGAACCTCACGGGCTGTTGGCCGGAGATATTTACGTGGCGAGGGGCAAGCTGGAAGAGTCGGTCGAGGAAGGTAAAGTAGCTCTCGGCATCGACCCGGACTTCTCCATCGGATACATCAATCTCGCCGCCAGCTACATGGCGCTGGAACGCCTAGACGAAGCGGAAAACACGCTACAACGAGTCTCCGAGCGCAAACTTGAAATCCCGGATTTCTTTGTTCTGCGATACGTGATTGCCTTTCTGAAAGGCGACAAGGTGGGGATGGAGCGTTAAGTTGCGCTGGCTCGGGAACGGGGCGGAACAGACGACTGGATGTCCAACTCGGAAGGCTTCGTATTGGCGTATTCGGGTCACTTGCAAGCCGCAAGAAAAATGTCCCAGCTGGCAGCCGATTTGGCTCGCAAAACCGAACGGCGGGATACGGAGGCTCTTTACCAAGCGGATGCCGCAGTGCGGGAAGCCCTGTTCGGAAACGTCTCCACCGCAAGGCAGAGAGCTGGGCACGCACTCCAGCTTTCAAAGAGCAGGGATGTGGCCTACGGAGTCGGCATTTGCGCTTGCTCTAGCGGGGGATTCTTCTCGATCTCAAGCGCTGACGGAGGACCTCTCCAGGCGTCTCCCGGAGGATACCAGGGTGCAATTCAACTATGCGCCGACACTTCGCGCACTCGTGGCGTTGGACCACAACCAGCCGTCAAAAGCTGTCGAACTGCTTCAAACCACGATTCCTTATGAACTCGGAAGTCCGACCAGAGGCGGTTCTGAATATCTTTTGGGCGCCGGTAATCTCTACCCAGCCTATGTCCGTGGCCTCGCCTATCTGGCCTCACATCACGGCGCCGAGGCCGCCGGGGAATTCCAGAAAATTCTCGATCACCGCGGGATCGTGCTCAGCGATCCCATCGGCGCATTGGCGCACCTGCAATTGGCCAGGGCTTACGTACTGTCGGGTGAGAAGACCAAAGCGAAATCCGCCTATCAGGATTTCCTGACGCTCTGGAAAGATGCGGACCCGCACATTCCCATTCTGAAGCAGGCCCAAGCCGAATACGCGAATCTCAACTAAGGCATTGCCTCGCCCTTGGAGTCCTCCAAACGTCAGTACCAAAAGAATTCCCAGATGGCCTGCAGTCGATCCGTCAATGGCACCCGCAGCCTATTGTGTGCCCTCGGGTAATACGGAATTGATTGGACGTTACTGCCCAGAAACCGGCCAGAAGGGTTAACTTCAAGCCCGTCCTGCTTGAGTTAACGCTTACGGGACAGCCGTCCCGGGCGGTCTGGATTACCGGCCAGGTACAGCCTTGCGCAGCGCCGCCTGTAACTCATCGGGCTTGAATCCGAACGGGCCGGGCTTGCTCTTGTAAGCCACCCGGCCATTGGCGTCGATCAGGTAAAGGCGCTCGGGCCACGCCGTGTACGTGCTCTCGGTGGAGTTCCCGAATTCATCCAGAACTGCGGGAATCTGGATTCCGAGCTTGCGGACGCAGGTGCCCGCAACGGAAGCGCGTTCGTCTTCGTTCCGCGGGCTGGCAAAAACCACATTGTCTTTGATGTTGCTTTGCATCTGCCAGACGTCGCTGGGATGGGCCTCGGTGATGTAAACCACCAGAAAGGCCACCTGGCTTCCATACTGCTGATAAAGCTTGTTGAGGGCGGGCACCTCCCGCCGGAATGGCGGTCAGGTGTAGCTGCCAAATACCAGGACCACCGGGCGTCCCTGCGCGTTGAGCGAGGACAGTTGGACGTGATCGCTCTTGTCCAGTTTGGCCAGCGAGAAGTCCGGTGCGGGGTCGCCGATCTGGAGGCTTCCCGCGCGGGCGCGCATCCAGAGCGTTTCAAAAGGAAGAATCAGAAAAGGGATAGGCCCCGGAATCTTGGACATCACGCCAGCGAAGCGTTCCGGTGGTTGCCGCATCACGCGGTACAGTGCGGTGCTCGCGAATAGCCAAAGCGCGGCCACGACGCAGACAGTCGCGATTAGCGGCTTTTTGAAACGCTGATATTTTTGCAGCAAGCGAACCCCAATAAAAAGTGGGCCAATTATAGGGACGCAGAAAGGAAGATCAATAGTAGGAAAGAAGTATTCCGCCTGCGACATGCGCAGGGTTTGTCAGGTTGCGACCGTCAAAAAGCGCTGCCGCCGCCGCCGCCAAAGCCGCCGCCCGAGAATCCGCCACCGCCTCCCCCGCCGCCAAACCCCGAACCGCTCGAACTGGCGCGCGGCGCGGAGACGAAGACCTGGTGCATATCCGTTGCCATGCTATGCATCGAACTCGAGAAGAAGATCGGATTGAAGCCACCGCCGTAATAACCGCCCGGCCCAACGTACCACTGGGGAGGATCCTTGATGATTCCGGCAAAGGCCTGCGCCCAGTGATGCTCGACGCCGAGCGCCATAGCGTAGGGCAGAAACCTTTCGAACGTGGTCGGCGGCATGAGCTTCAGCCGCTCTGCGTCGACCCGATTCATAAACTCCTGAAAGCCGAGAACCGCGACGCGAACTCGTCCGCCTTTTACAGTTTTCGCCGTCATCACGCGCGCAAACAGCCACCAGATCAGCGCCGCAATAGGCACAGACACAATCAGCAGGGGGACCGAGTTCAAGAAGTTCGCCCATCCCAGGTATTGAAAAATTCCGAACGGGATGAGAATCGCGATGGCCGCGCCCAGGCTGTAGCCATTGGCAGACTCCGGGTCGAGCAGGTAGATGCCCTTGCCCTTCAGTTGGGACATAATGTCCTGTCGGATGATGGGCACGGCCGTGTAAAAACGATTCTTGAGGCTCGACAACCGGGTCTGGTCGCCGCCGGCGAAAACATTCTCCAGCATGACACGTTCGTGGGGAGCGAGATCGGAGCCCCACTGCTCCCGCGGCTTGAGCAGGTGGAAGACATAGTCCTTATGGGTGAAGAGCAGAACTTTCTCCGCAGTCTCTTCGATCTTCAGGTAGCCACGCACTGCCAGATCGACAATCGTCGATGTAATATCGCGTGGGTGGATAGTGTCGTCGAGCAGCGTGCCAGCCTCCGCTGGAGTTATGCCCGGCGGAGGGTCGTACATGGGAGCGACCGACATCCCGGGATCCGGATCCCGCCCCTTGTACCACCATAGGGGAAACATCACCGCCAGCGTGACCAGGGGCAAGAAGATAACTGGATTGCCGCCCACAAACCAGAAGAACCGGGTGAGGGCTCCGGGTTCTTTGAGGATATCTTTCGGAATATAAACGTCAATCGTCAACCCGCCGCGCATGGGCAACGGATTATTCGTCTCGAACTGAGCCTCGGCGCCGACGATCTTAGTGGTCGCGTCGCGCAGAGATGAGCCATATACGCCCGTGAACGCCTGCGCGCTCAGCGATCCCGCGGCCGGTTCGGGGAACCTCACCGTCGCGGCAGCATGATCGATCGGCACGGGCCAGTCATTGCCGGTTACGTTCCAATAAAACTCATCGTGCGCGTCAAAGAAGCGCATGCCGTTGCGCGCGCCGTAGGTGATCTGGACTGTTCGGGTCGTGTCCACGGCGGCAGGAATGTAGATTTTTAAGTCGCGTTCGCCGTGGGCCACCGACGATTCATATTTGAGCTTGCCGCCCTCACCATCGCTGACGCTCTTTACGTCAAGGTAGAGTTCGTAATTGGTGCCGTTCGGTCCGGGATATTCGATCGGAATGGTGCGATGAATTCCGTGCCACTCGCCAACAAACACAAGCGTGATGTGCTCCGTCACTTCGGCACTACCGTCTTTGGCGATCACGATGTTGTCCTGAAAGTCCGCGACTCGCCACGATTTGGCCGCGAGATTGGCGGTGCAAGCCAGAACAATCGCGACAATGTGGCAGAGACGTAGCTTGCTACGTCTCTCTCGCCTGCGCACAAAAGACGTTGCAAGCAACGTCTCTACAGCAGAGAGTGCGTTCATCGGCTAGAACTTCACCTGCACCGGCTCGCGGTCGGCGTCGGTGGTCTCGAAGAACTGGCGGGCGGTGAAGCCAAACATTCCGGCCAGGATGTTGGTCGGAAACGACTGAATCTTTGTGTTCAGATCGCGGACGACGGCGTTGTAATAGCGGCGCGCGTTCTGAATCGAATCCTCGGTCTGGCTCAGCGATCCCTGCAGTTGCGTGAACTCTTCCGACGCCTTGAGTTCGGGATAATTCTCGGCCACGGCGAACAGGCTCTTCAGGGCGCCGGTCAGTTGATTCTCCGCGACCGCCTTGTCGGCGGGCGTTGACGCCTGCATCGCCTGCGAACGGAATTTGGCGATGTTTTCAAACGTCCCTTTCTCATGCGCGGCGTATCCCTTCACCGTTTCCACAAGATTGGGGATGAGGTCGTGCCGCCGTTTCAGTTGCACATCAATATCGGACCAGGCCGAATCGCAGCGCACGCGCAGCTGCACCAGGCTGTTGTACATCCCGATGAGCACCACCGCGATGACAACCAGGATTACAAGGAAGATGATGCCAGTCATGAGAGTCTCCTCAGAAATCTGAAGAATGAACTGGAAGTCAATGGGACGGTAGCACAGTGAAAGGCCCGGCGCAAACGATTGGACCAGCCGAGTCTTTGCATTCTGCAATAGAGCATGAAGGGCGGAAGGATCCAGGTTGTACCGCGTTGCGCGCCTGCGCCGGCTGGTATACCGTAAACAGTCCGCTCCTTCGACCCATGGCCGACCGCAACGAATCTCCTACGGTGAACTCATCTCCGCCAGCGAACGTGCTGGCGACGAAAATCGACCCGACTTCGGCACGCTTTGAGGCCAACATGCGTTTTCTTGCGGACCTGATGTCGCAGGTGCGCAATGAGGGCGAAAAGATTTGCGAAGGTGGTGGCGCCCGGGCCATCGAGAACCAGCATGGCAAGGGGCGGCTGACGGCGCGGGAGCGTATCGGGTTGCTCGCCGATCCCGAGACATTTTTTGAGCTCGGCCTGTATGCAGCGCACGGCATGTACGAGGAATGGGGCGGGGCACCAGCAGCCGGCGTGGTGGTCGGCACAGCGCGCATCCACACTCGTCTGGTGATGATCATCGCCAACGACGCCACGGTGAAGGCGGGAGCGTTTTTCCCGATGACGGCGAAGAAGGTGATTCGCGCCCAGAACATTGCCATTGAAAACCGTATCCCAACGATCTACCTGGTGGATTCAGCCGGGGTCTTCCTACCGCTGCAAGAGGATGTCTTCCCTGACACGGACGACTTTGGGCGCGTGTTCCGCAACAACGCGGTCATGTCGGCCATGGGGATTTCACAGATCGCGGCCATCATGGGCATGTGCGTAGCCGGCGGCGGCTACCTGCCGGTGATGTGCGACCACCTATTGATGACGGATGGCAGCGGATTATTTCTCGCCGGACCGGCGCTGGTGCAGGCGGCGATCGGTCAGAAAGTTTCTGCCGAAGACCTGGGCGGCGCGGCCATGCATTCGACGATCAGCGGCACCATAGATTTTCGCGAGCCCAATGATGAGGCTTGCATCGCGCGCATCCGCTCGATCGTTGAGAAGTGGGGATACCGCCGGCTATCGCCATGGGACCGCAAAAAGCCTGTCGAACCAGCCTTGGCGGCGGAGGAAATCTACGGTATCTATGATTCGTCGCCGGCGCGGCCGTATGACATGAAGGAAATCGTGGCGCGCGTGCTCGACGGCAGCCGCTTCGACGAGTACAAGGCTGAGTATGGCAAGACGCTGATCTGCGGCTATGGGCGCATTGGCGGATTCGCCGTGGGCATCGTCGCCAATCAAAAACTGCATGCGCAGCAGATCGACCACGAAGGCCACAAACGAATCGAATTTGGCGGCGTGATCTACACCGAGTCGGCCGAAAAAGCTGCGCGCTTCATCATGGACTGCAACCAGAACCTGATTCCGCTGGTCTTCTTCCATGACGTGAACGGATTCATGGTGGGCCGCGATGCGGAATGGAGCGGCATCATCAAGGCCGGGGCGAAGATGGTGAATGCCGTGTCGAACTCCGTGGTGCCGAAGATTACGGTGATCGTCGGCGGATCGTTCGGCGCAGGACACTACGCGATGTGCGGGAAGGCCTACGATCCGCGGTTTGTGTTTGCCTGGCCGACTGCGAAATACGCCGTAATGAGCGGAGACTCGGCGGCTGGGACGCTAGTTGAAATCAAGGTCAAGCAACTGGAACGCGGCGGAAAGCAACTGAGCGAGGAAGAAAGAAAAGAACTTTATGAATCGGTGAAACGCACCTACGACGAACAGACCGATCCCCGCTATGGCGCGGCTCGGCTGTGGATCGACAAGATCATCGATCCGATCGAGACCCGGGATGCAATTACTCAGGCGCTCGAGGCGGCCGCTCTGAATCCGGATGTGCCGGAGTTCAAAGTCGGTGTGTTGCAGACGTAGGGGAACTTCTTTTGCCACGGATTTACGCGGATCAACACGGATAAAACATATTTTTGCAGATTGACTATGATCCGTTTGGATCCGTGGAAATCTGTGGCCACCATTTTTGTATGGGCGCCGCTGTCAAATTGATCGAGTGTCCGCGCGATGCCTGGCAAGGGCTGCAGGGATTAATTCCTGCCGACCTGAAAGTGGACTACCTGAAAGCCTTGATCAGCGTTGGGTTCAAGCATATCGACGCGGTGTCGTTCGTCTCTCCCAAGGCTGTGCCGCAGATGGCCGACTCGGAGCAGGTGCTGAAGGAACTCGATCCGCCCGATGACGTGGAGATCATCGGCATTGTAGTCAACGAAAAGGGCGCGCAGCGGGCCATTGATACCCAGGCGGTGTCGACGCTGGGCTTTCCGTATTCCATTTCCGAGACCTTCCTGCGCAAGAATCAAAACCAGTCGCCAGAGGAAGCGCTTGAGGAATTGGAGAAGATTCAGAAAAAGGCCGACGACGCTGGAATGGAAGTCGTGGTGTACATCTCCATGGCGTTCGGCAATCCCTATGGCGACCTGTGGAATGCGGACGAAGTCATCGAAGCGATCGCGCTACTGGAGGTGGAAAACCTGCGCATGATCTCTCTGGCGGACACTGTTGGCATGGCCGGTCCGCAGCAGATCAGCGACCTGGTGGGCGCGGTAATGGCGAAGTACGACTACCTCGAAATTGGCGCGCACTTGCACAGCCGGCCGGAGCAAGCCACGGACAAAATCCTGGCCGCATACAATGCCGGCTGCCGGCGTTTTGATTCCGTATTGGGAGGTTTGGGTGGTTGTCCCTTTGCGCAGGACGCGCTGGTTGGTAATATCCCGACGGAGAAGGTGATCGAGGTGCTCAGCCAGCGAGGCGCGGAGTTACCACCTCTGAAGCCCTTGGACGCGCTCCTGAAAGCAACTGGCGGGATTGGGGCAAAATACTCCGCTTCGCACGCAGCAGACTAAGTCGCCACAGATTTACGGTCGCGGATTTATTGACGTTTTTGGGTTTATCTGTGGCAATCCGTGAAATCCGTGGCCGGTTACGAAATGACTTACAAAACGATACAACTCGTCTATGACGGCGGCGTCGCGACCATCACGCTGAACCGTCCAGAAAAACGCAATGCCATCAGCTTCGAACTGATTGATGACCTGCTGCGGGCGTTGCACGAGGTGGCGAAGTCCGACGCAATCGTCTTGATCGTGACGGGCGCGGGTAAGGCTTTCTGCTCGGGACTGGACCTCGAGAATCTGAAGGCACTGCTGGGACGCTCGCCGGAAGACAATTTGAAAGACTCACGGACCATGGTCCAGTTGTTTCGATCGCTCTATAAGTTTCCGAAGGTGACGATTGCGGCGGTAAACGGCGCAGCTATCGCTGGCGGCACAGGACTCGCTTTGCTATGTGACTTCACCCTCGCCGTTCCCGACGCAAAGTTTGGCTACACCGAAGTGCGCATCGGTTTTGTGCCGGCGATTGTTTCCACATTTCTCCTGCGGCAAGTTGGGGAAAAGCAGGCGCGCGATCTGCTGCTGACGGGAAGGCTTTTTGGCGCGGAGGAAGCAGTACGCCTCGGCTTGGTTAGCGAAATCGTTCTCGCGGACGACCTGATGCCTCGGGCCCGTGCGCTGGCCGCGTTGCTGATGGAAAGCAGTCCGTCCTCGTTGCGAGCGACGAAGCAACTGCTCACCGATCACGCGCGCGCGGAACTCGACGCCCAGATTGACGCAGCCGTGCGGGAAAATGCGGCGATCCGCACGACGGCCGACTTCCGCGAGGGGATCGTGTCGTTCCTCGAGAAGCGCAAGCCGGTGTGGACAGGCAAATGAACCATCCCGCGTTTAATGAAACGCGCCTGCGCGTGCGCTATGCCGAAACCGATCAGATGGGCGTAGTCTACCACTCGAATCATTTGATCTGGTTTGAGGTAGGGCGCGTCGAACTCATGCGACAGATGGGATTTTCATATCGTGACCTCGAGCAGGATGAGGGGCGATTCATTGCTGTCGCCGAAGTGAAGTGCCGGTACCGCGCTCCCGTGTATTACGACGAAGAGGTCATCGTGCGCACTCGATTGAAGAACGTGCGTTCGTCGGTTGTGGTCTTCAGTTACGAGCTGGTGCGCGCGCAAGACGAAGCCCTGCTGGCTGAAGGTGAAACCACGCATATTGTCACTGATTCGAGTATGAAGGTCGTGCCTCTGCCGGAAAAGTACTTAAGAGCATTTCGCGCAGCGGTAAGCAACGGCGCGGCAACCAAATAGTTTTTGTCATTCCGAACCCGCACACAGGAAAAGCTGTTGAACGCACTCCACATCAACGGAAACGATCTCACGCTGCAAGACGTGCGCGAGGTCGCCACGGAACGCAGAGCTGTGCTCCTCGCTCCCGATGCCCGCGCGGCGGTTGACCTGGCCCGTGCCGTGGTCGACGAGATTGTCGCGGGCAATAAAGTCGCGTACGCCATCACTACCGGCGTCGGAAAGCTGAGCGACGTGCGCATCGCCGGCGATCAGATTCGTGAATTGCAGGTCAACCTGGTTCGCTCGCACGCGGTGGGCAGTGGGAGAACCACTTTCCGTCGCGGAAACCCGCGCCATCATGCTGTTGCGGGCGAACTCGCTCTCCAAAGGCCACTCCGGAGTGCGTGCCGTCGTCATCGACAAGCTCTGCGAGATGCTGAACCGTGGCGTCACCCCGATGGTGCCGTCCCAGGGCAGCGTGGGTGCGAGCGGCGATCTGGCTCCGCTTGCGCATCTGGCATTAGCCCTGATTGGTGAAGGCGAATGTTTCGATGAAAAAGGCCAGCGCATCCCGAGCAGCGAAGCGCTGAAACGGGCGCAGATCACGCCCCTGGTGCTTGAGTCCAAGGAAACGATCTCCCTGATCAACGGAACGCAGGCCATGCTGGCTGTCGGCACTCTGGCGTTGCTTGCCGCGGAAACGCTGGTGGACTCCGCCGACGTATTAGGTGGATTGTCCTGCGACGCGCTCAAGGGAACCGACACGGCTTTCGACGAACGGATTCACAAGGCGCGTCCGCATGCCGGACAGACAAAGACCGCCGCTAATTTGCGCCGCATGCTGGAAGGAAGCCAGATTCGCGAATCGCACCGGGCATGCGGCCGCGTGCAGGACGCCTACTCGCTGCGCTGCATTCCGCAGGTCCACGGCGCCGTCCGCGACACGCTCGCGCACTGCCGCGAGGTCTTCGAGACCGAAGCCAATTCCGCCGTCGATAACCCGCTGGTCTTTATCACCGACGCCAAAAATACTGAGGGCGATGTGATCTCAGGCGGAAATTTTCACGGCGAGCCGCTGGCTTTCGCTCTGGACTTTCTGGCCATCGCGCTCAGCGCGCTGGCGGGCATCAGCGAGCGCCGGATCGAGCGTCTGGTGAATCCCGCATTGAGCGAGGGACTTCCGCCATTTCTTGCTCCCGGCGCCGGCCTGAACTCCGGCTTCATGATGCCGCAGGTGACGGCGGCATCTCTGGTCAGCGAAAACAAAGTGCTGGCTCATCCGGCATCGGTCGATTCGATCACGACATCAGGAAACAAAGAAGACTACGTCTCGATGGGAATGACCGCAGCGATCAAGTTGAAGCGCATCGTAGAAAACACGCGCAACGTGCTGGCGATCGAAGCCATGGCGGTGGCGCAGGCCCTCGATTTTCTGGCTCCGCTAAAGACTTCAAAGCGCGGGCAGGCGGCGCATGCCGCGATCCGATCCGTGTGCCCCACGATGGAGAGAGATCGGGTAATGTATAAAGACTTGGCGCGGATCTCGGAGTTGATTGCAAGTGGCAGAGTGGCCGAGGCGCTGCGTTAGGGGCCAAAGAGTCGCAATCCACCCTAGGTTTGGCAATTGAAAACGCTGACAGAGTATCTGAAGTTTCATACCAAGACGCATCGCGCCTACGTGCACATCACGCCGCAGGTGGAAGAGATCGTCCGCAAGAGCGAGGTTAAGGAAGGCATGGTGCTGGTATCTGCCATGCACATCACGGCCGGAGTGTATGTGAACGACAACGAGAGCGGGCTGATCGAAGACATTGATCAGTGGCTCGAGCATCTGGCGCCCTTCCGCAAAAACTATAAGCATCACGAGACCGGTGAGGATAATGGCGACTCCCACCTGAAGGCGCTGCTGATTCACCATGAAGTGATCGTGCCCATTACCGCCGGCAAACTGGACCTGGGCACTTGGCAGCGAATCTTCTACGCGGAGTTCGACGGCCAGCGGGACAAGCGCGTAATCGTAAAAGTTATGGGAGAATGACCAGATGTCAGAAGAACTGAACGAACTGAAGGAACACGCGGAGCACGCGAAAGAAGATCCAACCCTCGCCCCGGTGTCCCTGACTATGGCGGTGCTGGCCGTTCTGGTCGCCGTCGCTGGTCTTCTGGGGCACCGCGCCCACACCGAAGAAGTTGTGTTGCAGGCGAAGTCGTCGGATCAATGGGCTTACTATCAGGCGGAGAAGGGCCTCCGGCATACCGATGAACTGTTTAACGATCTAACCTCGGTAGAAGCGACAACGGACGCCGCCGCCCTGGCTAATTTGCGTGACAAGTATTCGAAGGAAGCGGCTCACTACAAGGACCGGCAGAAGGAACTCCAAGAGAAGGCTCAGGAGTTCGATGCGGAGGAAACCACCGAAAGGGATCGCGCTGATCGATTTGATCTGGCCGAGGTGTTCCTGGAGATTGGGCTGGTGATCACGTCGATCACCCTGCTGTCGGGTCGCAGAATCTTCTGGGGACTTGGTCTAGTGCTTGGAGTCGTTGGAATCGTCCTTGCGGGTACGGCGTTC
Source organism: uncultured Acidobacteriaceae bacterium (assembly GCA_963819035.1). Classification (GTDB taxonomy): domain Bacteria; phylum Acidobacteriota; class Terriglobia; order Terriglobales; family Acidobacteriaceae; genus Sulfotelmatobacter. Next base: position 69,503 of record CAWFUU010000032.1, on the reverse strand, counting down.
TTTTTGCACTAAGCGCATTGCGATTCACGTGTCCTACGACTGGTTACGCCTCCCGTCTTTCTCCGAAGACGAGGCGCGCACACTCTCTGCTTCCACCCTCGTTTTCTTCAGCACCAAAAAGGGACCGATCGCCAGCGCGTCCATGCGAGTGCGTTGAAAACAATCTACGGCCTCCTCTGGAGTGCAGACGATCGGCTCGTTCTCGTTGAAACTGGTGTTCAGAACCACGGGAATTCCGGTCTTGCGCTGGAACGCTGAGATCAAATCGTAATACAGCGGATTCTCTTCACGGGCCACGGTCTGCAGGCGGCCGGTGTCGTCCACATGGTTCACCGCGCAAAGAACCCCGCGTTTCTCCGGACGGATCTTGTAGACGTGGAGCATGAAAGGTGAAGGATGATCGTGCTCGAAATATTCATGCTGATGCTCGGCCAGGATGGAGGGCGCAAAAGGACGAAACCATTCGCGGTGCTTGATGCGAGCGTTGAGCACGTCCTTCATGTCGGGAAGGCCTGGGTGGGCCACAATGGAACGATTCCCCAGCGCGCGCGGTCCCCATTCCATGCGCCCCTGAAACCAGCCAATGACATTGCCGGCGGCAATCTGCTCCGCCACTGCATCGAGCAGACAGCTCGTTCCAGTTTTTGACATTGCAAACCGGCTTGCTGCAGCGCCGACTGAATTCGCGATTCAGAAAACTCGGGGCCAAGGTACGAATTTTTCAATTCGTGGCGGCGAGGTTGCTTCAACACGGAGTGATACGTGTGCAGTGCCGCGCCGATTGCCAGCCCTTCGTCGCCCGCGGCAGGCTGAATGTAAGTGCGGCGGAACGGCGTGCGCTCGAACAGTTTGCCGTTCGCGACGCTGTTGAGCGCGCATCCGCCCGCCAGGGCGAGATCGTCCAGGGGAACGCGTTCGTGCAGTCGGTTCGCCAGATGAAAGAAAACCTCCTCGAAACGTTGCTGCAAGGCGAAGGCCAGGTCCATGTCGCGCTGCGTGATCTCGGTGTGCGGACTGCCGCGGTTCACCGAATAACTTCTCTATGCGTGCCGAGAAATGCCGTGCCAAGCGGACGGTTCCGTCCGGCAGAACCTGCATTCCCTGATTGCTGCCGAGCGGCTTGAAATAACTGAGGTCCAGTCGGAAACCCGCCGGTCTTCGGGCTCGACGATCTTGGCGATCTCGTCGCAATAGGTGTCTTTGCCGTAGGGCGCAAGGCCCATGACTTTGCCTTCGTCGCCGTACTGCGTGTAGCCGATGAATTCACAAATCATGGTGTAGACGCTGCCCAGCGAATGCGGAAGGAAGACGCGGTCGAGCACTTCGATTTCATTTCCTTCGCAGCGCGCCATCATGGTCGACACAAAGTCGCCGGACCCGTCGTAGCTGAAACCGGCGGCCTTCTCCCAGGGCGAGCAGTAGTAGGCGCTGGCGATGTGGGCGATGTGATGTTCGAGATGATGCTCCTGGAATCGCAGTTGCGCTGAATCAACCTCGAGCGCCTTCGCCAGAAGCGAACGCACATCGCGCATGGCTTCTTTGCGCTGACGAAGACGAATGAAGTTCAGGATCTTGGCGGGATTGGCCAGTGCGTATTGCACTTTCTTCGCGAGATTCGCGTCGCTGTCCTGACCGACCGCTACATGGTCGACATCAGAAATCTTGGCCCCAACCGCATCCAGGCAGGCTTTCACGGCGAGCGCGGGAAATCCGCCGAAGTGTTTGCGGCGGTTGAGGCGCTCCTCGGCGATAGCGAACTTGATTTCGCCATCGAGCACGATCGCTGCGGAGGCGTCGGCGTGAAACATGTTTAGGCCCAAAATGAGCATGGACTAACGGGGTCTCCTGGGATCTCGCATCGCTGGAAGCGTCATTCTTTCGAGTGGCCGTTCACGCGGAGTACCTGTTTCATGCTGTTGCCACTTGAGGGGGCGGGGCCAACTCTGACTCAAATTTCCGGGAGCCGCCGTCGAGGAAAGTCTGCATCCACAATTCAAGCGTCAGGAACTGCCACAGCTGCATCGACCAATCCTGGCGGCCGCTGCGGTGTTCGTCGACGAAGCGCTGCACCGCCTCAGGACGAAACAGGCCGCGCTTGCGCAGATGCGCCGCGGAGAGCAGGTCATCTATCATTTCCTTGAGCTCGTGAGCCAACCAATAGTCTACCGGAGCAGCGAACCCGGCTTTTGGCTGGTGTAGAACCTCGCGCGGTAAAATGTCGCGCATCGCCTGGCGGAAGATGTGCTTCGTCGTCGGTCGGAGCCTCCCTTTGAGTTTCAACTCAGGAGGAACATTCCAGGCAACAAATTCAGCTAGCTCGCGATCCAGGAATGGAACCCGCACCTCTACCGACGATGCCATGCTCATCTTGTCGTTGTAGGTTAGATTCAGGCTCGCCATGAATATCTTGGTGTCCAGATAGAGCATCTGGTTCAGGAAATCGGCGTCCCGGACGTGCTCGAATGCAGCACGGTGCTGGTAGGCCGGATCAGAGACCGCGGCCGCAAATTCGGAGGAGTAGATTCCGGATTTCTGACCTTCGTCGAGATACGTGCAGTTCATGATGAAGCGCTCGACCGGATTGAGTGATGCACTGCGCGCCATTTTCCTGGCGAGGCGCAGCCTTCCCTTCAGCGGTGTACCTCGCAAGCTGGGCAGCAAGGCCAGGCCGGCTTCAGCCATATCCCGCACGACCGACGGGATTCGGCCGTAGGCTTGGGCCCAGTAATGCGCCACGTGCTTGCGGTAACCGGCAAAGAGTTCGTCGCCACCCACGCCTGAGAGAAGCACTGTCGCCTGTTTGCGAGCCTCGCGGCAAACCAGATACGCCGTGATGATGGCGGGATCGGCGGTAGGCTCATCCATATTCCAGACGAGCCGGGGCAGGAGTTCGGCCACCTCTGGCTCGACGACAATGCGCTGGTTCTCGCAGCCCAGCTGGCGAGCTAATCGAGACGCGACCTCGGGATCGTCGAGCGTGGTTTCACCGACGCGATATTTGCGCGGAAAAGTGATGGTGTAGGTGTGAACCGGCTGGTTTTTCGCCCGGGTCATCATGGCGACGATGCTGGAAGAATCGAGCCCGGCGCTGAGAAATGCGCCGATGGGAACGTCGCTGACCATTTGCGCTTCGACGGATCGGCGGAATCGCTCGCGCACTTCTTCCGCGAGATCGGTTTCCGAGCGCGGGAAGGCATGGTTAGCGGCGGGGAATGTCAGATCCCAGTACTGCGTTAGCTTCAGTTCGCCGTTGCGCAACGTCGCATAGTGACCGGCGGGGAGCTTCGAGATGCGCCGGAACATCGTCTTGGGATCGGGCACCCACAGGAAAGTCAAATACTGATGAAGTGATTCCGGATCGAGTTCAGCTTCGATCCCGGGAACCTGCAGGAGTGCCTTCACTTCCGACGCGAATGCAAACTGGTCACCGCGATGGAAGTAATAGAACGGCTTGATGCCGAAATGATCACGGGCGACGAATAGCGTGGGAGTCACGGACCGAAGATCGCAGATGGCAAAGGCGAACATACCATTCAAGCGTCTGACACAATCCGCACCTTCCTGCTCGTAGAGGTGGAGGATCACTTCGGTGTCGGTGTGGGAGGCGAAGCGGTGCCCCTTGCCTTCAAGCTCGCGGCGAAGTTCGGCGAAGTTGTAGATCTCGCCGTTGTAAGTGATCCAGACGGTGCGGTCCTCGTTGCACATCGGCATGTGGCCGCCGGGCGACAAGTCGAGGATGGCTAGGCGCCGGCTTCCCAGGCCGATGTAAGAACCGTCCGGGAATTTCCGTTCCCACAGGCCGGAGTCATCGGGGCCGCGATGCGCCTGGACGTGATTCATCCGTGCCAACGTTTCCCGGTCTCCGCAATTCACCACACCGCTGATTCCGCACATGCCTTGATTAGTTCCTTTGCGCCCCTTCCCTGCGTATTCTCGCCTTCAGTTCGTAAATCTTGGCCTTGGTATGAAACATCTGCACGGCCTGGAACCCGCAGTAGATCAGGCCAGGAACGCCGTCGATAAACCCCAACCGCAGGAAATAGCGATAGATAAAAAGAAGAACCGGAGAGCCAGGGAGGGCATAGAGTTTTTTCTTGAGCCAGCGACGGCGCTGGGCTTGCGTGCCAAACAGAGACGGCCGAAGTTCCGGGCTATCTTGCTCGCCCTGCAACAACACGCGCGCCTCCCAGTTGGAATACTCGTCGTGTTTTTGGATATAACGCGAAAGGGATTCCACGTTGTGATGAATCAGAGGATTGCTGAGGCGCGACGTAGAACCTGTCACCACAACGTGCTCGTGAACTTCCATGTCGGCCATCGAACCGTCCTGATCTCTCAAACGGCACTCGTAGCGACCCTTTCCCCGGCGAAATAATGCAAGCTTCCAGAAGGTGGCATCCCCGTGGCGGAGAACTCGGCCGAGAAAATGCATACGCAGGGAAATGTAGTAGCCGTTGAGATCCGGGTTTTGGATAGCGCGGCGAATTTCTTCAACCAGATCGGGTGTGAGAGTCTCGTCGGCATCGATCAGCAGAATCCAGTCAAAGGCGAGCGAGAGATTTTCCATCGCCCACTGCCGCTTCTTGGGCCAGCCTCCCTGGTAATGAAACTGCACCACTTTGGCGCCGGAGGCACGAGCGATCTCGGGCGTCGCGTCCGTGCTCTGCGAATCGATGACGTAGACCTCGCCAATTTCACGCAGACTTTCAAGGCAGCGGGGCAGATTCTTCTCCTCGTTGCGCGCCGCCACGATCACGCTAACCGGCACCTTGCCAGCCGGCGTTGCATGCGTCTCGGCGAGTTCTTCTACTTTTTGCATGACCACAGAAGTTACAAGTGCAGCTCGCACCAGCGCTGCAGTACGTAAAGAGACCATGGCCGAGACCATGAAACCCGTCCCTGTAAGAAATCATTCCAGATCTGTTGCACCTGCGTTCCGTCCATCACCCCTGCGAGCGGACCGCCAGCGACACGCTTCTCGGCTAGCACCGGCTCGATCTCGGAGCGAAGTTCCTGACGCATCCAATGCTCAAAAGGCAACGTGAAGCCACGCTTCGGACGATGAACGATTTCTTCCGGCAGCGATCCCGCCAGAGCACCGACCAGAAGTTTCTTCGGTGTGCCGTTCAGCTTCCAGCGGCCGGGAAGATCCAGCACTGCCTTCGCCAACTGATGATCGATGAGAGGGACTCGGACCTCCAGGCCCTGGGACATGCTCATAAAGTCGGCGTCGCGCAACAGTGTATTGAGCATATAACAGCGCGACTCGAGATAGGAAACTCGATTGATCGGGTCGAGCAATCGGGCACGTTCGAGGTTCTGAATCAGCTCGGCGGTGGCACTGGCGGCAACTTGGGCGCCATCTGGAAACAAAGAATTTTGCTGCGCCGGTGTGAACAACATACGGCTGAGGAAGTAGGGATGAAGAATGCGGCCATTGCCGCGAGCCAGCGAGGCCAGTTTACGATTCTGATCGTTTTCCGGAGAGAGCGCGACAAAGGCCGACGCCAGCGGGCCACGAACCGATGCCGGAACATGACTCCAGAGTTGAGCGAAGCGCTCCATGCGCGGGACGGTGCGGAAGCTGGAATATCCCGCGAAGAGTTCGTCACCGCCCAGGCCGGAGAGCGCGACTTTTACACCAGCTCTCCGCGCCTCGCGGGAAACGAAATATGTATTGACGCCGTCCATTGTCGGCAGGTCCATTGCGCGAAGGGCATCGGGAATGGCTGCCAAAACATCAGACTGCGAAACGCTGATCTCGTGATGATCGGTGCGAAATTTCGCCGCGACGGCACGAGAGTGTTGCGCTTCGGAAAACTCGCCTTCACGAAAAACAATCGAAAACGTGCTCGGCGTTACACCGCCGCGACTGAGGATGCTGACCAGCGCGCTAGAATCGATGCCGCCGGAAAGAAAAACTCCCACGGGGACGTCGCTGACTAACTGGAGGCGAACGGCCGTCTCCAGAACCGGCTGCAGATGCGCCGAGATTTTGTCTTCATTTTCGGAGGAGAGGCTGATCGGGATCTCTGTGGAGCTGTTGTCGACAAGGTCCCAATACCGCGACTGACGCAGACTTCCGCCTTCCCACGTCAGAGTGCAACCCGAAGGAAGAGCGTGAACTCCCTCCACTAACGTGAGTGGATCGTACGCCGATCCGAAGGTCAGGTAGTTCACCAGTCCAGCGTGGTCCAGACGCCGCGGAACGAGGCCGGTCCCTAGCAACGTGCGGACCTCGGACGCGAAAAGAAAATAAGAACCAGACTGAGCGTAGTAGAGCGGCTTGATGCCCATCGGGTCGCGGGCTAGAAAGAGGCAGTGACGGCGCGCGTCCCAGATGGCGAAGGCAAACATCCCGCGGAATTTCGCCAGACAGTCCTCGCCCCATCGCGCATAAGCCCTAAGAACAACTTCGGTATCGGACCGGCTGAAGAACTTTGTTCCCACCTGCTCGAGTTCCCCGCGCACATCACGGAAGTTATATATCTCGCCGTTGTAGACGATCCAATTGCCGGTCTCGGCATCGTGCATCGGTTGATGTCCGTCGGGGGAGACATCGAGAATCGCGAGACGCCGGTTGCCCAAACCGATCTCCACGGGGCAAGGAATTGACTCGTGCAGAATAACCGTACCCGAATCATCCGGGCCGCGGTGCGCGAGGGACTGTGTCGCGCGTTCGAGCACTTCCGGTGCGACGCGGGCGTTCTGCCCAACAATGCCAAAGATTCCGCACATGCAGGATGTAACCTGAGTCCGAGAGCAGCTTCTATTAAACACCACCCGCGGGCATCTCCGATCGCTGCGCTATAATCCGGTGATTGCGGGAGCCGGTTCGAGCATTGAAAACCGAGATTTGATGTTGCCCACTGAAAGACCCACCGAGCCATCCAACTCGGGCCCGCTCGCTGAGCCCGCGAACCCGCTGAAAATGCAGGATTCCAGCGGCCCGTCGCGAGCCGAAATCGCCGCGTTGGTCGGCCTCAGCTTCGTCGTCTTCGTCTCTTTCGTGTCCTCGGGGCGCAACTACTTCGCGGCGGTCGACGACTTTGGCGACAGCTCGGCGTATATGATCCTCGCCTCGGCCATCCGCCATTGGGACTTCCACGGCATCATTGTCAAACAATTCTGGGGGCTACCTTATGCGATGGCGGCCTTTTCCACGATCACCCGCGTGTCGGACCGCACCGCCTTGCTCGTGTTTTCGCTTGTGCCTTCTCTGCTGGCCGCTCTGCTTGCTCGGCGGTTGTGGGATGGCTGGATCGCCAGCTATTTCGCGATTCTTAGTTTTGACTGGATGCAACGGTCTTGCATGGGCGGGTCCGAGCCGCTGTTTGTGTGTCTTCTGTTTGCGGCGTTCGTGAGTGTTCGCCGCGGGCAGTGGCTGGTCGCTTCCCTGCTGGCGTCACTCGCAACGGTAGTGCGTCCGCTGGGATTCTTCGCGCTCTTCGGAATCGGCCTTTGGCTGCTCCGAAGGCGCGATTTCAGGAAGTTCGCAGCCGCCACTTCGATCGGCCTGCTGGTCGGCGTGCTCTATGCCCTTCCCGTGGCTGCTCATTTCGGAGATCCCTTAGCTAACGTCACCAGCTACCACAGCCAACAATGGCAAGGCGGCTGGCTCTTCGGATTTCCGTTCTACGCCATCGTCAAAGGGACGCTGCTCTATCCTGCGCCCTGGACTAACCTGGCGCTGAGCTTTGGCTGGATCTTGCTGGTGCTGAGTGCCGTCGTCGTGATGGTAAAGTCCCCGGAGTTTCGTTCCTATTGCCGGCTTCATCTTGTTGAGGCTGTCTTTCTTGTGCTTTATCTGTGGTGCCTGTTCACGTACAACTATCCCCACTGGGCTCGCGGCAACTTTCCGCGCTTCGCAATTCCGATTCTTCCCTTTGTTCTCCTGGCCTTCCATCGCTGGATCCCGAAAGACCGGCGCGTGCTTTGGGGAATCGCAGCCGTGTCTTCTGGGCTCGCTGCCTGCTCGGCGCTGGGAATCGCCAACGTTGTCCAGGTGCTGCAACGGGCGTTCAGTTGATGCCGAGCGGTTTTCTGTTGTATGGTCCGACTTATGGCTGACTCTTCCGTCCAAGTGCCCTACCTAGATTTGAAAGCGCAATACCAGAGCATCAAGCCTGAGATTGATGCAGCGGTGGCACGAGTTCTGGACACTTGCCAATTCGTCCTCGGGGCCGAGGTGGCGGGATTCGAGCAAGAGTTCGCAGCCTATTGCGGAGCAGCCGAATGCATCGCCCTGAATTCCGGCACCAGCGCCCTGCATCTTGCCTTGCTGGCGGCGGGCGTCGGACACGGCGACGAAGTGATTACTGTGCCGTTTACCTTTGTGGCCAGCGTGGCGGCTGTCCTCTACGCGGGAGCGCGGCCGGTGTTAGTGGATATCGATCCCCGCACTTTCACAATGGATCCCAGTGCGGTCGAGGCGGCGATCACGCCGCGCACCAAGGCGATTCTGCCCGTGCATCTTTACGGCCAGCCCGCCGACATGGATCCGATCCTGGAAGTGGCACGCCGGCATGGGCTGGTTGTGATCGAAGATGCGGCGCAAGCGCATGGCGCGAAGTACAAAGGACGGTCCATTGGAAGTGTCGCCGATATTACGTGCTTCAGTTTCTATCCGACCAAAAACCTGGGAGCCTACGGCGAAGGCGGCGCAGTCACGACCAACAACGCCGAGTTCGCGAGAACGATTCGCATGCTGCGCGATTGGGGGCAAGGCGGAAAATATCATCACGTCCTGCGCGGCTATAACTACCGAATGGAAGGCCTGCAGGGTGCGATTCTGCGCGTAAAGCTGCGGCACCTGGAGCAGTGGACGGCGGCTCGCCGTAAGGTGGCCAGCAAGTATGATCGCCTGCTTGCGAATTGCGGCGTGGAACTGCCCGTCGAAATGCCCTGGGCTCGCCACGTCTATCACCTCTACACCTTGCGGTCGGAAGATCGCGACGGCTTACGGGCGGCGTTGCTCGCGGAAGGCATTCAGACCGCCGTTCACTACGCCGTGCCCGCGCACTTGCAGCCCGCCTATGCGGATCTCGGATACGGCAAGGGAGCGTTCCCTCAGTCAGAAGCCGCGGCCAACCAGGTGCTGTCGTTGCCGATTTATCCCGAACTCTCCGAGCAAGCCATCGCCAGCGTCGCTGGAGCCGTGAAGAGAGCGGTCGCGGGCAAAATGCAACCCCTTGTGTGACCATCCATAACGGAGAGTGTGCCCCGATTTAGGCGCTTGTAACCAGCGAGCGAGCTAACAATAACAATTCTTGGACGTGTCTCCTCCAGCTAAACGCTCCCGCCCTGGCAAACCCGGCATCAGATAGACGCGCGGCCAGATTCCTTGATGTCGCAACCTCCGTAATGCGATCGGCAAGCATCTCAGCAGAGAAACGCGGGAAATAAAGTGCGGCATCGCCGCAGATTTCTCTGTGTACTGGCAGGTCCGATGCGACCACGGGTACCCTGCTCGACATCGCTTCAACCAGAGGATGCGCAAAAGTCTCCGTGTACGCTGGCGTTAGGTAGATGTCCGCCTGACGATAAAGACGATGTAGTTGGCGGTATGGGATCGCTCCTAGTTCGACGACCATATCCGAAACTCCAAGGTCGCGCACCAATTTCGCCGCCGCCTCCGGGCGATACGCTCCCGGATTCTCGCCTGCGGCCAGCCTGCACGTCAGCAGTAGTTTGACTGCCCGGCCAGCGACACGATCCCGAAGGAGCGGAAGCGCCCGAAGGGCGGTTTCGAAATTCCGGTAGTAGTTATAGTGACTGACGAAGAGGAGCCTCAGACCACCCTCGGCAGCCTTCAGCTTTTGCTCGACGTCTGAGGCCAACGGACTCGTGTCGCGGGTAAAGACCACCCGGTCAAATCCATGATGAATGGCCCGGATCCGGGAGCTGCCGGTCCATTTTCGTAACTCAACCGCGAACGCCTCGCTCGGGGCGACAGTGATGTCAGCCCATGCAATCGATCTCCGGGCAATCAGACCTCGCAGGTGACTATCCAGCCAAGTACGATACTCACTCCGCGACAGCAAGTCGCGATAGAAGTCTTTCGACGTGTAAAGCGAATTGCGCGAAAGCAGGATCTGAGGTACCGGAGAGGTACGCAGCGCGAAGTTTCCCGCAGAAAGCAGAATCTGGGCACGACACTTCCGGATCAGACTTGGGAGTACGAATTGTTCGTGCCAGAAACGGCGCGACGGCGAGACTTTCAATTCCACGAAGTCAACGTCAGCAAAGGCCCGAAATTCTTCCCGAAGGCCGGCAGGAAGGGCCACAGTCGCCCGCAAGCCGGGTGTCGTGGCCATGTGGGGAATCACGTTGCGTATGTAGGTGAGACCTCCGCCCGCGCTGGCGGCCAGGGAGTTGATGAACAGATGCATTATCGGCTCGAAGCAACGCCACCCATACCCTGCCGCATCAACCAGGGGCGCCACGAGACGTTAAAACTCGGAAGGGGAGCCCAAGGCGCAACGTCGACCAGAATAAAAGCGAAGCTCCAAAAGAACACGCACAGGTAGTACCCGGGTGCAAACATCCAGTCTTCAAAACCGGCGTGCAGCAGGCCAGCGACTATGATCATCGCTACCGGAACCGCAGGATGAAACGGGCTTCCAGTATTCAGCATCCACAGGACCGTTCGGAGAACTTTGCCCGCGAGTGCGAACAGCATTAGAAGGAAAGGCCCGACGCCAACGATCCCTACCCACGAAGTAATAGTCAGGTAGCTGCTGCCGTTTTCTGACGTTGCGTCTGAGGTGCTGGTGAACTTGCTCAAGTGGGCGCTGGCATCCTGACCCGTATCGGTTGTGCCAAATCCCGATCCAAACCAAAGATGCTTGCGGATGCTGTCGGTAGCTGCTTGCCACGGCGATATTCGCGAAGCAAAAATACCCTGGGACGGATCCTGGTCCTTGTACACGATCGAACTCGTAAGAGAGGAAACCCTCGCCGAAAACGCGGGCGGGTCGAAGATGGCGGCCGAGGTAATCAGAACGAGGAGGATGATCATTCCCTGTCCGAACAACTTGTACCGGCGCAGAGCCAGACAAAGCAGGCAACAAGAGATGAACGCGGCAGCCAAACCCGCCCGGGAATGACTCTGGAACAACAGGTACATGCAAACGGCGTACAGTACGAGACGCCGGTAGTAAACCAGCGGTCCCGGGTCGATCAACATCCCCCACAATAGAACTGGGGCGACGACCGCCATTACCGCCCCCAGCGAGTTCGGGTTGCCCATGACCTCGTTTCCGAGAAAGTAAAACGCAGCCACCGACCCGACAAAGATCTCCGAGCCAACGAGGAGCCCAGCGATAAAGCGGTTTTCGCGACCAGCAACAGCAAGCCGTGCCCCTGTGCCCGCATAAGCGAACAGCAAAAACAGGCTCACCGCCTTCAAGAAAGCAAATCCGGGATAGCGGGAAACGGCCGCCGAGACGAGCGCCGAAAGGATAGCTAATATGCTGAGCGCGTGAAAAAGGCCAAAGTGGCTGCCTCGCTCCTTGAGCATGATGAAGCAACCCACCGCGGCGCCCGCGAGCAGAAAACCCCAACGCGCGGTAGTCCACATTCCGCCAAAGGGGACGCCCGTGCCCGCGAACAGAAAGGCCAAGATCACGAGCGTTAGAAAAACTCGACGGTACATCCACAGCGCGGCAAGGAGCAACTCGAGACCAATCAACTGCGCGAGGAAATCGGGGCTCGAAAAGTAGCCGGGGCGGGAAAACGCGACATAGAGCAGCAGGAGTGGAAACAGAACGGCTCCCGCAGTCAACACCATCTTTGGCAATCGCTCAGTCACTAGCCGCCCCCGGTGTCTCGATTGCCTCGGAAATCCCGAGGGCCCAGGCGAGCGGCGAACAGCGGGTAATGAGCTGCTCACTGTTGGCGCTCATCGATAAACGAAGTTCGGAATTGCCGGCAAGACTCTCCATCGCGGTAGACAGTGCCGGCACGTCCCCGGGCGAAATCAGCAGACCGTTCCAGTTCTCGGTTACCAGGTCGGCGGCGCATCCGGCTACGCGGCTGACTAACACCGGCAAGCCGCAAGCCATGGCTTCATTCACGACCAGTCCCCAAGTATCACTGTATGTGGGTAGAATCAGCATCTCGGCGAGTGCGTAATACGTTGCTAAAGGATTGCGCTGCACGAAGCCAGCGAATCTTATCATTCCCGGCGAAATCGTGGCGGCTTGCTCTTCCAACTGGTGGCGAGAGACGCCGTCCCCGACGTAGACCAGCCCGATCTTTTCACGCGTCCGCTCATCCAGTTTGGCATAAGCAGCCAGCAAATCAAATACTCCTTTTTCCGGGACCAAGCGTCCCAGGTAAAGGAAATAGCGAATGGGTAGGCCGAGTTCCGCACGCCGTGCAGGCGCGTTTTGCCGGGCATCGGCTGCGGCCGCGGCAAACAGGTCATTGTCGACCGCGTTGGGCGCGGTAAAGATCGAGGCGTCTTTGACTTTGCGGGCACGAAGATAGTCTTGGGCCGATTGACCGGGCACCACGAATCCGCTGCACTGCCGAAGAAATTCGGCCTTGAGCATCTCTACCAGCGCATGGCCGCGACGCAAGTCTTGCAGGTTGCTCTCGGACCAGAGAAGAAACGGGATGCCGTGCACTCGCGCCCAGGATAGGGCTTGCCAAGAGGCAACGTAGTTGTAGCCCCCGCACAGGATCACGTCGGGCCTCGCATCCTTCAACGCTCGACCCAGACCAAAGTTGAGCAACGCGTTGTACCGGCCGACTCGCTTCCTCCACGATCGCAGAACCTGATATGAAAACTTGATCTCTTCTTTGTAAACTTGCCAATCGCGCAGGCTCGGGTCGGTCTCCGCCAGAAAGATTACATGCAGATCCACTTTCGGTTGGCGCGCCAGCGCGTTGAACAAAGGGATGCGGTACGGAGAAATAATCTCCGTCAGAATAACCAGGCGGCGCCTCATGCAGCCGACTCCCGGTAGATCCGCACCAGGTTTTCTGCTTGCTGGGCGAGTGTAAGCCGCTCCAGAATCGTGTCTCGGGCGGCGGAACCCAGAGCGCGCCGGCGTTGTTCGTCGCGGAGCAGCATGGCGAGAGCCAGTGTCAGTTCCCTTTCGTTGTCTGGGCCTACCAGAAACCCGTTCGATCCGTGCTGGATGATCTCGGCAATGCCTTGTTGGCGGCACCCAATCACCGGTTTGCCGGCCGACATCGCTTCCAGGTAGACGCAACCCAACCCTTCATAGCGGCTGGGCAAAGCGAACACGGTGCAGCGGCGCATGGCCTCAGCGACTTGGTGTCTTGACTGACGTCCGAGAAAGCGGACGCGCTCGACGATATTGAGTTCCCGGCTGAGACCTTGCAGGCGCGAGCGCTCCGGGCCATCGCCTATAATCTCCAGGATGATCGCCGGAAACTCAGCCACGAGCGACGCCACCGCGCGGACGAGCAGATCATGCCCTTTGATTGGGATCAGGTTCCCGACGCTCAGCACGACCGGCCCGGCGGTTGACGATTCTTCCCCCGGCAAAAACAGCCCTGGATCCACGCCGTTGTAAACCACGGAGGTGCGGCACTTGCCTCCTACACCCTCTAGAACTTGCTCGCGAACGCGCTCGCTGATGCAAATCACCCGCCGCGACGAACGGTACACACGCTGCGAAATGCGCTGGCACCACTCACCCGCCCGCCCACCGACTTGCGCGGTGCCGAACGCATCGAGTCCATGCACCGAGACCACATACGGAAGTCCGAGTTCGGCACCCAAGAGCAGAGCAGCATGTCCGCAAGGCAGAGGGGCGTGTGCGTGCACCAGATCGATGCGCTGCGAGCGCTGCAGTTCACGCACTCGCCCCACAATCCGCGCGAAAACGAATGCCCCGGCAGTCGGCAGTCCAAAACCTCCGGGCAGTGAAAAGTAGCGAAGCCATGTCGCCGGAACACCGGACTGTGGCGCCCGAAGTCTCTCCCGATAAAACGGCTGCACGGCGATCACCTCATGCACCACGCCAAGCTTGGCCACCCACTCAAGCGGCTCGGAAACGAAGCAGCCGGCGCCATCGTCGCGCTCACTTGGATAGAAAGGCGTTAACGTGAGCACGTGAATGGGTGGTCGGGCCGATTGGACTGTGACCAATGGGCTCATGAGTGCGCCGCACTCCCCGGGTTCGACGCCAACTCGACAAAGATTTCTTCCCAACGGCGCGTGATCAGATCCCAATCGAAGCGCTCAATGTGAGCGCGCGAAGCACGCCCCATTTCGCGGCGCAGTTCGGCGCTGGCAATGAGTTTGGCTAGCTTTTCTAGAAGTTCGTCGTCGCTGCCACCCAGGTATCCGGTTTGCCCGTCCACCACGGTCTCGGGACGATAATCCCTGCGCGCGATGACCGGCAGACCGCAAGCGGCCGCCTCGGAGATGACCTTTGGAGAGCCTTCCCAACTGGATGGGAACAGGAAGATGTCGGCCTCACGATATTGTTGGCGCAGAGCCGACGCAGATAGAGCGCCGGCAAGCTGCACATTCGCGAGCCGCTCCCTTCGGATCATTTCGCCAAGTTCGGCAGCCATAATGCCCTCTCCCACAATGACGAAATCGCTCGCAGGAAACTGTGCGGCAGCCCGGATCAATAATTGTGGCCCTTTGAATGGGCGCAAGGACCCCACAAAAAGCACGCGCACGCGAGTGTTCGCCGCACGATCCCCCGCCGGAGTGAAGAACTTCGTGTCCACGCCTGTGGGAACGATCTCGCTTGGGAGTCCATACTCTTTTTCCAGACTTGCTTTCACTGACGATGAATTGCTGAACAGAAAATCGCTTCGAAGGATGGTGCGTTCCCAGAGGCGAATCAGCTCGGGCTTGATGGTCGGCTCGTTCCGAAGGTCCGACTGGGATTCGACGGTGCCTACCACAATCCGGCGGTCGAACCTCCTTAGCCGCAACGCAAGATACAGTCGCGCGGCAGGCGAAGCCTTGATGTAAAAAAGAATGTCATGCTTTCCTCTGATGAATTCGGCAAGAATTCTCGGAGTCTGGCGGAGCCGTGGGAGTTGGATCAGACACGTGTTCGGCCTCTGAATCAGCCTGGGGTCCGGTTGGCCGAGAACGAACGTGCTGACATGAAAACGATTCGGATCGAGCCGGCTGATGATCTCGCGCGCGTTGCTCATTTGCGCATTGAGCGCGTCCTCGTCGGCAAAACTATCCACCAGGACGCGAATCAGCTTCATGCGTGGATCCGCTTCGGCTCGAGTCGAACTTGGCGCAGGCGCGCACGTACGCGTGCATTCACGTCACGGCGCTGGGGCGACTGCTGCAGGTGCTGGCGCGCGATCTCCAGCAAACGCCGTCGCTCCGGCTTGTGGGCGGCGGGCGAGAGAGGCGCCTTCTCGCCCGGGTCTGTTTCCAAGTCGTAAAGTTCATCCTTTAGGGGATCGAAATGCAGCACTAGCTTGAAGCGCGCTCCCCTCACAGACAGCACGCGTGGGCCCAGACGATTCTCAGGCACGAAGGGATTGGTGCAGCCTGCTACGCACTCCGAAATCGCTACAGAATCGTAGGGTACGCCATGTCGTATCTCGGACCAATAGCTGGCGCCTTGAAACGCTGAGGGAACGGACAACTCAGCGGCGTCCAAAAATGTGGGAGCGAGATGAAGAAGGCTGAACGGAGCCTTCTCTACTTCTTTTTTCATGGCGCCGGGCACCCGCAAAAGCAAAGGCACACGAATCAACTCTTCTCGTAATTGCGACGGTGGATGATAACGTCCGTCATGATCGAGGAACTCTTCGCCATGGTCGGCAGTCAGGGCAAAGATGCAGCGATCCCAGCGGTTAGACTCTCGCAGCAATTCAATCAGGCGCGCTACCTGCGTATCGACCCAGCGAATTCCGGCATCGTACAGCGCGACGATCTGGTCACGATGGCGAGCCAGTCGCCGTGGTCCGAGATCAGAACGGTTCCAATAGGAATTCAAATAGCGCGCGCGGTAGGGCGTGACCGGGGAATCGCCCATTAACGCAAGAGCCTCCTCCTTCGGGTAATAGGGAGAGTGCGGATCCATGAAGTGCAGCCAGAGAAAAAACGGCGCGTCGCCGACTGACTCGAGCCACCGGCGGGCTTCATCTACGATCACGTCGGCAGCAGGAAACCGCCGCAGTGAATTGAGCGACTTCGCCTCTGGCGTCACGTGCTGACAGTATTGAAAATACAGTTCGTCATAGACAATTCCCAGGGGCCCCAGTGCGGGACGGACTCTCTGCAGCCTCCGGTTCAAGCGACCCGCCCAACCGTTGGCGGGAACCGAATTTGCGATGTTGATCGCCCCATTGCTGGCGCGGTCAGCGGAAAGAGGCGTCGTTTCCTCGTTCAGAAAATCGCGAAACACGTCGAAACCCTGCTCGTACCCGAACCTCGGCGAAAGATAAGGATTCGCCGCGCCGATTGCTGCGGTAGCATACCCCGCCTGCTTCAGCGTAGTCGCGAGAGTCGGCTCGTCCGGGGCGAGTCCCAGAACGTCGCGCCCTAGCGCCAACGGATATCGAGAAGCGAGGATTGCCGGAAGGGAGTAGTAAGTCGGCGCGCCCGCGACGATCGCGACGGGAAAAACAAAACTCTCGGCAGCCAAAGAATCCAGAAACGGAGTTGTAGGACGATGGTAACCCATAAAGCCAACATGATCGGCCCGCAGGCAATCGACGGTTACGAGCGAAATCGATTTCCGGGTCATTCAGGTTCCTGCCTCGCCAATCCGGCCCTGGTAAAGGTCTTTCGCGTCACATTCACCTGCACGGTTCCTCGCGGCGTTTGGTAAGCCCCCTTGCTCGCCAACTCGTACAGATTCTCATCGTGAAGATACAGCAGATCCTCGTGATTCGATTCGAGTGCGGTAAGAAATTCGTCAAGCGCCTGAAGCGTGCGACTGCGAAAATCCCGGACCGTGGAATGGAAATTGATCGAATGCACCGAAACAATCGCGGGCCGGCCGCGCTCGAAAGACGCCTCCGCCTGCCGCAGAGACTTCTCGACCGAAAACCCTGAGTCGGTCGCAGGTTCGAACTCCACTGTGCGGAAAAGGTGCAGAATCTCGAACCGGTCGAAGTGCGGGGGCGCGAACACCCCGGGGCCGTTCTGCGCGACTCGAACTCCGTGTTGTGCCCAGGCGCGGTGAGTGTCGTCATTGGCCCGATAGCCAGGAGCACAAGCCGAACGCGGGAGCATGGAAAACATCTTGGCGAACGCACCGACGGTTTGGCCGATTAGCGTCCGCTGCGCATCCGCCGCCAACATTCGCTCGTCTTCAGGCTTCTCCGCATCCCAGTACTCATATCCGATCCAAGGCATTCGCCAGTGGATGTAGGGGGTTCCCGCTTGCCACAGAGTCCGCAGCAAAGCGGCGCGTTCGCCGTTCTCCAACAAATTCCGCTCGATTGCAGACTGGCAGAAATGCGTACTCCCGTGCAACGCGGGAAAAAAGACTCCGTCAGCAATTCCTTGACGATAACCGCCTTCCAGTCCAGGCCGGCTCCAACCTTGGGGAAGGCCTTCGGCCAGAGGTAGAAGATGGATCTCCCGAGGTATATCCGAGCTCATTCTCGCAAAGTCGAGATTGGACACAATGAAGTTCATTCCCACGCAAGGGTAGCGCTGGCTTGAATCTCGGTGACGACTCAGCACGCTTGATAACGCGGCAAGATCTTCGGCCGTCTCAAGCGTGTAGAAATCATATGCCCGGTCGCCCAGCACCAAACCTGAGGCCCGAAGTTGCTCGAGGCCTCCTTCATCGCGCAGCCCGACGCGGCCCCAGTCATCACTTTCGAACAAGACCAACGGACGATCAAAATGAAATCCCCGCAGAGGCAGCAGATCGAACCCTCTGCGCCATATATTGCGGACCTTCAAAGCTCCGCCCCCTTAGGATTTTGGATGATTACCATCGCATAGGTGTCGAGATGCGACCCCTTACTTTTGCGCCCAGACACTGAAATTGGCGGCGAACCGATCGTTGAAGCTGGGAAGCATCCACTCGAGACTGACGGCCGTTAAGTTGAGCATAGGGACCAGCGCATACCGGAGAAGTCCGCGCAGCGCGGCCGGACGGGCAAAAAGTACGAGGCAAGCGCAAATCGTCCGAAAGAAACCGGAGATGCTCGTGCCTTCCGGGACGATCTCGGTTTGGTGGAACCGACACAGCAGAGTACGCAAGGCGTGCGGCATGAAGCGCCAGCAAACGTCGTCGGTCTCGCGGGGATAGACTGAAGGTACACTCAAGAAGAGACAGCCCCCAGGCTTGAGCACCCGATAAATTTCTGTGATCACGCGGTTCGGGTCCGGTGCGTACTCCAGCATCTGAGTGCAGATCACGAAATCGAACTTATCTCCCCCGAAGGGCATCGCTTCACCTTGGCCTACGACATCAACGACCGGCGTGTACTTCATATCCAGAGCCAGGTAGCGGTTCGGCCGTCCATTGAGCAGCGGGCGGTAAGGCTGAACGCGCCCACCCACATCGAGAACGCGGAGCTCACGAGGAGGAAGCCTGGTCAGCCACGCACGGAGAATTTCGCGCCGCTTTGCCAGCACGAGCCAGCTCGGGTTGCTGAGGGACGGATAGAGCCTCTCCCGCGCATCGCGCTCAACCTGCGTCAGCGACTCTTTGCTTTCCATCTGCCGAATTGCCAAACCCATTCCCGCGTTGACGCTAGCGCTAGTTCGGCACACTGCGCCATGATTCTATCTTAATCGGCGAGTTCTCCAAGATTTTGGTGCGTGGTCGAACTCGGACGTCGCGAGAAACTGCGCCGCACCCCGGAGATGAAATTCAACATGCGGTAACGGCCCGGGCTCACAACGTACCTGTGCGAGGGAAGGAAATGGACCACGCGATCGCAAAAACCTCTTTTGAAGAGAGCGGGCCCGGTGCTCATGCCTTCGCGAAAACCGCCAAAATCATACTCGATGCAGCCCTGTTCCTTAGCCCATTGGATAGCGTGCCATTGCAGCAGGTGGCCAGCGCTGAATTTCCCTTCTTTCGAAGTTGCTCCCCAAACGTACCAGCACCGAATGCCGGAGCGAAAGATCGCAGCCCCTCCCCGTAGCGTTCCATCTTCCCAGGCGAGGAACAGAGCACCTCGTCCCTGATCGGCGACAAGCCAGCGGAGGTGGCGGGACAAGAAATCCGAGTCCTCCCCACTGATCTTTTTTTGACTCAACATTGCTGCGTAGAGCCGAACGAAATCACGGCAATCTGTTTCCTCACGGGCGATGGTCACTTTGATTCCCTCGCGTTCCGCGCGACGGATCTCGTATCGCGTCCCCTTGCGGAAACTTGCGAACAGGTGCTCGGAGTCGGGGCTCAAATCAAGTCGCAAGGAACTTCTCGCGCCGGGAAGAGTTTGCCACCCGTTCCGCGCGAGGAGGGCATTTGCGGACTCCGCAAACGCCCCCGACCACTCTGGAGCGATTTCGACATACGCAATTCTCCTCTTGCGGCCTTCGGCAACCAACCGGCGCAGCCCGAGTTCCATCACTGCGAGGTCATCGCAAATCGGGCCTCTGTTCACCGTAAGCGCCCGGATCGCCCGCACAACTCGCCCCGCCGGGTATAGCAACCCGCACTGTGCAAACCACTGCAGTCGCCCTTGACGACGGAGCAATGCCACGTACGCTCCGTCTGCCCCTCCAGACCATTCGGGCAACTGGAAGGGATGCGATGTGAGCTGGGTGTCTAGAAAACGACTGATTTCCTGAAGCAGGAGAGGAGAGCACCGCGATGCTCTTACAAATTGAAAATTCGGAGTATCGTCGATCCGCAATTCGTCGTCCGTGGAAGCCACAGGTCCTGGCAAACTCTCCTCAATCGCTTCGGGTGTGGATCGCGACGTTATAGGTATCCAAGATCCCGCAGTCGTTGTTCGACGAGGTGCTGTTCCTGCTCGTCCGCACGCGTCGCATCATCGCGCAGCAATTCGCGCAGAACATATTCCAGCAGTTGCTCAAGGCCGCCAAACTTGGCGCCGAATCGTTCCTCGGCTTGCACACATAGTTCAGCCGGCAGATTTATCACGCGCATCTCGCTCACGGTACAATCCCTTTCGAATCCCGAGACGGTCGCCGGATTCGAGACCACATTGCGTCCACGACAAGACGGTCATCTGGGGAAATGCCGGAAATGGCAGTCACTCCCGCAAAAACAGCATAGGTTCCCAGCAAACAAATCACAATCGCCAACCAGTCGTGCCCCAGCATGTTTGATTCATGTTTCAGGAGCAACGCGACGAGCACCGACGCGACGGATGGAGCAAGTAATCGCACAAAACCCCGACCGAAAGGTGAGAAACCAAAAACCTTGCGAACCGACAGCCAATTCCAAATATTCGTACCGACGTTGGTGATTGCCGCCCCGACCGCCGCACCAATAATGCCCCAGATTGGAATTAAGGCGATGTTGGCAACGATCATCACCCCCGCCATCGCCGCCTGCGTTCTGAGGAGACGACGCATGTTCCCCGACATCCACAAGAGCAAACCGACGGAACCAACACCGCAGTTTACCAGTTGGCCCACCGTCCCAATGATCAGGATGGGCCAGCCCGCTTCAAATTCATGACCGAAGGTGCGCATGAAGGGACGGGCATAAACGATCACGGTGATGGCTAGCGGCAACGTCAGCCCAAGTACCCATTTCGCAAGCGCCTTATACAACCGCCCCAGCATCGCGTGTTCTCCCCGTGCATGCAGGTCAGCGACGATGGGGGAAAACACCTGATTCACGGAACTCAAAACCAGGCTTTCGTACACCACAACTGCTGCAGCCACCGAATAGATCCCCACACTGCGCGCGCCCAGGAAAAAACCCAAAGCAATCTTATCGGTTTGGCCCACGAAGAAGTCGAGCAGCATGATACCCATCGCGGCGGCGGAGAATGACCAGACCTCCGGCCCCAGCCGCGCCGGCCACGGCCAGAAGTAGCGCGCTTTTTGGGGTGTGAGCTTCCACACCACGATCAGCAGGAGTACGACCACCAACATCGCGGACAGAACCTGGGCCAGCAAATATCCCGACAGCCCCCAGCCCATCTGGATGAGGATTACGGCAAGCAACATCGTCGCCGGATTTCCAATAAAGTTGGTAATCACGGTGCGACGACCAACCGCTTTGTATCCCGCCAGAATCCGTCCGTAGAAAGTGGAGATCACCCCGATCACCATCAGTGCCACAAACCAAGGCAGATATCGGGCCAACAACCCAGAATGATAAAAGCGGAGCGCTATGACTCCTGCCGTCTGCCAGAAGATCACGCCAGACAGAACGTTCGCGACCAGCAGGATCAGCCCGCCCCACCAGAGCAAAGCCCGCAAGCGATCCGGTTTGTCCGTGGCCCGGTACACCGAGCCAAAGCGCACCGCCGACTCCGCAAAACCGAGCGAGTTGAAGACCCCCACGAATCCAACCAGCGTCATGCCGAGGGCGTAAACGCCAAGAGCCTCCGCTCCCAGCACGCGGGCTAGATACACCTTGAAGAGGTAGCCTAGGGCGACGGAAAAAATCGTTCCCGCGAAAAGCACTCCGGAATGCTTCGAAATGTGACCGACTTGAGAGCGGAATTGCTGGCTCGCGGCCGCGTTCTCGGGCAGATCGTCGACGATCGGATCGCTCATGAAGCCGACCTCGCCCCATAAGGTTCCCGAACTCGGGAAGTCAGCCAGCGCTGCAGTGTGGCAGGATCGGCCGCAGTAGTGAGTATCGCCGGCGCGGGACGATGGTAGAAGTCGACCAGCCTCGCCGGAACTTCAGCGATCTGCTCAGGACCCTCCAGTACTTCGCCTACGCCAAAGCGGGCGTACTGCTGTACATAGTCAAAGGGCGAGAGCGTTAGCCATCCGCAGAGGAAGCAGCAAACTCCGTTTTCCCAGCAGTCCATTACCGTAGTGGATTCGACCGTGACACCGCACCAGGCCTGCGAGATAAGGTCGTCGGTAAGAGGATCGTCGCGCACGGTTACGAGTTCGCCGTCGACCGGACCCAGGATGTCACGCACCAGCCTCCGGCGCTGGGCAAGGCTTTCAAATGGATGCAGCTTGATGACGAACCTGCGGCCATTCTCGCGTGCCACCTGCAACAGGCGTGGAAGGAGTTCGCGGTAGACCTCTTCGGAGCGCATGCCCACGGCTTCGTACGGCTCGGAAAACAAGATCACCGACCGCCCATGCGACCCATCCGGCCGTCTCGTCGGAAAGTTAGCACGCGGCGGGGCTGCAATGACGACCCTTTCGGCCGCAAGACGGCACACACGCAGCAGATAATCCCGCTCCATCTCGTTCTTCGCCATGTACAGGTCGCACGGCAAGTCTTTGTACAAATAACGCCCGTCAAAGGCTCCGTGGTGAAAATCTACAGTGGGGATCTTGCTCTTCGCTGCAAGCATTACTGGCAGTCGCGTGTATCGATTACTGTCATCGCCGCACAGAACGCCGCAAACAGGTTCACGCTCGAGCACTTCCCGCCAGGCATTGCGGGCGCAAAGGCCATCGCGAAGCCAGCCAGGTAGGGAATTCAGTATGCCCAACTCAACAAGCATTCGCAGTTCTGAGAACGCGCGCAGCTCTGCTTTTAGTTTCGTCCAGCGTTCAACCAGCGATAAGATTTCGGCCGCTGGAAAATCGCCCGTCGCGTATGCGGCCAGGTCCCGCACGTGAACGTTCGAAGGAGACGTCAACTGCCTTGCACTGTGTCGCGTGGCCACCAACAGAAACGACTGTTGTGGCAGAAGCCGGGCGTAATCGGCGTCCATGCGAGAAACATTGCTGTAGGCGCTAGGAAGCAGCACCACCGGGTCGGCGCTACTCTTTGGCTTCGACGCAACTCGCGAGCGCCAGCGATAGCTGGAGTCATACTTGTCCAGAAAGATCTCTCTCAGCTGTGCCGCCGAGAAACGCCGGAGCAGTCCGGAATAATGACCGGCCCCGGCCGCGATGCGCGCAAAATGGCCTGCGGAAAAGCTTTGCAACGGTTGGCCAAGCGCCGAGGCCATCACGCTGGCCGGCCATCCCGAACGAGTGCTCCACAACTCAACCGTCCCGGTGATCTCGTTTGCGACGCGCTGCAGTGCCAGTACGTTCAGTAAATCTGACACCACCAGCAGACAAATAAGGTCCCACCAATCGATCCCTTCCTCGTCAATCAAGCGGCCGCGCCCCGTGGAGAGGACATTCCGCACCTGTTCCGCGTCGGACATACCCAGCCGAAACGAGTCCGCGCGAAGCACAGGACACTCAAGTTGTTTCGCCCAGGCTTCTTCGGAGTACCGGGAAGACTTCCCGAGATCGACCACGAGATCCCAACGCTGCCGGGACCACGGCCCGCGTTGTGGCACGTCTTCGGGATGTAGCAGGAGAACCCGCATCGTGTTGCCTAGCCGCGCGTTCAAACGCGGGCCGAAACCTCCGTTACCGGCTCTTCCGCCGATTTCGGAGTCTCGCCCCGAATCCTCTGCCAGAGCAATGCACGCCGGCGAACCAGCGAGTAGCGGCGCTCGAAGCCAGACTTTTCCAGTCCTCGCAGGGAAGCCACGTTACGAGCCGCACTGAAGATCCACGGCTTCTTTCCCTGCCTCTGAAATCGCTTTCCGACCAGAGCGACGGTTTGAGCGTAGTATCCATGGCCACGCACCCCCATCGGTGTCCAGCAATCGAAAAGCATGACGCAGTCCGGCGAAGGCGCATGCACCCTGGCATTGAGCTCAGAAAGAAAAAAACCATCAAAGCCCGTGACCCAGGCAAAGTGTAAGAACTTGCCTTCTGTATCGACCAGTCCAAAGCCTTCTGCGCCTCCCGCCCGCAGGCGAGCCGCGGCGCGCAGCAAATAGCTCAGCGTCTGTTTGTCGTCGCAGTTCTGCGACGCTGCAGACGCCAATTGGCTGGCGCCGAGCGGCTCCAGCCGGGCAGCGCTTGAGTCGGGAGTTTCGGCGCCACGCCACTCAAAGAAGAAGACTTCATCCTCAGACCAGAGGAACTCGCGGCCCCACCGGGTCAGGCGGGCCGCTGTCGGGATGAGACCTTGATGGTGAATCTGCTCTCTCACGCGCTGCAGCCGCGATGAGGCCGCGCGTGCGACCGCTTCCAAGGGGGGCCAGGATTTGACCACGCTTGCAGCACCGTAGCGCAAAACTTCACGGGCTTGTCCGGCGGCAGACGAACGCAATGTCACGCACAACGTTCTGCGCGACTGGTTTCCGAACCGGTCTTTGTATCCCTCAGCGCCGAGTCCGAGATCAACCACCTTCAAAGCAGGATTCTCGGCCGCTTCTTCGATGATCTTTGCCAGCAGACAAAATCCAGGTGAATATTTCTCCAGATCGCTGTCGAAGGTCGGCTGATACCAGAACCAGGTGTCCCGGAATTGAAAACCATAATTCCAGGCGAAGGTCTTCTCTGCCGCTGCGAGTCTAGTAAGCCTTATCCAGCCTGAATCCGAAAGCAACTTGGCCAATTCTTCGAGAAAGACACGCCGTTCCGGGCGGGCCAGGTTGCTGATGCGTCCCGTCACCAGAAACCGTGCCACGTGCGCCTGCACGAATGAAGGCAGGAGCAGTTTGATCGTGTCCCACGATTGGGCGTGATCTAAGCGCACCGGCGCCTCGCGGCCCATGGCATTCAGGAAGCGGCGCAGCATTTTCTTGCGCGGAAGAACCGGCTTGTTCCCCTCGGGGCGGCGTTCGATCTTTTCCAGCGAGACCTGCGCACACTCATACGCCGTGCGTGCGAAACAATGGTAACCGCTTTGCGCCGCTGACCGGCGAATTGCCGCCGGCGTATTGGAGTCGGCAGGCAGGTTGGTCAGTGTGATGTCATCGATGCCTTGCTTCCGCAACTCCGTGAGCACGTCGGCTACGAATCCGTGCTTGTGCTCTTGCACGGCGAGAAAATCGCAGTAGTCCCCAGTGTTCGCGCACAAGAACGACGCCGTTCTCCCGGCGGGATCACCGGCCAAAGCCGCCACTCCGCAGAGATATTCTTGCGCGCCATAAGCCAGAAAGAGCAGGGGATGCAGACTCTCATGGTACGCATGCTGCACTGCCAGTGACCACTCATAGGTGTAGAAAACCTGCGGTCGATCCACGCGTGCGACCAGCGCGTTCCAATGCTGGCGCAACTCCGCGTCTTCCGGTATCTCGCGGAGCAGGACGAGTCGCAACTTTTCATTCTGCGGAGACAAGGTTTCGCGAATACCTAATACTACCAATCTATCCGTTGCCGCAAGGCTCAGCTCCGGCCCGCATATTTCTGCAACCGAGCATGAAAACCCGAGACATGGGCGTCGAGCTCAGCGAGATTCATTTCTGCCGTGACGTGAATTCGCGGCAGTGCATAGGCCGGGAGACTTGCGCCGAGCCCGCCGCCGAAGTTCAGAAAGGCCGCAGCGTAGCCAGCCTCCTGGGGCATCGACAACACCTGGGGTGTTACGGACGCGGCATCTCCGAAGGGATAGGCAAACGCCCACACTCGCGCTTGCAGGGCCCCTTCCAGTTGCGCCCGGCAGTTGACAACTTCGTCGCGAGCCAGTTCCAGTGGCAACTGCGACAGCAGAGGATGGCTCATCGTATGCGCGCCGATCGTCATTCCGACGGCGGCGAGTGCACGCAACTCAGGAAGAGTCAGCAATCCGAATCGCCGGCAAGAAGGATCATCCGCTCCACCCATTCTCTGCGGCAAGTCAACCCCGAGCTGACTGCCTGCCGTCCGGACAAATGAGCGGCGAGTCTCTGCTCTCGCCTGCGACAGGCGCTTCACTGCATTCCACCAGTCCACATTCCGCGGCTGTTGTGACCTAAACTCACCGCGAATTGCGACCCCTTCGAATGCAATCTCGAATTCTCCCGCGGCAGCAGAGTAAAGAACAAAGAACAGGTCCTCGTACCACAAAGTGGTTCGTTGATCGCCCGCGGAGGCACCGGTCACAAAGAAAAGGCAGCGCAAATTTTCCTGCTGAAGAACCGGCAACATGTCCGTCAGGTTGTTGAGGAGGCCGTCGTCACAGGTGAGGAGCACCGCGCGCCGCGGCAATTCGAACCGGCCTTCGCGCCAAGCCAGAGCATCTTCGGGTGAAATGACGTTGTAATTCGCTTTGAGGAAGCGCAGTTGCTTGCGGAGCGCATCGGCCGTTATGAGGTTCCCATCGAAGCAGGCATCGACCGGCTTGTATCCTTCCGGGAGCACGCCGTGGTAGGTCACGACCGCCAGTCCCGATCCAGATCCGCGACGAAAAAAGCCAGCCGCCGACAGCCAGGGATACACCACTTTCTTCAGCAAGGGACTGACAAACTTCATTGCCGGTGGACCAGGTCCCAGGTCAACGGAGTGCCGCACGCAATGTCGCAGGCAGCCTTCTGGCCCAGGACTTCAGCCAGGTGACGGGTGTGCAGCCCGTAACCCGGACGGATGGAGCGCACGTTGTCGCTGGTGAATGGCTCCCCACGCTTCATGTCCCTTACGACGAACAGGGACCGGCGAAACACCCGGCTGCGGGCCTCGTTCGCGCTGACGCCGAAATGCACGTCGCCCAAAGCCTTCTCCGCAGTGCGCACCGCCTCCACCATGTCCTTGAATTCGCGCGGTTCGAGTGAGAACGCACTGTCGGGCCCGGGTTCTGACCGCGTCAGCGTCAAGTGCTTCTCGATGATGCAGGCGCCGAGCGCAACCGCAGTCACCGGCACGGCGGCGCTCATCGAATGATCGGAAAGGCCGACCGCGAGGCCGTACCGGCGGGACAACTCCGGGATGGTGCGCAGATTCATTTCCTCCGGAGACGCGGGATACGCGCTCGTACACTTCAACAGAGCAATCTGGGTCGCACCAGCCTGGCGGGCGGCCAGCACTGCCTCGTCAACCTCCTCCACCGTCGCCATCCCAGTCGACATGATCAGCGGTTTTCTCGTACTCGCCATCTTCTGGATGAGTGGGATGTCTACCAATTCGAACGAAGCCAACTTGTAAGCCGGCACGTTCATCGCTTCCAGGAAGTCGACCGCCGTTGCATCGAAGGGACTCGAGAACAGATCGAGCCCGAGATCCTTCGCCACTTTCATCAGCCGGGGCTGCCATTCCCACGGCGTATAGGCTTCGCCGTAGAGGTCGTGCAGGTTGCGCCCGTTCCAGATAGTTCCTTCGACGCGAAACTCAGGCCGGTCACAAGCGATCGTGATGGTGTCGGGCGTGTAGGTCTGAAGTTTGACGGCGTCGGCGCCAGCGTCCTTGGCGGCGTGAATGATCTTCACCGCCTGCTCGAAATCCTGATGGTGATTCGCCGACACTTCCGCGATCACATAGACGGGATGACCAGTCCCGATCGTTCGTGCGCCAATCTCGATTGACACCTGCATCGTCATTTCAGTTGCGGTCATAGACAAAGTGCACTGCGTCGTTTCCGCGGACTCGCTCCACGCCCACTCGAACGAAGTCCGCCTGCGTAAAGACCCTCGCAGAAGCCACGTTCTCCGGCTTCACGAAAGCGTGGACTCGAGGGCATTGGGTCCTTCCGAACAACTCTCGGACGCCTGCTTCGATCACCTGGACGCCCAGCCCTTTCCCCCGCTTCTCCCGCGCCAGGCTGATATTCAACTCGGCCTCTCCGTCGCTTCTGAGATCAAAGCGAACTTGCCCAAACGGGATCGCCTGCTCGTCCTCAGCAATCAACATAAGGCTTTTGCCTTGGTTGAAATTTTCAGCGAACCAGGTGACATGTGTTTCCCATGGAATGGGCGCCGATGAAAACGACGCCGCACGCACTTCTGGATCGTTCGCCCACTCCCACAGCGTGCGTTGGTCCTCGGCGCGAGCCAGCCGCAGCTGCCAGCCTTCCATGCCGCGCAGAACGGAGACGACGCGCTTAGCGCCCTCACCGTCCACTAAGGCCCGCGAGCGCTGCGCCAGGGATTGTCTCAGCTCACGAGATTGGCATAGTCGCCGCAGCTCTTGCGCAATAGCCCCACTGGAGACAGTCTGATTCCCTACGTGGATTGCGCAACCCCTCCGATTCAGTTCCTTCGCGAGCGAGGTCTGATTTGTGGCCACGTCGACAAGTAAAGCGGGAACTCCGAGCAAGCAGATCTCCCAGCAGGTCGAACCTGCGGCGGAGACCGCTATGTCTGCGGCCGCCATCGGCTCCGCCATGTTGGCGACGTCTCTCTGCATGGTGATCTTTAAAGGGGACTCTGCAGCGGCGACCTCTAATTCTTCCACATGCGGATTGCTGCCCCCAGTAACTATCATCACTTCGAGATCTTCGAAGTTGGCTAGCGCCTGAAGCACCCGCAACGTAAGATTCTCTGGATCGCTGCCCCCCATCGTCACCAGCAATCGGCGACAGGTCGGTGCAATTTCTCTCTTCCAGGTTCGCCAGGCGGCGAATTCCCGCCGCAGCAGACAATACCGCGGGCCAATCAGAAGCCGAGTCTGCTGCTCCCGGTCCGCATAGAGCTCCGCGGCGACACCTACGTTCTGATTCAAGACCAGGTCGGCAGAATAACGCCGTGCGTGCCCATAATCATCGAGAAAGAGTACTTTGAATCCCGCTTCCTTTAGAGCAACCTGATAGTCCGCGCCGAACTGATATCCGTCCACCGCAATCCAGCAGGATTGCAGTTGCCGAGCCAGGGTAATCGTCTGCCGTACGTCCTCCTCCGTACCTGCCGGAGCCGACCCAGTCGCTACCTCACACTGTTCCCTTAGCAGCCTATGGCTGATCGCAGGAGTGGTTTCCGCCATCGCAAACAAGGCACGGCCACCGGCGTCCTGCCAAGACTGAGCCAGCGCGACGCAGCGCATGACATGACCCGTTCCCATCGCGATGCTGGCGTCGACTCGAATGACAAGGGGATCAGAGTTCATCGGCCCGGAATCTATCAAGCCAGAATCCTTCAACCCAGGCGTAGGGCTTTCTGCGCGACATCGCGATTGAGCGCCGCCAGTTCTAGTGCGTCGTCGAACAGGGCGAGCACGTCCCGCCACAAGAAATCGCCCTTCCACCCGAGCCGCTGGTAAATCGCGCGCATTAAGTCGAGGTCCTCCGGCGTATCGACCGTCCAACGATGCCTGCTGTAGTCCTGCTCACCCGTCACGGACAGCAATTTGAACTTCTCCGGGTGTTCGTATATGTATGGCGTCACGTGAGCGCGTTGGTAGGCTTGATCGGCTTCACTCCAGGCTTGTCGTAGCGCCTGGGCCGTCATGACCTCTGTATCCAGTCCTCGCGGAAAGGTTCGAATAAGGCAATTCGAGGCGTAGTCCGGCTGTTCAGCCAGAAATTTTTCGATGGTCTGATCGGTGACCTCCCGATCGACCAGCGGACAATCGGATGTAATCCGCACCACGACATCGGCCGCGATTGACTGTGCTGCCTGATGATACCGGTCGAGCACGTCGTCTTCCTGCCCGCGGAAAGCCGTAACCGAAAGCCGCCGGCATTCCTCGACGATGACATCGTCCTGCGGAGAATCGGTGGTCGCCACCAGCAAGCTATCGAGGCTCTTGGCGGCACTCAAGCGCCCCACAACCCGGGCCAGCATACTCTTGCCAGCGATGTCCAGCAGCACTTTGCCGGGCAAACGCGTGCTCCCCATGCGGGCTTGGACGATCGCCGCTACCTTCAACCTGCCTCCGCAATTTGCACTCGCGCCTAGTGCTTCTTCCGCAGGAGAAACACCGTATCCACGTTCTTGTTCTCCAGGTAGGGGAGTCGCTGTTCCTTCACCAACTCCAGATCCGGAAAGCGTTCCAGATAGCACCGGGCGAAATCCATCTTCCACAACAGGCCGCTGTGACTCCGATAATTGATCTCTGTCATCTTTGGCGCGTAATACTCCATGCCCCAGATGAACTCTCTGCTGCAGCGATAGATTTCATCCAACACCTGAGGCAGATTCTTGGGGGCAATGTGAATCAGCACTCCCGACGTGAAGACCACATCGAACGATGAATCGTCATGGGGCAGCGTGACCGCTGAACCCAGCTTCAGGGCAACCCCTGGCAGACGGCGGACCGCGATTTCCAGCGCGTAGGGCTGCAGTTCGATGCCGGAGAGATTCGAGTACCCCATCTGCTGCAGCAGCAAGAGCTGGTTCCCGGTATTGCAGCCTACCTCGAGAAAGCTCGCGCCCATCGCGATGTCGCGCAGGAAAGTTTTGTTGATCTCACTTCTGCTAATCCCATAGTTCTTGCGGTAGAGCTGGTCGAGCCCTTCGGGGTTGAGAGTGTTGCGGTCGGAGTACTCGCGGCCGAAATCACTTTTCCAGACCGCGGCCTGAGCGGTGTCCGGCGCCGTGCCTGCTGTCGAGTCGATGTTGAATTCTTCGCTCGCGCTGCTCATTTCAGATAGTGTCCCAACACCTTCTTGACGGCGCGGATCACATCGTCCACGTCGCCATCGTTCATCGCATGAAACATTGGCAGGCTGATCAGCCGCTCGTACGCATTTTCGGCAACTGGAAATTCACCCATTCGCGAACCAAAGCGTTCCCGGTAATACGGATGATAGTGCACTGGAATGTAATGTACGTTGACGCCAACATTCTCGGCCCGCAACGCGCGAAAAACTTGCGCCCGGTTCGCGCTGAGCCGGGAGAGATCGAGGCGGATGGGATACAGGTGCCATGCCGGATTTACGCCGGCCCGCACTGGCGGTGGAATCACGCCGGGAACCTCACGGAAAGTGGCAGCGTACATCGCGGCGATAGCCCTCCGGCGCGCTAGATTGGCTTCGAGCCTTTTGAGTTGCTCGAGGCCCAGCGCACACGCGATGTCCGGAAGGCGATAGTTGAACCCGAGCAAAACCATTTCGTAGTGCCACTGTCCCGTCTGTTGGCGTTGGCGGGCTTCGGTCGAAATTCCGTGATTGCGGAAGCGCCGCAGAGTTTCGGCAAATTGGGGATTGTCGGTCGTGACCATTCCGCCTTCGCCGGTGGTGATGTGTTTCACAGGATGAAAACTGAACACGGTCATGTCGGCGATGCTGCCCACACGTCTGCCGCCATACTCGGCGCCCAAAGCGTGACAGGCATCTTCGATCACGACACAGCGACGGCTTCGCGCAATCTCCAGAATCGGCGTCAGATCTGACGGATGACCGGCGTAGTCCACGGGAAGGATCGCCCGCGTCTTGGCATTGATCTTTCTGGCGACTTGCTCAGGATCGAGGTTGAGCGTGTCCGAACTGACATCCGCGAAGACCGGAGTGGCGCCCTGATACAGGGCGCAATTCGCAGTGGCGGCAAATGTAATGGGCGTGGTAACGGCCTCATCGCCCGCCTTAAGCCCCGCCGCAAAAGCCGCCGCATGCAGCGCAGCGGTTCCAGAAGTGAAGCTCACTGCGTGTGCGGCGCCCACGCGCGAGGCAAACGCCTCCTCGAATTCGCCGACTTTGGGTCCGGTCGTCAGCCAGTCCGAGCGCAGCACTTCCGCTACCGCCTGAACGTCGGCCTCTTCCACCGACTGCCGTCCGTAGGGAAGAAAACTCGCGCGCACAGGCGATCCGCCGTCGATGGCGAGCGTCTGCGTACTGACCGAGGTCGTGCTCATGAGATTTCCTAGGCCGGAACCCGCGCCGGAACTGGCTGCTGTTCGGGCGTCGACTGGGCAATCAACTCCTGCAAGTCGCGATTCGTCAGCCACCGTTCGTTGTTGTCGCTCGAGTACCGGAATCCTTCCGGCAACGGCCGGGCGTTGACCCAGTTCTCGCGGCGCCACCACGGATGTGACGGCTGGATAATGTAACGGTCTTCCACTTCAAGCGTATTTCGTGCCTCGTCTTCGGAAACCAGAACTTCGTGGAGCTTCTCGCCTGGCCGGATCCCGATCGTTTCGATTTCACATCCGGGCGCAATCGTCTCAGCCAAATCCATCAGGCGCATGCTGGGAATCTTGGGGACAAAAATCTCTCCGCCGTGCATCTGCTCAATGCAGCTGATGACGAATTGCACGCCCTGCTCGAGCGTGAGCCAGAAGCGAGTCATCCGTGGATCGGTCAGGGTGATGCGACCGCGCCGACGCTGCTCCAGAAAAACAGGGATCACGCTGCCCCGGCTTCCTACCACGTTTCCGTAGCGGGCACAACTGAACCTGGAATCCTGGGTGCCGGCGTAGGCATTGGCCTGTACAAACATTTTCTCGGCGCACAGCTTCGTCGCACCGTAGAGGTTGATCGGATTGACGGCTTTGTCGGTACTGAGGGCCAGGATCCGGCGCACGCCTTGATTGATCGCAGCGTCAATCACGTTGCGTCCGCCCATGATGTTGGTCTGAATCGCCTCGAATGGGTTGTATTCGCAGGCCGGCACCTGCTTCAAAGCGGCTGCGTGGACCACGACTGTGACTCCGGCCAAAGCGCGCTCCAGCCGGGCGGCGTCGCGCACATCCCCGATAAAATAGCGCAGGCTGGGATGATCCAATCCCGCGGCGCGCATTTCGTGCTGTTTGAGTTCGTCCCGGCTGAAGATCACCAGGCGCTTCGGCCGGTAATCCTTCAACATCATTTCGACGAACTTCTTCCCGAAGGATCCGGTCCCACCTGTGACCAGAACCACCTGTTCCGACCAATTCATCCCATTCGCCTCATTCCAGTCTCGGTTGAGTGTCAATGCGGAGCTCAAAAAGCCGAACCGGCGCTTCGCTGCATCTTTGGAGTGACGCCTCGTACGAGTCGTACCAGACCACGGCGCCGGGCTGGGGTTACACGTGTCCGTTAGTATAGCGGAGTTTCTCATAAATGGTGCAGTCATCGCGAC
This sequence comes from uncultured Acidobacteriaceae bacterium, assembly GCA_963819035.1. Lineage (GTDB taxonomy): Bacteria > Acidobacteriota > Terriglobia > Terriglobales > Acidobacteriaceae > Sulfotelmatobacter. The sequence continues at coordinate 36,737 of CAWFUU010000032.1, read as the reverse complement.
ACTTGGGCGACACCAGCGAAAATTGGCGAATGACTTTCGCGCTTCCGATGCTAAAATATCGGACGAACTCTCCAGATACGCGTGCGAACTACTCCCTGCGCGACGAACCAGCCTCTTCGGACCGGGATTTTGTTGTACGTGGGCAAGACGGGCCGGTTCTGGCTCGAGCAACTTTAAAATCGTTTGAGGAGCAGGCATGGAATCCGGACCCCTGATTCAGGCGAATAATCCGCATATTCGCGAAATGCAGTCCAGCCAGGGCTTGGACCTGGGCCGGCCTGCGGGGCCGCACTTCTATCCTCAGCTTGGTCCGCACGAGTCCGCGATCGGCGAATACATTCGCATTCTGGTCAAGCGGAAATGGTTGATCGTAGGTTGCCTGGCCACCATCTTCTCGGTTGTCGCAATTGCCAGTCTGAAGATGACGCCGGTCTACGAAGCGGGCGGAACCATTGCTATCAATAAGCCGGATACCAGCCTGAACTTTCAAAACTCGGCGAGCTTCAGCCTGGAATACTTCGATCCCACGGAACTCGAGACCGAAGTCAAGATTTTGCAGAGCGATTTGTTGGCCTTGCAGGTGATCCGCGAACTCAACCTGGACCGACGGCCGGAATTCGGCGGACGATCTTTGACTTCACCGTCACTCGACTTGGCGCCCGATCCGCTCCAGGTTGATCCCGGGCGCGCCTCGGCCGTGGTTGGCGGATTCAAAGGGAATCTGCGGGTCGCTCTAAGCCCGAATTCGCGCATCATCGAGGTTCATTACCGCAGCGCCGACCCCCAAACGGCCGCCAACGTCGTGAACACGTTGATGCAGACCTACGTGGAAAACAACTTCAAGGCTCGCTTCGAATCCACCATGCAGGCTTCGGACTGGCTGCAGAAGCAACTCGTCGACATGCAGATGAAAGTTGAGACTTCCCAGGAAAAGTTGGTGCGCTATCAGAAAGAACACGAAATCCTGGGCATCGACGAGAAGCAGAACATCATCACCTCAAAGTTGGACGAACTGAATAAGGCGCTGACTGCGGCCGAGAGCGAACGCATGGACAAGGAGGCCTTCTACCGCATGGTGGAGACCGGAGATCCCGATGCTATCGCCTCCAGCGCGGGCGGCCTGGACACGGAAGCTAGCAACTCTCAGTCGGAATCACAACTATTGGAGACGTTGCGCACCAAGCAGGCCGACCTCAAGATTCAGGCGGCTGATCTCAATACCCAGTTCGGCCCGTCGTATCCCAAGCTCGCGCAGTTGAACAATCAGCTCAAGGAAGTCGATGCCCAGATTCAGGGCGAGATGAAGAAAATCGAGAGCAAGGTTCGAGGGCAATACATGACCTCGTTGCGGCGCGAAAACATGCTGCGCGACGCGCTCGAAAAACAGAAGCAGGAAGCCAACAAGCTGAACGAAAGCGCGATTGAGTACAACTTGCTCAAACGCGATTCCGAAACCTATCGCACACTATATGAGGGCCTGCTGCAAAAGCTGAAAGAAGCCGGAGTTTCGGCCGGATTAAAGTCGAACAATTTCCGCATCGTCGACGGCGCTCGCCCACCCACCGGACCGATTGAGCCGAATGTTCCTCGCAACCTGCTGTTTGCCCTAGTGCTGGGCTTGGCTTCGGGAGTCGGCCTGGCATTTCTCCTGGAAGGTCTCGACAACACAATTCGCACCACGGAACAGGCACAGATGATCTCTGGCCTCGCTCCGCTGGGCATGATTCCGCTCGGTTCCAAGTCTGCGCGGGACGGTTCGAATCCCAAGCGGCTAATAATCGCCGCCTCCAAAGAAGCCGTCGAACTGGTGACGCAGGTTCGGCCCCAATCACAGATGGCGGAATCTTACCGTGCCCTGCGAACGTCTCTGCTGCTTTCCAACCTGGGATCTCCCCCCAAGGTCATCATGGTCACCAGTTCCCTGCCCCAAGAGGGCAAAACCACGACCAGCATCAATTGCGCAGTCGTTCTGGCACAGAAGGGCATTCGCGTTCTCCTGATTGACGCGGATCTACGCCGTCCCAGCATTCACAAGACGCTGGGCATGGGACCGCGCACCGGACTGAGCAACGTGCTGACCGGAAGCACGACCCTGGAACAGGCGATCGTGCGCACTCCAATTCTTCCCAACTTGTACGTCCTGCCCGCCGGCACGCCGCCGCCGAATCCGGCGGAATTGCTCGCCTCCACCAACATGAGAGACGTACTGGCTCAGTTGCGCGACGAATACGACCACATCGTCATCGACACGCCGCCCTCGCTCTCGGTAACGGACGCAGTTGTCCTGTCGCCGCGCGCGGATGCTGTGGTGCTCGTGATCCGTTCCGGCCAGACCACGAAGCAGGCGCTTCGCCGGGCCCGCGACCTGCTCGCGCAGGTCAACGCCAAGGTGGTCGGAGTGCTGCTCAATGCAGTCGATCTGAGCTCACCCGACTACTACTACTACTATGAATACCAGGGAAAGTACGCGCGCTATTACCAGGACGAGCACTCGCGCGACGATGACGAAGGCGACGAAGAAGAAACTACTCCCGCGTCGTCGAGTAGCGCGTAAGCGAACCGTTTTCTTTTCTCTCCATGAAGATTCCTTTTCAAACAAGCGCCCGGAGGCGGATGGTCGCGACTGTCGCGATTGTTCTGGCGGTCTTCTATATCGGGCTGGCGACGCGGGAGTTCGTCGCCTCGTGGTTGGGGGAGCGTGCCGAGCTGACCAGCCTCCAGCGGGCCGCACAACTCGATCCCGGCAACGCCGACTATCGCGACCACCTGGGCCGCTACTATGATCTCGTCGCCCGCGATCCTGCGACGGCGGTTCGATACTATAAATCCGCAGTCCAACTTAACCCACACTCCGCCCGCTACTGGTTCGATCTCGCCGGCACTTACCAGGTATTAGGAGACGTGCCCAACCAGACCGCCGCGCTGGAGCAAGCCATCCATGCCGATTCCATGACTCCCGACGTGGCCTGGCAAGCGGCCAACCTGTACCTGGTCCAGGGTGAGAACGAGAAGGCTCTGCGCGAATTCAGCGTCGTGATGGCGAATGACACTTCCCTGGCCGGGAGCGCTGTCCAGTACTGCTGGCGAATCAATCCGGACGTAGATGCCTTGCTCCGCGACGTTGTCCCGCACACCGCTGACGCTTACATTGCATTCCTGAACCTGCTTGAGACGAAAGAAGAGACCCGTAGCACCTTCAAGGTGTGGGATGCCCTCATGCAGACTCGTCAGCCGTTTGATCGGCGCTACCTCTACGAATACTTCCATTTCCTGATCCAGCACAAGGAGGTCGACCAGGCCGTCTTGGTCTGGCAACAGGCAGCGACACGCTTCGGCCTTAGCTCCTACCTGCCATCGTCGTCGAATCTGATCGTGAATGGCAGCTTCAGTCTCGACGTGTTGAACGCAGGCTTTGACTGGCAGTACCAGAAACAGAGGAGCGTAACGCTGACGCTCGATCCCAGCGACTTTCATTCCGGACGGCGCTCACTGCTCATCACTTTTGATGGCCCGGGAATCACCGATGCGGGCATCTACCAACTCGTCGCCGTGCAGCCCAATACCACTTATGACTTCTCCGCGTATTACAAGAACGGAGAACTGGAGGGTGCCGGCGGTCCGCACTTGACGATTCAAGACATGTATAGCCAGGCGGTTTACTTCGACAGCGACGAAATGAAAGAGTCGGGATTCTGGAAGTCAGTGGATGGTGAATTCACCACCAGTCCGGACGGCAAGCTGGTGGTGTTGCACGTCCGGCGGCTTCCAGAGGGCAGTCCGATCCGTGGTAAGCTCTGGGTCGACGACTTCCATCTTGTCCGAAAACCGTCCTAGACTTACCTGCAGAATAGCTAAGAGTTCATGGCTTTGAAACCAATAAACGCAAGCAGAGCGTCACGCAGTTGTCACTGCACATCGGCAACGTGCTGCTCTACGGAACGTTCGGACTGCTGATGTTCGGCCCGCTCGCCTTCGGTGCGGTCGAGCCCTGGTCCATCTATGTGCTCGAGATCGGCTCCGTTCTGCTCACTCTCCTCTGGCTCGCCAAGCAGTTGGTCGATGGCGAGGTGAACATCCAGTGGAACCCGCTGTATCTTCCCATGGGGGCATTCGGCGTTTTGATCCTGCTGCAGGTCATCCTCCGCGCCAGTTCCTATCCTCACGACACGGTATCAGGGGCCTTGTTGTACTGCGCTTACGGCATGCTCTGTTTTCTTTCGGGGCAAACCCTGCTGCGCAGCGCGCAGGCTCGCAAACTGGCGGTGATTTTCGCCGTCTACGGTTTTGTGATCGCAGCCCTCGCTCTGCTGCAGGGTGTTGCTCCGAACGGCAAGCTCTACTGGATACGCCAACCGCGGATCGGCGGATGGATTTACGGTCCTTACGTAAATCACAACCACTATGCAGGATTAATGGAACTTCTCGTCCCCATACCGTTGATCATTTCGTGTACGCGCCTGGCGCACGAAAAAGAGCGTATTGCTGCCGGAATTGCGGCGGCGGCCATGACCGGCACTGTTTTTCTCTGCGGTTCGCGCGGCGGGATGCTGGCCATCCTCGCCGAGTTCGTGGTCTTCGGCGTCGTCGTGGTTCGGCAGAAAAAAGGTGTTCGTCTGGCTGTTGGAGTCGGGGCGTTCGCGATCGTGTTGCTCAGCTTGCTCACTTGGCTGGGCGGCAAGGAACTGACAGCGCGCGTCACCAGCATCTCGACCGAAACTCGCGGGGAGCTTAGTGGCGGCATCCGGCTGACCATTGATCGCGACGCCGTCCACATGTTTCGCGACAAGCCGGTGCTGGGCTGGGGGCTGCGCACCTTTCCCGTCGTCTACCCGCAATTTCGCAGCTTCTACACCAACTTCTTTGTCAACGAGGCTCACAACGACTATCTGCAGTTGTTGGTGGAGACTGGACTGCTCGGCTTCGGCACTATGGTGTGGTTCCTGATCGTGCTGTACCGCAACGCATTTCGCAAAATCGAAAACTGGATGTCCGATTCGAGTGGCGCGGTGACGTTGTCGTGCCTGCTGGGCCTGACAGGCATTCTGGTTCACAGCGCCACGGATTTCAATCTCCAGATTCCCGCCAACGCCGCCTTGTTCTATGTGTTCTGCACGATCGCAGCGTCGCCACCTCTGTTGCAGCGGGCGCGCAGACGCAAGCCCGTCCCCGCTCCCGTCGATGAGCCGCTGCCCGCCTCAGAAGTAGTCTAGCGAAGCGCGCAATTTACCGAAGCCTGAGAGATGTTTGAAGTTCGGGTATGATGCGGAAGGGAGAAACTTGAGCCGCTTTAATTCGGCTTGCTCGGGCTGGCAGGATTATCGTTCTTGATCAGCACCCAGGTAGTGAGCCCAATAACGGCGCTGGCGCCAATTCCGACGGCAATCGGAGAATTTAGCGCCCCGCCGCCAGCTGCAGGTACAGCGCCCGGGGCACGCCTCTTGTCCTTCTTCTTGCCCTTGTTGTCGGTATCGGAAGACTCATCACGGGTCGTTTCCTGGCCCTGTGCCAGAGTAAGAACCTCTTTGCCATCGCTGATCGTGAGGTCGCCCTTTCGTGCCGCGATCCGGACGGTTCCATCCACGTCCGACACATTGAATTCTGTCCACGATAAGGAAGCCGGTGTTACCTTCACATCGCCTGCGGTGGTGGCCACTCCCTTGGATGTCGAAACCGTCACGCCGCCGTGCTCGATCTTTACCGACGACCCTTCAAATTGCACCAGAGAATCGGAAAGTACCGTAATGGTCGAGCCCGGCTCGTTAATGTTGGCCACGGCATCGGAGTGCGTTTGCAGAAGGTCCCCGGTAAAAATGGCGGAAGACGAGCGAGGAACGTGAGCTCCGTTTACCCAGGCGGCTCCATTGGTGTACAGCATCGCCGCATTGGAATCAGCGGCCATCAACGAACCAGGAAACAGGAGCAGTAGCACACAACTTACCATACCGCGGAAACCGAGTCCGCCCATTCCCACGCTCCGTTAATAACTTTCTTGGTGACCTTTTTCGAATCGTACCCTCCTGGTTGTTGTCAGTCAATGCCTTTCGTGCTAGGGACGCCGTTTTCCGGTGGAAAACTCATCTTCCGTTCTGTCGCGCTTTCCGCTGTGGACGGGCGATCCTGCTCAACGCCATCGGTCGACAGCGTTCCACCACAGAAGCTTCAACCATTCGTCGGCGCAGGTCTTGGCCCACTGTCGATGCTTCCACCACCGTGTTCCGAACTGTCGGTCATCATGCGCGGCGGCGATGGAAAAAGTCTTGCCATGAACTTCGTGACGAAAGATGCTAAGAGCGCGGCGGGTGTGGAAGGCAGAAGTAACGATCAAAATTCGCGTGCCTTCCACCTCAGCCAGACACTTGGCCGCGTCGTGCGATTCGTCGCGGGTCGAGAGTCCGAAAATTGGACAGACTCGCACTGATGCCGCCTCGGGACGATCCTGCGCATATTTCGTCGCCAATTGCCGCTCTTCGAATCCGAAGATCTCGACCCCGGCTGGAACATCCAGCAAGACGCGCCGCCCGTATCCTTGATCAAGAAGCTGGAGTCCGCGCGCCGGACGATGATCTGTCTCTCCGGCCAGGACCACGATGACGTCCGACCGCTCGGGAGCGTCCACCACCAGGATGCTGCCTGCATCGGCTGCGAACGCCAGCGCCAGCGAGGCGAGCAGCACGCAGGCAAATATCGAAAGACGCCGTTTCCCTCTCAACGCGCCGCTGATCAATCAGCCCCGCTCCCCGGGAATCCACGTTCCCCGATCTGCGCACCGTATTTGGCCCTGGAGTCCCGGCCGAGGTGTAAAATTGAGGGTATTTTGAGCTTCATATCTCCGCTTCATACTGGACGCCTTCATGACGACACACCTCGAAGTAGATACGATTGTTGATCAATTCAAGAGCAAGATACAGCAACGCCAGGCCCGAGTCGGCATCATCGGCATGGGGTACGTTGGACTCCCTCTAGCCCTGCTGTACAGCGAGCAGAAATTTAAGGTCACCGGTTTCGACATCGACGCTCGTAAGGTCGACACGCTCTGCAAGGGCGGTTCGTATATCTACCGTATTGCAGCAGAGGAAATTCAAGCCGCGAAGGCACATGGCTTTTCCGCTACCGCCGACTACTCACAACTCGAAGCCATGGACGCCATTATCATTTGCGTCCCCACGCCGCTCGACGAATATCACGAACCCGACATGAGCTACATCACCGGCACCACGCACGCCATCGCTCCCCATTTGCGTGCCGGACAGTTAGTCGTCCTCGAGAGTACGACATACCCGGGCACGACGGAAGAGGTCATGGTCCCAATTCTCGAAAAGGAGAACAAGGCTGGACTCAAAGCGGCGCGCGCTGAGGCTTCCGCCTCGAATGAGTTTTTCGTCGCCTTCTCGCCGGAGCGCGAAGATCCCGGCAACACCAGCGTCGCTCGCTGCGACATCCCGAAGGTGGTTGGCGGACTGAATTCGCAGGCGGCGGAACTTGCCTGTGCTTTGTATGGATCGATTTTCCATCGCACGGTTCCCGTCTCGTCGCCCGCGGCGGCGGAGATGACCAAGTTGCTCGAGAACATCTACCGCTGCGTAAACATCGCGCTGGTGAATGAACTCAAGCTGCTGTGTCTCCGCATGGGCATCGATATCTGGGAAGTGATCGGGGCAGCCTCAACCAAGCCCTTTGGCTTTCATCCGTTTTATCCTGGCCCGGGACTGGGCGGACACTGCATTCCGGTCGATCCGTTCTATCTGTCGTGGAAGGCGAAGGAGGTGGATTTCCGAACACGTTTCATCGAACTGGCCGGTGAGATCAACACCAACATGCCTTACCACGTTCTGGCCTCCGTGAGCGGCGCGCTCAACCGCCAGAAAAAAGCTCTCAACGGGGCGCGCGTGCTGGTGCTGGGAGTTGCGTACAAGAAGGACATCGACGATCTGCGCGAGTCTCCCTCGCTTACCATCATCGAACTATTGCAAAAGGACGGAGCTCAGGTCAGTTATCACGATCCCTACTTCCCCTTCATCGGAAAAGGGCGAAAATACGACCTGCAACTCAAATGTGCAGAACTGAGTGACTTGGGCCAATACGATTGCGTCGTGATTGTGACCGACCACTCCGACTACGACTACGCCAGGATCGTCAAGGAGGCGCAACTGGTGGTCGATACCCGCAACGCCACGCGCGGCATTACGAGTAGCAAGATTGTGCACTGCTAAAAGGCCGTTGCGCGAGGTAAAGGCCGGACTGTAGACGGAGGCTGGAAATCTATCTACAGCGAATGTAGATTTTTGCACCGGGAAAGACCTGAAAACCTCAGTCCGGACCTGAATTCTCGTAACATGTTGATCTCGTGAGGTTTGTAACCCCGACTCGAGACGGTGGAATGGCCTCCGTCGTGCATTAGAAAACTTGGCTTAGTAAACTTGTGCGTAGAACTGGCGTTCTTGATTCCCGGGTTAAAAACACCAAGCGGAGACTTTTACACAGAAACGGTGTTTGGGACAGTGAACGTTCCAATTCTGATCGTGGGGCCATTGGTGTCTGAATCAGTCTTGTTTTCCTCGCTACCGAAGTGGAAAAAGCCGTGGTATGAGTTCATCCTCAGCTACGGCGCGCAATCAATTGCAATCGCCATTTTTATTTGGGTGCCGATTCTTCATCCCGAGATTATTGAACCGCCGAAACGGGACTATCACGCTGTCGAACTGGTGCCTACTCCGGTCCCGGAAAATCACGAACCGCAGCGGCAACTCCCGAAGCGGGTTCTCGTGGCTAAGCTCGATCCTCCGCCAACTGCGTTGCGTCTGGCTGCCCCTCGGCCTCTGCCCAAACCAAAAACGGAAGATGCGCCGGCCCCGGAAGTAAAGATCGCCGACAGGAAACCGGATCCCTTGCCCGTCTCCACGGCGCCTGCCCTGCCCAAGCAAGCGGTCCGAACGAATCTGTTTTCGACCGGAAGTTCGGCGCCACAAACCATTGATCGCCCGCCGCAACATGTGCAGACGGGGGGCTTTGGCGATCCGAACGGCGTCCCCGCAAGGACGACGCAGACTAGAGCTGTAAACATCGCTCAGGCTGGTGGCTTTGATCTGCCGACCGGACCCGGCTATGGCAACGGTACCGGCGGAGCTAAGGGCGTGCGCGGCGTGGTAGCCAGCACGGGCTTCGGCGGCGGCGTGGCAGTTCCCGACACCCGCAACTCGGCGTCCCGCGGCACCGTCCGCCAGGCCGGTTTCGGCGATTCTGATGTTCCCGCACCTCCTACGGTTCAGGCGCGTGCAGCCGCGCCGGCGCCAGAGAAGGTCGTTCCGGCGGAGATCCTTTCCAAGCCTGTTCCCATCTACACTGACGAGGCCCGCGCCAAACGCATCGAAGGTGAGGTGCTTCTGGAAGTTGTTTTTGAAGCAACAGGTAAAATTCACGTGCTGCGAGTCGTTCGTGGTTTGGGGCATGGTCTCGATGACGCCGCCGTTCGTGCGGCCGAACAGATCCACTTCAAACCTGCACTCAAGGACGGACAGCCCTCGGACTCAACCGCCCTGGTGCACATCATTTTCCAATTAGCGTGATCCACTCCCTGAAGGTTCTTATGCGAATCGTTGGTAGGGTCTCAGTAGTTGCTTTTGTAGTTTTAAGTTGCGTCTCTCAGATTCTTGCGCAAGATTCTCCTGCTTCCGCGGCTCCTCCCGCCGTCGATCCGGCCCCGCCCGCAGCGACGGTGCCTGCGCAAAGCGCAGCGCCCACGCCTCCGCCTGCTACTACGTTTAATGATGTTCTAGATCATGTCGTGCAGCGGGAACACCTGTTCATCGCCCAAATGCGCCACATGCATCCGATGGTCGAGACCTATGTGCAGGATCTCAAGACCGACAAGGCAGAGAACATTTTCCCGGTGAACGACCGCTATTTCCTCGGCCGCCTCGACATGACCGACGGGCCGGAAGATACTTCCTTCGTGGGACAACCCGGATTCGGTCGCAAAGTGGTCGCCAAGTTAACTGGCGTTTACTCCCTCCACTTCCTGCCGCTGGGTTTTGCCCAGATGGTGATCCTCGACAGCGATTTCCAGAAGAAGTATTACAACTTCACTTTTGTGCGCCGCGAATTTCTCGGCGAAGTTCGCTGCCTTGTCATCGACGTACAACCGAAGGAAGGCCAGAAGACGGCGCGTTTCTTGGGCAGGATCTGGGTCGACGACCAGGATTACAACATCGTCCGCTTCAACGGAACCTACTATCCTCAGCCCAAGATCAGTTTCTTTTTCCATTTCGACAGTTGGCGTTTGAACATGCGCCCGGGAATGTGGCTGCCGGCCTACATTTACACCGAGGAAGCCAACCTCAAGACCGGCCTCACCAAGTCCCTGCATTTCAAGGCGCAGACCCGGCTCTGGGGTTATGACCTGAAAGCTCTCAACAAAAATGAGGAGTTCACCCAGATCCTGGTCGATTCACCGCAGTCGGTTAAGGACCAGAGCGACGCTGCGGCGGACGCCTCTCCGGTCGTCGCTGAACGGATGTGGGAACGGCAGGCGGAAGAGAATGCGGTAGAGCGAATTCAGAAAGTCGGGCTCTTCGCACCTCCGGGAGAAGTCGACAAGATCCTGTGCACGGTGGTCAACAATCTGCTGGTCACCAACAACATTGATCTGCAGGGAGACGTGCACTGCCGCGTGCTCCTGACCGCTCCTTTGGAATCCTTCACCATCGGCCACACGATCGTAATCAGTCGGGGATTGCTCGATGTTCTTCCTGATGAAGCCTCGTTGGCCATGGTCCTGGCGCATGAACTCGGTCACATCGTGCTGGGACATCGTATGGACACCCAGCTTGCCTTTAGCGACAAATTACTTTTCCCGGATGAAGACTCGTTCCAGCGCCTGGATTTCAAACGCAACCCTGCGTTCGAAGAAGCAGCCGATACCAAGGCTCTGGAGTTGCTGAAGAACTCGCCTTACAAAGACAAACTCGGCAATGCTGGATTGTTCTTGAAGGCCTTGCAGCAGAAGGCTCCCGACCTGCCCAATTTGATTCGGCCTCACCTGGGAAACAGCCTGGCGGCAGGCAAGAGTATCCGCATGTCGACACTGCTGGCAGCCGCTCCGGAACTGGACCAGAAACGCCTCGATCAGATCGCGGCGCTGCCTTTAGGCGGTCGCATTAAAGTCGATCCCTGGAGCGATCAGGTCGAACTCTCCAAGGCGAAACCGGTAGCTTTGACCTCAGCGCGCGAGAAGATGGAGTTTGAGATCACTCCGGTCTTCCCGTACCTGACGCGTTTGTCTGGAGGCGAAAAGGTCGCGTTTACGACGTCCGCGCCTTCTGCAACACCACAAGGGGCGACACCCGAGCAAAAATAGTTTTCCGAAACTGATGGGAGTTGGTGGGACTAAGAAGGCGAAGCGCGGATTATGCGGTGGCGGGCCTGCGACGGTAACCCGATCGAATCTGTACCTGCTTACTGAATCGAGCTGCCAACTTGCGAGAATACGTTGTTGGCGTTCGACCCGATGAGCCGGATGGTACCCACGACGATCACCAGAATCACAGCCAGCATGACTGCGTATTCTGCAATGTCCTGACCACGGTCATCGTTCCAGAGGTGCAGTAGAAGATTTGCCACGGGCTCCTCTTTCTATTCTTGGATAACCCTAACGTCGTTAGGGGGACCACCTGAAAACAAAGCGGTGTCCTGAAACCGGTGCTTGCACAAATCATAGCCCAGCGGGCTCTGCTCGGCCAATAGCACGAAAGTGCCACCGATTCGACCCCAAAGAGCCGGTATTCGCTGGGTTTTTCAGGCGATACTCCGGAGCGGCAGGGCCTGATTTACCGCAAACAAAGCAAGTTCCAAGCGAGTGGACACTCCGAGTTTGTCAAAGATGTTGCTTAGGTGGTGTTTGACCGTGTCCTCGCTGATCTTGAAATACTCGGCGATTTCCTTGTTTGAGTATCCCGCTACCACAGCTGAGACAATTTCTAACTCGCGGGGCGTGAGGCCGAATTTCTTCTGGCGCGCTTCATCGTTGGAGGATTGCATCAGCGTGCGCAGATACTGGACCAGGTTGGAAACGCTCTCCCGTCCCACCCAATATTCGCCAGACATCACCGTGTGAATGGCCTTCAAGAGAAGTTGGGTGGCGGAATCTTTGAGCACGACTCCGCGGGCGCCCAGTTGCAGAGCCTCCACAATCTGGCTCTTTTCCGCCGCCGCCGTCAGCAAAATGACGCGTACCGGAGTAGCGTTCGCGGGAGCACTGAGGTCGCGCAAAGCCTCCAGCCCTGGATGCTTGGGCATGGCCAGATCGAGCAGCAGAATATCGGGTTTCAACTGCCGCGCTAACTTCACGGCCTCGGCACCGTCCGAAGCTTCTCCCATCACCTTGAGGTCCGGCTCGGACTCGAGCAGCCTCCGCAAGCCATCACGAAAGATCGGGTGATCGTCGGCGATCACAATGCGAATCGTCTGCGGTTTCCTAAAATTCATGATGTGCATCCCCGGCCCGTGGAACTATGACTTCCAGGCGCGTTCCCTGCCCGGGATTTGATTCTACAGTGAGTTCGCCCGCAAGCAAACGCACTCGTTCCTTTATTATCATTGGCCCTTTCCCCATCTCTTCCATCTCCTCCTGCTTGAAGCGTCCGGCAAAAGGAAAGCCCTTGCCGTCGTCCTCTACGACCAGATTCCATCGCTCCGGGTTCGAACCCAGACGAACCAGCACATGGCGCGCACCGCTGTGCTTCCTTACGTTGACTAACCCTTCCTGCACGATGCGGAGCAGTTCGCGGCAGACCCGCTGCGGCATGTCCAGGTCCTCGATGTCGGTCACGAACCTGGCGCTGATGCCTGTCTCCCGCTGGAAACGTTCCACCGTGTCGTTCAATACCCCCAGCAAACGTTGGGCGTCCACGTCGATGGCCTTCATCTGCTGCATCAATTCCCGCAGTTTGAGCACTTCTTCGCGCAACAAGCTCTGAATCCGGCCCAATTCCCCACCGATCGGCCGGTCCGCCTCGGCTTGTCGCCGCACTACGTCCACTTGCATTTCCACAGCAATGAGCGACTGCACTGCACCATCATGCAGTTCCCGGGCGACTCGCGCGCGCTCGACCGCGCTGGCCCGCCTTCTCAGCCGGTGCAGAAGGTAGACGTTATAGATCGCCGGCCCTATCTGCCGCACCAGGCTCAGCAGAAATCGCAACTCCTCCTGTCGCTCTCCCCGCCAGTTAGGGTTGAACAGGAAGACTCGGCCTCTCCATTCACCCCCAAAAAGGAAGGCCAATGTAATCAGCGAGCGGAAGCTTTGCTGTTCGCGCAGATGCAGAATCGGGGCAGTGCTCGCCGGAGACACCGGTTTCCCGTCCTGCTCCAGGGCAACGATCTTCCATTGGTCTGCTTCGCCGACGGCGTAACAAACGTCTCCCGGAAAGTCATCGAGGTACATTTTGGCTTGGCGCGGCGCCGAGTCCAGCCAGCGGAACTCCGAAGGCGCTCCGCTGCCGGGATTCTTCAATTCTCCGACAAAAATGCGGTGGCTGTGCGCCTCTTGCGACGCGACCAGCAACTGGGACGCGCCGTACATGGAAAGGAGTTCGCTGAAGATCTGCTCCAGGGTGCCGTTGAGCCCCGCTTCGACTCGAACTCTCGACAGAATGCGATTCACCACCGCCTTTTCTGCCCGGAGATGCTTTTGCTGCTCGGCCAGGTAGCCCAGCAAGAGTCCCATCACAATCAAATACACCGAGAGCATGAACAGACGGTAGGGATCGAAGGCAGGCACGTTCACTCGCAACCCGAAGAACGCGTTCCAGGCCGATGATCCCTGTAGGGACAACCGGAAGTGCAGCAGGATAGGCCCCTCAATCCATAGTAACGCCACTTCAGCCAGTGCGGTGCCCAAGGTCTCCCACAGCCCCCAACGGTAAGCCGCCGCCGCCAACACAAAAAAGAAGAAGAGAAAGAAAGGAGTTCTTGGCCCTTCGGCAAAGATGGAGATCAGCGCCGGCCACGCGATGTCGCCCGCATGCACTAATAAGCGAAACGCCGAGGTGGATTGCTGCCGCCGTCGCAGCAGCATCAGGATCAGAATCGCGTTCGCCAAGTAGAATACGAAGAGCCCGTAGGCGGCCCAGGAATGGCCGAGTTCGGTGGGATCGAGCCAAATCGCCAGCAGGGTGGAGGCGGCCAGTCCTACGCGAGCCGTCGCAAGCCAGCGCTCGATCCGGCGAGTTTCCTCCGGGTCTGGGGGGATCCGAAGTCTCCAGGAATCTCGATACCGCTCAGGGCGAGTATCCAATTCAGTCAGTCTCCGCAGGGGTGGCGACTCTGCTGCATATTATTGAATAGAAAAAGTTTAGGGACAAGCCAGCGTACCCTGCCCGCCAATGACGTTTCCCGCAGCTAATAGGGCTAGGTTACTACAGTAATCAGTCTCGTTCCGTTTTATCGGGCTAGAATGTCGCTGAGAGTGTGTCTTGAACATCCGTTCCAAAGTGTGGCTGGCGGCGGTCATGGGTGCGTTGGCCGCTTTCATTGTGGCGGCCCTCGTGCTGCCGCAATCGTTCCGTCTCACCGTTTTCACCGACGTGATCGAGACCGTGCTGCTGCTATCTGGGGTTGCCTCGTTTATCCCCCTGGTGCTGCGCTCGCGCGGCCGGATGCGCGTGTTCTGGTCGTTGATCGTTCTCGGCCTGGTCCTGTGGCTCACCTATCAATTGTTCTGGGTTTACTACGAATTGGTTCTGCGGCGCGACGTCCCAGACCTGTTTAACGGCGACGTGATCCTGTTCTTGAATCTCGTCCCGCCCATGGCCGCGCTGGCCTTGCGTCCGGATGTGCGCCGCGACGAGTACGCTGCCCGCCTGGGGCGCCTTGATTTTGCGCTGCTGCTGGTGTGGTGGATTTATCTCTATGTCTTGATCGTCATTCCCTGGCAGTATGTCGTGGCCAATGTGAGTGCTTATAACCGCAATTTGAACGCGGTGTACCTGGCTGAGAAACTCGCCTTGCTGGTTGGCCTGGCGGCTTGCTGGATCGGCGGCAAAGGCCGCTGGAGGAGTCTCTACGCCAGCCTGTTCGGCATGAGCTTCAGCTATGCCGCCAGTTCCGCCCTGGCCAACTGGGCGATCGAGCGCAATGTTTATTACAGCGGCAGCTTTTACGACATCCCGCTGGCTTGCGCCATGGCGTGGCTCACCTGGATCGGTCTGCGGACCAAGGTGGAGGAGCCCGAGGCCGACGCCCGCGAGGTCTCCACCGTTTTTGGTGTGTGGGTTACGCGGCTCAGCATGATTGCAGCGTTCTCTCTGCCTCTATTCGCCGCGTGGGCCATATCGGAGTTGGCTGTTCCTCCCCGCATCCGTTTGTTCCGGCTCACGCTGACGCTGGGCGCGGCGTTGCTGATGGGACTCATGGTATTCGCGCGCCAGCAATTACTCGATCGCGAATTAATGCATCTGCTGGACCATTCGCGGGATTCGGTCGACAATCTGAACCGCCTGCAGGCACAGATCCTTCAGTCCGAAAAACTGGCTTCGATCGGGCAATTGGTCGGAGGCGCGGCCCACGAGCTCAACAATCCGATCACTGCTATGCTGGGGTATTCGGACTTGCTTCTCAGCACGAGACTTACTCCCGAACAGCAGCCCCTTGCGGTCACCATTGGCCAGTATGTCCGGCGCACCAGATCGCTGGTCGCCAGCCTCATCAGCTTTGCGAGGCAGGCCCCAAGCCCGAAAACCCTGATCGACCTCAACACTTTGGCTCGCACTGCGTTAAAGCTCACGCAGCCACAGTGGGAAGCCGCCAGGATCGAGGTCCGGGCACAGTTCGATGCCCAGCTCCCCAGAGTCCTGGGCGACTCCAATCAATTGATTCAAGTTTGCTTACAGTTGGTCGGAAATTGTGTACACGCCATGGCCACTCGCGGCGGTAGAGTGCTCAGCGTCACCACCAAGCGGCAGGCCGGTGTCTCCGTGTTGAGGATTGCTACGGAACCGATGCCTCTTCAGCCAACAGTTGGCTCGGACGCAGTTTCAACTCTCGACCCTGAGGACAGCCTCGGCCTGAGTGCCTGCCAAGGAATCCTGCAGGAGCACTACGGCAAGATTTTACGGCAACGCCGCGAAGATGGGGCACTGCTGCTGAGCGTGGAACTTCCGGCAATAGAACCCACTCCTGCAGCGAAGACCAAAGAACCTACGGTACCGGTACTGTGGCAATCTCAACCGTCCTCTTGAGTTGGCCGCAGGCCGCGTAAATATCCCGGCCCCGCGGACGCCGCACGAAAGCTGGAATCCCCGCTTTGATCAACACCTGCTGGAACGCCGCCACGCGCTCTGGCTCAGGTGTCGAAAAGCTGATCCCAGGCCCCGGATTCAGCGCAATCAGATTCACCTTCGCCCGCATCCCACGCAGCAATTCCACCACCTCTTCTGCACTCCGGGTCGCATCATTGACGCCGCTCAAGAGCACGTACTCAAACGTGATTCGCTCCCGGTTACGCAGCGGGAATTCACGCGCCGCGGCCATCAGGCTCTGGAGATTCCACTTGCGATTCAGGGGCATCAAATGGGTGCGCAGCGTATCGTTCGGCGCGTTCAGCGAGATGGCGAGCTTCGGCCTTATCTGCTCCTGTCCTAAATCGTGAATTCGTGGCACGATCCCGGCCGTCG
Source organism: uncultured Acidobacteriaceae bacterium (assembly GCA_963819035.1). Taxonomy (GTDB): domain Bacteria; phylum Acidobacteriota; class Terriglobia; order Terriglobales; family Acidobacteriaceae; genus Sulfotelmatobacter. The sequence goes on along the minus strand of CAWFUU010000032.1, from coordinate 20,070 downwards.
ACACCGTCATGCGCGATTCCGCCACTCCGACTTCTTCGACGAGCAACCGCACTGCCTTCATGAAATTCTCGTAGTTGAGGAACGGTTCTCCCATGCCCATGAAGACGAGATTGACGCGGTCCTCTGGTGGAGACACGCCATGATCCTTGAGTACGGCACACACTTGCCCGACAATCTCGCCCGCAGTCAAGTTCCGCTTCACCCCCAACAATGCGGTGAGGCAAAACTGGCAGTCCACCGCGCAGCCCACCTGGCTCGAAATGCAGATCGTGGCGCGATCCCACCTGCGAACCGCCCCCGCCTCAGCGGAAGAGGTGGTCAAATCCCCGGCCTGGGTACCGTCTCCCGCCTCGCCGCCGTCACCCTCGGGCATCCACACTGTTTCAACGCTCTGGCCATCGGCCAACTCGATCAGGTAGCGCACCGTTCCATCCTGCGAAACGAAGCGTTTCTCGATCCGCGGCATCCCGATGGAAAGCCCCTTCTCCGCGAGCCTTAGACGAAGTTGCTGCGGCAGGGTCGAGATTTGCTCGACTGAGTCCACCCGCTGTCGGTACACCGCCTCCAGCAGTTGGTGCGTGCGGTAGGCAGGCTCAGCCTCCAACTCCACCAATGCCGCGAGGTCGGCCCGATCTAGACCAAGAAGCGCGTTTTGTGACGTTTCAGCCATGAATTCTGCAGTCGTCCTACACGATCGAATACAACCCCAGAGACGCACTAAACCACTGATTCTAAACAGCTAAACTATTCTCGCACACCCGACGCCCCTATGTCAGAATATTAAAGGTCCTTCCACAGCAAGTTTACCGGGGTAAGAAAGTAGTCTTTCATAGCGGGACGAATTTATGACGCAGGAAGTCCGCAATATTCGCCGTCAAGTGTTGCCCAACGGCCTGACCATCATCACCGAGCAGATGTCACACATCAGATCTGCCTCGATCGGCGTCTGGCTCCAGACCGGTTCGCGCGACGAAGACCCGGAGTGGAATGGCATCTCCCACTTCATCGAGCACATGGTCTTCAAAGGTACCAAGCACCGCACGGCGGAGGAGATCGCGCGCCAGGTCGACTCTATCGGCGGGAACATGGACGCCTTCACCGCCAAGGAATGCATCTGCTTTAACGTTAAAGTGCTGGACGAACACATCCCCACGGCGATGGACATTCTCAGCGACCTGGTGCTGAATCCGGTTTTCGATGTCGCCGACATCGCGCGCGAGCGCGGCGTGATTCTGGAAGAAATCAAGATGGACGAAGACAACCCGGACTACCTTGTCCACGAAATCTTCACCCAGAATTTCTGGAAAGATCATCCGCTGGGCAAGCCCATTCTAGGCACGAAGGAGACGGTCAAGCGCTTTGAGCGCCCGCCTGTGCTGGACGCGTATACGCACCGTTTCGCGCCAGGCAACATCATCGTTTCGGCTGCCGGCAATCTCGATCACGACCGCTTCGTCGAACTGGCCACCCGCCACTTCGAACACATGAAGCCGCTGCAGAACGGCTTCCATTCCTCGGCACCGAAGATTGTGTCCCGCATCATTCTGCGCAACAAGAAAGCTCTCGAGCAGGTGCAGTTGTGCGTCGGAGTGCCGGCGCATCCCATCGCCCACGAGAAGCGCCATGCGGGCTATGTTCTTAACACGCTGCTGGGCGGGGGCATGAGTTCGCGTCTCTTTCAGAACATTCGCGAGCGGCAGGGACTGGCCTACTCCATCTATAGCGATCTCAACCCTTACCGCGACACCGGATGCCTCGCCGTCTACGTCGGCACTTCCCTAGCCTCAGCTTCCAAGGTAGTGCAGTCGGTGGTCAGCGAATTCCGCAAGCTGAGAATCGAGCCTGTACCCGAGGAAGAACTGAGCCGCGCCAAAGCCCAGCTCAAGGGCAGCCTCATGCTGTCGCTCGAATCGAGCACCGCGCGCATGTCGAACCTTGCCCGCCAGGAAATGTATTTCGACCGCTACTATGACCTGGACGAACTGATCGAGAAGATCGAGAGCGTGACGGCTGAGGATCTGACCGGCCTCGCAAATGAGTTCTTCAAGACAGAGTCGGTAGCCGTCACGGCTTTGGGAAACCTGAACGGGCTGAAAGTCACACGCGATCAGCTGGCTTGCTAGCCTCCTAAGATCCAGATCGCCTTTCTTTCGTGTACCTTCGTGCCCTTGGTGGTTGTGCTTTTTCGGTCTGCTTTGTAACTTCCAACCGCAAGCGTCATCCCATCTCTGCCCGCACGTAAGAACTTATCCTCAAGGAGAGATTTATGAAAAAGACTTTCGCCAGTTTAACGCTAGCCTGTGCTTTAGCCACTTCCATCGCTGCCTTCGCTCAGGACACCATGAAGCAGGACGACATGAAGAAGGACGACGCGCAACATGACACCATGAAGAACGACAAGATGAAGAAAGACAAGAAGTCCAAGAAGGTCGGCAAGAAAGATGCGATGAAAAAGGACAGCATGAAGAAAGACAATATGAAAGACGACAACATGAAGAAGGACGACAACATGAAACACGACGAGATGAAGAACAACTAACCCGTCGTCCGAGCTTGGGGCGCGGGCACTCTAGCTCGCGCCGCGACCTTTTTGCCTAGTCCATGATTGGCCCGTTCATAGCTCACCCATGATTCCTAGCGCCCGCAACCCGAACCTGCGCTTCATTCCCCATCAGCATCCAAGTCCGCATTGGCTTCGTCGCCTAAGGCGATGTGCCCTGCAGCCACGGTTTCCATGTATTTCCGCATGCAGCGCAGGCACGGGACGTATCCCTCCCGCATCGCCTCTTTCGCGGTCAAGGTCCGCTCTTTGTCCTTGTTGTGAATGACGCCGCACCCAGGCGCATGAAACAACTTTGCGCCTGCTGAAACCACCACCAGCATGTCGGGAGGAATGTCACGTCCGGTCTGCGCGTGTTCGGACTGCAGAGGCCGCTGCCCGCCCGTCAGCGAATTCGCGACCCGCAATCCGCCCACAAACAACGCCAGCACCGCCACCGGAACCAGCCAGGTGGACCACGTCGACCAAGGCTTGCTGCTCACGCGCACGCTCTGCGTCAATCTCTTCTCGAGACGCCGGCTGAATCCCGCCGGCACTTCGATCATTCGTTCGTCGCCATACAGTCGGACCACGTTGCGCGTTCCTTCCAGTACTGAGGCGCACCGCTTGCAGGTGCGGAAATGCTCGTCCATGGCCGTGCGCAGCGCGGCATCTACGTCGCCTTCGAGATAATTCGAAATCTCGTGCCAAACTTGTTCGCAATTGACTACCATGGCTTGCTTCCCTTCTCGAACGGCAAACGGCTGAACCAGCCCTGCTCCCAGCCTCCGGCGAGCAGATCGCGCAACATCAGCCGTGCTCGCAGCAAACGCGTCTTCACCGACGCCACAGAAATTCCCAGCGCCTCCGCCGTTTCCTGGATGTTCAACTGCTCCATGTCACGCAGGACAAAAACTTCGCGATACTTGCGATCGAGCCTCCCCAGGGCTTCGGCCAGTTTCTGCCGCACTTCCTTGCGCTCCAGCGCCTCCGAAGGAATCTCGCGCCAGTCGGCGAACTCGCGGGGAGCATAGTCGCTCTCCTCGTCGTGGCGGTCGTCGATGCCTTCCATGACGACGGTTCGCTCCCTTCTGCGCCGCATCAGCGCTTCGTTCACTGTGATCTGAATGAGCCAGGTGCTGAAGCGGGCCTCCGCGCGAAACTGCCGGATATTGGCAAACGCTTTCAGTATCGCTTCCTGCGCCACATCTTCCGCATCGGTCTCGTTGCGCAGAATCGCTAACGCCGCAGCGTAGACCCTGCGCTCATAGGGCTGAACTAATTCGTAGAACAACTCGGTCTGCCCACGCTGGACGCGCGCGATCAGATCCTGCTCTCGCGTCATGCCCGCCGGCCCCGGCTTGTTCAAGACCATGTCCGCTTCGGCCATCTGTCCCGCCCCGCTCGTCAGTATTCGGGATCTTTCTTCCAACCTGTGAGCATGGAAAGGAAGTTGTTCCAGCCATGCAGCACCACCATCACTAGATGGCCGAGCACGAAACCCAAAATCGCCCACATTACCAGAAAATGCCAAAGCCTCGCCAGATGAAACCCACCCATCAGCCACGCCATCCACGAGAACTGCACCGGCTTCCACACCGCGATTCCGGTCAGCACCGAGAGCACGCCCAGCGCGATCGCGCTGGTATATGCGTGTTTCTGCAGCGGGTTGTAAGCCTCATGCAGCGGCGGCTTCGGCCCGAAGAAGAAGTAATGCTTGACCATCGGCCACACGCCGGGCAGATCGCGGTGGGTGAACAAGACCTGCCGGTAGTTGCCGCTGAAAAGCTGGTAGCCCAGGTAGATCAGGCCCGTGGCGATGTAAATCCACGCGAATGTGAGGTGCCATTGCAGCGCGCCGCCCAGCCATCCGCCGATAGCAAACGCCTTCGGCCAGTTCAACAGATCTTTCTGCGGAATCTTCGCCCCAAAGCTGGGGAAGGCACGAAAAATCTGCAGCCCGCTGCCCACCATGACAAACAGCGAAATCGCATTGACCCAGTGGCACAGCCGCACGAGCAAGGGGTGCTCATACACCGCACGCGCCACGGTTTCGGTTTCTTCGTCCTTCGTACGAATGATTTCGACGATGGCGCCGCTCATGTGTTGACCTCAAGGTTTCAAGGTTGCAAGAATACGCTCGAAACATTGCAACCTTGAAACTCTGAAACTTTGAAACCTTCTATTTACAGCCCGTAGAACTCGGAATATCCCTGGTCTTCCCAGTAGCCGAACTTCTCCACAACACTGGTGACTTTCAGATCGGTCAAATACTTGGCCTGCTTGTAGCCCACCTTGGTGGGAATGTTTAAGCGCAGCGGCGCGCCATGTTCACGCGTGAGCGGTTGATCATACATCTCATAGCAGAGCAAGGTCTGGGGATGCAGCGCTGTTGCCATGTCCAGCGTCTCGTAATAATCGTCGGCGCAGGCCACAGTGATGTATCGCGCGGAGGTGTCGGCGCCGATCATTATCAGGAAATCGGACAGCTTTGCCCCGCCGAACCGGCCGATTACGTCCCATCCCTCAACGCACACGTGCCGCGTGTTCTGCCGAATGCGCGGCAAGGCTTGAACCTGCGCCAGAGTGTATTCTCCGGGCTTCTGCACGGCGCCGCCGACGGTGAGAGTCCAATTCTCGAAGATCACGCCGGGATCGTCGACGTCATAGCCGTTAATCGGGAATTTTTGAAATGGGGTAAGCTCCGACTCGGCAAACGTCGGCGCAAGATGCCCTCGGCGGAACAGGAGTGCCGAAGCCCAGTCGCTGACGGCCAAACCTTTCTTGAGCAGGGGTTCCTGCAGGCCAGGAATGGCAAACGCCCCCAGAACGACCACCGGCGCCACTTTCAGCAGTTCGCGGCGGGACATGCGGGCAAAATTGCCCTCGGACATCCTGCCTTCGGGCTTCCACCGGGTCGTCGGGGGTTTGACAATTTTTGGCACCATCCGGCCTCCCATTTTCCACTACGTACCCATCCATGGGATTCAAAAGGCCCCACAAAGTTACGGAGGAAGATAGCACGAACGGGCCATAGAGACGGCTCAAAACCGCTGGCCTTTCAGACGCGTTCGAGGCATACTTAAGCGGAGAGACCTCCCCAGGAGCGGCCCAGGTTGAGCATTCTCCACACCATGTTCCATAGCAAGACGCTGTCTACCAGAGCCGATCAGGATTTCTTGCCCGCTCCCGCTTCGCCCGAGGCGACGAAGACTCGCCGCGAGCCCAGGCAGCGCATGGCAATGCTCGTCGCATTGGCATTGCTCATTGTCGCGCTGGGAGTGGTGATCTACCGCGATCGCGATTTCTGGTTCCCCGATACACAGGAATCTGAGGACCAGCTTGAGCCAGTTCCCGTAAACGCGACACCGGAGCAGCAGGTCGCCAAGGCTCTCGTAGAACAGCCGGCCGCGAAGCAACCGTCGGCGCCGACCACCAAAACCACGACCCCTGGGACGAGGCCGCACCTCGCCAAACCTATGGTGAAACGGTCAGCTGCGGCGGCATCCGCGACGAAGGTAGCGTCTGCTGGCGCGGCGGGTTCCACTCCCGCACCATCGGCCAAAGTATCTTCCTCCGCCGTCGCGTCTTCGACTCCGCCATCTGCTCCTGCAGTTGCTTCCACTGCGGCATCTGGCAGCGCGCCGTCATCTACTCCGTTGACGCCTTCCGGTCAGCCCGCCAACGCAACGGCTACCAGAACGGTGCTGCCTCCGCTTGAGGTGGAGGTGGTTGCCGGCGACAACCACAGCACGGTTCGCCCCGGCACTAATTCGGTGCGCGTGGACCTGAAACCAGGGTCTCCACCGAAACCGGTTACCGACGCCTCCATGGCGGGCAACGCGCCCGCAACCGCGGCGAGTGTTACCACCAATGCCACCGAACGAGTGCAGATGTCGTCCGGTGCCGCCGAAGTTGTGAGCCAGCCGGTACAGCCCGGCTACCCGATGCTGGCGCGCCAGATGAAAGTCCAGGGCTCGGTCATTCTGCAAGCCCTAATCGGCCGCGACGGATCAATTCAAGACCTTCATGTGCTCAGCGGGCCGGCAATTCTGGCGAACGCGGCGCAGGAAGCCGTGCGCCAGTGGCGCTTCAAGCCGCACTACCTCGGCAGTGAAGCGGTCGAAACGCAGGCTAAGATCACCGTCAACTTCACCATCTCCACCAACTAAATCGTTCGCAGAGTTGCCGTGATATCGCCGCAACAAGCCGGCAAATTCCACCTATTCCTGAAGGCGGCGCGGCCGTGGCTGTCTGCTCTTTCTGCCGTATTCCTCGGCACGATCGCGGCAGGCCCGCTGGACGCATTCGCCGGGCCGCAGTTGTTCTTGCCGTCCCTCTCCTACACCCGGCTTTTTTCAATCGACGGAGAAAAAGCTATGTCTCTGACCCTCTCAAGCCCCAGCTTCTCCAACGGCGGCGACATCGCGAAGAAGTTCACCTGTGATGGCGCCGATACCTCTCCCCAACTGTCTTGGACCGATCCGCCTGCTGGAACCAAATCGTTCGCACTTCTGGTGGATGATCCGGATGCTCCCGTAGGCAACTGGAATCATTGGACGTTGTGGAATCTTCCGTCCAGCGCCCGCGGCCTGCCCGAGGACATGAGCAAGGACGCCCGCCTGCCCGATGGCTCGCAGCAGGGTCTCAATGACTTCCATAGAACGGGGTACAACGGCCCGTGCCCTCCACCGGGCAAGCCGCACCGTTACTACTTCAAGCTCTTTGCTCTTGATGCGAAGCTCGACCTCAAAGCCGGGGCCAGCAAGCCCGAACTCGAAGCTGCAATCAAGGGTCACATCCTGGCCCAGGCGGAATCGATGGGACGGTTCGGCCGTTAGTGGCCGCTCGACCCTGGGTGAGCCGTCGCTGAAGCCATCCAATCTTCGAAAAATCCACCATCCCCTGTCGATATCGCAGCCCCTCGTTCGACGAGTCAGTAGAGCAGAGAAAATTGCTCAGAGGAGGCGGGTATGGCGGGGCGGCAGACGACCTTTCAGAGTTCCAAATCAACTGCAGGAGCGGCCCTCGCCGGAGTCGGCATGTTCGTTCTGTACCTGCACCTGACCGCCGCGGTTACCAGCCTGGGCCACATGCTGAGCGCGGGTGGCTCGGCAGCCCTAGCTTTGTTGGTCACTGTGATCCCGTCGCTGTCGCAGGCTTTTGAGGCCTATGACGTCAATCACCACCGGTTTCTGCAGCACGTATTGGTATCGTGCTGGCCGCTTCTGCTCGTTGTGGTAGGGACGGTATTGGCCCGGGATTCGTCCGGCTGTGCCACGGCACTTCTTCAAGAAAATAAGGTTGGGCGTGTCGATCAGAGATCCGATCATTCGACGTCAAAGTAGAGGTCATGCGGTCCAAACTCTAAAAGGAGACTTAACAATGCGTGTCATGGTAATGGTCAAGGCGAGCAAAGACTCCGAGGCAGGTGTGATGCCGAAGCAAAAACTGCTTGCCGATATGGGAAAGTTCAACGAAGAACTGGTCAAAGCCGGCGTGATGCTCGCTGGCGATGGCCTGCAGCCGAGTTCGAAGGGGAAGCGAGTCCGCTTCACTGGTGAAAAGCGAGTCGTAATCGACGGGCCGTTCACCGAGACCAAAGAGTTGATCGCCGGCTATTGGCTTTGGCAAGTGCGGTCCATGGAAGAAGCCATCGAGTGGGTGAAGCGCTGCCCCAATCCCCACGAAGCCGACTGCGAGCTTGAGATTCGCCAGGTGTTTGAGGCGGAGGACTTCGGCACAGAACTTACTCCCGAACTCAGGAAGCGGGAAGAAGATATGCGTGCCGAGTTGGGTAGTAAAAAACGGTAGTTGCGGTTGGTAAAAAAATTCGATTGTCATGTCGATTTCGCAAACCTTCGTTCGACGCATCAATAGAGCCCAGAGCCGGCGGGTCGAAACTCTCCGGACACTTGGCCACAACCCAAACTAGCTCAAGGAGATCAAAACGATGAAATTCATGATGATTGTCAAGCATTCGGAAAAGCAGGGCCCTCCCCCGAAGGCGCTGATGGACGCAATTGCCAAGCTCGCCGAAGAGGACAGCAAGACCGGCACGATGCTGGGCAGTGGAGGCCTCACTGGAACCGCGCAGGGCGCCCGGGTCCGGCTCTCCGGCGGCAAAGTGACGGTGACCGATGGGCCTTTTGCCGAGGCCAAGGAAGTAATCGGGGGATACGCGCAGTTTGAACTGAAATCGAAAGAAGAAGCGATCCAGGGAGCCGTGCGCTTCATGGAACTGCACAAACAGCACTGGCCCGGCTGGGAGGGCGAAACCGAGGTTCGTCAGATGTACGGGCCGGGCGAATTCCCCTGCGAATAGCGGACCGTTTGCGAGTTGCGCGTGGGGCATTGAAACTAAGCTCACACTAGTTAAATCAATAGCCATCGATCAGTAACAAAAAGGAGAAAAAACATGCGATTCCTGAGTATCTACAAGGCGGCGGAACGGAATACTCCTCCAACCCGAGAAGAAATGGCAGCCATGGGCAAGTTGGTTGAGGAGGGAATGAAGGCGGGCTGGCTGCTGGCAACAGAGGGCTGCTTGCCATCGAGACTAGGCGCGCGGGTTAAGCGGAACAGCGGCAAACTGACCGTAACCGACGGCCCCTTCACGGAAGCCAAGGAGGTTGTGGGCGGGTTCGCGATATTAAAGGCCAATTCCAAGGAGGAGGCAATCGAGTTGGCCAGGCAATTCCTTCAGGTTGTCGGAGAAGGCGAGTGCGAGTTACGCCAGCTGTACGAGCAGGGTCCGGATACGAACAGCGCGGGCAACGTGGAGCGTGAGGTTGCACTGAAGGCATGAACATGATGTGATCGGTAGTCGTGACAGCTGCCGATCTACATCGCACCATCGACGCGGTCTGGAGGATCGAGTCACCCAGGCTCATTGCCGGCCTCACGCGGATCGTGCGTGATGTGGGCCTTGCCGAGGATCTCGCGCAAGATGCTCTGGTCGCCGCGCTCGAGCATTGGCCGGAATCAGGCGTCCCGGATAACCCGGGCGCCTGGCTCATGGCCACCGCCAAGCATCGTGCCATGGATCACTTTCGCAGAAACACGCGACTCGAGCGCAAACATGAGGAACTCGGTCGCGAGCTCGGCGCGAAAGAGATGGCGGTGCCCGATCTGGATTCAGCTCTCGACGACAATGTTGGCGACGACCTGCTGCGCCTGCTCTTCATCTCCTGTCATCCCGTGCTCTCAACCGAAGCTCAGGTTGCGCTTACCCTGCGCTTGCTCGGAGGCCTGACCACCGAGGAAATCGCGCGTGCCTTTCTTGTCCCCGAGCCTACCGTCGCCCAACGCATCGTGCGGTCCAAGCGTACGCTCTCGGAAAAGCAGGTACCCTTCGAGGTGCCGCGAGGCGAAGAGCTTGTTGCCCGTTTGTCATCGGTGCTGGCAGTCATCTATCTCATCTTCAATGAAGGCTATTCGGCGACTTCGCGGGGACGACTGGATGCGGCCTGCGCTCTGTGAAGAGGCGCTGCGGCTCGGGCGCATCCTGGCCGAACTGGCACCGCAAGAGCCTGAGGTTCACGGTCTCGTCGCGCTCATGGAGATCCAGGCTTCGCGTTCCAGGGCGCGCGTGGGTCCGTCGGGAGAGCCCATCTTGCTCTTGGATCAAAATCGGACGCAATGGGATCACCTCCTCGTCCGTCGCGGTCTCGCGGCGCTCGATCGCGCAGAAAAGCTGCGCGCGCAAAAGCGGGACGCCGCCCGAGGCTGGTACGTACTGCAAGCTGAGATCGCGGCCTGTCATGCGCGCGCGCGCACTCCAGAGGAAACCGACTGGTCTCGCATTGCCACGCTCTACGCGGAGCTTGCCCAAGTCGCGCCGTCTCCCGTCGTTGAATTGAATCGCGCAGTCGCGGTCGCCATGGCATTCGGTCCGGCCGCTGGCCTTGAGTTGGTAGACGCCCTGACAGCCGAGCCCTCGCTGGAGAAATATCACCTGCTGCCGAGCGTGCGTGGTGATCTCCTCAAGAAGCTAGGCCGTTTGGACGAGGCACGCACTGAATTCGAGCGTGCTGCAGCGCTAACCCGCAACGCAAGAGAGCGTGATTTGCTCATGGAACGCGCCCGGGCATGCTTGATCTGATACCCGCCCAAGCCGCTGGACTAAGAGTAACCAGCAGTGAATACTAACCTGCCCCTAAAAAATAACGGGCATCCCGAGACTCTTTCAAGTCCAGGACGCCCGGGCAGCCCTCCCCCAGAACTGCTCACTGAACAAATTAAAACGGGTGTGTGATTCTGGATATAGCACTTCTGTGCCATAATCTCCCACTCCAGTGAAGCCATCTATATCGTTGATACATATACAGTTAGCGGACTTTAGCAGGGAATCATCGGGATGTTCCGGGTGAAGCCCTCAGGAATTCCTGCCGATGAGCAAACTAGTCCGGGCGCACTCACCGCCGATTTCTATGCCAGAATTTTTTGATTCTGAGATCTACCTCAGCCTTCTCGAGAGCTTACCCACTGGCCTGTGCGTCGTTGACCTGCAAAAGAAAATCGTGATGTGGAGCGACGGAGCAGAGCGCATCACCGGCCATCTGCGGCATGAAGTGATCGGCCAACGCTGTGTGGGAGAACCGCTGCTGCACTGCGATCAGCAGGACTGCGAATGGTGCAACGACGATTGTCCCATGGCTCGCGCCATCAAGACATCGCAGCCCGCTGAGGCCATTGGATTCCTGCACCACAAGGCTGGTCACGAAATCCCGGTTCGCGCTCGCGCGGTGCCGGTTCGCAACGCGCACGGGTCGATCATTGGGGGATTGGAAGTTTTTGAAGAGCAAGAACGAGCCGCCAGCCTCGATCACGGGGAACAAGATCTCCCCGGCTGTGTGGATGAAGTGACCGGAGTAGCCAGCCACCTCATGATGCAGTCGCACTTGCACCAGACGCTCGGGATCCAGGCCGAAGTACAGGTTCCGTTTGGCGTACTCCTGATCCAACTCGAAGGATTGGAGCATTTTCGCGCCAGCTTCGGACCCGACGCGGCTGCGTCGCTGCTGCGCGTGGTGGGCCGCACGCTCGCTGGCGCGCTTTGGAGAACGGATTTCGTCGGCCGCTGGACTGACGATCAGTTCCTCGTCATCCTGAATGGTTGCCTCGAAGAGGCGCTGCGTTCGGTGCGGGAACGCGTACAGCGTATGCTGGCCACCGACGGCATCGAGTGGTGGGGAGAGAGGCGCTCGCTTCCGGTCTCGATCGGCGAAGCTCCGGCTCAGCCCGGCGACTCGATTGAGTCGCTCCTCGAGCGAGCGCACAAGTCTCTGAAAACAACTTCCACGGCGCGGAGCCGGGCCGCTGGCGCGTCCGGCGGGAATCAGTCTTCCGGGAGTTAGCAATGTTCGCGATTATCGGCATCGTCGTCGTCTTCGGTTGCGTGGTGGCCGGATATCTGATGGAGCATGGCAACCTCCGAGTGCTCATCCAGCCGGCGGAACTGGTAATCATCGCCGGCGCTGCCGTGGGGACGGTCCTCATTGCGAACCCGCTCCACATTATCAAGAAGATCGCTGGCGGAATCGGTGGGGTGTTTGGCAGCTCCAAGTTTGGCAAGCAGGCTTACCTTGATGCCCTCAAGATGATGTATGACCTGCTTAACAAAGCGCGCAAAGACGGTTTGATGGCGCTCGAAGCTGACGTAGAAGAACCCGAGAAAAGCGCCATCTTCTCCAAGAACGCGGCATTCATCAAGAACCATCATGTTTGCGCATTTGTCTGCGACTCGCTGCGCATGGCCGTAACGGGCATCGACGCATTTGAACTCGACCAGATGCTCGACCTGGACCTGGAAGTTCATCATCACGATTCAACCGAGCCCACCGCGGCCCTCAGCACCATGGCCGACTCCTTGCCCGGGCTAGGAATTGTGGCGGCCGTCCTCGGTGTTGTGATCACTATGGGAGCTCTGGGCGGACCTCCGGAAGAAATTGGACACAAAGTTGCGGCTGCGCTGGTCGGAACCTTCCTCGGCATTTTGCTGTGTTACGGACTGGTCGGGCCTATAGCCGCCAACATGACGAAAGCCGCTGAAGAAGAGCATGCGTTTCTCTATGTCCTGCGGGTCTTGATGATTTCCTTTTTGAAAGGCAGCGCCCCCATCATGGCGGTAGAGGTCGCAAGGCGCGCCATTCCTGGCCATGTCCGGCCATCGTTCAAAGAGCTGGAACAGGTTTGCCGTGGAGGAGGAGCAGCCGCGGCGGCAGCGGCAACAGCATAGCCGCATCTCCTAGAGATCATGGACAAAACGCGCCCCATCATCATTCTCAAAAAAAAGGGTGGACACGGCGGCCATCACGGTGGAGCGTGGAAGGTTGCTTACGCCGACTTCGTCACCGCCATGATGGCGTTATTCATCGTGCTCTGGCTCCTCAACTCCAGCAAGCAAGTCCAGGAAGCCGTGGGAGGATACTTCAAGGATCCAACTGGAACCTCGAAAAAAGTCGGCTCCAATATGGCGGGCTCGGGAGAGAATTTCACCCTGACGCGCGACAACATGCCGAAGCTGAAAGAGCAATTGCAAATGGCGATCCGGCAGATGAGCGACTTCGAAAAACTGAAGAGCCACATCGAGATGACCGTCACCACGGATGGTCTGCGCATCGAGCTTTCCGAATCTGCCACCGGGACGTTTTTCGACAGTGGCAGCGCCAAGCTCAACGGCGATGGCCGCGAACTGCTGGTCACTCTGGCGCAGGAACTGGGGAAACTTCCCAACAAGCTCTCGATCGAAGGCCACACCGATTCCCAGCCTTACTCCGCGTCGGCGAACTACGGCAACTGGGAGCTCTCCACCGACCGCGCCAACGCCGCCCGCCGCCTGATGCAGGATAACGGAATCCGTGCCGACCAGGTCACACAAGTACGAGGCTTTGCCGACCAGCAACTGCGCAAGCCCGAAGCCCCGCTTGATCCCGCCAACCGCCGCATTTCGCTTATTGTGCAGTACATCGTAAAGAACAGAGACGATGATGAAGACACGAAGTCACCATCCGAAAGCAACAAGACTAACGACGGCAACAAACCGTCAGCTCCCGCTGAAAAGCCATCTGGAAAAGAGTAAGAATCCTTCTCTCCTCATTTTCACCCTCATTTGACCCCCAGAAAAACTTGTGACAGACTGACGCCGGAACGCAGCTATGCCTCGTGGCGCCACCAGTTTTTACGGTCCTCCTCAGCGCTCCATGGCTGCTGCGCTTTTTCTTGTTTGCCTGCTTCCCGCGACTGCCATGGGTCAAGCGCAGGGCAGCTTTGGCCACCCCGACGAGTCGAGAATTGTTTTCCGCACCGCCCCCAACACTGGCATCGTGACCTTCAAAGTTTTCGCAGAGCGCAATGGCGCTCACCTTGATCGACAGGCACTCGTCAAGCTCGTGAACCTGTCGAATCAAACCGCGACCTGGCAGCCGACCAGCGACAACTCCGAATGTGTATTTACCGATATTCCCTACGGCGACTACGACGCCGAGGTGAGCGCTGTCGGCTACTTGAGCTCGCATCAGGATCTGAAAATCATCTCGATTCGGAGCATGCTGCAATTCGATATTGTCCTTCAGCGCGATCCTGCCGCCATCAACCTGGACTTGGGTGAGGCCGTCATGTCGCCGAAAGCGCGGAAGGGAACCAAGCGCGCCATCTCGGCTCTCAAGTCGGGAAACCTCAAAGAGGCGCAGAAGCAACTGGACGAGGCTTACAAATCGGCGCGCTCGAGCCCGGAACTAAATTTTCTGCTGGGATATTTGTACTTCCAAAAGAAGGACTTCTCTCAGGCAGGAACTTACCTCAGCACAGCCACGAATCTTAGTCCCCGCAATGCCCAGGCCCTCACCCTTTTGGGCAGGGCCGGTTTGGAACGGCAGGACTATCCGGCCGCGAGATCGGCCCTGGAGCAGGCGGTGCTCACCGATGCAGAAAACTGGATTCCGCATAACTTGCTCGCCGATACCTATCTCCACCAGAAAGACTACGGCAAGGCACGGGACGAGGCCCAGGTCGCGATTGCGAAAGGCAAGAATGCTGCCGGTCCGGCGCAGCTGGTTCTAGGAGAGGCACTGGTGAATCTGGGGCAGGAGCAGGAAGGTGTGCAGGCTCTGAATGCGTTCCTGCAAGACTCGCCACAACACCCGATCGCGGGGCAGGTTCGCAGTCTGATCGCTGAGATCAACGAGCACGGCTCCAGCCCTGCTCCCGCCGAAGATGCCGCCCAAACCATTGCCCGACTTTCCGGCGTCGATCCTCTACTGGCTCTGCCGGCGCCCCGTCTTTCCGTGAAAGCCTGGCAGCCGCCGGGCGTTGACGAAATAAAACTGTCGCTGGCACCGGGCGTCGCTTGTCCATCGGAGAAGGTAGTCGCGGAATCGGGAAAACGTGTGCAGGAGTTGGTGGAAGACGTAACCCGCTTTGCCGCGGTTGAAGATTTATTTCATCAGGCTCTCGATGAGTACGGCACTCCCGTGCGGACCGAGACCCGCAAGTTCAACTATGTGGCTTCGATCTCAGAGCCCCAGCCAGGATTTCTTGCGGTTGACGAGTTTCGCACTGAGAAGCTTTCCCTGTCGGGCTATCCCGACAAGATTGCCAGCACTGGATTTGCCGCGCTGGCGCTTGTCTTCCACCCTCACATGCGCGACAGCTTTGAAATGTTGTGCGAGGGCCTCGGCGATTGGCATGGACAGGCGAGCTGGCTCGTCCACTTCCGGCAGCGCGATGACCGCCCTAACCACATGCACAGCTACAAGGTCGGAAACCAGATCCACGCCGTGAAACTCAAAGGGAGAGCCTGGATTACCGCCGACAAGTTCCAGATCGTCCGCATCGAGGCGGAGATGATCAATCCCATGCCGGAAATCCAGCTTCTGAGCGAACACCAGGTGGTCGACTACGGACCGATCCCATTCCAGAAGAAGAACACGACGCTCTGGCTGCCTAAGAGTGCGGAGATTTACTTCGATTTCCGCAAGCATCGCTACTATCGCCGGCATAGCTTCGATCACTACATGCTGTATTCGGTGGACTCCGACGAGAAGCGGAAAGAACCCGCAACAAAGCCTGTACGCCAGACAACGGTCGACAGCAAATCGAAGCCAGTCTTGAAATAACTTTACAATCGTCGGCGCTCCGTGCCCATCGCGCGCCTGTATAATCGCCGCTTTGATTTCCTCAGGAGCGCTTCTCATGCAGAAATTTCCACGCGTCTTCCCCCTTTCGGTTGTGATTCTGCTGCTCGCTTCGCCCAGTTGGTCTCAGGAGAAAGTCGATCTCGAAGCCATCTCGCATATTCGCTATGAAGGATTCCACAATTCCAAAGTCATGGACTTCGCTTCGGGGTTAATGGACTCGATCGGCGAGCGTCTTACCGGATCGCCGAACATGAAGCGCGCCAACGAGTGGACCCGCGACCAGTTCACCACCATGGGCCTGAGCAACGCTCACCTTGAGGCATGGGGACCGTTCGGTCGCGGTTGGGCGAATCAGTACGTAAATGCCCGCATGACCTCACCCGACATTGTTCCGCTCATCGTCTACGCGAAAGCGTGGACTCCCGGCACCAACGGCGTCGTCACCGGCAAGTGCATTCGCGCAACGATTGAAGACAAGAAAGACTTCGATAAATATCGTGGCAAGCTGGCGGGCATGATCGTGATCTTCGGTCCCGATGCCGAGGTGAAGCCTATCTCCGAAGCTCCCTACAAACGCTACACCGATGACGACCTCGCCAAGACCGGCGAGTATCAGATTCCCGGAGAACGTCCGCCGTTTCGGCTGGCTGACCTCATACGCCGCCAGCAGTTCATCAAAGACTTGAACCAGTTCTTCGCCGATGAAAAAGTCCTGGCCGTGGTCGACCACAGCCGCGGTACGTCGGGCGGCGGCACAGTGTTTGTCCAGTCTGGCGGCTCCTACAAGATTGGCGAAACCACTACGGTGCCGCAACTGACCATGGCATCGGAACACTGGAGCCGCATTGCCCGTCTCCTGCAGCAGAAGAAAGACGTCACACTTGAATTGAATGCCGTCAACACTTTCTACGACGACGACCCGATGCAATACGACACGATCGCCGAAATTCCCGGCACCGACAAGAAAGACGAACTCGTCATTATGGGCGCGCACCTCGACTCCTGGCATGCCGGCACCGGCGCCACCGACAATGGAGCGGGCACCATCGTCATGATGGAGGCTGTGCGCATCCTGAAGGCCCTCGACATCAAACCCCGGCGCACAATTCGCATCGGCCTGTGGAGCGGCGAGGAACAGGGATTGCTCGGTTCCCAGCACTACGTCGAGCAGCACTTCGGCTCGCGCCCTCCGATCGACGATCCCAGCATGAAGGGCATGCCCACACTCACACGGCGCGAGGCCGGCCCGGTCACCGTCAAACCGGAGCAGGCGATAGTGTCGGCCTACTTCAATGTGGACAACGGCACCGGCAAAATCCGCGGTGTTTACCTACAGGAGAACGAAGCCGTAGCACCCATCTTCGAGGCTTGGATGCAGCCCTTCAAGGACCTCGGCATGACGACGCTAACCATGCGTAACACCGGCGGCACCGACCATCTCTCCTTCGACGCCGTCGGCATCCCGGGATTTCAATTCATCCAGGATCCGATTGAGTACGAGACACGCACCCACCACTCCAACATGGATGTGTACGACCGGTTGCAACCCGACGATCTGAAACAAATCTCAGTCATCGTAGCCAGCTTCGTTTATCAGGCGGCCATGCGGGATCAGATGCTCCCCCGCAAGCCGATTGAAAAGCCGCTTCCCCGGGAACCAGAGAAGAAGGAAGATCAGTAGCGGTAAGATCGCGAGATCAATTGCGTGGCGCCAGTGTTTCCCATCGGACGATCTGGCGCCGCGCGCATCTTCATGGTAAATCTTAGAACCGAAACGCCAGGCCCACCGAGGGCTGCGCTGTGTGGGTAATAGAATTCGTAGTCAGGGCGCCGAACCCGAAGTCGGGCGTTTTGTAGACAAGGCCGCGATACTCGGCCCGCAGAGAGACCCGCCTGAGAATGGCGTAGCTCACGCCTCCACCGTAGACAAAGACCCCTTTCGCTTGCGTTTGAGATGTAGTTCCGATATCCACCTGATTGCTGGTCGGATCAAACACCAGCGCCCCACCCTCGGCCAGAACGTACGGGCTGAGCCTCCGCTTGGCAAAAGGCGGAAGGCTGATGACGAAGCCTCCAGTCGCCTGGTGAACATTAGACTGAATCCTGAAGTCCCCTGAATTCAAGAGGTACTTCTGCGTGTTGCGATCCATGCCATACACAGCTTCGGCCGACAACCAGCGATTCAGGTGATATCGATACCCAGCGAGAAAGCCTCCGGCCTCAGTGGCGCTGTAAGACGTGCCATTCCCGCTAGTGGCTTTGGTGAAGAAACCGGTTCCCTGCAGACTGATCTCCGACCGGCTTTCCTGGGCTGCGGCGGACATAGCCAGTAACAGGACGGTGCTCGCTACGAAAACAAGGGCTCGGCACATGGCGCATATTCTCCTTCGGTTTGTTTGCTTGCACTGCGATGGAATAATTAGAGTGAGGCGAATCGGGCGGCGCTTGTGAGCGGCGCACGCTTCGACACCAAATAAACGATTAGGGTCACTGCTTGTGATGCGTGACTTTTTCGGAACAGTTGCATTTCGCAACCCGGATTTTTGTCATGCATGAGTAAAGATTTTTAAAAGTTTGTAATGAATCTGTTCACGCAAATGTGCGATCGTAAGAAGCAGGATTTCTGAATGCTGGATGTGCGAGCTCGTTCAAACTAAGAAAGACTGATGCAAGGAATCTCTGAACCTATGTTCTCGCCGCAACCGATCGGATACGTACGAAGTCCTTACAAGAGATCGCAAGAAATACCGAAGGGATTTGGTGCCAAGCACGAGGCCGAGGGCGTGCTTGAGCTACTGCCCGAATTCGAAACCGGCCTCACTGACATTGAAGGTTTTTCTCACCTGTCATCTAGGGCGCTGCGGCCCGCGAAATCTCATGAAAATTGCTCAGAGCCGAAGCATAATCCCCGATGGCTCGGAGCGGCGAGATTGATTCAACAATGGAGAAGCTGAGGCCGTAAGCTGTCTGATCCGGAGCGTGCGTGATAGAGCGAATAAATGGGCGTTGTCTCTCCCCCTGTGGGAGCGGCGATAGCCCGAGACCCTGCTTAATGTAATCTCCGGCACGCTCTCCGCTCCCGCCAGGAGGAAGCCTATGGCGTATAGGATAGCGGGAATTGACGTACATAAAAAGAAGCTGGCCGTGGTTGTGGCTGACGTTGAAGTCGAAGACGAATACCAATTTGAGCGACGCTGGTACGGTAGCAACCCTGAGCACCTGCGACTGCTGGCGGAATGGCTGATCGAGCAGCAGGTCGAGGAAGTGGTGATGGAATCCACGGCGCAATACTGGAAACCGGTCTGGGGAGCACTCGAACGGTACTGGAAACCGAGCTGTGAGAAGCGGGAAGGTGCGGGCCGGATGTCGGGAACGCTCCATCTGGCGCAAGCGTTGTCCAATCGCGGGCGGCGCGGGCGCAAGAAAGACTTTCGCGATGCGGAACGTTTGGTGAAGCGGCTGGTGTCCCAGGAGCTGACCTTAAGCTTCGTGCCCGATGGCGAACAGCGTCTATGGCGGACAGTCACGCGCACAAAGTACCAACTAACGCGTAACAAAGTACGGCTGCAGAATCAACTGGAGGCGCTGCTGGAAGAAGCGCATATCAAGTTGTCCAGTCTGGTTTCGGATCTGCTGGGAGCCAGTGCACGGCGCATGCTGCAGGCGCTAGGCGGAGGGAGAAACCGATCCGGCGGCTCTGGCCGCCTTGGCGGATAAGCGTTTGCGCGCCACGCCGGCACAGTTGAGCGACGCGTTGGGCGCCTGCACGGAGCTCAACCCGGTCTACCGCCGGCTGGTGAAGATGGCACTCGAGGAGTTGCAATTGATCGAGCAGCAGATCGGCCAACTGGACCAGGAGATCGCAAGTCTGCTCCGCCAGCATCAGGACGCAGTCCAGCGGCTGGCGGAAGTCCCCGGTCTAGGGGTGGATTCGGCGCAACAGATCATTGCCGAAGTGGGTGCCAAGGCAGCGACGTTTGCTTCCGCCAAGAATCTCTCCTCGTGGGTAGGAGCATGCCCGGGAGAGGAAGAGAGCGCGGGAGTGAATTCACAGCCAACGCTCGCCGAAGGGCAACCGCCACATGCGCCGCATTCTCAATCAAGCTGCCAATGCTGCCGTCAAACGTAAAGGAAGCATCTTCGAGATCGTCTATCGTCGTCTCGTGCCACGCCTCGGACACAACAAAACCATCGGGGCCATTGCGCATCGCCTCTGTCAGCTGATCTGGATCATTCTGCATAAAGGCGTTCGCTATGAGGAACGCGGCCCGGCGGTATGCGAAAAGTCCAAGCGAGTGCGCACTTCCCGAATGATCCGGACACTCCGGAAGCTTGGCTACCGAGTCGAACTTCAAGCGGATCCGGCATGAGCAGCGCGATTTTCGACCCTGT
>CAWFUU010000031.1:0-103581 GCA_963819035.1 uncultured Acidobacteriaceae bacterium | reverse complement strand
CCAGCACTCCCATAAGAACAATTACGATTTGGGCGCATGAAACAGTCCGAAATGCTGGGAAAGACTTGGGAAAGAAGGATTTGTGAGCAGCGAAATTGCCCGAAATTTACACAATTTGGCTGCACAGTTCCTACACAGCCACAAATTGCCATGTTATCTACAATTAAAACAATCAGATACGAAAGTTTTATCACCTGCTCAGGATGACAAGTCGAAATTATGCCGCGAATTTACGGGGCACAACACTAGTCCACCGTGTGCTTTGCCGTGTAGCCATCCCGGGCAAACACTTCGAGCTTTACGTCTTTGCCCTTCTGGTCTTTCACCTTGAGCTGGCCGCCATCGGGAGCCACGATCTGCACCTTCAGCTTCCGGTAAGTTCCGTCGAGCTTGGTGTTACTCGGATGGTAGGAGATCGAATACTGGTTGCGGATGTCGTTGGAAATGTCGCCGAACAACTCAGGGAGTTCGCCCTCAAATCGAGGGAAGTAGGCGCGGCCCCCGGTCATCGCGGCGAACGTGCGCATTTCGTTATCGCCCTGCAGATAATCCATCTGTCCCACCGGGATGCCCATGCCGTGCGCATTGCGGCAATATCCGGGATGAGTTTCACAATACTCGCGCACGATGAATCCGATGCTGATGGGGAAGATGGTGACGTCTTTCGTGTCTTTGATCTTTTTCATGATTTTGTCGAGCGTTAACTTGCTGAAGGTGTCCACGCCCGTCGTCACCAAAATGATGTACTTCTTTCCCTCCACGCGATCCAGGCGGTCGAGCGTGTCATAGACAGCATCGAAAATGTTGGTTTCGGCAAATCCCGGAATGCGCAACTGGTTCAGCGCTCCATAGACCGCCCTCTTGTCCTGCGTAAAGTCGACCAGAATGTGGGGCTGCATATCGAAATAGGTAACCGCCACCCAGTCGTCTTTCTTCAGGGTGTTGGCGAAGGCATAGGAGGCCTGCAGCGCCTGAATCATGAACACGTAATTCGTCGAGGCAAACTCAACCAACAATACGGCGGTGATCGGCGCCTGCGACACGTTGAAATTGGTCACCTGTTGGGGCACGCCGTCTTCGAGGATGCGGAAATTGTCTTTCTTCAATCCCGGGACGAACTGCCCGTCCTTGCTCGTGACCAGTACGTCCACATTGACCAGCGGGACATTCACCTTGAGCGAGTAGTCCGGATTGTCCTCGACCTTTTTGGGAGCGGGAGGGGGTGGGGGCGGAACCTCCTCGATCTTTTTCTTGGGAATCGCATACGGGCCGACGCTGTCGGTGGGCCCGCCGGCTTCGGCCGGCACTTCCTGCTTGGGCTTGCCGTTGTCCTGGCTCTGAGAGGGTTGCTGGGCGGGTGGCGCCTGCCCCGTCTGGTCCTGCGCCCAGGCCGCGGAACCGCAGACCAGAGCCAGGCAGATGACCGGGGCCAGGGCTAACTTCAACCCAGCCAAGGGAATGCACTTTCGTGTAGTGTACTTTCGGTCTTCTGACAACATTGTGGGACCCCGAAAAAGAGCTCTGTGCTAGTATAGACGCACGGATTCGCAATTGGGATGTTTTGCCGGTTTTTTGACTTCCCCTCCTGGCAACGAGTCAAAGTTTAGAACGTCTAATCCGATAGCGAGTTCTGTTGGCAGTACCTTTCGGGGCTTTACATGAAAAAAGTTCTTCCTGCGCTATTCGCGTTTGTCCTTTCCCTGTCCACCATTGTGACCGCACAGAGCACGCAGCCGACGATCCCGGTGGATCAGATCCATGCCGGGATGCGGGGCGTGGCCTACACGGTCTTTGAAGGTATTAAGCCCGAGTCGATGGACGTCGAAGTCCTCGGCGTTCTGCGCAACGTCAACGGGCCCAAGGGTGACATCATCCTGATCCGCTTGCACGGGACGAAGGTCGAATATACCGGCGTGGTCGCCGGCATGAGCGGCAGCCCGGTGTACATTGACGGCAAACTCGCCGGAGCCCTGGCTTTCCGCATCGGAGAATTTTCCAAAGAGCCGATTGCCGGCGTCACTCCTATCGCCGACATGCTCGAGATCAACGCGCTCGATAAGTCGCCTGCGGAAGAAACCTCCTCCGCCCGACCCGGCGCGATCACGATGGCGGGAAAGACCGCGGCTCCCGGCGACGCGGGCTCGCTTCCCACCGCCGCACAGGATTACGCCAACTATCTCAAGCCCATTGAAACGCCTCTGGTATTCAACGGATTCTCTGAAGAAACCGTGCGCCTGTTTGCGCCGCAATTCGCCGCGGCCGGGATAGTACCAGTGATGGGCGCAGGTGGAGTGAGTGAAGAAAAGCAGCCCGAACCGCTCGAAGCCGGATCGGCCGTGAGCGCCATTCTGGTCCGCGGCGATCTCGACATCGCCGCCACCTGCACCGTGACCTATATTGACCCGCAGCGCCTGCTTGCGTGCGGACATCCTCTGCTTCAGTTCGGCTCCGTCGATCTGCCCATGAGCAAGGCGCAGGTGCTGGCCACTCTGCCCTCGCCGCTCAATGCCTTCAAGATCGTCAACACCACTGAGCCCGCTGGTGCCTTCGTGCAGGATCGGCATACCGGCATTCTTGGCGTCCTCAATAAACAGCCGGAGATGATTCCGGTCACGCTGAATATCACTGGCGGAGCCGGAACGAAACAGTTTCACTATGAGGTGCTGAATAATCCGCGCCTCAGCCCGGTGGCCATCATGGCCACGGTCTTCAACGCCCTGCATGGGTTGAATGAGTACGGCGAAGAAATCACTTATCGCCTGAACGGCAGCGTCAACGTCAAGGGCTTTCCCCAAGTGTCGCTGAAAAACATGTTCACGCCCGGCGAAAACGGACAGCCGGCCGCCATGGCCGCCGCCCTTTCGCTCGGCGAGCGCTTTGGACGCATCTACGACAATCCCTACAAGGCGCCCGCCGTCGAGAGCGTGAAACTGGACTTCGATCTTGTCCGCGAACGCCGCTGGGCGCGCCTGGAGAGCGCCCGCACGGACGTCACCGAAGCTCGCCCCGGCGATCAGATCATCGTCGAAACCGTGCTCGCGCCCTATCGCGGCGAACGTAGCGTGCGGCAGATTGCAGTGAAGATTCCTACCTCGGCCAGTAAGGGAGTGCTGCGCATCCTGGTCAGCGATGGCGACACGCTGGACCGTGTCAGCCGACTGAACCCGGCCTTTGCCCGCAAACTGGACTTGGCCTCGACCATCTCCCTGCTGAACAAAGAGCACGCCAACAACCGCGTCTACGTCTCGTTGCTGGAAGCCGACCCCGAAGCCCGCGTCGCCGACAAAGTCATGCCCACCCTGCCGATCTCAATCATGAACGTCATGGACGGCATGCGGGGCAACCAGGAGATGATCGTCAGCGGCGAATCGAACGTGGATGAGACGGCGACGCCCCCGTTGGATTATGTGGTGAACGGCGCGCAGTTGCTGACTGTAACGGTGAAGTAAGTGTGGCGCGGGCACTCCTGCCCGCGAACTCTCACCAAGGGTGATGCCGTTAGCCCTCACCAAAAGCCCGACCATCAGACAATCTGGCTTCACAAACGCTGCCGGCAGTCGCGGGCAGGAGTGCCCGCGCCACACGGTTGTCCCATTTTGAAAAACAATCAAAAGAAAATCTTCAAGGCGGATCGGACCGTACCGGCTCCAGTCCTACGATTGACGTATGCCACTTGCCACCTTCCGCCGCTACGAGTATCGGCGGCGCTTGCCACACTATCAGAAAGACGATCGGCCTTTATTTGTAACTTTCCGCACGAAGACCGCACGACAACTCTCGCCTGAAGCTCGTACACTCGCGCTGCAGCATTGCCTGCACGACCATGGCAAGACGATTCATCTTCACGCCGCAGTCGTCATGCCCGATCACGTGCACCTTCTCTTTACCGCCCTGCGAGACGCTAAAGGCTGGACCTTCGCTCTGCCGGAAATCCTGCGAGCTATGAAGGGAACATCCGCCCGGAGCATGAACAAACTCTGCGGAAGCGGAGGCCCTGTGTGGCAGGACGAATCGTTCGATCATGTCCTTCGCGGGAACGGGAGTTTGCGAGAGACGGTGGAATACGTTCGTCAGAATCCCGTAAGAAAGGGACTGGTCACGAGGGCGGAAGATTACGCTTGGTTATGGGTTGAACCCGGAATGTGTGGCGCGGGCACTCCTGCCCGCGAACTCTAACCAAAAGCAAAAGGACCTAAAATCCCATCTTGAACTGACTGAAATGTGCCGGCTTCGCGAGCGCCGCCGGCAGTCGCGGGCAGGAGTGCCCGCGCCACACTTACTCTTCTTCGTCCTCTCCCATCTGCATGGTCAGGTATCGCTCGTAGCCGAGTTCTTTGATCATGTGCATCTGCGCTTCGAGAAAGTCCACGTGCTCTTCCTCGTCCTTAAGCAACTGCACCAGCAGATCGCGCGATCCGTTGTCGCCTTCTTTGGTGGCCAACGCGACCGCATCGTTATACTGCTTTACCGCGCCAACCTCCAGCGCCAGATCGCTTTCGATCATCGCTTTGACTGTGCCACCGACCGCCAACTCCAGCGGCATCATCGACGGGCTGCCATCCAGAAACAGAATCCTCTCGATCAGCACTTCGGCATGTTTCATCTCGCCGATGGACTGTTTCTTGATGAAATCGGAGAGCTTGTGATATCCCCAGTTCTCGCACATTTCCGCGTGCAAGAAATACTGGTTGATGGCCGTCAGCTCTTCTTGCAGTGCCTTGTTCAGTTCAGCAATGACTTTGGGATTGCCTTTCATAGCGGCCCGAGTATCGCAGAATCAGGTATTGGATAGCAACGGAGTACATCGGAGCAGGGAGTCACGACGCTTGAAAGTGTCGCCGCACTCTGTGGATTTGGAATGGTGCCGGCAGTCGCGGGGGCGCCCGCGCCACACTTTACCGCAGGGCCGCATCAAGCGTCTTGAGCAACGAACTCCGGGTGAACGGTTTCTCCAGTAGCTGAATGCCGCCTTCGAGGCCCTGATGCGCCACCAACTCTCCCGTGTATCCCGACATATAGACAACCTTCATGGCGGGATGCGTCTCGATAAGCCGCAACACTAGTTCTGGCCCTGTCATCCCTTTCATCACCACGTCGGTGAGAACCAGATCGACCGCTGCATGATCGGAGCCGATCGCGTCCAGCGCCGATTTGCCATTGTCCGCTTCGACGACCGTGTAGCCGTGTTCTTCCAACAACTTGCGCGTCAGCCGCCGCATGATGACGTCGTCTTCGGCCAGCAGAATCGTCACGCCTTCTCGCCTCGCCGGCAAGGCCTCCGCCTGCGTGTCCGTCGCGATCCCCAGCTTGTGCTCGGCCGAGGGGAGATAAATCTTGAACGTAGTGCCGCGGTTCGGTTCGCTATAAACCCAGATATCTCCCCCGCTTTGTTTCACGATGCCGTAGACCGTGGCCAGCCCCAGCCCGGTCCCCTTGCCCATTTCCTTGGTGGTGAAAAACGGTTCGAAGATGCGCGATCGCGTGGCGTCGTCCATGCCGATTCCGTTGTCGCTGATGGCCATCATCACGTAGCGGCCTGCGGTCATCGCCGGATGTTCGTGGGTAAACGCTTCATCGAAATCGAATACCCCGGTCTCAATGATCAGCCTTCCGCCGTGCGGCATCGCGTCGCGCGCGTTGACCGCGAGATTGATCACGACTTGATCCAACTGGCCCGCATCCACCTCGACAATGGCGGTCGCGGAGCGAGGCAGCAGAGCAATCTCAACGTCGTCTCCCATGAGTGGCGTCAGCAGCCTGTTCACTTGAGTGAGCCGCTCGTTTAGGTCTAGCAACTGGGCCTGTACCGGCTGCCTGCGGCTAAACGCCAGCAGTTGCCGCGTCAGAGACGCTCCCCGCTTCGCCGCCTCCCGGATGTTGTCGATGTACTCCAGGTTTTTCTCATCCACCCGACTGCGGAGCAGTTCCGAGGATGCGGTCACTATTCCCAGCAGGTTGTTGAAGTCGTGGGCCACACCGCCGGCCAAGCGGCCCACCGCTTCCATTTTCTGGGATTGCCGTAACTGATCTTCGATCTTTTTTTGTGCTGTAATGTTCCGCGCAATCGCCGAAGCCCCCACGACTTGCCCTTCCGCATTGTGAATCGGAGAAACCGAGATCGATACGTTCAACCGCTGCCCATCTTTTGTGACTCGAACCGATTCGAAGTATTCGACCTGCTCCCCGTGCCGAATTCTGTCCAGAATCCCAGGAATCTCATCCACCCGGTCTTTAGGACATAGCGTAGAAATGGGCCGTCCGATCATCTCTTGCGCTGAATAGCCATACATGTGCTCGGCGCCCTTGTTCCAGTGGGTGATGATTCCGTCGAGGTTCTTCCCGATGATCGCGTCCTGGGATGAATCTACGATCAGCGCCAGCCGGTTCTGCGAATCCCGCAGTTCCCGGCTCTTTCTGCGATCGAGTTCCTCGTTCACGCGTCGCAGATCTTCTTCTATGCGCTTGCGGTCGCTGATGTCGCGGATCACGCTTAGAACGATCGTTCCGTCCGCGGTCACGATAGGGCTAAGGCTAATCTCGACCGGAAACTCCGACCCATCGCGCCGCCGCCCGTAGAGATCGAGCCCTGATCCCATGCGCCGGATTTTGGGCTTGGCGTGGAATTGCTCGCGATGACGGTCGTGGTCCGGCCTCTGGCGCTCGGGCACGAGTATCTCGATCTTTTGACCGATGAGTTCGTCGCGGGTGTAAGAGAACAGAGTCTCGGTCTGGGAGTTGGCTTGAATAATGACGCCCTGCCGGTTGACCGCCACCACGGCGTCTGGAATGGCTTCCAGTATGGAGGGAGACAACAGAGTCTCGGCCACCGAGTTCTGCCGCGCCGAATCTCTGCCCTGGTCAGGTGATTGGCTCATACTTACATCCGGTTGCAGGGTTGCGCTACTATACTGCAAATTAAGAGCCCGGCGCGCCTTGACCGGTTGCGATTCCCAAATCGGGAACAAGATCGATCCAGAAGAACCGTCAAATTGGGAAAAATGTTGTTGCCTTTTCCATGTGACGGAAGCCATGGGTCGCCACTACGGCTATCAGCATCTGCGTCCCGTTGTAGCCCACATGCACCAGGAAGCTGGCAGCCACCGACTTGGTCAGGGCGCGCACCGCCCCGCACACTACGCCTACCATAAAAATCACCAGCGCTGCGCCCCAAGCCCAGCCGTACTGTGGCAGGTGAATCAGCCCAAATGGCAGTGCCGTAAGCAGGATTCCCCAGACCACGCCCATCCGCCGCGCCACCACCGGATACATGAACCCGCGAAAGAACAACTCCTCCATCAGCGGCCCGAGAGTCACCGCAATGATCGAGAGCAGGTAGGCATCGCGCGGACGGTCGAACAGATGCTCGAAAGGCGTGTCTTTTGGCATAGGCAACAGATTCTCCAGCAGGGTAAGCCCAAACAGCAGCGCGACCCCCAGCGCCAACGGTCTCCATTCCGACCGCGGCCAGTTCCACCGGACCGCCTGCCAGAAATGGACGTGATACTTGCCCTCGACGAGCATGACCATGCAGGCCGCGACGGCGACGTAAATCAGAAACTGAGAAATCAGCAGAAGGATTGGCTTCTGCGCCACCTCTGCGATGTTCGATCGAGGATAGGCCAGCCAAAGCGCCCCAACAATGACGACCAACTGCAACACGAGCATGGTGACGATCGTCAGCCCCGCAATCGCCAGCACGTCCCACCCGCTCCACACAGGGTTCTCCACCGGAGGCGGTCCCGCTGGAAGCGGAAGAAGTGGCGCCGGGGCAACTGGATCGGCTGTGCTTAAACCGAGGGCCGGAGAGTCGGTCTGGCCCTGCTGCGGTGGCTCAATCTGCGGGTTGTCGGAAGATGACAAAGGAGAGCTGCCTCTAGCTGGGAACTGACAACTGAGAACTAAGAACTGACTTCTGAGGGCCGGGAACTGCCTTCCCAAAATACCCCGCCAGCGCCTGCCCCGTATACGACTTCTTCACCCGCGCCACCGTCTCCGGCGTGCCCTGAGCCACGATCCGCCCGCCGTCGTCGCCGCCTTCCGGACCAAGATCAATAATCCAGTCGGCGTTGCGGATTACATCCAGATTGTGTTCGATGATGATGATCGAGTTTCCCAAGTCGGTCAACCGGTGCAGCACGTCGAGCAGTTTCTTGACGTCGTCGAAATGCAGGCCGGTGGTCGGCTCGTCGAGCAGGTAGAGCGTTTTGCCCGTCTGCCGCTTGCTCAACTCGCGGGCCAGCTTGATGCGCTGTGCTTCGCCGCCGGAAAGCGTCACCGCCGACTGTCCGAGATGGATATAACCCAGCCCCACGTCGACCAGCGTCTGCAGCTTCTGCTTCACTTGTGGAATGTTTTCGAGAATCGGCAGCGCGTCGGAAACCGGCATTTCTAACAGGTCGGCAATCGAATTCCCGTTATACTTCACGGCCAGCGTTTCGTGGTTGTAGCGACGCCCTCCGCAGACCTCGCACAACACGTACACGTCGGGCAGAAAATTCATCTCGATCCGCCGCTGCCCTTCGCCCTGGCACGCCTCGCAGCGCCCGCCCGCAACGTTGAACGAAAACCTTCCCGCCTTGTATCCGCGCTCCCGCGATTCCGGGAGCATGGCATAAAGGTCTCGAATTGCTGTGAACACTCCCGTGTATGTGGCCGGATTGGACCGAGGCGTCCGCCCGATCGGCGATTGATCGATGCGGATGACCTTGTCGATGTTTTCCGCCCCGGAAATCGCCTTGTGCTCGCCCGACTTCTCGCGCGACCGGTACAGCTGCCTCGCCAGCGCACGATAGAGAATGTCATTGACCAGCGTCGACTTGCCGGACCCCGAAACTCCCGTGACCACCGTCATCACGCCGAGAGGAAACGTCACATCGAGGTTCTTGAGATTGTTTTCCTTCGCTCCCAGAATCGTCAGCGCCGCACCATTGGCGTGCCGCCGCTCCGGGCGCATCTCGATCAGTGCACGGCCCGAGATATACGCGCCGGTCAGCGAATTCGGCTCGCGCATGATTTCTTCCGGCGTACCATGCGCCACGAGGCTCCCGCCGTGCCGGCCGGCCCCAGGCCCGAGGTCGACCACGTAATCCGCGCGCCGGATCGTCTCTTCATCGTGCTCCACCACCAGTACGGTGTTGCCCAAGTCACGCAAGTTTTCCAGGGCAGTCAGGAGCCGGCCATTATCCCGGTGGTGGAGTCCAATCGACGGCTCGTCGAGCACGTACAACACGCCGCGTAGTTTCGATCCAATCTGAGTGGCCAGCCGAATGCGCTGTCCCTCGCCGCCCGACAATGTCGAAGCCGAGCGATCGAGCGAGATGTATCCCAGGCCTACGGCATTCAAGAATTGCAGCCGCTCCACGACTTCATGCATAACGCGCCCGGCAATCGCAGCCTCGCGTCCCGCCAATTTGATGCCCTGCGCTACTTCCAGCGACCTCGCCACCGGCATGGCCGTGAAGTCGGCAATCGAGATGCCGTTCACTTTCACCGCCAAACTCTCGGGTCGGAGCCGCTTCCCGTGGCACACCGGACACTCCGTCGCCGACATGTGATCCATCAGCCAATCGCGATAGCCTTCCGATGTCGACTCCTCCAGATTCTGCTTCAGATATCCGAAGATGCCGTGAAAACCCGTCCGCCCGCCACGCGCCGGCTCGCCGTTGAGCAGGAAATCCTGCGTCTTCTCGGGAAACTTCTCGAAAGGTGTGCTCAAGTCGATCCCATACGCCGCGGCCACAATCTGCAGCTGATGAATCAGATTCTGCGACGCCGATCCCGGCCCCAGCCCGCCATCAAGCAGCGGCTTCGACCAGTCCGAAATCACCTTTGCCGGATCAAAGTCGTACTTGCTGCCCAGGCCGTGGCACTCCGGACATGCTCCATAAAGACTGTTAAACGAAAATGATCGCGGCTCCAGTTGCGGCACGTTGATGCCGCAATCGGGGCACGCCAGCTTCTCGGAATAGAGTTGCTCTTCGCCTCCGACCACCGCCACCTGCACCAGCCCGCCCGCCAGCTTCATCGCCAGCCCGACGGACATCTCCAGGCGATGCTCGATCCCGGGCTTCACCAGCAGGCGGTCAATCACCACTTCGATGGTATGGTTTTTCCGCTTGTCGAGCGCAAGGTCGTCCTCAAGATTCACCAGTTCGCCATCCACCCGCGCCCGGGTGTAGCCGTGCTTGACCAGGGTCTCCATCTCTTTCTTGAACTCGCCCTTGCGCCCGCGGACGATGGGCGCCATGACCATCACACGATCTTCCGGCGTGAGCGCCATCACCCGTTGCACGATCTGGTCGGCGGACTGACGGCTGATCGCCCGCCCGCACTTGGGGCAGTGGGGCACTCCGATGGAAGCGAACAAGAGGCGAAGATAGTCGTAGATTTCGGTGATGGTCCCGACGGTGGAGCGGGGACTGCGGCTGGTGGTCTTCTGCTCGATCGAGATAGACGGGCTAAGTCCATCAATTGCATCAACATCCGGGCGTTCCATCTGGTCCAGAAACTGCCGCGCATAGGCCGACAGAGTCTCCACGTAGCGGCGTTGGCCCTCGGCATAAATCGTGTCGAAGGCGAGCGATGACTTGCCCGAGCCGCTGAGGCCGGTAACCACGGTCAGACTGTTACGCGGAATCTCGACGTCGATGTTCTTGAGATTGTGCTGCCGGGCGCCCCGGACCGAAATCTTGGTAATCGCCATCTATCTGCCCAGGGTGGTTTCCCTTCCGTAACGTCGACAGGTACTCAGAATTGTCCGAAAGTAGGAATGCACAGCTCTACTCCGTATCTTAGTCGTCAACAGCGCGGAGCGTCAACGCAGGTAGATTGAAGACGCTGGCTGGAAGAGACGCCGATGAAAGAAACGGAATTTCGAGCCGCGGTAAGAAAATCGTCGCTAAGGTTGGTTGATCGTGATTTCGCTGGTTATGCCCATCATTCTCTGCTTCACAGTCGTCGCCTCGGTCAGCTTTGGGGTTCTCGCCGCATATGCGGCGGTGTTCGCGATCCTGTCGGCATTCGGCCGCTCCACGCAGCCTGAACCGGCTCGCGCACACCTGGTGCTAGTGCCCACGCAGAACCACGCCAGCGGCGACTAGCGTCTTGTCAGGACAGCTTGCAAGTACTAAAACCACAAAGGACACGAAGGACCACTAAGGGAGTTCATTTTCTGTGTTTCCTTCGTGATCCTTCGTGTCCTTTGTGGTTGTTGCCCGCCCGCCTAGCTATCCTTGCGGTAGAGAAGGTTGCGCATCGCTTGTCTCCGAGCTTCGTTGGCTTCCTTCTGAGTCTTGCGCTCGTCGGCGTCCATGCCGCCCTTCGTCGCGGGCTCGGCAGATTCAGGCTCGCTGCATGCCGGACAGCGGTTGGCAAAACCGGGCTTGCCCGGCTTCAATTCAAACTCCTCACCGCAGACAGCGCAGATTTTGATGGGAAATGCCATGCCACTAATTTTGACACGACCGATATTCTTTTTTCCAACTTCAATAAATCACCTTCAACGAAAACTGAATTTGCCGTGACGTTCCCGCGGTCTTGCTGATGATCCCAAAGCCGCTGCCGCGCACAATGTTCGACGGCAGCCCGAAGTTGGCGATGTTGAAAACGTTGAAGAACTCCGCGCGAAACTCCACGTTGCCGAATTCGGCATTCCCACGATGTCCAAACGGGGTGTCCTTGATCAGCGCGACGTCATAGTCGTGGAAGCCCGGACCGCGGAACGTGTCGCGTCCGAGGGTGCCGAAGCGGCCGTGATTGGGACCGGTCCCTCCTGGGACGTTGATCGGGATGTTGAAGAATGACGCGTTGTTCGCGCCCGATCCGAAGTAGTCGGAGCGCACCGCTCGGCTGGTCGAAAAGTGCGGCATCGCCACCATATCCGGACGGTCGGAGCCGCCATTGCCGGCGCCCGTCTGCTGGATTCCCGAGAACACGCTGAACGGCGATCCCGTCGTCAGCGTTGTGATATTCAGGAATTGCCAGCCCTTCGTAATCGTTCGCCCCAATGGCCGCAGCAAGCCCACCCGGTCAAGCGGCAGCAACTGAATCACGCTCGCGGCAAAAACGTGGGTCACATCAAACGTCGACGGTCCTTTCTCAGCCGACGGGTTCCACGGGTCCTGCGGCACCGTCTGCAGGATCGTGCCTGCGGTCCCCAGTAATCCACCCAGCACGGCGCTGGTGTCGTCGATCGACTTCGAGTACGTGTAGCTTGCTTGCAGACCCAGCCCGGCCCGGGGCGAGTTCTTCGTCAGGCTGGTCTGCAGCGCGTGATAGGTCGAGTGCGAACCGCTGGTTATGATCATCTCGGGGCCGTACCCTCCTGTCGGCTGCCCCGACGAATTGAATTCCGTGAACGGCGCGTGCGCTGGATCGGCCCCGCCATAACTGTTCGGGGAGTACACCCGCGTAAGGTGAATCCCGGCCGTCGCTACGTACGATGCGTTGAACTTGAAATCGCCGAAGTCATGATCGATGCCCGCGCTCCAGCTTCCGATGTAGCCGTTGGCGAAGTTTTTGGCGATGCCGCTGATGTTCAACAACTGGACGTTCCCCGGCGTGAGCGCATCCAGGTCTTTCTGAAACCGCGCGAAGTCGATCACCGTGTTGGGCGGTACGTCCTGGGTTCTTCCCGTCGCGAAAATCGGCTGCCCCTGCACGTTGTAAGCAGTCGGAAGACTCAAGGGCACGAAAGTATTCTGAAAGGGAACGGGAAAACCATGCTGCGCGTAAATAGTGGGAGAAAAAACATAGGGAATCGCAGCCGTGAGGAAATTGTCCTGCCACAGATTTGGAATGAGCGTGGTGACGCCCCCGCTCGCGTGCAGAACCGTGTGTCGGCCTATGCCATAGTCCAGGGCCAATCTCGGCCCCCAGCCGTTCCAATCCTGATCGTACGGCGGCTGCGGGTTGATGAGCAGGACCTGACGGGCCGTGCGATCAAAGTACGGGACGGGCTTGCCATCCGTTCCAGTAAATATTGGAAGTGACGTCCGCTTCGTGGCTTCGTGAATACGGCTGTTTACTTCGTAGCGCAATCCATAGCTCACGGTCAGCTGTGGAGTGGCCTTCCACGCATCCTGAAAGTAAAAGTTGTAGGCCTCGCGCCGCACTCCTGCCTCGTTGAATTTGTCGCCCACCGGCGTGAGGCTTGCGGCCGCCATGACGTTGTAGGAATACGGCGTCGCCGTGAGCAGTCCGGTGAGGGAG
Organism: uncultured Acidobacteriaceae bacterium; assembly: GCA_963819035.1. Taxonomy (GTDB): domain Bacteria; phylum Acidobacteriota; class Terriglobia; order Terriglobales; family Acidobacteriaceae; genus Sulfotelmatobacter. Next base: position 90,372 of record CAWFUU010000031.1, on the reverse strand, counting down.
TCCGGCAGGGGATCGCCAACCCCAATATTGTGCGCCCCGCTCGCCGAAGTGATGGGCTGGCCGCCGCCACAGCAGTACGCCGTGCCTCCGCCAAACTCGTAAATCCCGTTGGGATTGGTTCCAAAAATTGTCGAGTCGCGATTCACGCGGATCTCCACACCCCACTTAAAGGAGTGCGAACCGCGGGTGAAGGCCAAGTCTTGTTTCAACTGAAAAAGATTACTGTAGGAGCCGAAAATCGAACCGGCCGGCTGGTAATAAGCCTGAAACAGGCCGTCGGCGAAACCAATGCCCGGTTGCGTGTGGTTCGTCGTGGGGAAAAAGGGCGTGCTGCGAACATAGCTTAGCGAAGTTTCCGAGGTCAGATGCGGAGAAATGGTGCGGGTGTATTTCACCCCGGTGTTGCGCTGGTGATCAAAGAACTGCACCCCGAAACCCGGTTTGATCGCGGTCTGGTCGGGATTGGTGAGCGGCCCCGTTACCTGATTCAGGCTGAATCGAGTCACCAGCGAGGCCTTATTCGAAATCTGGTGATCGACGCGCACCGAGAACTGATCGGTTCGGGTAACGACCTTCGACGATGTCGCGTAGGTGCGGTCCCCGAACGCGCCATTCGGTTCGTTGGGCAACGGATAACCATCTAGCAGGCCCAGCACGGCGGGGTTCACCGGAACTGTCAGGGTGTCGCCGGGGAAGGTAGTTGTATCAATACCCTTTCTCTCGTTCGCCGTCGGCACCGGCAGAACCTGGGTTGTACCCAGAACCTGGCGGAATCCCTGATACTCGCCGAAATAATAGGTGCGGTTGCGCCCGTCATAGATTCCCGGAATCACGACTGGTCCGCCGTTGGTGAATCCGAATTCGTTTCGTATAAATGGAGGGATGCGCCGACCACCGGCCACGAAGTGATCGAAATAATTGCGCGCATCGAAGGCCGCATTGCGCGCGAACTCGAAAATGCTGCCGTGAATCTGGTTGGTGCCCGATTTCGAAACCACGTTGGTGTAGCTCGCGGCTCCGTGCCCGACTTCCGCCGGCAGGACGCCGGCGTTCGACTGAACTTCCTGAATGGCGTCGACGTTGAAGTTAGAGAATGTCGCCCCGCCCATCTCCGGATCGGTCGTGTCAAAACCATCCACGGCGAAAACCGTCGCCACGCCACGCTGTCCATTCACCGCAAACTGCTGGGTGAAGTTGGCCGCGCCGTTGCTGTCGGTCATGGTGCCCGCCGCCAGCAATAGCAGCTTGCTGAAGTCACGAGCGTTCAGCGGGAGACTGGAGACCTCGCTACCCGAAAGATGTTCGCCGCCACTGGCCTGCGCCGAAACCGGGCCAGTCGCAGGGACGAGGCGGAGTTCCCCAGCTTGCGGATCTTGTCCTGCCGGAACCTGCCCGCTCAAAAACACACGCAAGCCCATGGTCAGCGCGGGCTTGTCACCCACGACAAGCGGCGCTACACCCTTCCACTCTTTGTCTGTAATCCGGATGGAAACCGCATAGCTGCCGGCCGCAATCCCGGCGAAGCCGAATTTGCCATCTGTCGCCGATGTGGCGGTATAGTCTTGCGCGTCGGCGGAATGCAGCTTCACGGTGGCCCCGGCCACCGGCTTCCCCGCATCATCTCTCAGCACGCCGTTCCACGTCGCCGCCGAAACAGCGCCCGCAGACAAAGTCGTCAGCAGGATGCCCATCAGCCAAGGCACACAACCGCGATTTCCCGAGCCGATGAGCATGAAGTGAAATTATACGGCGCGCAGCGTGGCGAAATCCTTATGGGTCAAAAGCTCGCAGTTTTCACGTTCCTTTTTGGGAGTCTGCGGTGTGATGGAATACCTGCGCCGAAACCTTGTTGCTTTGCGCTTCAAAACCGCGAAGCAGGGTCCGATCCACCGTGGTAGCATTTTCTTGAAGCATCTCCTCGGCGGCACTCATGGTCCGCACCAGCCTCAGCTCGCTGTCTCTGGTTTCAACGCTGTTGTTGGGGCTAGTCTTGTGCGCGATTTCCGCTCGCGCCGCCGAGCCTCCCTGGCTGCAGATCAATTCCACACACTTCACCGTGATCACCGACGCCGGGGAAAAAAAAGGCCGTGAAGTCGCCCTGCGCTTCGAGCAGATGCGCGCCGTCTTCGCCAGCCTGCTCTCCAAAGATCATCTCAGCCAACCCGTCCCGCTGACCATCCTCGCGCTCAAGAACGACAAGTCGTACTACCAGCTCGCACCTTTGCGGCAGGGCCAACCCATCAGCGTCCCCGGATTCTTCCTGCACGGCGAAGATCAGGACTTCATCGCGCTCAACCTGTTCGAAGAAGAATCCTGGCGCGCCGTCGCCCACGACTTTGCTCACATGCTGCTCAGCTACAACTATCCCCCGGCGCAGGGATGGTTCGACGAGGGCCTGGCTGAATATTTCAGCTCCATCCGTGTCGACAATAAGCAGGTTGAGATCGGTGGCGACCCCGAACTTGGCCCCACCGTCAGCCAGAACTTGCTGGGTAACGAGCGCGAGACGCATCCTCCCAAGTCGCTCACCGAATTGCTGGGCGCGCAGGTCTGGCTGTCGTTACCTGACCTGTTCACCATGAAGCACGATAGCTCGAGCTACAACGAAGGCACACACCACACGCTTTATTACGCCGAGTCTTGGATCGTGATGCACTATCTGCTCAACGAGAAGAAACTGCCCGAGACCGGGGGCTACTTCAACCTGGTATTGAACCAGCACGTCCCCGTCGAAGACGCCATTCAGAAGGCCTACGGCATGACCTCAGCGCAACTGGAGGAAGCGGTCAAGACCTACATGCACTCGCAGAAGCAGCTGAACGTGGCGCTCGACAGCGTACGCCAGACCAATCAGGCCTCGGATCGCACCCCGGAACCCGCGCAGCCATACCAACTCCCTACCCCCGTCGCGCCCGAAGATTCCGCGATCAACTCGAAGGCCTATTCCGAGGCCGACGCTCGCGCCCTCTACGCCGGAGTGCAGACCCGGATCCCCGAACGGCGCGACTTTGGCCTGCAGGAACTAAAGACGCTGGCTACGACGCCCACGCCGACCGATATCAAGGCCGAAGCCAGGTCCGAAGCAAAAAGAGATGCGGCCGCAAAGAACGACCCCGACGACAACCCTAGCTTGCTGCCCACGAATGCATCCGGCAACGCCCTCGCTCACCGCCTGCTGGCCTGGGACCACATCGAGCACGGTGAATTTGACGATGCCATCACCGAACTGGGCGACGCCGCGGCGCTCAATCAGCGCGACATGTGGGTCCGCTATTACCTCTCGGTTTTGAAGTACCGCATGGCGCAGGCCAAGCATGGCGACATTCAGGGTCTCGCCAACATGATGCTCGACCTGCGAGCGGTTCTCGAGTGGTATCCCGAGCTGGCCGGCGCCTACGACCTGCTCGCCATGGCCCGAAACGAAGGTGGAAGCTCGGTCGCGGCCATGCAGTCGGAGCGAGCCGCCATGAACCTGAGCCCGCGCGACCAGCGTTACGTGTACCACCTCGCGGAAATCTATATTACGAGCAAGAAATGGGACGCCGCCCAGGCTCTGCTCGAGCGGCTGAAGAACAGCAACGATCCGCAAATCGCCGCGCTCGCGCGGGAACGGATCGAGCAGGCCGGAACCGAGCGCAAATATGGCATCACGAACGCGGCGGCGCAGCCCAAGCTGGCGCCGCAAAAGACTCCATTCGATGTGCTGGAAGAAGACGCAGCCAAGCGCGCTGCCGAGGAAAAGACCGGTCAAACGGGGGGCACAGCCGACACGCGGGGCACGAAGTTTTTCAAGGGACGTCTCATAGCCGTCGACTGCTCGCAGCCCCCGGCGGCCATCCTGACCGTCGTTGCAGAAGGCTCCCTGCTGAAGCTGCGCGCTGCCGACTACAAGTCCCTGCTTCTGATCGGCGCCGATGACTTTTCCTGCACCTGGCGAGACCGTCGCATCACCGCAAACTACAAGCCAGGCGGCCTGTCCGACGGCGACCTGGTTTCGCTGGAAATGCGGTAGACTACGGCGCGAGAGCGAGACCCTCGTACGATCGGGGCAGCAGAACTCGCTTGCAGCCGGTCCAGTTCAGGAGCACAATCAATGCGTAACGCTATACCGCATCAGGCCAAAACAGGCCGTGCGCGCCCCTCTCGAAGGAGGTCAAAATGAAAAGTCGCCTGTTCTTCACCCTGGTCTTATTCCTGGCACTTGCACTTCCGGCATTTCGCAGCAAACTACATCCAGTTCGGGCAGCCAGCAGGCCGCGCCAACAGGGCAGACTGCTCCCACATCTCCGAGTGGCGATACGGCCCGCGAGCCGCTGCAACCGGTGAAGAGCCGCGACTTTTGGGACGGCGATGATCCCAACGTGGTCCATCTCATCACTCACCCGTTTGCCACGAAGGCATACGTCAAGCGCCAGGTTCAGCCCATCCGCGATCGTCTCAACGAACTGGATGAGATAACTGCAGCCGATTCCGCCAAAATCAAGGACATAGATGCCAACTCCCAACATGGAATTCAGTTAGCCTCGGAGAAAACCACCTCAGCGGATCAGCATGCCACTGACGCCGCGACCCGCGCGCAGACCGCCCAAACGACCGCTACGCAGGCGTCCACACGCGTTTCGACCGAGGAGCAGATTGTGGGCAACCTCGATCAATACAAAGGCACTGGGCAAACGGAAATCCTCTTCCGTCCCGGCCAGACGGTTTTGAGCAAGCAGGCCAAGGACGCCCTCGATCAAATGGCTTCTCCGCTCAAGGATCAGCACAGCTACATCATCGAAATCCAGAGCTTCTCGGCAGGCCACGGTCAGGCCGCAATTGGCGCCTCGCAGAAAATGGCCGACGCGGTGGTGCGCTATCTGGTACTCACGCACGGCATCCCGGTGTACCGCATCTACACGGTCGGCATGGGCAGCGCGGCGGTGGCTGGCGAAGGAACCGCATCCAAGCGCATCAGCGGTGGGAAAGTCGAAGTGAGTCTCATGAAGAACGATCTAGTCAGTTCCTCGCAGCATTGATGGGACGGAAAACGACGGGCGAGCCCTTGGCGGCTCGCCCTTTTCATTTCCGGCGCTACCCTGATGGTGCGAAGATTCTACTGCCCGAGGATCCCCTTTTTCAGACCCGCATTGGGTGGCTTAGGCCCCAGCCACACGGAGAAGAGCATTCGGCCGAAAGCCAGACCAGCGATGGTCACCTTGTCGTTGCCGTTGATGGCGAGGGTTGTGCCCGTGCCCGGAACATACGTGAAGACCATCTGGTCGCCTTCCTTCACGGGTTCGAGCGCGCCGAGCATGCGGTCGATATCGGCCGGCATCGTCTTCTTCGCATCCGGCATATTGTCGCTGAACGACTCGTCGAATGCATCACTCATCTGCTTCTTGCTCGCGCCGTGCAAGAAGTGCATGACGATCCGCTTGGGCGCGTCCGCATTGACGATCGCAACGGCGTCCGACGACTTCTGCGGAAGGTAGAGCCCCGCGACGTAAACCTTCACCATGTACTTGGTTCGTAATCCCAGACCATTGAGCACCAGGGTGGTGTTCCCGACCTGCGCCATATCCGGCAGGGTCACGCCCGCTAGACCAGCGGCGTGTAGGTTAACAGCCGATGACAGCCCCAACAGGGCAACGGCAAGCGACATGGCGGCCTTGTGAATGAGACCTCCCGTGAGAAGGCAGAGTATGACCCGCGATGGTACCACTGACAAGGGTTTCTGATCCACCAGCCACCTTCCTGTGTACGAAGGCGTACAGATCAATGTTCGCATCGATTTCTCGCCCGCCGGCCGCGAACACAAAGCGCGAAATAGCGGAGCGAGACCGAAAAAAGTTCGAACTTATCGGCATTTCAAGTTACCATTTGAGCCAGACTCGCTCCTGGTGCGGATTCGGAGCGGCGACATTTTCTTGGGGGAAGAATGGCAATCAACTTTGTGCGGGCACCAGAAGGAAGCGACGACTCGATCCAGTTTCAGCCCATCGAGCGGCTAAAGGTCTATTTGTTCGGGGCGACAATTCTGTTTGCTTCGTTTGGAATGGGCGAAGCGGTCTATCGCCTCTTGTTTTCAGAATTTGATGGCATAACGGATCGTATTCCGATCGAGTTGCTGTTTGGCCTCGTATTTGCTTGGCTCGCCACCAAGTTCGTCGGCGGCATTTACAGAAATCGTAAGCAGAGAAGCGCGCGGCTCAACTTCATTTGGGCTCGAAATCATCAAATACGAGGCGCTCTGGAAGGAATCAATCCGTTGGCCCATCCCTCCAGAAACCAACAATCCATCCGAGTAATCCGCGAAGAGGTCGACAGGATTGAGTCGGCGCTGAAGGAGATTTTGCCCAGCTAGACTGTGCAACCAAAGCAAACCGGCTCCTGCCGGCCTTTCGCATAAAGACTCACTTGAAAAGTGGATGTTAGAATTAAGTGTCTGGGTTTCACAGTTTTATCTAAATATGACGCAAATCCTGGACGCGATTCATTCGCCTTCTGACGTCAAACAGCTTTCGCTTCCCCAACTGGAACAATTGGCCTCGGAGATCCGCGAGGAACTAATCACTGTTCTCGCGAAGACTGGCGGCCACCTCGGACCCAACCTTGGCGTGGTGGAGTTGACCATCGCCATGCATTACGTCTTCAACACGCCCGACGATCATTTTGTCTTCGATGTGAGCCACCAGGCCTACGTTCACAAGCTCCTCACGGGCCGCCGCCAGCAGTTCCACAGCATCCGCACGCCGGGCGGGCTCAACGGCTTTATGCTACGCACGGAGAGCCCACATGATTCCTATGGAGCGGGGCACGCCGGCACCGCCCTGTCCGCTGCCTTGGGCATGGCGGTCGCGCGCGACCTTGCGGGTGGGAAGGAACATGTCGTGGCGCTGGCAGGGGACGCAGCCTTCACCTGCGGCATCGCATACGAGGCCCTGAACAATATTGCGCATCACACGCGCCGCCTCATCGTTGTGCTCAACGACAACGAGTGGTCGATCGACAAGAACGTCGGTGCCATTGCGAGCTACCTCAACACAATTGTGACCAACCCACGTTTCGATTATCTGCACGAGCGCGCGGGAAGGTTCGTCGAGAAGTTGGGCGGCAAAATCGCGCTGCGCATGGCGCGCAAGGCCGAGGAAGCCGCCAAGAGCATTTTCTGGCCGAGCGTGATTTTCGAAGAGCTGGGGCTGAAATATTATGGTCCGCTCGACGGGCACGACATCCCCACGCTGATCAAGACGTTCGAATTCCTGAAGGCCCAGAACCGCCCGGTGCTGTTGCACGTGCTCACTCAGAAAGGCAAGGGGTTTGAGCCGGCTCTGCAGAAACAGAAAAAATTTCACGGCCTGGGTCCCTACGATCCGGAGACGGGCGAGACCAAGCCGCCTGCCTTGCGTACGTATTCCGAGGTGTTTGCCGACACCCTGGTGAAGCTGGCGAACCTGAACCCTCGGGTGGTGGCCATCACGGCGGCCATGCCCAACGGCACGGCTTTGGATCGCTTTCAGCCCCACCATCGGGATCGATATTTTGACGTGGGCATTGCGGAAGAGCACGCCGTAATCTTTGCCGCCGGGATGGCGACCAAGGGCTACAAGCCTTTTTGCGCCATCTACTCCACCTTTTTGCAACGCTCGGTCGATCCCATCATTCATGACGTGTGCTTGCAGAATCTGCCCGTGGTCTTCTGCATGGACCGGGGCGGCCTGTCCGGCGACGATGGGCCGACGCATCATGGCCTGTTTGATATCAGCTACCTGCGTGGGATCCCGAACATCGTGCACATGGATCCCAAGGACGAAGATGAACTGGCTGACATGCTTTTCACTGCCATGCAATACGATGGTCCGGCAGCCATCCGTTATCCACGGGGAACTGGTCCGGGCACACCGGTAAAGGATGTTCCTCGAGCAATTCCCATCGGCAAAGGCGAACTCCTGCAGCATGGGGAGAACGACCGTGTGGCCATCTTCGCTCTGGGAGCTCTGGTCCCGATGGGACTAGAAGTGGCGCGTAACCTGGAGGGAGAAGGCCTGTCGAGCGCGGTCATCAACGCCCGGTTCGCCAAGCCCCTGGACGTCGAGTTACTGGAATTCTTCGCGCGCCACGTGGACGTGATCCTGACCCTCGAAGACCACGTGCTGATGGGCGGTTTTGGCAGCGCAATGCTCGAAGAGGTGAGCAACTTGGGAGTGAGCACTCCGGTGGTGCGCATCGGCTGGCCGGATCACTTTATCGAACACGGCAAGCCAGACGCTCTGCGCGAGAAGTATGGCATCAGCGCTGCAGCTGCGATTAAGAAGTTGCGGCCTTACCTGGTTCAATCTCGCGTGTTGCAGCGAGTGACGCTGCCACCGCCACGGGTCTAAACGTTTTACAATTCTCTGGTCGTGTGGAGCGGGTACTCCTGCCCGCTGGCCTTATCAATGCTGCAGGCAAGCGGGCATGAGTGCCCGCTCCACACAATGCCTCTTCACCTTCTATGAGGTGCAACGTGCGAACCGGACTGCTCCTGCTGACCACTGTGTGGCTGGCGCTCGTGGCGATGCTTCCCGCCCAGGAAGCGAAGCCGAGCGCAACTATACAGTCCGACCCAGCCGCGCTCTTGATGGAGGCGCGGGGCCTTTACCGCAAGGGCTCTTTCGATCAGGCGGTCGCCAAGTTCAACGAAGTCCTGAAATCTGACCCTGGATCAGGCGAGTCTTATGCGGGAATCATCCGCTGCTTCTTGAAGCAGGACCGGGTCCGCGATGCCGATGACACGCTGCAGAAAGGCCTGCAGGCCACTCCGGAAAATCCCGATTTCAAAGTGGCGCAGGGTGAGTTGCTTTTCCGGCAGGGGGAGATCCCTGAAGCCGGGACGCTATTCAGCGAAGTCATGGTCTTGGTTCCGCCCAATGCTCGAGCCTATCTCGGGGGCGCACAGGTGGCTCATGCGAGTGCCATGTATGCCCGCGAGCACGTCCTCATTAAGCGCGCCCACGAGATTGACCCGGCCGATCCGGATATCAAGAAGATGTGGATGCAGACCCAGTCGGTGCCCGATCGGATCAGGTCTCTCGAAGACTACCTTTCCCAGCCCTCCAACGACGACGCCGATACCCGGCGCACGTTGACCGAGAGTCTAGGATTGCTGAGGGCATCTCAGCCCGATCCGCTAGGCGGTTGCCGTCCGTCCTCGGACGTGACCGCCACCGAGACCAACCTTGTACAAGTGCAACCGGGTGGGAAAGGCTTTCAGGGGTTCGGTGTCGAAGTGACGATCAACGGGCAAACGTCGAAGCTTCTTCTCGATACGGGCGCATCGGGAATTCTGGTTAGTCGCAAACTCGCCAGCCAGGCGGGGCTGAAGAAGCTCTCCGACGTACGCGTGATGGGCATAGGAGACAAGCCCGACTCCCAGGGGCACATCGAGTCCGCGAACTCGGTACGCATTGGTAATCTGGAGTTCCACAACTGCCAGGTTCAGGTCCTTGACAGTTTGTCCGCGACGGAAGACGGGATCATTGGTGCTGATGTCTTCTCAGAGTTCCTGATCGAAGTGGACTTTCCCGGCTCCAGGCTTCGCCTCAGCCAACTGCCGCCCAGACCCGGGGAGACGCCGTCCAAAGTTTCTCTAAAGACCGGCCATGAAGAGCCCGGAACCGAGCCGGATGCGAAACCTGCGGCTGATCCCGACACTCAACGACCAACGGCTCAGACCTCGAGATACAAGGACCGCTACGTTGCTCCCGAGATGCATTCTTACATTCAAACCTTCCGCATCGGCCACATGTTGCTGGTGCCGACCAAGATTAATGAAGGACCTGAGAAACTTTTCTTGCTGGACACCGGGGCCTTCGACAACACGATTACTCCCGACGCTGCGCAGGAAGTCACAAAGGTGCACCGCGCGCCGCGCATCGATGTGCACGGTGTGAGCGGAAACGTTAAGAAAGTGTACGTTGCCCACCAGGTGACTCTCGACTTCGGCCATCTTCGACAGACCGTGCCAGACATGGTCGCCATCGACATGTCCCGAGTCAGCCGCCATGCCGGGACAGAGGTCTCCGGCACTCTCGGCTTGGTCATGCTCCGACTTCTCAAGATCAGGCTGGACTATCGTGATGCGCTCGCTGATTTCCAATACACGAAGCCGCCCGCTCGTAGGTAGGAGGCCCACACGCGGGACTGCGTCACCGGCATGCCTGGCTGTTACTGTTCGTGGCCCGTTAGAGCCGACCGTAGCACCGCGGGGCCATTCCTCCAGCGCCGCGGCTGGTTTAGGCTCTTACTTGAGCAGCACTTGGGGGAGGGCTGATCAACAAGCGTCCCACGACTCAAAACTGAGTCTGGGGCGTTTTGTTTTGCTCGGAAAGGTTTTTGCAACGCAGAGATGGGGTTGTCGATCACATGATAGAAGCTATGGCAGGGATGCGGTGACTCGTTTTAGGCCAGCAAATGAGGTCAGGAAACGCTCTCCGTTGGCGGAGGCATATCCGTCGAAAGCGTGGCCTTCTTGCCAATCAAGTTCGCCACATAGCAGGACTCATGTACCGGCAAACCACGTTCGTCTATTTTGCAGTCTTCCAGGCGAACTGCCGTGGCGCAGATCCAGCAACAACTAAGGGAAGCCATTTACCAGCCTCTGCCGGAACCTGCTACGCGGACGAATCCCGATGGCGGAAATCTTAGATACGATAAAACATCCTGTCTGTACGCCAGCGTACACACGCAAGGAAGGAAGGCTGTGACAGCCAAAGCATCGAAAGCAATGCTGATCCTGGTCGCCGGTCCCAACCGCTCTGGTACGAACGACAATCCTGTCCCGATCGAAAACAACGTGCGGGAGATGGAGTCCTATGCGCTGCCTATCTTTCGCGCCGGACATATTCCGATACTCGGGGAGTGGCTGGCCCTCCCGCTCGTCAGGCTAGGCGGGTCTATCCATATCGGCGACGAGGCATTCAACGAAGTGTTTCATCCGATCGCGATTCGGCTTCTCGAGAAGTGCGACGCTGTGCTCAGGGTCGGAGGACCGCCCGCCGGGGCTGACGAGATGGTTCGGGTGGGCCGAAGCCTTGGCTTGGCCATCTATAACACTCTGGCAGAAATCCCGAAGGCCGGCTGACGGGTCAGAAAGTCCGGACCTCCTTACGCTGAATCCTGTGTGGCGGACCGCGGGACGCGTTTCATAGACTAGCGAGTCTGTAGGTTTCGTTTGCACGTCGCGCCAACAAGAAACCCTCCCGCTGGGAGCGAGAGGGTCTGGGGAAGTGCTCGAATGATTCGCGCTTAAGCGCGGACGACGTTTGCCGCCTGGAAGCCTTTGGGGCCCTTCAGCAGATCAAACTCCACGGTCTCGCCCTCGTTGAGCGTACGGTAGCCGTTCTCCTGGATCGCGGAGAAGTGCACGAATACATCTTCCCCCGTGGAGCGTTGGATGAATCCATATCCTTTCGCCCCGTTGAACCACTTCACAGTTCCTTTCTCTCTCACGGAAAAAACTCCTTTCACTGATCGCGAAGAATGATTCTCCGGCGTCTCCGATCGTCGCCCCGGTCGACCGAAGCCCCCTCAAAGAAGCCGGTAGAACTGGTTGAGTCCGCGTTGAGTTGAAGAAGCCCCAAAAAAAGAAAAGACTCCTACCCCCGCCGCTCCGCACGTGCCTTTCGCGGCGGGAAGTCTTGGAGTCCGATAATGGCGCTTTTCAGCCACACACAACAAACGTCAACCCTTACTGGTCTCACCACCGGACCACGTCCGGTATTGAGCATGAGATCATAAGCACTATTAAAACGATTCGCAACTAGAATCTGAAAGAGATCGCAACATGACCTGGGGTCATTGAGAATAACTTTAACAGGGATCAAGGAATGCCGCGCCTCCCGTCGATTGCCGCCGCAGGGCCCAATTCCAACCCTCTGATAGGATTAGAATTCCATGACCAATCCACCCCTCTCGGCCGCCCCCAAGGCCGAATCCCCCCCACGGGCGCGACCTTCGCGCCCTGCGCCCCCTCCGCCAACGAGCCTGATTCTCTCCACCGTCAAATACCTCATGCGGACCGACGTTCACACTTTCGCCTTCTCCGTCGCCGCCAACGCTATTCTCTCGTTCTTTCCTTTCGTCGTCCTGATGATGACGGTCATCCGCCGCGTCTTCCACTCCCGCGTAATGGCGGACCTGGTGGCCGAGCTGCTGCGTGATTACCTCCCCGCCGGCCAGGATTTCGTCATCCGGAATCTCAACGCCATGGTGAACTCCCGTCAGCGTGTGCAGGTGTTCTCGCTGATCATCCTGTTGGTCACTTCTTCGGGTGTCTTCCTCCCACTCGAAGTAGCGTTAAACCGTATTTGGCGCTTCGAGAACAACCGTTCGTACGTGGGCAACCAACTGATCTCGCTCGGCCTGGCCCTTGCCTGCGGCCTGCTGGCGCTGCTCTCGATCGCGCTCACCGCCGGGCCAGTGGCGCTCATGCAGTTTCTTCTGCGCGGATACGGCACGGGCTTCGTCCGCCTGGTCGGATTTCTGGTGATGAAGATCTTCGCCATCGCGGCGAGCATCGCTATCTTTTTCCTGATCTACTGGCTGTTGCCCAACGGGAAGGTACCGCCGCGAGCGGTGCTGCCCGCAGCCATCATCATGGGTCTGCTCTCGGAGGCCCTGAAGTATGCCTACATCCTCGCGCTTCCCCGGCTGAATTTTCAGGAAGTCTACGGCCCCTTCGCGCTCTCGGTGAGCCTGATGTTCTGGGCGTTTCTTACAGGCTTGCTACTGCTGGCGGGCGCCAACCTCTCGGCGGAGGAGCATCTACAACATTCGCTTTAGCGACTGGCCGGACGACTCCTACTCGGGCAGCGGCACGCTGGAAAATGCAACTCCCCGCTTCCGGTTTATACGGCAGATGATGTTCTCCAGCATTTTAGGCAGCAGGTTGATTCCCCGCCCGGGCATGATCTCGCCCTTTACGAGATAATCTTCCGCTCCCGCCGCAATCAGTTTCTCCCGGTTCTTCTCCGACAGACTGCTCACCACCACGACGGGAATCTCCGCCGTCGCGGGCTCGCTTTTCAAATGCTTCAGGACCTCTGGCCCGCTCATTTTGGGCAGAATCATGTCCAGCAGAATCAAATCGGGCTTACCCTCTTGTGCCATTTGCAACGCCGATTCTCCATCTTCGGCGCAGATCACGTCGTAGCCCGCATGGTGCAGAGCCGATTCATTCTCCCGCCGGATCGGCAGACTGTCCTCGACTAAGAGAATCCTCACGTTTCCCTCTCCTCGCTGTTTTTCCTATCGGCGACTTCGGCCGCGGACATGAACTGCGCGGTTCCCTTCCCCGTCATGATCGGCGACGGACTTTCCCACAAAAGAAAAAGGCCGCCTTTTGCCAGGCGGCCTTTCTCGTCAGATGCAAGAGGCTACTTCTTCGCCTCGCCGATCGAGAGTAACTCCACTTCAAAAATCAGCGTCTCCCCAGCACCAATGTCTTGCCCGGCGCCGCGGTCGCCATACGCCAAATCCGGCGGAATGAATAACTGCCATTTCGATCCCACCGGCATCATCTGCAGCGCTTCAGTCCATCCCTTAATCACCCCGTTGACCGGGAATGATGTCGGCTGGCCGCGCTTGTACGAACTGTCGAACTCCTTGCCGCTTATGAGGGTCCCGCGATAGTTGCAACTCACCGTGTCGGTCGCTGCGGGCTTTGGTCCGGTGCCTGCCGTCAGAATCTTATACTGCAAGCCGCTGGGCAGCACTACGACGCCTTCTTTCGACTTGTTGGCGGCCAGAAAGTCCTCTCCCGCTTTTCGGTTGGTCGCGCCCTCTTCTTTCTGCTTGGCTTCCATCTTCTGACGAACATCCCCCTGCAACTTCTGGATTACGGTCCTGGCTTCGTCCTCGGTAAGCGCCGTTTTGCCGCCATTCATTGCGTCTTTCATGCCTCTCGCGACCAGCGCTGGATCCAGCGTCATCCCCTGACGGTGCAGTCCCATGCCAAGGTTCATTCCCATGGCATAGCTCTGCTTATCTTTGTCGGTCGTGAGGGTTAACGGGGCGGCAGTCTTGGCCGTCGTCGCAGGCTTCTTTGCCGCGGTCGTGCTGGCAGGCTTCTTCGCCGCAGTGCTAGCCTGTCCGGAGGCTGGTGGATTGGTGGTGGCTGCAGGAGTCTGCTGCGCCGGGGCGATACCCAGCAACATCATCCCCGCCGCCAAGAATTGCAGCATAAAGGTGAGCGATTTTCGCATAGCCTGTATTGTCCCATTCTGTGCGAAAGACAGCAAACATCTAGCGCAAACTCGCGCCCCAGAAGTAACCCTATTTGGGGCTGGGGAATGAGGGCACGGCCGCGTCGGCAGTCCAGTCGAGCGGGCGCAGGAGCGCTGCGGCTCGCCTTATCACGACGAATTCTGCAGGGAGATCAGTTGAGTCCCTGTAACAAGTAGAGTTCCGAGAGTTGCCGTAGCGTGTTGTAGGCAAAGTACTGTCCGTCGGGAGTTGTCACCACGCGGGTGATTCCGAAACCGCCGGCGGGGTCGTGCATTTCCAGCGTCTTGATCAGTTGCCGGCTTCCATTGTCCACACGAACGCGATAGATGGCCGCGGACATACCGTTGTAGTTCACGATATAGATTGCTGATCCATCGGCGGTGACCTGAATCGGCCTATCTTTTTCTTGCCATCCTTTAAGCTCGCGGGCAGGCAACCCGCCCTCGACTGGGAGAATCTCGGGAGGACCCTTATCCCCGCGCGTGATCAGGAACTTCGCATCGGGCGTAACTAATCCGCGGACACCTTCGGGCGTGAGCGGTTGCAGTTTGTTCGAAGCAGGGTCGAACAAATAGTCGCGCACCGGATGTCCCGGTTCGTTGCCCATCACCACAACTCGATGGCTATCGGCGCTGAATCCCAGAGGGAGAATGCTCTCGATTCCCGCCATCTTGAGTTCCGTGACTTCCCCCGCGCCGGTGGGAATGAGCCACCGCCGACGCGGATTGGTCTCGGTGACCGCGAGCACCCATTTTTGATCCGGCGAAAGCGCGATGCCATAGCCTTCACCCAGGCGTACCGCAGCAGCGCCATCCGTTTTCCGCAGGAAAATCGTCCCCAGCGAGCCTCCGCCTTTGCCGCCTTCGTGGAACAGCACTTGTTTGCCATCCGGAGACATGTCGACCAGCACGGCCCGGTCGAGCCAGGTGAGCTCTCTTTCTTCCGTTCCGGAGCCGGAGAAGAAGATCTTGCGCTCGCGATCGTCGATGGCAATTATGGCCGTACCGTCGGTGGAGACATCGTGCAGCGTCAAGTCCCCCGGTGCCGCCGCTAGCAGACGGAACCCACCCGACATGTTCACGGCCATCAGCCGTCGGGCGATCGTGGTAGTCGTCGGATCGGCAGTGAACCATACTTCGTCGTTCTTCGGCGACCAAGCGAGCCCATACAGGCTGGAGAAATTGCCGAACGATTTCGCGTTGCCACCGTCGGAATCGATGAGGGTAATTGAGCCGCGATCATCACCCCTTCGGGCGTGCTCACAAAACGCGATCCGCTTGCCGTCGCGGGAGATTCGCGGATGACTGATCCAGCGCGGCACTTCCACCTTATAAACAACCTTACCCGCGGGATACTCGATGCGGTTCTCGTTACCCACGGTCCGCACCACCAGCAGGTTCGATCCATCGGGTGACCAGTCCGACCACTCCACGTTCTCCAGCATCTCGCGAGGCGCTGTTCCACCCGTCAGCGGAGTCCGACCCAAGGTCCCCTCCGCACCGAAGAATCCCGCCAGTGGAGTGGGCTTCAAAGACACTGCTATTTCTCCCGTTGAGGAGATGCCGAGCAGGTCAACTTGACTCAATCCGAGCGGCCGCGATTCGATACTGTCCGCGCGAGTGGAGTACAGCTCCGGGGCCTGTCCCGCCCACGCCGCACTGTAGATCACGGTGCGGTTGTCGGGAGCGAAGCGCGCGCTCAGCACCGTTCCCTTGCGGAACGTCAGTTGGTGATACGTCACCTCGGAGGATGCCTTCCCCTTGTGGCCGAACAGGTAGCCCAAGCCGGCAGCCACCGCTACGAGCAAAACAACAATAATCGGCTGAAAACGCCGCACTCGCTGCACGGCGGTAGGTTGTGCCACCTTCCCCGCCGAAGAACTGGAGTTCGGCGACAGCGCCTCCAGGTCGAAAGCAAGATCGCGTGCCGACTGAAACCGCTGGTCGGGATTTTTTTCCAGGCAATGTCGCACAACCCGATCCAGCGCCGGGGAGATGCTGCGATTAAGCTCCGTCAGTTCGGGCAGGTCCTCCTTCAGGATCGCCGTCATTGTCTCCGCGGCCGTATCCCGCCGGAAGGCCCGCTGACCGCTCAGCACCTCGAACAGAATCGCCCCAAATACAAAGATGTCGGAACGATGGTCGATCACAAGTCCGCGCACTTGCTCCGGTGACATGTAGCCCGCCGTCCCTAGGATTTGCCCGGCCTCAGTCAGGGAGATATCGGCCGAAGTTAGTGTCTGCACACTGCTGTTCATCTCCGACCCAGCGCGCGCCATCTTGGCCAAACCGAAATCGAGAATCTTCACCCGCCCATCTTTCGTGAGGAAGATGTTTTCCGGTTTCAGATCGCGGTGGATGATCCCTTTGTCGTAAGCTGCGGCCAGCCCTTGGGCGATCTGCACCGCGATTTCAACGGCTTTCCGTGATGATAAAACTCCGCCCTGCAGACGCTCGCGCAGGGTCTCGCCTTCCAGGAGTTCGCACACCATGTACGGGGCCCCATCGTGAGTACCGATATCGTGCACGGCGAGAATGTTGGGATGGTTGAGAGCGGCCACGGAACGTGCTTCCCGCTCGAAGCGTTGCAAGCGATCCGCGTCGGCGGCGAATGACGAGGGCAGGACCTTGACGGCAACCATCCGGTCGAGCCGAGTATCTCGGGCGCGATACACCTCGCCCATGCCACCGGCACCGAGCGGGGATTGAATCTCATAGGGACCGAGTTTTGTGCCGGGAGAGAGAGGCATGCGTGCGCGCCATTATAACGTGTAGATCATTCTTCACAGGACGTGGGAAGCAGGGCCAACGCTAGGAACTTGCCGGCGAGAACCCAACTGCATTTTGATCAGGGCGTATCGAATTCCTTTTTGTATGCTTCCCAGCGTTGGCGGACGTCGGCCAGGATCGCCTGATAGTCCGCGTCGCCCCGCAGGCTGTCGTAGTTCTTGTCTCGTTGAAACCAGGGGTAATTCATATCTCCGAGCGCAACGGTGCGCTTGAGCCAGATGAGGGCATGCGGCTTGTCGCCGAGCAGCGCATAGATTCCCCCGAGCCAGTAGGCAGCATCCCCATCAATGACCTGCTCCGGACGGGATTCGAAAATCCTGGGGTCGATCTTTTCCCGCTGGTGGCGCGATGCGTACAGGAATGCAGCCAGCATCTCGGGTGTCTGGTCGCCAGAGTCGTGAGCGCGTTGGACGGCTCGGTCCAAGGTGCTTTCGGCTTCGCCCAGTTTGCCTTGGTAATAGAGGATCGAACCATAATAGGCGAGGGCCTTGAACTGATCCGGATTCCTGGCCACCACCGGCTGCAATTCCTGCTCCGCTTCGTCCCCTTTACCGCTGTAGAGAAGCATTCGGGCCAGCATCCAGTGCGGCTGAAGAGCGGTCGTATTCAGGGCGACCAGCCGGCGATAGGCCTGCACGGAGAGTTCATTGAGCCCGGCATAGTAATACGAATATCCCAGTGCTTGCCAGGCGTCTCCATTGTTCGGGGCGAGCGCCACTGCCTGCCTGGCTGCGCGGATCGCCTCTTGTTCCCGTCCTCCCTCAGCGTAAGCGGCGCTCAGCGCCATCAACGCCTCAGCCGACTGCGGATTGATGCTCACTGCCTTCTGGGCAGTGATTACGGCGCGCTTCAGATTCTCTTCCCCATTCTCCACGAAGTTAGCTCCCTGGAACGCATAGAACCGCGCCAGCACGGCATACGCGTCCACGAAGTTCTTATCCAGAGAGATCGCATGCTCAAGCAGACGCTCCCCCTTTTCCATGCTGTCCAGCCGCGAATACGCGAGATATTCGTTCTGATAGAAGCGCGCCTGCAGGTAGTCGTTGTAGGCATCCACACTCGTGGTCACGGGCTGTTGGATCGATTTCTGTTCGGTCGGCGAAACTTCGATTTGCAACCCTTCCACCACCTTGGTTGCGACCTCATCTTCAAAGCTGAGTAGGTCCGCACTCTTCAGATCGTAGCGTTGCGACCACTTGGTAGTTCCGGTACGCCCGTCGATCAATTGCACGGTCACCCGGACTACACCCGCGGAACGCTGGTACGTCCCTTCGAGCACGCTTTCCACACCCAGTGCCTTCGCCACTTCCACCGGCTCTGGCGTTTCTTTCGCATACTTCAAAACCGACGTAGTCGGCCGCACCGCGAGGTTTTGTAAGGAGGTGAGACGGCTGATAATCGCGTCAGTGATACCAATGGCCCAACTGTCGCTGCTAGAAGCCGAAAGGTCGCGAAAAGGAAGCACCGCGATGGTTTGTGGCGACGACTGCGTGGGGCCGTTGCCGGTTTGCTGCGAGCGCGCGCTTGGGTTATAGACGCGAACCCCCACAATGACTAGGCCGGCAACCAGCAATGCGGCCAGTGCGAGCATCAGTAGTGTGCGATTTCGCCCGCGCGACGGCCTGGCTGGCTCGGGAGCTGGAATGAGCAGTTGCGATTCAGTATCCCGCTTGATTCGCTTCAAATCCGCCCGTAACTCGGCCGCAGACTGGTAGCGAACTTCGCGATCCTTCTCCAGTGCCTTGACGATCAGATCTTCCAGCTTGGGCGGGAGGTCAGCATTCAGTCGTACCGGGGCCGCCGGCACTTTGTGGAGGATGGAATCAAAGATCACTCCGGAAGTGTCGCCGCGGAAGGGCAGCACCCCAGTCGCCATTTCATACAGCACGACTCCGAACGAGAACAGATCCGTGCGGGCATCCACTTCCTTGCCCAAAACCTGCTCCGGCGACATGTAAGCCACCGTTCCGATTGCTGTGCCGGGACTGGTAAGGTGCGGCGCATCAGCCGATAACGTTCGCTCCTCAGCCGATGCGATCTGGTCGTCCCCGAGGCCCGCGGACATCACTTTGGCGAGACCGAAATCCAGAATCTTGGCCCGCCCGCGCTTGGTGACAAAGATATTCGCCGGTTTGATATCGCGATGCACGATGCCCTGTCCGTGCGCCGCCTCCAGCGCGTCGGCAATCTCAATGGCCAGCGCCAGCAGTTCCTCGCTCTCCATCGGCTGCCCGCCGATCCGGTGCTTCAGTGTCACGCCATCCAGAAATTCCATCGCGAGAAACGGATGGCCCTCGTGCTGCCCAACTTCATAGATCGTGCAAATGTTGGGATGATTCAGCGCTGAGGCCGCGCGTGCCTCGCGACGAAAGCGTTCCAGGGTGCCGGGATCACGGGCAACCTCTTCCGGCAAGAACTTAAGCGCTACGAAGCGGCCAAGTTCCGTGTCTTCGGCCTTGTAGACGATGCCCATCCCGCCGCCCCCCAACTTTTCGACGATCCGGTAGTGAGAGACGGTTTGGCCGATCATGTCTTGATTTTGAGCGATTGGATGCCCAAGAACACGCCTTGAGCTTGAGTCGATTGTCTGGTGGCCATCTTAGGGAGCCGGGGAAGGCAAGTCAACGGGGTACGGGGAGAAGGGAAAGGCATAGTCCCAGAGACACCCCCCATCGGAAAAACGTGTTGGACGGGGAAACGTCTCAGCTCGCCTTCAGATCAACCCATCGCAACTCAGCTCAATCATGTCCGGGATCGGGCATCCCTTTGTTGAAGGGGCGCGGGGGCGCGGGGGCTGATTGGAGTTGTTGAGTTGGTGCATGCGCCGGGGGAGGCTAGGACTGCGGCCTGGACTTAACTCCGCAGTCCCATTTCCCCAAGACCGCCATCATTCGATATCGGGTCGTGCTCTTGGGCTACCATTGGTACCCACGTCAGTGAGCTGGCGGACATCGCTCCCGTCAGCATTCATGACAAAGATCTGGTTTTGGCCACCGGTGCCTGGTCGGGACGACATGAAAAGGATCTTCTCCCCGTTGCTCGACCACGCCGGAGCCCGGCTGCACCAGCTCGTCGGTGGGTCGCCGGGGTCCTTCGGCGTCAAGTTGGTGGGTTCGCTGCCGTCGGCATTCATCCGGAACACGGAGCAATATCCTTCCCGGAAGCTCATGAACGCGATGTACCTCCCGTCGGGGGACCGCACCGGCATCTGAGCGAAGCTGGGTGGAACTTCGCTGGTAAGCTGAGTTGGCGTCCCGCTTCCATCCCCATTGATCGCATAAATATCGATGCCCCTCCGGAACACGATCTGTGTGCCATCGGGCGACCAACTCGGATAACGTCCCAGCACAGGAGGAGCCGTCAGCTCCGTCACACTACTCCCATCGAGGTTCATGACGTAAATTTCGAACACGCCGCTGTTGCGATTACTGTCGAACACGATCCTTTTGCCGTCAGGGGACCACCTCGCCCATTCGTCCGTCGCGTTATCGTTTGTCAGATTTCGCACCACCCCGTACCGGTTTCGCAGGAAGATGTTGTTGTTCCCACTCATGGTCTGATTCGACGTGAATACGATCTCCTTCCCATTGGGCGAGATGTCCGGATCCACATCGGATGCGGTGTCATTTGTGACCTGGATGGGATCGCCACCATTGGGATTCATCGCATAGATCTGATTGTTCGAATGGCCGTCTCGCGCGCTGTAGAAGACGACGCTGTGACGAGCGCCCCCATCATCCTCGGCATAGGCACAAAGCCCAGTGGCGGCCACGCCGAAGGCAAGTGCCACAACACATAGCCAATATCTTTTTTCAATAGTCTTCATTTCAGTTCTCCATTTCCGAGTACGGTGCAACAAGGAAAAGCGCGATGGTGCCCTCGAACCCCGTTTTCGCACTTGCCCCAGAACATCCCGTGCTCTATACGCCTGCCTCTTAAGGCGTAAATACAGGCGGAAAAGTGCAACCCCTAAAACGAAAAAGCGGGTGCCGGACCATAGAAAACAGCAAATAGGTGTGCTAACCTTTCGAGCAATAGGGCAGAAGCGAGCTAAGTGCCACCTGGGGAAGCGCTTATATGCTATCGACTTCCGGCCATGAAGTGACCCGCCTATTGAAAGCCTGGAGCGACGGAGAGGAATCCGCTCTGGAAAAGCTCGTCCCTATGATCTATGCCGAACTCCACCGCGCCGCGCAGCGCTACATGTCGCGCGAGCGCTCGGACCACACGCTTCAAACCACAGCTCTGATTAACGAAGCCTATCTGCGCCTGGTAGATTTCCAGCACATCAGCTGGCAGAATCGGGCCCAGTTTTTCGGGATTTGCTCCCAGCTGATGCGCCGCATCCTCGTGGATTTCGCGCGATGTCGCGGCAGTCAAAAGAGGGGTGCCGACGGCATTCATCTCCCGCTCGATGAGACTCTGATTGTCTCTCGTGAGCCGCACGCAGATGTCATCGCTCTCGACGACGCCCTGAGGGCACTGGCGGCATTTGACGAACGCAAGAGTCGTGTCATCGAGTTGAGGTTCTTTGGAGGACTCAGCGTTGAAGAAACCGCCGAGGTGCTGAAAGTATCCGACGAGACCGTGAAGCGGGATTGGCGGCTGGCGAAAGCATGGCTCATGCGCCAGTTCCGCAAACAGGACTCCTATGACGCCTGAACGCTGGGCGCGGATTGAGCAGTTGTTTCATTCTGCGCTAAAGGTTGACGAGCCCAGGCGGGTTGACTTTCTGCAGGAAACCTGCGGCGACGATGAAGCTCTGCGTCGGGACGTAGAATCGCTCCTCGCCGGTGAGAAGCATAACGAGGATTTCCTGGAATCCCCAGCACTCGAACTTGCAGCCAAAGCGATCGCCGCTCAGTCAGACGAAAAAACGGAACTCCCGCTGACCGATCCGGTCCAGTGCAATCGCGAACTGGCCGGCGAGCGGATCTCGCACTACCAAATCCTCGAGAGAATCGGCGCGGGCGGCATGGGGGTCGTTTACAAGGCCCGCGATCTGCACCTGAACCGCTTCGTCGCGATCAAGGTGCTGCCTGCGGAACGAGTCACCGATTCGGAGCGCAAGCGCCGCTTCATCCTTGAAGCTCGTGCAGCCTCCGCGCTCAACCATCCCAACATTATCACCGTACACGATGTAACCAATGACCACGGCCTCGATTTCATCGTAATGGAGTTCGTCCCTGGCAAGACGCTCGAACTTGTAATCGGACGTAAAGGCTTGAAGCTTGGCGACACTTTGAAATACGGCGCCCAGATCGCCGATGCTCTTGCGACCGCTCACGCCGCCGGCATCATTCACCGCGACTTGAAACCAGGAAACATTGTGGTCACTGAGAGTGGCCTAGTGAAGGTGCTTGACTTTGGTCTGGCGAAACTGACCGCAACCGGGCCGCTCGCGCCCACGCAGGAGACGAAACACACAGAGGAGGGCACGATCGTCGGAACGGTCGCCTACATGTCCCCCGAGCAAGCCGAAGGCAAAACGCTGGACACGCGCTCCGATATCTTCTCCTTTGGTTCTGTTTTGTACGAAATGATCACGGGGCAACGTGCGTTTCAGGGCGCCAACAAGCTAGCCACCCTATCCGCGATTCTCGAAAGAGATCCGGCACCACCCAGTCAGATCAACAAGCAAACCCCCGCTGAGTTGGAGAAGCTCGTTTTGCGGTGCCTGCGCAAGGACCTGGAGCGCCGCCTGCAGCACATGGGCGACATCAAGCTTGCCCTCACCGACTTAAAAGAAGAGTCAGACTCAGGCAAGCTTCCCGTTCCTTCTGGCGACTTGGTGCTGGGCAGAGGCGCCCACCCGCAAAGTCATCGGTGGCCGTGGATCGCATTATCGGGCCTCGTGCTGGGTGCCGTCACCGCCCTAATCTTGTGGCAGCGCCCGACGAAGCCCGCCGACCGCTCCGAGTGGACGCAGCTTACGAACGTGCCCGATGCTGTTAGCCAGCCCGCGCTGTCTCCTGATGGCCACATGATCACGTTCGTTCGCGGCCCCTCAACGTTTGCCGGCCCCGGTCAGGTCTACGTCAAGATACTGCCCGAGGGTGAGGCTGTCCAACTCACCCACGATGATTCCCACAAGATGAGCCCGGTCTTTTCCCCTGATGGCTCTCAGATCGCCTACACCGCCTTCGATGCAAAAGGGCACTGGGATACATGGATCGTGCCCGTGCTGAGCGGTCAGCCGCGCCTCTGGCAACCCAACTCTTCAGGATTGCAATGGTTCAACGGGCGAAACATTCTCTTTTCTGAGATGAAGAACAACGACATGCATATGGGCATCGTCTCGGCAGACGAAGGCCGAAGCATGGAACACGACGTGTATTTGCCTCCTAGTGACCGGGGCATGGCGCATCGATCGAGTTTGTCTCCCGATGGTAAGTGGGCGCTGGTGGTGGAGATGGATCGTGGCCTTTGGTTGCCCTGTAAGCTAGTCGGCATCGATCCCGTCTCGCCTACTCGTTCCGTAAGTCCTGCCGCTGGTGGTTGCACCTCCGTCGCCTGGTCCAATGACGGCAAATGGATGTACTTCACCTCTGGGGCAAGCGGCGCTTTTCACATCTGGCGTCGTCGTTTTCCTAACGGGAAGTTGGAGCAAGTGACGTCTGGCCCCACGGAGGAGGAAGGTATCGCCATGGCCGCCGACGGACACTCTTTCATCACCGCGGTCGGCTCACGGCAAAGCTCGATCTGGGTTCACGGCAGCAACACGATGCGGCAGGTGTCACCCGAAGGATTCAGTTTCGACCCGATGCTCACTCCCGACGGCAAGAAGCTCTGCTATCGAATCCTGAAGGGTGCGTTACCGACTTCGGACCCCTCGGAATTACGCATCGTTGATCTCGAATCCGGCAGAGACCAACCCTTGCTGCCTGAATTTGCCGTCGTCGGTCCGCCGCGTCACGCTTACGACATTTCCCCAGATGGCCGGCAGATTGTCGTCGCTATCAACCGGGACGGCAAGAAGAGGCTCTGGCTCGTTCCTTTCGACCGCCAATTGCGTGCTCACGAGATCCCCAATGCCGAAGGAGACTTCCCTTTGTTTGGTGCTGATGGTGAAGTCTTTTTCCGAGGTTTTGAAGGAAACGTCGCCTTTCCTTACCACATCCGTCAAGACGGAACCGCACGAGTGAAAGTGATTGACCGACCCGCCGCCGGTATTATGGGCATCTCTCCCGATGGCCAATGGCTGGTTGTTAAGCTTCCCGGAACCGAGGGCTCCCGCCTGGCGGCCCTTCCCATGGATCAACATTCCCCGATTCGAATCATCGGTGGTGGAACCGTCGGCTTTGCTGACACCGAAGTGCGGTGGTCTCGCGACTCGAAGTCAATCTTCATCCGATTGCCCTCAAGCGAGGAGAGTTGGACCCCTGGCAGAACCTATGCTCTTCCACTATCGCGCGGACAAGTGTGGCCCGACATCCCCGCAAAAGGGTTCCAGTCCGAAAACGAGCTCGCCAAGGCTCCAAGAGCGGTCTTGATCGGCGAGTTTGACTCTCCTGGACCGACGCCGGAGATCTACACGTTCGCCCGCCTGACCGTACATCGCAACCTTTTCCGGGTGCCTATCTCGTGACAGCGTTAATCCTGCTAATTTCTGTGCTTCCGTTCATTCGGTCGTTTCTTTCTGATGGGAGCCTGATTCCACACCGGGATGTCAGGAATCATTCATGCCCGGCGAGCGATCGGCAACCCGGAAGTCATCTGCGGTTTTCCGCATTGGTTTAATTCTTCACGTTTTTGTTTTGCAGGTCATGGACAGCCTTCGTCAGCTTTCGCAAAGTACCCGGCTTGATGGTGTTCCTTCCCTTCTTGAAGTTCATGATTGCGGACCTGGCAACTCCGGACTGGCGAGAGAGCAGCTTGTTAGAAAATTGCTTCGCTTCTGTCCGGATTTGGTCCCGATATTTCGGATCAACCACTGTTTCGTACTCGCGAGAAGTCTCATCCGCCGGGTCTAGGTCTCCCGCTTCAGCCAACATCGACAGATCGACCCCGCCCGCCCAACGCGTGGACGCCTCTTTGCCATGATCTGATCTGAGTCCCCGTCCAACATGAATTCCAGAAGGGTATCCGACGGGAGGCGGCCGATCGAGTGCCACTTTGCCCACGGCAGCCTTGCCGAGTTAATTACGCTCCAGCATCCATACGTTCGATGTTCCGCGCGCTTTCCACAGCGCCAGATGCTTGCCGTCGGGCGCGGGAATCGCCCAGCCAAGCATGTCGCTATCTTCGAGCATCGTCCGGGTGCGCCCTTGCAGATCGATGTTCAGCAGCGCCCACTTCCCGGCGTTGGTGTAGGCCGGCGCAAAAAGGCTGCGCCCATCGGCAGCAAAGTCGATACTGCTGATTCCAGCCCAGGCCTGTGCCGTCACCGTGCGCTTGCTGCCGTCCTCCAGAGAGAAGAAATTAATGGTCGGGTCTTTTTGCACGCCCTCTCGTTTTGCAGTCGCCAGAGTCTTGCCGTCGGGAGACAAAGTCCAGTTGTAAGCGTAGGCAGGTTCGTCTTTGATTTTGAGTTGAGGAAGTTCTTCGCTCTTACCCGTGGCCGGGTCGAAACGGAAGAACGACATTTCGTTTTGGCTACGCGTGTCATACAGGCATAAGGTCGACGGGAGGCGAGCGCATTGCATGTTGCCCAACCCGCTGCGCTCCAGGACCAGTCGCGGCGGCCCGCCCGAAAGCGGCACCGCCATCAACCGGCTCTCCAGAGTGGCCTGGCCTAGCTTCGGCCAGATCACATAAAGGACGGTCGAATTATCCGGCGCCAACCGCGGGTCCATCGCCGCTTCGTTGCCCCCAATGAACAGCTCTGGAATGGATTGATCAATCCGCTGTTTGAAGACGTGAAAGAGCCCGTCGCGATCCGATGCGAACAAAACCGTTTTGTTGTCCGGCGTCCAGGCGAACGGATAATCCCTCCGCTCATCCAGCGTCAACTGGTCCAGGGGACCGAGTCGCGATCCGTCCGCGTTCATTTCCGTAATGTAGACGTCCGGATTCAGAGAATACTTCATATAGGCGATTCTCTTGTCATCCGCCGTCGCGCTGATCGCGGCGACATCGTCGGGCGTAGCGGTCAGGCGCACCGGTGTTCCGGTAATGTGTCCACGCGAATCGAGCTGCATCGACCACAGATTCGAGTCCTGCTGATTGGGCCGAGGCTCAGACACCGAGTAGATCAGTTGGTTGTCTCTGGTCCACACCAGGCCTGGACCAAGATTCCCGCTGTCGGTCTCGGTATGCATCAAGGCGTGGCGGCTGGCCGAAGGCAGAATCGTCTCTTGATGGCCGTTGCTGAGGGTGAGGATACCAATATTCGTGGTTACCTCGAACTCTGCCTTCTCATAGGCGCCGTTGGTAAAGGCGATACGCAGCCCGTCGGGCGACCAGGCGGGGGCACCGTACATGGACCTCTGTCCGCCAAGCAGCCGCCTGGGACGCTCTCCATCGGCCTGCATCACCCACAGTTCTTCGTTGAGTTTCGGGCCTCGGATGAAAGCGATCTGGGAACCGTCGCGCGAAACCGTGGCCTGTCGCCCGTCCTCGATAAGTTTGCGGGGCGACCCACCCACGATGGAGATTTCCCACAGGCTTTGAGGGGCGGTTGGCGCCTCCACCAAGGTGACAAGTAAACGGATTCCATCCGGATACCATGCCGTCGGTTCAGGCGAGAAGCCTTTGGGAAGCCACAGTGGATGAACGAGGCCGCTCTCGGTCTCCCGCAGGTAGAACCCCGTGTTGTCGGAATATGCGAGGTATTTGCCGTCGGGCGAAATCGCCGCCCCGAGCACAGGATGGTCCTCGGGATTGGCTGTCAGCCTCCGCTGCGTGATCTGCATGGGCGGATGAGGCCAATTGGCGACGATCGCTCCCCCGATCGCTCCGATCAACAAAATCAGAACCGATACCACGATTCGCCGCCGCTTGGGCTCGACGGCCCTCGCAGGAAGTTGAGGAACGACGGGGGCAGCGACCGCTGCGCTCGCGCCGTTGACCGGCGCCACAAACCGGTAGCCGCGCCGCGCCACTGTTTCCACAAATCGCGGATTTTCTGCCGAGTCTCCTAAAGCATCCCGCAGCCGGCGAATCGCAGCATTCAGGCTGTGATCGAAATCGACGAAGGTATCGACCGGCCACAGTCTCTTTTGTATTTCTTCGCGAGTGACCACCTCGCCCGGCTGCTCCAGCAGGAGCGTCAGAATCTGAAAAGGCTGTTCCTGCAGCTTTACCTTCGAACCGTTGCGGCGCAACTCGCCCGCCCGCAAGTCAACCTCAAAAGTCCCAAACTGAATGGAACGCGCCCCATTCGCGCCGGCAACCGCCATGTTCCCACCTGCAATGCCCGCAGTTTATCAAAATGCGAGCCTCTCGCAGTGAGTGATGCTCGCGCCTAACTATTTGACGCAAAGAGATTTATTTCGTCACCCAGACATGACTTGCGGGTTACCCGCAAACCGTTGAGGTACGCGCCCGCTGGCCCGATGCTCGCCCCACCGTGGGAAGGGGAAAGGTCATGCATCGAGCATTCAAGGCACTTGTTCTGTCTGCCGTCACCATTTTCGGCGTTCTCGGATTTGGTCCGGCAAGCTTCGGGCAGAATCCACGAGTCACTGTTTCTGTCTTTTCCGATATCCCGGTTTCCCGTCAGCTTCTAGTCCGCGCCGAGCAACGGGCTCAGCAGATCTTCTCGCCTTCCGGAGTGGATATTCTCTGGATCGACTGTACCCGCGCGAATGCGTCCGACGGCGATCGCGATCGAGCCTGCACAAAGAGCTACGGACCCGACGACTTCGTCCTCAGGATCACTTCTCATGTTTCAACCGTCTCCAGCGACGCCTTCGGCATAGCCTTTCTTGGATCCGATGGACGGGGCCGCTATGCCGATGTGTTTTGGAACCGCGCGCAGGAGCTTGGCGCCACTTCGAAGCAGGGCGTCGACCGAATCCTCGGCAGTGTTATGGCGCACGAGTTGGGCCATTTGCTGTTGGGCCTGAACTCGCACTCGGTGAGTGGCCTGATGCGTGCCCGCTGGGGGGACAATGAACTTCGTTGCTTGGACATGGGCACTCTTATCTTCCTGCCCGAACAGGGGAAACGAATGCGCGACCGGATCGTGGACACCAGTTCCGCTCGGATCTCTCGCGGCGCCAGGTAGGCGCGCCTGGCTGCCTTAAACGGCTTTCGCAGGAATTCGGGGAATGCTTGGTGGAACTCCGAGATGCTTAGTGCCCCAACCGCACATCGCTTCCATGACTGGGATGAGTTCGCTGCCCGCATCGCTCAACATGTAATCCACACGCGGCGGAACGCTCTCGGTGACCAAACGGCGGATGACCCCGTCGTGTTCTAATTCCCGCAACTGCGCGGTCAGCACCTTCTCACTGACTCCCGGCAGCAGATCGCGAATCTCCGCAAACCGTCGGGAACCAAAAGAAAGGTGCCAGACAATCAGCACCTTCCATTTCCCTGCGATCACATTCGAGGTGGCCTGCACCGGACATCCGAAATGATTCTTCATGACTCCACCCTTCGCTCGCCGGACTAACAAGCCGGGACTGGCTTACAAAATTGTGCGTACTTCCCAGACCGCCAGGCTGCAATTTACCTTCGAGCCAGGTCGCCGAAGCCCTCACGCCGTGCGGACATTTTACCCCTCGAGCGGCCTGCGGTGCCGGCTCCGAAGGAGTATTGAAATGGATTTCCCCACGAATCCGTTCGCAATCCTGACTTTCATCTCTGCTCCCGCAGTTTTGACCAATGCCTCGTGCGTGCTGCTGTTCGGCACCGGCAACCGCTATGGTCGTGCCATCGATCGTGTCCACGAACTGGCAGAAGTGATCGAGAGAAACGCGGAGTTGGAGGAAGGCGAAATGCATCTGCGCGTCCGTCAGCTGGAAGCAGCAGAAACTCGTACATTGCTGATCGTCAGAGCGCTGACCTGCTTCTACACGGCAGTTGCTGGCTTTGTGGCAAGCACATTGGTGTCGCTCGTCGGCGCTGTGCTCGTTTCCGCCAGGATCGAATCGGGAGTCTCGTTCAGTTTTGGGCTCGCCTTCCTGGCAGGCACGGTCGGCGTCATTGCCATGATCGCAGGCGCAGTCATGCTCGCTCGTGAGACCAGATTCTCCTTCTGCGTTCTGCGCGAGGAGAAAAACTTTCTTACAGAACGTGTGCACACACGCGTCGCCAGGCTTACCTCAGTCCCAGCCGAGAAGCATTCACATTGACATTTGAATTTACCCGAAAGGACTCGCTGTTTATGACCCCATCGAACTCAAGGATCGACCCGCAGGATGCCGTCATCCTATTCGCTGATCTTCAGTCAGGAATTTTCGAACTCAGCAAGACCATCCCTCCCGATCGCCTGAGGACCGGCGTGCGAAGTCTAGCTAAGCTCGCCAAGCTTCTCGGCATCCCCGCCATCGTATCCGGTGTTCGGGGCGAAGACGGATCTCCAGCAAAAATCATCCCGCAAATTGCAGAAGGTCTTGGCGATATTCCTACCCATCACCGCACCACCTGCGACTCATTTCTGAACGAGGAGATCGTTTCAGCGATCAACGCCACTGGGCGGAAAACGCTACTCATTTCCGGTGTTGCCACCGAGCTTGCCGTGCAGCTTCCCGCGCTGACCGCTACCGATCAGGGGTACAGGGTCTACGTGGTTCTCGATGCCTGCGGAGGCATGAGCGAGCGCACCGAACAGGCGGCTCTACTGCGGATCGCCAAGGCCGGCGCGACCACGGTTTCCGTCATGACCCTCGCGGGCGAGTTGGCCGGAGACTTCCGCCATGCCCAGGCGCAACAGGCAATCGGGATCTTTATGAGATGGCTCGCTGGTAAGCACGACCGCCTAACCACACCGAACTGGCGCGAAGCGATGCGAGCAGCTACCCTGGCTCTGTGTTTCCCCGCGATCATTTCGCTGCCGGCATCCGGCCAAAGTGCGACCGCTCGCCTAGCCGACTTTCAGAGCTGGGATGAACTCGACGTTTCCGCACGGCTGGCCAAGAGTGTGGACGTGAGTTAGATCTCGGAGGGGCGATTTAGCACACAATTCGCCAATCCTGCCACCGACTTCAGCGGCGCCGAGGCGACCGTTGGTATCGGAAGCCATCTCCTTGTCGCGCCGTCCTACTACTACCTCGCTTACAGGACAACCACAGGGGAGTCCGGGCACTTTCATATCCCTATGCTGGGCGCAACGCTAAAGGTTGCGCGGGAACGATGGACGCTTTCCGACCGCAGCCGCTTCCTGGGTGCCATCGGTGGCGGAAACAACTTCTGGCTGTACTTGAATCGTCCCCGTGTCGACTACTCCGTGGGGGCGCCGCGCTGGGGCAGTTCCGCCTTCCTCTGGGATGAAGTTTTCTACTTCTCCGTCTTTCATGGATGGACGAGGAATCGCGCCGCTGCCGGTGTGCGGAAGGCTGTCAACAAGAATTGGGCCGTTGATCTGTACTATTTGCGTCAAGACGACAGCAAGGCTCAACCTCGGGTCATCAACGGAGTCGGGGCCACTCTGGAGCTGCGCATCCGGTAAACACTGACCCCGGCAGCTTTGAATTTTGGCAGCACCGCCAGCGTCATGGCCATCTGCCGTACCGCCCGCACCTTAAGACTCGTATTTGTCTGCATCGCCGGGTATGAGTCCAATTATCCACAGGCCGTTGTGACGTCTGTCACTGATTTTTTCTCCAGTTGGGACTAGCCTTTAGTGTTTCCCGGCGTCCCGGCCGGCGTCCTCCGAGCGGACATCTCATTGAAAGGCCATCTTGTGTTTGGGAGAAGCTGCGCCTGTCTGCTCGCGTTGTCGTTTCTAATTTTGCTACCCGCTGCGGTCGACGGCCAGTCGGACCGCGCCGATCCCGGCCGCGAATTCACATTCCCACTTTTGCCGCCGGCAACAGTTCCATCCCCGGTGCCGCATCCCGTCCAGCCGTACTTCCGGCGGCGATGGCTGACTCCTCCCGGCACTTTCGGCTTACCCCAACTCGCTCGCGCCGCGGGGACAATTTTTTCCGGGACCGTCACTGCCATCAATCGTCGCCCCGCAAACGCCGGGCAGTCGGTCGAAACCGTAGCCGTCACCTTCCATATCGAAGAAGCCATTCGGGGTGTTATCCCCAGGGAGGACCTGACCATCTCCCAATGGATCGGCTTGTGGTCGGGCGGCCAGCGCTACCGGCGGGGGGAGCGAGTTCTGCTCTTTCTTTATCCCCCAAGCAAGCTGGGGCTAACTAGTTGCGTGGGCGGAGGGATGGGCCGCTTTGCGATCGACGCTCGTGGTCGCGTCGTACTCTCGGCACAACATCTTTCTGTGTTCCAGACAGATCCCGTCCTTGGTGGGAGATCGCGGGTGCGTCTCAGCGATTTCGCCTCGGCGGTGCGGCGGGCCAGTGAGGAGGAATCGGTACGGTGAGCCAGGACGTGACCATGAAAAACCGCATGGCATCTACCGTTCGCTCACTCCTCCTCAGGCTGGCCCTGACCGCGTGCATCGTTCTCTTATTCGCCCTTCTCTCCCGAGCCGGCGGCCCCAAGTGCGTCGCCGGCGCCAGCTACTTCGATCCCACGATGACTGGGGAACCTCTCCTGTGGCCCCAGGGGCTGATCACTTACTACACGGACCAAGGCGACCTCAGCCCGATTCTGCCCAACGCCTCGGCCAATACATTCGTAGCTAACGCCTTCAGCCTGTGGACTTCGGTCCCGACCGCTGCTCTCGGCGCCGCCAGCGGCGGCCAACTGGCCGAAGACGTGAACGGCTCGAACGTCACTGTAAACTCTGACGGCACCATCAGTATTCCGTTCGACATTCAGCCTTCGGCTACAGCTACGCCGATCGGCGTGATCTATGACTCCGACGGCGCCGTCAGCAATGCCCTGCTCGGCAGTGGCGCGGGCGATTCCAGCCAGTGCTTCTCC
Source organism: uncultured Acidobacteriaceae bacterium (assembly GCA_963819035.1). Classification (GTDB taxonomy): domain Bacteria; phylum Acidobacteriota; class Terriglobia; order Terriglobales; family Acidobacteriaceae; genus Sulfotelmatobacter. The sequence goes on along the minus strand of CAWFUU010000031.1, from coordinate 58,393 downwards.
AACGCCGCATTCGGCGGCGCCGACAACTACGGAACACTCGCCACCTACCAACACGCCCTGGTCGTGATCAACGGTCAATGCGCGCAACAGTCCTCGCAACTGGTGGACCTCGAATACCGGCTGGTGCGCGTCCTTGGAACCGTGCTGGGCCTGGGATGGTCGCAGGTCAATCCCAACGTGATCACTGGCAAGCCTCCGGCGACCTCAGACGACTACGCCGGCTTCCCCGTAATGCACTACACCGACCCAGTGAGTTGCTCCCCCATTACCCGCTGCTATCCCAACCCATACCAACTGACGATGGATGACGCCGCCGCCATCTCACGCCTTTACCCAGTTACCGCGCAGAATCGGTCGAACTTCCCCGGCAAGCGCATCTTCGCTTCCTCGACCGCACGGATCCACGGTTCCGTCTGGTTCCTCGACCGCTTCGGGAACCGCACCCAGCCCATGCAGGGAGTGAACGTCGTGGCCCGTTGGATCGATCCCACGACCAACCGGCCCTCACGCAGGTACGCCGCCTCCTCGGTCTCTGGATTCCTATTTACCGGCAATGAGGGCAATCCCATCACCGGTTTCGACGACGAATTAGGCGAACCCTATGACGAATGGGGGGCCATCAGTTCCAGCGTCGAGGGCTTCTTCGATCTAGCCGGCTTGCAATTGCCCGCAGGCACCGCCCAGTACCAGTTGACCGTCGAGCCACTTGATCCGATCTGGTCGGCCGGCGTGGGGCCCTATGCGCCGTTTCTGGTCACACCTTCTGGGTCGGCCCAGTCCATCATAGTGACCGTAAATGCCGGTCAGGATGTTCAGCAAGACATCCTGATGCAAGGCAGCGCACAACCCGTCCCGCAGACCTCGCTAGAGTCGTGGACCTCGCCCGCCGCGATTCCGCCTACAGGCAACTGGATGGGGTCGCTCAGCGGCTATGGCGATGTGGCGTACTTCCTGCTACGAGCTCAGGCTAACCGCACCTTGTCGGTCACGGTAAAAGCGCTCGACGAATTCGGCAACGCCAGCGAAGCCAAGTCTCAGCCCGTCGTCGGAGTCTGGTCCGCTTCCGATCCCCAAGGCAGTTCGCCCCCAGCATTCACTCCGTCTTCTTTCAACTCGATGTCGTTTGGCATGACCCGCCTGGACGCCCAGGTCAACACTTCCACGAACTTCCTCGTCGGGATTTCCGATCTGCGCGGAGACGGGCGTCCCGACTATCACTACGAGGCGCGAGTGCTCTACGCCGACTCACTGTCTCCGACGCGTGTAAGCGTGGCCGGAGGTCCCGTCACAGTCCTGGGCACAGGTTTCTCTCAAGGACTCGCGGCCGCGGTGGGCAAAGCCACGGCGCCGCCGCTTACCATTAATTCCGAAGAGGCAATTCTTGCGGTTCCGCCCCAGGGAGATGGCTTGCAGAGCATCACCCTCACCGATCCTGCAACCGGGGGCTCGACGACCATGACCGATGCGCTCATCATCGGGGCTGCGGCCAGCGACAACATTGTCCTACTGATTGGACTCAATCCGTGGACTCCTGTCGGCACGCAAGCGGCTAACCCGGTGACCGTTCGTGTGCTCCAGGCTGACGGTGTCACTCCGGTTGCGGGCGCAACTGTTGGCTGGAACGCGACCAACAGCCTGCAGCTTTCGGCCTGCAGCAACTCTTCCTCGTGCACGGTCACGACCGATCAATACGGAGAAACCTCGACCTGGCTGACTCCGGCTTTAGCCGGCGCGGCGAATATAACCGCGACTCTCGCTCCGGGTGTTTACAGCCCATCGAAGTCAGTCAGTGCGACGCTCAATGCCAACGAGTCCGGCTCCGACATTGGAGTACTCACGCCGAACCTATGGATTGCGCAGGGGGCAACCCTCAGCGTCCCGCTGACCACGCGCGTCGTCAGCAACGGGACGCCGCAGAACAATGTGACGGTGAACTTCACCAGCTATGGCTCTGGCACGCTTAACGCTGCGAGTGCGCAGACCAACGCCACAGGCTACGCGACGGTCACGCTGTCGCTCACACAGTTCGCCACCATGTTTCGAGTCGTTGCCTGCGTCACCAACACTCCAACCTGCCAGACTTTTGTTGGCACGCCGGTCGCGGCGTCTGCGCTGCAGTTGCTGCCTGTCGCGGGCGGGGGGCAGGTCTCAACCGGGGCGGCCTTCCAACCTGTGATCGTGCGCGTCACCGATTCGTCCTCTCCTCCGAACCCTGTGCTGGGCGCGGCCGTGACATTCCTGACCACGGTTCTGCGTCCCGGAGGCACTGCTCCCGGCGATGGCGGGGGAGAAACCAAATCCGGCAACCCGGCCATGCCCGTGATCCTCAAAGTCACACAAAGCAGCGCCGCCAGCGACGTAAACGGGCTGGCGAACATCGTGCCGTCCAGTGGCGGTTTCAGTGGCCCGCTCGAAGTGGACCTGGCGGTGACCGCCGGGATCAGCGCGTCACTCGATTATCCCCTGCAGGTCGTCGTGCCGCCCGTCGCCACCAGCGGCACGATGTCGCCTCCAGTTGCGCCGTCAGTGCGGATTCGTGCGCCGCTTGAGGAGAAAAAGTTCAGCAGCGATGATAGGAATGGGGGGGGCGATACCATCCAGGACTAACCGGCTTCTGGTAAGGGCTTGCCGATTTCCCAGTGATGTCCGAAAGGATCAAGCACCCGTCCCACCCGCCAACCATAGGGCTGGTCGACAGCAGGCTGGACCACGGTCGCTCCCGCGGCGACTGCGTGCGCAAAGGCCGAGTCCGGATCGTCGACGACCATCACCATCCGCACCGTGGCACCACCAAGGGTCTCAGGGCTGAAGTTGAGATGCTCGGGAGATTCATCGGCAACCCAGAAGTCGGATCGCCCCACCTCCAACTGCGCCACCACGGCACCATCCGGAGCTTCGATGCGAAACAATTCCCGCGCTCGGAACGCCGTTTTGTAGAACTCGACCGCCCGCGCTCCCTTGCGAACAGAAAGCATCGGCGCAATCGAGGTCTTCTGTGCAAGCTCCGCTGTGTTATTCATCTCGAATTCCTTAGTAGAGACGTTGCTTGCAACGTCTCTGCCTGGCGCACCGGCGCTGCGGCAAGACGCAGTAAGCTGCGTCTCTACGGGCGTTTCCGGACTACTTCTTCGTCCACTGATCCACCCAGTCGTTGACGATTTTGTACCAGAGCCGCGAATTCTGCGGCTTCAGCACCCAGTGGCCCTCGTCGGGGAAGTACAGCATCTTCGAGGGCACGCCTTCCATTTGCAGCGTGGTGAAAAGCTGGAAGCCTTCGCTCACGTCGAGCCGGTAATCGCGCTGGCCGTGGACGACGAGCGTCGGCGTCTTGAAATTCTTCGCGTACTGGTGCGGCGACCACTTCTCATACCCGGCACGGTTGTCGTAAGGAGTGCCTTTGAACTCCCAGTCGTTGAACCACAGTTCTTCGGTCGTGCCCCAAGCGGACTCGGCATTGAACATGCCATCGTGCGACACCAGGCACTTGAAGCGGTCGGTGTGGCCGAGAATCCAGTTGATGGCATATCCGCCGTAGCTCGCGCCCAGCGCGCACTCGCGGTCCTTATCGATGAACGGATAAGTCTTCTCCGCGTAGTCGAGCCCCTTCATCAGGTCTTCAAACGGCGCTCCGCCCCAGTCGCCGTTGATGGCGTCAATGAACTTCTGCCCGTATCCGGTCGAGCCGTGGAAGTTGATCATGATCACGACGTATCCGTTGGCCGCGAACAGTTCGGGATTCCAGCGATAGCTCCAGTCGTCTCCCCAGGCCCCCTGCGGCCCGCCGTGGATGAGAAACTTCACGGGATATTTCTTGCTGGCATCGAAGTTCGGCGGCTTGACCAGGAAGCCTTCGACCTTGTCGCCATTCGCACCAGTGAACCAGAAGGGCTGAGGAAGGGACATCGCCACCTGGGAAAGGATCGGCGCTGTTGATCGACTCAACCGGCGGTTTGTGGTCGAAGGGACATTTGTGCATTTCCTTTGGGGTCGGAGGCCAAGCAGATCTTCCCGGTCCGATGTGCTTAATCGTCGTTGGAGCCGTGCTGTCATCTGGGTGAACACAGAGATCGCCGCCTCTGGAGATCGTCATGTCATCGCTGTAGCCACCGGTCCACAGCGAGCTTGTGGATCACCCTTGTGCAGAGCTCGCACTCGGCATAATCCATCTGCGGTACGTTGTTGGAAGAGATGTCGCGCACGTAAATCGCCTGCCGTCCGATGTCCTCCGAAGTGAAATAGAACGCGCGACGAATCAGGCATCCACGCAAATGTTCCGACCCAGCGGTCCCAGATCTTCCGTCAGATTCTTCTTCTCGCCTGTCTTGCGGTCGTAGAGCATGAGGCGGAAGCGGTCGCTTTCGTATCCGGGACGCTGCTGGGCGCGGTAGGCGATGTAGCGTCCATCGGGCGAATAGAGCGGCGACGAGTCGCTGGCGGGATTGTCGGCGGTGATGTTCTTGGCTGGGCCTCCGCTGACCGGGACGATCCACAGATCGTTGTTGGTGGAAGCCGCCGGATTCTTGTCGTGATTCGAGGCGTAGCAAATCTCCTGCCCATCGGGCGAGAAGGCATAGTCATCCTGCCCGCCGAGCGAGAACACAGGCGAGTCGTAGTCGCCAGGTGTGAGATCGCGATAAGAACCCATGTGGGGACAGCCGCCGTCGGCTGTCCGGTCGAGCGAAGCTCGACTGTCTTTGCCCTCGCCGCCAGCAACACCCTGCCCGGCTTCGCCGGGCCGGACAGCCGAGGCGGCTGTCCCCACACAAGCCTCGGTCACAAAGATGTGGCTGCGCTTGCCTTCTTTATACGCATTCCAGTGGCGATACAGGAGGTGATCGAAAATCAGCGCCTTGACTTTAGACTTTTCCGCCGCTTCTAACTTCTTCGCGTTGCAAGTTTCGTCGGCGCATTCCGGGTAAACATCCGAGGTGAAGAGAATGTTCTTGCCGTCAGGCGACCAGAGTTCGCCGCCCGCCTCCGTCGCAATCGAGGTCAGCTTGTGCCGTGCCGTCACAGTTCCCGCCGCGCCGTCGAATTCCGCCATCCAGACCTGCGAGCCGCCTTCCTTCGTTGACAGGAACGCAAACCGCTTCCCATCCGGCGCCCAGCGCGGACGATCCGCGTCCTGATCGGCGATGATCTCACGCTCCTGACCTCCGGCCGTGGGCACGATCCAGATGTGCGGCGTCTTCGTATTGGCTTCGAGGTCGACATCGACCACGCTGAAGATCACCCACTTGCCGTCAGGCGAAACCTCAGGCTCGCCCACGCGCTTCAGCTTCATCATGTCTTCGAAGGTGAAGGGATGCTTGGCCTGGGCAACGGTTGGAAGTGCCAACGCAAGAACAAGAAGGGAGAGAAGAACGCGGCGCATGAGAAGCCTCCTGCGGCAAACGGATGAGTGTAGCAGGGACCAGCTTCTAGCTTCTAGCCGCTAGCTACCACACAATTGTCATCCTGAGGCCTGCGTCTTTTGCAGGCCGAAGGACCTATGCACTCCCCGGCCAGTTGCATAGGTCCTTCGCCGCAAAGAACGCGGCTAAGGATGACAAGCCGTAGGGATTTTGCACACCACTGGTGTTCATCCGTCACAGACGCGGTCGTCAATACATGGCATGGTGAATGGGGAGAGGAACACATGCGGTCCGAGAAGACATATTTCGTCTACATCACGACGAATCGGTCGAAGACACTTTACACCGGCCTGACGAACAGCCTTATACGACGGGTGCGAGAGCACAAGCTGGGGATTGGCTCCGGCTTCACCGCGAAATACAAGCTCGACCGGTTGGTGTATTTCGAGCGCTTCCAGGATGTCCACAACGCGATCGAGCGCGAGAAGGAAATCAAAGGCTGGCTGAGAATCAAGAAGATCGCGTTGATCGTTTCCACCAACCCAGCCTGGAAGGATTTGAGCTTGCAGTGGTATGAGCGGCATGCCTTCCAACCGGAAGCGGCGGTCGGCGCGTGCGGTACCGATCAAGCCACCCTGTCATCCTGAGGACCGCGTTCTTTGCGGGCCGAAGGACCTATGCAATTGGCCGGGGAGTGCATAGGTCCTTCGGGCGGGCAAAGAGCGCCGCCTCAGGATGACAAGGGCTGGGGGCGCCCACCACGAGGGGGGCGTCCCGTCCGGCAACCCTTCAACGTGCGCCGCATCCAACTACAAGGCAGAACTGCAGCACCCTTCCCTCCGGCCTCGCTGAGCGGAGAGGGGTTGGAGGGAGGGTCGCCGCGGTCTACGTCTTGCCGGCAGGCAAGTCTCTACAGGATCGTCCCGATTCGATAAACTAGAGATTATGAATTGGCTACTCCGCCGTTTTCTTTGTCTGATGCTCCTCGCCTGTGGGCTGGCGCTGTTGCCGCTCGCGGCCCAGGAGGGTCCGCTCCTGAACGCTCCTCCAGAAGGCACGACTCCGGACGAAATCATCAAGCGCTTCGCGGCCAAAGAGACCGACTTCGCCAAGGCGCGCGAGCAGTACACCTACCGCCAGGACGTGAAGGTCCAGACCGTCGACGGCGACACGGTGGACGGCGAGTATCACGAAGTCTTCGACGTGCTTTTCAATAACAAGGGCCAGCGCATGGAAAACGTGGTGTTCGCGCCTTCGTCGAGCCTGACCAAGATCTACATGTCGCAGGAAGATATGGAGGACATCCGGCACAAACTGCCCTTCGTTCTGACTGAGCAGGACCTGCCGGAATACAACATCCTCTACGTCGGCCAGCAACAGGAAGACGAACTGCACTGTTATGTCTTCGACGTCGCGCCCAAGGAAATCGTCGGCAAGAAACGCTACTTTCAAGGACGAGTGTGGGTCGACAACCACGACTTCCAGATCGTGAAGACCTACGGCAAGACCGTGCCCGACATCCGCAAGAAGCACGGCGATGAGGAGAATCTATTCCCCAAGTTCACCACCTGGCGGCAGCAGATCGACGGCGCGTACTGGTTCCCGGTTTACACCAAGGCCGACGACGAACTGCACTTCAAGATGGGAGACGTTCGCATCCGGGAGATCGTGAAGTACGAAGACTACAAACGCTTCGGCACAAACGTGAAGATTCTGTACGAGGGTAAAGAAATTCCGAAGGGCGAGAAGCCACCGGATCAGAAACCGCCGGACGAGAAAAAGCCGCAGTAGGCAGGTTTAAAACTTCAAGGCTTCAAGGCCCGAGCAAGGCAAAGCACAGTCCAACTTTGAAACCCTTGAAACCTTAGTAGAACAGATACTTTCTCCACTTATCATCCGACCGTCCCATCAGCCGCATGATGTGGCGACTGGTGTGGAGGTTGAAGGCGCGGGGCTCGCGCATCAGCTTCATGCCAGCTTCCGCAGGAAACTGATTGCCCTTGCGGCGATTGCAGGGATGGCAGCAGGCCACCAGGTTCTCCCAAGTGGATGAACCTCCGCGGGAGCGCGGGATCACGTGATCCAGCGTCAATTCGCTCGAAGGCAGCACCGTGCCGCAGTACTGGCAGGTATTGCGATCGCGCAGCAAGATGTTCTTGCGGGACAGCGCACGGCTCTGATGCGGAATGCGCCGGTACTCGAGCAGCCGGATCACCGAAGGCAGGCGCATGGCGACGCGCGCCGAGTGCAGGAAGTGTCCGTTCTCCTCTTCGGTCATGGCCACGCCCTTGAGCACGAGGACGAGCGCGCGGCGGGCGGCGCAGACGTTGATGGGCTCATAGGAAGCGTTCAGGACCAGGACGGGTGAGAGCAGAGCATGGCCATCGCCAGGGCGGTGAGTTGCCGCCGGCGCGAACAAGCCGGCGGCATGCCGGGATGTTGGTCCTGCCTCGTGTTCCATCCTGTGTGACATACGTTTCAAAGTTTCAAGGTTTCAAGGTTTCAAGGTTTCAAAGTTTCAGAGTTTCAAAGTCTCTAGATTCCGGCGATGTATCGCTTTCCACGTTTTCGACCTCGAAGCCTTGTAAACTCGAAACGTTGAAACCTGCATTCTTCAGCGTGCGCGCCACCGTCGCTACCCAGACCACCGCGGCCCCGGCCTTGCGCAGCACCCGTGCGCATTCCGAAGCCGTGGCGCCGGTCGTGTAAACATCATCCACCAGAAGCACTTCGCGGCCAGTGATTTCTGCGGCACGGGGCACCGAAAAGGCCCCTCGCATGTTTTCCCGGCGCTGGTGATTGGTCATGCCAATCTGCGATCGTGTGTCGCGCGTGCGCTCGAGAATGTCGGGGACTACTTCGAAGCGCTCGCGCGTAGGATGACACCTCACCGCCGCGCGAGCAATCAGTTCCGCCTGGTTGAAACCACGCTGACGGCGTTTGGCACGGTAAAGTGGGACCGGAATCACCAGCACTTTGGCCTGCTCAAACGAAGGCTCGATCGCGGCGACGGATTCCGCCAGCATGCGTCCCAAAACATTGGCCGCCGGGCGTACCCTGTTGTATTTCAGCAAGTGGACGAGTTCGCGCAACCCGCCCTCGTAGCTTCCGTAGGCTGTCGCGCGGGTGAAAGGGCGATCAAAACGGCGGCAAACCGGACAACGGCGCAGGCCATCGGCTTCGCGCTCTGCGTAAGCCGACAACACGCGCTCCCCGCAGATCGAGCAAACCTTCCCGCGCACGGGCTGCATTTGGTCCAGACATTCCGGGCACACCGGTAGGCGGGAAATGTTTAGCAGGGGCTCGCCGCAAATCCGGCAGTCGGAGGGGAACAGAACGGAAAAAAGGCTCTCAGCAGCGCGGCCAGCCGAAGCTCGTTGGATCCAGGAGGGGGGCGTTTGAAACGCAACAGAACGCCTCGCCACTTCAACCCTGGCCCCGCTAGCCCGGATTCGGTCCTCACTACTGCTGAAGACAGCCTCCTTGTACCCGCGGCGGGCGCAGGCCCGCCACGGCCAGACCTGTTCTCAGTATAGCGGCGAACGCGGCTGCTAGGCAACGTGCCGGTCAGACGTAGGCGCCTTGCTCGGCATGAATTTTGGCGTCTCTGAGAGCCGGTCGCGCACGGGCGTAAAAATCAGACGGTAGTCGCGCCGGAAACACTCTCCGCACCGCACGGGCATTAATAGTAATAGGGGTAGAAGATAGCGTTCCGTGAAGGTACGCCGCCGCGAGCGAAAGCCTACGTCGCTGCCGCAATCGCGGCAATGGTAAGGCGGGACGAAGGGAAGATCGGGGGAGTCGCTCATTACTGCACCTCGGATTGTCGAACTAGGTTTGACGAACGACGAAAGGCGGCATGTACCAATTGCCTTTATTCTACACCCCCGCGGCGGGGGAGGGTTACCTGGCTGGCGATACAACTGATCTGGGAACGAGGTGGGTATGAGTGAGACCGGCAGGCCGGTTCGCCGGGCCGAACAGTCAGGAACGCACGGAGATCTAGTATCATTATCGCTTGCTCAGAGGGCAACATGCCGAAGCTTCCATCCTCCCGACCGCCCTTCGCTACACCATGCGATGCGCGTTTGCCCCAAGCAGCATTGCAATTCCGTTTGCGGCATTCTCCGCCCCTCACGACCGCTAGGTTCCTTGGTGGCTTCAATGTCACTGCGTGGCTGTATTCTGACAAGTCCGGGGCGCAGAACATTCAGATTAGCCTGAACACCACGATTGCAGAGTTGAATCGACGATTCGGACCTGCCCAGACCCCCGATGCCGAAGTCGGGTTTCATTCGGAGATGCTTGCAGCCGAGTGGTTCCGCTCTAAACGCGAGCTTCAAGTGTTGCAGATATTCTCAGAGCGAATCCCGTGTCCTAAAATGTGCAGCCCCATGCTAAACACCTATTTTCCTGGTGTGCCTTGGTATTACTACTACGACAAGCAATCGTGGAAAGGTACGGACAAGCAGGCGGGAGACGTCCTGAAAAGCGCCTACGGCCTTTAGTACGCGGCGCCTAACGGGCGCGGACTGCTCCAGTTTTCGTGATCAGGCGATCTGAACCTCCAAGGCCAAATGCCTACTTGTCACGCGCCCTTGCCGCGTGCTAACGTGCGCCGTTCCCGTGTTTTGAATACGCTCGACAAGGCAACGCGTACGGACTTGCTTCCATCCCACGCCAAAGGATTCCTCGTATGAGCAGCACCGTCACCGATCTTCCTGCCAAGAAAAAGCACACACCCTACGTTCCCGAAACCATGGAGATGAAGGAATTCACCTTCCGGGCGCTGCTGATCGGACTGGTGATGACCGCCATTCTGGGCTCGGCTAATGCTTACCTTGGACTGAAGGCCGGCATGACGATTGCGGCGACCTATCCCGCGGCTGTGATCGGCATGGCCCTGCTGCGGTTGATGAAGGGCTCACTTCTGGAAGAGAACATCGCGCGAACCGTGGGCTCAATCGGCGAGTCGGTGGCGGCTGGTGCGGTATTCACCATTCCGGCGTTCGTCATGGCGGGCCTTTGGACAGGCCTAACTGCCGACCATTATTGGCAAGCCGTTGCCCTCATGATGATCGGCGGCACCCTGGGTATTTTGTTTGTGACTTTGCTACGGCGCGTGATGGTGGAAGATCCCGAGCTGCCCTATCCGGAATCCGTGGCTGCCTCCGAGATTCACAAAGCCGGACAGCAAGGAGCCAAAGCGGCGAAGATTCTGTTCGCCAACATGGGCTTTGGCGGATTCATGTACCTCCTGGGCGCCGTCAACGTGTTTTCGGCGAACAATACGTTCCCCGTCAGCATCAGCGCGCTAGGAAAGAAGCTGCTGCTGCGCACCAGCACGAATCCCAATGTCGCCACCACGGTGACCGGCGGCGCGACCATTTTTACCGCGCCCGACATCAGCCCCGCTTATCTTGGCGTGGGCTACATCATTGGCCCACGGTTGGCGGCATTGAATTTTGCTGGCGGAGTGCTGGCATGGGGACTGCTGGTTCCCCTTCTAACCTTTACGATTGGCCCGTACCTGCAGGCCGCGCAACCGGCTGGCCAGACGATTCCGTGGAGCTTACTGGCCGGGGCAATCTACTATTCGATCGTGCGCCCGATCGCGGTGGGGGGGATGTTGGTGGGCGCGTCCTACACGTTATTCAAAATGCGCAAGCAACTCGCGGTCGGGATGGGCCGCGCCGTTTCCGATCTGAAAAAGTCAGCCGCCGCGCACACCGCAACCAACCGCACCGAGCGGGATTTGCCTGCCAAGGTCATCTTTGCGGGCGTGGCGGTCGTGTTCGTCGCAATGATCGTGCTCTACTACTACTTCATCAGCGGGGCTGGATCGCTTTCCAGTTCCAAAGTTTTGTCCGGATCGCTGGTCGCGGCAGGCATCATGATCGTCGTGGGGTTTTTCTTCGCCGCCGTGTCAGGAAACCTGGTTGGAATGATTGGCTCTTCGAATAATCCCGTGTCCGGGCTCACTCTCTGCACGCTGGTGATCGCAGCGTTGCTGATGGTGGCCCTGGGAGTTTCCGGCACTGGAGGAGTTGCTGCCGTGCTGGGTGTCGCGGCGGTGGTATGTGTCTCTTCCGCTGTCGCCGGCGAAATGCTGCAGGATCTCAAGGTCGGACACATCCTAGGCGGCACTCCCGCCAAGATGCAGATTGGCGATCTGCTTGGAATTGTGGTGGCGTCGCTGGTATTGTTCTTTCCTCTCGCAGTACTGGATAAGGCCTATCACTTTGGCAGTCCCGCCCTGTCGGCACCGCAAGCTGGGTTGATGGCCATGCTCTCGAAAGGAATCGTAGGCGGGGATATGGCTTGGCCGCTGGTGGTGGTTGGAATTCTGTTGGGCATCGCCATGATCATGATTGAAGTGAAGAGCGTCATGTTGTTCTCGGTGGGCATGTATCTGCCGCTGGGAACGACGTTCGCGATTTTTGTGGGCGGCGTGATTCGCTGGGTGACTGATAAACTGCGCGACCGCCGCGGTTATAACGATGCGCAGAAGGCGCGCGTGGACAACGCGGGCGTGCTGACCGCCTCAGGCCTGATTGCCGGAGAAGCCTTGTGCGGTTTGGTGATCGCGGGATTGGTGGGCTCTGGCAAAGATGTGACCCTGTTTCATTGGACGCCATCGATCTGGGCCGCGCTAGCCGCGTTCGTGGTGCTGATCCTGGCGATGGTGCGCGTCCCCTTAGCCAACGCCGGCAGTCCCGATGAACCGGCCCCGCCAACGGCGATCATGTAGGCTCTTGACCACCAAGGACACGCGGGAACACGAAGGAAATCTTGGGAGCCTTCGTGCAACTTCGTGTCCTTCGTGGTTTAGGGTTTGTTATGTCCATTTCGGAAAACGTCGCCGTGGTCCAAGAACGCATCGAGGCCGCGGCGCGGCGAGCGGGGCGTTCGCCTGCCGACGTCGCGCTGATGGGTGTAACGAAAACTCAACCTTCGGAGCGGATTCGCGAGGCGCACACCGCGGGCCTGCGGTTGTTCGGAGAAAATCGCGTGCAGGAGTTTGTCGCCAAGGCTCGCGCGCTCGCTGGATTGGCTGGTGCTGAGTGGCACATGATCGGGCACCTGCAAACAAACAAGGCAGGCAAGGCTGTCGAGTTGTTCAACGCGGTGGACTCGGTTGATTCTGACGAAGCTCGCCGAAAAACTCGACGCTGCAGCACAGAATTTGGGTAAGAAACTAAGCCTGCTAATCGAGGTCAACGTCGGCGGCGAGGCGGCCAAGAGCGGCGTTGTACCGGGTTCGGAGGAACTGGAAGAACTGCTGCTGGCGGCCCCGCGTTTTGAAGCACTGGAATTTCGCGGGCTGATGACCGTGCCTCCCTTCACAGACGATACCGAACGCGCACGCCCCTTCTTTCGGCAGTTGCGCCAACTGCGCGATGCGATTGCCGCGCGCAAACTCCCGGCGATCCGGATGGGAATGCTTTCCATGGGCATGTCGCATGATTTCGAAGTAGCGATCGAGGAGGGCTCGACCTGCGTGCGCGTGGGGACCGCTATCTTCGGGGAGAGAACGGAATCTTCACCACAGGGGACACCGGGCAACACAGAGGAACTATGAGATTCTTCGACTTGCTTTGCGCGGGAAGCCTTTTTCTTCTGGCCATTGCCGCCTCCTTCCTGATCCCCAAGACTTACACGGGGCGCATCTGGATCTACGGGACGGACCTCGCTGTGCTCTTTGCGGCAATGCTCAACCTGCTGCGCATCCAGAACGGATCCGGGGTGCGGGGCTTGAGACTGTTTTGCATCACCAGCAACGTCTCGATGCTCGCCTTCTTCCTGGCGTTGATGGCGAGCATTGGGCTCTCGCGCACGTTGTCGAACGCACAAATCCCTCTGGTGGCGGGGCTCCTGTTGCTGGAAACTGCCTTTTCGTTGAAGGAGAAACCGGTGATTCCTGTCCGCGAGTCGGCTGTCGGCGTGACGTTTGCCATCAAAGTCCATCCGGGTGCGAACAAGAACGCGATCACCGGTGAACTCGGCGATGCTTTGAAAGTCTCGCTGACCGCTGCTGCCGAGAAAGGCCGGGCCAACGAGGCCTGCATCGAATTCTTCGCAAAACTTTTGAAGGTGCCACGATCTTCCGTTACCATTGCGTCCGGCCAGACCAGCCGCAATAAACTGATTCGCGTGGCGGGACTGACTGCGGACCAGGTCCGGGCGCGGCTAGGCTGATCACAAACCAGGAGCTAGTTTGACCTTTTCCCAGCGCTTTGAGGAAATTCGCACCGGATTTGAACGGCCATTCTGGATTGCCAATATTACCGAGATTTTCGAACGGTTGGCCTACTACGGGGCCTTTGCATCGCTCGCCTTATATCTGCAGGAGCAGCTCAATTTTTCCACCGAACAGACAGGGACGCTGACGGGAATCTTCGGCGGCATGGTATGGTTTCTCGCTATCTTCGGCGGGGCCGCGGCCGACCGACTGGGCTTTCGCCGCGCTCTTTCTGTGGCATATCTCATTCTCGGCGCTTCTTATTTCCTGATCGGTTCGATTGGCGCATCGTGGCTGGCGCCCGTGCGCAACGCGGTGCCGTTGGGGCTGTTCGTAGGGTTCATTCTCATTCTTCCCGCGCTCGGAGTTTCGCTGGTTAAGCCTTGCGTGGTTGGCACTACAGCCCGCGCGTCGAAGGAAAACGTCCGCTCCATCGGCTATTCGATTTACTACACGATGGTAAACATCGGGGGCGCCGCCGGACCCTATTTTGCTTCGTGGGCCCATCGCCACCTGGGCGTCGAGAATGTTTACCGCGTGGCGGCGCTCAGCGTCTTCGCCATGTTTTTTGTCGTGCTGCTCTTCTTCCGGGAGCCACGCAAGGCCGGCGATGCGCCTCCACCTTCAATCGCGACCGTCGCGCGGAATTTTTGCATCGTGCTGGGAAATTACCGTCTGGTTTTGCCGGTGCTGTTGGTAGCGTTGCTGCTGCGGATCGCACTTTGGGTGCATCCGGCATGGGGCGTGCCGTGGTGGATCTGGGCTGGCTTCCTCGCAGTCATGCTCGCCGGCATCAGTCGGTTCATGTGGTTCCTCACGATCTTCACAGGGTACTGGATCGTGTTCTGGCAGCAGTACATCAGTTTGCCCGGCTACATTCACGGTTACATCGACCCTCACGCGGACGTCGAGATCATTCTGGTTGTCGACGGATTGACCGTGATCTGTCTCACCCTGGCGGTCAATTTTCTGACGCGCAAGGTGCCGGCCTTTCCCGCCGTCATTCTGGGCACGGTGATTACGTCGCTCTCATGGATCACCCTCGCGTTTCGGCCAACGATCTGGGGCGCGGCCCTCTCGCTGTTTTTTCTGGCGCTGGGCGAGATCATCCAGGCACCGCGATATTACGAATACATCTCGCGGCTGGCGCCCTCGGGGCAGCAGGGGACCTACATGGGATTTGCCTTCGTGCCGATCGGCATCGGATCGCTCATCGGCGGCCCGTTTGGGGGATTTCTGCTGCATCACTTTGGAGAAGTCCAACACCGGCCGGCGATGATCTGGTGGTGGGTCACCGGGGTAGGACTGGCGACCGCAGCGGCACTGTGGGTGTACGACCGCTATGCGAGGACAGCAGGAACCGTCCAGAACGGATGAATTTTTGGGAATGCAGAGCTCGCATAAGCTTGAACAAACCAATTCTCCGGCAGACGTCGCGGTGCAGTTTCGGAGTTCGCTGCGCGACGGCGGCTCCGCCGAGCACGCAACCGGAGTGCAGTGGTTCTTCAAAGAAAAAATCAAATCGCACGGATGGTACACGGCTGACCTGCGGCGGGCAGTACGGCGCTGCCGGCGAGACATCCTGCGGGAACACGACTTCGATTTTCTCGTGCGCGTGGCCGACCATCTCTTCTCAGGTACGGTTCTGGAAGAGAAAGTTGCCGCAGTGTTTCTGCTGGAGAAGCTCGACGTGCGGTGTGGGGACCGCGAATTCAAGCTATTCGAGTCATGGCTGAACCGCATCGGCAGTTGGGCCGATCACGATGGGCTGGTTCATTACCTCATCGCCCCGATGGTAGCCGCGAAGCCGTCTCGTGTGAAGTCCGTGTTTCGGTGGGCAAGGTCGAATGATCGCTGGCACCGGCGCGCCGCATGTGTAGCTCTGATTCAGGGGACGAGGCAGAAGAGGTTTCTACCTCAGATCAAGAGGCTCTCGGACTTGTTGCTCGCCGATCAGGATGACATGGTGCAGAAAGGCCTCGGCTGGCTGCTGCGCGAGACGGCAAAATATGATGCAAAGGGCATAGTGCCTTATCTGATGAAGATTCGTAGGCTCGCTCCGCGCCTGGTATTGCGAACCGCATGTGAAACGCTGCCCGCCAGTCTCAAGCGTAAGGTCTTGCTCTGATTCGCCCAAATCCCGGCTCTTGTTTACAATAGAGGTTTGCCCATGGACCTTGCCGCCATCCAGTCTGCGCTGCGCGAACGCAACATTGACGCGTGGCTGTTCTACGATCATCACCATCGCGATCCCATCGCCTATCGCGTGCTTGGCTTGCCGACGACTTTGATGGTAACGCGGCGTTGGTTTTACCTTGTCCCGGCCGACGGCGAACCGGTGAAGCTCGTACACAAGATTGAAGCGGGACATCTCGACTCGCTTCCGGGCAAGAAACATCAGTATTCCGGCTGGCAGGAATTGTTCGACCAGCTCAAAGCGATCCTGGCCAGGCATCGCGACCTGGCCATGCAGTATTCGCCGAACAATAGCGTCTTCACAATTTCGCTGGTGGATGGCGGCACGATTGATCTGCTTCGTGGCTTGGGCAAGAATGTTGTCAGTTCAGCGGACTTGGTGGCGCAGTTCGAGTCCACTTGGAGCGAGGAGCAGATCCAATCGCACTTCGCCGCGCGCGACTCGATTGATGCGATCGTCGCCGAGTCATTCAAAGAGATCGGACGGCGCGTGCACAACGGTGGCACGAAAGAACACGAAATCCAGCAGTGGTTTCTGGAAGCATTTCGCCGCGAGAATCTTTTGGCCGATGATCCGCCGATCGTCGCGGTCAATGCCAACGCCGGCAATCCGCATTACGAGCCGCGCGCCGATCATCCCATGCCAATTCGTGAACGCGATCTGGTGCTGCTCGACGTCTGGGGAAAGAAGAACACTCCGGGAGCGGTTTACTACGACGTTACATGGATGGGCTTCGTGGGGTCCGCCCCATCGAATCGCATGCGGGAAATTTTCGCAATCGTTCGCGACGCGCGCGATGCCGGCGTGAAGACCGTGGTCGACGCCATTAAATCTGGACAACGCATCGCCGGCTGGCAGGTCGATCGCGCGACGCGCAGTCACATCCAGAAAGCGGGTTACGGCAATTATTTCATTCACCGTACGGGACATTCCATCGGCACCGACGTCCATTCCAATGGCGCCAATATGGACGATCTCGAGATCCACGACGAGCGGCAGATCATTCCCAACTCATGCTTCTCGATCGAGCCCGGCATCTACCTGCCGGAGTTCGGCGTCCGCAGCGAGGTGAACGTACTGGTGCGTGCCAAGTCCGCGGATGTAACTGGGAAAATCCAAGGCGAGATTGTGACCATCTGAATGGCAGATTCCACTACAGAAAAAACGAAAGCGGCTCCGGCGGAACCGGTGAGCCTGATGGCCGTCGTCGCTCCGGCGGTGGGCTGGCTCATTCCGGGCGCAGGCCACATGATTCAGAGGCGATGGATTCGCGGCGCGCTGTTATTCGTTTCGATTGTGACCCTGTTCCTGCTTGGACTGGCGATGCAGGGACGTATCTACAAGGCCAATGGTGGCGATATTCTGGACATCCTCGGCTTTGTGGGGAACGTCGGCGCGGGCGGCCTTTACATTGTGACGCTGGCCATGGACTGGGGCCAGGGCGCGATCGCGTTCGCCACCGCGGACTACGGGACGAAATTCATGATCGTGGCGGGTTTGCTGAATTTTATTTCCATCGCTGACGCTTATCACATCGCTATCGGGAAGAAACAATGAAGCCGCTCTCAGCTGTCAGCTCTCAGCGATCAGCTCAACCCATTACGCGCGGACGGGCCTGGTGACTATCACTCTCAATCATTTCAGCGCGGCGACGGTATTTGCCCTGTTCGCCTCTATCGTGTTCGGCATTACGCACCGTGAGACCACGCGCGAGATGGTCCGCTACGGCCTCTATTGCTTCGCCATGTTTCTGGGCGGAGTCCTCGCTGCTGGTTGGGTGATGTGGGTGTTGAGAAGGTAGATTCAGTGCCACTTTCGACTTGCGCCCTCATTTAGTCGGTTGTGTGGCGAATTCCTTTACGGCGATGGTTCCGTCGGCCGCAACGCGAATGTCTTTCGGCTGTTCCGGAGAAGTGCATTCCTTGTCATCCATGCTGCCTTTAAATTTTCCATTCGCCCACGTGATGCTTCCGGAACGAATGCAGTTGGTGGTCGGTTCTTCCCCATTGGGCACAGCCCACTCTGGTTGCTGCGTTTCGTCGGCTTCGGAGATTGAGGTGGTGGGCTGGATGCGCACTTGAGCCGAGAATGGCTTCGCAACCCTTCCTAGTGAAACAACATTCTCCGGAACGATGGAATGGCCGCAGGAGGCGTAATGGCCGCCCCCGACGAGTGTGACCGCATCGAATTTCGCGTCGGCGCCGGCGCCTTGAATTCCGAGCCAATAGAGGCTCCGGGAATCAGGCAATTGGCTTTCGACCACCTGCAACACTGTCAGATCTTTGTCCTTGTAAATCTGCCGTGCGCGAAATGAACGCGCTTCCTCGAGCGTCCACCCGGGATCTTCAATTCTGTAGCTGGGACGCCGGACCTCGTTAGGATCCACGATGAGTGGATGAGCTGCGACCTGCGTCGGAGCGCCCAGTGAGTTCTTGGACTCAGCAACCAGATGGAAGAGTCCAACCGATCCAAGGACGACAATTTTATTTCCGGAGTCCAGCATTACCTCGTCGATCCAGGAGACGGGACCGATTCCCCGCACCTTCACGGGAGATGCCGTCCCCTTGGACCTGAATTCGTGAATGGCGTCGGCGAGCGTCGCCACCTCGCCGGGATGCAGGGGCGCCGGCTTGTCGCTGAGCAGGAAGAAGTCGAGATAGCCGTCGCCCTGAGAGGTTTGCGAGCAAAGGAAGTCCTGAGTTTCCGATCCCCAGTCGCATTGCAGTCCCGATCGCGGCATTTGGCCCGAGTCAAAAGCCGTACAAGCCCCGCCGCCTTCGTTGTAGGCACAATCGGCCGTTGCCACGACTCGCGGCGGGGTAGGCCGGAAGTCGAGCAATACACTAGCTTCCGTCCAGTTCAGGGCGTTGGCTCCTCCGAGATTTTCACCGAACTTGATTACCAACAAAGGCACGTTGGGGTCGGGCGTAGCCAGCGCGACGTCGGCAAAACTACACTCGCCTTCCTGCTCGAAACAGCTGGCTATGCGGCTGGTATCGAACGAAAGCGAGGTCGAGCTCCTGCCATTAAAGGGATCGACACTTTCGCTGGGCTCGACTTCCCACCACCGCACTCGCCTGACCAGGGGATCATCTGCCGAATCGGTTGTTTCGGCATAAATGTGGAGCGTTGCCTTGGTTCCTCTTCCGGCCTCTGGCAGTGTAGCGAGTAGATAGATATTCACAAGGAAAGGTCCGAGCGCCGGAAAGCGGAACGTGGGGCGTTCATAACCGAAGGGCAGGGGAAGACCGCGGACCGGCGTGATACGCAGCGGCGGCTTGTTATTTACGTCTACTTCTACCGCGTTCCGAGAACATCCGAACAGCGAGTGTTTGTCGGAAGTGTCCTGCGAATGCCCGGGGACGAAACAAAGTAGAACAAGCAACGAGCCAGTTGCGGCATGCATTCCATACCCCTCCCTATCCCTCCCACACGAACGCGTCGAAAATCCTTTTCGTATCAAAATTCAGCCGGCGGTAAAGAGCCACTGCCCGCGCATTCGCTTCCGTGACCGTGAGCGACAACAAGGAGAAATTCCTTCTCCGCAAATTTCCCGCCGTTGCAGCCATCAAAGACTCGCCGATCCGCCGCGAACGGTACTCCGGCAGCACGCAAACCTGAGTCACGTGGCCCACATCGTTGCGGACCCGCGAGCATAGGATCAGTCCAATCATGCTCTTCGTCCGGCGATCATGCGCCACAAACGATGAGTCAGCGTCGAACACGCCGCAACCAGGGAAGCGCACGATGTTATTCAAAAAGCGCAGCGATCCGCTCAGCGTGTGGTATTGATCGTTGATTTGGGCATCCACATGGCTGCGATATGCGGCGGTGATGACGGCAGCGGCGGGACGGTAGTCGGCCTCGGTCCAAGGCCGGATTTCTACTTCGGGGTGCGTCGGATTTTTTTCCGTCGCCGAGTTTCCCAGCGTCAATACCATGAACAGGCGCGGATGTCGCTGGAATCCAGTATCAAGAAACGGGCGCGAGACAGCATTGGCATCGTGCGCCAGCAGTTGCGCCTCGACGCGATGAATGCCGGGCGACTGCTGCAGGGTCTCGATCACGTGCGTCAGCAGCTTCAACTCGACTTCGCGGGCGTTGGGAAGGCGAGCGCCGTTCGCCACGTAAAGATCGCCAATCACTCCCTTGCTGCCTTCGTACACGAAAAACGAATAACCGAAGACGCGTCCGCGGTCCACCGCAGCGTAGCCAGGAAGAATCTTCGCATCGACGTAACGGAGAATCATCTCTGCCGAACCGGAGTAGTCCCAGGAGAGCAGGCGCGACCAGAGCAGCGTCTCATCGTCGAGCAGAGGGCGCAGGTCCACCGAGGAAAAGTGTCTGAGATCGAGAATCTCCAATGGGCTCCTGCCAGCAGCGGCCACCCGGAGAGCGGCCAACTCGTGGCAAAATTTCGAGTGTAGAAGGTTCGCGGGGCAGAGGCAAACCCCGCGAACACAGGGCGGCAACAGGCGGTTAGTGCTCCGTCCACTCCGGGTTCGCAGGTTCAACCAGGCGGATCTCTTCGACGAAGCGGTCGATTTCTCCGCGCAGCTTATTCACAAACAGGTCGTAGTCGACTTCAAAGGTCGCGGTCAAGGTCGCCATCGACGGGGCGAGATACTCCCGAATGTCGAACGTGGCGAGCAGTTTGCGCGAGTCCCCAGCCAATCGCAGGACCACCATTTCTCCCACATTTTTCAGATTCTCCCACATTTTTCAGAATTGCCTCTTGTCTTTGACCCTTATGCAGCCCTCGAAGTTCGTCGGAAAACTGCGCGAACGACTCCGGATCGAAGCAGAGGTCATTGGCGGAATAGCTAAAACTGCCAGTGGGATGGCGTAAACGCCAGTCCACCTGGAAGAAATACTCGGGACTAGAAATCCCGCCATGCCCCTGCGCTCGCATCAGGGTGATACAAAGATCGAGCCTGGGCGAATAATTGATGACCAATTATGGTCGGTTGAAGGATGCCATCGAATGTGTTTCCTGTTAGGAGGATTATCTTACCCCTTGCAACGCCTCGCCGAGGGTCTCACTGTGATCGCGGCCGAGGACAGCAACGACGAATTTAGGCCTCAGTCATATTCTGTGATGCTGGTCACCAAGCACGCACACTTTGAGCCCAGTGACTCACGACAGGCGGCCCGGCTTTACGTGCTCCTAACTCACACGCTCACAGCCATTTACGTGGAATTCATACCAAAAGACGCTGGTGCGTCGCCTCACCTTGCTCTGTGACGTTGATCACACCGCGCCATTCCTCTTCCAACGCATAATCACATCCTGCTTCGAACAACCGGAGTGAACGTTACTCCTCAGCTGGGGGATCTCGTGGCAAAAGGACGTGTATCAATCGTCGTGGAGCGCTGTAAGGCCTGCGGCTTCTGCGTGGAGTTTTGTCCCACCCACGTGCTGGCGCTCTCTTCCGCTTTCAATTCCAAGGGCTACCATCCGCCCCACGTGGTGCATCCGGAAAAATGCAGCGGCTGCGACCTGTGCGGCATGTACTGCCCCGACTTTGCGATCTATGGAACGAAAGCATCGGGCGTGAAAAATCCAGAGGTGAGCGGACAGAAAAGCGGCGGAGGTGAACGATGAAAGCCGATCCGCATGGAGTGTTGACCGGCACTCACTTTATTGATGGCGACCACGCCTGCTGCGAAGGCGCGCTGGCGGCAGGAGCGAGGTTCGCGGCTGGATATCCGATCACTCCCTCGACCGAAGTGGTCGAGCGTTTCGCATCGCGCGTGCCGACTGTGGGCGGCTGCTTCATTCAAATGGAGGATGAACTCGCCGCCTCGATCGCGCTGCAAGGCGGCGTCTGGGGCGGAGCCAAAGCCTTCACCGTAACATCCGGGCCGGGGTTCTCGCTGATGATGGAGCACATTGGCTATGCGGCCATGACCGAGACTCCGTGTGTATTCGTCGATGTGCAACGCGGCGGACCGTCGACCGGGTTACCCACTCTCCCCGCGCAGGCCGACATGATGCAGGCGCGTTGGGGATCGCACGGAGACTACGAGATTATTGCGCTATGTCCTAATTCACCGCAGGAATGTTTTGACTTGACCATCAAAGCTTTCAACCTGGCCGAGGAATACCGCGTGCCCGTCATGTTCATGATGGACGAAGTCGTCGGGCACATGACCGAGAAGGTCGTGATCCCTCCCGCCGACCAGATTGAAGTCGTTCCCCGCAAGCATACCCACAAGTCGATCGATGAATATCTTCCCTATGCCACTAATGGCGATATGGTGCCGGAGATGGCCCACGCCGGCGAGGGCTACAAATTTCACGTCACCGGGCTAACCCACGACGAACGCGGTTACCCCAACATGACGCCACAGACGCAGGACAAGCTGGTGCGGCGCCTGCAGAACAAAATTCGCTCCGCCGAAGACCGCATCTGTCTATTCGAGGAAGACCGGCTCGACGGAGCCGAAGTGGTCGTCGTCTCCTACGGCATCACGTCGCGTGTGGCACAGCGGGCTATCGACGCGGCGCACGAACGCGGTCTGAAAGTCGGGAAACTCCGCCTCATCACCGCATGGCCTTTCCCGGAGAAAAAGATTGCCCAACTGGCCGCGCGCGTCAAAGCATTCGTCGTGCCCGAACTCAATCTCGGACAGATGGTGCGCGAGGTTGAGCGCGCCGCTGGCGGAAAAGCCAAGACATACGCGGTATCCCACGCGGGCGGTGGAGTCCACAATCCAGACGAAATCCTGAACGCCATCGTGGAGGCAAGCCGATGCTGAATGTCCTAGACGACACAGTGAATCCCGTAGAACCGTTCCTGCGCGGCGACCGCATGCCGCACATCTGGTGCCCCGGATGTGGCATTGGTACCACGGTCAACTCGTTCGCCCGCGCCCTGATCGAATCGAAGATCGATCTCCAATCCCTGGCGCTGGTCTCGGGCATCGGCTGCACCGGCCGCGTCGCAGGATACGTGAAGCTCGATTCCTTCCACACCACGCACGGAAGAGCCATTCCATTTGCCACGGGTTTGAAGCTGGCGAATCCCAAATTAAACGTGGTGGTCTATTCGGGTGACGGCGACCTGTCGGCGATCGGCGGCAATCACCTGATCCACGCCGCGCGGCGCAACATTGATCTGAAAGTTATCTGCGTGAACAACCTGATTTACGCGATGACTGGCGGCCAGACCGCGCCGACCACTCCCGGCCACGCGACCACTTCGACGAATCCGTACGGCACGTTTGAGCCGGCTTTCAACCTGCCGCACCTGGTCGAAGCTGCTGGCGCGGTGTATGTCGCGCGCTGGACAACCTTTCACGTGCGGCAACTCGCGCGGTCAATCAGCGAAGCGTTCCAGAAGAAGGGGTTCTCCTTCATCGAAGTGATTTCGCCCTGCCCTACGCTCTATCAGCGGCGCAACAAGATGGGCGACGGCCTCGACACCATGAAGTACTACAAGGAAAAGAGCAAAGTGAAAAATGGCGCGCCCACCAGCGAAGTCGGGCTCACGCTGAACGGCGAAATCGCGGTTGGCAAGTTTGTGGACCGCGACCGGCCGGATTATCAAACCATGATGCGGGCGCAGTACGTGGAAACACTGGGCGAGCGCTACATCGAAGAACCAGAAATGGAGTGCGTATGCGGCTAACCGAGATTCGCATTGCAGGTTTCGGAGGCCAGGGGGTCATCCTCTCGGCCGTGGTGCTGGGCAAAGCGGCGTCGATCTACGAAAATGGCTTCGCCACCATGACGCAGAACTTCGGCCCGGAGGCGCGCGGAGGCGCGTGCAGCGCACAACTCGTTCTTTCCGACTCGCCGGTGCTCTATCCGTATGTGACCCAGCCCGACATCATGGTCATCATGTCGCAAGAGGCCTACAATCGTTTCGCGCACGAACTGAAGCCGGAAGGAATGCTGATCGTCGAGGAAGATCTGGTGCGCGTTTCCAACCCAAACAGTGACAAAAAGGTTTATAGCATTCCGGCCACGCGCTTCGCCGAAGAACTGGGCAAGCGCATGGTGCTGAACTCGGTAATGGTTGGATTCTTCACCGCAGTCACCAAACTTCTCAGTGCGGACGCGGTGCGTAAGGCAGTGGCGGATTCGGTTCCACCGAATTTCCGCGAACTGAACATCAAGGCCTTCGACAAGGGATTCGAATACGGCTGCACAGCACAGGCCGGTGCTCCAGCCAGCCCTGAACTGGAAGCGTTGACTGTGGCTGAGGAATGACGGCAGCACCGGTCCGCACTTAGGGCTGCCATTAAGGCTTTGCACCCGCAGCGGACACCCAAAAATAATCCACACCTTGCGGCGCGTCGTGTCCAAGAAACGACACGCGGCGCCCGGCCGTTTGCTCAACGACGTTCGGCCTCCACGCCGTCGCAGCTACCAGCAGATGTTCTCCCGCGGGAATGTTTCCCGATTCGTAGCGCGCAATCGCTTGGTTGCGATAAAACGCCAGCCCGTATTCCAGTTCGCGAGACGCTCCACACACCGCAACTGGCATCGGGTGCGTCTCTACGCTGGCGAGTTCCACGGCGAGTGGACGAGCCGAGAGGGTTTGATCGATAGCCGTCGTCCCCAGCTTCATCACTGCAGCCACCGCCAGCACTACCGGGACGAGCGTGACAAAGCGCAGCATGCGCAGTCCCAGCCGGCTCGTCAGCGTTACCGCGATTGCGGCACTGAGTACGAACGCAATCGTAAGTGCGACAAACATAGGCCGACCCCCAGGCAGGCGATGCTGTGTGATCGCATAGGCAATGAGAACTGCCGGAACAATTGGCGAGGAGGCTACGACCGCATGCAGCACGGCCTGCCACTTCGACACGACTGCCTCCCGTTCGAGATGTTGATGCAGATAATCCGCCAGCAACGCGGCGCCGGCGGGGATTGCGGGAAGAATGTAGCCCGGAAGTTTCGATACCGAGATGGAAAAAAACGCAAGCGGCACGACGAGCCAGGAGCAGACGAACAGTTTGAACAGCAATTCGAGATCCGGCTCAGTGGAAACCGTTTTCCGCTCTGCCCACCAGGCACGCGCGGGTTCTACAAACGCAGCGATCACGAAGACCGTCCAAGGCATGAGCGCCACGGCCGTAACCGGGATGTAATACCAAACAGGCTGGCGATGGTGATAGAGATCGGTCGAGAAGCGGGCAAGATTGTGCTCGACGATGAATTCGCGGAAGAATTGTGGATTCCGCATTCCAACCGCGATGTACCACGGCAGAGCGATTACGCAGAAAAGCAGGATGCCCGGCCACCACAAGGTTCTGACGATGAGACGGAATTCGCGCACTGCCACGGCAAAGAGCACAATGATGACAGCAGCAAGAAATGGCGCCACCGGTCCTTTGGCGAGCATGCCCAGCGCCATGAACACGTAGAACAGCGCAAGGTAGATTTGCTGTTCGCTCTCGCGCCAAGCCCACCAAGCCAACATCCCAATGGAGAACGCGGCAGCCAGCGCCATGTCCATCGAGGCAGCGCGGGCATAGCCGACGACTCCCGCACAAGAAGCAGTGATCAGCGCCGCGTCTACCTCCACTCCGCGCCGAAAACGACGGAAGAAAAGATAAACGGCGACCACCAGCACAGTCGCGTCAATCGCCGAGGGAAGACGGGCGGTTACGTCGCTCACGCCGCCTATGGAATAAGCCAGCATCGCTTGCCAGTAGTACAGAGGAGGCTTCTCGAGCCATGGATGTTCTCTGAGAACCGGCGTGATCCAGTCGTGGCGTTCGAGCATCTCTCGCGCGACCTGCGCGTAGCGCGGTTCGTCGGCGCCGATCAGGCCGAACTGTCCCATGCCATAGAAAAACAAAAACGCACAAAAGCCGACGATCAGCAGGGCGTCAGTGCGAGTGCGCATTGTCATGGGGGGAATTTCGGATCTCAAATTGCAGATTTCAGATTGCAGACTTAGAACCGATCTCCATCGACAGCCTCGCACTTCAATCTGCAATCACAAATCTCAAATCTGCAATTGCTCTTCTATTGTACGGAAGGTCCGCGGCGAAGCTGGAGAAGAACCTGGCGGACGGCCTCGGCGAGCGGGCCATCGACCGAGCATCCGCTGGCGCACTCGTGCCCGCCACCGCCGAAGGTCTCGGCCACGCGCGCGACGTCGAGCTTGCCCTTGCTGCGCAGGCTGACGCGGTAACGCCCGTCGGGCAACTCGCGGAAGAAAGCGGCCACCTCAACGCCGCCGATCGAGAGAACGTAGTTCACCAACCCTTCGCAGTCTTCTTCGATGGCGCCGCAGCGCTTCATCTGCTTCTGCGTCACCCAGAAGCAGCCCATATGGCCTTCTACGGTCAGGTTGCGCAGAGCTTCTCCGAGCAATCGAATCTTGGCGACCGAATGCGCGAAATAAATGCCGCGCGCGCAATGGGCCGGATCGGCGCCGGCCAGCACGAGCTCGCGCGCCAGGCCAAAGGTATTCTCATTCGTCCCCTGGAACATGAACGAACCGGTATCCGTCATCAGCGCTGTGTAGAGGCAGGTCGCCATTTCCGGAGAAAATTTCACGCCCGCCTCGCGCGCCAGCCGGAACACCATTTCCGCCGTGGCCACAGCATGCGGATCGATCCAGTTGACGTGGGCAAAAGGACGTCCGCTGACATGATGGTCAATGCTGATGAGAAAACGATCTTCGAGGCCTTCCAGCCGTGTGCGGTGAATGCTGTCGCATTCCAGAATGATCGCGGCGTCGCAGTTGTCCAGGACGCGGTTCGATTGCACCACCTGATCGGCGAACGGGAGCGACCGGTAGATGCGGGGCACGCCATCGTGCAGAACGACATCCGCCTGCTTACCCATGGCGCGCAGAACCTGGCAGCAAGCCAGTGCCGAGCCTACGGCGTCGCCATCGGGCCGGGCGTGCGAAGTCAGGACGAATCGCTCCCGCTGTCCGATTTGACGGAGTACGTCTTCGAGCATGTCGCTATGCTTTCTCTGCACCGGGTTCCTTGCGGGCTTTGCTTCTGCGTTTCGCCCGCTCTAACAATTCGTCGACTCGGGCCTTCTCGCGCTCCGAACGATCGAGCCGGAAAAATAGTTCTGGCGCACGCCGCAGGCGCAACCGGTCCGCCAGTTCGTGCCGGATGTAAGCTTTCGCCGCGTCTAGTCCTTCGAGACTGCGCTCGGCCTCGGCGTCATCGTCGCTCTCAACATCGACCAGGACCTGCGCCGAACGCCCGTCGTCGGCTACCCGGACTTCAGTCACGCTGACCAGGCCGATGCGCGGATCGCCCAGTTCGCCCTCAACCAGCGTTTCGATCTCCTCGCGCAAGGCTTCGCCCAAACGTCCGCGATGATGCTTGACCCCGCGCTTTTCCACAGCTCTCACCCCGAGGTAAAACGCATGAGAATATCAGAAAATCGGGTGCGCGTGTTGGGCCCGGAAGAGCCATTGTCGCGCCCCTTGGTGGTATAGCGGTAAGTACGGAGGTAACAATGTGTTAGAGGCTGTTTAGTCGCATCTGCGATATGAGGCCAGGCTTCGCCCAAGCAAACATGCGAAGCGGCGCTCCCGGATGATCATTCTCTTTACAAGTACTCGACGAACGAATCCGCGACATCCGCACCGTGATTGTTGGCGATGCGAGTTGCCGAGTGTTCCACTTTCTTCATGAGCCCGTCGAGATAATCGCGCGAATCGGAGATGCTGACCACGCCGATCGTGGCGCGGTTCCACAGACCGCTGGCATCAAGTTCGGCGACGGAAACGTTGAAACTCGCGCGCAGCCGATCTTTCAAGCTGCGTACGACCTGCCGCCGGTCCTTAAGCGATTGCGCCGCTTCGATGTGGAGTTCGAGGGTGAGGAAAGCGATAGCCATGTAATTCTCAGTTCCCAGCTCCCAGATCTCAGAAAAGCCAAACAACTGAGAACCGAAAACCGAGAACTGAAAACTCTTTAGGCAATGACTTCCGCCGCGATGCGCTCAGTGGCAAACGCTTCGATCACATCGTGAGCTTTGATGTCGCCGTAGTTCGCGATCGAGATGCCGCACTCCATGCCGTTGGTGACTTCCTTGGCATCGTCTTTAAAGCGGCGCAGCGAGTTGATCTTGCCCTTGAACACGACCACGTTGTCGCGCAGCAGGCGCACTTCGGAATCGCGCTTGATTGAGCCGTCGATGACGCGGCAACCGGCGACCGTTCCCACCTTCGGGATGCGGAACGTTTCGAGCACCTCGGCACGGCCCTGGTACGTTTCCTTGATCGTCGGCTCGAGCAGGCCGCTCATGGCACGCTTGATCTCGTCCTGCAGTTCGTAAATGATCGAGTGCAGGCGGATGTCGACTTCTTCCTGCTCGGCCAGTTCCTGCGCCTTACGCTCCGGCCGCACGTTGAAGCCAATGATGATGGCGTTCGACGCCGAGGCCAGCAGCACGTCTGTTTCGGTGATGGCACCCACGCCCGAGCGCAGCAACTTCAGACGCACCTTGTCGTTAGAAAGCTTCGCCAGCAGATCGCTCAAAACTTCCACCGATCCGCCCACGTCGCCCTTCAGGATGATGTTCAGTTCCTTGGTGCCGGCCGTCTTGATCTGCTCGGCCAGGCCTTCCAGCGACACGCGCGAACTCTTGGCCAGAGCGGCCTCGCGGGCTTTCTGCTCGCGGTATTCCGAGATGCCCCGGGCCTTGTCGCGATCGGCCACCACGACGAATTGATCACCCGCCTGGGGCAGGCCTTCCATGCCAAGAATTTCGACCGGGGTTGACGGTGGCGCCGATTCCAGCGCCGCTCCGCGATCGTCAAACATGGCGCGCACTTTTCCGTAGACGTTGCCGACCACGAAGTTGTCGCTTGCGTTGAGCGTGCCATTCTGCACCAGCACCGTAGCCACGGGGCCGCGGCCGCGATCGAGTTTGGCTTCGAGCACGACGCCGGTAGCGGCGCGCTCCGGAGTCGCCTTCAACTCCGCCAGATCGGCTACCAGGCAGATCATTTCCATTAACAGGTTCAGGTTTGTTTTCTTCTTGGCTGACACGTCGACGAAGACCGTCTTGCCGCCCCAGTCTTCCGGCATCAGGCCGCGATCGGCGAGTTGTTTCTTCACGCGATCCGGCATCGCCTCGGGCTTATCGATCTTGTTCACGGCGACGATGATGGGAACTTCGGCGGCGTGGGCGTGATCGATAGCTTCCAGCGTCTGCGGCATCACGCCGTCATCGGCAGCCACGACCAGTACGACGATGTCGGTCGCCTTGGCGCCACGGGCACGCATGCGCGTAAACGCTTCGTGACCAGGCGTGTCGAGGAAAACGATCTCGCGGCCGTAGGCTGGAGACTCCTGGTCGGAAATGCGAACTTTGTAGGCGCCGATGTGCTGGGTGATACCGCCAGCTTCGCCACCGGCAACGTTCGTGAGTCGAATCGCGTCGAGCAACGTGGTCTTGCCGTGGTCCACGTGACCCATGATCGTGACCACTGGCGGACGCGGCGTGACCTCGACGGCGGAATCCTCCCCGCTCGCCGCGGCTGCATCAATGTCCTTCGCCGCTTGCTCTTCGAACGTGATGACGTTCGTGTCGGCGCCGAAGAATCGAGCCATCTCACTGGCCAGTTCGGCGTCGAGCGTCTGGTTGATCGTAGCGAAAACACCGCGGCCCAGCAGGCGCGAGATCAGATCCTTCGCGCGGATATCAAGTTTCTCCGCCAGATCCTTAACGCTGATGCCTTCTGTGATCGTAATGTTGCGCGTAATCGGCATCGGCTCGTTCGACACCACCATGCGTGGCGGTGGAACGTAGCCCTTCATCGGGCCTTCCTTTACACCACGCGGAACGTAGCGCTGGCCGGGCCTCCGCGCAGGCGCTCCGGGGCGGCTGCCGGGACGAACCGGTCCCGGAGGCGGCAGCCCGGGACCCACCCCAAGGGGACGAGAGCCCGCCGGCGCCTGTCGCGTGGGATGCATCGGACGTCGCTCGCCGGGACGCAGCGGAGGGCGTGGTCCGCCGACGCCTGGGGCCGCCGGACGTGGGCGCTGAAAAATCGGCTGACCGGGCACGGGACGGCCGGGCGCGGGACGCGTCATTCCAGCCGTAGGACCGGTGGATTGCGATACTGGCGGTGCGGGTCTCGGTGGCGGAGCCTTGTAGACGGGACGTGGCCCAGTCTGCGGAACAATCATGCGCGGCGCGGGAGGCTGTGGCGTCGCAGCAACTGCAGGCGCGGCAGGACGTGGCGCAACGGGAGGTGCCGAGACAACCGGCGGAGCGGCGGCAGACGCCGTAACCACTGGCGCAGCGGGTGCGGACGGCACAACCATCGCTGGAGGCGGTGGAGTGGCAGGGCGGGGTGGCACGCTTGTCGGCGGAACAGGTTGAGCCACAGGGGCAGCAGGCCTGTCGACCACGGGAGCCACAACGGCAGGCTTTGCGGGTGCCGCAACCGGAGTTGCGGCGGGCGGCGTGACTGGCGCTGCCGGAGGCGGCGTCGTTCTCGCCACCGGAGGCGCGATCACCGGCTTGGCGACCACAGGCGGAGGCGCGGCCGGGCGCGGCGGAGGCGCCACCGTTTCTTTCTGCTGGGTGATGGCTTTGAGCACGTCCCCGGGACGGGAGATGTGCGACAGATCGATCTTGGTCTTGATTTCTTCTTCGCCGCGCAGCGGGCGCGCGGACCGCGCCGCTGGTGCCGCCGCTTCCGACGAGCCGCGGATGTGGGCGCGCACTTTTTCTGCTTCGAAGTCCTCGAGCGAACTGGAATGCGTCTTCTTCTCCGTCACCCCGACGAGAGGCAGCACGTCGAGGATGGCTTTACTCTTAACTTCCAGCTCCCTGGCGAGATCGTTGATTCGAACCTTACTCATCCGGCCTTTCTTGTACCCCGCACTGTGCTTAGGTCTTCATCGCAACCTCACGGAGTCAGCGTCCTGTACTCGCACGTCATCGAAAGTATTCGCGCGTGCCATGACTATTCAGTTGTTTCAGGCTTGGAGTCGTCTTCCGGCCCGTGCCCTTCGTGTTCGCTTGATGCGGCTTCGGCTTCCGCCGCCACAGGAGCCGCTGCCTGTTCGTCTGCCACGGGAGCCTCACCCGCCGCTGCTTCAGCAGCGGTTTCCGGCATCGCGTCCTCAGTTACAGCTTCACTCTCGGTGGTTGCGGCTTCTGCCGCGACTTCGCCCTCGGCGGCGATCGCGTCGCCCGATTCCAGGCTGGCAAAGTAATTATTCACCGCCAGGCTGATTTTTTCCACCGTCTTCGGGCCAATTCCTTCGATGGCTTCAAGCTGTTCCGGCGTCATGTCGGCCAGAGCCTCGACCGTGGTCACACCCGCCGCCGTAAGCTTCTCGACCACTCCTTCGCCCAGGCCGGGCACGCTCTCCAGCGGAGTCGTCGCCGGGGGCGCCATCGCTGCCATTTGCAGCTCGACTTCCTGGCGCTTTTCTTCTTCGCTCTTGATGTCGATCTTCCAGCCCAGCAGCTTCGCCGCCAGCCGAACGTTCTGGCCTTTCTTTCCGATGGCGAGCGAGAGCTGGCTGTCGTCAACTACGACTTCCAGGTGCTTCTCCGCGCTGTCGACCACAGTGACGCGACTGACTTTCGCCGGCTGCAGCGCCTTCTCCGCGAACGTCACCGCGTCTTCGTGATACTCGATGATGTCGATCTTCTCTCCGCGCAGTTCGCGGATAATCGACTGCACCCGCATACCCTTCATGCCGACACACGCGCCCACCGCGTCCACATCTTTATCTTTCGACATGACCGCGATCTTGGTGCGCTCGCCCGCTTCGCGCGCAATGGCGCGGATCACTACCGTGCCGTCATAGATTTCCGGCACTTCGGTCTGGAACAGATGCTGCACTAGTTCCGGCGCGGCGCGCGAAACCACCACGCCCGGCCCCTTGGATGCTCGCTCGACGCGGGCAATTACCACTCGTACGCGCTCGCCGATAGCAAATGATTCCAGGCGCGATTGTTCCTTGCGCGGCATGCGGCTTTCAGCCTTGCCGATGTCGAGAATCACGTCCGGCCCTTCGACCCGCTTCACCGTCGCGTTGACGATTTCTCCCACGCGCCCGATGTACTCGTTGTAAACCGTGTCGCGCTCCGCCTCGCGTACCTTCTGGAAGATGACCTGCTTCGCCAGTTGCGCCGCGATGCGCCCCAGGATTCCTTCCGTCACCTTGGGAATCTGCAGTTCACCACCGACTTCCAGCGACGGATCCACCTTGCGCGCATCGTCCAGCGTGATCTGCAAGTTGGGGTCTTCCACCTGCGCCGGAGTCTCCACCACGGTCTTGACCGCGAAGGCGTTGATCTTGCCGGTTTCCTTGTCCAGTTTGGCGCGGAGATTTTCCTGCGACTTGTAGTACTTGCGCGTGGCCATGACGATGGCATCTTCCACCGCGCTGACTACAATCTGCGGATCAATCCCTTTTTCCCGGCTCAGTGCGTCGATCGTGTTGTAAAGCTCGCTTGGCATAATGCAAGTTTCAGAGTGTCAAGGTTTCAACGTTTCAAGGTCATTGAAACCTTGAAGCTTTGAAACATTGAAACCTATATCTCCGGCACCAGATTCGCCTTCTCCACGTTGGCGAATTCGATCTCAATCTTTTCGCCGGCCGCCTCGCCCATCTTCTTGCGCGACTTGTGGCTCGCCACGCTTAGATCGAGCGTCAGACGTCCGTCCTTGAAACTCTCCAGCCGTCCCTCAAAATGCCGGTTGTTGCCCACCGGTTGTCGCGTCATCAACTTCATGCGACTGCCGGTGAAGCGGCTGAAGTCGGCTGCCTTGGTCAGCTTGCGATCCAGGCCCGGCGACGAAACTTCCAGCGTGTACGAACCCAGCATCACATCTTCGACGTCGAGGATGGTGCCAAACTCGCGGCTGAAGTTGGCACAGTCTTCGTGCGTCACCCCGGCCAGAGGATCGGCTCCCGCCGCGGGCCTGTCGAGAAACACCCGCAGCATGCGCGCCTTGCCTCCACCCAGGAACTCGACCTCGACCACTTCGAGCCCGCTGGACGCGGCCACGCGCTCAGCGATCTCCCGTATGCGATCAACGTCAAGCGCCATGCTTCCAGTAGCTTACAGGCGATGGCTGTCACAACCGCGGGCTCCAACTAAAAAGTGGGCTTGCGCCCACTGGTGTGCTTCGCCAAATGCCGGTACACAGCAGTTCTCAGTTACTTAATATACGCCGTAAGGGGGCAAAAAGACAAACGCGAGGCAAGGCCTTCTGACGTGCTAGAGGGATCGGGGGAGGGTCGGCATTGAACGTCAAAGAGTGAACGGCCTGATTACGACAGTTATCTGCCGCCTGCTGGAGCCTCCGGGAATAATTGACCTGTTGAGCCATCTCAGGATAAACGCCCCAAAGGGGGACAAGAAATGCGCGCCGTTATCCTAGCATTCACCGCATGGGTTTCCGTCATTCAACTAACCGCTCAACAGGCAAGCACCGTTCCTACAGTCTCGCAAATGTCGGAAGGCATGAAGAGTTCGAGATGGATTGAGCGCAGCAAAGCGTTCGAGCGGGCATCCGAGGCGTTGGCCTCAGGAGAACTCAGCTCCAACGACAGCGAGCGTCTAAGGCTGGCGACCATTCAACTGCTGATTACAGAGAATGCACTGGCCAATGTGCCGGACGACGAAGCAGTGAAACGGTCAGCGAAGATGGCGAAGGGTGAAGTTGAAACTGAGGACGAAGAATACTATCCGAGCCTCGTTGGCTTTGTCGCGGATATGAATGACGAACGCGCCATACAAGCTTTGGTGGGTGCAATGCCCTATGCCAGCAATGCAGCGGGCGCATTGCTAAGATTCGGCGACAAGGCAGTTGGACCTATACTCGATCAACTCAAGAGCCGTAATGCACTTCTACGAATATCTGCGCTGGAAATGGCCATCACCATGCAAGGACAGGACGAACGAGTCTCCCCGGCTCGGATAAGAGAAATGCTTCGATCCGCACTCAGCGATCCAGACGGGGTGGTTCGGGGCCACGCCGTTGAAGAAATCGCCTGCCTTGATGACAGAAAAGACTTCGTTCCGATCCTCGAAAAGCTCGCCAAGAGTGACCCTATGCACTGGAAAGGACGCGAAGACGACGGAGTCGATGGAGACGAGTTTTACCCTGTCAGGTTGTACGCAAGGCGTGCACTACGAGAGATCAAAGGTAATGAACCGTGCCTATGGAGGCGTTGAGTTGCTCCTCTTAATTTCCGATTGCAAGCGGGGCCTCCGCCACTTGACGATCGCGGTAGGGATACCACTCGGCGTGGTACCCACCGGGTGGCCGGGGGCGGTCGCCCGCTCCCCGGCTCCCACAGAACGTAGCGTGCAGATTTCCCGCACTACGCTCGTCAGAAGGTGCTTCACAGCACGGCGAGAGCTTGCAGCTCCGAGTAAGGGAGATACAGCTTTGGTCGCACTAACGGAAACCGCACCTTGATCTGTTGGAATTGCTTCCACAAGACTTGGCCCTTCCAACTCCGACTGCTGAGCATGATGCGCCAGTAACGTTCTACGGCCCGATGGACCCGTTGCAATGCTCGGATGTTCCCGGCAATGCCGTAGTACGCATAGTGGCCGCGGAGCATTTGATTGAGGAGGTCCGCCTGTTCTCGGATCGACAAATGCCGCATCCGCCGCATTTGGTCCTGTAATCGCATCAGTGACCGTCGCAATCGTGACTTTTCCGTACGCAGTCCAACCCGAAAGTTCCCTTTCCGATTGCGAGTGCAGTACAGCGTGAAGCCCAAGAAATAAATCGTCTGTGGGCGGTTCCGGCCACGCTTGCTGGCATGTCGCTGCGCAAAGCGACCGAATTCGACGAGCTTGGTCTTGGTCGGTTCCAGAGTCAAACCAAACTTCCGCAATCTCTGGCACAGCGCCTTCTGGACCCGGAGAGCGTCTGCGCGATATTGGAAACACAACACAAAGTCGTCGATGTATCGCACTAAGTAGGCCTCACCCCTTAGCCGAGGCTTGGCCACTCGCTCGAACCACAGATCGAGCACATAGTACAGATACACATTACTCAGCAATACGCTGATCGAACCCCCTTGTGGTGTGCCCTCCTCATTCGCAGAAATCTCCCCATCTTCCAGTATGCTTGCTTTCAGCCAGCGTCGGATCAAGCTGATCAGACGCGGGTCTCCTACCCGATGTTCGACAAAGCGGAGCATCCATTCGTGACTTAAGCTCCCGAAGAAGTTCTTGAGGTCCGCCTCCAGCACCCATTCCACTTGCCGGCCAGAAATTACCTCATGCAAACTGGCCAGTGCTTGATGGGCACCCCGTCCAGGCCGACCGCCAAACGAGCACGGCAAAAAGTCCTGCTCATAAATGGCGGACAGCACCTGCGCGGCGCTTCTCTGGAGCGCCCGGTCCGCTACACAAGGCACGCCCAACGGGCGTTTCTCCTGCTTCCCGGGCTTCGGGATATACACTCGCCGAATATTCGGCGCCTGATATCCCTGGCGGTGCACCGATTGAAGCATGGCTTCAATCCATACCTCGAAGCTCTCCTTCGCCTCCGGCACGGTCTGTCCGTCCACTCCAGGGGCCGAGTTGGTCGGAATCTCGCAGAGATTCTCCCAAACCCGTTCCTTGGTGATGTGATGGGTCAGTGACGTAAACCGGAGCTTTGGTTCACACCGAGCTTTCGCTGCTATTCGTTCGAGTCCTGTTGCCATGGTTGGCGATTCTTCTCTTTGCATAGAAGGCCGAATCCTCCCTTCGGATGGAGCCCATGTTTCCCACGAACGGTTCAACTTCCGCTGGCCGCTTCCCCATGTAATCGGCTCTCCCGACCGCAGAGTACTATCAGCCAGTCTGACTTCCGTCAGGTCTTCAGGTCGTCCTCGCTTTGTCGGCTTGTCCGACCCTACAAGCTAAGCTTGAACCTGACGGTTCTCCCTTGTTCCCATGAAATCCTTTGGCTGCATGCTGGCGGTACGAACCCCGGAAGCATCTCTGGACACTTGCCATGCCGCATCCAGAGTTTCTGCCTTCCCCGTTACGGGATAGGGTCGGCTACTTCCACCACGATCGATTTCGGGGCTATCTTGCCGTTCACTGTTGTTCCGGCCTGCAACCTCCCTGTCTACGCTTCGCAATGGCCGTTGCCGGACATCACGCAAGACTTGGTACGCGGCTGCGAGCTAGGCTTTGCCGCGGTCTCCATTTCAGGAAACTGAACTCCATGAGCTTTCAAGGCACAACCCGCACAGACCCGGACGGGCGCTGATTAGCGCATCCGGTTCTTATCTCGGATGAGTGGCGGCGAAACGTGCATCAGGAAAGGGATGGAGCGCACGCGGTTGAGGAAGCCATCGCTGAGCCAAAGCGAGAGTGCGTGTCCAGGAGATCCGGCGTTTCTGACTCCGGCGCCGAATAGTTCGCCACCAGAGCGCGATCACCCGGTCCCGAAACACTCCCAAACTCGTGAGGTTTCCTGGTACCGCGTAGTAGTTGAAGTAGCCTTGCACGACCGACTTGAGCCATCCTCCGGTTTGGGGCACGGGATCATGTATACGCTGGCGGAGTAGCTGCTTAACCTCTCGCAGTTTGGCTCGCATGCGTTTGCGGATCGTGGTGCGCCGCACCATGAATCGCCCTAATCCGTTCTTCCCGCAGATGTGCGTGAAGCCTAGAAAGTCGAACGTTTCCGGCTTGCCTTCCCCTCTTCGTTCCCGGTTTTGTTCGGCAAACCGTCCGAACTCAATCCGGCGCGTCTTGTCGGGATGGAGCTCCAGCCCAAACGTTCCCAGCCGTTCCCGAAAGTTTTCCAGGAAACGATCTGCTTCTGTCTGATGCTGGAATCCTAGGATAAGGTGAGTAGCCCCGGGGAGTTTCACCCCGAGGCTCTCTCAGAACTGTACATGAACCTCGCAGCTCATACAGCTCCCACCATGGAGCCACGCCGCACCCCCATCTGCCAGTGAGCAAACAACTCCGGAGCGCGCCGCGAAATGCGCGCGATCCAGCGTGCCGCCCGTCGGTGATGGCGTCGCAGCTTTTTGTATTTACGCTTGGCCCAGAGGACCAGATCTTGGTTCAGTTCGCGCATCGTCGGATAAAGCGCCGAGCGATAATAGCGCCCGTAATACTGGAGCCAGCCTCGGATAATCGGATTGAACATCCGCGACAGATCCTCAATCGCCTTGTCGCTGCGGTTAGGCAGGTTCCAGCGCCGAAATGTGTCGCGAATCGCCTTCGCTGCTTTGTTCGAGACTGCGGGACTGAAATTGATGAAGAACTTCCCCTTGCGGTTCTTTGATCTCCTAGGTTGAAAGCTGTAACCGAGAAAATCAAACTTTTCGTTCGGGTACTTCTTCTTCCGCAAATCATCCCTGCAATAGACGACTTTCGTTTTCTCCGGATGGAGTTCCAGTCCGCAAGTCTGCAAACGTTCAGCGATGGCCTTCCTCATTTCCTGGGCTTCCTTCTCCGTCTTGCAGTGCGCGATGACATCATCGGCGTACCTCTCAAATGGCACCTGAGGATAGTGCACCGCCAGCCATCGATCTAACGCATAATGCAAGAACAGATTCGCCAGCAGTGGGCTGGCTACTCCACCTTGCGGAGTACCCTTCTCACGCGGATCCAACCGCCCATCCTCTTCTTGCATTGGCGCTTTCAGCCAACGCTCGATGTAGAGAACGATCCACCGCTCCTTGGCATGCTTCTTGACTGCCCGAAGTAGTAGGTCTTGTGAAAGGCTGTCAAAGAAGCTCCTGATATCCAGATCGAGAACCCAGTCATAACGCCAGCATCTTTCTCGCGCTTGACCCACTGCGTCCAATGCCGACTTTCCCGGTCGATATCCGTAAGAATCGGCATGAAACAGCGGCTCTACTTCCGGTTCCAGTCTTGCCTTGACTACCTGTTGCGCAATGCGATCGGCTACTGTGGGAATACCCAGTTTTCTTTCACCACCGTTTTTCTTTGGTATCTTCACCGTCCTCACCGGTGGCGGAAAGTAACTGCCCGATGACATCCGATTCCAGATCTTGTAAAGATTCTTCTTCAGCCTCTTCTCAAAATCTTCGATCGATTGATCATCAACCCCCGCTGCTCCCTTATTTGCTTTAACCCGTTTGTACGCTTCCCAAACCTCCTTCTTCGAAATACAAAACGGCTTTGCCTCACTCATCGGGCTCCTCCCATTGCTGGTTGGCTCATTGAATCAGGCTCCTTGATACAGCGCCTTCGCTCCATCCCTTTATCGGGGACTTCCCCGCTACTACGCGCTGTTCCGCCCCTGAGTCTCCGCTTCCGTACTCTCGCCCTTGTGGTTCTGCCACTTGTGGCTTCTCCGTTCGCATCGGAGTCTCAGGTTCCCACGTTCCGCTCAACCGCCTCCTTGGCAAGCTCAGGCCACCTCTCATGCCGGATGCCGCTCCGCCCGTAAACAGGTTTCGTCGGAGCTTAGTCCCGTGATAACGACTCCCCCACGGTTTTGACATCGTCCCTACGCTTTCGACACTTCCATAGTGGTTCCCTTGCGGTCCTCTTCTTGCCTGTCACCTGACCTGGTCCTTGCCAGGCCTTTTCCTTCTGTGCTCACGACCATGGCTTTTGTCCACAGCCGCCGAAGGTGGTTTGGAACCTGTCCCTGCAGACCGGTTCCGAGGGGCCTACCCTCATCAGTTAAGCAGTTACGCACTACTCAGCCTTTCGGCCTTTCGCACTCGTGGCACACTGTCGTCCGCATAGCGGACGACTACCACGTCGCCTTGCGCCCATTTCTTGCGCCAGACGTCCACCCAAAGGTCGAACGCGTAGTGCAGGTAAATGTTCGCCAGAAGCGGTGAAATCACCGACCCTTGCGGACTACCTGTTTGCGTGTCCGACCATTTGCCTTCCTCCATCACTCCAGCGTTGAGCCATTTCTGGATCAGCCGCAGGATGCGGGGGTCGGCGACGCGATGCTCCACGAACTTGACCATCCAACTTTTGTCGAGGTTATCGAAAAACCCTCGGATGTCGGCATCAAGAACATAGTTCACCTTCTTCTTCAAGAGCGCGTACGACAACGCATCCAGCGCTTGATGCTGGCTGCGCCCCGGACGAAACCCATACGAGAAGCCGAGAAAGTCTTCCTCGTAAATCTGGTTGAGGATGGTAACTACGGCATGTTGGACAATCTTGTCTTCCATGGCCGCAACTCCCAGTGGACGTTGTCGTCCATCTGCTTTCTCTATGTACACTCTTCTCGAGGGCGTCGCTCGGTATGCTCCGCGATGCACCCGGCTATGAAGGTCGACCAAGCGATCTTCCAACCCGGGTTCATACTCCTGCCACGTTACACCGTCTACTCCGGGTGCGGCCTTCCTCTTCAGTGAGTAAAAGCTTTCCCGCAGCAGATCGACGGTCAGGTGGTGGAGCAAGGCGGTGAACTTCATCTCCTTATCTTCTTTTGCTGCTTTCCGCACACCCGCCAGCCCCTGGGACACGCCCTTCCCGCTCTGCGTCGGGTACGTGTTAGGTTGACGAGCGTTCTCCTTGATCAGCGGCCTTCCCTCCGCACTCTCCGCCAACGGTTTCCCGTCTTTGTTCGAATGGTTCATAGGTAATACTCCGCTGTGTGACTCCTCAGGGACGTGCATGCGGGCCGTACGGCCTGGGCCTTCGCCCGCCGACCTGCTGCCAGACTGGGCTGCAGGTGTCTCCGAGGTCTCCCGGTTCTCGTGCATGAAGTTTCTAGGCGTGCCCTGGGGTCTTCGACTACGCCGGACTGAGTAAGGACTCGCGCTATCGCCCCTGCTCATGTTGCCTTCCGCGCATATTAACCGCGTCGGCGTCCGGGTTGTAAGTTTTCGCAGCTCCATAGCCCACCCCGCCTATACCCCTGTCTACGCTTCACTGTGTCCCTCGCGGTAGCAGCGCAAGACTCGGGGCCGAGTGGATCGCTACTCCTTTCCCGTAAGAATTTTCCATTCTCTGCTTCATGCCGGTTTACCCCGGCGCACTAATATCGCCATTACACTCATTGGCTCAGCCAGCGCATTTGCCTGATCTTCAGCGCCTCTCCACAATAAAACTCTCATCAACATCCTGGGGATTCCCGAGAAGCTCATGATTCATTTTCCCGTTCCCGAAGCTCGTACTTCCGATGACTTCTTCAGCTGCCGGCCCGCTCCGACGCCATGGGGATGAAGGGCAAATATGGTAAGATGGTCTTACCATGAAAACCAAGGTTTCCACCAAGGGACAGGTTGTGCTTCCGGGCCCGCTCCGCCGCCGGCTGGGGATTCGCGCCGGCGACCCTTTGGACATCAACGTCGAATCCGGGCGAATTGTTCTGACGCCTCAAAGGCAACGTCCCCGTCAGGCGAAGATCGTTACGGATCCGGTGACCGGTCTTCCGGTCCTCGCCGCCGGCCCGAGTGCCCCCGCACTGAGCTCCAAGGAAGTTGAGGAAATCCTGGCCAGTTTCCCATGACCTATCTGCTTGACGTGAACGCTCTGGTAGCGCTGGGGTTCGCAAATCACGAATTTCACGATCGCGTGAGTGCCTGGGTTCGCTTTCTGCCGACTCCCAGGTTCGCAACCTGCTCGATCACCGAACTGGGATTCCTGCGAGTTCTCTCACAAGCCCCTGCTTATGGTCTCTCGGTCGCGCAAGCCCGCACATTGTTGCTTCGCATGAAACAAGCGGATGTGTTTCCGTTTGACTTTCTGGTGGATGATCACGATCTCTCCCGCCTTCCGTCGTGGGTGAAGACTCCAAAACAGATCACGGACGGCCATCTGGCAGAGCTCGCCCGCGCAGAGGGCGGGATACTCGCCACGCTTGATGGAAGAATACCCGGCACCTACTTGATACCAGAAAGATGACCACTACCCTTCACCTGTTCATTTGCTCAATCCCCCGTCCGTCTCTACAATAAAATTTCACCCACTAGCCTGGGCGAATCCCGAACATCATGATTCATTTTCCCGTTCCCGAAGCTCTTACTTTCGATGACGTCCTCCTGCTGCCGGCCCGCTCCGATGTGATTCCGACACAGACCAACACCCAGACGCAGCTCACACGCAACATCCGGCTGAACATTCCGATCGTGAGCGCCGCCATGGACACGGTCACCGAATCGCACATGGCCATCGCTCTGGCGCAGCAGGGCGGACTCGGCATCGTTCATCGCAACCTGACGATCGACCAGCAGGCCAACGAAGTGGACAAGGTCAAGCGCTCGGAAAGCGGCATGATCGTGGACCCCGTGACCATGCATCCCACCGACCGGGTCTCGGACGCGCTCGAAGTCATGCGCAAGTACAAAATTTCCGGAGTGCCCATCACCGAACATGGCAAGCTGGTCGGAATTCTCACCAACCGCGACTTGCGCTTTGAAACCCGCTTCGACATTCCCATCGATAAGGTGATGACCAAAAAAAACCTCATCACCGTGCCCGTGGGCACCACCCTCGAAGAAGCGGAAAAGATTCTTCACCAGCACCGCGTCGAGAAGCTCCTGGTGGTCGACGACAAGTACAACCTCAAAGGCCTGATCACGGTCAAAGACATTCAGAAAAAGTTGAAATATCCCAACGCGGCCAAGGACTCCCAGGGCCGCTTGCGCGTAGGCGCGGCCATTGGCGCCACGGGCGATTTTCTGGAGCGCGCCCAGGAACTGGCCGAGGCCAAGGTCGACGTACTCGCTATCGACAGCGCGCACGGGCATTCGTCGAAAGTCCTCGAAGCCGTAAAGCTGGTGAAGGCGAAGCTGCCTCAAATCGAGTTGCTAGCCGGCAATATCGCTACCTTTGACGGCGCCTGCGAACTCGCGCGTGCCGGCGCGGACGGCATCAAAGTAGGCATCGGGCCCGGATCGATCTGCACCACGCGAGTGGTTACCGGCGCCGGCGTGCCGCAGATCACCGCTATCGCTGAGGCCTATCGCGCCACCAAAGATTCCGGCGTGCCCATCATTGCCGACGGCGGCATCAAGTATTCCGGCGACATCACGAAGGCATTGGCCGCGGGCGCGAGCGCGGTGATGGTGGGATCGTTGTTCGCCGGAACCGACGAGAGCCCCGGCGAGTTGATCCTCTATCAAGGCCGCTCCTTCAAGTCGTACCGCGGCATGGGATCACTGGGTGCGATGGCCCAGGGATCGAGTGAGCGCTACTTCCAGAACACCGAAGCCGATTCTTCCGCTGCCACTTCTGCGCCAGACGGCGAGTCGAACCGCCTCGACAAGCTGGTACCCGAGGGAATCGAGGGCCGTGTTCCCTACCGCGGCTCAGTCGCGATGATCGTCTATCAGATGGTCGGCGGCTTGAAATCGGGCATGGGCTATTGCGGCTGCTCGACCATTCCCGAACTGCTGCAGAAGACGCGCTTCGTGCGCATCAGCGGCGCCGGCCTGCGCGAGAGCCACGTCCACGACGTGATGATTACCCGCGAGGCCCCGAACTATGCCATCGAGTAGGGCGGCACGGTTGGGGCTCTGCCTGTGTGGGGACAGCCGCCCCTCCGGCAAGCTCAGGGCAGGCTCCCGGCTGTCCGGCCCGGCTCAGCCGGGCTTCGCGGCTTGAGCTCCGACCGTCATCATGTTCTCAAAGCCTGGATCGCAGCGATCCTGTGGTTGATCGTCATCGCCATCGAGTCGACTGCCTGGCTCTCCGCTCAACACACCAGCCGCATCCTCTATCCTCTGCTGCATTTCCTGTTCGGCCTGGACCGGGAGCATTTCCAGCATTGGCACTTCTTCATTCGCAAGGGCGGCCACGTCTTCGGGTACGGCTTGCTCAGTTTCCTGCTCTTCCGCGCCTGGCGTGAAACGCTCCCCGTCGCCAGTGGCGCCCGATGGACTCTTCGCTGGGCGAACATCGCCGTGCTCGGAACCGCCCTGGTAGCTAGCCTGGACGAGTGGCACCAGAGTTTTATTCCCTCACGCACAGGAAATATTCACGACGTGGCGCTCGACACGTGCGCGGGAATCGGGGCACAGATTCTCGTGTTGCTCTGGACGAGGTTTTTCCCGCGATAGGACCGCTCTTCCGATCCGTCTGAACCACCGTACAAAAGGCGAGCGGCCCGATACACCTGGGCCGCCGAACAGCCGGGGCGGCTGTCCCCACATTGACCGTTTCATCCCCGCATTCGGCCACTGCGGCGAGGCCTTTCTTTTCCTGCTTGACAAGCTAAGCTTCAACTGTTACACATTGTAACGCTACAATGACTAACACAAGGCAATCCCGTCTAAAGAACTTGGGTGAGGTCGAGCAGACCGTCATGGATTACATCTGGATGCACGGGCCGTCCACCTCCGAAGAATGCCGAGAAGCTCTGGCCTCATCACGCCCCATGAAAGACTCCACCATTCGCACCGTTTTGCGTCGACTCGAGGAGAAGGGCTATCTCACTCACGAGACAGAAGGCCGGACCTTCATTTACAAAGCCTCAGACGCGCGCCAGAACGTCGCCGTCCGCGCCGTGAAGAACATCATTGACCGCTTCTGCGGTGGATCGGCCGAGCAACTCGTACTCGGGATGGTGGACAACGCCGTGCTCGACCGCAAACAGCTGGAACGCCTGGCGCGCAAGATTGCCGAGAGAAACAGCGCGGATCGAACGACCGTAGAAAAAACGACCGCCGAAAAGAAGTCCCACGCATAAGGAGGGCAACCATGATGCTCACTACCGTCATCGACGGGCTCCCAAGCCTTCTCCCGCAGGTGGCGATTCCCGCGGTTCGCGCTCTTGTCCTGGGCATCAGCGCCGGCCTTGCGCTGACCGCGTTTCGGGTAAGAGCCGCCTCGCTGCGTTTGTTTACCTGGACAGCGGTCCTCTACACAGCTCTTGCCATGCCTTTGCTGGGACGGATGCTGCCCCCGCTTACGCTTTCCACGCCAGCCGTCTTTGAGATTGGAAGTGGGCGACCGACCCACCACGAGGTCCTCGATTTACAGGCTCCTGCCGCCCGGCTCACGTCATCGGTCGATGCTTCCGTGGAGCGGAACCAAGCAAAGAGAACATCCTCCGAAACCAACAAACAGATTTCACAGCCGTCGCTGGCCAGTGCCAGGCATCCGCTCACAACACTCTCGCTCGTGGCCGCGGCTTCGTCTTCGCATCTTCGGTCTCATC
Organism: uncultured Acidobacteriaceae bacterium; assembly: GCA_963819035.1. Classification (GTDB taxonomy): domain Bacteria; phylum Acidobacteriota; class Terriglobia; order Terriglobales; family Acidobacteriaceae; genus Sulfotelmatobacter. Next base: position 14,548 of record CAWFUU010000031.1, on the reverse strand, counting down.
GTTTGTCTTCGATTCGCTGGGGCACAGTCGCAACCGGACTCTATCTCTCCATCGCATTGTTTCTTCTCGCGCGCTTCGTCGTTGGGCTGGTTTTCGCCCGACGGCTCACGCAAGCATCGCAACCGATTCAAGATCCGCGCGCGACCCTGAAGCTTACCTCACGTGCACGCGCCAGTGGACTTTCCTTGATTCCACGAGTGGCCGAATCCGAATTCATTTCCGTGCCAGTTACGGTGGGCGTGTTCCGCTCTACCATCCTGCTGCCGGCCGGCTGGCGAGAATGGGACGACGCGAAGCTCGATGCTGTCATCGCCCACGAGGTGTCGCACGTGGCGCGCCGCGACCCTCTTACTCAACGTCTTTCCCTTCTGCACTGCGCCGTTTTCTGGTTCAGCCCCCTCGCCTGGTGGCTCAACCGCCATCTTGCCAACCTCGCAGAACAGGCGAGCGACGAAGCGGCCTTGTCCTGCGGCGCGGACCGTAGCGATTACGCCAGAACTCTGCTCGGATTTTTCGAAGCCCTGCAAGCTGCCCCAGGACGGATATGGTGGCAGGGTGTTTCGATGGCCAAGGCCGGTCAGGCGGAACGAAGACTGGAAAGAGTTCTAGGTTGGAAAGGAGCTGTCACCGTGGGTCTGAAAAAATCCATCGCCGTAGCGATCATCGCACTCGCAATTCCCCTCGTGTACCTCGCAGCGGCCGCTCGCCCGGCCCAAACTTCGCAGGAACGAACTCCCGGCCAAGCCCAGACGCCGACTCCCGCGCAAAATGCTTCATCAGCGGCGCCCGCGACCGCTCCGACGGAGGAAACCGAGCCCGCAACGGAGGCGGATGCTCCGCCCGAGGCCCCTGTCGCGCCCGAATTGGCCCCTCCCATGCCGCCGGCACCTACCGCAGGCGTGACCGGCGGTGTTTCAGTGCCCGCACCGATCGCCCCGACAGCACCGGTTGCAGCTGTTGCCCCAGTCGCGCCGGTTGCTCCAGTTGCTCCAGTTGCGCCCGTTGCGCCGGTTGCACCGTCTTCCGCGTGGACAGGCCAATTCCGCCATCAATACTCGTATTCCTACGACTACGACGATGACCAGCGATTCGTAATCGTCACCGGCAATACCGATTCATTCACCATGTCCGGTTCGTCCGAAGACGCCCGGTATGCCGAAAGACTTAGAAAACAAATTCCGGGCGATTTCATCTGGTTCGAGCGCGACGAGAAATCCTACATCATTCGCGACCAAGCCACGATCGAGCGCGCCCGAAAGCTTTGGCTTCCGCAAGAGGAACTCGGAAAGAAACAAGAAGCACTCGGCAAACAGCAGGAGGCTCTGGGAAAGCAACAGCAGGCGCTGGGCGAAAGAATGAGACAGATTCAGGTGAAAGTTCCCGACATGAGCGCCGAGCTCGACAAACTACGCGCTGAATTGAAGCAACTCTCTTCGGGCGCGACCGTGGAGCAGGTGGGCAGGATCCAGTCCGAGATCGGGGAGTTGCAGAGCAAGATCGGCCAGGTTCAGTCTCATGCCGGTGAGGAGCAATCGAAGCTCGGCGAGGAAATGGGGGCCTTGGGAGAGAAGCAAGGCAAGCTGGGCGAACAACAAGGCGAACTAGGCCGCCAACAGGGAGAACTGGCCCAAGAGGCTTCGCGCAAGATGAGAGAACTTCTCGATGAAGCAATCAAGAAAGGTACGGCCCAGCCAGAACCGCAAACCGGAGGAACTGCCTCACTGTAATTTGAGCTCACGAACCGCGCCGACACCGCGCGATTTGTGGGTTGAGAAGGAGCTGAGAAGGAATCGCTTCACGCCTTCCGTTCGCCAGAAGGGACCAGCAACATCGCCGCCGAAACCACCGCCAGCCCCGCCGAAAAATAGAAAGGAACTCCAGCACCGTAGTGTTTCCAAAGCTCTCCCGCCACCAGGCTGGCTGCGAGAGTGGCCACACTGGTCACGAAGAAATACACACCTAACGCGCGGCCGCGAATTCCCTCGGCCACCGTCTCCACTACGAGAGCCTTCAGCACGGGCTGGGTCAGCGCGTAATACAGGCCATAGACCGCCATGCTGATCCAGATCGCGAGCGTGGAAGGAGCGCGTGCAAAAACAAAATAGACGGCGGCGAAGATGAGATATCCAGCGGCGGCGATCCAGCGGCGCGAAAAATGGTCGCTGAACCATCCCGCAGGCCACGAACCCAGCGTATAAGTGATGTTGAAAACCAGCCCGATCAGCGGCGCGAGCGCTACCCGGATGCCGACGTTCTGCGCCCGCATCACCAAGAACATATCGCTCGAATTCCCCAGCGAGAATAACGTCACAGCCGAAAGAACCAGGTAGAACGAACCCGGCAGCTCGTGACTCAGAGCGGCTGAAGCCGCAGCCTCCGGCTTTACCGCCCTAGGGCCGTGATCGGAACTGCGATGTTGTGTCTCGCGGACTCCGAACAGCGCCACCAGCACGCACAACGCGCCGGGCACCGCCGCGGCCCAAAACACACCTCGAATTCCATATCGCGCCAGCAGCAAGAGCGCGGCCAGCGGCCCTGCGATCGCACCCGCCGAATCCATCGACTGGATGAGCCCATACGCCGATCCAAGCCGGTTCTTCCCTACCGATTCCGCCACCATCACGTCGCGCGGCGCACCACGCACTCCCTTGGCGAGACGGTCGGTAAAACGAATCAGAAGAATGTGCCACCATGCGGTGACAACTGCCAGCACCGGCTTCACTGCGTTGGCGACGAAGTAGCCGGCCACGACCAGAGGCTTTCGGCGATCGAGACGGTCTGTCAGATACCCCGAGAAGAGCTTGGCGAACGACGCGACACTCTCGGCCACACCCTCGATCAATCCGAGTTGCGCCGGCCCAGCTCCCAGCGAAACCAGAAACGCCGGCAGCACCCAGTACGCCATTTCCGTTGCTGTGTCATTCAGGAATGAGGTAATGCCGAAAGCGTAGATATTGCGCACCGCGAAAAGATGAGATTCAGGGGAGCTTGCAGGCATGAAGCATTTCTATCATGGTCCCGCACCGCTATGATGGGCCGTAGGTTTTCTGTGCGGGAGGAGGTTTACTGAGAGCTGATAACTGAAGGCCCGAGAGCTACCCCTCAGTACATCGCGTCGTACTTAGTCACAACCCAGTCGGCGCCCTGGTGCGTCAGGGTGAGCGTGAACAAATCCTGGTCGATTCCGGGCTGCGCTGGGCCCGCGTTGCTTGGTCGCTTGCCGCGGTAGTGCAGGATGGTCAGGGGTGGTGCATCTTCCCAGTCGACCAGTTCCCAGGAGAGCAACGGGTGCTGAGCCTCTGACTTGCAGATGTAGTGGGCGTATTTCTTATGGTAGTCGTGCTCCCACTTGTTGAGTAGATCGTCGCAATGGCCATCCCGCAACTCGCGCAGAAATTTATTGGCGGCGTGTTCGATCGTGCGGTCGCGCAGCGGATTCATCTTGATGGTGAGCGGCAGGCCAGTCAGCGGATCGTGATCTTCCGAGCGCGCCAGCACCGGGCCCTGATTGCTCAGCCACCACAAGTAGCCCACAAACACCAGCACCAACAACGCTCCGGCGCTGACGGCAATGCCGATCTGTGTCTTAGTGAAGGCCATTAAATTAGTCTATGGAGAGGGCGAAAGCGACGACAAGATTACCGCCGGGAGACGCGAGAGGACATGTACGAGTGCGGCAGTCAATCTCGGAGCCAGCAGCTGTCCGAACTATTCAGGGGCTTTCATCACGAGCTCGGATCGCAACGCATATGCACTCGTGTCTGTCATGTGGAAGTCGCGAGCAAAGTCCAAGAAAGCACGATCAAGCTCTTTCTCATGCGAATTCCCGACCAGTGTTACGATCATGCTTTTCGGCTTCCGGTCACATTTCTCAAAAAGCCCGTTCACCACCGGTTTTCGACTCTGCGTAAGAAATTCAATGGGGATGCTGAAAGTTGCCCCCTCAACCGTCACCTCCCCAGATTCTCCCGCTGCTCCTTTGCATAAACAAGCCGCACGCGAACGCTGGCGTTTGTGGGAGCATGTTCGACTCGGCCTTTGACGATAACGACGTCAACCGGGCAGCCCGCATGCGCAAACGGGCAGACGCCCGCTTCAAAGAACAATGCGGCTGCAACGATCCCTGCGGCTCTGAACAACATGTTGAGCCTCTAGTCGCGGATATAGGGGATTCTGCCACAAATAGCACTCGTGTGTGTAAACAGAAAAGGCACGTGGGAGCCGTGCTCTGGACAGCGGAAGAAATTCAACTACTCTTTCCTTTCGTCACTTGTGGGTCTCATTGCAGTCCTTCGACCAGATAAAGATCGGACAACAGCCGCCGGTACCCATACACATAGGATTTGCCGTCGGGTGTAGGAAGCACCGGACCGACGAACTCGACACCTGCCGGATCAGGTGGCATGAGCTGTTTCCACAGAACGCGTTTGCCGGTGGCAAGCTCCAGCCGGTAAACCTTGGCAGGCAGTTCCCCGCCCCCATAGATGTACAAGGAACCGCCGTCGGCCGTCCACGCCACCGGCACTTCTCCCGGCTCCAGCCCCTTAATTGGAAGCGGCTCTCCGGAGGGCACCGGAAAAAGATAAGCCTTATCGTCGGGGCCTACCGCCGCGATGGAGCGCCCATCAGGCGATAGCGCAAACGAAAAGCCGTTGGTTCCCTCTGGAGTGACAGCCTCGATTTTATCGACATCAATGTCCTGCACGTAAAGCCGCAGACCGTGATTCGGCTCCGTGCCCGCCATCAGAACCCGCTTGCCATCAGGAAAAAAGATGGCCGCGCTGTGGATGATGTCGTGCCCCTGCAGTTGCCGAGGTTCCCCCGGGCCGGTCGGCAAGAGAAACAAATCCGTTTCCTTATCGCCGCGGCACGACAGGGCCCATTTTCCGTCAGGGGACAAGGCCAGCGACTGGCCATTGCCCAGCCGGACGGCGGGTGACCCGTCCGTCTTACGCACGTAGACGGCATAGCTCGGTCCGCCTGCCTCGCCTTCCTCGCGAAAGAGCAAAGTTTTTCCATCAGCCGAGAGCGTGACGGGAAACGACCAGTCCAGCCAGGTGAAGTCGTGCTCAAACGGGTCATCCTCTCTATGAACGATCAGCCCTCTTCTCCAGCTATCGCGGGCCAGCAGAATTCGCCCATCGGACATGACATCCTGCAACGTGAGATCCGCAGGCACTCGCGCGACCAACCGCTCCTTGCCGGAGAGGCTCACAGCGAACACGGAACGGTCGATGCCAATCAGTGTCGCCGTCACCCAGACTTCGTCCCCTTTCGGCGACCAGGCCAGACCCACCGCACCGCCCCCGTAGCTCTGGCTCAAGGACTGCTTCTTGCCGTTCAGGTCCACAACAGCAACGGTCCCGATCGAATCACCCTGGATGGGGTGGTCCACAAACGCGATCATGTCACCCTTGCGAGAAATGCGGGGATGGCTGATCCACCCGCCGGTCTCGTACAAGACCTTGCCCGGAGGATACTCAAGACGATTTCTCCCGTTCACGTCGCGCACGATCGCGAACTGTGTGCCGTCGGGAGACCAGTCGGCCCACTGGATGTTCTCCAATATCTCGCGAGGCGCGCCTCCGCCCAGCGGCATCCGGGCCAGCGTCCCGGTGTAGACCTGGGATTTCGACTGCCGGCTGTGCAACAGCACCGCCATCTCCCCATTGCCGGAAATGGCCAGAATCTCAGCCCCGGGAACGCCCACGGAACGAGATTCCGGAGTGCCAAAGCGCGTGCTGAAGATCTCGACCGGTCCGCCTTCCCATGCCGCGCTATAGACAACCGTCTGGCCATCGGGCGCGAATCGTGCCATGCGGATCGTTCCGCGGCGATAGGTCAATAGATGATAAGCGGGCGAGGTGGCCACCTTACTCTGCCGCTGTATTAGAAATGCGATTGCTGCCAGTGCCACCACCAGTGCCGCTCCCAGCGCAATCACAGCCCGACGGGAAGGAGTATGTGGGATCGCCCTTATTCCCGACGACGCTGCTTTCTCCGTTGCCGACGCCATGGAGGGCGTCGCCGCCGTCGAACCGCTTGGCGCCTGACTGGCGACCGATGACGAGATGCGAGCCGAGTCTCGCTCTCGTTTCAGCCGTTTCAGGTCGGCCCTCACTTCCGCCGCACTCTGGTAGCGAAGGTCGATGTCTTTTTCCAGCAACTTCTGCACGATGCGCTCGATCTCAGCGGGCAAATCGGGGTTCAGACGGATAGGCGCCGTGGGTGCGCGATTCAGAATCGCCTCGGTAATCACGCCTTGCGTCTCCCCACGAAACGGCAGAGTTCCCGTGGCCATTTCATAGAGCACAACGCCAAACGAAAAAAGATCGGTACGCCCGTCGAGTTCTTTGCCCCGCACTTGCTCGGGCGACATATAAGCGACCGTGCCCACCGCGGTGCCCGGACTGGTGAGATTCAAACTAGCCGCATCCGCCAAGGTTTGAGAGTCAGCGCTGACCGACTTCGCGCCAGACGCAATCTTCGCCAACCCAAAATCGAGAATCTTCGCGTGCCCACGTTTGGAAACGAAAATATTCGCCGGCTTGATGTCGCGGTGAACGATGCCTTTGGCGTGAGCCGCATCCAGAGCGTCCGCAACTTCAATGGCGAGTCCCAGCAGCGGATCGAGGTCCATCGGGCGGTCGCCGATCAGGTGCTTCAGCGTAGAGCCCTCGAGGTACTCCATCGCGATGAAGGATTGACCTTCATGCTTGCCGATTTCGTAGATCGTGCAAATGTTGGGATGATTCAAAGCTGACGCCGCACGCGCCTCGCGCCGGAATCGCTCCAGTGCAGGCTCGTCGTGCGCCACCTCGTCAGGCAGGAATTTCAAGGCGACGAAGCGGCCAAGATCGGTATCCTCGGCCTTAAAAACCACCCCCATACCACCGCCTCCGAGTTTTTCCAGAATGCGGTAGTGCGAGATTGTCCGGTCGAGCATGCGCGGCGAATCTTACGTGGGGCCGTCTGGGCAAGTCAATGGAACAAAAGGGTAGGAACAAAGGGGTAGGTCATGCGTTAGTTCGGATCTCGATCTCTCTTTGGAGGCGTCATCCCGCACCCGCGCAGTTCAGCCGGGTGCGGGGTCTCCCTGAACAAACTGCCGTCTGCGAGCGAGATCCTTCCCTCCGCCTGGTAGAACGGCTCCGGTCAGGATGACGCCAACGGGCAGACCGGACGCCAGACTCCCAGACAAGAAAAGGCACGGCGCAAGGCCGTGCCTGGTGAAGCCAAAGCGGAGCTACTCCTTCTTATCGCCACCCTCGGCCGGAGCCGACTCCTTCTCGACCTGCGCTTGCGCCTCGGCCTCTTCCATCGCCTTCTTAGCCTCGGCGGCCTTCTTGGCGCGGGCCTCGGCACGCTTTTCCTTCTTCTCGTCGAGAATCTTTTCACTGCCGAGCAGTTCGAGGAAAGCCTTGTCGGCGCCGTCGCCCTTGTTCCACTGCGTGCGGATGATGCGCGTATATCCGCCGTTCCGGTCGCCAAAGCGCGGGCCCACGGTATCGAACAGCTTCACCACGGCTTCGTCGGTCATCAGGTAGGACGTGGCCAGGCGGCGCGCGGCGAGATCGCCGCGCTTGCCCAGCGTAATCATCTTCTCGACGATCGGACGAGCGGCCTTGGCTTTGGGAACTGTCGTCTCGATGCGCTCTTCCACGATCACCGAGGTGACCAGGTTGCGCAGCAGCGAGCGCCGGTGCGATGTGTTCCGTCCGAGTTTGTATCCTGCAATTTTGTGACGCATTTCAAACCTCAGGGGCTAAAGACCCGATTCTTCCAGCCTCGGGCGGCACGGCTGAAGCCGTGCCCTTCCCAAAACCTGCTTCCAAGAGGCTGCATCTTTGAAACCTTGAAACTTTGTCTTACAGCTGGTCGTCCGGTCCGTATGCGGACGCAGGCAACGGGACATTCGACGTCGGCCCGGGCACAGCGTTGCCGTGCTCGTCAATCTTCATGCCCAAGCTCAGACCCATCGAGGAGAGAATCTCCTTGATCTCGTTCAGCGACTTGCGGCCGAAATTCTTGGTCTTGAGCATTTCGGCTTCAGTCTTCTGCACCAACTCGCCGATGGTCTGGATGTTCGCATTCTTCAGGCAGTTGTAGCTGCGCACGGAAAGTTCGAGCTCCTCGACCGACCGGTTCAGGTTCTCGTTGTGGATCTCGGGCTTACGCTCATCCGACGACGACGTACCGGTTTCGATTTCCTCCTCGAAGTTGATGAAGATGTTCATGTGGTCCTTCAGCAGCTTCGCAGCCAGGCCGATGGAATCAGCTGGCGTGATGGAGCCGTTGGTCCACACTTCGAGTGTGAGCTTGTCATAGTCCGTAATCTGGCCCAGACGCGCGGCTTCCACCGTGTAGTTGCACTTGCGCACCGGCGAGTGCACGGAGTCGATCGGGATGAACCCGATGCCGAGGTCCTCGTCGAAGTTCTTGTCAGCAGATGTGTAACCGCGGCCGCGCTTGAGGCGCATTTCCATGTCGAGCTTGCCGCCTTCACTGACTGTCGCGATGTAAACGTCCTTGTCGAGCACTTCGACATCGCCATCGGCTTCGATCATGCCGCTGGTGACCACGCCCGGCTGATCGGCGCGCAAGTAGATGGCCTTCGGCGCGTCGCCCGAGAGCTTGAACGGAATCTGCTTCAGGTTGAGGATGATGTCGGTCGCATCCTCAACCACTCCGGGGATGGATTGAAACTCGTGCAGCACGCCTTCGATCTTCACGGCGGTCACAGCCGCGCCTTCGATCGAACTCAGCAGCACACGCCGCAGGGCATTGCCCACGGTCGTGCCGAAGCCGCGTTCAAACGGCTGAGCCCAGAAGATGCCGTACTTGTCGGTGAGGGTGGAAGTATCAACTGCGAGACGTTTCGGTTTCTGAAAACCTTTCCAAAGCATGTGTTTCTCCTTCGGCCGTTTGGCTCGATCCTGACTCGCTGAGTGGTCCAACTCAGGTTAATGTCAGAAAGGGCTGGTCTGGCACGAATGTAAATGGACCGACAAACTGACTACTTGCTGTACAACTCAACAATCAACTGTTCGTTCACAGGCAACTGAATATCTTCGCGCTTGGGCAACGAGAGAACCTTGCCCTTGTAGTTGTCGCGATCGACTTCCAGCCAGTTCGGCAGCGTCCCGTGGCTGGCGAATTCCTTCGCCAGTTCAAGCACGGTGAGCTTTTTGCTGTTCTCGCGGATCGCAACTTCCTCCCCGGCGCTCACTTCGTACGAGGGAATGTTGACTTTGCGATTGTCGACGGCAACGTGCCCGTGGCGCACCAATTGCCGCGCCTGGCGCCGGGATTGGGCGAATCCCAGCCGGAAAATCACGTTGTCGAGACGCCGCTCGAGTTGCTGCAGCAACTTCTCGCCCGTCACGCCCCTGGACCGCACCGCCTTTTCGAAGTAGTTGCGGAACTGGCCTTCCTGCGTGAAGTAGATGCGCTTGGCCTTCTGTTTCTCGCGCAACTGCAGGCCGTAGCCTACAACCTTGGCCTTGCGGTCTTTCCCATGTTGTCCGGGAGCGAAGTTGCGCTTCTCGATGGGACACTTATCGCTAAAACACTTTGCGCCTTTGAGGAACAGCTTCATCCCCTCGCGGCGGCACAGACGGCAGACTGCATCGGTATAACGCGCCAAGTTTCTTCTCCTTTAGATGACCGGTTTACAGGTTTGGCTTCACCCTTCGTCCCGGACAAATCTCTTACTACCTACACTCGCCTGCGCTTCGGCGGACGGCAGCCGTTGTGTGGAATCGGCGTGGCGTCGCGAATAGACCGCACTTCGATCCCGGAGGCAGCCAGCGCGCGCACGGCCGACTCGCGGCCTGAGCCAGGACCGCTGACCCGTACATCCACGCTGCGGACGCCGTGGTCCCGCGCCATGTTCGCGGCGTTGGACGCGGCTTGTTGGGCCGCGAAAGGCGTGCCTTTACGAGATCCGCGAAACCCCAGCGAACCGGAGCTCTTCCACGACAGAACGTTGCCGTTCATGTCGGTGATCGTGACGATCGTGTTATTGAAGGACGCCTGCACGTACGCCAGTCCATGGGGCACGTGCTTGCGCTCCTTCTTCTTGAAGGTTTTCTTCTTGCCTTTTTTCTCCGGTGCGGCTGCTGCGCCGCCCGTTGCTGCTGGTTTTGCCATAAAACCTCAAGTTTCAAGGTTTCAAAGTTTCAACGTCTCAAGGTCCGAATCTTTGAGACCTTGAAACCTTCGAAACCTTGAAACGTGTCGTTACGTTTTCGCCGTCGCCTTCTTCTTCTGAGCGACCGTTCCCTTGCGCGGACCCTTGCGGGTTCGGGCATTGGTGTGCGTGCGCTGGCCGCGGACCGGCAGGTTGCGGCGATGGCGGAATCCGCGATAAGAACCGATTTCGATGAGACGCTTGATGTTCATCGAAACTTCCTTGCGCAGATCGCCTTCCACCAACCCTTCGGCCTCGATGACCGTACGGATGCGGTTAACCTCTTCTTCGCTGAGGTCCTGCACCTTCTTCATCGGCTCGACCTTGGCCTCATCCAGTATGCGCCCGGCGCGCGGATGACCGATGCCGTAAATGTAGGTCAGCGCGATGTTGATATGTTTCTGGCGCGGTAGATCCACGCCCGCAATACGTGCCATTGTTCTTAACCTCTCCTGGCTCTTAGCCTGGGTTTTCCATTTCTCGCGCGTTCTTTGCGCGAGAAGTGGGATTTTCACTCTTAGCCCTGGCGCTGTTTGTGTTTCGAGTTAACGCAAATCACCCGCACCACACCCTTGCGATGGATGACCTTGCACTTATCGCAAATCTTCTTTACCGATGCTCGTACTTTCATAACCCTTCCCAACTCCCCAGTATGTGGAGACGGGCACTCTTGCCCGTCCGCCGAGCGCAGCTCGGCGCTCTTTCTCTACTTGTACCGATAAACAATCCGTCCGCGATTCAGGTCGTAAGGCGAAAGCTCCACGGCTACCTTGTCGCCCGGCAGAATGCGGATGAAATTCTTGCGCATCTTGCCCGAAACATGAGCCAGCACCTGGTGCTTGTTGTCCAGTTCCACCCGGAACATGGCGTTGGGCAGCGGTTCCAGAACCACCGCCATCACTTCAATCGCGTCTTCTTTGCTCATCGACTCCTTAAGAGCTATCCGCTCTCAGCTGTCAGCCATCAGCGCAGATCCTGAGAGCCTGTTCTACTGCGTCAAAATCACCGGCCCGTCTTTCGTCACCGCCACGCAGTGCTCGAAATGCGCGCTGAAACTGCCGTCGACCGTGACCGCGGTCCACTTATCGCCCAGCACCCTCGCGTCCGGCTTCCCATAATTCACCATGGGCTCGATCGCGATCACCATTCCTTCGCGCAGCCGGGCACCATGTCCCCGATTGCCGAAATTCGGCACTTGCGGCTCTTCGTGCAGCCGTGTGCCGATGCCGTGTCCCACGAACTCGCGCACCACGCTGAACCCCGCTGCCTCGACGTGCTCTTGCACCGCCGCTCCCACGTCGCCGACCGAGTTGCCGATCCGCGCCTGTTCAATCCCGCGATACAAAGACGCTTCGGTCACTTCCAGAAGCTTCTTCAATTCCGGCGTCACCGCATCGCCCACCGGGACGGTAATTGCGGCGTCGCCATAATACCCGTCGAGCACCACACCGCAATCGATCGAAACGATATCGCCTTCCTTAAGCATCCGCTTTTCCGACGGGATGCCGTGCACAATCTCTTCATTCACCGACGTGCACAACACACAGGGATAATCGTAGTAGCCTTTGAATGCCGGCTTGGCCCCGAGTTCCTTAATCTTCTTTTCGGCGGCCTTCTCCAGATCCATCGTGGTGACGCCGGGTGCCACCAGCGACTTCACGTGATCGAGAACCTGGCGTACGATGCGGCCACTGTGGCGCATCTTCTCAATCTCACCCGCCGATTTGCACACTATGGCCATGCCTACGCGTGATGATCCTCGAGGATCCGGAAAATCTGCCCCGTCACGTCATCCATGGGCAGATCACCGTTTACCGAAATCAGCCGGCCGGTGCGCTGATAATAATCCACGACTGGCCGCGTCTGCTCCTGGTAAGCCGTCAATCTTGGCTGAATAACTTCCAACCGGTCGTCATTGCGGGTCACCAGCTTCGTCCCGTGAACTTCATCGCATATTTCATCCGTTCGGGGCGGCTGGAAGTGGACGTTATAGATCCGTCCACAGGTGGGACAAGAACGGCGTCCAGTGATCCGGAGCAATAATTGATTATAGTCCACGTCCAGGCTGATCACAATTGGCCAAGCCCGCGTGGGACGCGAATTGTCAAAGAGCTCGTGGTCGAGCAGCGCATCCAGCCACCCGGCCTGGGCCGCAGTCCGCGGAAAGCCGTCAAGAACGTAGCCGCGCTTGCAGTCGGGCAGCATCAATCGCTGCCGCACCATTTCACAAACCAGATCGTCGTCAACCAGTTCTCCCCGAGCCATCACCGCCTTGGCAACAAGCCCGAGCTCGGTCCCCTGCACCACGTTCTGGCGCAGCAGGTCACCGGTCGACACCTGGGGAATTCCGTAGTGCTCCATGATGCGCTTCGCCTGAGTGCCTTTTCCGGCACCCGGCGGTCCGAGCAGCACCACAGGGCCAACATTCCGCGAGGTTTCCTGCGCCATCGGCTGGCCAGCCTCCCAACCTCAGTCTCCCCGGCGCCCCAAAACCATTGCCGAGGTGCAGCAACCCCCACAAAATCCACTCACGATATATCTCTACCAGCGTCGTCCGCGTATGCGTCCGCTGCGCGGCGTGAACCCATCGTAGTGGCGCATGATCAACTGCGCCTCAATCTGTGTCACAGTGTCCATCGCGACACCCACGACGATCAGCAACGACGTTCCGCCGAAATAGAAGTTCACTCCCAAACCATTCGTCACCCACGTTGGCAGATTCTCGAAGAATCGCCCCAGCGCCCAGGGAAGATGGTTAAGATGTATGCCCGTGATCATCCACTCGGGAATGAACGAAATCAGGATCAGATAGAACGCGCCCACGAGCGTGATTCGCGTGAGCACTTCATTGATGAAGTCCGCAGTGCGCTTGCCGGGACGAATACCGGGAATGAATCCACCGTACTTGCGCATGTTGTCGGCGACTTCACTAGGATTGAACACGATCGAAACGTAAAAATACGCGAAGAAAATAATGCCGAGCGCATACAGCAAGGTGTACAGCGGCTCGCCCCATCCTAACAGCCGAATCAGATCGCCGAAGTAGCGGTTGTTGCGCAAGCCATATCCGATCGTCTGCGGCAGAGTCAGAATCGACGATGCAAAGATAACCGGCATGACGCCGCCGGCGTTGACCCGCAGTGGCAAGTGCGTCGACTGCCCTCCCATCACCTTGCGTCCGACCACGCGCTTGGCATACTGCACCGGGATTCGCCGCTCGCTACGTTCCACGTAAACGATGAACGCAACAACGACGATCATGAAGAGAACCATCCCGATCATCAGCGGGAACGTCATCGCGCCCCAGGCCGCGTTCTTGGCCTTCTCCACGAGATCACCCACTCCGCGCGGCAGACCCACGACGATGCCGGCGAAGATCAGCAGCGACATCCCGTTCCCGACGCCGCGATCGGTGATCTGCTCGCCCAGCCACATGATGAACGCGCTGCCCGTGGTCAGCGTCAGCATGGTCAAGAGGCGGAATTTCCAGCCCGGATCGACGACGAAGTCCCCAGTTTTCTCCAGGCCGACGGCGATTCCGAACGACTGCACCGCGCTCAGGATGACGGTGATATACCGCGTCCACTGCGTAATCTTCTTCCGACCGAGTTCGCCTTCCTTCTGCAGTTTGGCCAGCGGTTCATAGACTACGGTCAGCAACTGCAGAATGATCGACGCCGTAATGTACGGCATGATGCCCAAAGCGAAAATGGTCATGCGCCGCAACTGGCCGCCGGAGAACAGATCCACAAACCCAAGAAACGAGCCGCGGTTCTGGTCGAAGAAGTGCTCCAACTGCTCCCACTTCACGCCGGGCGTGGGCAGGTGCCCACCCAACCGGTACACGAACAGCAATCCCAGCGTGAACAGGATCCGCTTGCGCAGATCCGGAATGCGGAAAATGTTCGCCAGTTTGTCAAACATTACTGCAAGACCTCTACCTTGCCGCCCGCCTTGGTGATTTTTTCCTGCGCCGATTTCGAGAACTTGTGCGCGTGCACAGTAATCGCAGCCTTTAGTTCGCCATCACCCAGAATCTTCACCGGGAGCTTGGTCTTGATGACCCCCGCTTTGCGCAGAACGTCGGGCGTGATCGGTGCGCCCTGAAATGCTTCGCCTAGCGCGGCCAGCCGCTCCAGACTCACGATGTTGAATTCCTTGCGAAAAATATTGGTGAACCCGCGCTTGGGCATGCGGCGGTGCAGCGGCATTTGGCCGCCTTCAAAGCCGCGGATCATCCGCGATCCACTGCGGGATCGTTGTCCCTTGTGCCCCCGCGTGGACGTTTTTCCCATGCCGGAACCCATGCCGCGTCCCACGCGCTTTCGGTTTTCCGTCGCCTTCTTCGGTGCTCGA
>CAWFUU010000030.1:0-236982 GCA_963819035.1 uncultured Acidobacteriaceae bacterium | reverse complement strand
GTGTAGTGTCCCATAAGTAAGTGGCATTAGTATTGCAAGGTAAATAGGTGTCTCTGATGCACAATGGAGGTGCCTATGGCGATGGGACGACCGAAAGCGGCGTTGGTGTTGAGCCCGGAGCAGCGTGCGCAACTGGAAAGCATGGCCAGTTCCCGTTCGCTTCCGGCGGGACTGGTAACTCGGGTACGAATTGTTTTGCTGAGCGCGGCGGGAAAGATGAACCAACAGATTGCCCGGCAATTGGGATTGAGCAACGCCACCGTGGGCAAATGGCGGCGACGCTTCGTGGAGCAGGGGGTGGCGGGACTGCATGACGAGTTGCGCCCAGGCCGTCCGCGACCGATCAGCGATGAACGAGTGGCCCAGTTGGTGCGCAAAACACTGGAGACAAAACCGAAAGGCGGCACGCACTGGAGTGTGCGGCAAATCGCAGGCCAGACCCGGCTTTCGAAATCCACGGTGCACCGCATTTGGCGGGCCTTCGGGCTGGGGCCGCACCGGCAGCGCCACTTCAAGCTCTCGACTGATCCGTTTTTCGTGGAGAAGGTGCGCGACATCGTGGGACTGTACTTGCATCCCCCGGAAAACGCGGTGGTCCTGTGTGTGGACGAGAAGAGCCAGATTCAGGCGCTGGAACGCACCCAGCCCATGCTACCCATCGGGCTGGGGTACGTCGAAGGCGTCACCCACGATTATCGGCGTCATGGAACCACGACCCTGTTTGCCGCGCTGGACACAGCCAAGGGCACGGTGCTCACGCGCTGTCGGCAACGACATCGGCATCAAGAATATCTGGACTTTCTACGGCAGATCGACAACAACGTGCCGCCGGACCTGGACGTGCACGTGATCGTGGACAATTACGCGACCCACAAACATCCGCGGGTGAAGCGCTGGCTGGCAACGCGACCCCGCTTTCATGTGCACTTCACTCCGACCTACGCCTCTTGGCTCAATCAGGTGGAGATCTGGTTCCACCGGATCACGCAGCGAGCTATCCGGCGCGGAACCTTTCGCAGCGTGAAAGAACTGGTGACCAAGATCGATCAATTCGTCGCAAACGATAACCAGAACGCCCAGCCCTTCGTCTGGACGGCAACAGCAGATTCCATCTTCGCTAAAGTCCAGCGACTATGTGAACGTATTTCCGGGACAGGACACTAGTAGCCTGTCGCAGAACAATCACTACTCAGAGCGGGCCATCTGGTTAGTTGCTTTGGAAAGGGCACGGCTTCAGCCGTGCCGCCCAGAGCTCATAATGACGCGGGCTTCAGCCCCTGAGGGATCCCGCGGACCGGTAACGAACTCATCGCGACAGGCCACTAGTACCGTGACCGCGTGATTTTGTAGCCAAACTTCTTGCGAGCCTGCGTGCGAGTAAAGCTCCACTGGATCGTGACTCGGTCGCGATTCATGCGGCGGTTCCACGCCCGCGTTTCCTTCCGCAGAGAAGCTCGATCCCCGATCCGGCGTCGGCCCAAGCATTGCCGGGAGAGTAAGCTGATCTCGATCTCCGCCTGGTTCAACCAACTCCCGTGCTTGGGGGTATAGTGCGCGGTGAACCGATTCCACAGCCAATCGCCGGCCTCTGCCCCAAAACGTTCGACGACCGCCTTGCGGGTGTGGGAACTCAGATTGTCCATCACCAGATGGATGGTATCGGCCTCGGGGTAGCTCGCCGCCACATCCAGCAGGTAATCGGCAAACTCGGGCGACGAGCGGTCGTTGGTCACCTTGGTAAAATGCCGCCCCGCTTTCGGTTGGACACCGCAGAACACATTGGCCGTTCCGCAACGCCGATATTCGCCATCGCGACGGGCCACCCGTCCTGGCTGCAGCGCTACCGGAGGTCGAACTTCCTGATGCAGCACCACCGGTTTCTCGTCGATACACACCACCGGTTCCCGTACCGAGAGCGGCTTTTCATACACGGCCAGCACATCCTCCATGCGCGCGATATATTCCTCATCGAGTTCGGCCACGCACCACATTTTTTTCCCGCCACGGTTTCAGGTCGTGGCTTTCGAGCAAGATCCGGACCGTCTCTCGTCCCACTCCCGGCACCAGCTTGCGCTTCACCGCCTCCTCCGCCAGCAAGCGCACCGTCCACCGTGCCCGGCCCTCCGGCGGCGGACTGCATACCAGGGCCACGATGCGCTGCCGCTGTTGGGCATCCAACCGCGCTTCTTTCCCCGGTCGCGCCCGCTCATACAAGGCTCCCTCCAGACCGCCTTGCTGATAGCGTTGGCTGGTCAGCCAAACCGTCTTCGGGGTCAAGCCCATGTTGCGGGCTACCTTGCGAATCGCTTGCCCATCCGCCAGTTGTCGCAGCACCAAGGCTCGCAGCACTGTTCGTACCGGCTGCAGACCGCCGCTCAACAAGTCATCCAATTGCTGCTGCTCCGGCTTGGACAGCCGCAGCTGAACTTTCCTGCCGTCTCCCATGCCCCAGCAATACGCCCGAACCTGTCCGCTGACAAGTATCTATCTGTATTACTATTCATGTGGTCATAGTACTAGTTGCATTCAGCCGGATTTCTAACTACCGCCTGAGAGACTGGTTACGGGTCTTTGGGTTTGATATCGAAGCTATTCCACGACTACCGATGCAGCTTCGTTCGAAGAGAACCGCGCTCCTGGAGTCGTCCGTGGATGATCCCAGTTTGCACGTCCCATGGTTTCAGAGTCTTCACACTGGCGCTCTCCCCACTGACATAGTCCCGCTGGCCCGCCTGCTTGAGTGGACCGAGGCCACGTCGCCTTGCCGGTCTATTAGGGTTCAATGATCGCGACTTCTTGTACGCGCAGATCGGCAGTGAGGATGCCCTCGCTTTTCCGGAACTTCTCCCAGGCAGATTGTGCGGTCAATCCAGAACTGACAGGGGAAGCTCTCAAGCACGTTACAGCAGAAAGATCTGCGCATTTATTCCTGATTCAGCATGACAGAGGACTGAATTGCTTGCCATGTCCGGGTTTCCGGACGCGGGCGGATTGGGACGATCAGCAACCAGTTGCCGTACGCTCGAATGGAATTCAGACCGCGGCGGCTCTGCTGGAGGGCAAGAGCAATCTGTTGCGCATGCGCCAGGAGATCCCCCCTTGACCGACGCAGAGGTCGCAGCTCTTGACAACGGCGTTTCCGCACTGGAGTCATTATTGCGCCGTCTCGACAACGTTCCGACTCCATCCGGAAAGACGCCACTTCAGATTCTTGAATAGTCGCTGGTGTATATCGCGGGCACGTGATCTTTGACCATGTCGCTGTTTTCAAACGTGTTGATGTCTCCCGTGCCTCCTGCAGTTGCAGATGTCTGATTGAGAGCTCTTCTCTGTCATCAAATCAGCTTGGCAGTGACGAGGTCGGCGTATCGTACACAATCTCATTCGCTGAAGCCGCAAGCGCCGGACATCGGTTCAGGTCGTTCGCTCAGAGTGGCCAGAGGCTTTAGTTCGCCGGTCGCGAAGTCAAGTAGCGATACCTTTGGGCCTTGCGCGTAGGCGGCCAGTAACCCATTCGGTGACAGGCACAGCACTGAGCCCGCTCCTCGTAAGTCCGGTTTGTCGAACTGTCTTACCAGATCGCCGGTCGTCGCGTCATAGATCTTCATGCGGCCAGTCCGCACGAACTCGTAGTTTCCTCCGGGAGCCTTTGACATCAGACCCTCAAATGTTACGAATTCATTCCCCGAACCGATTCGCTGTGCTACGGCGTAGTAGTCGGTGATCGTTGCAGGTGAGGTCGCACCAGTTTCCATGTCCACAGTCCAGAATGCAGTCTTCGTCATCTCTTTATTTGCCACGAAAACCAGGGTCTTTCCGTTTCGCGATGATGCTGGGACGCAAACCAAGACTTTCTGTCCACCCGTTCCGTTTTCGCAAATGCACTCAATTTTTCCTTTTCTTTCGGTGGCAATTGCGCTCTCGGATCAACAAGTTCTTGTTGGAAGTGCCGGTCCGATACTCGAATACGGAAATCAGCACCGACCCCGCCACTGATAATGAACTTCCCACTAGGAAGGAAGTACGATCCTGGCGTGAAATAAGTGTCCAACGTATTCTTTCCGGCGTTCCTTACGGAACTGACCTTCGTAAGCGTATGTGTGTCGAATGTATCGACGATCAAAAGGGCGGTGTCCCAGCTCACGAGCAGTTGCTTGCCATCGCTCGTCAAGATGATCGAGCCCGGAGCCGCGCCCACATCAAATCTATGCAGCACCTTCATCGTTTCGAGATCGAGCACCCACACTGCGAAAGGTCCCCGACTGCTTCCATCAGGATCCGATTCAGGATCGTCCCCGGGAGTCGTAGTCGGGGCTGAGAAGTAGAGGTGCCTGTTTGGTACATCTAGAACGGCTCTGACACATACCAATCACATGTCATCGGCACGTGCCTCGCGGAGCAAATGTCTTCTTCTTTCATGCCCATGGCAGCTAGGAGTCGCCACTCTTTTTTGCCGCCGGCCTGAAGGTCGATCCGCGTGAGGATCCTGTTTCCTGCCAGATAAAGGGCACCATACGTTGCTGGCCCGCTCTGCTTCTGAGCTTGCGCGGAAGACATGTCAAACGTCAGGCAAAAGATCGCAGCCGCAGCTACTGCAAATCGACTTCTCATACTTGCAATCTCAGCCGCGATTTTACGCTGTCTACGCAGAAAGACCCGTTCCGAGCATGATTCTTGGCCGCATCACACTTGTTCTATCTCTCGGCTGCGCTGCCCCTCCCTCCACTTCGGCCTAAACGCTCCGCCTACGGCGTCGCAGGCCTTCGTTCCGGAAGGCGCAGCGCAAATACCAAGCTCACTAGAGTTACCTCTGAATTAATCAAATATCAGGGCTTGCCAAACAGATTCCACATAACTATCAGTCGCCGCGAAGGTGTCGGGAAAGGAATTCCAGAGGTGACTTGTTCGTCTGCTCGAGCAAGGCGAGGGCACCCGGCGTGGCGACAAGGCGCCCAGCGGGAAAAAGCGGAATTGTCGGTGGAGAGTTCATGATTCATCTCCAGTTCCAGGGCTTGGCTGCACATCGTCGGCTTTGTGTTCCTCACGCTCCGTGAGAGCGCGGACCACGATGAGGTTCGCGTCTTCGGCTCTTCTTTTCGCGATCTTCGTGTACAGGTGAATGACGTACAGAGACTCACACCCTTCACACTTCCCATCGGACGGGCGACCATCGCGCTTCGGGTCGTAGCCCGGATGACGTGTGCAACGTCCATCGAAACGAAACCGGATTTTGAGCGACATCGAGCACCTCACCAGTCCCCACGAGGAGTGTGGATTGCGTTGACGGCAGCAGCGACGAGATCGGCAAGCTTGTCGGAAACAGGCAGTTCCCGCACAGCGACAAACGAACAGAAACCGTTCACAGGAATGGCTCGTTCATCCTCAATGCGGTAGCCGCGTTCGATGTGTTCTTGTTTGCGTGTTTCGAACAGGTTGGCTCTGGTGGTCAGACGAATTCTCATGGCCATCCTCGTTTCTCATTCATTGGCAATCAGGTTGAAGGCGCGTTAGTCCCTAGCGGTCTGCTTAAGCGGTACCCCGGGTGGCTGCGCGTCTGCGGAAGTCGCGATGGGGCGGGATGAAGGCTACGAAAGAGAAGGCAACTCAGTCCCTCGCATCAGTGAGGAGCGATTCTCTGATGACGAAAGTCATCAAGAGATAACGTCACATCTGCTTTGATAAGCAGAGCACGTTTTTAGATAGAGAGTACGAGCAGCGCGAGTAGGGAGGAGCGCGTAAAGCCGAAACGTGGTTCCTAACCAATCGAAACGCAGCTCGGCTTAGCGCAGCCAATTCTCCCGTCGAAGGTCCTCGACGTGGGCGAATTCTTTTTCGTTATCGGTGACGATGGTGTAAGCGAGGGAAAGCGCCTGAGCCGCGATGAGCAGGTCGTTGGCGCCGATTGGTCTGCCAGCCTGCTCAAGCCGTGTGCGCAGCAATCCGTAGGCGGCATCCGCCGGTGCCTCGAAGGGCAAGACTTCAAGCGCCCCCAGCACCGCTTCGAGCTGGGCCAAGAGCCGCGGAGAGCCCTTCTTCGTCGCCCCGTAACGCAATTCCGCAGCGACGATGATGCTGGTACAGACTTGCGCTTCGCCAACCTTGCGGATGTGCTGGGCCACTTTTCCATGCGGGTTGCGGACGAGATCAGAAACGATGTTGGAATCGAGAAGGTAGCGCATCAGAGATCGACCGGATCAGGGGGCAAGTCCCGAATGGGCGGAAAATCCTCGTGCAGCGGCGCTAGCGTCGCCAGCACTGCCAGCAGGGATTTCGGTGGAGTGGGCTCGATGATAAGCCGGTCGCCTTCCTTTCGCATGATCGCCTCCTCGCCCGAAAACTCGAACTCGCGGGGAATCCGGATCGCCTGATTGCGACCATTCTTAAAGATTTTGACGTGGCGCTCCGGGCTCATTGGCTGCCTCCTTTGGCATATGCCAAGCATATGCTATACCGGTTTAGGTGTCCACTTCGAGCCACGATGTGGTTATAAGCTATTGACATAAAGCACCTTAACCTAAGAGCGACGCTGATGCTACAGAACTGGCCATTGCCTCACCACTATCCGAGTCGTGGTTCCGCTGCTTCAAGCGCGACTACGATTTCTTGTAGGGTCTTGAGATTGTCCACCTGGTCGAGTGAACTCAATCGCAAAGATCCCAGGACTCTGGCGAAAGCAGCTAGCCCCGCCTTTTCTCGTGCCGCTTCGGCTCGCCGCAATCCGCGCTCTGCCGCCTGCATGTGTGCCAGTACTTTTTCTTGGATTGCCTTGTCATGAATGTCTTTCGGATTCCATACCTTCGCCACGGTCTTCAAGATCCCGCGATACATGCGTTTGCCGACGGTCTTTTCCATCCCTTCAATCTCGCGGAGTACATCACCATTGACCGCGTGGCCATTTCCACTGTGTCGGCCACCGCCGTCGTTCCCTGCGGGCGCTTGAAGGGATGGTTTCGGCTCTCCCACCGACCGTGGCCGGAGACCTTCTCGCCACCCTGCGGGCGTCGCCCAGCCTGCCAATTGCGGAACTGATTTCGGTCGCTTCCGCTCGTCCAGATCAACCCACGTTCCTGTGAAGTAGTACAGATACCGGCCAAGGCCAAAACAACTTGCAGCTCGCTTGAAATTCTGAGCTTCGGCCGAGGTTCCAGCGTTTGGGTCGTCGGCCCACTCTTCTCCGGTGGCCGAATGGGAACCCAGTCCAAAGATGGTCAATTCGCACGTGACCAGCACCTTCGCGGCAATCTTCTGGTCTTTACTTCGTTCGAAATTCGCGCTGGTATGAATGGCGTATTTGCGCGTCCAGCCAGCAGGCGTGAAAAGCGCATTCAACCGATCGGTGTAGGCACGTTGATCCGCGTATGGAACGACTTGGCCGCGTGCCGGCTGCTGTCCCTTCGTGGTGCTCGTCACACGCCAGTCAATTTGCGATTGGTCAAACGGTACTTCCAAGGCCGCCACTAGTTCTTTGATCCTTTCGGCGGGGACTTGAAGAACTTCGGCTGCCAGCATCCCAGGCTGCGGTCCGGATGCGGAGACTTGATCTTTCTCTGCGTGACCGTTTGAGCCGCTCATTGGGGTACCTCCTTGGTTGGTGTTTCTTCGTCCAGGCGCTGGCCGTACATCCTCCGTTGGGGCTTGATCTGCAACAGCCAATCTTGCGCTGTGGGAATTCGACCAAGATCTTCCCGAACATGTTGCTCCCCTACGTAGCGGAGGGGAATTTGCTTTCCGTCGCTGTTCACGATGGCAACGCCAAACAGTTTCTCCGCCAGGAAAATGCCCTCGGCATGATGACGTAAGGCCCGGTGGCGGAAGTCCGCGAGGAACGCTTTCGATTCATCAAACCAGTTGTGAATCGGAAGATAGTCCTCCGGCCTTCCGCCGAATTTCCTTACGCTGCTCTCAGCGTGCTTGAGTGGGTGGGCCATAGCCTTACACCTCATAGGTCGTAGTCGTGTAGTCTTCAAACCGGTCGTTGCGCTCGACGGTGATCTTGCGTCGAGTCACGTCGAGAATGACGTCTCCAAAACCGCCGCAGTTGTCCATACCCAAGAGGGCAAGGCCCTGACTGACGTTTTGCGCGCGCTACGCAAGAGACACATACCCGGCACACTGGTTCTGGAATGTCCAGCCCTCAATCCCGTGCGAGGTCGGAACCCACCGGTGGGACCGGACCTTCTGCAAGTGCGCCTATTGCGCGACCACAGTTCAAATGTTTTGGCATTGCTCCGCGCGGCGAGGCCCCGCGCGACGGTATGTCGACAGCGGCTGCCAACCGGTGGTCGCCAAAGCAGACTATCTTTTT
The DNA here is from genome assembly GCA_963819035.1 of uncultured Acidobacteriaceae bacterium. GTDB lineage: Bacteria > Acidobacteriota > Terriglobia > Terriglobales > Acidobacteriaceae > Sulfotelmatobacter. Next base: position 228,677 of record CAWFUU010000030.1, on the reverse strand, counting down.
TCGCAAATCGACACTGGTGAAGAAAGCCATCACAAACAACGGATTCAATGCGCTGCCGTGGTGGCATTGAAAGTGCACCAGATCCAAAACATGAGCCGTGATTAGAGATTGCGACCTTCAACGTGAACGCACAAAACGCGATCTTAAATACGCAATAAGGAGGTAGTCAGTGAGCGATCAGAACGAAAACAAGGCCGTGGCTGATCTGTCAAGAAGGAATTTCTTGGGCGTCAGTTCAGCGCTGGCGACAGCAGCGCTGGCTGGAATCACCGCGCATGCGCAGGAGGTACAAGATACACGCAAAGCAGAAAATGATATTTCCGCGAGCAATCCTGGACAGGAAAACCAGCCGTTACTGGCCGAGAACCCAAGTTCAAACATGCCTCCTCCAACCGATCATGGCGATATTGGGCCGGTCTGGTACTCCTTCGATTTGGTGCACAAACGGGTGGAGGAGGGTGGCTGGACGCACGAGGTGAACGCCAAGGTGCTGCCGACCTCAAAGGATCTGGCCGGAGTGAACATGCGGCTTACCGCCGGCAGCTTTCGCGAGCTGCACTGGCACACGGCGGATGAGTGGGCGATCATGCTCGACGGGAGCGCCCGCGTCACCGTCATGAGTCCGGACGGCACGATGTTCATCGATGACGTGAACAAGGGCGATCTGTGGCTGTTTCCGGCCGGTTTTCCCCATTCCATTCAGGGGCTTCGTCCAAATGGTTGCGAATTCCTGCTGGTGTTCGATGAAGGTGACTTCTCGGAGGACGGCACCTTCCTTCTCTCCGAGACAATTGCCCACACGCCGCGGAACATTCTGGCCAAAAATTTCGGCCTCGACAAGGAAACGATCGCGAAAATTGTGAGAAAAGAAGAGCTTTACATTTTTCCGGCGGATCTGCCTCTATCGCTCGCGCAAGACAAGGCGGCGATTGGCGGACAACGCGTGGAATCTCCCATCCAATACACGTTCAAGATGTCGACTATGGCTCCCACGCGGAAAACACCGGGAGGCGAAGTTCGTATTGTGGACTCGCGTAATTTCCCCGTCACGAAGAATGTCGCCGCGGCGCTTGTGACTCTCAAGCCCGGAGCCTTGCGGGAGTTGCACTGGCATCCCAATGCCAGCGAGTGGCAGTTCTGGCTGAGAGGCAAAGGGCGCATGAGCGTCATCATGAATGAGGGTCGAGCTCGTACCATGGACTTCAACGCCAACGATGTGGGCTTTGTTCCTAGGGTCGCAACTCACTACATCGAAAATACGGGCGACACCGATTGCACATTTCTGGAAATGTTTAAGGCCGATCAGTTTGTCGACGTCTCTTTGAATAACTGGCTCAGGCGTGTGCCCCCGGAAGCTGTGATGGCCCATATAAATCTCAACCAGAAACAGATTGCGAAAATCCCTTCGGAAAAGGAACTCGTGATTGCAGGGTAACGGACGCCGTCCGAACGCTCATCGTCTATGTTCGGTGCGTGCCTTGTCGTCGAACTGGTTTTTTGGAGACATGTTTTTGATGCCCGCATGAGTGAAATCCATGAAGTGAGCGCCCAAGGCAAATTCTGTTTTGAAAAGGTTGTAATGCGAAGATGTAGCGTTTTCATTCTCTTGCTTGTGTCGTATATCGCTGGGCAGCGCATGCAGGCTCAAACCGATCCCGGCTCGAACGCGGGTTCTGGATCGAGGGTAAATTCGGGCGCCCCAGCTCCATTTGACCCAGTCGGCAGCGATGACTCCTTGAACTGGCTGTTCCCCGTCCACCAGATTAACCTACGTCTGCCCAGTTGGCTCCGCATTGGCGGGGAATTTCGCGGCCGTCTCGAGGGTCAGACGGGGATCGGGTACGCCAGTACCAACGATTTCTATTTGTTGGATCGCTTGCGCCTAAGAATGGGTATCAAGCCCAAGGAGTGGCTGTTGCTGTACGCCGAAGCGCAGGATTCCCGCATTTTCTTCAACCACCATATCGCCAATGGCAATCCGTACGAAGATAAGTGGACCGTCTGGCAGGCCTATCCTCAACTAGGTAGTTCCGAGACAGGGTGGATCGATGCGCTGGCAGGCCGCGAGGTTCTGCGTTTTGGAGATGAACGCGTCATCGGCCCGTCGGAATGGCTTAACGTCGGTCGTACTTTCAACGTTGCGCGAGTCGATATTCATCATCCGGGCTTCTTAGTCAGCGTGTTCGCTTCTTCCGTGGTTCCGGGCGAAAACACGGACTTGCACAACGCGATTCCGGGCAACAACATGTACGGAGTTTACGGAAGCTTCCAGAACATTGTCCCCAAAGCCGACTTCGAGCCGTACGTTCTCTGGCGCGTCGCGCACTCGAACCCTGAACTCTCAGAGACGCTAAACCGTGGGCACCTCAATGAAGTCACCATCGGTCTGCACTGGAAGGGCGATCTACCTGACGCTTTCGACTACGACACTGAATTTGACGGACAGACAGGATCGCTGGGTTCGTCTTCCATTGCCGCATGGGCGGGCTATGCCAACGTGGGCAAAACATTTCGCGGGGTAGCCGCCCTCCCTCACGTGTTCCTCGAGGGCAACTACGCCTCGGGGACGAAAAATCCGAATAGCCACACGTGGAATACTTTCGACCAGGTTTATCCTTCAAATCACGACAAGTACGGTTTCGACGATCTGGTGGGCCGCCGGAACCTGGTGCAGTTCCGAACCGGCGTTGAAGAAGAGCCCACGAGAAAATGGAAACTCAAACAACAATTTGAAGGCTACTGGTTGGCCACCTCAAAGGATAATTTATACGCCAGTAGCGGAGCCATTTCGGTTCCCGCCCATCCCGGCGCGAACCGCCACGTCGGCAATGAATTCGATATGGTTGCGGAGTACGAAGTAAATAAGGGATTGAACTTCGGCCTCGGCTATGGCCGCATGTTTGCGGGAAAATTTCTTAGCTCCACGACCAAGGGCCAGGATTACGGCTATCCGTACGCGTACTTCGAATACAACTTTTCGAAGTCCGGCTTTCACTTCCCCATCACCCCGAATAAACCGAACTAGTCTCTCAGGTACAGACGATGTGTCGACGACTAGATCGCGATCTCAGAAACTGGCATCAACGGACTTCTCGTTTCTATTCTTTATCCCGGCTACAACATTCCGCGGCGCAGCCTCTAAGCTGGACTGCGCGTCAATCCTCGCGTTCTTTCCAAATACTTCTTCAGTCATCGTGATCTTCGAGGAGTTGTTCCTCAAGTACTGCTGGCGCATCGTCCAAGCACGGCAGCAGAGGGAACGACCCCGACGATCTGTCGACATACGCTGTCCAAGGACCGACACTAGTCAGCTCGTTAAGCCTCCAACAACGATAGGGACAGTCCTTAATACACCGCAGAACTAGCGGTGTTGCGCGCAATTGATTCTTCTTGCTCCGTCGTGCGACTGGAATCGAACTTGCTCTGCTTGCGGAGAGAGAGTCTTGACCAGTTGCGTGATAAGCAAAATCCAGAAGTGTTCACGGACCGAGCGATTCTTGCAACTTATTAGGCTTTGAGAGGCCTTGAACACAAACGTGCTCTCAAGAAAATAGCTCGATACTCGGACTCGTAAAAGGAGATGAGGCAGTGAAAACGACAAAAGCGTCTGGATTTGGAAGCTTAGCAATAGCAGCTGTCATGGGTCTGCTGCTGACCGTACATGTTCAAGCGGAGATCAAGTCGCACTCAGGGAATCTGATCATTGAGCAGCCCGCGGATCTTCCGGAGATGGCTCGGACCCCGGGGCAGGCGCTCTTCCTATACCAGGCCGGGAATGGCGAGACGTACCTCTACGTGGAGCAGCAAAATGGCGTTCAGCTTTCCATCTTCGATGTCACGGATCCGGCAAAGATTAAGGCAGCGGCGTCGGTTCCACTCAAGGCAGCAGGAGCATTCGATTTTGTGCGCTATCTAAGCGGCCGATCTGAGTTGGTCCGCTTCCGCGACAGTGGGCAGTTAGCAGAGCTCGATCTTCGCGAGCCCAAGAGACCAGCACTGAAAAGCACGAGTAGTCTCCGCGAGCCCGGCCATTCTGAATCGTTAGGTCAGACAGGCTTGGTGATGATCAATGCACGTTACCACTATGTTGGCGGCGCGACGGCCCACGACTATCGGGTCGCGGACATTTCGAATCCAGCACATCCGATCCCTCTTGCAACTATCAAGCAAGTAAAGCACAAGATCGTCAATGAGGAAACAGGTACCACCTATCTTTTGGGCAGCGACGGCCTCACGGTGCTTCGCCGACCGCGTGTTGAAGAAGATTACGAGACAGAAAAGATCTACGAGGAATACAACTGAACGCCGTCGGCGATGGACGCCCCAGCTTGGCACCGTTCAGCCTCTGTGGTTGTACGCGGCTGGTTGACGAAGATGTTTCCGCGGATGTGCCTTTGATGGCCGGATGAGTGAAATCCATGAATACCAAAGGATATCGAGGCACGGGCAGTGGATCCATGAACCGGCGCGGATTTTTGCAGCTCATGGGTGCCACCGGTGTTATGGCATTGACCGCATCCTGCAATCGAAACAGTTCTGTGATAGGGACTCTATCGGGCCCGGCTGAGCTCGCTCGATTCCCGGAAAAAACAGAGATGATCCTGCTCACCGATCGGCCGCCGCAGCTGGAAACCGCCATCCACTATTTTCGTCAGGACCTCACGCCGAATGAAGCTTTCTTCGTTCGGTGGCACCTCGAGGGAATCCCTACCTCCGTGGATCTACATACGTTTCGGCTGAATGTCAGCGGCCACGTCCGGCAGCCCTTGCAGCTCAGCATGGATGATCTTCGATCGCGCTTCGACGCAATCTCCATCGTCGCCGTCAACCAATGTTCCGGAAATTCTCGGAGCTTTTTCGAGCCTCGCGTTCCAGGCGGTCAGTGGAACCATGGCGCGGTCGGCAATGCGAAGTGGACCGGTGTCCCACTGAAGTCGATCCTGGATCGGGCCCAAGTCAAGGCAGGCGCCGTAGATGTCTCATTCAACGGGCTTGACGCTCCGCCACTCCCTTCTGTGGCTGACTTCGTGAAGTCCCTTTCCATCGACCACGCACGGGATGGCGAGGTGATGATCGCCTACGCCATGAATGACGAACCGCTGCCGATGCTAAACGGCTTTCCCCTGCGCCTGGTCGTCCCCGGATGGTATGGCACTTATTGGGTGAAAGCTTTGAGCGACATCACTGTGTTGCCTCAACCCTTCAGCAACTTCTGGACGGACAAAGCGTATCGCATTCCCAGCGGTCCCAACGGCACCGAATCTCCAAAGGATCTGGCCAAAGACACGATTCCTATTAATCGATTCAACGTGCGCTCCATTTTCGTTCGTCCCGACCCCGACGAAATGTTGCATTCGGGAGCGCCGACCGAGATTGAGGGCGTTGCTTTCGACTCAGGTTACGGGATTCGACGAGTGGAAGTCTCGACGGACGGAGGAGGCACCTGGGTAGATGCTCGACTGGATCCGGAAATCGGAAAGTATTCGTGGCGGCGCTGGCGCACGTGGTGGACACCGAGAAAGCGGGGGCAGTACCGACTCATGGCTCGCGCAACAAATGCGGTGGGAGATACACAGAGCAAGCAACAGTGGAACCGCAGTGGCTTTATGTGGAATGTAATCCAGCAAGTTGACGTCAAGGTGGGGTAACAACGCATGCTCCCAAAGACAAGAAGCCTGGTTCTTTCGATAGGGCTTGCGGCACTGCTCGCCAGCTGCGCACATCGGTCGACCTCGAAGGAGCAGGATCATGGCATCGCGAACGGAAAAATGGAATCGATGCTTCATCCCCGGTCAGACAACCCGGTTCATACCATCGTGCTGCCGCATGACGAGCCAGTGTTTCCGCCGAGCGCTGGGCGTGATGAATTTATAACCGCGTGCGTCGTTTGCCATTCACCGCGATACATCACGATGCAGCCGCGATTCTCCCGGACCACGTGGCTGAGTGAAGTCAAGAAAATGAAAGACGTTTACGGTGCGCATATTTCTGACGACCAGGTGCTGAAGATCACGAACTACGTGGTTTCTATCAATGGCAAGGCTGGCACCGGTCAAGGTTCGAAAGGAACCTATGGCGAATAACGTCGGGAATGAGCATCCATCACGACCGCCGATCGGCCTGCTGACTTCCGTACTGCTCCTGGGAACGCTGCTGGCCTGGTGGGGGACGCGCGACGATCGCCAGTCGTTTGGAGAAGCGTTGCGCCGCCCAGTGACCGCCGCGAGTGTGGTTGTTCCGGAAGTCACGCAAGACGAAAGTGCGTTGGTGGACCGCGGTTACCAGATTTCACAGCGACAATGCGCGGGCTGTCATGAAATGACGGCGCGCTCCAGCGCACCTAGTTACCAGGAAATTGTGACCTTCTATCGCCGCGGATTCTCTACTACGGCCGGTAATCCGGATTTGCGCTCTCGACTCGCCTCGGCCGTAACCCATCCCCAACCCGAATGGGGCAACTTTGCACCGGGTCCGCGGGAGTCTGGGCTGTCGCCGGAGGACCGGACGGCTGTAGCGAGTTGGATGCTGAACAGTTTCGATCGAGAGAAGAATGCCGACAAGGGTGCGGGTCAATGACAACTTTCGCACAACACTTCACCGGTCAAGATGAGGGGCCAAACGCCCAGAGCTCAGGCGCGCTTCCGACGATTGAATACGATCTGATCCGTGCCCACGTGTTCGCATCACTGGTGACGTTAGTGATCTCGGTCATATTCGGCATTTTGGTGGCCACAAAGTTTAGCTTTCCGGAATTTCTGGGAGGCCATGGATGGCTTACCTGGGGCAGGCTTCGCTACAACCACACGCAAGGCATATTCTTTGGCTGGCTGGGCAATGCTTTTCTGGCGTTCTTTTATTACGTTGTACCCCGACTGGCAAATCGACCGATTTTGAGCCGTAGTCTCGGATGGTTTCTCTTTGTTGTCTGGAATTTTGCGGTCGTGCTTCCCGGATGGGTACTGGTCGCTGCCGGGTTCAGCCAGCCGCTCGAATGGGCGGAATTTCCTCTCGTGGTAGATGCGTTTGTCGTCCTTGCGTTCGTGTTGATGGTCTTCGAGTTTGTTCTGCCAATTCTCAAAGCGCGGCTCTCAGATCTGTATGTCAGCGGTTGGTACATCATCGGAGGCATCATCTTCACGATGTTGGCCTATCCGGTCGGGAATTTCGTACCTGAATTGGTTCCCGGCGCGCGGGGTGCGGCGTTCAGCGGCCTGTGGATTCACGATGCTGTCGGCCTCTTCGTAACGCCATTTGCTCTCGCGATTGCATATTACGTCATACCCGCAACCACCCGCCGCCCGATCTTCAGCCATTTTCTGTCAATGGTCGGCTTCTGGCTGCTCTTCTTTATTTATCCATTGAACGGGACGCACCACTACGTCTATTCAGCAATCCCCATGGCCGCGCAGAAGGGCGCCATCGTTGCATCGGCCTATCTCGGAATGGACGTGATTCTGGTTGTCACCAACCTGCTACTTTCCTTGCGGGGAAGCAGCGGCACTGCTTCGAAGGATATCCCACTGCGTTTCGTCTGGTTTGGTGTCGTCGCCTATCTTGTCGTGAGTTTGCAGGGCTCGGTGCAGGCATTGATGCCGATCAATCGCTTCATTCACTTTACGGACTGGGTCATCGGCCACTCGCACCTGGCGATGATCGGTTTTGCGAGTTTCACCGCCCTTGGCGGCATCGCCCATTTGTGGCAACGCATCCCCGGAACCCGTTACAACGAGCGCACGATGAATTGGTCGTTCTGGTTCCTCGCCACGGGCCTGACACTGATGGTCGCAGATCTCACGATTGCGGGCCTGGTCGAGGCGCAGGTTTGGCAGTCGAGCGCGCCCTGGATCGATTCGGTTCGGGCAGTCGGAAGTTACTGGCTGGTGCGCACACTTTCGGGACTCCCTATTCTCGCGGGCTTTCTCTTCTTCTGGACCTCTCTTGTCACCGGGCCAAAGTTGGCAGGGGCCAGCCAGTCTCCGGCTAGCCATCTCTCTTCAGAGAACATAGCCGCATTCGAGCATGTTTCGCCGGTTCCCGTGATACCGAGGTCGAGCGGTTGGCTCAGCTATGCACATGTTGTCGCCTTCGGTGCCGGTGTCGGCTTTTTCGCGATGTCGTTTATTGTTCTTGCGATTATTCCTGGAAAAGAACTGGAGCATGAAATCAAGCAGGCGGCTCCAGTCACCATGGCAAGGCTCACCGCATCCGAACAAAGCGGCCGAGTGATTTATGGACGCGAAGGTTGCGCTTACTGTCATACGGAGCAGGTCCGGTCTCTCGCGGCAGATGTGCGGCGTTTTGGAGCGCCGATCGAACCATGGGAAACGAAATATGATTACCCACAGCTTTGGGGCACCCGCCGCATCGGGCCGGATTTGTCGCGCGAGTTCAACCTTCATTCCCGTGACTGGCAACTCACTCATCTCTACAATCCTCGACTTGTCGTGCGGGATTCCGTGATGCCTCCGTATCCGTGGCTGTTCAACGGCACCGCGAATCAGCCGACCCAGGAAGGGCTCAATCTGCTCGCCTATCTCCAGTCTCTCGGACGCGCTCGACAACTTTCCGGTTTTGGCCGGCAGACGTTAGCGTCCAGAGTCCAGCCCGAGACATCGGACATGGCGATGGCGGGCGAGCCTTCCGCCAGAGCGACGCCTCCCGCAGTGCCGATTGCCATGGTGGGAGGATACAGCTTGAGTGCACCCATTCTGCATCCTGCAGCGGATCAAGGCGACTTGCAGGAAGAAGTGAGCCACGGAGGAGCCCTCTTCGCCGCGAATTGTGCTTCGTGTCATGGATCCGGCGGCGAGGGCGATGGCAAAGCTTCGGCGAGTCTACTGCCGAAACCGGCAAACCTCACTGCCGCCCGCTTCTCCGATGAGCGACTGAGCAGCGTGCTGTGGAATGGAGTCGTGGGCTCCGCCATGCCGCCCTGGCGCCAGCTGCCCACCGAAGATCTGCGTGCTCTTATTGCGTATATTCAACGCCTGAACGCTCCCGGTGCGACGCCGCGAATACCAGAAGCCGCGGGTCTCGGCAAAGCGCTTTTTGCAGCCACTTGCGCCAGTTGTCACGGGGCGACCGGAGAGGGCAACGGGCCAGCAGCCGGCGCCCTCGCTCCAGCACCAACGAATTTCCACCTTAAGAAACCTACTGAAGAACGGGCGTGGGATGTTTTGGAAAATGGCGTGCCGGGTACGGCAATGCCTCCTTGGCGGAACCAACTCAGCGCAGATGAGAGGCACGCCCTGGTGGAATTCGTGCGTTCTCTCTATGACCCACCTCAGGAGAACGAGGGGCAATGATCAATCTCATTGTGCTCTTAACAACAGCCCTTATGTTTGGGTTGATTCTGGTGTGGTGGCGATGGCCGGTTTTCCGCCTTTGGATCGAGGCACCGAAATACTCCATGCTTCGGCAGGAACACCGTTTTGATGATCAAGACAAGGAGCGAGAACCGTCAACGAACTTATCGTCAAATGGCGAGCACGCCTAGCTCTCCATAGAGAAGCGGTACGAACACCTCGTGCTAGAAAACTTCCGAATCCTTCTTCCAGGACCATATAGTGCTCGTCGTTCCCACCAACCATGAATGGGCTGACCGCGAGGTTGACATCGAGGCGTTGAAGCAGCAGCCGCTCTTGGTGCGAGAATTCGGCTCTGGGTCACGGAGTGTGGTCGAGAAGGCAATCGTAGCTGCGAGGCTGAAGAAAAAGGATCTGAGGATCCAAATGGAACTTGATTCGACAGAAGGGCTACTGAGCGCGGTGGAGGCGGGTCTCGGCGTGACGTTCGTTTCACGGTGGGCTGTGCGCAATCAATTGTCGCTGGGGACGCTTAAGATTGCACGCGTCCGCGGGTTGAAGCTCTCAAGACAATTCTCGATCGCATATCCCGCCGGCCCCGCGCCCACGGGCAATGCAGGGGCATTTCACAGATTCCTTTTGTCCACTTCGCTTGAACTAGCGCCTCGGCCAACCGGGAAGCAGGCTCTCCTGCGAACTGCTCGCTAGTGTTCCCACCGTCAGCACCATCATCCACAGGGCACTTATACGGAATAACAAATACTACTTGGACGAGGTGCGATGTGCAGCGGCACACTGATCTCAGAAAGCAACTTTACTTAGGAGATTCAGTATGAGAACAAAACTCTTCGCATCCCTCGTATTCGCGGTCTTGACTACGACCATCACGGCTAACGCAATCACGAATAAGCCACCACACTCAAGAACGATCGTCATACAGTCGCCTCCTGACACGCCGGCGCTAGCCCAGGCGAACAGCGAAGCAATGTATCTGCACAAGAGCGGGGACGGAAGGACTGTGCTCTATGTCGAATCAGCGGAGGGAACAAAGCTGACGGCTCTCGATGTGAGCGATCCAGGAAAGATTCGGCGCTTAGCTGAAATTGAACTGGTTGTCCCCTCACGATTTGATTTCGTCGAATCCGTCGGAAATGATAGCGCGCTGGTTCGCTACCGCGACGGCTCAGGCGAAGCGCTTCTTAGCTTCAAACACTGCAAACGCCCTGTACTCGGTGACGCGTCGGCTTTGACCGGTACGGAAGCGGCGGAGAAGCTCGGAGAGACGGCGCTATTGTCATCATCTACAAATGCTACGGTCGCACCGATCGTTGATAACGACCCAACCTATAAGGTGTGGGACGACTCTAAAGCATCTCACCCCAATTTACTGGCGACCATTCCGGGAGTTACACAGCGTCTCTCGAATGAAGATACTGGCACGGTGTTTTTTCTCACCGCGAACGGGATCACAGCGGCACGCCGACTTCGTGTCGAGGAGGACCACAAAATCGACGTCATCTGGAGATCCCAGACCTAGTCTAGTTGTCAAGGACTAGGCGCATCGGACATTCGCCTCGTCCTTGACATTGCAGTAGAAGATGTACCTGCGCCCGTCATGGTGGAGGACGCTCGCAGTATTCTTACGCGGGCAACACAGCAACTGACACGCCGTGGATAATAACCTCGCGGTTGTCGACCATCTGGGAGCTACCAGAAGAGCATTAAACCCTCCGTTGGATTTCAAGTCCGAACTCGGGCTTCCTAATCTTGACCGCGGTGAGCTAAATTTGCTGCCGTATGGCGGTAAGTATGGGCTACGCCTGCGCCAATCACGATACCCACCGAGCAATTGGCAGTGTCCCAAGACCGGTTGATCTGATTGAGCGAGTCACATGGTTGCCATGAACTTGATCGGGTCGTACAACTACGCGCTCGAGGCGCTTTCGGTGTTGATCGCCATGTTTGCCTCGTACGCTGCTCACGAAAACCCGCATCGAACATTTCCGCTCGCCCATCAGCACCATTGTCGTCCAAAGTAGAAACTTCACTGATGAGGGTGAAACGGCATGCCGGGATGCCCTGCGCTGGCCGGCTCTGGGGTTTGCACATCGAGATTGACGACAATCGGATCCTGTCCGTCCCTCACGACCACAGCTTCGCAAATCTCATCTGGGCTAGCATTGATCTCCTGATGCGGCACGTAAGGTGGAACGTAAATAAAATCTCCCGGACTGGCTTCGTCGCTCAGTTCCAGTTGATTGCCCCATCGCATTCGAACTCGTCCCTTTACTACGTAGAGAACCGTTTCCAATTCGCCATGATGATGTGGCCCGGTCTTGGCATCCGGTTGAACTACCATGGTGCCGGCCCACAACTTACTTGCTCCGGCTTTCGCATAGGTAATTGCAGCCGCCCGCGTCATGCCCGAGGTCTGCGGTGTATTCAAATCAAGTTGACTCGAATGTACGATTTTGACTCCATGTTCCGCCCAATCCATTTTTCGGCCTCTGGTTCTAGGCTTGCATCTTTGTGGCCGCGTGCACCCTGGGCTGAATCCCCGGCGCCGCACCAGTTCCTCTAGGTATTCGCCGTCAAACTCGAGATTGCTTGGCCGAATGAACAAATGATGGATTCATAATGCGAGGCCATCCATACTCGCATGGACGGCGGCCACGCCAGAACTAGCAACACTCGTCACCTGGACGTAGCCTGATGGCTCAAGCTCCACACATATGCCGCGACCGCTGATGCCTGATCGGGCGTAAGCTGTGCGCCTCCCATCGGCGGCATCGGACTGCGATATTTTTTTGGCTGGGAAACGCCATCGGTAATTGTTTTCTTGATGCCGGGATAACTTCCGTCGCTCCACAACCATTTCGTGCCTGTTAAAGGCGGACCCAATGGCGTGCCCTGCCCGCTGTCGCCGTGACAACCTGTGCATGCAGCGCCACCCACTTGCCCGCGAAAAACGCGTTCACCAAGCTGGACCATTCCTCGCGTCTTGCCTTCAGGAACTGGAAGGCTGCGCGCATCGGCCGCACCAGCATTCGGGTGCGTGCCCTCCGGAGGCTGGGCCGTCACCGCGACGACTGCGCCCGCCGGAGCCGCTGCGCTCGGACAGGGAGTGACCTTCGCGGTGTCGAAGTCCGCACTGCCGCGATAGTGAATTCTGTAGATTCGTCCGCGAGTGTCGTCGGAAACATAAAGCGAACCATCTGGACCGACGGCGAGTCCGCTGGGACGATGTTCAGCTTGACCCGGCGTCTTTGTCGCTCCTGCGAAACCATCGGCAAAGATCTCGCATTGCCCGGATGTGCGGTCTCCGTTGAGCGGCTGAAACACCACGTTGTAACCACCTTGCGCGTATGGCGCACGGTCCCATGATCCATGGAACGCAATGAAAACACCATTCCGGTAGTGCGCCGGGAATTGTTCCTTGTCATAACGCACCATGGCATTCGGAGCCCAATGAGCAGGGAAGACCGCAAGGGGAGCAATTTTGTTCGCGCAAGGGCCGATTGCCTTGCCGCCGTCGCCTCCGTATTCCGGGGCCAGGACCAGCCGTTGCTGAAAAGCGTCGTGGTAGCACTCGGGCCAGCCATAGTCGCCGTTCGCCCTCAAAACCAGGAGTTCTTCTGATGGCAGAGTCGCTTCCTGCTCAGGCTTATAGAGAGTTGGCCAATTCGCGCGCAGCTGATCGCGCCCGTGTTGGGTCACCAACAGTTGTCCGTCTGCGACGAAAGCAAAACCTTCAGCATTGCGGATTCCGGTAGCGTAGCGGTCAGCAGTGGAAAAGGTTTGGTTTGTCTTTTTCGCGTCGTAACGCCAGATGCCGCCGCGCGTCTCAAGTTCAGTGCATGGGTTCAGGCCTGGCGACCGAGGCGTTCGGTTCTGGTTCTGGCAGGAATTGGTCGCGCTCGCGACGTCGACATACATCGTGCCATCAGCTCCGATGATGAATGGGTGCATCGGATGGTCGCCGCCCAGAGGCAATCCCGAAATCACAGTATCGGAAGGGCCGCTGGGTGCGATAGAGCCGTTGGACAACGAATATCGCACGATTCGATCATTGGTCTCGGCATAGATGGCGCCCCGATACATGCCGATCCCGGTGCCGCCGTGCCCACCCGTCTGGATAGTTTCACCAAAGCGCTCGATGACATCGGCCTTTCCCGAGCCGCCCTTGTCTTGCATGGCCACAAGAAAACCGCCCGCAGGCGGAGCGTCGTTGCCATAGTACCTTCCAGACCAGGTGTTGAGGTAAAGAACTCCGTTGGGTGCGACTACCATGTGACGTGCGTGACCAATATTGTCGGCGAACACCGTTGCGCAAAAGCCGGCGGGCAGCTTCAGCCCGCTGTCGTTACTGGGACATGTTTGCCCTTCCAATCGTGTGCTCGCATTGATCCGATTGCTGGCTCGCATCAAAGAAACGCCGACGCAGATTGTGGCGAGCGCGACCAGAGCATACGAGAGAGTCTTCTTCATTGCTTCATTCCACATCGTCGATGGTCCTTTGGAAGTTGCCCGCATCTGAGGACATTGCTCGTCGAAAACACAAGGGAAGAAGCGGTCGTGAGAACAGAAAATAGTTGCAAATCCTCTCGCGACCGCTTCTCGAGTCGTGCTGTTCTTAAGTCAGCAAATATGCTTCCAATTCCAATTGGCAATCCGTCGGATAGTCAATCGCCACGAGTCATGGAGCTCTACTGTTGACAGCCAGAGCATCCCAAAGTTTTGATCAGTGGTTGAGGCGGGTGTTTGCGCCTTATCTTGAAGCTGTCGATACTTCCTCTACCCAGGCACAAACTGCTTTCTTGTCTTTTTCGGTGAGTCTCGCCTCCGGATGCATCGTGGTGTACTGCCAGGGTGGCATCCGGCCGGTCGATATAAGTCCGCAGATGGATTCCAATTTATCTTCCCTTTGCCATTGCGAATAGTTGTCCCACGCAGAGAAATCCAACCTCTCCCTGCCTTCGCGCACGTGTTGCACAATCCACCAGGAGACTGGTGGAACGTGGCTGTACCAAGGCCAGTCAGTTTGATTGGAGTGGCAGTTTCCACAAGCGCGCACCAAGACTTGCGGGAACACTTCATTCAACGAATGTGATATGCCCTCTTCTTGGGGTCCGGTCCCAACCCGGAGCGCGGTTCCCGCTGGTCCAATAATCAGGGCTGCAGTTGCCAATACGGCAATGAGTTTCATCGTCTTCATCACTGTGTTCTTTCGTAAGCCCCGGAGGATCGGACTCGACGCAATTGTGATGCCCTTCGCAAACCAATCGCCTCTGGCGCCGGGGGTACTAACAATGTTGGGTTGTCGAGTACAGCAGCCGAGCGAGCTGATTGCTTTCACTACCTCAGTCTTGCGTCTTTCAACGTCACGTCGGACAAACGTTGACCGCGCCGGCACGATCGGGTCAACACCGTCCATATTTCGACATACATCTGTCGATAGGGGGTCATCCGGGTTCACGGTATCCGTTTGACGACCAACTAATAGGGCTAACTCCACATGGTCTCGAAAGTGCTTCCGGTTCAGAGGCGTCCATGCGTTCGAGAATCTCAAGCCGAGCTATCGCAACAATCCAGGTCATTAGCTGGACGGCGATCGCCATCGTTATGGGAATGTTCTTAACTATCATCGGGGCAAGCATCACGGAATGTAAGGCGAATCCACGCTGAATCGGTGTATCGGACGTTCTAAATGGCTCCGCTAGCACCGTTCTGTGAGCCATGAGCGCCCATCCCATGTACGGACCGCGATCGCAGTGTTGAAGACTCGAGCTGGTGAACCCGTGCTTCCGACCTCAGGACTCGCGACTGATGTCTTCATCAACAGCTGGGCGCAATCGTGCTGTCGGGGAGAAACCTGGGCCGGGCCACAGTGGTATGCGGAGTGCAAAGAGGGGATCACCGCAAAAGACCGCGAACACGAAGTTGTAAGGAGGAACCGAGCTGTATGAAGTGCTCAGAAGGTTTTTCGTTGCTCTCACTAGCGGGTATGACTGCGCTTGCTATGCTAATGGCAGTTCCCGGCGCATCTGCACAGGGTACTCCGCCACCCCCACTCAATTTTGAACTGCCCGCTGGTTTTCAGATTCCGCCGGCCGACCAGCAATGCATATTGCCAGGCCAAAGACTCAACCTTCAATGTATTATCGCCAATGATCCAGACGCAAAGAGAGTTCGGGCTGAAGAAGCCATGCTCGAAGCTCAGGCTTTGGTCGCGGCAAAATCAGGGAAACTCGATCCCTACCATCAGGTTCAGACTCTCGGCGAGCTTGAGATCTTCGACCCCAGCTTGTCGGTGAACAAGAACCTCGCGTGCAGCTATTGCCATGACCCGGCCGCGGGTTACGCAAACGGAGTATCGATCCTTAGCGTATTCACGGGGGGATCGAATCCAGGATCGGTTCCCATCAAAGTACACGGGGCTTATCCGAACAACCGGATTGCGAAGCGCAACCCGCAGGGTTACTCGTACGCGTCTTACTTCCCCCCCTTGCATTACAACCAAAGTCAGGCCGACTTTTACGGCGGCAACTTCTGGGATGGCCGGGCAACAGGATACAAGCTGCAGAATGCCGCAGCTAACCAGGCGCAGGGCCCACCATTGGATACCCAAGAAATGGCCAATCCAGATTCCGCTTGCGTGGTGTGGAAGCTTTCGCTGAGCAAGTACAAGTTCTTTTTTGAGCAAGTCTTCGGCGTGGGCTCGCTCGAACTTACCTGGCCTTCAGACGTTCAGCAGATATGCAGCACACCAGCGGGCGCTGCTGTTTTTGCTGGAAACTCAACACCCCTTCAACTCAGCCCGACCGACCGTACTCTCGCTAACAAGGACTTCGACGAATTCGCGCAGGCGATTGCCAGTTACGAGGGTTCTGACAGTGTCAGCCCCTTCACGTCGAAATTCGATTACTACCTTGCGGGGAAGGCAACCCTCACCACGCAGGAGCAGAACGGATATGACTTGTTCCGAGGTAAAGGCAGCTGCAATACCTGTCATCTGGATGGAAGGTCGAGCACCCTGCTAGGCGGAAGCGATACCGGGCAGGCGGCCAGCGTTCAGCCTCTGTTCACTGACACTACGTACAACAACCTCGGCCTCCCTAGGAATGTAAAGCTCCCCTGGTATTCGGAGGACACTCCCGACCAATGGGGTTTTACCGCTAACCCGCTTGGCTTCGGTTTCACCGACGAGGGAATGGGACTATTCCTCGACGGTTATTATGGAGCCCCGCCGAATTTGAGCTGGGGAGTACAGCTGCCGCAATTTGAAGGAAAATTCCAGACTTCGACGGCACGGAATGCGGCGATGGTCCCCTACCCCGGCTTCGTGAAAGCCTTCATGCACAACGGCTATCTCACGAGTTTGAAAGAAGTAGTCCACTTCTACAACACGCGTGATGTCTATCCCTTTCCTGTTTTGTCCGGCAATTGTCCGAAGGGAACCATCGAGAAGGTAACCTGTTGGCCAATGCCGGAGGATTCTAACAACGAAAACACCACGATCGGCAAGTTAGGCCTGTCTGATGAGGAAGAAAACGACATTGTCGCTTTCCTGAACACTCTCGTTGACGGCTATAAGCCTTAACAAAGCCTCGTTTCTCCCTAGTGGAGTGGTCCATGTGTTTTGTGGTTCACTCCACCACTTTTATAGTCGGTCATTGAATGATCCGCGTTTGCCAGACAACCTACGGGAGCTTAGATATGACAACAGCAAGGCAGCGACTATTCACTATCGCGCTCATCGTCACTGTTATGGGCTCACTGCTTGTGCGGGCTGGCTCCGCGTACGCCCACGATAGCGCAAGCCCGACGATCGAATCCGTCGGTGACACACTAGCTTTCATAAGTTGGACCACGCCCAATCCTGGCGGCACGGTCTTGCACTACGGCGTCGTTCGCTTCGGCACAGATCCCAATCGTCTTGAGTTCACGGCAAAGTCTCCGACCAGAATCAACCTAAGCCACAGTGAAATGGTATTTCGGGTACGAATCCAGGACCTAGAGCCCGGGACAACGTACTACTACAAGGTGTCTTCGGAGCAGGCAAACGGCATTTCCGATCCGGCAACGAGCGGTGTGAACCAGTTCACCACACGCCCGGTCGATCGGATAAGTGCGAAAAAATAGGACATGGGCCGTGAGCGCAACAGGCTTCGACATCCAAAGAACGAACTCGCCAACACTCAAACGAGAAGTGTTATTGCACTGGGAATGGGGAGGATCACAATGGCGGTAATCGGGAGCTTCGCCCTCTTACTCGCCCTGGTTTGCAGCGCATATTGCGTCGTCGCGGGTATTGTAGCCATCGCCAGGAAGCGTGAGTTTGCGGTACCACTGGCTGAAACCGCACGGCGCGCGGGCATCGCTACTTTTGCGCTCGTATTCCTGGCGGCGCTGATATTGGTGGTTGCGGCCTTCGAGAACGACTTTTCGATTGCCTACATTTTTCACTACAGCAACCGTGACTTACCTGCGCCATACAAGTTCGCGACCTTGTGGTCCGGCCAGGAAGGGTCGCCGCTGTTTTGGTCGCTGTTGCTCTCCGCACACGGACTGGTTCTCCGGCTGCGAAAACATGCGCGATCTCAACTTCGAGTACCATGCCGGCAAAGTTCCTGATCTCGACTACGCATTGCTGAACTCTTCATTGCAGGAGGAAGCCGCGGCCATCCTGGCCGAGATCGCCAGCCTGGAAGAACGTTCCGCACCGGCAGTCCAAAGGACGAGAGTATGAAAGGAAACCAAGTTGTGAGAAATCTACCGAATATCATTCCGATCAAGCACGTCGACGGGCCAAAAGGACGCAGAGGCAACACACTCAACGATCGCAAGAGCATCCGCGTCGTTCTCATGGTCCTCCTTCTTACCTGTTTCGGCGATGCCCAGACCCTCACTGGGTTGGTAAAAAACTCCACTACTGGCAAGTCGTCTATTGGAGACGAAGTGATCGTGTTTAGTCTGGGGCAGGGAATGGAAGAGTCGGGCCGGACCAAGACAGACGCCATGGGCCGGTTCAGCTTCAAACTCGACAACGCCCAGACTCCGCACCTGATTCGCGTCATTCACGAGGGCGTCACTTATAGTCGGATGGCGCCTCCAGGAACGACGTCGGTAGGCGTGGAAGTGTACGACGTCGCGAAGAGAGTGGAAGGAATCGCAGTTGTTGCTGACATCATGCGCATCCAGGCGGCGAAAGACCAGATTACCGTCACCAGGGACTTCGGAGTGAGGAACGCTTCTAATCCGCCGCGCGCCCAGATGAATGAGCGCAACCTTGAGTTCTATATTCCCGATGGTGCGCGTGTCATAGAGAATTCCGGCACGGCAATTACAGAAACCGGCATCCCTCTGAAGTCCGCACCAGCTCCCGAAGGCGAGAAGAATCGCTACTCGTTTGGCTTTCCATTGCGGCCGGGCGTGACACGTTTCGAGGTGACTTACCAGCTTCCTTACGGCGGTAGTGCCAATCTTGATCCAAAGTCCATTTACCCTTTGGAGTATTTCATGGTCATGCTGCCGAAATCCATGCAGTTCAAGGCGGCCTCTAGTTTAGCCGGCTTCAAATTGATTCACTTTCCAAACGCATCGGACGCTATTGTGCAAGTGACTTCAAACACGACAGATCGACAAGATCTTGCTTTTAGCATTTCCGGCGAAGGCACGCTCGAAACAGGCCGGCAGAATGGTACTCACGGCTCGGGCCGGGGTGAAGAAAACACTGCTGGCGGCGCTACCCCTGCGCCTTCCAACAACCGCCCGGGCGGCGGGTTGGGCCCGCCCATCGATGCTCCCGATCCGCTGCAAAGGTATCGGTGGTGGATTCTGGGCGGCTTTGCCGCATTACTGATCATCGGCGGTGTCTACATAGCACGGCGGCAACAGTCTTCCAACCGTGCTCTCAGGTATCCGAAGGTGAGCTCTTCCTTGATGGCTGCCACACAAACGGCAGGCAGCGGTGTGCCAGACGAAACGCGAAGTGTGGTGGCTATACGAACACGCAGCGCTGGACTGATGGCGGGAATCCGCGAAGAACTGTTTCAGATTGAAATGGAGCACAAGAAGGGGCAAATTTCCCAAGCCGAATACCAAAAGGCAAAGGTAGCTCTCGATCGAACGCTGGAACGCGCACTAAAACGCCAAGTGCAGGAAGCGTAGACTGAGCATAATTCCTGACGTTCTCACGGCGGGTACGCTATAGCACCTTCGCCGAAGACGACCGAAACGCCCTGGTTTGTCGTTAGTGCAGGGCAAGTCTCGACCCAGCGTAGCCGGCGACAACTATGAGAAAGCTCACTATCACCAACAGACCGACAATGGACGCGAATGCCGACGCAATCCTAATAGCGAATGCTTCAAGCTTCACTTTGTTCGTGCGGATGAGTTCATCGTCCGAGCCGTTATCTGGGACCCGCACTGAGGCGTACGCTGTCTCAGACAGTTGGTTGGCAGCCACTGATTTCGAGCTCATGGATAATCTCCTCTTGGGTAGCGCAGCCATACCGTGGAAAGGAATCTGAAAAAAAGAATCACGGGCCCGAACGGCGGCTGTATAGGGTTCCCTAAGGCAGTTCATGGCTAAAAAGGCCCGGCCCTGATTGGAGAGCCGGCCCGTCGTTTGAGAAAAACGAAAGTTGCAACGTCCACGAGTCAGGGGTCTGGCGCTACATGCCGTTCTGCTCAAAGACCAACGATTCTTTGTTATGACTGAAGTCGATCTCTTTGAGCGTTTTAGCACTGGCGCCAGTTGTCTCAGTCACGATGTCGTCTCCGGTGACATTGGGGTCATTCGTTTTCAACGTTCCCGTCACGGTGGCGACTGTCTTTCCATCGTGCACGAAGCTCACCTGTATCTCCGGGCCTGCTCCTTGCCACGTAAGGTCATACTTCCCCGGTTTCAGCTGGCTGCCGCCGACTTGTACAGAATCCGAAATCTCCACCGAGTGGCGATTGCTGTCCTTTGCAAATGTACCGATCGATGACATGAGCGCGAGGATCAATAAGAGGGTTGCGTGCTTTACTTGTTTCATTTTGTGCGGGTTCTCCTTTGTAATGTGCCGAGCCACGTATCATCTCCGATGATGGTGGGCCAGTCACGTTAGAAACCGTTTGCCATTGTCAGTAGATGCTTATCAACTGACTTAAGGTGCAAAGGTAAGCGTCCTCAGATGTAATTATGGGTAAATCTTCGTAAAGCACTGTTTTGACATAGTGACGTGATTAAACGCCATGCGCGGTTGCACTAAGCAGTTACCGAGTAACATTTAGCGTGATCCGACCAATTCGGTGGCCGCCGACAAATCTTCGAATTCTTCCTCGGTCAAACGCAATGATCCCGCTGAAATATTCTGCTCGATATGCTCGATGGAAGAGGTTCCGGGGATTGGCAACATCATTGGGGATCGCTGCAGCAGCCAGGCCAGCGCGATCTGTGTGGGGTTTGCGCTGTGCGCTTCCGCAATCCGGTTCAGCACTTCTCCTGCAACCTTTCCGGCGCCAAGTGGGAACCAGGGAATAAAGGCGATCTGGTTCCGCTGGCAATAGTCGACGACATAATCCCATTCACGGTCAGCGAAGCTATATCGGTTCTGCACAGAAACGATCGGGACAATTGCGCGAGCGCGCTCGATGTGTTCCTGGGTAACGTTCGACAGTCCGACGAATCGAATCTTCCCTTCGTTTCGCAGCTCAGCCAGAGTTTCCACAGAAGTATCGAAGGACACGACAGGATCGGGAACATGCAGCTGATAAACATCGATGCGGTCCAATCGCAATCTTTTGAGGCTGCCCTCGACAGCTTTCCGAAGGTGGGAGGGAGTCGCATCGTGGGTCCACTGATTGGGACCGGGGCGATCCCACCCGCCTTTGGTAGCGATCACCAAACCGCGCGGGTAGGGATGCAGCGCTTCGGCGATCAATTCCTCGTTTACATAGGGCCCATAGGAATCGGCGGTGTCGATGAAATTGACGTCGAGTTCGACGGCGCGTCGCAAAACGGCCACCGCTGACTTCCGATCCTTTGGCGGGCCCCAGATGCCTTCACCTGTGAGTCGCATTGCGCCAAAGCCGAGACGGTACACGGATAGTTCGCCGCCGAGAGAAATCTGGCCAGCCATGATTGCAGAGACGTTTTTCTGATTCACGATTCACCTCAAGAGATCTTTCTGCGCGCAATTTGGATGAGCGCCATCTAGTCCTATGGAGGAGCAACTCGCGTGCCAGCATCGCGAGCCCATGTAGGTGCAGAGCGGGGCTGCTTCGTCCTATCCTGGGTGACCCGGGTTTAACACTGGTGTCGAAATACGGACACGTTGAAGAGGAAAAGTCTTCTCCGGATTGAGCGCAATGGAGTTCAGCGGTGGATTGTGTCGTATTCCTCCTCAGTAGCTTGGCACGCAGAATGCTGTTAAGCCGGCAAAGGGGACTTAATCGTGAAGCTCAAAGTGAATGGGATGGATCGCATTTTCGATGGCGATCCGGACATGCCCCTGCTGTGGTACGTGCGGGACATCCTGGGGCTGACTGGCACGAAGTTTGGCTGCGGAATAGCGCTATGTGGCGCCTGCACCGTCCATAAGAATGGCGAAGCGATCCGGTCATGTGTCACGCCGATGAGCGCCGCCGCTGGCAGCGAGATTCGCACGATCGAGGATCTCGGGGCAAACGGGCTCCATCCCGTTCAAGAAGCCTGGATGGAAGTGAACGTCCCGCAGTGCGGATATTGTCAGTCCGGGCAGATCATGCAGGCGGTTTCGCTGCTAAAAACTAATCGGCACCCTTCAGATCAGCAAATTGATGACGCAATGGCAGGCAACATCTGCCGCTGTGGCACTTACCAGCGCATTCGTAGAGCGATCAAACTTGCCGCAGAGAAATCGCATGAGTCCAATTGAGAATGTAAGCCGGCGTCGTTTCCTCCAGGGAGTGTTTGGGACAGGAGCACTGATCCTCGCCGTTCGCTATCTCCCGCCGATACTTACCCATCAGCACGCGGGAGGTGATCAAACCGAGGCCGACCGCGCCACGCTTCACCCCAATGTGTTTGTCGGGATTCAGCAGGATGGGACCGTGTACATCGTTGCGCACCGCTCGGAGATGGGAACCGTTATCCGTACCTCCCTTCCGCTGGTAGTTGCGGACGAGCTTGACGCCGACTGGAAGCGGGTGAAGATCGACCAGGCGATCGGCGATAAGCGGTACGGAGACCAGAATACAGACGGGTCGCAATCAGTAAGACGATTCTATGGAACCATGCGCGAGTGTGGTGGGGCAGCGCGATTCATGCTGATCCAGGCTGCGGCGCAGCAGTGGAACGTCCCTACGTCGGAATGTTCCACAGAGATGCATACGGTACTTCATAAGGCGACGGGTCGGCACGCGGTTTACGGCGATCTGGCGTCGGCGGCAGCGCGCCTTACGGTGCCAAAGAAAGAACAAATCCAGCTGAAGCAGCCCTCGGAGTGGCGGTACATCGGAAAGGGAATGACCAGCGTGGACTTAGAGCTTCTGTGCACCGGAAAGGCGATGTATGGAATGGATGCGCGCGTCGATGGCATGGTTTACGCTTCGGTTGAACATCCTCCGGTATTCGGCGGGAAGATAGCAGCTCTAGACGATCAGGACGCTCTTAAGGTCGCTGGAGTAAAGCAGACCGTCACGATCGATCCCTTCAAACCTCCCGCTGCATTCCAGCCTTTGGGCGGCATCGCTGTCATTGCAGATAACACTTGGGCGGCATTCCAGGGACGCAAAAAGCTGAAAATAACCTGGGATAACGGGCCGAATGAATCCTACGACTCAGTCGAATACAAGAAAACGCTCATTGAAACTGCGCACAAGCCGGGTAAGCTGATCCGCAGCGTGGGCGATTCGGACAAAGAGTTTCCCACTGGCACCCATGTATTCGAAGCAGACTATTACGTTCCACTTCTGGCGCATGCTCCGATGGAACCGATGGTGGCGCTAGCGGAATTCAAGGACGGTAAAGTCACAGCATGGGCGCCGACTCAGAATCCCCAGGCCGCGCAGGCAATTGTAGCGTCGGAACTCGGCATACCGGTCGAGAATGTGACTTGTCACGTTACATTACTTGGTGGTGGATTTGGAAGGAAATCGAAGCCCGACTACGTTGCAGAGGCTGCGGTCCTATCCAAGAAACTGGCCCGCCCGGTGAAAGTCGTGTGGACTCGCGAGGACGATGTTAAATTCGATTACTACAACGCAGTGGCGGCGATGTATATGAAGGCTGCGGTTGATGAAAAGGGAAAACCGATGGCGTGGTTACAGAGATCGGTCTTTCCACCCATCACCTCGATTTTCGATGTGAACGCCGTGTATGGCGATCCACCCCATCTGGCGCAGGGTTGGACGGACCTACCTTATGATCTCCCCAACATGCGCATCGAGAACGGTCCGGCGCAAGCTCATGTCAGGATCGGGTGGTTGCGTTCCGTGGCCAACATCTATCATGCCTTTGCCATTCAATGCTTTACCGATGAGCTGGCCCATCGCGCCAAACGTGACCCCGTGGAGTATATGCTCGATCTGATCGGTCCGCCTCGCACGTTAGACTTCACCAACGTCGAATATCCGAACTACGGCGCGGATTACAAAATCTATCCCTGGGAAACCGGGCGTTTGCGGAACGTCATTGAAATGGTCGCGGACAAATCCAGCTGGGCCAGAAAGAAGAGTGTCAAAGGCCACGGGTTTGGATTCGCTGCCCATCGCAGTTTCTTGACGTACGTAGCGACGGTAGTGGAAGTAGAAGTGAGCGATAAGGGAGAGATCCACATTCCCCGGGTCGACACGGCGATTGATGCAGGGTTGGTCGTTAACCCGGAAGCGACTCGAGCGCAATTTGAAGGAGCGGTGGTCTTCGGCACGAGCATCGTGCGTAGCGGCGAGATTACTGCCAGGAATGGAGTAATCCAGCAATCCAATTTTAGCGACTATCCCGTCGCACGAATCAATGAAGTTCCGGCTCAGACGAACGTTTACATTACCGAGAGTTCGGCGCCGCCGGCCGGAGTGGGCGAGCCCGGGGTTCCCCCGTTCGTCGCTGCGTTTTGCAATGCGATTTTTGCTGCTACAGGCAAGCGCATCCGCGATTTGCCACTGTCGAGCAACAGCCTGTTCGCGTAGAATTGCGGAGTCACGACTCGATGGCCATCCATCAGCAAGCGCTCCAGGCTGCCCGCAGTTTTCAGCCATTGGACCACTCTCAAGTTGCAGCTCTTCTGGCGAAAACGGCGAAGCCCGGCGAGGCAGGCCAGTTCGAACTTTACAAGACGAGTCACCAGTTTGACGGCACGTATGCCAATCCACAGTGGCTTGGCTAATTCAGTAATACAGCGCTGGCGGCCCCTTGTACTCCTGAATGGAGTTCCCACCATCAACTACGATCATTTGACCTGTGATGTAGGAAGCGGATTCTGAAGCGAGAAACGCGATCACGGCGGCGATCTCTTCAGGTCGCCCGGACCGGCCAATGGGAGTATTCTTGCCGGCAATGATCTCGTGTTCCGTGGAGGATGCGGTTTCGATCCAGCCGGGGGCGACGGCGTTCACAGTGATTCCTTTGCACGCAAGTTCGAGGGCGAGACTTCGCGTCATCCCAACCATGCCTGCTTTTGCCGCGCTGTAGGCGGTTTCCCGAGGGTTGCTGGCGACCGGACCGGTGACGGAGGAGACATTGATGATACGCCCATAACTCGCGGCCAGCATGCAAGGCAGAACGGCCTTCGTGATGTTGAACGCTGTTTTGAGATTGATGGCAATGCTGTAATCCCACTCCTTTTCGGAGAGTTCGGCTAGAGGCGCCGAGGCTGTCTCGCTTGGCCTTCCAATCTGCGTCATCCCGGCATTGTTAACGAGGATGTCGAGACGTCTATAGCGCTCCATGACTTCATGAACCACCGATTGAGTGCGCGTAAGATCTCGCAGGTCTGCGGCGACTCCAAAGACATCAGCTCCTTCTGCGGCGATTTCGCGGGTGCGGGATTGAATCCGTTCAGTGGTAGAAGTGATGGCGACTTTCGCCCCTTGCAATGCAAGCAGCCGAGCGGTCGCAAACCCTATTCCCTGCGGACTGCCGGCACCTGTAACAAGGGCCACTTGTCCGGAGAAGTTCATCGATTGGATTTCAGTCATCATTCGGAGCTGCTCTACAGTGTCTGCGGTCGTTACGCACATGCTGCGTTCTTTCTCTCAACATAGACCGCTTATTCGAGAAGGGAGTGATTGTAGCGGAGCGTCAAAATACGGTCAAAGATTGCTTAGAGATGGATCCCCACGTGGAACACCCGCATCAAAGCGGGAGCTTATGCTCGCAGCGGAGTGAGTCCGCACTTCAAACATCCTTTGTGCGCCTCAGGCAGGAGTCGGTGCATTTTCTTCTGTCAATTTCTCAAATTTCAGCTCAGTCCATAATTCAGCCGGAATCTTGGTTTGCATCGAGGTGTAGTCGGCGAGGATCTGTTGCTCATTGCTGCGGGCCGGCCCTCCAACGGGCCGGTTGTTTTTATCCCGCCGGTTCTCCAGCCCTCGCACCTTTACTCGTGACCAATTGCGTCGGTATGCCGACTCGCGGTGCGATGGATGGTCACTCTGTTTTGCCCATTTCCGCAATCCAGCACAAGCAAAACGAACGCTGGTTAAGTCTTCGTCCTGGCGCGGCGGAGCACGAACGGTGTTGTCGTGGAAGCTCGCTTGCACTTGGTTCTTCGTCCGATGTGGTGGAAGACTCGACGAGAAGCGAGGTAGGCGTCATGCAAGCGGGTAAACAATGTTTGTGCAGCATCGGGTTCATTGCGGTAGCGATCATGACGAACTTGTCAACACTCAGCGCGCAAAGCGCCATTGATGAAGTTCACATCCAGCCCCGGGCTCAGAGCGCCAAACGCGATGTTCCGGGTGCTCTTGCCCAGGCTGCTATGGGAGTCATTCGCGAGAGCGTCGAACTGGTGTTGGTGCCGGTGACAGTTATGGATGAATCGAACCGCATCATTACAGGACTGGGGCAGGAGAATTTTCAGCTGTACGAGAACAAGCATCCACGGCCCATCAAACATTTCTCGAAGGAGGATGCACCCGTTTCGGTTGGCATACTACTCGACGTGAGTGGCAGCATGGATACGAAAATCGAGCGGGCGCGCGACGCGGTCACGGCGATACTTACCGTGTCCAATCCTCAGGATGAGTTTTTCCTGATGACCTTCGCCGATCAGCCGATACTAGTTCAGGACTTCACGTCTAATGCGGATGAGATTGAGGGAAACCTGTTGTTTACGCGACCGAAGGGATCTACGTCCTTGATTGACGCGGTTGTCATGGCCATCAGCCATATGAGAAACGCACGCTACCAAAGGAGGGCGCTGGTAATCATCTCAGACGGAGGCGACAATCGAAGCCGCTATACCGAAAAGGAGGTCAAGTCATTAATCAAAGAAGCCGATGTGCTCGTGTATTCAGTTGGCGTTTTCGATACGGAGTTCCGAACGATGGAAGAGCGACTCGGCCCGGAGCTCCTCGCAACGATTAGCGGCTTGACAGGCGCCAGCGCCTATACTCTCGACAACCCCAACCATCTTCCAGCGGTCGCTAAACACATCGCAAACGAGCTACGCAATCAATACATCCTTGGCTACAGCCCCGAGCAGTCCCCACACGATGGAAAGTGGAGGAAGATCAAGGTGAAATTGGCGCTTCCACGAGGACTCCCAGGGCTTCGGGTACAAGCCAGAACTGGTTATTACGGCCCAGCTCAGTGATAAATGGCGCGATGGCGGGCGGATGATAGGTAGCCCAGAAGTGACCGAGTCGATCGCGTCTGCGTGAAGCCGTCACGGCAGAGCGGCAAACCTCTTCCTCAAGCAGTTCGAGCGCAAGCCTTTGCTAGGCAATGTGCTGGCTGCGGTACCCGTCTTCCTGGCCTCACTGCTTGAAAAGGTGGGCGGAGTCGCATCGGTGGGGTAGTGATTGCGGGGTGGAGTATTGCACTCGCTACCGACAGAGCTCATTACTTGTGCGCCGCTTCCTGCGACTGTTCCAGACCTGCAATATACCCGTGAAGAAGCTGATCCAGAGAGAAGTTCCCCGCGCCCTGGACGACTACTACCAAGGCCAGTGCGATGGCCAGCAGATGATATTCAATCCCGTGTCCTTCCTTGGTTCCGAACCAGTTCAAGAAGAGGCCGAATCGAAAATGAACGGTTGCGATAGCGCCCACCATCGTAAGCGCGATGACCAGCGCGGCAATTCTGCTGAACAACCCGACAATCAGTCCGACTCCACTGAGTAATTCCCCCGCGATGACCAGAAAGGCCAGAGTGGGCGGAAGGTGCAGATGTTCCGTAAACGTGCTCATGCTGCTGGCGAGTCCAGGCCCGCCATACCAACCCAACATTTTTTGAGCGCCGTGGGCGAAAAATATGATTCCCAACACGATGCGCGCAACCCCTACAACCCAGTCGGCGTGAGTACCTGTGAGATTAGCGATCATTAGTTTATTCTCCGCAGTATCCATTTCCCGCTATTCGCACAGCTATATCGGCGCCCCACAATCGTGCACACCCTTGCAGAGCTGCCAAATAGAGAGTTGTATTGCTCAACTCTCCATCTTTACTTCTGGACCCGGGATTCCATCTCCTGGATGACGACTGAAAAATCAAGGTCCGGCCAGAAAATGGATGCATCGGAATTGACTTGGAAAGCCGCCTCCGTCGCCGGTAGTGCCAGGTCGGACTGTGAAGCAGCCTCGAGAATCAAGCGAAAATCCTTGTTCATCAGCCGCAAGGGGAATTGTGGACTGTAATCGTTCCGCATCGCACGGGTGAGTTTGCCCGCATGAGCAGGAGCGACAACCGCGGTCTTCGCCAAGACAGTCAGAAGTTGGTCACGATCCAGCCCCTCTCTCTCTCCCAATGCACAGGCTTCGGCAATCGCCTGCATACCGACGCCGAGCAGCGCGTTGACGACCAACTTTGCGGCCGTCCCGGACCCGCTTGCACCAAGATGGAAATGTTGCTTGGCAAATGTCTGAAAGATGGGCGCCAGGGCTGCGAAGATGTTTTGGTCGCCTCCACAGAGTAGCGTGACCGTTCCCTGTTCCACCGCGGGCGTGCTGCCGGAGATCGCGACGTCCAATACACTCACGCCACGATCCGCCCCCTCGCGAGCCACTTCACGGCTGGTCCGCGGCCGAATCGTGCTCATTTCGAGAAAGACTGTGCCCACTACGGCATGCGGAAGGAGACCGTCAGGGGCCAGATACACTCTGCGCACCGCTTCATCGTTGGTTAGGCAGGACAGGATGATTTCGGCCGTGCTCGCAAGATCTGCGAGACTGTTCGAAACAGTTGCACCGTCGACGACCAGTTCCTCAGCTTTTGCACGAGAGAGGTCATGGACTGCTACTTTGTATCCACCTGCCAGGAGTCGCCGGACGATACGACTGCCCATCGCACCAACTCCTACAAAGCCGAGCCGCGTATTTGTATCAATTTGATTCATGATTGTCCCTGTGTTTCGTTTACGACATAATCGCCGTTCGTGGACGGATGATCGTTGGTCCAGTGATGTCCCTCCCTCTGCCATAAGTGGGGGAAGGAGGTCCAATCAGCCATCAACATTTGAGATGTAGCAAGCCCGTCTCCAAACCCTCGCGGCTTGTGTCCGATGCAACCGTTGCCGCTCCGAGCCTTCGCGGCCAAATGGGCTATGAGTACACAGTTGCAGTTGCGGTTCGTGTCAACCGCGGGACACGGTGTCGGCATTCCGCCTACGCTGTGTGTGGCAAACTCGAACTATCTATCGGTTCGGTCACGGAGGAATGGCATATCAAATGCTTTGACCGTAGAGAGGTGTTCGATGAATAAGATCCAGCAGAACTCTATGAGGGCGCTTTGTTATGGGGGTGTATTTGCAGTGATGGCACTCCTTATTTCTCTCCGAGGGACCGTTCTTGCCGCGCCCCAGGACCAAACAGGACAGACTTTATTCAATCGCAATTGTGCAACATGTCACAGTCAAAACGGAGCGCCGACAGCGGTTGGAAAGAGCCTCAACGCACCTGATCTTGGATCGGCGCCTGTGCAAAACCAAACTAATGCAGGGCTCCAGCAGATCATCAGCAGCGGAAAAGGTAATATGCCTGCCTTCAAGGACAAGCTGTCACAGGCCGAGATCGATTCAGTTGTTGCGTACGTCCATGCCCTATCAAAGCGGCACAAATAACGTCTCACCATTCGGCCGTTCGATGCGGAAGCCGAATGCGAGGCGGAGGAAGATGCGTTAGGGACGAGAGTGAACGCAGCAGAAGCAACGCGATTATTTGCCCATTTAGGCATTCCCTGCTTTTGATGGCCGAAGTAAAAGACCGGTCGGTCGTGAGGGTGGAGGGCCGGACGAGCGGATCTCCGCCCCAGTTGTAAACCGCAGGTTGACAATGACGCCCATTGATCGGTCGCTGCTTGTGGCCATCGTGGCGTTAGTCGGACACTGATTGTTTCAAGTCCATACACCTTGTGGAAAAGAAAGGATGACGGGACTAATCAGCGAAAGGAATGGAGCCATGCCTCAACTCGACGCCCGTTTGATGGAACCCCACGCCGGCAGTGTTCGGGGACCGTTACCGAAGGATGGACTGTGACGCTGTCAAGCGTGGCCACGAAGGAAGTAAACCGAGCCGCTTGAACCCAACCCCTGAGAGTCGATTCCACACTCCCTAGTGGTTAGTTTCCGCAGGCAAAGCGGGCCGCCTGTTTTCTATACCTTCATGCTCGCGCTTCTTCATCGCACCTTCCAATTCCTTCTGGTGATCGGTAAGGAGAGCGTGAATCTTGCGGTGCGTTTCGTCGCTGATCGCGTGAATCTGTGGGGCAAGATCCTGCCGCGACGCTGTTGGGTTCTTATCGAGCACGGCTTGTATCTTGTCGTGATGGTCCTGAAGCAAAGGCCTAACCTGCTGCCGCTGTTCCGGAGTCAATTCCAGATCGTTGGTAAGGCGAGCAAGTTCCTGGTCGATCGATTGCGGGGCATGGATATGCTGCACCTGCTGACGTGCTGAGGGCTGCTCCGCTCCGTTGTCCTGTGCTATACAGGGACCGCTCATTCCGAGCGTCAGCATAACCCCGCATGTAAAGATAAAAGGTAGATGTCGCAACAACTACAACCTCGTTGGGGATTGTCGACGCAATCCCTGATGAACTCTGATCTGGATAAACACGCCATTCTGAAAAAAGTTGTGATTACTGCATCCGAGAGGTACAACCCGCCCATGGTTCGTGCGCCTACGCTCCTAGGTGGAATGTTGGCCGGAAGAGAATTGCTGTGTGACATCGGATGGCTTTTTGGAAGTGAAGTAATGAAGTCAGGCTACTACTCCCAGAGGCGCGGTCGCTTCGCTGGGCAAGGTGAACCGGAAGATCGCACCAGGGCCGGAATTGGGGATAGCCCATAAACTGCCGCCATGCGATTCAACGATGGACCGGCTGATCGGTAATCCCATGCCGGTGCCCTGGGGCTTGGTGGTGTAGAAGGCATCAAAGATGTTCGCCGCAATCTCTGGCGGCAGGCCCACGCCCGCATCGGCGACCGAAATCAGAACTTGAGCGGTCTCGCCCCGCTGAGAGCTGATGGTAAGTTCGCCTCCAGTCGCGATATCCTTCATGGCTTCGATGCCGTTGAGCATGAGATTCATGAATACCTGCTGCAATTGGACACGGTCAGCAATGACCTTGGGAAGATCTTCGGCTAGATTGGAGCGAATCGAAATCGAATACCGAGCAGCCTCGTTGCGCAGAAGCACGATCATTTCCCGAATGAGCTCGTTCACATCGACCAACTCCCGCTGCGGCGCTGCCTTCTTAAACAGCAAACTGATCCGGCTAATGATTTCTGCCGCACGGCTCACATCTGTGACGAGCCTCGATGCGGCCTCGCGCGCCTCGGGCATGTCGGGCTCATCGCGCCTGAGCCAGCGCAAGCAGGTCCGAGCATCGGTGAGGGCGGCAGTCATTGGCTGTTTGATCTCGTGCGCTAGGGAGGCAGTTAGTTCGCCCATTGTGGTGACCCGGTTTATGTGCGCAAGATCGGTCTGCAGCTGCCGCAACCTCTCTCGCTCATATTCTGCTCGTTTCCGCTCTGTCACGTCGACCTGCGTGCCGACAACTTCAAGAAGGTCTCCGGTCGAACTGAAGACCGGGTGGCCTAACCCATGGATGTATTTGACCGTTCCCTCGGGTAGCACGATTCGAAACTCGGCGGCGTAATCCTGTTTGTCACGCAATGCTTTCACAACGTATTCGAGCACTCTGTCTCGGTCCTCGGGGTGAATCCGTTGCAGCATGAGTTCACGGTCCGGAAGACCCTGCTGGGGATCGAGGCCCCAAATTCGGAAATTTTCCTCTGACCAGTACACCGGCCCTCTGGCGTTGAAAGCCCAACTGCCAGTGTGGCTCAGCCTTTGCGCTTCGGCCAGGTATGCTTCACTTCGCAGTAGCCGTTCATGCGTCATCTTACGTTCAATGGCAATGCCGGCGAGGTGCGTTGCCTTCTCCAGGGCTTGAGTCTCAGCTGGACTGGGAGTGCGCGGTTCGCGGTAATACATAGCAAACGAACCGAGCACCTTGCCCGAATGCGCTAGGATGGGCGTAGACCAGCAAGAGCGCAACCCGTAGGGCTCAGCCACGTTTCGATATTGCTCCCAGAGGGGATCCTGCAAAATGTCGGTGACGACAACAGGCTCTTTGCGGTACATAGCGGTGCCGCAAGATCCCGCGCGTGGCCCGATGGAAAGCCCATCGATAGCATCAACGTAGGACTTGGGCAGGCTTGGAGCGGCGCCATGCCGCACATGCTCTCCGTCGTTGTCCAGGAGAAGAACAGAACAAAGCATGCCAGCGAATTGGGCTTCCACAACGCGCAGCAGCCTTCCAAGGATTTCCTCCAGAGGAGCGTCTCTGGCTATCATCTCCAAAATGCGGCTCTCTCCGTCCCGCAGGGCCTCCGCCCGCTTGCGGTCGGTTACGTCCATCAGAGTGCCGACGATCTCGATGATTCGACCCGACTCGTCCATCAGGGGGTGAGAGATCGAATGAAGGTGTTTTATTCCTCCATCCGGCAGAATAATTCTCCAATCAAACTCAGAGTCCTCCTTCCGTGTGGTCTCTAATTTTGCTTGTTGCTCGATTGCTTCTCGATCCTCAGGGTGAGTTCGTTCGAGGATGTCAGACCAGGTGGGCGTCATCTTTCCTGGGTCATAGCCGAAGATGCGAAACGTCTCATGCGACCAGAAGCGAGCGCCCGTGTCAACGTTCAAAGCCCAACTTCCACTCTGGGTAAGGCTTTGCGCTTCAGCCAAATAACCTTCGCTCCGGCGGAGAGCCTCTTCTACGCGCTTTCGATCCGTGATATCGGTCACGGCTCCTACGAATTCAAAGTCACCCGATTCATGATTGGTCGATGGATGACCGACAACTCGAACGTACTTGACGGAGCCATCGGACATCAGCAGCCGATGTTCAACATCAAGCGGCTTCCTCTCGCGTGCTACCTTATCAAGCGTTATTCGGACGAAGTTTCTGTCATCCGGATGGGTCCGGCGCAGTATGAATTCCACCGTGGGTTTGCTGGCGGCGTCGAGTTCGAGAATTCGAAAGGTTTCGTCGGACCAAATGATGTCGCCACTCGAAACGCTCCATCCGAAACTACCCGTGCGACTCGCTCTCTGCGCTTCCGCCAAATAGGACTCACTCCGCAACAGCGCCTTTTCGGCACGTTGACGTTGGAGGACCTCTTTTGTCAGTTCGGCGTTGAGGGCTGTTAATTCGCTGGTCCGTTCTACGACGCGCTGCTCCAGTTCCTCATTCAGGCGCGTAATTTCAGCCTTCGCTTGTTTGTGGCCCGCGGTTTCGATCACATCCCATTTTCCGCGCCTTTGCGTCAGGGCAAACTGATGGTTTCGCACTACATCCAGGATTTCGGCAGCGCCACATGAGGAGAGCGGGTAGGTGCATAGCACAGCGATTCGCTGGTTCATGACCGCATGGTTCAGTAATTCTTCGTACTCACAGAAGTCTCTCCAGTGCTTTTGTTCGAGCCATGCGGTATCGCCGGTGACCCTTACACCCGCATATCCTCTGGCCGATGCGCGCGCCAGTTTCTCGTTCCAACCGCATAACACTCGGTTTAGATCGAATGTGCCATCCGGCAGATACCAGTCCGCGGCCCGCACAATCTCTATACTCTCGTCAGCGAAATATTGGTCGCAGTCAGGCACAGCTTGTTTCAATGCGCGCGTGGCTTCTTCTACCGTAAGAGGGTCGGCGACGACCCACAAGCAGAACTCCTGGACCTCCAGACCGGCTTGGCAGTAGGCGACGGCTATCTGGAGGAGATCGCCCTTCGTTTCGTAGAAGAGGCAGAAATGTGTACCCCAAGGTATGTCGCCGACAACGTCAAACCCGGTTTTTCGCATATCAAGGCTCATCGGCCTGTGTTTCCAAATTTCCATTTCGGGGCACGATTCGTGCATTAAAGATCCACCGCCGCTACTCACTGACGTCTGAAGGCGAGCCTTTGTCATTGCACTCGCGAGTCCGAGTCCGACTCTCGGGGTCCTGTCCTCATCGGGGCGGGGGAGCGTTGGAAATCCGGTCGGAAGATACCCAGTTTCTGCATCTTATGAATCAGTGTGGTCCGCTTCAACCCGAGTTTCGTAGCCGCTCCTTTCGCACCGCCGATCACCCAACCAACCGATTCAAGCGTGTGCAGAATCAGAATCCGTTCGGAGTCCTTCAGAGTCGTTGGTGACGAAGGAGTGGGCAGGGGACCCAGAGTTCCCTCCGTCGGCAGCGGATTAGGAAGCACGCCATCGTTGGAGAGAATCACGGCACGTTCGATCAGGTTTTGCAGTTCGCGTATGTTGCCGGGCCAATGATACGACGTCAGCGCAGACATTGTTGTCGGTGGAATGTGCTCGATCTCGCGACTCATCCGGCGGCCATAGATCTCCACAAAGTGAGCAACCAGGGCCGGAATATCTTCACTACGTTCGCGCAAAGGTGGCAGCATGATGGGAAATACGTTCAGTCGATAGTACAGATCGCTGCGGAAGTCGCCTCGGTTCGCCATTTCCATCAGATTACGATTTGTGGCAGCGACCAACCGAACGTCTACTTGATGAGTGCGAGTGCTGCCGAGGCGCTCGAACTCCTGTTCCTGAAGAACGCGCAGCAGCTTCGGCTGCAATGCGGGCGGAATATCGCCGACTTCGTCCAGGAAAAGCGTGCCCTTGTCGGCCAGTTCGAAGCGACCAACTTTCTGGGCGATGGCCCCGGTGAAAGCACCCTTCTCGTGACCAAAGAGTTCGCTCTCCAATAAATCCAGCGGAATGGCCGCGCAATTCAACCTTACGAATGGTCTCCCGCACCGTGAACTGAGGTTATGTATTGCGTGCGCAATCAACTCCTTGCCAGTGCCTGTTTCCCCTTGGATAATAACGGTGGAATCCGTGGGCGCAACGCGCTCGACCTGTTGGAGCACAGATTCGAGAGCGGGGCTATTGCCGATCACCTGCTCGAATTTGCGCTCGTTAGATGCTTGCTCACCGCTACCGAATCTTTGGAAAGCTCCCACAGAGAACCTCCTGGCGCGCGCGGACCCCAACGTTTTCGGCTCAATTCTCCAGAGCCGCTCGTACGCTTTCGAGCAGGACCTCATCGTCAAACGGCTTGGCCAGAAACTCCACTGCGCCTGCTCTTAGCGCCTGCATTCGCATTTTTGTATCGCCATGTGCGGTGATGAAGATGGTCGGAATTCTGCAGTGTTCGGCGTTCAATTGGGCCTGCAGTTCGAGCCCGGACATCCCCGGCATGCGGATATCGGCGATCAGGCATGCAGTGTTATGCTGCTGGCCGGATTTGAGAAAGTCTTCGGCCGAGGCAAATGCTTTGGATGGCAATCCGACAGATTTCAGCATGCCCTGCAGCGCGCTGCGCATCAATTCATCGTCATCAACAATCGCGACCATTTTCGCCTTCCTCTGAATAGCCATGTTTGCAAACTATCGCTTTTGCCGCTGAGCGAGCAATCATACGTTGGTATGAAATCCGTAATACTGGTCTAAATGACGTGAAAGCAGCCGAGACCGTTATTCATGGCCGTCGGTTTTGACAGGAAGGGTGAGGTGAAAGGTTGCACCCTGGGAGGAGTTGGTGGCAGCCCATAAGCGTCCGCCATGCAATTCCACGATGGAGCGGCTGATCCGGAGTCCCATGCCGGTCCCTTGAGGTTTGGTGGTAAAAAATGCGTTAAAGATCTGCTCAGCCTGCTGCTGTGGTGGGAGTCCTACGCCGGTATCGCTCACTGATACAGTGAGCTGGCCATCTTCGGTTTGCTGCGAACGAATGATCAGCTGGCGTGTCCCCTCGATATCCCTCATCGCGTCAACACTGTTAATGATGAGGTTCATCAGCACCTGCTGCAGTTGCAATCGATCTCCCATGACATGCGGAAGATTTGCCATCAGGTCGGTACGGACTGCTATGGAGTACCGGGTGGCTTCACCGCGCAGCAGGACCACCATCTCGCGAATGATTTCGTTTACATCAACTGACTCTCGTTGTGGAGTCCCTTTCCTGAAGAGCTGCCGGACGCCGCTGATGATCTCCGCTGCGCGTGTCA
Organism: uncultured Acidobacteriaceae bacterium; assembly: GCA_963819035.1. Classification (GTDB taxonomy): domain Bacteria; phylum Acidobacteriota; class Terriglobia; order Terriglobales; family Acidobacteriaceae; genus Sulfotelmatobacter. The sequence continues at coordinate 192,675 of CAWFUU010000030.1, read as the reverse complement.
CGTCTCTAATGGTTCTCGATGCAGCTGCCCGTGCTTCGTCCAGGTCGGGTGCCTCGCGCGTGAGCCATCGCAGGCATGTGTTGGCGTCGGTCACCGCGGCGGCAATCGGTTGGTTCACTTCATGCGCCAGGGAAGCAGTGAGTTCACCCATTGTGGTCACACGACTGACGCGGGCGAGATCCGAGTTGGCCTGACGCAAAGCTTCCTCGGCGCGGGTGCGAGATTGGTCAGCACGCCGTTTTACCTCCACTAACGCGGTGACTAGCAGAGTCGCTACCAGGAAGGCTGCAAGTCGCAAGAGGGCAGTCGGTTCACGGGCTGGAGGAGCGGTCCTCCACAGGAAGAAGCGTTCGTAAGCAACAGCGGAAAGAGCGACCGATAGAAGACCCGGCCCCAAACCTCCGAAGAGACTGCTTACCATAACAGCGAGAAGGAAACACGACGCGGGTGCATCGATGGGCCATGCCAGCGGCAAGGCGACTCCGCAGGAAACGATAGCCAGCCCGTAGCGTTGGATTTTGGAAAGCACCTTCATTCGTTCAGGACGGTCCCCCGGTACTCTTGGGCGGGAGCTCAAGCTTGCCGGCCATTCTCACTAATTCCGCTAATGAGTCGGCCTCCATTTTCCGCATGACCTGACCCCGTTGAATCTTTACGGTGATTTCGCTGGTTCCCAGTTCAAACGCTACTTGCTTGTTGAGCATGCCTGAAACCACTAGGCTCATGACTTGGCGCTCGCGTGTGGTCAGAGATTCATACCGCCTCCGTAACTCTGCAAGCTCACCCTCATGTTGGCGCGCTATTCGATCCCGATCCAGCGCCTGGTGGATCGCTTCCAGTAGGTCCTGGTCGCGGAAGGGTTTCGTCAGGAACTCAACCGCTCCGGACTTCATCGCCTTAACGGACATTGGAATGTCTCCATAACCGGTGATGAAGATAATGGGGATCCGAATGCCCGCACCTGCCAACTGATGCTGAAACTCCAAGCCGTTGGCGCCACGGAGTCTCACGTCAAGAATAAGGCAACTCGGTCCGTCAGACCGTTGGCTGCTCAGGAACTCTTGCGGTGTCTCGAAGGCCTCGGAATGAAGGCCAACCGACTTCAGCATGCCTTGAATGGCGTCACGCACCAAAGGATCGTCATCAATTACGAATACCGTGGATGTGTCTGCACGCTTCATCCATACCCTCAGGTTTTGCAGGGAGCGTAAGCCAAACGCTTGCCTCTGTCGGTAACTCTAGCTCGGTTTCACGGCGATGACAATTACGCGTGCCGGGATCAGAAACTCTAGGTCGGGTGAGTGCCGTTATCTGCGGCGAGATTCCCCTGCGCCTTAATCTCAAGATCGTGTATCAAGTGTTTCATGCGAATGCCACTGGCCAAGAACCGCGCTCCTTCCGCTTTCATCAACGCGAGAGCGCATTCACCAGCGTTATCGATCCGCACGACCCCATTGAGATCAACGACAAAGTCACGCTCGGGATGAGCGTGACGGGTTTCCTTCCAGTAGGAGCCAAGGCCCGCAATCCAAGGGTTAGCGAGCCGTCCCTCGAGAATGAGCCTTTGCTCGGTGTCAGTGTCGATTCTCGTAATCTTCAGCATCGTTCCCCTTTCCGCAAGTCGCCGAGTCACCATCGCCACTCGAATGACTCGATCAATTGTCTCTCCAGGAAGACTTGACCTCGGAGCCAGTCATAAAATGTCTTCTCTCAAGGTTCGCGATTCGCCTGGCATTCCCTCGCATTTTACATGCGAGCGAATGCCAGGCTATGCGCTCAGTTGCCAGCTCCAGTCGTTTCCGAGTTGGAGATTGGTGCTTGACGCGGCACGATGGTCTGTTGGTGGTCTCGTGCCAATTCTTTCTCTGTCTGTTTGGAATATACGAATTCGTTTCCGATATCTCGTCCGGGATAGAACCACTTCACAAGGACAGGGGTCCCACCGGCTTCCGGCTGTGCCAGCGCTACGGTAGTATCATCCGCGGGATCTGGACGCTCGGTTGCAATCGTGAGAAACGTTCCGTACAGAACGGTGCGGTCCGAACTGAAGACCTGGACAACATTTGGTTCGGAGCCATGATCGGCCAGTTCAAACAGATAGGTTCCCGCGGGTAACACGCGCCCTGGAATCTGTACCGGGGCGCTGAAACTCATGAAGGTGGCTTCGTCAGACTCGTCAGCATGAGCAGCGAGTTCGAAGAAGAGAGCAAATGCAATGACCAAACCTACCGCAATGTAGCCTTTGTTGATTTTCATACGATTCATCTCCTTAAAAAAATTGGTTTCGACGTCCTATTAGAAAAGAAACTTCACGACCGATTTTGCTGCCTTGCCGGTATCCTTGGCAGACACCTTCGCAGCTTTGTAAGTGTCCTTGCCCGCAACCTTAGCGGAGTGACCTACAACATCGGCGCCGAATGACGGGGCCGACACGCAGACTGCAAGAATGACTAAAGCAAGAAGCCTTTTCATATTTCCTCCTTTTTCGTTTCGCCGCGTCATGCCCCGCTTCCTCTCAGCTAAGAACGAACCCAAGTTCGAGGTCAGTGAGTCATGCATCAGCGTCGCGCCTTTCCTTTCGCACTTTGGATAAGGCACGGCAGATACCAAAACGAGGCGGGAGAGGTTTGTGTCTTGAAGTGATTTATTCTGAGGAGGTTATGTCGCTGCGGGAGTCTTCTACGACTGAGATGTCGGAAGTGCCGGAAGTGTCGGCGCTGTCCACTTTGAGTTGCGACACCGGATCGGGATGGATACCAAGTTTATTCATCCGCGTAATGAACGTAGTCCGCTTGAGCCCAAGGCGGGCCGCAGCCCCACTCGGTCCGCCAATTCGGCCGCCGGCTTCCTCGAGGGCACGGATCATTTGATTACGATCCACTTGCGCGAGAATGCTTCGCACGGGCGTGCGCCTTGTTGAATGAGGTGGTGGCGCGTCATTGGCCAACGCAGGCATCGGGTGAGAGCGCAACTGGGCGACCGGCAGGTTCAGGGTTGGGCCCGACGAGAGAATGACAGATCGCTCAATAACGTTCTGCAGTTCCCGAATGTTACCCGGCCAACGATATTGACGCAGGGCATTCATCGTCTGCGAAGATATGGCCTCAACTCTCCTGCCCATACGCCGCGAGAACTCCTCAGCGAAGTGCCGGACCAAGAGCGGAATGTCCTCAGGGCGCTCGCGTAACGGAGGTAGTTCAACCGGGAAAACATTTAAGCGGAAGAAAAGATCCGCGCGAAACTTCTGTTCTTGGACCATGGCCGCCAGGTCCCGATTTGTTGCTGCAATCAAACGCACATCGGTACGAATGGTTCGTGTGCCGCCCAACCGCTCAAATTCTCGTTCCTGTAGAACGCGAAGCAGCTTCGGCTGGAGCTCAAGTGGAATTTCCCCGACCTCGTCCAAGAAAATAGTCCCATGGTTTGCAAGTTCCAGGCGTCCGATGCGCTGGGCGATCGCGCCCGTGAAGGCACCTCTTTCGTGGCCGAAAAGTTCGCTCTCCAGCAGCCCTGCAGGGAGCGCGGCACAATTCAGTCGCACGAAAGTGTTCGAACTGCGCGAACTGAGGTCATGAATCGCACGGGCAATCAATTCCTTACCCGTGCCTGTCTCGCCGAAAATAAGGACGGTAGAGTCTGTGGGCGCAACCGTCTCCACAAGTTTCAAAACCCGCTGCAGCGCCGGACTCTTGCCGACGATCTCCTCAAAATTAGCTTCGCTGCGAATCTCGTCCTCCAGATAGAGCTTCTCTTGTGCGAGCTTGTCGCTGAGTTGGGATATCTGGCGATAAGACAGCGCGTTTTCCACTGCAATCGCTACCTGCGTTGCAACCTGCGTCAGAAAGTGGACGTTCTCTTGAGAGAAGGGAATTGCCTGCAGTCGAGAGAGCCCCAAAACGCCCAGCACTCGATTACGGCTGATCAAGGGCAGCCAACAGGCTGACTGCAGACCTTCCCTGCCGAAGTCCGCTTCTACAGCCGCGACATCCTGCCCGATAACGAATGTCATAGGCTTACCGGTGCTGAATGCCTTGCTAGCAAGCGAGCCGGACGGGCGTGCCATCTCTTCTCTAAGGAATCCCTTCGCACCGGGAAAATCCAGGGCAAACAGCTTCAACTCGCCGGTTTCCGGATCTGGCAATGTGACGCCCACCGCGTCGCATTGCATGACGCGTCTCACACTCGCGGAAATGTCACGAAGGAGGTCCCTGAGATCCAACTTCGAGACAATGCTGTTGTTCAGGTCCAGAAGTAGTTTCAGCCGGTCTTTCTCGTGCTGCAGTTTCGCGTGGGTGCCCTGCAATTCTTCGTTGGACTGTGCAAGTTCGCGTGTTCGTTCCGCCACACGCACTTCCAGATGATCGCGGGCCTCCGCGAGCAATCGTTCCGCCCGGCGACGTGAGGTACTGAACCAGCCGACGGCTGTGCCAAAGATCCCATAAAAGACGAGGTAGGGCTCCGACGAAGAACCGAGGATCTTTCCCGGAACAAACAGAGCGCTCAAAGCCAAGTAGGAGAATAGGAGTGCGACCAGTCCGGGACCGGTGCCGGCGGACCAAAACGTGATTGCTATCGCGGCAAGTGAGAAAGATATGAACGGATGCGGCAAATTGTCATGTCTTAGAAACAGCGCTATTCCGAGCGCCGCTGCGACCAAGATTATTGCCGTTCCATATCGCAGCACAACAGCCGATCCAGACTGCACCGAGAACCTCGACATATGGGAAGAAAGCGTGCGTTGAGTCATCGTGCCCCAGGATGTGCCGCTGCAGCACCGGGTCCAATGCCGAAGCAGCTTCATGCCAGAGCGCATGCCTCGGGCATTTGATTCGACGTTCACTCCATCTCGAAAGCGAGATATTGCAATTTGCCTTTGCGTTCGACTTGAAGGACCACCGGATCGCCGGGTCTCAAGTTGTGGACCAGGGTCTCGAACTGTGAGGTTGTCTGTAACGCGGTGCGATCAACCGCGCGAATAATATCGCCCGTTTCAAGCCCGGTATCCATGGCATTTGACCCGCTGAGTTGGGCTACGACGACAACTCCAGACTCGCTACGGGTGTCCTCCAGCAGTGGTCTCAAATTGCCGTCCAGGTCCGTCACAAAAACGTTCAGCTTCCGTACCAATCTCTTCTGAAGGCCAGGAATGTCAGACAAGGCATCGATGCTTTCGTGGTACACCTTGACCGGAACGTAAAAGGACATCGGGGTCTCGCCTCGAAGCACATCCATTTTCAAAACGCGGTCCGGTGGGTGAACGTAGAGCGCCATGATGACGTCAGGGAGTCCCAGAATCTGCCTTCCGTCGATTGCCAGGATGATGTCGTTTAATTGCAGACCTGCCGCCTCCGCCGCTCCTCCAGGAGCGATGTCAGAAATAATGCCTCCCCAACTTCTCGTCAGGCCCAGGCCTGTCGCGAGCGTAGGCGTGATGTTCTGCGTTCTCAATCCCAACGCAACACGCTGCACGCGGCCGGACTTGCGAAGGTGTTGATAATCAAAGCTGACAATTGCTGCTGGAATGGCAAAGCCCAGCCCTTCGCTGCCGCCGCCTTCGCTTAACATCAAAGTGTTAATCCCGATAACGTTGCCATCGATATCCACCAGCGGACCGCCGCTGTTACCTGGGTTGAGCGGCGCGTCAGTTTGGATATACACCATGGGCTTATCCGCATCGAGCTGTCGGGCGAGAGAGCTGACCACCCCCATGGTGACCGTATTTCGGAGTCCTTCAGGAGTTCCGATTGCGAATACCAACTCGCCCTGGTGAACTCGCAGGTCGCTGCGGAGAGTCGCTGTGGGCAAATGCGTTGCGTCAACTTTCAGAAGCGCTAAGTCAGATTGCTTGTGAGTCCCCAATAGTTTGGCTTCCAGAATCTGCCCAGCATGAATCGGCTGGAGTTCGATCGGAGAGTCCGATGCCGGCGGGGGCAAAATGACCTTAATTCGCTGCGCCCCCTCTACCACATGAGCATTTGTCATGATGTAGCCGTCGGGATCTACGATGATTCCTGTACCAATCGCGTGCTGGCGGACAATTCGCGCTGTGTCGGTGTGCCCGTGGTCTTCCGACAGTCCGTACCCCGTCACTATGATTTGGACCACTGCTGGTGAGACTTTCGAGACGACAGCTTCGAGAGAGTTGTTCAAGTCTCGGAGCAAATTTGGCGATGCAGGCGCCTTCGAGAGAACGGCCTGCGCATCGGTAGCTGTGCGGACGGATGTCGACTGTGCGAATGCCGGGATAGCTGCAACGACACAGCCGATCAGTCCGCATTTCATCGACTGCAAGATCACCATAGAGTGAAAGGCCTTTAAACCCAAGCTTTAGCGCCCAGCGCCAAATCCACAGTCATGGCGTAGGTGCAATACATCAGCCACACACCGGTCACGACTTGAAACAGCCCGACGAGGCGCCCTCCAAGATTCCACGACAACAGGCGCGTGGGAATCTCAATCGCATAGATCAATGTCAGACCGACAAAGATGAGCATCACGGGAATGTCTCCCGCGCGCCGAAAAACGTCAGCGCCGAGAATGCTCAGAAATAGGAATGCTATCGCCATCCAGCCATCCGGCTGGGCGCTGGAGTCGAGGTACCGCCGGTAGGCCATCGCGAACCAGTGAATACCGAACGCAGTGAAGGCTAGGCCAGCCATATATAAAGGAGCTGCTTTGCCGAAGACGTTGAACCAAGTCAGTCCGGTCAGCAGATAGATCCCGGTGAGGAACTGCATGAAGCCGGGCATCCAGAAACCCCACAGGCCCATCGTGCGGTTGACCTCTGGGCTGTTCTTCGGAAAACCAAACAGGGCTTGGCCACCCCAGATGAAGTAGCCGGTGCCCAAGCCAAAAAAGCCAATGGCGACCGGGACAAAAGGCGAACTTGCAAATGTGAATACCTGACCTTCCATTTCTGACCTCACTCTCCTTTTGGCGACTGCACGTTTCATTCCAGACAAAAAACAAAAAAGGAGTTGGGATCAGAGAGCTCCCTGGATATTTGCAGCCGAATCGCTGAAGAGGCTCCTTCCGCGCCGTCCAAATACCGACGCTACTATCAGCCTGCCGACACTTAGAACATCGTTGACATTCACCGCGAACACAAAACCCTGCAAAAGCCTGATGTAGACCAAGTGGGGGTTTGGAGATCTGGATGCAATGAGTAGCAATGGGAGCAGAGGATAAGAAAATGGCGAAACAAAATACGAGAAAGTGCGCACATATTCCGTGCCTGTGTGACGTGGCGGATGGGAAAGAATACTGCGGGCAAATCTGTCGTGAAGCAGGAAGCGAAGACGTTGAGATCGCGTGTCAATGTGATCATCTGGCTTGTCCGCTCCCGGTTCGGCAGTTCGCTCCGGGAAGTGCCGCTGGCCTGGCCAGCTGAAACGATCGAGTAGATAGGCCTGGTTTCGCGCTGCAAAGACGAGACCGCCGACGTGAAATGTCGAAGGAGCATCAATTGTGAAACTCATAAAACGGACTCTGTCCCTTTTTCTTTGTGGGTGCCTTATGCTGGCCACGGCTTCGGGAGAGTTCGCCGCGCAGGCGGACCAGTCTTCCGCACCACCGCCGATTCAAGCCGCACAACAGACGCCAGAACAGTTGCAGCAACTGGTTGCGCCGATCGCTTTATATCCGGACGCCCTAGTGGCGCAGATCCTTGCAGCAGCAACCTACCCGGACCAGATCGTTGAAGCAGACCGATGGCTGGAGCAACACAAAGAACTCAAGGGCGAGGAATTAGGGAAAGAAGTCGATAAGCAGCCCTGGGATCCGAGCGTGAAGGCTCTGGTCGAGTTTCCGTCGGTGCTCGCCAACATGGACAAGAATCTCTCGTGGACCTCATCGCTAGGAGATGCTTACGTCAACCAGGAACAGCAAGTGATGGACGCCGTTCAGGTAATGCGTGACCGCGCGGAGAAGGCGGGGAATTTAAAGAGCACATCGCAAGAAAAGGTGAGCACGCAGGGTCAAACCATTGTCATCGAGCCCGCGGACCCCGAAGTTGTTTATGTGCCTCAGTATGATCCTTGGCTAGTGTATGGAGAACCCCTTGGTGTGTGGCCGGGCTGGTATTGGTACCCGGGATTGTATCTGGAAGGACCTGGAATCGCGTTTGGCTTCGGTTTCGGAATTGGCTTCTTCGGTGGGTTTGGCTGGGGCTGGGGGCACTGGGGATACGACTGGCATCACCACGGGATCATGTTCGACCATCACGGCTACGTTTCCCACAGCAGAGTCTTCGTCAACCGTGAGCACTTCGATCGTGCCGGAGGATTTCACGGTGGAAGTGCGGGTTTCCACGGCTCACCGCAGCATGGATTCGCGGGGACGCATGCCGGGGGCGGGACACACTCTGGAGCGTTCAGCGGTTTTAACCATGGTGGGGCCGCCCGGGGCTTTTCCTCGCGTGGGCAATCGAGCTTCGGTGGAGGATTCCATGGAGGTGGTTTCCACGGGGGCGGCGGCTTTCATGGCGGCGGGGGACACCGGTGATTCGGTCCAATTGTACAAAAGGAACTTACGATACGGAGAACAGGATCATGCGCATTACAAACTTGAAAGGCGCGACAGTTCATGGAAGGCCGGTTAGCGGGATGTTTGTTGGGCTGGCCTTGGCTCTGCTGAGCATTGGGCAGGCTCAATTGAGCCTTAGTCAGACATCGCAACCGAAGACTTTCTCATCTCCGGGGGAAGCGACCAACGCTCTTTTTCAGGCTGTACAGAACGAAGATGAGCAGACTCTGGAAGCGATCCTCGGAGCAGGAAAGGAAGTGACATCCTCCAGCGACGAAGTCGAGGACAAGTTGGAGCGCGAGCAGTTCGGCGAGAAGTATAAAGAAATGCACCGTCTGGTCCAAGAACCGGACGGAAACACAGTTCTATACATCGGCGCAGAGAACTGGCCTTTCCCGATCCCGTTGGTCGCCAACAACGGTGAATGGCATTTCGACTCGGGTCGCGGGAAGCAGGAGATCCTGTTCCGCAGAATTGGAGAAAACGAAGCGGCCGCAATCGAAGTGTGTCAGGAATTCGCAATGGCAAAGAATGCGAGCGCCGCAAAGGCAGATAGCGAAGATGCAATCACCCGATACGCCGAGACCCTGGCCACTGCAACAGCAGCAAGTAACGACAACAAAGATTCCCGTCCTTTTCATGGGTACTACTTTCGAATTGTGACTGAGAATCGTGCAACGAAGAAAACGTTGACGTTGATTGCTTATCCTGCTGAATACCAGTCATCGGGCGTCAAAACATTCGTAGTTTCCCGGAAAGGGATCGTCTTTGAAAAGGATCTCGGGGCTGAAACAAAGACGCTGGCCCCACAGATGAAAGCCCGGACGGGTTCGAGTTGGCACCGGACTGTATGACGGGTGAGACCTCCGGAGCAACATCACACTGATAGGCGAGCGGTTCTTCGATCTGCGGGGATCTGCACAACCCGAAAGGTATCTTGTTCCACGGACATGCGACCACGAGAGAATCAGACGAATTCGGCGGTGCCAGTGTTTCCGTTTTGGGCCGAAGATCGGGGATTAAGCTTCTTTCTGGCGTTTCTGATTATCACGACTGTTTTTGTTCCGATGGTAACGTTGTCACGATTTGGGCGAATTGGGATCGGACTAATGTTCGCGCTGATGTTGTTCTCCGGGGCGGTCGCGACCATTCGCAAAATGATCCTGATGTATCTGGTCATTGCGCTCACGGTATTCGAGTTTGCAGCGGATCTCGTGGTTGAATTCAAACCCTCGTTTGGCCACTGGGGATGGGACACAGCGCTCAAAATATCCGGGCTAGCCATCCTGGTCGTAATGACCCTGAGGCAAACGTTTCGCCCCGGTCCCGTCAGCGTATACCGAATTATGGGTGGAGTCGTTGCCTACCTGCTGATCGGTCTTACCTGGGCGTTCGGATATAAGCTGCTCATGGAGGAGCGCCCGGATGCAATCCATTTTCAGACATTCATCGGCGGGATCCCCACTAGCGAACCGAGCCGTTTAATCCAATTCAGCTTTTCCACCCTGACTAGCGTTAGCTATGGCGACGCTTATCCTGTACATCGGATTGCACGCTCGCTTGCGACTGCGGAAGCTCTTATCGGACAGCTTTATCCCGCGATCCTCATCGCAACCCTGGTTGGAATGGCGTTGCAATCGCGGTCTGTTGAAGGCGTGGGGCCCAATGCTGAACCCTTATCGGATGCGGCGACGGAAGAAGCGATGGGAAGGAAAGAACAGGTGTCATGATGTCAAAGTCACCGCTCCTTATCGGCGTAGTTTGTGTGTCTGCGTTCTGCTGCGCACAAGGCGTTTCGTTGCCGGAGCCTCCGCAAGTTCGCGCGAAGAATCATGTGGTGTCCGTCACGCTTCATGCGGTGAATGAAAACGGCAGGGATGCTTTTGCTTTCAACGGTAAGACGGTCGCGCCGGTCATCCGCGCGTCGCCAGGTGACATTCTCAAAATCACTTATATCAATGATCTTCCTTCCAAGTCTTCCGAGTCGTGCGCGGTGAATCCCTGCATGGACATGACGAACTTGCATTTTCACGGACTCAGCATCTCGCCGGATGCCCCGCAAGATGACGTGCTAACAATGCTGGCGAAGCCCGGCCAGGTATTGCACTACTCAGTCCGCATTCCACGCGATCATCCGCCCGGGCTGTTCTGGTACCACACGCATCCTCATGGGGAGAGTCATCGGCAAGTGCTGGACGGAATGTCGGGAGCCATTGTCCTGGAGGGAATGGAACGCTATATCCCTGAGATAGAACGGATCCGCGAGCGTGTGCTCGTTGTGCGCGGCCGCTCCATCGAGCACGATCCGAATGCTACCGCGCTCGAGCACAATGTTGAAATGCCAGCTAAGGGATGTGGGGGAGAGGCCGAGAAAGTAGAGGAAATCTTTACCGTGAACGGAGTCCTCCGGCCCCGAATCGAGATCGCTCCTGACGAGCGGCAATTCTGGCGCATCGTGAACGCTTCATCGGACCGCTACCTGGACTTGCAACTGGGTGAAAAGACTCTTGAAGTTGTGGCGCTAGACGGGATGCCGCTTGCCTACCGCGATCCAGAACATCCCACCAAAACCATCGATCACCTGTTGGTCGCCCCCGCGGGCCGGCTCGAAGCAATTGTTACCGGCCCACGGCCTGACGCACACGGAACACTGCGAACACTCTGCGTGGATACGGGGCCGGTTGGGGATCCCAACCCTGAAATGGTGTTGGCAGATCTGGTGCCACCTGGGTCCGGGCAAGGCGCTGCGAGTTCAGCGACGCGGCAGGCGCATTCATCCGACGCTCGGCCACCGATTTACAAGCCAGTCGACGTTGAGGCGTTAAAGAGAACTACGCCGGAGTTTGTTGTGAACTTTACCGAGGACAAGAACGGTTTTTACATCAACGGCCAAAAGTACTCGACCAACGCGAGTCCGATGACAACCGCTCATGTGGGTACATATCAGCATTGGCGTATCGTCAACGACACTGCCGAACTGCATCCTTTTCACATTCACCAGGTTCACTTCCTGGCCTATGCACAGAACGGCGCGCTACTCCCCATGCCGGCGTGGTTGGACACGGTTAATGTTCCGTATGGCGGTTCCGTGGATGTCATTTTGGACTTCACCGACCCAGTCATCAGGGGTATGTCTGTATTCCATTGCCATCTACTCAATCACGAGGACAAAGGGATGATGGCGAAGATCCTATTCAAGTAGCGCAACGGGTCGTCTCAACTGGAGATTTACTGCAATTGAAATGAACAACATAAGCCGTAGATCGTTACTGTCTCGCGCGGCTGTAGGATTCACGACAATCGGCTTGTTCAGCGCCGCGTCGCCGATAAGTGAAGCCCAACTTGTATGGAAAGCTTCAGAGTGGAAACTAGCTGAGTTCGGGAAGCTCGTGCAGGATCCCGCCCGGATCAAGCAACTGTACGACGTCGTGCAGATTGGCGAGGGGAAATTCCTAAACAATATCAAGAATTCTTTCAATGGCCTGCATTTCGGTTTCGCCATCCCGAAACGGCAAATCAAGATCGCAGTGGCGTTGCACGGCCCCGCCAACATGCTCAACTACGACGACTACATCTGGGAGAAGTACCAGATCGGCGAGTGGCTGAAGGTTACCGACCCTGCAACCATGAAACCTGCAGTGAGGAACGTCTTCTATAAGAGCAAAGTGGGCTTAAAGCAAGAGTCTGCTACCAAAGATCCGGACGACCTGATTTCCATCAATCAGGACACGAGCATGGAAGCCCTGCAATCGCGGGGCGCGCAGTTTCTGAGTTGCCATACCGCCCTTGAAGAACAGGTTCGGGTCCTTATTTCTCGCAATAGGCTGTCGCAATCGCCGGAAGATGTTATGAAGGACATGCTTGCTCACACCGTTCCGGGAGTCTTGGTAGTAGCCTCCATGGTCGCGGCGATTGCGCTGCTCCAAGCCGAGGGCCATTACACATACATCACTGTTTAGGCGAGTCGCCGCTAGGTCACGATGACCACGGGGTGTCGCCATACCGTCACTGCTATGACAGAGGCAGAAGTGGGCCACTGGTTTTCAACACCTGCGGTTGGCAGCGCGATTGCATTGAGATAGTTGCACGGAGTTACGAGCCGGGCGCTCCAAATACTGACACTGCCGCGGGACAGGAGGAAACGGAGATGGATGGGGACTACATGTTTCTTTGTGGAGTGATGTGGTGCAGGTTCGGGCATCCAGAGGCCGGCGATGAGCTGTTAAGGGCTGCGACTTCGATGGACCCGGATATGAGAGCACTGGCGTGGGCGATGTTGGCGAAGGGTGCACTTCGCTTGAAGAACTTGCAAAAACGGGCTGCGCCAGTTCTCGCTCAATCCTAGGAGGAGACCGATGTGGATGAGATCATGCGCTGTTTGTAAAGCACTTTTGCGTAAAGTCCGATTGTGTGATTCGGTGCGTTGTCAATGCGGATGGATCTGGTAGGGCTGTTGCAGCTGATGGACGCTGCCCAGCTCCAATGCCCTGTGGTCCCGGAAGAATTTGATTTTGCAAGCGCCATGGGATTTGCGAACTTTGCCGACGAATGAGAAGAATTCATGTCCCACAACAAGCCAGTCTCGTATCACAGTAACCAGTACAGCGCGCAATCGGCTTGTCAACACTGCGAGGGGATCATCTGCCACGAGCGCTGGTGTCTGACGCTGAATCCGGTTGTCCACTATGCCTGTGAGATTGTCCTGTATCCCGACAAGCTGACAATCGGAGACGCCATTATTCTTCACTCGCTAGGCGTTGCATGGAGCAATGCGTTCTCCTAGCCTGCATTATTCATCAGCGCTGGAAAGTGAGCAGGACGGTTATTGGAATCGAGGTTGAGAGGCAGGAGGCGAGACAGATTTGGGGATAGGGCAAGAGCAAGACAGTTAGCCTGCGATTGGGAGGCATTTTGCGACAAGGCTCCGCCAGTAACTGCGAGGGGCGAGTAAGTTGGAAAGGAAAAGAGCGGTTAGCTGGTGTCGCCGAGGCGGGCGACGGTTTGAAACAGAGACTGGAAAGGCCAGCCGCTGGCCAGGTGGAGGCGGACGCAGCGGGCGGTTTGCCGGACTCGAGCTCCGATTTTGAACAGCTGGGTACGCAGGGTTTCAATCTGGGCTGAACGTAAGGCGAGAGGCAGGTGGAGGCGGAACAGGTTGACCAAGTTGTAGGCGAAGGTGTGCAGGAGCAAGCGAAACGCGTTGGCCAGGAAGCGATGACAGCTGAGCCGGTCGGCACGGAAGCCGTTCTTGAACTCCTCAATCCGGTTCTCGCATTCTCCGCGTTCGTTGTAGAAGCGAAAGACCTGGGCACTGCGGCCCGGGCAGTTGGTGACCAGGAAACGAAGATTGGTACCGGTGGCGGAGTGCTCGGCTTTGGCGACGATGCGGCGCAGTCGAGGCCAAGTGCGGGCACGATGGCGGAAGCTGGCGAAGGAACGCTGGGGCAGATGGGTACGACGATAGCGGCGAGCCAGGCGACGCTGCAAAGCGGCGGTACGACGACGAAACACGACATTGGCGGGAATGCCGATGGTGTAGTGAATGCCGAAGAACTCGCAGAACTTATAAAGCAGAGGCAAGGCGAAACCAGCATCGGCGCGTAGCCGAATGGTGACTCCGGGAAACTCGCGCAGCAGACGACGCAGGATGCGGAGGAGTAGAGGCACGATGCGAGCATGACTGGAGGCAGTGCCACGACGCAGACGGGCTGCTAGCAGACAGCCGGTATGCCGCTCGAAGATCAACAGCGGGTGATACATGTGCTGGTTGTAGGCTCCATTGAAGAAGCTCAGCTGTTGCTGTCCGTAGGTGGGATCGTCGGTGGAATCGACATCCAGCAAGATTTCGCCGCGTTGCCGAATCTGCTTTCCGCAGAGGCGAACGAAGGCATCGAGCCCGCCATCGTGAGCACCGATGAGCTCGCGGGCCGAGGGCGTGTTTTCCCAGCGACTGAGAGTAGGTTGAGAACTCAAAGGCTGGCCCAGAGGCTGATCGGCGAGCAGTTGGAAAGCCGGATCATGGCGTAGACGATCGGCATCATTGCCATCTTCGTAGCCGGCCACGATCTGGTACACCCGTTGCCGCAGCAGCGACAGGCTGGAGTGCCGAACGCGACCGCCCGGCCTGGGATCCCTGAGATGCTGAGCCAGCGCCCGCGTGAGTCCATGGCGCTGATCGAAGGCACGCAAGGGCAGAAGTCCAGCATCGCTGGTGATTTGTCCCCCGGAAAAATCAGCCAAGATCGGCTGATGACGGTAGAAGGAGAAGTTCAGTTGTGATAAAACACTTTGTATCAAGTGATGGATGCTCCGAAAGGGAATGCTGGGTCCGCTAAACCCAGTGTTCATCTACCTTTTAGAGCATCCTTTCTTTTTTGGCGAGTAAATTCAGCGAATAATCCAGGCTAGAACGCCCGCTCCAGCAAGACGCAGAATTGTTGGCGGGGGAATGGGTCAGCGGCCTTGGCTGCGGCTGGGTCGTGCACGCAGCTCTTCAAACTCCGAGGAGGTGTTCTATGCTTGAAGGAATTTTTCAACCCATGCATTTGTTGGTAATCTTTGGAATTGCTCTGCTCGTCTTCGGACCTAAGAAGCTTCCTGAACTCGGCAAGGGAATCGGAGAATGTATCCGTGGTTTGAAGTCGGCGATGAAAGACCCCCAGGAGCCGTCCGGCAAGATCACGAATCAGGTTTCTGATTCGAGCCGTCAATAAGACACAGGCCAGGGCCTGGGACGATGCTTAGAGTGTTTTGGATTCTTCGCCGCGTGCGCACTCGAGAAGCTGGCGTGATGCAATTACCGGTCGGTGCCAGCCAGACTGCTGAATAGCATTTCGGTGAAGACTTTCGCGGTCACGTAACCACTACCCCATCTGACATCGAAATCTTTGGTTGGACCGGCAGTGACCACTTCATCCATCGTTCTTCCTGCTGCGATGAGGTCCTTAACCCGCTGCCGAACCTGTACCAGCATGTCACGGTAATCCTGCAGATCTGCGCGCGTGGCTACTGCACCGTGCCCTGGGACGATCTTGGTCTGCGCGTCCGTTTGGGCCAGAATTCGATCGACCGAATGGATCATGCCTTCAATTGATCCGCCAGAGGCCAGATCGATGATGGGATAGAAGTGATTCGAAAAGATGTCCCCTACGACAACGACATTTGACGGAGCGATATAGATAACCGTATCTCCGTCCGTATGTGCGGGTCCGTAGTTCTCCAATGTCAGCTTCTGAGACCCTTGCTGCAAGGTCATGCTGCTTGAGTACGTAACTTCTGGCAGCGCCTGCGACGGATAGTGACCGTCGCGCAAGCCAATGAATGGGACGCTTTGTACCGATGACAGCTGCCGCTTCACGTTTTCTTGGGCGATGATGGTGACACCGGAAGAGCCGAGGTAGGTATTTCCGCCCGTGTGGTCAAAGTGCCAATGTGTATTCACCAGCCGTGTGACGGGGCGCATCGTCGTTTTGAAGATCGCATCGCTCAGCTCAGAAATCCGCGTAGGCAGTCCGCTATCGATCAACAGCGTGCTGCCATCATCGACGATCGCCGTCACGTCGCCTCCGTCTCCGGAAAAGACATACAGACCCTGACCCAGGGACGTAACTCTCAGCGGACTATTCTCATACTGTTCCGTAAGTTTCTGGGTGACCGTCTCGCCCGTTCTCACCTGTCCTGTCGCTCTCGCAACTCCTCCCGTCATCGCCACAGCGGTAACAAGCACTAGGGTAAGAAAAAGTGATGGCCGCGTCTTTTGAAGAATGTTCATACCATTATTCCTTTACCGGAGGGTCGGGTTCGCGCTGAGAGGTTCGTTGAGCTGGGATCCAGGGACCGAAAAGATTCAGACGGAGTTGCCCAGAGCCATCCTGATTACCGCCGAGAGGGCATTCCTGGAAAAGTAGATAGCAATGACCGCAGTGACAACTTCGCTGTAGGAGGCGAAGAGAAACCTAGCCAGTCTCTGTAAGGGTGAAGATCTTCCTTCTCGACGCTCCGCCCAATTGAACCCCTGCAAATATCTTTCCGTTCTTCCGCCGCTTGCTTCTGTTATTTGCTTGTAAGTAATCGCCGCCGGGCTCGGAACTCTACTACCCGCTACCGCATCCTCGTGTGAGGAGAAGCCGACCGCGAGAATGGAGGATGCGGCTAGAAGGTCGCGCAGTGATTTCTCGTTCGGGTACGCAATGACCAGGCGCTCGAGACCAGTTTCGGTGCGAAGCCCTGCGATTACTGCGTACTGCACGCCCGAAGAATCAACCAACTCGTTCACGACTGCATCCTCCGTCTCTCTTCCCGCTGTTCCATATACCTTGTGCTGCAGCAAGCGGAGTTCCAAACTCATCTATTGAGGCAAATCATTGATGAATAAGACTCAGGCGAGATTGCCTGGAAGGGAAGAATTGTCGCGCGCCACGAGAGATATGACGCCCGCCGCTGGACAGCACTGTCGGTCGAAGGACATCATCGAGATTTCAAATAGAGGGGAAAAAATATTGGCGCCCAACAAGCCGGCGCCAGAAGAAGTGATAGGAAACCGCAAGTTACTGTTTCGGCCACAGGTCATGCCGGGTTGGATTCGTTGCAGAGCCGCTGGTAATATTCCCGTCCTCGCTGAAAGCCCTGCGAAAAGGGCTCTTCCACTGCGGCCTCGGGATATTGCTGCTGCAGTTCTTCCAGGTCGCTCGCCATCTCAGACGCGATCTGATCGAATTCTTTGCAGCGATTTCTGGCGTGCAGAGCCGCTTCGAAGCCCAAGAGGTAGAATCTCTCGCCGTCTCCGAACTGACGGCCTGACTTGAGATAGTGATCCAGGACCGTGCTCATGTTCGTCTTTTCTTCGTTCACCATGTTCTCCTTACTATGCACCTCAGAGCCCGACGGCGGTTTTCGTCGAAACGTATCGATTCATGCCGCGGTTTCAGTCACGAAAGTTTCGATCTCGCTCACGTCTTCATCCGTCAGGCGAAGCTCGCCAGCGCACATCACTCCATCCGCTTGGCGCGCATTGCGAGCGCCAACGATCGCTCCTGTGACGGCAGGGTTGTGCAGCGTCCAGGCGATTGCGACTTCTCCAGCTGACCGGTTGTGCCGCCGGGCAATCTCCCGCAAGCGTTCAACCAGCGCCAAGTTCCGAGAAAGAGCTGGCTCAGTGAAGTCGGGATGAGTCCTTCGCCAATCGTCTTTGGATAGTTTGGCAGCGCGCTCGCGGGTCATCGCGCCGGTCAATAGGCCGGAAGCCATTGGAGAGTAAACAATGACTCCAATGTTTTCCTGCCCGCAATAAGGCAACTCCTCGTCCTCGACTTCGCGGTGCACGAGCGAGTACCGAGGCTGCAGGGAAGTGACGCTAGCCACGGCCTGCGCGCGCCGCAGTTGCTGGACACTGAAGTTGGAAACCCCAATCCAGCGTACTTTGCCTTGCCGCTGCAGGGAGGCGAGCGTTGACCATCCTGCTTCCAGTTCGGCTGAATCGGGTTCAGGAGGCCAGTGGATCTGGTAGAGTTCGATCGCATCGACCGAGAGCCGACGGAGGCTGTCTTCGACCTCGCGTCGTATAGAATCAGCGTTCAACACTTTTCTCACGTTGCCATCAGCATCCCAGCGAAGGCCACACTTAGTAAAAACGTACGGCCGCGGGCCAGACCAGCTCTTTAGGGCGCGCGCCACGACTTCTTCCGAATGCCCCAGACCGTAGACGGCGGCAGTGTCAATCCAGTTGACACCGAGTTCGAGTGCTCGGTGAATGGCAGAGATGGAATCGTTGTCGTCCTGTGATCCCCATGCGAACTGCCAGCCGGAGCCGCCTATGGCCCAGGCGCCATAGCCGACTGGCGTGATGTGGAGGTCGGAGTTTCCAAGTTTGCGCGTTTGCATTCTTCTTCCCTTCTAGGTTCCGTTCAGCCTCTCCCTACGACAAGAACTTCTAGCTCTTGAGGCTCTGCGGCGGGAACTTCTTGAACATCTTGGCGACACCCTTGTCCAGGTTCTTTTCATTTTTCTCAGCGTTGTTGGACACGGTGTCCTCGGAGCTACCGCGCCAGATCAACTGTTTAGTTTTGCCGTCGTACATGTCGACAATGAGAGTTCCCTCCTTGTAGTCCTGCTCCGTAGTGGTAGCTTCGCCCATTCCGCCGAATCCTCGCCAACGCCATCCACCGCCCATACCGTCATAGAAGGTTTGGAGTGTCCTCTCGGTATGTGACGTCGCAATCGCCACGATGGCCACGTCGCCACCGCTGTCGACCTGAGTCCAGCCCTTGGCTGCCAATTGAGCATCGACTGCGCTCTTGATCCGCGCGTCCCACAGAGAATTCGCTGGCTTGATTGTCTGCCAGGAGTAGGTTTTGTACTGAGAGAAATTGGCTTGATGATCAAAATCGGTTTTGACCTGCTGTGCGAGCGCGGTCCCCAATGAGACGAGGAAAAGCACGCTGCAAACTGCTGTACGGCTTATAGGCTTCATTTGAGCCTCCTTTTTCAAAGGTGATGAATGCAGTTGCAATTCCAAAAGCCTCGCATCTCAGAAAGCCATTTCACATTGTGGTGCAAAGGTTTGTGAGCTCATCATGGTGAGGATTTGGCAGGAGGCAAGGCCGTCAACGTCGATGCGCTGACTTGGTGTCCACATGCCGACTTTGGCATGGTTCATTCCTACGAGCATTCCCAGTCACCCTGGAGAAAGTTGGTCGCGTGTCGCCGTGGCATTTGGAGACATGAATGCACGCGAACCGAAGGCATCATGAATGGGGTGTAAGGATGGCTGGATTCTCTCGGTGCGCTTCCCGTTCCGAGGGGGAACAAAAATGCATTACCGGTCAACCAATGCGACGACATAAGAAGGCAACCTCAATCGCACACGCAGGGGTGTTGGCCATTTCGATTGCGGCGGCACTTGAACTCGGTCATGCTCAGGTCTCATCCGTTGCGCTGGAACCGGCGAAGCCCGTTCCAGCCACCGCTCACTATAGCGTTGAGAACGATCCGCATCGACGGTCAGATCAAGCAGCAGCCACTGGGTGCAGTTTGCGGGTGCCTGATACTGTTACCCGATCTCGAGCGAAACCCGGGGAAGCAACGACGGTGGCTGGATCCATGGTCTATGCGCCTTTGTCCCCACAATGCAAGTTAGACCTGTTTCTCAAACAAACGTATTCGCCTTATACATTCGCCTCGGCAGCCTTTGGGGCCACAGAGGCTCAGGCCACCAGCCAGTGGCCGCACTATGGTGGAGGTATGCAGGGTTGGGGAAAACGATTCGGTGCGACGCTGGCGAATACAGAATCCCGCAGATTCATCCAGGGGTTCGCGTTGTCCACGATGTTGCATCAAGACCCTCGATATTTTTACTCGCCGAATAGACGGTTTTTCCCTCGGGTTTGGTATTCCCTAACCAGGGTCGCGATTACGAAGAATGACCACGGCGATAGCACGTTCAACACGTCTGAATTTCTGGGCACGCTGTTCACCAGCGCGCTGCAAAATAGTTATTACCCCAGGCATGATCGGAGCCTGGGAGATACGATGAACCGCTTTAGCGGCGCCCTGAGCTCGGATGCGATTGGAGATCTTCTGCGAGAATTTACACCCGACATGAAGCGCCTGTTTCATAAACATGCACCGAAAAAGATCCTGAGAATTGAGGAAAAGCTTCCCATCCCTGACGACGATAAGCCTTAACCGAGACACACGACGTCGGCCAGCGTGGTAGGTTGGTAGCTTGCGCGTCCAATGTTGAGAGTAGCCGCGTTTGGTGCACGTGTATTCGTGCACAGCTTCGCTGCACGCTGTCGAAAATGGATCGCAGTGTGTCAGCGCCTCGACGCCCTCCTTGGCAACCAAGGTCACATGTCTTATTAGAAGTTGTCGCAAGTGATTGCAATCAAATGCAACAGGGTCACGGTGCGCCTCGATGGTCCACGATTTGTCTGGACCTTTTCGTGCTTCAGCAAAAGGAGGTATTGAATTAGAAGGAGTACTCAAATGAAGTCATTTATCGTTCGCATGGTTGGACTGGGCAGGAGCGCCGCTTTCGCCGTTGCAATTTCGGTCGCATTTGTCTCGACGGTTTCTTTTGCCGATGACGGTGTCTGGTTTCTCGACTCCAGTTCGTCCGACGCCATTTTCTTTCAGGGTTCTGCTGAAAATCCATTTTCACTGAATACTGGGGTCGCTCGCGTCACCGGGATAGTGAGCCTGGGCACAGATCTGGACCACTCCGTCGTCGAACTCAGTATCTTTCCCGCGGATGAAGACTGGGGCCACACGCTCATTCTTGAAGGTCATTTACCTACCAGCTACGTTCCTGATGCGAGCGATAATACTCTGCTAACCTTCAAGTCCAAACGCATTCTCAACACGATGGACGGCAGGTTGGAGATATTAGGTGACTTGACATTGACTCGTGTAGAACGCAGCATCTCAATCATTCCAAGCGACGCTTATGCAGGCCCAGTGTACGGCGATCCTGTCATTCACACCGAGACTCACGAAGCAACATTCTTGTTCCCAAATCCAAGCAGCCATGTCTCGCCTGGACCTCTCACCGCAACGCTGCAAACGAACTCGTCCCTTGAACTTTTGGGCTCAACTCGCATCAACTATGAGAGTTTTCCTCAATTGTTGAGCGCGATAAAAGACACGAATTGGCCAGCCATTGTTAAAGATGAACAGTGTCAGATGCCGTCGACGATTGGAGAGGACTACAGCGGAGCGCGATGTACTGGAACAGTAGTCGCAGCCGTCAACAATGCCAACTGCCAGATGCCTGCCACCGTGGGCGAGGATTACAGCGGCCCGATATGCACTCCGCCCGCTGGTGATGAGACGACAATTGTCCTGGATTTAAAGTTGCTCCCCACAGGTTCCGAATCAGGTCCAGAGATGCTCTCCGCCGCCGGCAGCAATCGATAGCCACCGACGTCCGACATAAGAGCCTTTAAGAAGGTGGATGCTTGCCCTGAAATACACAGACTGTTAACGTACTGCGAGATAGTTTTGCTGATAGGCAAAACGACCGAAGGAGCATTGGCATGGCTCGACAAATACCAAAGCCTA
Source organism: uncultured Acidobacteriaceae bacterium (assembly GCA_963819035.1). Lineage (GTDB taxonomy): Bacteria > Acidobacteriota > Terriglobia > Terriglobales > Acidobacteriaceae > Sulfotelmatobacter. The sequence continues at coordinate 171,093 of CAWFUU010000030.1, read as the reverse complement.
TTGGGGCCCTCTGGAAGCGCTACCCGACGGTGTGGAAAGCATTTAATGAGTTAGGCAGCCGCTGTCACGAGGCGGGACCTCTTGATGAGAAGTCCCGACGTCTGGTGAAACTGGCACTCTCGATTGGTGCCGGGCTGGAAGGTGCTACGCACTCAGCAGTTCGGAATGCCCACAGTGTCGGAATCACGCAGGAAGAGATCGATCACGTAGCACTGTTGGCGTGAGTACTTTGGGAATGCCAGCGGCGACGCGCGCTTTCACTTGGATCCGCGACAAACGCGAGGGATAGATAGAAAGTATTTTATATCGCCTCATTGGCAAGGAACCCAAGACCACTTCACCCCCACGGCCCAGAGGCGAGATTAGGCCGATCCGGCGCGGGCCGTCTTTAGAGGTCACTCGAATCAAATTTAAATTTCACGACCAGAATGGTAACGTCATCATCGAACCCTACGTCCCGCGAAAAATCTGTAACGCTTTCAAGGATGTGGTTCATTAGCTCATCCGCTGACATAGCATGACCGTGCCGAATCAGAGCTGACAGACGTTCCATTCCAAATTCTTCTCCCAGCGAATTCTCAGCCTCGATTACGCCATCGGTGTAGAGAACCAAGATATCGCCGGCAGTGAGGTTTGCCGGTTTCATTGCACAAGCTAAGCTGTCGAACATTCCAATCGGAAAGCAGGACGAGTTCATCAGAACAACATCACGAGTCTTCGTTTGAAACAGGAGGGCAGGGTTGTGGCCACAGTTGACGTAGCGAAGGGACCTGCTGCTTGCATCAATCTCCGCCAGCAAGAGTGTTACATAGCGGTTGCTGTCCGATAGAGAATGGAGCGCGGTGTTCAAGCGATTCACCACTTCCAGCACGTCTCGCTGCTCCTTCGCTTCCAGGTGTACGGCAGCTGCCGTGGCGGACATCAGAAGGGCCGCAGGAACTCCCTTCCCGGCGACATCAGCAATCACGATCTGAATCGTGTGCCCGTCGATGGGTATGTAGTCGTAGTAATCACCGCTTACACCTCTCGCTGGCCGCATCATGCCGGCGATTTCCAGTCCCGGCATGGACGGCTGATGGATGGGCAGAAACATTCGCTGAACCTGTGCGGCTAGCTCAACATCCTGCAGAAGCTGATCACGCTGCTGGCGCACTGTCCCATCAAGTTGCTCTTTCTGTTTCGCATATCTCTGGATGACGTAGACGACGAAGGTGAACCCAACGGTCGCCGTGAAATTGTGCGCAAGGCGTGCCTCGAGGCTTGGATAGGGAGGGCCAAAAAAGTCGTGCAGAAAGACGCAGACCACGATTAGCGCGTAACTGACCCGGGTGCGCAGAAACATGGCGCTTATCCCGAGAGGCAAAATATAGAGGTACCCTAACGAAACAGTAGAGACGATGAAGTCGGCATATGCAACCGCAGCAATCGATGAGAGAATCAGCGTCGCTGGTAGCCACTGTGCGCCGGTGGCAGCCACATCCCTCCGCAAGAACGATCGCGAAGTGAGGGACCTTAGGGTTTCTGAGTGAATCCCCTCCAATGTCCTCATCGTCATTTCTTTCCTTGCCACCGGCATTGAGAAGTTTGTTGCCAATGCCCCATTGCGGAGGGAGTGGCGCCCCGAATCAAGACCTCATAGAAGTTCTATGCTGCCGGATGCTGTTGAGGCTTAGTAGCCTTACAGCTCTCTTCAAATCGGCCGCCCAGATACGCTTGCGAAGCTCCATGCGCTCGGCATAGAGAGTCATGGCTATGGCAGTTTCACCGGAGCAAGCCCGAGGATAATTTTCACTCTAGCCGCCTCTGTAGCGGTCCCTGCGGGGGATGGGGCCAGCTCTATCCCGGCGAAACGACGGTAACTGTTCCTGCCGCTCTCGGATTGGACCTCCACGAACTCGATTAATTGAGGTGCACTGGGAATCCTTGCGCCAAACCAATGCGGATCGTCTCGCTGAGCCCAAGTGACGAGTGCCAGAACGGCTCCCGAGGCATATGAGGGTGCCGTCATAGCATCAGCGCCCCGCGGGTTCAAACTCCTGATTGCTGTTTCGTTCCCATAGAGCGTCGCCATCGTGTGGTCCTCTGGATTCACGTACATCGTGATTGCACTCCACTCAAGAGGCTGGTATGGCAGGTTTGCTGGCAAATCCGCAGGCGCGTTGTTTACGATCTCTTTGCGACTCACATGGGCTGTGGTGATTGGCAGGGTGTAAACATAGTCATTGCCCCGCACCGGCATATGGCAACTCATACACTCGGTGACAAATCGTGCATCGTTGCCATAGGGTTTCAGGTCCAACCCGCGCCAGCGTCCCCATCCCCAGCCGTCTGTACTCTTATAGCGCTTGGCGTCCTTGTCCATCAGTTCGACCTGTACGAATTTGCCGGGATGGATCAGGCCATCTGAGCCCAGCTGCTGCTGCCATGCAAGTTTTGCAAAGCGCGTCCCATCAGGCCAAGGCGAAATGTTTCCAGATTGTTTTGCCTTCACCGCAATGTCGTTCCCGAGAATGAAACGAAATGTGTTGTTGTCGCCACGATCGGTGAAGCTGATCGGTTTCCAACCCTCGAAATCGGGATCGAAGGGAAATCGATCGAGCTCCGGCTGAACTGACGTCAGAGAAACAGGTTGGCTCTTTCCGCCGGGAACGGTTACCGGTGAAGCTTCGGCTTTTGCCTCGGTGCCCGGCTCTTTCGGAGTTGGCGTCCATGGTGCGAGATATCCCTTCAGAGTGGCAAGGTCCACCGGGGTCACTTTCGCTTCGGGATGTAGCGCGAGGAATCTTGGAGGAGGCATTGTGCCGAGTTGCATCGTGTTGACCGCTTCGTAAAGCGCTGCCCTCTGGCCGGCGTCTGGTTTTGAGCCGAGGGTGGAGAAGTTGAGATGGTCACGCGCAGTCAGAACGTCATAGCGTACCAGCCAGTAGACGGGTACGATCTGGTCGAACCATTCCAGATGCCATTCGTCCGAATGGCAGCTGTAGCAGTCTTTTTCGAGTACCTGCTTAACCGGTGGCGGAGTCAGCACCTCCGCTGCGGCGGGGCGGAATGGAATACGGGGCCGCACAAATTGCACAAATACAAATCCGGCTGCACCTGCCAGGATCAGTTTGCCAAAAACCTTCATGCACTTCACTCCCCTTGACCACAAAGAACCCCGCCTTAGGCGCAACTACTCTGCGGGCCGCTGCGATTGAGCCAGAGGCCACCGAGAAAAGCCGCCACACCCAGCACAAAAATGCTGATCGTAAAGGTCAGCGTGACTTCGGAAATGCTCCATCCAAATTGCTTCGCAAGCGGCAGTCGAAATACGCTCCAGGCGTAAACGGCGCCCGACGCGATCTGTAGGAAGACACCAGCGACGGCAATACCCCAACGACTTGTTTTCATAACTTTGTTTCGAAGTTTATTGATTGCGTGGCAGCGGATTCTCCGCCGTTTGCAGGTGACGACCGAAGGCCTGCAAGAAATCAATGGCTGCAGCCAGACCGCGGAGACTATCTTTGCTTATGAGTCTTCGTAGCAGTCCAAACAACCCGATTGGTTTCTCTCGTTCCGCAGTGGCCTCTGCAATACCTTCTGGAATTGCCTGAAAGATGCCCTTGAACCACTCCGGTTCGATGCTGCCGAGAATTCGACGCCAGAACAGGAGATTTCTGATGGCACGAATGGCTTCGGACGTTCTGGCATTGTCGACCACTTTCTCCAGAATTTCGTCGCTCGCCGCGAAGGCACCGCGCATGATCTCCAGCACGCCGCGCTCGTGCAACTGCTGGAGCACTTCGTATGCGGCCAACACCGCTTCCGCATGTTCTTCGGGAGCCTGCTCCAATCGGGAGCGCAACTCCGCGCGCGGGTTACGCGGTGGAATTTCCAGGGAATCGGTTGAGCCATTGAACTCTCCTCGCACTTCTTGGTTTGCAATTGCACCAGACCATTTCCATTCCCGGGAGGCGCATAGTCCGCTCGCTTCCACTTGCGCTCGACTTCCACGCCGTTCTGCGGCGTTGGATGGCCGAAGCGAGAGTTGATACGGGGCAACGGACTCTCACCGACCTCGGCCAAGACGTTCATGTGAACGCTGGTCTCCTTGTAGGCGGGCGTGTTGGTCACTGGATCGGTGTGGCTGCTGGTCAACCGATTTACCGGACTTTCGACGGAGTTCATCGGCATGTACAGCTCCGTCCCGTGTACGCGGTCGGTGACCAAAGCCCGCACGCGCACCTTCCCGTAGCGCGAGATCAGCTGCACCCATGTACCGCTTTGAATGCCGCGTTCTTCAGCGAGTTCGGGGGAGACTTCTACAAACGTGTCGGGAGTCTTCTCTCGAATCCCTTCGGTCCGGTAGGTCAGGTTGCCCTCGTGGAAATGTTCCAGAAGCCGTCCGTTGTTTAAGTGCAAGTCAAATTCAGCGTTAGGTTGATCCGTGGGACCAATCCAGGAGACAGGGAAGAGCCTCGCGTTTCCGTCGGGAAAGGCAAAGCGCTTGGTATAGAGCAGCGGCTCGTCACTTCCATCGGCCGCGACCGGCCATTGCAGGGACTTGTAACCCGCGAGCCTCTCGTAATTTACGCCCGCAAACATCGGAGTCAGAGATGCGATTTCATCCATGACTTCGGAAGGATGCTGATAGTTCCATCGAGCACCGAACTCGTTCGCCACATCCTGGATGATCTTCCAATCTGGCTCGCAACCCCCAAGCGGTTCGAACACCTGATACAGTCGCTGAATCGCGCCTCTCGGTGCTGGTGAACGTGCCCTCCTTTTCCAGGCTCGGTGCACCGGGCAGCACAACATCGGCATAGCGGCAGGTGTTACTGAAGAAGATGTCTTGCACGACGAAGAAATCGAGCTTCTCGAACGCGTCACCGACATAGTTAGCGTTGGAGTCCACGATGCTCATCTCCTCGCCGATCAGATACATTGCCTTAAGCTTGCCCTCATGGATCGCTTCCACCATTTGGTGGTTGTCGAGTCCCTTGGTGGATGGGAGCTTTACCTTCCAACCATTCTCAAATCGCTGACGTACTTCGGGATCATCTACAGACTGGTAGCCGGGCAGCATGTTGGGCATCGCCCCGTGATCGCTAGCGCCCTGCACATTGTTATGACCACGCAGCGGATAAGCGCCGGTTCCCGGTCGCATGTAATTCCCGGTGACCAAGCAGTAGGTTCGAAATAGCGGTGGAGGTATCGGAACCCTGGGTGTGCTGGGTAACTCCCATCGCCCAGAGGATGCACATGACTCTTTGCCTCGGCGATCATGTGCGCGACTGTTCTGATCGTCTCGCTCGGAGCAGACCGGTGAGTCGCGCTGCCGCTTCCAGGGTGAAAGGCTCCAAGCTCTTTCGATATTCGATCCAGCCCATTGACCCATTGATCCAGGAACTTGGTGTGCGCAAGGCCGTTGTCGAGTAGATAGCGGCTGATCGCTTCAGCCAGAACAGGTCGGTACCTGGTCTTGGGTGCAGGAAGAGGTCGGCGCGTCGTGCCATCTCATGCTCGCGCAAGTCCGAGACAATGAGCTTCTGCCCGTCCAATTTGTGAGAGCTCTTCACCCGGGTGGCAATGACCGGGTGACTCTCCGCCGTATTGCTGCCGATAATGAGAACGAGGTCAGCCTTCTCCATGTCGGAGATAGAACCCGAGTCGCCGCCGTAGCCCACAGTGCGGAACAAACCCTGGGTCGCCGGCGACTGGCAGTAGCGGGAACAATTGTCGACGTTGTTCGTGCCAATCGACTGCTCGCGCCAACTTTTGCATGAGGTAGCTTTCTTCGTTCGTGCACTTGGAAGAAGAGATGAATGCGAGGGAGTCCGGCCCCGTCTTTCGCTTTGATCTCTGACAGTCTGCTGGCAACGAGACTGAGGGCTTCGTCCCAGCTGGCTTGGCGAAACTTGCCTCCCTCGCGAATCAGCGGCGTGGTCAGTCGATCTTCGCTATTGATGTGACCCCAGCCAAATTTTCCCTTCACGCAGGTGGAGATCCCGTTGGCTGGGCCGTGTTCCGGCGCAACCTTGAGAATGTGGCGATCTTTTGTCCAGACGTCGAAGCTGCATCCGACGCCGCAATACGTGCATACGGTTTTCGTCTTGCGAATGCGATGCTCCCGCATTGCCTCTTCCGCTCTCGGAGACCTGAAGAATCGCTCCGTACCCGGTTTCCGGTTCAACCCCTTTGACCACGTCGATCATGCCGCTCAGAGCGGACTTCCTGATCGAGGTAAGGAATCCAGCATGGCCCAGCATGCGTTTTTTCCATCAGCGCATTGCAGGGACAAACAGTGACGCAGTGGCCGCACGAAACGCAGCTCGACTCTCCGATGGTTGAGCCGCCGTCCCAGAGCACGCGCGGGTTCGGGTCTTCCCAGTTGATGGAGAGCGTTTCGTTGACCTCGACGTTCTGACAAGCCTCAACGCAACGGCCGCACAGGATGCATTGATCGGGATCGTAGCGATAGAACGGATTCGTGTTATCAACCTCGTAGGGCTTCGATCGAAAGGGAATTCGCTGATGCTCGATGGCCAGAAGCTTTGTCGTGTTATGGACGGTGCAGTTTCCGTTGTTGTTGTCGCAGACCGTGCAGTAGAGCATGTGGTTACTGAGAATACGATCGAATGCTTCCACCTGCGCGGCCGAAGCCTTCGCGGACGTTGGTAGAGATTGTCATTCCGTCGGCGACTTTGGTTGCGCACGCCCGAACCAGTCGGCCATTCTCTTCGACCATACATGTGTCACAGGTCTGAACCGGGCCGAGTTGTGGGTGGTAGCAGACGTGGGGAACCGATCCGCCGGTGCGATTGATCACATCGATGAGAAGTTCGTCAGGCTGTGCTTCCCTAAAAACGCCGTCAATATTGACTTTCACCACGAAGTTTTTCTCCACGCAACTCGTGCAGCAAGTTAGGGTCCAGTCGTCCCGAGAGCAGGATGCGTTCAGTGTCGGCGACGCACCGGCAGTGCGCGAGCGGCAAGGAAGCAGCTCACTTCGGACATGGACTAACCTAGATCTGTTTGGTCGCCGTCTTCGATCCGGTGCCCTGAGTTGCCAAGCTTCGCTCCCAGGTTTGACGCCAATCCCTAAGACACTCACCTTGGCATTTAAACTCCATGCCACGCTCTCCCATTCTTCCGCCGCACTCCGGGCACACACAATTCAAAATGCCGGAGATCACATCTGCGCCTGACCTGACCGTGTTGAATCTCATGAACTGCATATGCACCTCACAAACGACAATTGCTTCAGCTGTCTTGACCGGCAACTTCGGAAGCCACCATCGGATGATTGCCAAGCAGCCAAATCGCATACCGTGAGAGCACGTAATCCTCCAAAGCGTCGTGCCGCGCGGTCTCATTGGGCATTGCTGTGAAAGCCTACATGGCTCGCACAGTGGAGTATGAAGCTCCGCGGCCTGGCAGGATTTGGAAGCCGGTCGGGGTTCGGAAAGTGTCCGTATACCGACGAGGTGTCGACTGTCGGACGGTTGCGGCTGACTTTTCGAGTGGTGGTGCTGCCTATGGATACCTTCGGACGATTCATCCCGTTGAAAACAGCCCGGTAATTCATAGGGCAGGGATTGGTAAGAGGCGTGCTTTTCTGCTGTCGTACCTGGAGGAAACATGCAAGCGACAGAGACGCACCTCGAAAGCGACTGGGGTGCAGATAGGAGCGCTCACAACGACAAGGCCCGCGAAATGCAGGACGTTTTGTCGCGCTACCTGGCGCGGTTCCAGAGAAGCGCCTATCGAAGTTTGGGGAACGCAGCTGACGCGGAGGATGCGGTTCAAGATGCAATGTTGGCGGCCTATGTGCATTTGGATCAGTTCAGAAGTCAGGCGCTAATGTCGACATGGCTAACCTCGATCGTTACGAATTGCGCTCGTATGCACTTGCGGCGCCGGCCACGCCACACGCATGTATCTGTAGACGAGCCTCTTGGAGAGGATCAGGAGCATTCCTTGTCAGAGCTCCTGGCAGATTCCAGACCGAGTCCTGAAGACGACTGTCGGAATGCGGAACTGCGCGGCCATATCGTGCAGGCTGTAGCCCAGCTTACACCTTCGTTGCAGAGGACCTATCAGTTGTGCGGATTGAACGGGCTCAGCCTCAAAGAAGCGGCGCACACGCTCGGCCTGGCCGAGGGAACCGTGAAGGCCCAGATGTCCCGGGCGCGGGCCAAATTAACCCGGTTGCTGCGCCGCGCGCTCCGGCTTGATCGTCGTTCAGTCAATGTCCGCACTCGCCAGACGGTTCCGAGTCGAAGGATCGAAGTCTAAGTGAACGCCGAGAAAATCGACTGACAGTGAAACGGTAGCAAGATCGCGAACGGTGCATTGATGACCGCCGATCATAGACATACGGGGAAGAAATTCCATGTGGATTGTTCGACTCGCATTACGGCGACCCTACACATTTGTGGTGATGTCGATCCTGATCCTGATCATGGGCGGACTCGCGATCGTACGCACGCCAACCGACATTTTTCCGAATATCAATATTCCCGTCGTCAGCATCATCTGGAACTATAACGGTCTCATTCCCCAGAACATGAGTGACCGCATCGTTAGTGTCACTGAGCGAGCTCTTACCACCACCGTTGATAACATAGAGCACATCGAGTCGCAGTCTCTGTATGGGATTGCGGTGGTCAAAGTGTTTCTCCAGCCGACTGCGAACATTCAGCAAGGTATTGCGCAGATTACGGCTATTTCTCAGACGCAGCTCAGGCAGTTGCCTGCGGGAACAACGCCGCCTCTCATACTGGCCTATAGCGCATCGAGCGTGCCCGTCCTCCAATTGGCGCTTTCCGGGCAAAATCTGTCAGAGCAGCAACTCAACGATTATGGTTTGAATTTCATTCGGACCCAGCTCATCACAGTGCCCGGGGCGTCGGTGCCCTATCCCTATGGCGGTAAACAACGTCAGGTGCAGGTTGATCTCAACACAACCGCCCTGCAGTCGAAGGGGCTGTCGGCCCTGGATGTGGTGAATGCGATCAGCCTGCAGAACCTGATCCTCCCCACAGGAACATCTAAGATCGGTTCCAAAGAATACGACGTTTCCATTCCCAATGCAGCTCCGCAGACGATCGCGGAACTGAACCGCATCCCAATCAAGACGGTCGGTAGCACGACCATCTACATGAAGGATGTTGCATGGGTACGCGATGGCTTTCCACCGCAGACTAACATCGTACGCGTGAACGGGCAGCGTTCAGTCCTGCTGACGATCCAGAAAGCTGGGGATGCATCCACACTGAGCGTGATCGCAGGCATCAAGGCTCTGTTACCTCAAATTGCGATGACAGTTCCCACCCAATTGCAGATGACCCCCTTGGCGGATCAATCGATTTTTGTTCGGGGTGCCATCAGCGGCGTGGTCCGGGAAACGCTGATTGCCGCGTGCCTCACGGCCTTTATGATTCTCACTTTTCTGGGCAGCTGGCGAAGCACCGTCATCATCGCAACCTCGATTCCTTTGGCAATCCTGACCTCGATCATTGTGCTCAGTGCGATCGGACAAACCATCAACATCATGACGCTCGGAGGGCTCGCTTTGGCCGTCGGCATCCTGGTGGACGATGCCACAGTCGAGGTTGAGAACATCAATCGCAATCGCGCAGCAGAGCCCGAGAAGGACATGGATGAAGTCGTTCTCGACAGCGCATCGCAAATCGCGACCCCTGCTTTCGTATCTACGCTATCGATCTGCATTGTCTTCGCTCCGATGTTTTTGCTTTCCGGCGTAGCTCGATACCTGTTTGTACCACTGGCTGAAGCAGTTGTCTTTGCTATGTTGGCCTCGTATTTCCTTTCCCGGACCATCGTTCCAACCATGGCCAAGTACCTATTACGAGGGGATAAAACGGAGGCCGAACGTGCCGCCAGCCGTAATCCGCTGGTACGACTTCAAAGGCGTTTTGAGGAGGCCTTTGAAAGCTTCCGTCACAGCTATCGCGGCCTGCTCGAAGTTTGTCTCCACCACCGGCGGGTGTTCCTGATTGTGTTCTTCGGTTGCTCGCTTGGTTCTCTGGCAATTCTGATCCCCTGGCTGGGCCGGGACTTCTTTCCCAGCGTCGATAGCGGCACGTTCAAGCTTCACATGCGTGCGCCTACGGGAATGCGGATTGAAGAGACCGCCAATCTTTGTGATCTTGTCGAACAGTCGATCCGAAAGCAAATTCCGGCCAATGAGGTTCACAATGTCATTGATAACATCGGTTTGCCCTATAGCGGGATCAATCTTTCTTACAGCAATTCGGCCCCGGTTGGCACATCGGATGCGGACATTCTTGTGACTCTGTCCGCCAACCACCATCCCACGGACAACTACATTCATCAGCTTCGTCTGACACTGCCGAAACAGTTTCCCGGCGTTTTATTCGCTTTCTTGCCCGCTGACATGGTCGGGCAGATTCTCAACTTCGGCTTGCCGGCTCCCCTCGATGTGCAGGTCGTTGGGAATGATTTGGAGGGGAACCGGCAATACGCGAGTACACTGCTGGCCAAATTGAGATACGTCTCAGGAACGGCAGATCTGCGGATTCAGCAACCCTTCGATGAGCCCTATTTGAATATGAGGGTCGAACGTACCAAAGCAGAAGAACTTGGATTTACCGCCCACGATATTGCCCAGAATCTCCTGGTGTCACTCAGCGGGAGCTTCCAAACTTCACCCACGTTTTGGGTAGACCCAAAAAATCATGTCAGCTATCAAATCGCGACTCAGACGCCGCAGTACCGCGCGGACACCTTGCAGGGTCTTGAGAATATCCCAGTCACGGGGACTAACGCGTCCGCTCTCCCCTCCCTCACAGCCAGCCTCGTCTCGGTGCAGCGTGGTGCGGGAATGGCAGTTGTTTCTCACTACAACGTGGCGCCTGTCATCGATATCTTTGGCGCTGCCGCGGGGCGCGATCTCGGTGGGGTGGCCAGTGATATCAACAAGATCATTGAGGCTACACGTCCGCAATTACCGCGTGGTTCTAGAGTCGTGGTGAGGGGGCAGGTTCAGACGATGCGAGCATCCTACATTGGTCTTTTGAGTGGATTGGTGTTCTCGATTGTACTTGTATACCTGCTGATCGTGGTCAATTTCCAGTCCTGGCTAGATCCCTTCATCATGATTTCCGCACTGCCCGCGGCACTCGCCGGGATTGCATGGTTCTTGTTCATAACCCACACCACACTGAGCGTGCCGGCCCTCATGGGAGCCATCATGTGCATGGGTGTCGCCACGTCGAACAGCATCCTGGTGGTGAGCTTTGCCACGGAGAAAATGACGGAAGGACTGGACTCCGTCGGAGCCGCATTAGAGGCGGGCTTTACCCGCTTTCGCCCTGTGCTGATGACCGCTCTGGCGATGATCATCGGCATGGTGCCCATGGCTCTCGGACTCGGCGACGGTGGCGAACAGAATGCACCCCTCGGCCGGGCGGTTATTGGCGGATTGATTTTCGCGACGGTTTCGACGCTGTTCTTTGTTCCGGCATTTTTCAGCCTTCTGCAAGGTTCACGCCGGCATGCAGCCCAGACACAAGGACACTAGGTGCAAATATGGGGAGTTATTTTATGTTGCCTCAAGCCGAAGATAGACGACAAATGGGCGAGCCCACACCCCCATTAAATGATGTGGCAGCAGGAAAGCGCTCACGCAAGGCGTGGGTTGTCCTCTCGGTTGCCGTCGCGGCAGTTGCCGCCTTGTTGGGTTCGGGGATCTGGTCTCGCGTCAAGGCCGGCGCGACTCTACGCGCGGAGACAACACAGGCAGCCCTCCCCGCCGTGTCCGTTGTGTCGCCGAAACGGACCGCGCCCGCGGACGAAATCATCCTGCCGGGAAACGTGCAGCCATTCATCACTTCACCCATTTACGCTCGCACCAATGGTTATTTGAAGAAGTGGTATTTCGATATCGGCGCGCACGTCAAGAAGGGGCAACTCCTAGCTGTCATTGAAACGCCAGAAGTCGATCAACAACTCCAGCAAGCCCGCAGCAACCTGCTTACCGCGCAGGCAAATCTCGAACTCGCTTCCATTACCAAGACTCGGTATCAGGGACTGTTGAAAAGCAACGCTGTCTCCCAACAGGATGTTGACAACGCGGTGGGTACCTACAATGCAAATGCGGCAATCGTCGAAGCAGACAAGGCAGCTGTAGAGCAGTACTCGGCACTAGTCTCTTTCGAAAAGGTCTATGCACCCTTTGACGGCGTGATCACCGCACGGAACACCGATATCGGCGACCTCATCAATTCCGGCAGCAGCAGCAACGTGAAAACCGATCTCTTTCACATCGCTCAACCGGGAATGCTGCGTGTCTACGTAGACGTGCCCGAGGAATACTCGCGAGGAATCAAAGTCGGCATGAGAGCGAATCTCAGTCTTGCCGAATTTCCGGACCGCAAGTTTCAGGGAAAAGTGGTCCGCACCGCCGATGCCATCAATATGACTACCCGTACTCTGCTGATCGAAATCGATGTCGAAAATCCGACCGGCACGCTGCTCACGGGTTCCTACGCGGAGATCCACTTGGCGGTCCCGACGCTGGCCTCCACTTTCTTGATTCCGGTCAATACTCTGTTATTCCGCACCGAAGGATTACGCGTCGGCGTTGTGAAGGGCGGCAAGGTCGTGCTGACTACCGTCACTCCCGGCCACGATTTCGGCAACGAGATTGAGATCGTCGCCGGCCTCAAGGCGGACGATCAAGTTATCATCAACCCGCCCGACTCAATCGTTGCCGGACAGCAAGTGCAAATTGTTCAGACAACCTTGCCGGGAGATACCAAGTGAAGCTACCTCGAAAACTGATTTTCGAGACCTCGCAGAAAATGGCCGGGCGGGTTCTGGTGGCGATAGCAGCACTCCATTTGACTGGGTGCGTGGTTGGCCCAAAGTATCACGCGCCCGTTGTACAGGCTCCTCCTGCTTATAAAGAGGCAGGGGACTGGAAACCCGCCCAACCAAATGACCAGAATCTTGGCGGCTCGTGGTGGACCATTTTCCAGGATTCCCAGCTCAATGCGCTGGAAGACCAGGTCAACGTATCGAATCAGAATCTGAAGGCCGCAGAGGCACAGTTCCGTCAGGCTCGAGCCGCTCTACGCTACTATCGCGCCGACTATTTCCCGACCGTGACGTATGGGCCGTCGGCAACTCGCGAGCGAATCTCGAGCCGCCGCCCGCCAGCGACTTCGATCTTTGATGGCATTACCTACAACGATTTTGTGCTGCCTTTCAGCGTGTCCTACCAGGCTGACGTCTGGGGAAGAGTTCGAAAGAACGTAGAATCCTATCGAGAGCAAGCACAAGCCAGTGCGGCTGACTTGGCCACAGTCAATCTAAGCATGCATGCCGATCTGGCTGTGGATTATTTTCAGGCACGTAGCCTGGATGCCGAGGAACAGCTCCTGAAGTCTACCGTCAAACAATACGAGCAGGCCCTGGAGTTGAACCAGAACCGTTTCGCCGGCGGGATTGCTTCGGAAGTGGAAGTTGAGCAGGCGCGGACTCAACTTGAAACCACGCGGGCGCAGGAGATTGATGTGGGTGTCCTGCGTTCGCAGTATGAACACGCAGTTGCGATTCTTATTGGAAAACCACCGGCAGAATTCAGTCTCCCTCCTTTGCCACTCACCGCTCCGCCTCCGCATGTTCCTGTCTCGGTGCCATCAGAATTGCTGGAAAGACGCCCCGACATTGCAGCCGCCGAGAGGTTGGTGGCATCTGCCAACGCCCAGATCGGAGTGGCGAAGTCGGCCTATTACCCGATGATTAGCCTGGGCGCTACCGGAGGATTTGAAAGCTCCGCCATCACCACTCTATTGAATGGGCCGAGCGGCCTATGGTCAGTTGGGCTGTCGGCGGTCGGGACCGTCTTCGATGTGGGCAGACGCCGTGCCCTCAACGATCAGGCGCGTGCGGCCTATGACTATCAAGTCGCTGCCTATCGAGAGAGTGTGCTCTCCGGATTCCAACAGGTTGAAGACAATCTAGCGGCTGTGAGAATTCTGGAAAACGAGGCCAAAGTCCAGAATGAAGCGGTTGTTGCCGCGCAGCGCTCGCTCGACCTTTCCGTGACCCGTTACAAGGGCGGAGTCACCAGTTATCTTGAGGTAATCACCGCTCAAAGTGCCGCCCTCGCGGATGAAGTCACGGCGGTAAATATCCTAGGACGGCGGATGGCGAACACCGTCTTGCTCATTCAAGCCCTAGGTGGCGGATGGGACCGATCGAGTTTGCCCGAGCGACCGGAGTGCTGCGGTAAGCTCGCGAGCGGCTCGGGTTCAAACTGAAAACTCGGTGTTCCGTGAGCGATCAGAGAACTTGCCCAACAGTACCGCTGGCATGAAGCGGCTCTTCAAAAAACATCGCTAAGAGAGCGATAAGCTAATGGCTATTGATTCGATTGCCGCCCGAATTCAGACTGTGGAGAAGGGTTTCTCCTCGGAACGATCTGATTTGCTTGTGATCGAGGAGCCTTTGCAGTTTTGTTTGAACGGCTCCCCACTCTCGATTACCATGCGGTCCCCCGGTTCTGATCTGGACCTGGCCGTTGGGTTTCTTTTCACCGAGGGAATTATCAATGACGTGCACCAAATACTGTCGATGCGCGCCGAGTCCGGTGAGGATTTTTCCGGGACCTCTGGCGATCGGGTGACTATCAGGTTGCGGCCGGACATTGCTATTGATCCAGGCCACATTCGGCGAAACTTCTACACAAGCTCGAGCTGTGGTGTCTGCGGCAAACTCGCCATAGGAGCGATTGACGTCAGCCCCGCGTTTCCAATGCGGCAGTCTGGTCCGCAATTCCACGCAGACGTCATATATCGTCTGCCCGATCTGCTGAGGCGTGCCCAAGACACCTTTGACCGCACTGGTGGCATTCATGCGGCAGCGCTTTTCTCGCCGGAAGGAACCATGCTCGGTCTTCGCGAAGATGTTGGCAGGCACAACGCAGTCGATAAGTTGATCGGTTCTGCTCTGCGCGATGGGGGAGTGACTCTTGGCGACTCGCTGATTCTTGTCAGCGGTCGTGCTGGGTTCGAGCTTGTGCAGAAGTCCATAATGGCTGCGATCCCGGTTCTCGCCGCCGTCGGGGCCCCTTCGAGTCTTGCCGTGGAATTAGCGCAGCGTTTTGGCTTGACCCTTGTGGGTTTCCTCCGCGACCAACGTTTCAACATCTATTCGGGCAGTTGGAGAATTGTATGAAACTCCGGATTCACAACGGCTCGCTGCGTCTGCGACTGAACCGTGGGGATGTCGACCAATTGCAGGAATCGGGTATTTGTGTGGAGTCGCTACAATTTGGCCCAGGTTCGCAACTGATCTACACGCTGGAAACCTCCTCACAATTCACAGTAATGGAAGCTCATTATCGCCAGGATTGCATCCGCATCCTCCTGCCGTTTGAAATGACCCGAAAATGGGCCGGCTCTGACCAGATCTCGCTTTCCCTCGATCACGTTGTTAATGGCGTTCCCAGCCTATTGATCGAAAAGGATTTTCAGTGCCGTCACTCGGATGAGAGCAAGCCGTCCGACGACGCGGATAGCTTTCCGAATCCCTTAGCGGACGATCGGGGCAGTGTCATCCTCAAATGAAACCACAGCGGGCCTTGCGCCTGAGGAGGCAAACTATGCAAATCGGCATGATCGGTCTTGGCAGGATGGGGGCTAACATGGTGCGGCGACTGATCCGCAAAGGTCACAGTTGTGTGGTGTACAACCGGTCTCCGCAAGCGGTGAACGAGCTTGTCAAGGAAAAGGCGATTGGGGCCTCCTCGTTGGCAGACGTTGCCAAGAAGCTGGAGAGGCCACGAGCGATCTGGCTGATGGTACCCGCGGCAGTTGTTGACGACACTATCGCCAATCTTTCTCCTCACCTGGAGCCCGGCGACATTCTCATCGACGGTGGCAACTCCTACTATGTAGACGATCTTCGACGCGCGAAGGAACTGTCCCCGAAAAACATCCACTATGTAAATGTGGGAACCAGCGGAGGAGTGTGGGGTCTGGAGCGAGGTTACTGCATGATGATCGGAGGCGAGGTCGATGTCATCCAGCGGCTCGATCCAGTTTTTTCGTCTCTGGCTCCGGGAATGGGCGTTGCTCCGCGAACCGCTGGCCGCGAGAAGATCGACGGTACTGCCGAATGCGGCTATTTACACTGTGGTCCAAATGGCGCCGGACACTTCGTCAAGATGGTACATAACGGAATCGAGTACGGTGTTATGGCAGCATACGCGGAGGGTCTATCAGTTCTGCGTGGCGCGGGCGTCGGCAAGCGAACAAACATCAAAGCCGATGCAGAAACAACCCCATTGCGCAATCCTGAGCACTATCAGCACGACATGAATCTGCGAGATATCGCGGAGGTTTGGCGTCGGGGGAGCGTGATCGCCTCGTGGCTCTTGGATCTGACAGCCGCGGCCCTGCTGCAGGATCCGAATCTTGCCAAGTTTGCCGGCCGCGTTTCGGATTCTGGTGAAGGACGCTGGACGATTAAAGCGGCGATCGACGAAGCGGTTCCAGCGCCAGTTCTCACGACTGCACTTTATGAGCGATTCAGTTCCCGGGGCGAGGCAGAATTTGCCAACAAGCTCTTGTCCGCGATGCGGTATGAATTTGGCGGGCATCTGGAGAGATTCGATGAAAGCTCCAAAGTAGCTTAAGCCGAATCTTCCTTCCCGAACAGTTCAGTGAGGAAGAAGATATTCCGTTGCGTGACCTGCAACGGGCTGTCTGAATCTTCCTAGAGGGCCTTTCATCCAACATCTAATACATCTGCAGTGTACGTGGATGCGAGTGACGGCCCAGCGAGGAGTTGATGGATGTTTGAGAGTATTCTTTGCCAAATCACGGAGTATGATCCCGACGTTCTTGAGTCCCTGATTGAGCTCGCGGTCGAAATTGCTCGCGAGGGCCGAGAGGGGAAACGGGTAGGCACATTATTCATGCTGGGGGACGAGACTGCCGTACTCGCGAGATCAAGATCGTTGATTTTGGACCCACTATTGGGCCACCCTGAGTCGGCGCGACAAATCACCAGTCTCAATCTTCGGGGAACCATTAAGGAATTGGCGCAGCTGGATGGTGGCTTTGTGGTAAGTCACGCAGGATTCTTTCTTTCCGCGTGTCGCTATCTCGATGCCCTCGCAGCGGAGGTAGAGGTTCCGCTGGGACTCGGTAGTCGTCATATTGCCGCCGCTAACATGAGTGCGGTGACCAAAGCCGTGGGAATTGTGGTTTCTGAAAGCTCAGTAGTGCGCATTTTTTGTCACGGACGACTGGTCGGCGAAATCATTCCGGAGCTCTGGATGATGGATCATGCCGCCCAACTCCGTGACACGGTGAAAAGGGAACAGGTCGGCGAATTAACCATTCTTACACCACGCTTCCGGCAAGCCACCGTTGCGGAGTAATGCCGCCGGCGACTGGGAAAGAGCGAGATGGAATGACGACCCTGCAAGAATTCAGATGTGAAGTTTGTGGGCTGGTGACGACGAATCCAGTCCACTGGTTCGTCATCCGGTGTGGAGATTCAGACCTTACCGTCTACCGCTGGAATTCTGAAACCGCCAATGCGAAGGGCGCTCGTCACTATTGCGGTGAAAGGCACGCCCAGGTTTACATCAGTCGCTGGTTCGAGTCAGTGTGCGCGCCGCCAAAGCCGAGCTTCAAGTAATGCGCCACACACTCCCGACTTAGCGTCGAAAGCTCTCCAGGTTTTAATCCGACGCCGCCGTTCGGAGTTTTCAGAGAGAGCGACGGCGTCAGGGGCGCTTACCATCACTGCAAAGCCGGTGATGAGGTTTGGTCGCGACGCTTAGAGCACCTCCGCTTCGGCATCGTTGGGCGAGCGCCCTGCTACTTCGGGAAGCGAAACTCGCACCGGAATTCTCCATTGCATGTCTCGGGGCGAGAGCAACTGCATCGCGATTGTGACCGCTGGAATTAGGTATGCGAACGTCACCCACACCCACATCAGGGCGCCTGCGCATTCCTGGTCCGCGATGGGAAGTACATTGAAGCGGTGAGGTGTGGACAGGTAGGAGGGATAGACAAGTCGGTTACAGAACACCAGGAATGCGGAGAGAACGTCACAAGGCAGCGTGGCAAGGAAGAGGTACAGAGCCATGGACCATCGAGGGGATCCCGCTGTTCTCAGCGGAGACTGCACGACAGGCCACCAGAACGTTAGCCCCGCGACCAGAAACGAAAGGTCCTCCAGAATG
Source organism: uncultured Acidobacteriaceae bacterium (assembly GCA_963819035.1). Lineage (GTDB taxonomy): Bacteria > Acidobacteriota > Terriglobia > Terriglobales > Acidobacteriaceae > Sulfotelmatobacter. The sequence goes on along the minus strand of CAWFUU010000030.1, from coordinate 152,858 downwards.
TGCATCTCGGAAGAACGCATCCCCAACTGAAATGCACCGGGAACATGCCATCCGATCACGGCTGCCGTACCCGTTAGCCAACACAACACAGGATGCCGAAGGTAGCGTTCGAGCCATCGTGCCGGCAAACTGCCGAGTGGAGGATACTTCTTAATGAAGAGTTTCGGAAAGCCGCACACCAAGGTACACGTAGGCGTCCCCGCCAGAATGAGCGGAGCGGCGACCGTCATTAACAGAAGGTGCTTCAGCATGTGAATCGTGAGTAAATGATGGTCGAATGTGGCCAGTGGAGACCCTGTAGCAATCCACACGAAAACCAGGCCACTCATAAACGAAGCGAGTCGCCAACCGGCGATCAGGTTTGGGAAGGCACTTCGAAGAGCGTACCAGCCGCGCAGGTAAATCCACGCTACAACCACCAGCGTCGATGTGATCGCGAGCAACAATAGCCACCACAAAATCTGGGCGTTGAACTCGGACATAGCCATGTCTACCGTGGCGAGACCCCTCTTTCGCTGAGTGTTACCGCTTCGGAAGCATCGCGCGCCGGCTTCTGATTTGCCGGATGCAGTGTTTCCAGAAACGCCACCAGTGCGGTTGTCTCGGCGGGGCTGAGGTTTTTTCCATACGCTGGCATATTTCCTCCTCCTTGGATCACCTGGCGAATCAGTTGATCTTCGGTAAGACGGAGAGCAATTGCGTCCAGCGCCGGTCCGCGCTGCCCGCCTCTGTCATTCAGCGAATGACAGTTATGGCACTGCTTAGCTTGAAAAACCAGCGCACCCTCCCGTTCCAAGGCCGAGCGTCCATGCAAGTATTGTTGCGGAATCGGCTCGCTGCTCCATGCATCCATGATGGGGCTCCAGGGTGTATGCTCCGCCAAGTGAGTGAGAGTGCCGAGCCCTACTGCGACCAGAAGAATCGTGAGCACCGCAATTGGCCTGCGCTTCCAGCTTTTCTCACCTTCGCCGGCCACAAACGGAAGCGCCACAAGGGCAAGGATTCCGATGGCCGGCCCAATCAGGAGAATCGGCGTCTCGGCAGCAGGGGGCAGGAACGAAAGCAGTGCATACAACCACAAAAAGAAGAAGTCGGGACGCGGCGCGGTCTGAATGATCGTCGGATCGGGCTGGCCGCTTGGACCGAAAGGACCGAAATGAACTGCGCAGACAACAATCGCGAGAAGAATAAAGCCGGAGAAGATAATGTCCTTCCACACTGCGTTTGGCACGAACGGCACTCCGTGCCTATGCGTCAGTTCGTGATATTCCTGCAGGTATGTGGCGCGCCGAACGATGCGTCCAGGCATGGGCCATTCGTTAATTCCGAGCCTGAGCACCATCAGCAGGTGCACGCCTACAAACACGATCAGCAGTCCAGGCACAACAAAAACATGGAGTGCGAAGAACCGTGAGAGTGTCGTACCAGCAATGATCGGCCCTCCAAGCATCAGGTTGACGGCCCATGGCCCGATCACGGGAACGCGACTTGCGATCGATGCGCCGATACCTAGTCCCCAGTATGCATCCTGATCGAATCGCATGATTTGACCGGTAAACGCCATTCCAAGCGTCACTAGCAGGAGAAGAACGCCCACGATCCATGTGAGTTCTCTTGGAAACTTGTAGGCTCCAAACAGGAATACCTGCACCATATGGATCAGCACAATCGCGACCATGAAATTCGAGCCCCATCCATGCAGTGCTCGTATGAACCAACCCACAGCAACGCCATGGTTGAGAGTCTGCAGGCTGTTCCACGCCTCTCCCGCGGAGGGCACATAGATCAGCGCAAGCAAAATGCCTGTCACGAGTTGGAGCATGAAACACGTAAGCGCAGCGCTGCCGAAAACATAGAACCAACTCGCGGTGTCGCGGGGAACCGGGTGCGCGGCCGTTTCGCGAATTGCCGTTCCAAGCTGCAGACGCAGATCGAACCAGTCACCCGCCTTCTGGATCAGGCGCATGTCGGGTTGCCTCCCGCCTTATGTGCCAGGGGCTGACCCGGCGTAGGCATTTCGCCAGCTTGGATGAGAAGTTCTCCATTTTCAATTTTGTAGCGGTACTGGAACAAACCGCGTTGGGGAGGTCCAGAGGCGCGCGAACCGTCCTGGTAATAGGCTCCGCCGTGACAGGGACACATGAAGAGACTTGATTGTGGAAACCATCGAATCGGACATCCGAGGTGCGCGCAGTTGATGGCAAAGACCTGGAAAGTGTGATCATTCACCCTACGAACCCAGCACGCGATGTTGCCGGTCTCGCCGTCCCAGTCATTGACCAACGGATTTCGATAGGTAGCAAGTCGAGTCTGTCCGGTAGGAAACTGTTCCAGACCGCCCAGCGAGAGCCACGAGTCATAACCATGTTTCCTTTCGCGAGTCACAGGCGACAGGAGGTATCGCACCATGGGCACACCCAGGAAAACAGCGAGCATACTGTTGAAAAATACCCCCAGTTTCACCAGGGCTGTGCGTCTCGACATCTCTATTTCTACGCTCATTGGGGTCCTCCTTGAGCCGCCTTCATCAGTGCAGTTGAATAAGGTTGGCCCGGGAACCGTGCTCGTTGGCTGGAAAGCCAAGCCACGACGTCAGAAATGTCTTGGGCCGACATCGCTCTGCCCTCGACATCACCGCGCCAGTCCGGTGCGCCCAACTCCGGGCGGCCAGCAATCACAACCGTTCGAAGTAGTTGGTCGCTTACTAAAGCGAGGTATGAGCCATCCACAATCGAGCTGGCCTTGCTCCCTCCGCGGCCGGCGGCTCCATGACAAGAGGAGCAGTAGGTCCGATACGCGTCGGCGCCACGTTTCGGATCGCCGGGGGCCTCTGCCGTAAAAGGCGGTGGAGTTTCGTCGGAGAGAGCATCGGGTTTCTGCCAGGATCGAATTCCCTGCACAATCGCGTCGATCTGTTTGTCGGTGAGCATCCCCCCTGCACTCTGTGCAAAGGCGGGCATCGGGGTCCCGGGGACGCCGTTTGAGGCAATGCGACGAACTACGCGGTCGTCTGCAATCGCCAGGAAAACCGGATTCGCCAGAGCAATGGCGGCGCCGCCCTTGCCGTCTGCACCGTGGCATCCCGCACAGTTCCGTCCATATATCTGTTTGAAGTCGACGATCTCGCTCGGTGGCACGACCGCTGGTTCAGTCCGATAGACCCCAGGCGAGCTGCTGCAGGCGGCACCAGCAAGCAACGCGATGATCGCGACGGCAAGGAGAATGGGTCGATGCTTCATCGCTCACCCTCGTCTCCTCTCTTTTCATCCGTCACTCCTGGTGCCTCAATGCCGGCACGCAACGCAAACGGCAGGTATTGCCAGGTGCGAATGCGCTCTTGTTTAGACACGATGATGCCAGCAACGATACCGAATCCGATCTGAGAAACCACGAACCAGACCCAGTCAATCCGCTGCTTAAGCGTGGGATCGAGGGCCTCAAGCATGCTGTAGATCAGAGCAGACCACAGGATGGGAGCGATCACACCACCGAATAGAACTGGGCGGCGAGGAAACATGGGAAGCGCCACGCCATAGAGAAGTCCAACCAGTGAAGAGCAGATCAGGTGGAGGACGGTTGCAATGAGGAACGCGTCCCAATGAAACGCCGCAATTTGCTCCGTGGTCGCTCTTGCCGGGAAGAATCCAGCCGACAATAGGTTGATCGGATACCAAACCCCGTGGCCGCTGAGAATTCCATAGAGCACAGCCAGAATGGCCATCGCTACGCTTCCTGCCAGGCCGCCTTTGACACCCGCCGAAATCGGATAGATCTCCAGCGGCAGTCGCGCCCGCTGCAGTTCCTCGGTCTTCCATTCGACGCGAGCGACTTGCGGGTGGCGGGTTTCGGCAGTTGGCACTTTCCCCACGATCGGCATGGATTCGTGTTTTTCGTTTGGCAGCACGTCACGAAACCAGCCAACACACCCGACAAGTGTGAAGATTGCGCCCAGAATGCTAACGGAAGCGCTGGTCAATAACCCCGCAAAGACCAACGTCAGACCGAAGGCCAGAATGATCGGCCACTCGGTCGCTGCGGGCTGTTCGACCGTGCCCTGCGCAGACCTCTCCGTATTCGGCGATACTTCAAGCGTCTTATAGCCCATGTTCCAGAACCCTCTTTCATCGTCCAATCACATACACGACCGTGAAAACGATAATCCATACCACGTCGACGAAGTGCCAGTAGAGCGACAAAATGTCGATGCGCTCGGCGTGTTCGGATCTGACCGCTCCCATCACCGTGAAAACCATCACCATGGAGAGACTCACAAGACCGACCACTACGTGAAATGCGTGCAGGCCGACCAGTGAGTAATACGTTGTTCCAAAAAGGTTCGTACTGATCGTCAATCCCTTTGTGTAAATCAGCCGGTGCCACTCGTTGGCAGTCCCATACAAGAAAGAGGCGCCCAGCGTTATGGTGGCGAGCCACAGCGTTCCAAAAAGTAGAACGTTATCCTGGCGAAGACACTTTGCAGCCATGTGAATCGTCAAACTGCTCGAAAGCAAACAGATCGTGCAAAAGATCGGGGCGCTGAGAACATCTCTTGGCATCGGACCCGTCAAACTCTTGCCCACATAAAAGAGGTATGCCACCACGAAGATCGTGAAGATCGCGGCTTCGGCGGCAATCAGAGACAACATCCCGACGCGTCCGCGATCGGAAGGATTACACTCAAGCCTCGCTCCGGCCACCGTCATTGATGTCGCATTCAGCAAAGTTTCCTCTACTATTCGTAATTCCAATCCGGATCGGCCGGATGCTTCAGGTCCCAGAGCGGGCGGCGGCTCTTAACGACAGGGATCGAGGCGAAGTTGTAGGGTGGAGGCGGCGAATTCGTTGACCACTCGAGCGTCCAGGCATCCCACGGATCGCTTCCAGCGGGTTTGCCCCGGAAATAGGACCAGAGCAGGTTTCCCAAGAAGACCAAAATTCCGGCAGCCTGGAAGAAAACTCCTACGGTCACAATGAAGTTCCACGTATCCCAACCCCGCCCCGGTTCATAGGTGTAGATCCTTCGGGGCATGCCGAGCAATCCGGGGATATGCATGAAGTCGAAGGTCAGGTGGAAGCCGATTATGAGAATCCAGAAATGTAATTTGCCGAGTGTCTCGCTGTACATCTTTCCCGACATCTTCGGAAACCAGTAGTAAAAAGCCCCGAAAAGAGCGAAGAGAATGCCGCCGACAATGACATAGTGAAAATGAGCCACCACGAAATATGAATTTGCCAAGTGCAAAGTAAAGGGCGCCACACTCAACATGACGCCAGTGAGGCCAGCTGCAAGGAATTGGAAGAGAAATGCGATGCAGAACAGCATCGGAGTCTTGAACTCGATTTTTCCTCCCCACATGGTCGCTAGCCAGTTGAAGATCTTGATCCCGGTCGGCACGGCAATAGCCATCGTCGAGATCACGAAAAAGGTATTCACGTTTGCGCCCATGCCGACTGTGAACATGTGATGAGCCCACACGCTCATGCTGATAAAACCAATCGCAACCGTGGCCCCTACCATCACCGAATAGCCGAAGATCGGCTTGCGCGAGAAAACAGGGATGATCTCGGAGACGAAGGCGAAGGCTGGAAGAACCAGGACGTAGACTTCCGGGTGTCCGAAAATCCAGAAGAAATGCATCCAGATCACGGCGGATCCTCCCGCCTGAGTGTCGAAGAAGTGCCCGCCAAGATACCGATCAATCAACAGCATGATCTGAGCAGCCGTTAATGGGCTGACCGCGAGAATTACCAATCCGGCCATGATCAGGTTGAGCCAGGCGAACAATGGCATCTTGGCCAACGTCATGCCTGGGCAACGCAAGCAGAGAATTGTTGCCACGATGTTGATCGCTGTGCCGATGCTGCCAAAACCGGAGACCAGCAGCGCCAGCGTCCAGAAATCAGTGCTGTGGCCAACTGAAAAAGTCTGCGAAGTCAGCGGTGCGTAGGCGAACCACCCGACGTCGGGCGCGTTTCCCGCACCATACAGACCGTTGGCTCCCACCAGGCTGAAGTAGAGAAGCACTCCACCGAAAGCAGTCATCCAGAAACTGAAAGCATTCAGACGCGGAAAAGCCATGTCGCGCGCACCAATCATGAGTGGAATAAGGTAGTTTGCAAATCCAAATAGAACAGGCATCACCACGAAGAAAATCATTGTCGTGCCATGCATGGTGAACATTCGGTTGAAAACCTGGGGCGAAACAAAATCGTTGTGAGGGCGGATCAACTGAATGCGGATAATCATCGCCTCAATGCCAGCGATCAAGAGGAAGACCAGGGCATAAATGATGTACAAAATACCTAAGCGCTTGTGATCTACGGTCGTCACCCAATCGTGGAGCGTGGCAACGAAGGGTGACGATGCCAGTTCCGTTTTCGGCAGTGCCATCGCATCAGTCGACATCGAGCGATCTCCGCGAAATGATTAGTAAAGTGCTCAACGAAGCGTCTCCAAGTAAGCGGTCAACGCATCCAACTCCTGATCGCCTAACTCCATCGCGGGCATTAGAGAACCAGGCTTGATCGAGTTGGGATTTCGAATCCAGATCCTGAGGTTTTCCGGCGTATTGGGAGCTACTCCGGCCGCGATTGTGTCTCGGCTCATCAGGTGCGTGAGGTCCGGTCCGAATCGCCCATTGGCCACTGTGCCCGACACGGTGTGGCAGTTGATGCAGGCGGTCGTCTCGAATATCCGTTGTCCCTGGGCAACAGAATCGTTTACAAACGCTGGCCGGCGTTGCTGCCGAATCCAGAGGTCGAAGTCATCCTTTGACTGGACGTAAACACGCAGCAACATCTTGGCGTGTTGGGTCCCGCAATATTGCGCACACTGGCCGAGGTAAACTCCAGTCGCCTGTGGATCGATCCACATCGTGTTGGGGTGGTTCGGAATCAGATCAGTCTTTCCGCCCAACCGCGGGACCCAAAAACTATGATCCGTATCGGCGGATAGCAGCGTAAAGAATGTTGGTGTCGGATGTACTGGATCACTCAGAGGCAAATGCAGTTCGTTTGCCGTTACGACGCCCAATTGTGGATAGCGATACTCCCACCAGAACTGGTGGCCGATGGCCGTAACTGCGATTGCATTGCCAGGCGGCGATGTTTTCTGAACGAGGGCGATTACTCGTGCTGTCGCCATGAACAATGCGACCACGATGAGAATCGGAATGATCGTCCACGCCAATTCCACCTGATTGCTGCCGTAAACCTGGGGTGGTTCTCGACCGTCGTCATTCCTTTTCTTTCTGAACCGCACGACCGAGTAAAGCAGCAAGGCGAAGACGACCAGGAAAATGGCTCCTGTGATCGCCAGCACAAACAGAGACAACCCGAAAATCGACTTCGCTGGAGTCGACGCAGGGTCGAAAATGTTCGTAGGGCTTAAGGGCTGGTGTGGATCGACGAATGCTAACGCGGCAGCGCCGGAGCAAACGAATATCCGAGAACCCAACACACGCCCGCCAATTGACCCACGCGATCGCAACTTGATGCCCTCAGTTCGGCTGACAGCGCCCTTCTCGGAATAGCAGTTCCTTCAACAGTGCAAGGCGCTGGCCAAAACTGAGGCTGCGACGGGACGACGGCAGGAGCATCAATTACAGAGAAAGCGGAGGGCGGCGAGGTAGCTGCCTCGCCGTCGCTGCCGGAAAGAATGTCCATAATCCGACACGTGTCATTCTGTGGTCACAGCGTCTTTTTGATAAGCAAACAATCTAACCGGCCCACCGCAGCCATTACGGTTTGCCGCGTAGCAGATCGCAACTTCCGAGCGATGTGAGGGAAGGCCGCGAGAGGAGAGGATGAAACAACTATCATTTCTGCTCCTCTCACGGTTTGCTTTGAAGGGTTTCCTCCGGTGTGCAAGTTGTCTACCAAACCGGTTGTCCCGCCTTGCCGCCACCGACTTCGTTGAGATGTGATTCCGTTTTTCGAAACTTAATCTAGGTTGGCCGTCGAAGCATCGCGAGTGCTAAAACTCGAGGCGGAGGCCAAACTGGATGGCTCGCGGATTATTAGCTTGGCTACTGATTACACCGAACGATGCAGGATCTTGCATACTGAGTGTTGGGTCGTTGAACACCACATGGTTGAAGGCGTTCAAGAAGTCAGCCGAGAAAAGAAAAGCCACTCCCTCTCTTACTGGTGTGCGCTTGGCCAAAGAGAGGTCGAAATTCAAGTAAGGCAAGCCGCGCAGAACGCCACGCGCCGACCGAGCGTCTTTGCTGACCTGAATCGGGCGGAAGTCCGCCAAGGCCGCTTCGGGGTTCGCAAAAATATTAAGGCCGGAACCGCCAGTAGCAGGATCTCCGTCAGTACCTACTCCCCCTGAGCCTGGCACGCCAGAGTGGACGCTATTACCAAAATCTGGCTTATTGATCGGTATTGCCCCGGATGGAAGAAGTCCGAGGGTGTCGCCCCCACCCCATGCCTCATAGCTTTCGGCGACCGTTAAGGGAAGTCCGCTGGCGGCTTTGAAAATACCGGAAAAGTACCAGCCGCCGATAACCTTATTAAGCGGCTGGTTACTAATGCTGAAGCGCGTGCCGGGGCCGAAGGGGAGTTCATAAACCCAGTTGGCTGTCACGACGTGGCGGTGATCGAAAAACGACGGGCCGTAGTCAATTGTATGATCAAAACTGGAAGAAGGCTCAACCGGGATGTTTTGGACCGATCCGATATCATCAAGGGACTTGGCGAGAGTGTAGTTAATAGCGAAAGTGAGACCTTGAGAAGTGCGCTTCCGTAAGGTGGCGAAGAACGCATGATAATTGGAGTAGCCGCCATCAGTTCCGCTCCATATCCGCTGGACCTGCAGATTCGTGATTGGCTTCCGCAGCGAGAACTGCATGGACTGCCACAGAGTCCTCAGCAAACCAGAGGTGAAATCGGGACCATACTGGGTTGCCAGCGTAACCGTCCCGCCGTCTCCGATCTGATCTTCGAACCAAGGTTGTGGGGTCACTGCCGAAGCGAGAGTCCCGGCGCGGAGCTGGTTTGCCACATTGTCGTAGGCCGACGCGAAGCTCTGCCCGGAGGCCTTGTCTTCATAGAAATAGGGAGCGGACGTGATGTCATTCACCTCCCTCATATTGCGCGCAAGCGTTCCCACGTAGCCCACTTCGACAATCATGGTCGTGCTCAGCTGGCGTTGGATGGTGAAATCGATCTGGTGAGCATGGCCAGTCCCGATGACAGGATCTGGCTGGTATGCAAAAGTCTCCCCATAGGGTGTGCCAACCACGAACGGCGAGCTGACTGCCGGGGCGGTCGGAACGATACCTGGACCATCGACGCCAATGCGATAGGCATCGGTCGGATTGCTCGAGTTGGCGCAGCCTCCGCCAATGACTGGCCCACGGCAGTTGATGGTTTGGGCAAAGGTAGGACCTAACATTGGCTCGATGACGCTCCAAACCGTGTTCATCCGATCGTAGGTGATCGAATAACCGGCGCGAACGACGCTGGTACCTTTGCCGCCGAGCAAATGTTGCCACAAAGAATTTTCGAAGGACGGAGTCCAGGACGCCGCGATGCGCGGGCCCACGTTTCCATAATCGGTATTAAAGACTGATTGATGAGAGGTTTTGGTAGATGGCAGCCAAGCCAAAGTAGGATTGTAGATGGTCCCTTGCAGGGCTGCTTGACGCGCATTGTTTAGGTAGGCTTTAGAAGTCAGTGTCTGGCCGGTAGCATCGTCGATCATAAAAGCGGTTCGGCCCAACGAATCCACTGGTGCGAACTGGATCTGATAGTTGAGTCCGCCGGTTATAGTCAGCGAGGGCCGAATGTGCCACGTGTCGCTGAAATAGAGGTCCACAGCGTTCTGATAAGCGTTCGCTTGCAAGGGTGAGCCCAATGGAAGGGGATTCAAGTTACGATCGCGCGTGACCAACACATTGGTGTTGTCAATCATTCCCGTGGTTCCAGCGAACAGGCGGTTCCAACGGGTAGCGTCGCCTGAAGCTAAGCAAAATGTCGTTACGGTGGCTGAACAATCTGGTGGCCGATTTCCGGCTGGGATCGTGACCGCGCCCGCAGCATCCAATTCAACGTCCAAAGCGGTGATGGAGCCTATCACCTTGTCGTTGCGGTAGTGGTAAGTTCTTATACGGCGGAAGTCTCCGCCAAACTGGAATAAGTGGTGGCCCTTGTTCCAGGACAAGTCATCCCTTGCCTGGTAACTCTTAGCATCGCCGCCCTGAGTACGTGCGACCAGAGTGTTCATGTCCACTGGCCCATCCAGCAACCCGCCATGTGCCGACGCCCCACCGGCTACCTCGATAGCCCCTGCAATGCCCGGCACCTGAGGGAATGGCCGCACACCAGGAAACCACCACCAGTCGCGCAGATAGCCGAAGCGAATGTCATTCGTGAGTGTAGGCTTGATTACACCGGTCAGCGCTACCACAAAATAATGCGGCTCGGAACTTTCGCTATGTATTGCAACAGGTTTCCCGAGAGCGTCCCCCTTGAGCAGACCACCGATGTCTACTTGGGAATTAAGCAGCGACGTCGCGTCCGAATATCGGACGGAGCCCATAAAATGCCAGTTGTCGGAGAAATTGTGATCAAGGCGTCCGATCCCGGAGTCCGACGAACTCGGGGTGCTTGCGGTCGAGCGAAAGCCGATTGTGTTCAGGCCGTCTCCCACCGTGGTGTCGTTGCCCATCGGCAAGTGACTCCAAAGAGCACTGACGACCGGATTGAGCCCTAAACTGCGCGGGTCACAGGCGGAAGTGTTGCCTGGGCCGCAGGAGGTCGACGTGGCTAAGGGGTAATCACGGACTGTCCCCGAAGCATCCAAGAAGCGCAGGGTGCCTGCACGCAAAGAGTCGGTTGGAACAATGCGGCTGACAGTGGAGGACTGCGGAAACCGACGCCCCTCATAGCTCCCAAAAATAAACGTACGGTTCTTCCAAAGGGGCCCGCCCACCGCAACTCCAAAACGGTTATCCTCCAGCTTGGGATTCGGAATACCCAGGCGATTACGGTCCCATGTGTTCGCATTCAGGTCGTTATTCTGCAGGTACTCGTAAAGAGCGCCGTGAAGATGATTCGTGCCCGGTTTGGTCACGAAGGTAAATTGTCCACCCTCCCCACGACCGTAACTGGCGTTGGAATTGGTCGTCCCGACGCCGAACTCTTGGACACTGTCAGAAGTAAGCGGGACGGGGCTATCGACGACGTTGGCTGCATCGGGCTTGACACTGGCGCCGATGATGTTATCCGTCGCGTCAATGCCATCTACGGTCAAAGTCGTCTGGTCGCTGCGCGATCCTGCCACCGTTGCTTGGGAATTGACTTGATTTGTTCCCCCAGTAGGGTAAGTAGGCGCGACCAGTGGTTGCAGGTCGTAATAAACCATCGCGCTGCGGTTAATGTTCGGCAACCTCACCATCTGCTCGCCCTGGACTACATTGCCAACCATTGCATCAAGGGTTTGCAGTTCGACTCCGGCGCCGGCTGTCACGTCAATCGGCTTTGTCGAAGCCCCCACTTTCAAGCTGACGTTAACGTTGTACGATTTCGCAACTTCGACGGAGAGTTGCACCTCAGTTGGAGTGAAGTCCTTCATGGTGACAGTGACCGTGTCGTTACCGGGCCGCACGTTGGCAAAGATGAAATGCCCATTGGAGTTAGTCTCCTGCGACCGCGCCAAACCGGTCGCTTTGTCGAGCAATGCTACCTTGGCGCCGGGCACAACTGCACCGCTTGTATCCCAGACAACTCCTGACACCGTTGCTGTCGTGGCAGTCTGGCCTAAAGCCGAGTGGACCCCGGTTAGGCTCAAGAACCATATCGAGGCGAAAAGGAGCGAGACGTCGCGTAGCTTTCTCATCGTTTCTCCCGTTTGGATATCTGGGTCGAATGGGAAGGTCCTTGTCAAGCACGAAATAGGCCTCTTCGCAAGACGCAAGTGTCACGATTTCGACTCCGGTGTCAAAAGTCCGACGCCTTCGGTTCGTAAAGTGCTTCTGTGGATATGTACAGCCGAATGTAATGTTGGACGTGCAAGCCGCCGCTTGGTCAGCGCAATGCAACAGCAACTGTGGCGCCATCTGTGCTGGCACGTTGGGAGAGAGATGGAGTATGTTGTCAGGGCGCGGTCAAAGCGGCGTTCTGACTTGCCGTCGTTCGCCATTGCGCTGCTGCACTCTCCTGTTTTCGGAATTCGCAAGAATATGGAGAATCGCACGTGGTAATGATTGGTATTGACGCCACTTGAAGCGGCGAATTATCCACGGATGGATCTCTCGGACTACACTCTCGACACGCTTCACAGGCACGGGGAGTTCGTGCTTTGCAGGCGTCACTCCCGAACGGAGACGATCCCGCATCCACCTTCTGTTCTCTTGCTGATGCCAAGATCGGACCATTCGCGGCCTGAGACCGTCCGGATGCTGGAACACGAGTACTCGTTGCGGACCGAAGTGGATCCCGCATGGGCCGTCATACCAGTCGAGATCACTCGATACGAAGGGCGAACCGTGCTGATCCTCAATGATCCCGGCGGCGGCCCGCTCGCTCAACTGGTCGGAACGCCGATGGAGATGGGGCAGTTCCTGCGGGTTGCGATCGGCCTTTCGGCCGCGGTCAGGCAGCTTCACGGTCGGGGCCTCATCCACAAGGACCTCAAACCGGCAAATGTCATGGTCGAGCCCAGCACCGGCCAAGTCTGGCTGATGGGCTTTGGGATCGCCTCTCGACTGCCGCGTGAACGTCAGCCAGCGGCCCCCCAGGAATTCATCGCGGGGACGCTCCCCTACATGGCTCCCGAGCAAACTGGAAGGATGAATCGTTCGATCGATTCACGCAGTGATCTCTATTCCCTTGGGGTCACACTTTACGAAATGTTGATCGGAACTCTGCCCTTCACAGCATCCGATCCGCTGGAGTGGGTACATTGCCACATAGCCAAAGAGCCGCAGCCGCCGGCAGAGAAGCGAAAAGACGTTTCGCGTTCGGTATCGAGAATCATTACGAAATTGCTCGCCAAGACGGTTGAGGAACGCTATCAGACTGCCGCAGGTTTGGAGGCTGATCTTCGCCGCTGTCTTGCGGAATGGGATCGGGAGCGCCAGATCAGCGAATTTCCTTTGGGTGAACACGACACGCCAGACCGGCTACTGATTCCGGAGAAATTGTACGGACGACAACGCGAGGTGGAGACCTTGCTCGCCTCGTTCGACCGTGTCGTCAACAGTGGTACGCCGGAGTTGGTGCTGGTCTCCGGATATTCAGGGATTGGCAAGTCCTCGGTCGTCAATGAGCTGCATAAGGTGCTCGTTCCAAATGGCCTGTTCGCGTCCGGCAAGGTTGATCAGTACAAGCGTGACATTCCCTATTTCACGCTCGCGCAAGCCTTTCAGAGCCTCATTCGCACTCTTCTCAGCAAGGCCGAGCCCGAGTTAAACATCTGGCGCGAGGCGCTTCGTGAGGCGTTAGGGCCGAACGGGCTGCTGATTGTGGATCTTATCCCTGAATTGAAACTCATCATAGGAGAACAGCCCTCCGTCCCTGATCTTGAGCCTCAGGACGCGCAAAGACGGTTCCAACTGTCGTTCACACGATTTATCAGCGTGTTCGCCCGGCCGGAACACCCGCTCGCCCTGTTCCTCGACGACCTGCAATGGCTCAGCACCGCGACGCTCGATTTGCTGGACAATCTCTTGACTCGATCGGATCTGCGATACCTGATGGTGATCGGTGCGTATCGGGACAACGAGGTCGATGCCACTCATCCGCTGGCACGCAAGCTTGAAGCCATTAAGAACGCTGGCGCAAGGATAGAGGAGATTACGCTTGCGCCACTCGCCAGGGAACACCTCACGCGGTTGATTTCAGATGCGCTTCGCTGCAAGCCGGAGCGCGCTGCGCCGCTCGCGGAACTGGTGCATGAGAAGTCAGGTGGCAATCCCTTTTTCACCCTTCAGTTCATGTCCGCGCTCGCTGAAGAGGGCTTGCTCACTTTCGATCATGCCTCGGCGCGATGGTCCTGGGATCTCAGTCGCATTCGTGCCAAGGGCTACACCGACAATGTGGTGGACCTGATGGTCGCAAAACTGAACCGCCTTCCGGTCGAAACCCAAAAAGCATTGCAGCAGATGGCCTGCCTCGGCAACATGGCCGAAATCAAGTTGTTCTCTATCGTTCACCGGACGTCGGAGGAAGAGCTTCATTCGGATCTGTGGGAGGCGGTCCGTTTGGAGTTGATCGTCCGTCTGGAGGGTGCCTATCGTTTTGTCCATGACCGTGTCCAGGAAGCCGCCTATTCATTGATCCCGGCACACCGGCGCGCAGGTGCGCATCTCCGAATCGGAAGGCTGCTCGTGGCCCAAACTCCACCGGAGAAGCGCGAGGAGACGGTCTTCGAGATCGTCAGTCAGCTTAACCGCGGTGCGGAGCTGATTACCGCTGGCGACGAGCGCCAGCACCTAGCCGAGCTCAATCTGATCGCAGGCAAGCGCGCGAAGACGTCCACCGCTTATCCCTCGGCACTCTCTTACGCCGTTGTGGGCGCGTCGCTGCTCCGGGAAGACTCGTGGGAGAGTCAGCACACGCTCACCTTTGCGTTGGAGTTGCAACGGGCGGAATGCGAGTTTCTGACTGGCGCACTTGCGGAAGCCGAGCATCGCCTCGCTGCGCTGTCAAACTCCGCCACAACTACGGTTGAGCGAGCCACGGTCGCCTGCATGCGCGCGGATCTGTACATGACTCTGGATCAGAGCAACCGCGCCGTCGCTGTCAGTCTCGACTATCTCCGGCATCTGGGCGTAGATTGGTCGCCGCATCCGACGGAAGAGGAAGCACGCAATGAATATGAGCGGATCTGGTCGCAAATCGGCGGCCGCGCGATCGAGGACCTCGTCGATCTGCCCTTGATGAGTGATCCGGCGTCCCTTGCGACACTCGACGTGCTAACCAAACTCGGGCCGGCGGCATTCTTTACGGATTTTACCCTGCATTCCTTGGTGGTCTGCCGAGCGATCAATCTGAGCCTCGAGCATGGCTTCAGCGACGGTTCGTGCCCTCATTTTGAATGGCTTGGCGCGGTGGCCGGCGCATGCTTCGGTGACTACCATGCTGGGTTTCGCTTCGGCCAGCTTGGCTACGATCTTGTCGAAAAACGTGGACTGAAGCGTTTCGAGGCCAGGACCTATAACAACTTTGGAGTTCAAGTCCTCCCTTGGGCGAGACATCTAAAGGCTAGTCGCGATGTGCTTCGTCGGGCGTTCGAAACCGCAAACCAGATGGGCGACCTTACGTTTGCAGCATTCGCCTGCTCCAACTTGGACACGAACCTTCTCGCGGCGGGCGATCCGCTCGTTGACGTACAGGTCGAAATCGAGCGCAGCCTCGCGTTTGCGCAGAAGATACGGTTCGGGTATGCCATTGACCTTGTCAGCATACAGCTTGGCCTAGTGCGGACCCTTCGCGGGTTGACGGCGAAATTCGGATCATTTGACGACAAGCACTTTGACGAGCAGCGGTTGGAGCGCCGTCTGGCCCGTAATCCTCAGTTGGCGCCCGCCGAGTCCGCCTATTGGATTCGCAAGCTGCAGGCGCATTTCATGGCCGGCGATTATGCGTCTGCGGTCGAGGCCTCATCCAGGGCCCAAAAGCTGGTCGGGGCATGGCAAACAGCTCTGGAAACGGCGGAGCATCACTTTTACGGTGCGCTCTCCCATGCGGCATTCTACGACTCCGCGATACCTGAAGAGCGGCAGCAGCATCTGGATGCGCTGGCCGCCCACCACCGACAGCTCGAGGTCTGGGCGGTGAATTGCCCGGAGAATTTCGAAAACCGCGCTGCGCTTGTCGGTGCAGAGATCGCTCGCATCGAAGGTCGCGTACTTGACGCCGAACACCTTTACGAGAAGGCTGTCCGCTCCGCCCGAGCAAACGGCTTTGTCCAGAACGTGGCGGTCGCCAGTGAACTGGCCGGGCGGTTCTACGGGGCGCGCGGTTTCGAGCAGATTGCACAGCTGTACCTGCGAAACGCCCGCCAGTACTACCTGAGCTGGGGAGCGGAAGGCAAAGTGCGACAACTTGACGAACTCTGTCCGCAGATCCGCAAGGACGAGCCGGCGCCCGACGCACACCGCACGATCGGCGCGCCGATCGAACAGTTAGATCTTGCAACAGTGCTCAAGATCTCGCAAGCAGTGTCCGGGGAAATCGTCCTGGAAAACCTCATTGACACATTGCTCCGCACCGCCATTGAGCACGCCGGCGCGGAACGCGGACTGCTCATCCTGCCACAAGGTGACGATTTCCGGATCCAGGCGGAAGCTTCTACCAGAGGCAGTTCCGTCACACTCGAGCTTCGTGACGCGCCCATCTCCAGCGCTGAACTGCCAGAAGCCATCATTCAATATGCCGCGCGCACACAGGAGAGCGTCATGCTCGATGATGCCTCGGCTCGAGGCTCGTTCTCCAATGACGAGTACATTCGGCGTGCGCACGCGCGGTCCATCCTGTGCCTCCCACTCGTAAAACAAGGCCGCCTGATTGCCGTACTCTATCTCGAAAACAATCTGGCGGCCAATGTGTTTACGCCCGCGAAAATTGCGGTGTTGAACGTGCTCGTCTCAGCGGCGGCGATTTCGCTCGAAAATAGTCGCTTGTATCGTGACCTGCTGGAACGCGAAGCGAAGATCAGGCGCCTGGTGGATGCCAATATTGTCGGGGTGTTGATTTCGAATCTTGAAGGCCCGATTCTCGAAGCCAATGATGCCTTTCTCCAAATGGTCCGGTTCACGCGTGACGACGTGATTGCGGGACGACTCGGATGGAGAGATCTGACGCCTCCCGAATGGCAAGCCGCAACTGAACAAGCGTTGGCGCAGCTAAAAGCGACGGGCACCTGCGAAATGTATGAAAAGGAGTACTTCCGCAGCGACGGTACCCGCGTGCCCGTACTGGTCGCTGCCACGGTGATTGGGAACGCCCGGACCGAGACTTTAGTATTCGTCCTCGACCTCACGGAGCGCAAGCGCGCCGAGGAGGAGCGCGAGAGACTGCGTAAGGCCCAAGCCGACTTGGCCTATATGAGCCGGGTGATCACCGTCGGGGAATTGGCCGCATCTCTGGCCCATGAAATCAAGCAGCCAATTACCGCTGCCGTGATGAACGCCAGAACCTGCACCCGCTGGCTACATTGTGATCCGCCCGATATTGCGGAGGCGTGCGAGGCAGCATCGAGAATCGTCAAGGACACAACACGTGCTGCTGAGATCATCGACCGCGTTCGCTCGCTCTACAGGCGCGATACGCCACAACGGGAGTCGGTCGACTTAAACGAAATCGTCCGAGAGATGATGGTTCTTCTGCAGGATGAAGCTAATCGATACTCTATCCCGATTCGCGCTGAACTCACGCCAAGTTTGCCTAAAGTCATGGCGGATCGGGTGCAACTCCAGCAGGTCATGATGAACCTCATGCTTAACGGCATTGAAGCGATGAAAGATACGGGCGGTGAACTAACGATCACTTCGGAGTCAACCGAGGATGGTCAATCAGTGATTTCCGTGAGTGATTCGGGGGTGGGCCTCCCGCAGGAGAAACCTGACCGTATTTTCGAGGCGTTCTTCACCACGAAGGCGCAGGGTACTGGTATGGGACTCTCCATCAGCCGGACAATTGTCGAATCACATAGCGGACGTCTGTGGGCGGGCGCTAATACAGGACGTGGCGCTACGTTTCATTTCTCTTTGCCGACCGAAGCCAAGACAGCCGAAATGCGCAAAGGAGCTTGATGCCGCAAACTTCCTGGGATTATTAAGGAACTTTGCGGTTTCGCTCTTTGTTCTTCAACCAATGGAAGCTACGACCGTCAGTACGACTGAAAAACTCTCCGCCTCGCGCTGGATGGTGCTTGCAATTATTGTTCTGGCGCAGTTTCAGATAATGCTAGTAACGTTTGCTCCGGCAGCTGTCGCCAGCCCCATCATCTCAGACCTGCGGCTGAACCGCACGGAGTTCGGGCTGATCATCTCGATTCTAAACATTGCCATTATGATTTGCCAGGTGTTGGGAAGCGTGCTCGTCGACCGCGCAGGGCTAAAACTGGGTCTGCTGTCTGGAGTAGCACTGTTGGGAATAGGCGCTACGATCACGCTGGTTGTGCATAGCTTGGCACTTGTTTTATTCAGCAGGGTTCTTCAGGGAATTGGTATCGGTATCTGTTTTCCCGTGATGGGTGCATTAATCGTGGCCTGGTTTTCCAAGCGCGAACAACCGTACATTAATACGATTTTCGCTGCGGTTACTTTCTTGGGAATCGGATCAGGAATGCTTGTCACTGTCGGTCTGTTTCGCTGGTTCAACGGCTCGTGGAGGCTCGCGCTTGGCACTTATGGGTTCAGCATCCTCGCCACAGCCGTTATTTGGCTGGTCATCGGACGAAATGACCGAGAGGGTGTCCCTGCGGGAGGGACATCCGCGGCCGGTGCCACGGCCAAGACTCCGAGTTCCCTCCGGAAAGCGCTGACTATGCCGGTCGTTTGCACACTCGTACTAGGCGCATTTGCGATCTCATGGGTTTACAACATGGACTTTTCGTTCATACCGCTGTTTCTGGAAACTAAGCGAGGAATCTCGTTGTCAGAGGCCAGCCGCCTGGCTTCACTAATTCCGTTTAGCGGCGTAGCAGGGGTAATTGTCTTTGGCGTGTTAGCGACTCGATCTACTTGGCGGAAGCATCTACTGTGGACAAGCTGCGCCATGGTCCTGCTAGGCAGTATCGCCCTTTTCTTCGGCGAAGGTGCGACGACCAAGGTTGGGCTGCTCGTCGCAGGATTTGGGCTTTCCGGCTGGCTTCCCGTCTTGAACACATACATTATGTCCTTGCCGTCGATGACACCCTCGCTGATGGCGGCATTCGTCGTCCTCGTGAATATGGCTATATACATGGCCGGATTCATTTCTCCTCTTGCTGTCGGCTGGCTTTCTCAGGGGTCATTTGGATTGCGGAACAGCCTCGCCCTGTTTTCCTGGATTGAATTAGTCGCAATTCTCACGTTCATGCGCTTACCGTCAATCGCTCGGGATCTCGGAGAACACAAAGTCCCTTAAGCGTCCAATAGGACGTGCAGTTGCTAGCTTTCGTACAATTGCGGAGGGCCCTGGACGTCGCAGTGCTACATGATGTAGGAGCAAGAGCGCGAGTCATACAAGCAACAGCAAAGAGACCTTGTAAGGAACGTTTGGGAAGCGTTCTTGGACTGAGGAATGTTCAGTTATGATGATTCGCAGTCGGAGCTTCCAAACGACAGAGCTGACCGAACTGCGCGCGCTACGGACCGCCGAAAAGCTCGTCTGTCCATTAACTGTGCCCTGATCACAACCGATTGTGAATCAGTAGTTCA
Organism: uncultured Acidobacteriaceae bacterium; assembly: GCA_963819035.1. Lineage (GTDB taxonomy): Bacteria > Acidobacteriota > Terriglobia > Terriglobales > Acidobacteriaceae > Sulfotelmatobacter. The sequence continues at coordinate 133,482 of CAWFUU010000030.1, read as the reverse complement.
CAGTTTTGAAGTTCCGCGAGGCCCGACCCGTGAACTGTCATCCCGATAGTTGAAGAGCCGGTTTCAGGCGCCGCCTCCAGTACGCTTCGGAAACCTCTTCTCGACTCATGAAGGCTTCAAGTGACCTGCGCCATTCTGTTTAGTGCGTTTCGCCCGCTGTGCCGGACCGTTCCTTCCTGCAGGGTATTCGACTTTCAGATTCTCATAAGGGAAGTTCAGCGATAGAAGGATAACCATGCTGCTCTCGCCCAACTTTTCCATCGTATTTTTTTGTTGTTTTGAACAGCTCGAGATGGCCATCACCCGAAAAAGGTCTGCATCGCTCACGGAGCGCCTGCATCTCTTGCGGCGACATCGGTTTGAAGCCGCGCGCAATTCCCACGTTCTGGTGCAGTACGTCCAGCGAGTCGATACCACAAATTGTGGTCGCGACCGGCAGACTCATTGCATAACGAAGCGCTTCTTCCGCCCTCACAACACCATACTGGATCGGCTGCCCGTCGCCGCCGAGACTCTTCATGCCGAGCGCTGCAATCCCCCGCCGTTGAAGTTCAGGGAGCACCTGCCGCTCGAAGCTCCGATAGGTTGCATCAAAACAGTTGAGCGGCATTTGGACGGTATCGAATGGGTAATCGTGCGCGAGCATTTTGAGATGTATTGCCGGACTCTTATGTCCGGTGAAACCAACAAAACGTACCTTGCCCTGCTTTTTCGCATCATCCAGCGCTTCGACCACGCTACCGTTTTCGAAATGCAACTCCGGGTCGTTCTCGTAGATGACCTCGTGAATCTGCCATAAGTCCAAATGGTCGGTGCCCAACCGCGTCAGAGATTCCTCCAATTGTTGCATGGCGACCTTTTTATCTCGGCCGTGGGTGCAAACCTTGCTCATCAAGAAAACTTTATCGCGCCTTCCCTGTAAACCAAGCCCCATCCACTCTTCGCTGCGATGGTCGTTGTACTCCCATGCGTTGTCGAAAAAAGTGACTCCCACATCTACCGCCTCCTGAACCAGTCGTATAGCCAGATCGCTCGATTGCACCGTCCCCAGATGATATCCGCCAACGCCGATGATCGAGACTTGTTCGCCCGTTTTTCCGAGCGGCCGACGAGGAATCTGGTCAGCGCCGCTGTTCGTCATTTGGGGCGGAACTGCGGCCAATACCATTGGGCTGGGAAAAACTGAAGTCGCAAGCACTGTCCCCGCGGAGGCCAGACCTGCTTGGATGAAGCTCCGACGCTCGATTTCGGGAGTTACCTGGGACCGCTCATTTTGTCGCCCTTGATCTGGCATTATTCATCTCCCCGACGTCTCATGTGTTGTCTCTGGCACCAACCAGGGGCCGTCCGCCTTTTCCAACATCTCCGTGACCTCTCTTTGAGTGTGATCGAAGGGAAATCCATGAGGCATCCGGGTCATCGGGTTGTCATACCGCAGCGATACTTTGTATGGCTCGAAGCGGCCGTCGGCCGCCGTCGGAGCGCAACGGGCGCGCAAGGACTCCATCTCGCCTTGGGTCATCGGCTGAAAGCCGCGCACGACGCGCAGGTTCTGGTGAAGCACGTCCAGCGAGTCCATGCCGCAAATTGTGGTGGTGACCGGGAGGCTCATTGCGTAACGCAACATTTCTTCTGCCTGAACAACGCCGGCTTTGATCCCCCACGCGGTACCGCCCATGCTCTTCATGCCCAGCGCCGCCATGCCTCGCCGATTGACCTCGGGTAAGACCTGCTTCTCAAAGCTGTGGAAGTTGGCGTCGAATGGATTAAGCGGCATTTGCACTGAGTCGAATGGATAACCGAGTTCGAGCATCTTCAGGTGAAATGCAGGATCTTTGTGACCGGTGAAGCCGACGAATCTGACCTTCCCCTCTTTCTTGGCTCGATCAAATGCTTCCAGGACGCCGCCTTTGGCGTACGCTAACTCCGGGTCGTTGTCGTAAACGATGCCGTGGATCTGCCAGAGGTCCAGATGATCGGTTTGATACCGCCGCAGCGAGTCCTCGAGCATCTGCATGGCTAATTTTCCGCTTCGCCCATGGGTGCAGACCTTGGTCATCAAGAACACCTTTTCGCGGCGCCCGTCTCGGAGGGCTCTGCCCAGGATGGTTTCAGTCTTGCCGTTGTAATACTCCCAAGCGTTGTCGAAAAAAGTAATGCCGGCGTCAATTGCCTCATGGACGAGTTGCACCGCCTCGTCCAACGTCGGCACATCGCCGAGATGATGACCACCCACCCCGATAGCGGAAATGTGCGCATCCGTGCGTCCAAAGCGCCGATAGATCATGTTGCCAGCGTCCCCCGCCGGCGCTGCCGCTGATCTCCCTGATGCTATCGAGGAGAAGCTCTCGCCCGAGTTGGCCGAGACGGCGGATGTGGCGGCCACGGCCCCCGCACCGACTTTAAGAAAGTCCCGTCGAGTTGTGTTCATCTCTACGCCTCCTGCCGGCCTGCTTCCGTGAAATGTGAAATCAAGTGCTTCTTGCCTCGCCAGGTTCTGGAAAGCGACTTCTTCGATTTGCAACACCAACGGAGGCCCAAATCAGCAAAACGGAATGATTTCATTCCGTCGGGTACCATGGTTCACCGATCCGGCTATTTCTGAATAACGCCGCAGGCGATTCGCGGTCCGGAGTTTCCCGCCGGATCGGTTTTGTAATCGTCCTCTTTAGCGTGGATCACGATCGCGGTTCCACCATCGTGAAAGATTGAATTAGGGCCGTCGCTCAGCGTTACCATCTTGTCCAACAGAGTTGCTTTCGCTATGCCGTCCGCGTTTACTTCGAGATTCAAAAGATCGCCCGCGTGCGGCCCTTCAGGGTTGTCTTTGCCGTGCTTCTTCGCATAGGGATTCAGGTGCGGGCCAGCGCTGGCGAAATCCGCACCATCACATTTGCCGACGTTGTGAATGTGAACGCCGTGTATGCCGGGCGGCAGTTGCGAGGCATTGACTTCAATGTTTACGCCTTCTTTTGCGGCCAAAATCCTGGCAGTCCCGATTTTCTGCCCTTGAGAGTTGATGATATCCGCGTGGGCTGATTTCGGTGTTCCTTGGCCAAACACAGTGGCAGAACAAAACAATGCAGTAATGAGGATAAGGTTCTCGTTGGACATAGCGATCTCCCAGGGCGCGAAGTGCATGTCCTCTTCCAAAGAACCTCACCGGTCAAATTGCGTGCGAATTTCGTCGACCCAGCATACGTCGATCTACTACAGCGTTTGATGTGTCGAGATGGGGACTCGCTGTCAAAATATGGACTCGACCTGGAGCGATAGCCTTCCAACGAAGTGAATACTCGTAACTGACGCAGGTGGCGATCAAAATGCTCACCCGAACTGGCAATCGATTTGAGCGGCTGATCCGAGGTTGCGCCGACGCGAATTCCAAGACCCGGACTCAGTTGCTATTTGTGAAGTGCGCGAACACCGCCATCGTAATCTTGGTTTTCAGGGAAAGGAGTGCGGGAGATGAAGTACAGAAAACTCGGGAATACCGGACTTATCGTCAGTTGTGTGGCACTTGGCACGATGCAGTTCGGGGGCAAGATGAACATGGGCAACCTGGGTCAGGAGGACACAACGTCCATGGTGAAGCTAGCCCTGGACAGGGGAATCAACTTCATCGATACAGCGGACGTTTATAGCCTCGGGGAGAGCGAGACTCTGGTGGGAAATGCCTTGAAGGGCATGAGGAACGAGATTGTCCTTGCCACAAAGGTCCGACTGCCGATGAGCGGGAATTTCAACCGGAGCGGCGCGACTCGCGTGAACATCATCCGCGAAGTAGAGGCCAGCCTCCGACGACTGCAGACCGACTACATCGACCTTTACCAGATCCATGGATGGGACAGCAACACGCCACTCGAGGAGACTCTTCGGACGCTCGACGATCTTGTGCGCCAGGGTAAGGTTCGCTACATCGGGCTGTCCAACTTTTTATCATGGCAGGCCGCCACGGCGGTCATGCTGCAGGATCAGTTGGGGTTGGAGAAATACGTAACGGCGCAGATGTATTACAGCCTCGTCGGCCGGGGTCTCGAATACGAGTTTCAGTCCTTTGCCGAGTATCATGACATCGGCATCCTGGTCTGGAGCCCGCTCGCGGGCGGATTTCTCTCAGGCAAATACACCCGCACTAACCCTGCCCCTGGCGGCACACGTTTCGCCGAAGCGGGCAATTTCGTGCCCTTCGACAGGGAGATGGGCTACCGCGTCGTCGATGCATTGAAGGAAGTAGCCAATCGACATGACGCGACCCCGGCTCGCGTGGCGCTCGCATGGGTTTTGGGACGCGCGGCCGTCAGCAGTGTGATTATAGCCGCCCGGAAGCCCCAGCAATTGGAAGATAACATCGGGGCAGTAGACCTTCAACTCTCTGGCGACGACGTCCGGCGCTTAGACGTGGCATCGGACCCCGGCGTTCCGTATCCCAAGTGGATGGTCCTGCAACTCGATACCGCGGAAGATCCTCGTTCGAGGGTGCTCTATCCGGAGCGCTACGAGGATGGCGATACCTGGACGGACCTACGCCAGACTCGCTGGTCCGCCTGAAAACACTGCCACGAACCAGTGGAATAGAGGTTCATGGCGACGGTGGAGAGCCTGCGGCGGCTTGAGCAGGAATACTCCCTCACAGCGGAGCCGTTGTCGAATCTGATGGCCTCGGGCCAGATTCACCGTGCCGATCGTATCCGCGTGACCCCGCAGAGCGGGCGCTTACGTTTGCTACATTTATCGCGCCGCGGAGGCCTGGAAGCCTTATAAGTGTGTAAGCGAAAGCGCCGACTAATCTGCACTCTACTTCGAGTCCGAACTCGGGCTTGTTAATCTTGACCGCGGTGAGCTAAATTTGCTGCCGTATGGCGGTAAGTATGGGCTATGCCTGCGCCAATCACGATACCCACCGAGCAAACGGCAGTGTCCCAAGACCGGTTGATCTGATTGAGGGAGTCACATGGTTGCCATGAACTTGATCGGGTCGTACAACTACGCGCTCGTGACGCTTTCGGTGTTGATCGCCATGTTTGCCTCGTACGCTGCTCTAGATCTTGCAGGTCGCGTAACTGCGGCGGACGGTTCCACTCGTGCGCTTTGGGTCCTGGGCGGAGCCGGTGCGATGGGAACTGGCATTTGGTCAATGCACTATATCGGGATGCTGGCGTTCAGCCTACCAATTCCCGTGTCCTACCACTGGCCAACCGTTCTGCTGTCGCTGTTTGCGGCGATTCTTGCGTCGATCACTGCGCTGTATGTGGTGAGCCGAGAGAAAATGAGTGCGTTCCAAGCGGTCGCCGGAAGCGTCCTGATGGGGGCGGGCATCGCGAGTATGCATTACATCGGCATGGCCGCCATGCGTTTACAGGCTATATGCCAGTTTAATTCCTTTCTCGTCGTCCTGTCCGTCGTGTTCGCCGTTCTAATTTCTCTTGCGGCGCTATGGATTACCTTTCACCTCCGACATGAGAAAGCGGGGATTGGCCAGGAAAAGTTTGCCGGAGCGGTCGTGATGGGTGCTGCGATCCCCGTCATGCACTATACGGGCATGGCCTCCGCCAGTTTCAAGCCCTCCGGCGTGCCGGCCGACCTATCTAACGCCGTAAGCATCTCCGCACTCGGCACCGCTGGAATTGCCGCCGTCACTTTTATCGTCCTCGGGCTGGCCCTGCTGACATCCTGGCTGGATAGGCGATTCGCTGCCCAGGCCTTGGAACTGCAAGATGAGAAACTGCGGCGGAATGAGGCGTACTTGGCGGAAGCTCAAAAGCTCAGTCGTACCGGGAGCTTCGGCTGGAAACCTTCCACCAGCGAGATCATCTGGTCAGAGGAAACTTTTCGAATCTTCCAATACGACCGAACCACAACACCGACCTTAGAACTTATTCTCCAGCGGGTTCATCCGGAAGACGCGGCGCTCGTGCAACAGACCATCGAACGCGCGACTCAGGATGAGAAGGATTTTGATCATGAGTATCGCTTGATGATGCCGGACGGCTCCCTCAAGCATCTGCATGTTGTGGCTCGAGCCTTAAACCACGAACCGGGCGCTGTAGAGTTCGTTGGAGCGGTGATGGACGTCACCGAGCGCAAACGCACCGCGGAGGCACTGCTCCGCACCGAAGCGTACTTAGCGGAAGGGCAAAAGCTAAGCCACACCGGAACTTGGGCATGCAATATTGCCACTGCAGAGATGATCCATTCGTCCAAGGAACACAGGCACTTGTTTGGTCTCGCTCCGGAGTGGGGCGGGATACCTCCATTCGAAGAGTTTTATCAGCGTATTCATCCGGACGATCGAGGCCCGATCGTCGGAGATCTTGAGAGAGCGATGGTCGAAGGAAGTCATGTCGAGGCGCATTTCCGAGTCGTTTTGCCGGAAGGGACCACGAGATACATGTACGGAGTTGGTCACCCTCTCGTCAAACCGTCCGGCGACGCTGGCGAGTTCGTGGGCAGTGTGATGGACGTCACCGCCGCAAAGCAGTCGGAAGAAGCGCTCCGGCGGAGCGAGAGTTATCTGGCAGAAGCGCAGGGGCTCTCGCATACGGGGAGTGGGGCCTGGCGGGTCCCACAAGGAGACGCCTTGTATCTCTCCGATGAATGGTATCGCATCTATGGCTTTGATCCAAAGCAAGGCCTGTCGGCTTGGAACGACCAGCTGCTGCGCATGCATCCTGAGGATCGCGCCAAAGTGGCGGAGGCAAAAGATCGAGCAATCCGAGAAAAGTCGGATTATGAAGTGGATCACCGAATCCTGCTCCCGGACGGCACAATCAGATACACCCACAACGTCGGCCATCCTGTTTTGAACGCATCTGGAGATGTGGTGCAATTCGTATGCACCATCATGGACGTCACGGAACGCAAGCGGGCTGAGGAGAAGCTGCGACAGAGCGAGGCCTATTTAGCAGAAGCGCAAAAGCTCACACATACAGGAAGTTGGGTCTGGGACGTAGCGAAAAGGCGCGCATTGCACATATCCGAAGAGTGGTATTGCATATACGGTTTCGATCCGGAAGAGGGCATGCTTACTTGGGAACAACGGGATGAGCGCATTCATCCAGATGATCGAGTTAGGCAGCGACAGGCAATCGAGCGAGCAATAAATGAAAAGTCGGATTACGACATTGAATACCGAATTCTTCTTCCAGGTGGTTCCGTAAGACACCTCCACAGTGTCGGACACCCTGTTTTGGACGCGTCTGGGAATTTAGTGCAATTCGTCGGCAGCTCCACCGACATTACGGAGCGCAGGCAGGCGGAAGAAGCTTTGCGTCAGGCACGGGCGGAACTTGCACGCATCGGCCGCATCACAACGATGGGAGAGCTGACTGCTGCGCTAGCGCACGAAGTGAATCAACCGATCGCGGCCGCTGTCACCGACGCCCATACGTGCTTGCGCTGGCTTGCCCGGGATCAGCCCGATCTGGAAGAGGCGCGTGAGGCAGCGTCAAGAATGGCAAAAGACGCAAGCCGTGCGGCCGATATCATCAGGCGAATCCGCTTGCTCTTCAAGAAGGGTAGTCCGCAACGAGAGTTAGTTGACATAAACGAAGTCGTTCGAGAGATGGTCGTTCTGCTGCGCAGTGAAGCAACCCCGTACTCCGTATCAATTCAAACGGAATTGGCAGAACTACCGCAAATCATGGCCGATCGCGTCCAATTGCAACAGGTGCTGATGAACCTCATGATTAACGCCGTCGACGCGATGAAAAATGTAGACGGGCCGCGCGAGCTAATCATCCGCTCGCAGCAAGCCGAAGACGGCCAAGTCATGGTCTCGACCAGCGATACGGGCGTGGGGCTGCCTCCGCAGCAGGCAGACCAGATCTTCAATGCTTTCTTTACCACTAAGCCGCATGGCACCGGCATGGGACTTCGCATCAGCCGCTCAATTATCGAATCGCATGGTGGCCGCCTGTGGGCTGCCGACAACTCTCCGCGCGGCGCAAGTTTTTGTTTCACCCTGCCCTGCCCTGGCGCAGCGCAGCAGGTCGCGTAGCGCTGATACCAGGGCTACGATGCTGCCACGGCAAACCGGCAGTCATCCGCCGTGAACGGAGGGACGAAGACTGGCCTCCTTAATCAGTAGCTCTCCCACTCGGAGTGAGGACTGCAATTCAGCGCTCAATAATCCCTTGTGCCGTGCCAGGGTTTCGTTTCCACTCGAAATGGGACTGCCATTCGAGGACTTACATTCACCCCAAAATGGGGTGATTGAGCAGGAATGAGACGGTCGAAGCACCACTTTAAAAGATTGAAAACATTCAGTACGACAACCTAGTCCCTTTTTCGGGACCAGGGGGTCGGAGGTTCAAATCCTCTCTCCCCGACCATTTACCTCAGCACTAGCAAAACTCAGGCCAGCAGATTAGGGAAGCGGTTTGGAATGTCCAACCGCCGAGAGCCACGCGGCCGCAATCAGACACAGTGTAATCAGGGTTGAGAAAACGATGGGGGTGGTGAAGGCGTACCTCCAGCTCAAAGCTGTGACTGCGACAAAGCAAATGGCCAGCGCCCACCCAATGCTGCGGACGCGTGCCAAAGTCTCTGCCGGAAGGCCCCCCAGCAGCCACGCTAATACCGCCGCGAACAAAAGGAACACGGAGAAAAAAAGCCCGAACGCGCTGAAGAAGTCCCAATAAGTCCGACTAAACCCTTGTGCGTTAAAGTGGATGGACCGCATTAACCCAAGAACCGCGTCCGCCCCCCATTGCGGATTATTCTGGCGAAACCCAATCGTATGTCCGGCGGCAAAAACCAGCAGAAGAACAGAAGCGATTCGATAAAGCACAGAATTCTTCAAGCGCCCTCCGGCCTGCCAGTTCTGGCGCTAGAGTCTAGTCCGCACCCTTGGGCGTGTCAAAGGCATATCCGGTTAGGTGACGTCAAGCTGCTTGTGTAAATAGGTTGAGGGTGCGGGTTTTCCATTCCAGGTTGAATCTCTGGAAGATGGAGTAGATGATGCGGTCCACACTTTGGACATTCACAAAGCAGACCATGGGCCGGGTGCGGCGGCGGACTTCGACAAAACAGCGCTCGATCACATTGGTGGTGCGCAGTTTGCGCCAAAGGTGCTGGGGGAACGCGTAGAACGACAGCAACTCAGGCAAGTCCTGCTGTAATCGCCGAACCATTGCGGGGTAAGCTCGGAACCAGCGCCAGCGGAAAGCACGGAAGGCGGCGACCGCCTGGGCCCGGCTCTCCGCCAAATAGATGGCCTGGGCTCCGACTTTCACCTCGTCATAGTCGCGCTTCCGCGTCTTCTCTAAAATGTTGCGCATCTTGTGTACCCAGCAGCGTTGATGCCGCACCCGCGGATAGACGGTGCGCAGGGCCGCGGCCAAACCCGGGCAGCCGTCGGTGAGAATCAGGCCCAGCGATCGGCCTTCCAGTCCACGCCGGTAGAGGTCCTGCAGCAAGCCTTCCCAGTCGGCTTGACCTTCGCCCTGGCTGCGCAAGAAGGCGAGCAAGTGCCGACTGCCATCGCAGCGGATTCCGTACGCCACCAGCATCTGCACCTGCTTGCGCCCCGTCGGTCGCCGCACCCGCAGGCTCACCCCGTCGAGAAACAGATAGAGATAATCGTCGCCCAACCGCGCCTGATGAAACTGGCGCACCGCCTCGTCCAGATCGCGGGTCAGCTTCGACACCGTCTGCGCACTCACCGTCTCTCCCGTGATCGTCGCCACCACCCGTCCCACTTGCCGGGTGGAGATGCCCCGCAAAAACGCCTCGCGGATCAGCAGCGAGACTTCTTCGGCCCGCCGCTGAAAGCGCCGCAGTCCCACCGGCAAAAAACTCTTCTCCCGGGTGCGCGCGATGCGCAGCCGAATCGTCCCGAAGCGGGTCACGAAGTCTCGCTCGTAGTAGCCGTTGCGGTAGACCCGCCGCTTTCCCCGGCTGCGCTCATACCGTCCCCAGCCCGAAAACCGGTCGCGCTGCCGCTCCGACTGCAACTCGAAAAACTGCTGCCACGCCTGCCGGGTCTGTCCATACAGATCTCCCCAGAAGCTCTCTCTCATCTCCCTTAGAAAATGTTGAAAATGCTCCGTGATCGGGATTATCTTCGCCATTGGGTGTAGGTCTCCTTTCGGATCGGCTTTAGCTCGTCAGGCCAAAGCCAACTTACACCCTCTTGCTTTTACACAATCAAAGTTACGTCACCTCCGGTTATTCGGGTGAAAAGACCCTCCCGTCAGTAGCGTTTAAACGACTCTTCCGGATGCGTTGAGGCTCAATCACAAGAGGTTAGAGAGGCCAGCGTGGTTTTGGAGTGGACATACTGCAGGCTTGGTCTGGCGGCATTGTAATGCGCCAATGAAATACGTAGGCTTCAGCATTGCAGAACGCAATGGCGTTGTGGGGTCGAGCATCTTGTCCGCTGGAATTGAGCTTTTTCATGGGCTCGGCATTCGAGGCAGCCCGCCCGGTCTGCTGAGTCCTCGGCACCAGTCCAGTAGCGACCACACTAAGAGTCAGAATTACGATCAAGCGATTCACGATTGGTTCCCTTGCGCATTGTGCGTCAGTCGATCCGATCTACGGCCCGAACTTATCGCGGGGGTTTCCTCTTTCTCCTTCGAAATCAGATTGTTGAGGCATCTGGCGACGTCCATTGACCACGAATCCTGCGCTCGATTACGAATCGGCATGATCTCCTCAGGTGTCCCGTAGCCGCGGTCATAAGCTGCGTTCGAGACGGCGCAGGTCTTCACCTCGTTCCATCTCCACACGCTGGCCGCCATTGATTTCCTACAGGAGCAATACAGTGCATATTCGTCTGAACATCCTTCTACTGTGCGTATGAGATAAGACCCATTGCGATAGGGGCTGAAAGGGATGAGATATCGAGTAAGGCACTTCGGACATTCGACACAATGGCGAATACGCGACATGAGATTGCCTGGATGACAACGAGGTCCGCAACAAGTGTTAGGTGTAGGTTGCCTTGGAAAGTGGTCGGAAGCAATACCCACTTGACTCTATTCCAGCATAGCCATTATGATCCGCGGAAATGAAGAGAGTGGCTTCCGCGATTCTCCCCATCATCGCAATCGACCGGAAGGTCGCGGAGGCTCTTCACCGCCAGATCTATAACTCTTATCGTGCGGCCATTCTCGATGGCCGACTTCGTCCAGGGCAACGAATTCCATCAACGCGAGTGCTGGCTTGCGAGATTGGCGTTTCGCGCTTTCCCGTTCTCAATGCTTACGCCCAGCTTCTGGCGGAAGGGTACTTCGAGAGTCGCGTGGGCGCGGGAACGGTCGTTTCCAGTTCTCTTCCGGACCAATTGACATCGAGCCGGCCGCCGCGCACACTCCATTCCGCAACCCGCTCCGGACCTCGCCCGCTAGCGAGGCGTTCTCCGATCCCAGGGATTGAAGCGATGCCGTGGATGCAGACCTGGGGAGCATTCCGGGTTGGGCAGGTGGCATTTGATCAATTTCCCGTGCACATTTGGTCTACCCTGGTCGCGCGCCGGTGCCGAGCTATGGACGCCCAGTCAGCGCATTACGGCAACCTGATGGGCTCTATGGTTCTAAGGGAAGCGATTGCGAACTACTTGAAAATCGCACGATCCGTGCATTGCGAAGCCGAGCAGGTGATGATCGTCAATGGTTCGCAGCAGGCGCTCGAGATTGCGACTCGAGTTCTCCTCAACCCAGGGAGCCGTGTGTGGGTGGAAGAGCCTGGTTACGGTCTTGCGCGAGATGTCTTCGCGCTGAACGGCTGTCAGATTGTACCCGTCCCAGTCGATACGGAAGGTTTGGATGTCGCTGCCGGCATCATGAAATGTCGCAAGGCCCAGGCTGCATTCGTTACGCCCTCTCACCAGTTTCCCCTGGGCGTGACCATGAGCGCCTCACGCCGAATGCAATTGGTGGAATGGGCACAGCACTCGGGATCCTGGATCATCGAGGATGACTATGACAGCGAGTATCGGTATGAAAGCTTGCCGATCGCGTCGTTGCAGGGGCTCGACGCCAATTCTCGAGTGATCTACATCGGGACGTTCAGCAAGGTCTTGTTTCCGTCGTTGCGACTCGGTTATCTCGTGATTCCACCGGACCTCGTCGACCGCTTTCATATGTGTCGGCGGGTCATGGATCTTGGCCCGCCAACGTTCACTCAGGAAGTGCTCGCGGACTTCATTGACGAAGGGCACTTTGCGCGCCACATCCGCAGGATGCGGGTTCTGTACGGCGAGCTCAGAAGGGCGTTGGTAAACAGTCTCACTCAGGACCTGAGGTCTAAGGTCGAAGTTGTCGGGGACGAGGCCGGCATGCATCTGGCCGTAATGCTGCAAGACGGGCATCGTGATATGGACGTCTCCAAGCGAGCCTTCCGTCAAAGACTTTCCATATGGCCTCTTTCTCCTTCTTATCTTGGCGAGGCGCGCCAGGGCTTCATTTTGGGCTTCGGTGGCACGACGATGACGGAAATCCCCGGCGCTGTTCGCAAGCTCGGTGACCTGCTCGCCACGTGAGAATTGCCCAGTCCCAAAACATGGCCATGATGAGAATCTGGTAAATGGCTATTGCCGAATCGTGCATGCAGACAAGATCATTGGCTGATTCCGTGGTTGGCAAACTCCGCAGAGGCAGGCGAAAGCATCCCGCGATTTAGTTTCGCACTGATTGCAATATGGCAAGCTCGATAAACGCTAGTGCTATAGCCAGCGACCCGTCTCCGCGGTCTTTTTCCGCAATTTTCGTCGGTGGTCTCATTGTCGGCGCCGTGGATCTTCTGTACGCGATTGCGGTGTACAGTCCGCATCATCCTATTCTCGTTCCGCAAACCATTGCCAGCGGCGTTCTCGGGCCTAAGTCGTATCAAGGCGGCATGCCCGCTGCTTTGCTTGGAGTGGTCCTGCAATTCGTCATCGCCTTCGGCGCGGCCGCGGTCTATTACCTGGCCAGCCGCAAATTGACATTTCTGCTCACTCGCGCCGTCCTTTGCGGTCTCATTTACGGTGCCCTGGTTTATGTGTTCATGCATGCGGTCGTGGTGCCGCTCTCAGCGGTGCCGAAGGGAAACTCTCCGCTCGTGTATCAGGTCTTCGAATTCGTCGAACACTGGTTTGGCGTCGGCCTGCCCATCGCGCTGTCCGTGCGTCACTATTCGCGCTAAATCCTCAACCAGTTCCCCCGCCGGAACCTGGAGTTTGACTCCTGGGCCCGGATCGCGATAAGAAATCATCCCAGACCTCGCCATGAACATTTCCAGACGACGTATTCTTCCGCCTACTCTCATCGTTCTTCTTCTCAGTTGGTTTCTTCAAGCGGCTGCGCAAACCGTGACCGTCGACGCCACGCCCAGCCACGTGGCTAACAAATTCAGCCCGCTCTATGCACTGGGATCGACCGTCGATCGCGTGCCCAGCAACGCTACGGACACATTCTTCCGCCCCGATCAGATCAAGAAGGTCCTTTCGGCAGGCTGGGGAGTAATTAGTTACCGCCAAAACACGGACTTATTCGTGCAGGCGTGGCATTGGAATCCGAAGGGCACGTGGAGCGATCCCGTGGGCAGAGGCTACTTTACCGGGGATGCGACTCCGACCAAGGAAATGATCCGGCACTCCTACGGCTACTCGCTGCGACACCGGGGCTTCACGCGAAATGGCGGGACGGAGTTCGACGGATTCTCGCGTCTTGATGATGGCGATCTGCAGTCGTACTGGAAGAGCAATCCCTATTTAGCGAAGGCTTTCACTGGAGAAGAGGACTCGCTCCACCCCCAGTGGGTGGTGATCGCGCTGGACAAGAAAGAAGCCGTGAACGCGATCCGCGTCGCATGGGCCGAGCCCTACGCGCGCGATTTCGAAGTGCAGTACTGGGTTGGCGACGGCGACGCCATGGACGAGCAGGACCAAGGCGCATGGAAGACTTTCCCCAATGCAACGGTTACGGACGGGAAGGGAGGCACAGCGACTCTCGGCCTCGGATCACTGCCAGTGAACACAAAATTCGTCCGCATCTGGATGACTCGCTCTTCCGACACCTGTGACAGTCACGGATCTGCCGATCGCCGCAACTGCGTGGGCTACGCCATCCGCGAGCTTTATCTCGGAGCACTGGATGAGAAAGGTGATTTCAAAGACCTGCTTCATCATTCGCCCGATCAGAAGCAGACTCTTACGCTCTGCTCGTCCGTCGATCCATGGCATGAGCCCTCAGATCTCTATCTCGCGCCGGACCGCATGGAATCGGGAGATCAGCCCGGGTTCGATCTTTTTTTCACCAGCGGGATCACTCGCGGCCTTCCCACTATTGTGCCGGTGGCCATGCTGTACAGCACTCCGGAAGACGCCGCGGCGCAAATGACCTATATCAAGAAGCGTGGCTATCCCGTCTCCTACATCGAAATGGGGGAGGAACCTGATGGGCAGTACATGCTGCCCGAGGACTACGCGACTCTCTATCTGCAGTTCGCTAGGGCGCTTCATCGTGTCGACCCGAGCTTCAAACTCGGCGGGCCCGTGTTTCAGGGGGTCACGGAAGACATCAAGGTTTGGCCCGACGCGCAAGGTCGGACTTCGTGGCTGGGACGTTTCCTCGAATATTTGAAAGCCCACGGGCGGATTGAGGACCTGGCATTCATGTCGTTCGAACACTATCCGTACGACGGGTGCGAGACGCCCTGGGAGAACCTTTATCAGGAGCCCCAACTCATCACCCACATCATGAAGGTTTGGCGAGACGATGGGTTGCCGGTGGGAATTCCTTTGCTCGATACCGAGACCAATGCCCATGGCGGGGAAGCCTCTGTCGACATTTTTGGCGCCCTCTGGTTAGCCGACTCTTTTGCGGGCTTCCTGAGCGCTGGGGGGCAGTCAACGCATTACTACCACGATCTGTCATATTCTCCGCCGCATCCGGCTTGCGCCAACAGCTGGGGAACCTACCACTTATTTATGGTGGACGATCACTATGAGATCCAACAGCCTACGGCGCAATTCTTTGCGGCGCAACTCCTCACCCAGGAGTGGGCCGAACCTAAAGACGCCGAGCACAGCCTCTACTTGGCGTCGGGCGACGTGAGGGATTCTGCGGGACACATGCTGGTGACGGCTTACGCGCTGCATCGTCCCGACGACCAGTGGGCTCTGCTGCTCATCAACAAAGACCACGATCACCCGCACCAGGTTCGCATCGTTTTTCACGACGCGGACAGCACGCGAGACACATCATTCGCCGGGCCGGTCACAATGGTCACGTTCGGCGGGGAACAGTACCAGTGGCATCCCGCCCGCAAGAAGGGTTATGCCGATCCGGACGGCCCCCCTGCAACCTCAAAAATTAACGGCGAAGAAGGTACCCAATACACATTGCCGGCTGGATCAGTTACGGTGCTTCGCGGCCGTCTGTCTTCTAAATAGCCAAGAGATTCCCGGCAGCGGGAAGCTGGGCCGAGTTTTTACTTGACAGTAGAGGGTTTTCCATCTAATAAAACGATTTAATAAATTAACGGAAGTCCCATGAAGACTCGAGTCCTTGGAATTTCTCTCTCTCTTTGCAGTTGCCTTTTCACGACCAGCCTCGGGGTAACCCAGACGGTCACCGTTGATGCATCGCCCTCGCACGTGGCTAACACGTTTAGTCCCCCTCACGCTCTGGGCGCGGCGATTGACCGGTTGCGGACGGGAAGCCCGGAGAAACTGCTTACCGACCCTCTGCTCAGTATCATCCTCAACGCAGGATGGCAGACCGTGACCTATCGGCAGAACACTGAACTGATGGTCGAAGCCTGGCACTGGAACCCCCGCGGCACGTGGAGCAACGCGGAGAAACAGGAAGGCTACTTTGTGGGCAGCCCCGAGCCGGGCGAGGAGATTCAGCACTCATGGGCTTATCCCCTGCCGCATCGCGGCTTCAGCCGGGGCGACGGCAATGGCTGGTCGCGCTTGACCGATGGTGATCCGAATTCGTTCTGGAAGAGCAATCCGTACCTCACCAAGGCGTTTACCGGAGAAGACGATTCGCTGCATCCGCAGTGGGTGATGATCGACCTGGGTGCCAAGATTGATGTCAACGCGATTCGGATCGCCTGGGCCAATCCGTACGCGCGGCACTACTCCGTCCAGTTCTGGACGGGCGAACTTGAGCCTTTTTATGACGGCACGATGAAGGGGACTTGGCAGACCTTCCCGCTCGGCAACGTCACCGAAGGCAAGGGGGGCACAGTCACACTGAAGCTGGTCTCCTGGATGATCCCGGTGCGCTACCTTCGCATCTGGATGACGGAATCGTCCAACACCTGCGACAGTCACGGTTCCGCCGACAAGCGCAATTGCGTGGGATATGCGATCAACGAACTCTACGTTGGAGCGCTTTCCGCAGACAGCGCGTTCAACGACTACGTCACGCATTTCCCCAGCCGCAATCAGACGGTAACCTGGCCTTCTTCGGTGGACCCGTGGCACGCCGCTTCTAATCTGGACGAATCGCGCGGCGACCAGGTCGGCTTCGATTTCTTCTTCCATTGTGGGGTAACGCGCGGACTGCCCACGATGGTGCCGATCGCCATGCTCTACGCCACGCCGGAAGATGCGGCGAACGAGATCGCATATCTCTACAAACGCAAGTATCCGATCTCGTGGATTGAGATGGGAGAAGAGGCCGACGGGCAGCACATGCTTCCGGAGGACTATGGCGCGCTCTACCTGCAATTCGCCACCGCGATTCACAAGCTCGTACCGGAAGCCAAGCTGGGAGGGCCTCCCTTCGAGGGAACATTCGGCGATGTCGAAGTCTGGCCCGACGCTAACGGTAAGGTCTCGTGGTTGGGCCGGTTCGTCGACTACCTGAAAGCACACGGACGGCTGAACGACTTCACCTTCTTTTCTTTCGAACATTATCCGTATCAGGATCGGCCAACCTACTCCTGGGCGGATCTGTATCCGGAACCGGGATACGTCAGCCACATCGTGCAGGTATGGAAAGACAATGGCCTGCCGCCCAATGTTCCATTCTTTATGACCGAAGGCAACATCGGCGGCGGGGCTCCGCCTTCCACCGTTAAGAGCGCCCTGTGGTTGGCTGATTACGTCGGCTCGATGATGAGCGAGGGTGCCGGCGCCACCTACTACTTCCACTACATGCCCTATCCTAGGGATCGTGGCGGCTTCGGAAATTTTCTGTGGATTGACGCGGACTATAAACTGGTGGGCTATCCGCCACAGTATCTAGCAGCGCAACTCATCACGAAAGAGTGGGTGCAACCCGTCGACGCACCCCACAAGCAATTCAAGGCTTCGAGCGATGTGACGGACGCTGCCGGAAATGTTTTGGTTACCGCCTATGCGGTCGAGCGGCCCGACAAGCAGTGGTCGGTGATGTTGGTCAATCGCGACCAGTTCAACGATCATGCGGTGAAGGTTGTGTTCGCAGATCCGGCCACAAAGAGCACCCGGTATTTTTCAGGCCCAGTGGACCGCATCACCTTCGGCTCAAACGAATACGCGTGGCACCAGGAGGGAGAACTGGGCCATGCAGATCCCGACGGCCCGGCTTCAAAGTCGACAGTAAACGGCGGCACCAATGCAATCTACCAGCTCCCTAAAGCGTCGATCACGGTTCTGCGTGGTTCCATCAGTACGCAGTGACACACTCACAAACTGACAGCAGGATAAGACTGCCAGGTCCTAAACCTCGGCTTACTGCTTTCCTGCGCCCTTTCTGGGCTCGTTGAACGATCGCTCGACGACATCCTTCGGATCGCTGGAGAACTCGTGGTCGCGCCAGAGCCAGCGCATCATTTCCGGGAGAATGGCGCCTCCCATCTTCTGGCCATGCTTGTTGATGCCCCAGGCGTAGTTTACGTCGTAGCCCTTCGCCGTGAGCGCCTGCATCATGCGGACGTTCTGGTAGAACCAATCCATGGCCTGGTTGTAGGGGGCGCCTTCAGGACGCTGCCCGCGGTTGTCGTTTCGCCCATCGCAGAGAAAAATACGGATCGGTTTCTTGTCGCTCTTGCCGATAATCTCGGGGTAGGCATTGCCTCCGCGCAGATCGACGAAGCTGCCAACGTTGCTCAGGACTTTCCGGAATTCATTGGGGCGCTGCCATGCCACAGTGAAGGCAGCGATGGCGCCCGAACTCGATCCGCCGATGCCGTGCCGTTCGGGATCCTTGGAGATGTTGTATTCCTTGTAGAGCACTGGCAGGAGTTCATCCACGATCGCGCGAGCGTACTTATCGTCGAGCGAGTTGTATTCGGTGGGCCGGTTCGTAGTGTGGTCGCCCCACTCGGTGGCGTTAGGCTCGGGCTGATCGGGTCGACGGCCGGGATTGATGAAGACCCCGATCATCACTGGCAACTCGCGCCGGAAGATCAGATTGTCCATCACGTTTTGTGCGCGCACATCGCCGTCGGGATTCATGAAAGCCTGCCCGTCGTTGTAGATCATCAGGCTGGTCGGGACGGCGGGATCGTACTGCGCGGGAACGTAAACCCAGTAGGTGTGCTGCGTGCCTGGGTAAGCCCCGCTAGGCAAACTGAAGGGCCCGCGAATTTCTCCCTTTGGTACGCCATTCTGAGGCAGAGAGTCGGGACCGAGATGGTAGAAGGCGTCCGGGTCGGGAGTCGCAGCCGGAGTGGACGGAGCCGTTGCGGGCCCGCTACTACCGCCAGGTGTGGACTGTGCAAAGCTCACCACGGGAGCGACCAACGCAGCGGAGAGAAGTATCATGAGCCGCGATTTCATGCCGGCGGTCAAGATACCACATCGCAGATCGCGACAGGTTCCGGAAGCGTGTCACAATGGATTCTCTCGAAGGACTGCCGTTCGTCAGGAGCTCGTGTGAACTTCCTACGCACTAGTCTTTGCATAACACTGGTCGCCTTGTTCCCTGCGCCGCTGTTGGCCTGGGGACCGATCGGCCACATGGCTGCAGCTTACATCGCCTATCAGAACCTTACGCCGGCGACAAGGACTCGTGTCCGCGATCTGCTCAAGCTCAATCCTGATTATGCGAACTGGGAGAAGCAAATCCCTTCCGGCACTTCTGCGGACGACCGTGATCGGATGATCTTCATGATCGCCTCGACTTGGGCGGACGACATTAAAACTGAAGCACAGTACTTGGACGATGGCACCGACGGAGGGAATACTCCCGGCGGCGCCTCTTCCTCCCAGAACATCGGCTACTTCGACCTTCTGCGGCACCGCTACTGGCATTTCGTGAATACAGCGTTCTCCCCGGATCAGACACCCCTCCCTGAGTTGCCTACGCCGAATGCCCAAACCCAGATCAGTGCCTTCCGCGCGGTGCTGGCCTCGTCGCAACCCGATGAGCTCAAGTCCTACGACTTAGTCTGGCTAGTGCATTTAATCGGCGATGTTCACCAGCCCTTGCACGCTGTTACCCGGGTTACGAAGTCTCACCCGAAAGGCGATGGCGGTGGAAATCTGGTCAAGCTCTTTGGCGATGCCGACTCGACCCTGCACAGCTATTGGGACGACCTTCCCGGGTCTGATTGCAAGTTTTGCAACGACAAGGTCCAGTGTGTCAATCGGGCGATCGTGTTGGGTAAGGCCTATCAGTTTGCGTCTTCGAAAAACCGCAGCATGGACGCTGCGGCCTGGATTCGCGAAAGCTTTGACGAGGCACGAACGAAAGTGTACCGGGATCCGATTGGCTCCGAGGATCAACCGTACACGATTGTGCCGGGGTCATCCTACGAAATGCAGGCGCAAAAATTGGCGATCAAGCGCGTTGCCCTTGCGGGCGCTCGCCTGGCCCAGGTACTAAACTCCGAACTCAAATGATCCGTATGGTTTGGATCGGCGCCCGTTACTTGCCGCTGAGGCGGTCAGCCTTTTTCGTTTCCTCTGCCGCCTTCGCTGCTTTCCCCGTTCGCGCGTAGATCTCAGCCATGCTTCGGTGGGGTTCAGGGTCCTGTGGCCGAAGTTCCACCGCTTCTTCCAGGTATCGCATGGCGCCGGAGTACTGCCGCGCTTCTTCGCCCTTCTTTCCAAGTTTCAGCGCCGTGACATAGAGCAAATCCGTCGTTCCCGCGTCGTCAGGCTTGAGTTGCCGCGCGTGGCGCAGCGTCTCGTAAGCATGGGCGTCGTCTCCCAGCTTTGCCAGCACGGCTCCATACAGGGCGTTTAGCGGAAACAGGTCCGGCCACCGTTTGAGTGCCCTTTCAAGTGGCACTCTCGCGTCCTGATACCGGTTGAGTTGTGAGTAGGTGAATGCCAGGTTGTATTGCACCTGCGGAGACTGCGGCGAAAGTTCCGCCGCCCGCAGAAACGGCTTCAGTGCGGCCTCCCGATCGCCGTGCTGTCCGTAAATCGTTCCCAGTGAAGTTAGCCGTTCGGCGTCATCCGGATCATAGAGCTTCTCGCACAGGTCACGTGCCTCCTCGCGCGGGCCGCTATCCAGTTTTTGTCCGCACTCGGCTCTCAGCCGGGCTTCGTCGTCCCCGCGGCGGTGCAACTCCTCCGACAGTGCGATGGATTTGTCCGCCTCTTCTTGGCGGCCTTCCTTGCGATATACGAACCCGAGCTGATACGGAATGCTTGGATCCCGCGGATTGATTTTCTGAGCTTCCTTCAGCCACTTCTCCGCGTTGGGCAGATCGCCCTGTTTGAAATAGGCGAATCCCAGGTAATACGCTGTGTCGGGGAACGGGGGCTTGGCCATCGCCTGATTGAGATTTTTGACCGCGCTTTCAAAGTTGCGATCCTCGATGTCAAGCCGGCCCAGATAATACAGCACATTCGGATGATCTCCAGTCACGTGGCGAACCGCCTCCAGTTCACGACGCGCCTCGGCGGACTTGTGCTGCTCAAACAGCGCTACGGCCAGCGGGAATTGCGCGCGCAGCACCAGAGTCCGATCGATGGCAAGCGCCGCCCGAAATTCATCCACGGCGACCGGATATCGGTCTTGCTTAAGCGCGTCGTAACCCTTACCCAAGTGCGCTTCTGCTGAGTCTGAGGCCGCAGATTGTTGTGCGGCTGTAACCGCGTCCTGGCACACGGCGCTTAGTGCCAGGAGCGCGACCGCCACCAGGAGAACCCAAAGGGAGCGGAGCAGCGCCAGTGTTTCTGCAGCTCTCATACCAGATCGCGCGCCCCATTGCGAATAAGACGCGAAGATAAAATGATTATAGCGGTGGCTCCCGACGTTGCCTTGACCCACCCGGATACCGATGGTAGCTTCGGTTCCACACGTGATTCCGCAGGAGACATCACTCTGAGCCGGGCCGGGAAACCGCATCCACACACCGATCTCAGCCGGCGCCATTTTCTGGTTCGCTTCTGTCAGGGAACTGGGGCAACCCTGATCCCCGCTCGTTTATGGGGATTCACTCTTCCGGACGCCGGATCGGGCGCGGATCGTACCTCTCCGCCCGGTGGCGCCGGGCTCCATCTGCATCCTCACTACCGGAGCGATCGTCCGCT
Source organism: uncultured Acidobacteriaceae bacterium (assembly GCA_963819035.1). Taxonomy (GTDB): domain Bacteria; phylum Acidobacteriota; class Terriglobia; order Terriglobales; family Acidobacteriaceae; genus Sulfotelmatobacter. Next base: position 112,064 of record CAWFUU010000030.1, on the reverse strand, counting down.
CGATGCGACGCTGCTCAACGTGCACGCGGGTCTGGACGATTTCATCATTGAAAAATACGCCGATCAGATCGCTGCGACTCTCGCCGAATGGAGCGAAAACCTGCTGCAATCCCCGCGCGAGCTGCCAGCGGTTGTCAAGGCCCTCGCCACTGATTTCTCCGGCGCATCGCTGCTGCCCGTAGAGTCGCGAGTAGTGCGCTCCAGTTCGATGCTCGACATTCACCAGAACAAGTTCGGCGGCGGCATCACGCTGCCTCGAGATGCTTTTATTCGCGAGTTGCGGTCGTACCTAAGGGAATTCTCGAGCATCGTCACAGCCGAATTTCAGATCACAAGCATTGACGCGGATCCTTACCCATCGCCGGGATCCTGTACAATCCCCAGCCGCATCGAGACTCGAGTTCGCTACGAAATCGTCGGAACGGGTGCCGATTTCTATCGTGAACAGCGCGTCGGCGTTTGGGAACTGTCATGGGCTACATCCGCCTCGGACCAGTTCCAAATCCGCAGTTGGCGCGCTCTCAACGAAACTCAAGCGCGTTCCCGTTCGCCGGTCTACGTCGATATTGCCACAGAGGCGCTCGGCAAGAATTCATCCTACACAGCCCAGATGCTGCATGGGACCGACTACTGGCGCACGATTCTCGACGGTGCCTGCGGCATCGACGTTTACGGACACAACGGAGTGTCAGCCGCCGACATCGACAACGACGGCTTCGACGATCTCTACATGTGCCAGCCCGCGGGCCTGCCGAACCGGCTCTATCGCAACCGCGGTGATGGAACGTTCGAGGACATCACCGAAATCTCGGGCCTGGGTATCCTCGAAAATACCGCCTGTGCACTCTTCGCCGACTTCAATAACGATGGCCGGCAGGATGTGATCCTGGTGCGAACCAACGGACCGCTGCTTTTCCTGAACGAGGGCGGTGGCAAATTCCGCCCACGGCCTGACGCATTCCAGTTCGCGACCCCGCCGCAGGGAACTTTCACCGGCGCAGCCGTCGCCGACTACGACCGTGATGGATGGCTGGACATCTATTTCTGCCTCTACGCTTACTACCAGGGCACCGGGCAATACAAGTATCCCTCTCCCTACCACGAAGCCGAAAACGGTCCACCGAACTTCATGATGCGCAACAACCGCAACGGCACTTTCCGCGATGTGACGCAGGAGTCAGGTCTGAGTGAGAACAACACGCGCTACAGTTTCGCCTGCGGGTGGACCGACTACGACCGCGATGGCTGGCCCGATCTTTATGTGGTGAACGATTTCGGCCGCAAGAATCTCTATCACAACAATGGCGACGGGACCTTCACGGATGTCGCTCCGCAGGCTGGAGTCGAAGACGTCGGCGCGGGGATGAGTGTTTGCTGCTTCGACTACGACAACGACGGGCTTGAGGATATTTATGTTGCCAACATGTGGACCGCTGCGGGAGTGCGCGTCTCAACCCAGCCGATCTTCAAGAAAAACTCGCCGCAAGCCGTGCGGGCCCTCTATCAGAAGCACGCGATGGGGAACTCCTTATTTCACAATCACGGTGGCAAGTTTGAAGACGCGACGCAGACCGCCGCCGTGGGTATGGGCCGCTGGGCGTGGTCGAGCGACGCGTTCGACTTTGACCACGACGGCTTTCCTGATCTCTACATCGCCAACGGCATGGTGTCGGGTCCCGTGCGTCAGGATCTCAACAGCTTTTTCTGGCGTCAGGTCGTTGCCAATTCGCCCGATGAAGCGCGCGCTTCCAAAGAGTACGAGCAGGGATGGAACGCGATTAACGAACTCATCCGCTCCGACGGCACCTGGAGCGGTTACGAGCGCAATGTCTTCTATGTGAACAACCGGGACGGAACGTTTTCTGACGTCTCCGCCGTCGTCGGGCTTGATTTCGTCGAGGATGGGCGCTCCTTCGCGCTCGCCGATTTCGATCATGATGGCCGCCTCGAAATAGCCTTGAAGAATCGGAATGCTCCGCAACTCCGGTTGCTGAAGAATGTCGTCGGGCGATCTGCCACCTTCGATTTCATTTCGACTGCGCGGCACCAAGAGCAATCGCGACGCGATCGGAGCCGCCGTGAGCGTTGAAACCAGCGCCCGTCGCCGGACGCGTATGCTGCAAGCCGGTTCCGGCTTTCTATCCCAGCACAGCAAGGATATATTCTTCGGCCTCGGCGACACCAAGGGCCCCGTGCACGCATCGATTCGTTGGCCGAGCGGCATGGTGCAAGAGCTGCACGACCTTCCTCTGAACCACCGGGTCTGGATCGAGGAAGGATCGGAACCTTCGTCGATCGAGCCTTTCGAGAGAAACGCGACGGGGCGTTCACAAGTTGCGCCAGCGCATGCGGCGGAAGCCGATTCGCTGCCGGCGCAAGCTGAAACGTGGCTTTTGGCGCCCGTTACGGCTCCTCTCTTTTCTTTGCCTGATGTGACTGGAGAGACTCACGCGCTCTTCACTCGCCGGGGTAAGCCGGTCCTACTCAATTTCTGGGCAATGCAATCGCCGGAGTGCCTGGCTGACTTGAAAGCGTTCCAGAAGATGCAGAGCCGGTGGCCTACGCTCGGAATCCAGCTTCTAACGATCAACGTGGACGGGACTGTAACCGGTCTTTCGCAGAGCGAGAAGCTCCGCGCTTTTGCACGAGACCAGAAGTTTTCTTTCCCCATCCTGAGGGGATCGGAGGACACCGCGGCCGTCTACAACATTCTCTACCGCCAGATGTTCGATCGGCACCGCGACCTCTCCCTTCCCACATCCTTCCTGATCGACGCTAAAGGCGACATCGTCAAGGTGTATCAAGGTCCTATCGACCCGGAGCATGTCGAGAAAGATTCTCGAAGCATCCCCACCACCGACGCGGAACGGCTGGCTCGCGCCCTGCCTTTTCCCAGCGCTGGCCATACGCTGGAATTCGGTCGTAATTACCTTTCGCTGGGCTCGCTGTTTTTTCAGCGCGGATACCTGGATCAAGCCGAAGCCTCATTTCAGCAGGCGTCCCGCGAAGACCCATCGAGCGCCGAGGCGCTCTACGGCATAGGCAGTGTTTATCTGAATCAGAACAAGAACGCGTCGGCACGCGAAGCGTTCGAACGCGCCGTGAAACTCCAGGCCAACTACCCCGACACTCAGCCCGACGCGTGGAACAACCTGGGTGTGATTGCCACGCGCGAGGGGCGAGTTGAAGATTCGATCCAGCGCTTTCAGGACGCTCTGCGCCTGAACCCGCATCACGTGCTGGCTCTTGACAACCTGGGCAATGCCTATCGCCTGCAAAAAAACTGGGACGAAGCCCGCAAGGTACTGGAGCGCGCCCTCGCCATCGCGCCGCAGGACCCGGAAGCCAACTATAGTCTGGGAATGGTCTTTGCGCAGGCGAACGATACCGGCAAAGCCTACGAATACCTGCAGCGCGCACTGCGGGCTCGTCCCGTCTATCCCGAAGCCCTCAATAATCTCGGAGTCCTCTACCTGGTCACGCAACGTCGGGACGAAGCGGTGGCCAGCTTCGAGCAATGTATTCGCGTCGCGCCGGCTTTTGATCAGGCGTATTTGAACCTGGCTCGGGTCTACGCCCTGGAAGGCGCGCGCGACAAGGCTCGCAGCATCGTCCTCGACCTGCTCCGGCAGCATCCCGATCATCCGCAGGCGAAGCAGATGCTGGAGCAACTGCAGCAGTGAGACTCGGAAGTTCCAGGCGCTGTGTTACACTTTCCTATTCAAATTGAGCGCGTATTGCGCGCACCAGTTCTGATCCGCACATGCTTTTTTCCAAAGAATATGTGGGCTACCTGGCCCGCGAAGTCACCAAGAAACTGATTGCTGGCAAGTTCATCGAGGCCTCGGCCGTTCCCGCAGTGACCGAGCGCGTGCACGGCGCCATGGTCGACGAACTCTCGCTCGAAGACCGCATTAACGACGAAGTGCGCGTCATCCTCGAAGCTTACTCTGAAGAAATGCGCAGGAGCGGCGCCAACTACCAGGAAATGTTTCGCAAGGTGAAAACTGAACTCGTGCGTAAGTACAAGGCGGTGCTGTGAGACTCAGCCGCGACAAGGTGAATGTGCTGGCCCGGGCCGTTGCTGACGTGCTCAAAGAGATGGACCAGGTCGAGTTCATTGAAGACCCCAACACTATCCGCCAGGAAACCCGAAAGATTCTTGAAGACCTGCTCAACCAGGAAGAAAAAATCGACGTCGCCGCCCGCCAGAAAATCGAAAGCCAGAAGCGGACCATCCTCGAAGGCTCGCAGGAGTGGGACATCCTCTACCGCAAGTACTACAACGAGGAAGTTAAAAAGCTGGGCGTGTAGGCCGTCGCCTCCACCTCATTCTCACCGAACCGTGCTGAGTCCAATCGCTTCCCCGAAATTGAAGGCTTAGAATCAGACTCGCTACGAATCCGTCATGCTAAGCCGGATCACTCAAGTCAAAGCGATCGTGAAGCGCGCCGCCGTGGACGCTGGTTTCGACCTTTCGGGCATCGCTCCGGCGGCCGATAAGCCCGAACTCAAGCTTTTTCCTAAATGGATCGCCGCTGGCCGCGCCGGTGAAATGAAATACATGGAGGCCAGAGATGAGCGGGGCGATCTCAAGCGCGCCTCTCTCTCTCGTGTTGCGCCTTGGGCCCGAAGCGTCGTCGTCTGCGCCATCAATTACAACACCGATCATCCCTACTCGACGCAAGTCAACGACCCCAGCTGCGGATGGATCTCCCGCTACGCCTGGAGCCGCGAGGATTATCACGACGTCGTTCTAAGGCGACTCAAGCAGGTGGAAGCCGCGCTGCGCGAGTCTGTCCCTTCAAATTCGCAAGCGCCTCTCACCACGTGCAGTTATGTCGACACCGGCCCCATCGTCGAACGCGTATTTGCGAAGTATGCCGGTGTGGGCTGGATTGGCAAGAACACCTGCATCATTAATCAGAAGAAGGGTTCGTGGCTCTTCCTGGGCGTGATCCTCACGTCGCTCGAACTCGAACCTGACCTGCCCGGTCCGGATCGCTGCGGCACCTGCACGCGCTGCATCGAAGCTTGTCCCACGGATGCAATCCTCGCACCCTACCAGCTCGATTCCAACAAATGCATTTCGTATCTCACGATCGAGAAGCGCGGGTCGATTCCCGAGGACCTCCGCGCGGGAATGGGACGGCACGTCTTCGGCTGCGATATCTGCCAGGATGTTTGCCCGTGGAACCGCAAGGCTCCCGCCACGACTCTGCCCGAATTCGCGTCGCGTCCCGGCCTGGTCAACCCGGTCCTCACCAGGCTCGCTGAAATGTCCGCGGAGGAATTTCGGGAAGCCTTCCGGGGATCGCCCATTCGCCGCACCAAGAGATCTGGCCTGCGCCGCAACGCCGCGATTGCAATAGGCAACAGCGGTAACCGAGACTTCATCCCGCTCCTCGAAAAACTGACCGACGACGAAGACGAGTTGGTCGCCCAAAGCGTTCGGTGGGCGAAGGCGCGGCTCAAAGGCGCGCCTAAGATCCCGTAGCTACCCCTCCAATTTCTGCGCGAGACTCTTCCAGGCCCATGAGTTAACCTGGCTATATTCGCCTTGTGTTCGCCATATCCTAAGCTCTGATTCTTTTGAACTTCCGTAACTGGTCTTTCCGATTCCCTGCAACTAATCTCTCGTTAAAGGGTTCTTATTTAGGAGGTTACGGTAAGTCTGGGGTAACTATGTTCTTAGGCCATATCCCAAAAATGCGGCGCGCTTTCATTAAGTTAGCGGTCATTGTCTTGGCCTGCGTCTCACTCGCCGGAGCGTCAGCCACCCTGCTTTTGGAAGAACCCTACGGCCATCTTGGTTTCTTTACCGCCACCGGCCACGCCGCTGTCTATGTGTCCGGAGTCTGCGCCGAGACGCCCGTGGTACTGCGCCAATGCGCCCCGGGAGAAACCGGGGTCGTGATCAGCCGTTACGACGCGGTCGGCGGCTATGACTGGATTGCCATTCCTCTGATCCCCTACCTGTACGCGGTGGACCGTACTGAAGACATCCCAATGTTTGCCGACGCCAAGATGGTCGCAATTCTGCGCGACCGCTACCGTCGCCGATATCTGGAGGATATCGCTCCTGATCGAAACAACGGCGAAACACCGGGCGGAAACTGGTACCAACTGGTAGGTTCTTCCTACGACCGCACCATCTACGGTTTTGAGGTTGCAACCACGCCGGAGCAAGACGAAGCCCTGATCGCCAAATTGAACTCATCGGCGAACGAGTCTCATTTCCACCTCGTCTCCAATAACTGCGCCGACTTTGCCAAAGGGATTATTAACTTTTACTATCCGAAGACTCTGCACCGCAGCGTGATCTCCGATGTTGGCATGACTACACCGAAGCAAATGGCGAAAATGCTGGTGAAGTTTAACCAGCGGCATCCGGAAATTCAGTATTCGCGCCTGGTTATCGCGCAGGTGCCGGGCAGCATGCCGCGCAGTTCGACCGTGCACGGGGTGGTCGAGTCCTTTTTCAAATCCAAGAAGTACATCGTCCCTAGCGCCGTCGCCAGCCCCATCTTTGCAGGATGCGTGCTTGCGACATACGTAGTCGCGGGAGCTGGCCGCTTCGATCCGGCTCGCGATGCGCTCGTTTTTAACCCGGAAGGCAAGCCTGAGGCGCCTCTGGGTCACGAGGATCGCCGGTCTTTTCAGCACCAGCTCAGAAATCTTCTGACCGAATCCTATCCTGTCACCTCGGGCCAGAATGTCGAAAAGGCATGGTCCAGGACGCAGGCGCATGCGAAAGTTTACTTCGATGATCAGGGACGGCCCATTCTGCAAATGCAAGTCGACGGCCGCATGGTGCGCGTCGGGGATTCCGCAGAGAATGTCTTAACCTCCGGCGCGCCGCCCGACTTGGTACGCCAGCTCATCGTAGCGCGGCTGCAATCAGAACTACGCTCCAAATCGTCTCGTGCCATCTCCGAAGATGAAATGGCCCGCGACTGGAAGCTCCTTCGACAAACGATGCCCGACAAGGATTCGCCTCTGACGGCGCGATCAGCGCAGCGCTCCGAAATTGTCCGCGGGAACCGCCAGTAACTGTCTCCAATCGTCAAGCGCAACCCGTAACTGCGATTCCTCGACCGTTGCACCTAGGGTGTAATCTTGGGTTTGGTCTTTTCTCCCAAGGAAAACCTCAATCCCTGTTCGGAGTCCGATCTGCCTCAACGGCATCCAACTAATATCCCAGCCAACATGGTCCGCGCCGAAACAGCCACGTCATCGCCTCCGTCGTCCGCAGATCACAGTTCGTATGTTCTGTCGGTCGAACGCGTGACGAAGGACTACCACACCGACGGCGAACCCGTTCGCGCCCTCAATGATGTGTCGATGCATGTTGGCTTGGGCGAATTCATCGGCCTCGTCGGGCGCAGCGGATGCGGCAAGTCTACATTGCTCAATCTGGCCGGCGCCATGGACTTCCCGACCAGCGGACATGTGCTGCTTGATGGAGTCGCGACCGACCAACTCAGCGAAGGCCAATTGACCCGGCTCCGCCGTGAAAAAGTCGGCTTCATCTTTCAGTCATTTCAATTGCTGCACACACTGAGCGCGGTTGAAAACGTCGAGCTTCCGCTGCTGCTCGCGGGACATGCGGATCCGCGCCCGCAAGCGCTGGATCGGCTCGACTCGGTCGGACTCGCCGAGCTTGCCGTCCGTATGCCGCATCAACTCTCCGGCGGCCAGATGCAGCGCGTTGCCATCGCGCGCGCCCTGGTTCACTCGCCTCGCCTTCTGCTCGCCGATGAGCCCACAGGAAACCTCGACACCGCCACCGGAAACTCCATCCTCGAACTGCTGCGGCGGATCTGCACCGAGCAGAAGACGACGATTCTGATGGCGACGCACAGCACCGAATCAGCCTCTTTCGTAGACACCGTGGTTCGAATGCGGGACGGCCACATCGAGGAGATCAGTCGTTCCTGATATGGCGTATTGGTCGCTTTTCTTCCGCCTGATCGTCCGTCCGGTGCTGCGCGAACGCGCTCGCTCCATTCTCGTGGTGTTCGCGGTTGCATTGGGCGTTTCGGTGGTGCTCGCTATCGATCTCGCGGGCAACGCCGCGGCCGGTTCGTTCCGCTCCTCCATGGAAACGCTGGCGGGCGACGACGACCTTGAGGTCACCGCGGCAGGCGGAGTACCAGAGCAGGTGGTCGGCCAATTGGCAACGCTGCCCTACGCACTTCATGTGACACCGCGGATTGAGGATCACGCCACGGTTTCTTCGACTGGCGCAACCGTACCTTTGATCGGGATCGATGTCATCGCCGAAGCTAATCGCCATCAGAGCCGGAATCTCGAGATCCCCGAGGACCGCGACAGCTTCCAGCACATCAACGATCCAGACGCGATTTGGACGACGCGGCGCCTCGGTCATCGTCTTGGGGAAACCATTGCGTTGCTAATCAACGATCGAAAGCGAAACTACGTTGTCCGCGGATTCGTTCCCGAATCAGCGCAAGGCAGCGAAGATGTTGTGCTCATGGACCTCGCCGCCGCTCAGAAGGCGACGCACAAGCTGGGCCGCGTCGACCGCATTCTCGTGAAAGTTCCCGACCACCCAGGCCTCGACGTCTGGCAGCAAAAGTTGCGCGACGTTCTTCCCAGTGGCGTTGCACTCAATCCCGAGGGCAGCCAAACTGCGGCCAATCGCCGCATGCTCTCCGCCTTTCGATGGAATCTCCGCATTCTCAGCTACATCGCTCTGCTGGTGGGAGCGTTTCTCATCTACAACACCATTTCCGTTTCGGTTGTTCGGAGGCGCGCGGACATTGGCACAGTCAGGGCGCTCGGTGCCAGCCGTCGCGCGGTGCTCGTGGCATTTCTGGCCGAGGCCGCGATGTTCGGTCTCGCGGGAGCCTTGATCGCGCTTCCGATGGGACGGCTGATGGCAGCCGGAGCAGTACGGCTTCTGGCCACGACGGTCAATGCGTTGTACATTACCAGCCGTCCGGGTGCGCTGGATCTGTCTGCTGAATCCGTGATTCTGGCTTTCATCGTGGGCGTTGGGGTTGCAGTTACTTCCGCATTAGCTCCCGCGCGAGAGGCATCGTTGGTCCCCCCGACCGAAGCGATGGCCCGTGGACTGCGCGAATATACAATTCGCGTCGAGCGCACCCGCGACGCTGGCATCGCCCTGGTGCTGGCCATTGCCGGAGCGCTCGCCGCGCGCCTCCCCGCAGTAGGCGGCAAGCCCATCTTTGGATATCTCTCCGCCCTCCTTCTCATCGGCGCTTCCTCACTTTCCATTCCGGCCCTTGTCTACTGGATCACGTCCTTTGCCTCGACGACACTGCGGAGATTCATGGGCGTGGAAGCGATGCTCGCTTCGCGCAGCCTCGCTGGCTCGCTTCGCCGGACGTCGGTGCTCGTCGGCGCATTGTCGACTGCGATCGCGATGATGACTTCGGTGGGCATCATGGTCGGCAGCTTTCGCCAGACCGTGATTACCTGGATGGACGGCCAACTTCCTGCCGATCTCTACTTGCGGCCCGCAGGCGATCCTTCCATGGATCGCCACCCGACGATTTCCGTCGACTTGACGGATCGCATTGCAAGACTGCCGGGCGTGGAAAGCGTGAGCCGGTTTCGCGCGTACGAAATCGAGTACGAGGGTCTTCCCGTAACGCTTGGGTCGTCGGATACCCGCGAATCACGCTATTACAGGTCGTCGGGCTTCCTTTCCGGGCGCCCCGCAACCGATGTGTTGCAGGAACTTCTGTCCGGGGACTCCGCCATTGTCAGCGAACCTTTTGCCAACAAGCACAGAGTCAAAGCGGGAGACTTCGTCACGCTCCCGCTCGGAGAGAAACTCGTCAAGTTTCGCATTGTGGATGTCTTCTACGACTACGCCAACGAGCGAGGTTACGTCATCGTCGATCGCTCTACAATGCTGCGCTACTTGCCTGACTCGTCTGCTTCGAACCTAGCGGTCTACCTTGCTCCGGGCGCGAACCTCGAAGCCACTCGCGACGAAATCGTGCGAGCCGCCGCTAACCGTGAGGTACTCATCTTTTCAAATCGGGATATCCGCCGCGAGGCGATCCGCATTTTCGACCAGACGTTTGCCATCACCTACGCCCTGGAAGCAGTCGCGGTCCTGGTTGCTGTCATGGGGATCGCGGGCGCGCTGATGTCGATCGTCATTGACCGGCGGCGCGAGTTTGGGCTGCTCCGTTTTCTCGGAGCCGCAACCTCCCAGGTCCGCAAGCTGATTCTGGTTGAGGCGGGATTGATCGGTCTTCTCGCCAACATCGCCGGAATCATGCTGGGCGCCGTGCTTTCACTGGTGCTGATCTTTGTAATCAACAAACAATCTTTCGGCTGGACGATCCAATTTCATTGGCCAGTCAAAGTGCTCTTGGCCGGGCTCAGCCTCGTCTACCTGGCTACCATACTGGCGGGGATTTATCCCGCGCGTATCGCCCAGCGCCTCAATCCCATCGAGGTGGTGCATGAAGAATAGATGGGGTTCTTTGCTGGTCCTGCTTCTGGTGGTGAGCGCATGGGCCGCGGACTACAAGGTTGCGCTGCCCGGCTATGAATACCTGTTTCCCCGCGATCATTTCGATCACCCGGATTACCAGACCGAGTGGTGGTACTACACCGGCAACCTCAAATCACCCGACGGGCACCGCTTCGGCTTCGAGTTGACATTTTTTCGCCAAGGAATTGCACGCGACAAGGACCTGTCACCCTGGCACATCCGCGATCTTTACATGGCGCATCTCGCCTTGAGCGATCTGACCGGACGCCACTTTTACCACACCGAGCGGATTAACCGGTCCGGCCCCGGCATCGCTGGAGTGAACCAGCACACCGGCATGATCTGGAATGGCAACTGGCAGGCGCATGTAGCGGATGACACTCAGCAACTGCGCGGAATCGGCGAGGAATTCGAAATTAATCTCAGTCTCAAGACCGACAAGCCGCCGGTCATTCACGGCCGAAATGGAATCAGTCAAAAAGCCGAGGGAGCGGGACGCGCGTCCCACTACATCTCATTCACTCGGCTCCTCGCCACTGGATCAATCGAACTCAACGGCACAACCTACCAGGTGGGAGGCACCTCGTGGATGGACCACGAGTTCTTCACCGAATCGATGGGCCCGGGCGAAAGCGGATGGGATTGGCTCGGCCTGCAACTCGATAACAACACCGAACTCATGCTCTACCGCCTGCGTCACAAAGACGGCAGCGTCGATCCGTATTCCTCGGGTACTTACATCGACGCAACTGGCCAGTCTTTTTTTCTCTCCGTGAAAGATTTCACGATGACTCCCACCGGCGAGACTTGGACCAGCCTGCAAAGCAAGGGGACCTATCCCCTCCGATGGCACGTCTCCATTCCGAGCCGGGGCCTGGAACTCGACGTTGCTACGCCCCTCAACAGCCAGGAGCTTACTACCACGATCGGCCCGAGCTACTGGGAGGGGGCAGTCAATGTTACCGGCAGCACGCCTGGGGTCGGCTACCTGGAGATGACCGGCTATGCACCGCACTCGCAGAACCCCGAGCGTTAATCGACCACCGACGGCTCCGTCGGTCACCACAGCGCCCAAACCATGAGCTCCGCAAACCAGGCGCAGCGGGACACTTTGTCCCACCGCCCTCCAACAGAGGACAGAAAGACCCAGTCCAGAGTCCTGCCCGCCTAACAAATCAATTACTTACAGCGCTTTGGTTGGTTACTCCCGTGCAGCTCAGGCCCCTGGGGAAGAAGAACGTTTTTCCCGAGAAAGACGGGTCATCATTCATGAGGTCGACACGAAATCCTAAACCGGCGAAGCGTGCTGAACGCCACAGCGCCGCTTGGGGGAAGCGCCTGAGCATCGCGCTATTCTTGGTAACGGGGATGGCCTTCGGGCAGGGCTGGACGAACGTGACCGCCGGGGAGTCGGGCATGCCCGCGTTGTCCCGGATCGCTCCGGAACTCTCGCACCTTTACGCTAGGGCTCAGCGGGGATCGACGAAGAACCAGACGGTAAGGGTTATTGTGCAGTACCGCCAGGTCCCGTCGGCAGCGCGCTACTCTGCCATGCAAAGACGGGGTGGGCGCTTGCACGCGCAGTTGCACATGATTAAGGGGGCTGCGTTTACGATCCCGGTCAGCGCCTTGCCGGCGCTGGAGGCCGATCCCGAGATCGCATCGGTGACCATTGACCACCCATTGAAGGGCATGGACGACTACACCAACGCCGCCATGAGTTCAACCGGGGCCACCAGCTTCGGATACGACGGAACGGGCGTTGGCGTGGCCGTGATCGACAGCGGAGTTAACGACGCTCACTCCGACCTGTGGACTTCGACAGGACATACCCGCGTCCTCTACCACCAGGACTTCACCGGAACCACCACTTACTTGGGCAACAAGCAGGTGTGGGACCTGTATGGACATGGCACGCACGTCGCCGGCATCATCGGCGGCAGCGGCCAAAAGTCCGCGGGGCGCTATGCCGGTGTGGCGCCGAATGTGAATCTGATTGATCTTCGTGTTCTGGATAGCAACGGCTCCGGCAGCGACAGCATGGTGATCGCGGCCATTCAACGCGCGATCGCACTGAAGAGTTCCTACAACATTAGAGTCATCAACCTGTCGCTGGGCCGCGGCATCTCTGTGGGATATGCGCAGGATCCGCTGTGCCAGGCGGTTGAGTCGGCGTGGCAGAATGGCATCGTGGTGGTTGCTGCGGCTGGCAACTTCGGCCGCATCAGCGTGAACGGCAGCAATGGCTACGGAACCGTGGCCGCTCCAGGCAACGATCCTCTGGTCTTGACTGTCGGCGCCATGAAGTCCATGTCAACTTATTCCCGCACCGACGATCAGATCGCCAGCTACAGCTCGAAGGGCCCCACGACCTATGACCACGTGGTGAAACCGGACCTGGTCGCTCCTGGCAACTTGGTGGTGTCGCTGGACGCCCCCGGCAGCAAGCTCGAAGCCGAGTTTCCCGGTAACGAGGTAGCGGGAAACTCGTCGGGCAAAGACTACTTCACCCTGAGCGGCACCAGCATGGCAACTCCGGCCGTTGCCGGGGCCGTCGCCCTTCTGTTGCAGAAGAACCCAAGCTTAACGCCGGACCAGATCAAGGCGCGTTTGATGAAGACGGCGTGCAAAACTTTCCCGACGTCTACGACGGCAACGGACACCACGACCGGACAGACTTATACCTCGTACTACGATCTGTTTACGGTGGGCGCCGGCTACCTGGATCTCGGCGCGGCTCTGGGCAACAACGACCTGGCCGCGTCCAACGTAGGCGCGGCCCTGTCGCCGACCGCTAGTTACAACTCTTCGACCGGCAACGTCGCACTGTCGAACGGCAACAGCACGGTTGCCCCTACGTCCGTAGTCTGGGGCTCATCCGTGGTCTGGGGCTCGTCGGTGGTTTGGGGCGCCAACGTTTCGGGCAGTTCGGTAGTCTGGGGAACTTCGGTCGTTTGGGGCAGCAGCATTACTAGCGGCTTCAGCGTGGTCTGGGGCTCGTCGTCCGGCCCGTCGGCGACCAGCGTGGTTTGGGGCTCGTCTTTGATGGGCACCAACGGCGCGTTCTCCGGCACCGATTCTGAACAATAGTGAACCGTGTGAACCCGTCCAAGGAAAGAAAACGAGATCGTGAATAACACACGGCGAGTCAAGACCTTCATTGGTGGCATGACGATGGCCGCGGCCATCGTGGTCGGGTACGCGGGGTTCGTGAGTCACGCACAGCATCTGTACTTCGCTCTGGCGCTTCTGGTGCTGGCAGCGGTGACGTCGCGAATGAAAGTCAAGCTGCCCGGGATTGACGGCAACATGTCGGTCAATCTGCCATTCCTGCTCATTGCGGTCGCGAACCTGAGCGCGGCTGAGGCCATCCTGATCACCTGCATTTCGACAGCTGCGCAGTGTTGGCCGCAGAAGCCCGCCAAATTCAAGCCGCAACAGATGACATTCAACGTAAGCATGATGGCCTTCGCTACCTGCCTCACGAGCCTGATATTCCATGCCGGGTGGTTAAGTGGGAAGCATTCAACCTCTGCAACTTTGGGGCTGATGCTGGCAACGGCGACTTTGTTCGTGGGACAGACCGCTCCGGTGGCTGCGATCATCGCTCTGAGTGAGAGCAAAGCAGCTGGACCGATCTGGTTGCGCCTGGCACACCTCTCGTTTCCGTACTACGTGCTCACTGCGGGTGTGAGTTCTATGGTGCAGACGGCCAGTTCCCACATGGGCTGGCCGCTATCGCTGGCGGTGTTCCCGGTCATGTACGTTGTCCACCGATCCTATCGAGTGTATTTCCGAAAATTCGTGGAGACTGCTCGCCCGGATGTGTTGGTTCGCACAGCCAAGGCGGGAGCATAACACTCAACACAACACATACTTGTTCTCGATCTTAGACGAGTAAGCCGGACCACGTTCCAGTCAACAAAGATGCGCTTTAAGCCCGCTTAGGCCCAGGAATCTGACGCGAAAATTCAAGTGACACTCGCCGCATATTCCGCGGCGGCCCATCCCTCAATGCTCGTACTTTCACTGATGAGCTGTATCGGTGTGACCTCAACCGCCAAAATCTTAGTTGGTCGAAACCCGCGGTAGATCGCTGACGTCTGTCGTTGTCCTTGGAACGTTGCCGATAATGTTTTCCTTCGGTACCATCTTCCGAGTACGCGGGCGATCGTATACGCATGACCGACCGTAAATGCATGAGTCGTCACTGAGTGTTGGTGTGCCCGGAAAGTCGGCGACAATCCTGGCTCGATGCGGCCGTTTTGAAAGCCCGGGAGATCGCCAGTGGCGTGTTGGCGCCATCCGCAGGGCAAAACGATAAAGCGGGACGGTTCTCTACCGAGGCCGTCGCGTCGCTTGGAGAGTCCGGACTGCTTGGGCTGATGCTACCCGTGGATGTTGGCGGGTTAGGGTTAGGTCCCCGCGCGTTTGCGGCTGTGATCGCCACGCTCGCCGAGGCAGATGCTTCGGTCGCCATGGTCTATCTCATGCACATCCTCGGCGCCGCGACGATCTCGGCGGCGCAATGGTCCTCTCCGGAGTACAACCATTGCATGTTCACGGCGCGGCCCGATCTCGACCCGGAACGGGAGCGCCGCTTCGCCGATGCGCTCTCAGCGATGAGCTACGACAACCCGGTCCATCGCCCAATCCTCGACGCCGAAGGACTGCAGCGTTGGCTACCGCCTCACGTGGATGGCTACGCTGCCTTGCGGCAGGCTGCTGCCAAACAGGGATTCTTCGAGCGGCTATTGGCGAAATCGGCGTAGAGAGATTGAGACGATCTGGTTGGCGCGGCTTCCAGGCAGGGTGGGGCTGGCTCAGCCCGGCAAGGGTGCTTACTTTGCGCGCTAGAACACCTGTTTCCCCGTGAAATTGGGGTACGTCCCAATTCCGCTTGCGAGGGTCCTCTCTATATTGTTCAGTCGAGCGTCTGAATCCCGCAGGAACGAAGATAATCAAACGTACCATCGTACAAGGCCGTAGGACGCGTGCGGTCTGATGCATCGCCCTTAGGAACAAAGATAACCATTCCCTGCCGAGCTCGTGTCAATATCACTCGATAGGAATTCTTAAGGTAAAGTCTCCTGGATTCGTGATTGACGGACTGCCAGTCAGTCCCTCTAAATGCCTGATAAACCCAAGTCCCGTTCTTCTGATGGAAGTCTGCGTCCCAACATACGCCGACCCAATCCAGCTCTAGACCTTGGACCGCGAACTCGTTTGCCACATCCTCTAGATAACAGGAGGATCGGACATCTCCGCTGTCATTGAGAAACCAATTCACTGGTTCAATCCTTGCTTTGATGTGGATCCCTTCCGGTCGGAGGCGCAGGGCGCCCGAGGACGCGACCAAGCCAAAACGCTCCGTTCCACGGGCACGGCTACGCAGCCATGCCCGTGCAGCGCTAAGATCTCGGGTCAAATAGATGG
This sequence comes from uncultured Acidobacteriaceae bacterium, assembly GCA_963819035.1. GTDB lineage: Bacteria > Acidobacteriota > Terriglobia > Terriglobales > Acidobacteriaceae > Sulfotelmatobacter. The sequence continues at coordinate 96,127 of CAWFUU010000030.1, read as the reverse complement.
GGTAGGACGCTTCTATGTCCTTGTAAGTGGCCCGTGCGGCTTCCGGCTCACCGTCGATGATGCGACCGATCAACTCCGACAGCCTCTCTGCACGAAATGACCGCATAGAAACCGCGAGATGAAGGTGTTCGTCCGAACGAACCCGCGGCGATGCCAGAAACTGGTCTAATCCGCTCTGGGAGAAGTACTTCGTAGTTGCCATACGCGGCGAGACGTGTACTTCCCAATTGGGGTACCGAGTTTCAAGAGCACTGATCCATTCTGATATGCCGGCCTCTCCGGTGTTGATCTCTTGACCTTCGCCTACCAGGCATACAACTGTGCACCAATCTGGATGCCGATCCATTACGCTGATGAGGAACTCCGGCTCTGAAATATTGAACTCGGACTGTCCCCGCTTGCGCTGCATAAAGGAAGCCGCCTGTTCACGTGTCCAGGCGCGCTGGGCTTCGTCGAATACAACAGCCTTCTCGACGGGGATATCGTCGTTCCTGACGTAGTGATCTCGAAAGTGATGAATATTCTGGATAAAGCTTCGTACCTCGCGCTCTGCGTCTTTCTTTGAGATGTTCTCGCGCTTAGCTTTGTCACGTGAAAGCGCCTCCCGCAGGACATCAACAAGTGGTCCGTTGCCAGACAAAAAAACCGCATTTTCATCGCGGTGTTCGTCTGAGCGACGTGTCGCGATATTCAGCCCCGCCAGCGTTTTTCCGGAACCGGGCACGCCGGTTACGAAACAAATGGCTTTAGTCCGATTGTGGCGAGCTCGATCGATGACTTTGCTAACACTCGCACTCGTCTCCTGCAGGTTCTTCGCACCAGCATCTGATCGGGAGATGTCAGTCACGCTGTGCGTGCGATAGAGCATCTCTGCTGCCTCAACAATAGTCGGGGTCGGCCTGTACCCCTTCGCCATCCACTCGTCAATATCAATGATGGGGAAGGCTCGCAAGGCGCAAATAACATCGATCAGAGCTCCTAGGTCGGTATTGTTTGTCCAAACGGGTGAAGCGACGAGGTCTTTAGCAAATTTGACCTCGGGTATCGGCTCAGACTTAGCATCGCTCGAGACCAACGTCGGAACGATCGGAACAGTATGACTGCCTTCATGAAAGTTCTTTAGATCCAGAGCGTAGTCTTCAACTTGATCAAGCGCGCTTGACAGATGCTCGCTTGCTCCCACCTTGAACTCGATAACGAAAACGATATTTTCTGATATCAGTACCGCATCGGCGCGCTTCCCCATTCTCGGGATATAGAACTCTAAAAATATGCGCCCGTCCGGTCGCCCGGCGAGGGCATGCTTGAGGATCGAAAGTTCTTGGAGCCAAGCCCAACGCTGTTGCTGCTCTAGGGCGTGATGATGCTCCGTTGTAAGAACACCGAGAACGCGTTCAGTGTCGCTCTTGAGAAAGCTAGATAGAGGTGCGTTGTAGTAGGCCTTAATCGGCATTCCGATTGTTACCGATGTTATCGTACATCGGAAGCTAAGGGCTTAATCGATTTGAAATCCCTTACGACTATCCGCAGCGGCGGCTAGCGCATCCTTTCGCGCTGTCTCCGAAAGGGTGGGACTGCGTCACTTCTCAAGGATTTCCACAGCCCCCTTGTGACATCTGACCTTGTGCCCGCCATCGAATTTGCGCAATCATCGTCGAGGCAGTGACGGTCCAGAGAGATCGAATCAGGCCAGTCTAAGTCGTTTATTGTCTAGATTTTGGTATCTAAGCTCTTTGAAAACAAGATTTTGCGACGCCCAATTTGCGAAACCCGCGCCCAGCAAGCCTTTCGCCGGTAGAGGGGGAGGGGAGGGTACCGCGAGCTTGGGCAACACTCACGCGCAATTAAAGATTCTTCCGAGCTTATGCGCGTGTTCGCCTTCGCGGTCGAAGGCGCGGCGCACGGCAGCGAAGGACTCGGCCAGAGGAAAAATGTCGCGCGCGACAAGCAGATCGGTATCCTCCGCGCCGACCGGATGCCAGTACACACCATCGGCTGTAATAGTGACCTCGGGCACTAAATCGGCTCGACTCACTGCGATACCTTCGGCGGCAGAGCCACGCAACGCGATCCGGCGGATGACTCGGTCTTCTGCCGCAATCCCCTCCTCATCGAGGAATTGACGGAAAGCCTCAGCCTCGGCATCCGTCGAAACCGCGGCCGCCAGTCGCACTCGAAAGCCATGCACACGAGCGCACTGAATCCCTTCGCGTGTGCGCGCCCATGTGTCCGGCCCGCGATGGAGGTCATGCAGTTCCGGCGCAGCGCTGTCCAAGCTGATTTGCAGGATAATTCGATCGCGGGGCAACGCCCGCAAGCTTGCTATGCGACGTCCAGCAAAGAGCATTCCGTTGGTCAGCACCGTGGTTGGGGCGGCTGCGGCGCAAGCAAGCAGAATGTCGCCGTCGTCTTCCAGCAGAAACGGCTCGCCTCCGGTCACAAAGATTTCTTTGACCCCAAGCTCCGCCGCTTCACGAGCGATCCGCTGTACACGTGCGAGCCCTAGTTCCCGTCGCGGCGCGGTGGGCGAGGAACGCACGCAGCAGTAGTCACAATGCAGGTTACAGTCGAAATTCGTGTAGAGCCAAAGCCGTGAGCCGACGGGTCGATTGTCTTCTGCAGGCACCACGGCCGCCACCGGAACAGCTCCGTATCGGAAGACCCAGCATGCGCGGTCGTTTTCAGCGGTTGTTTCGAGCAGTGGATTCCCGGTGAACCGGCACCACGTTTCCAACTCAGGTCCGATGCTCTGTTCGTCACCGACCACCGCGACCAAACCGCCTGGCCGGCTGCGGCGCAGCACAGCGATCAACTCCGGCAGCAGACCAGATGCGAAGGTCTTTCGCCCAATATCCAGCTCGACGTCAGCCTTCATCGGAATGCGTGCATTTTAGAGTTGCGAGAGCACCTAGAAATAGCTTCGTCCTGTGCGCAACTTATTGCGCCGGCAGCCATTTGTCCGAGCCTGTCAGCTTAACTGAGACGTCAGAAATAAAGATGTGCAGGGGCTTGCCATCGGCGGTGCCGCGGTGCTCGGTTGAGAACAACAACGGACCTGCCTTCTTATAGCCTGTCCAGCTCGCTGTTACGAGGCTTGGCTTCTTGGGTCCGCCGCGGTGATAGACCATCGCTTGGACGCGGTCGTCTTTGCCGACGTAAAGATCCCAGGTGTCGCCGGGCGTGTAACCGCCGGCTTCCGCGGGGTACTTCACCGCGACCAGCGTGGCCGAGCCAGCGCCGATGGGGAGTTTTTGCGCAGCTTTATCGGTGACTGTGGCGCTGGCGTCCCAATAAGCGTGGAAGGGGAACAGAACCCAATAATTGTCGTTGACGAAAGACGGTTCGACTTCGTTCTTCACCTGGTCAGATTGGCTGCTGAGTTGAGAGCTGTCGTACGTAACCTTCACCGGCTTGCCGTCTTTGTCTGTACTCTCGTAGGTGATTTTGCCGGTCTTGGGCTCCCACTCCCACTTGTGAGCAACTTTGAAGAGCCCGGGTATTTCCCCATTCCAGGTGTAGCGGATCGCCTCGATCTGATTCCACGAATCGAGACCATAGGTCTTAGCTACTTTCTCGAGAATTGGCGAGCGGGTCTGCGCCCAGGAGTTTTGAGCAAGGACCAGCACAGCCAAGAATAGGCACCGCATCGTAGTTGAACGGCCCAACTTTTTCATGGAGGGTCCTCCTTCAGAGGGACAGTTGCGATTAAGCCATAACCAAAGCAGCGAGTGGTATTGGACGAAGGTATCGATCGATGCGTTGGTACGAATCACGTCTTGGATGACGCTGAAACGCTCCGGGATACAAAAATGGTGAGTGGTGCGCTTGGCTTCACTTTACCGGTCCGCTGAGCATTGTAGGGCGACAGGCCGTCTGATCCGGCGCAACACGAGCATCGCTGTAGCTATTGCCAGGCATCCGTATTCCACCAGCATTACCCAGCCAGGAAGCGCCCCCCACGATCGCCCAAGCGCGCGCAAGTGCCATTGGACGTATGTGGGGATAATGCTCACAGTCCAGATGATGATCAGCAGCGTCGAGGCCGATGTCAGAAATGGCAGCAGCCCGAGAAGATACCACGGGAATACGACGGGTGCACACAGAAGAGATGCTGCCATTGGCCATGCAAACTGGTCCGGACGCCACTCAGGCGCTGCGCTTCTTATTCTTTGCCACGTTGCAGTCACTAATCCGACGAGCACTGCCAGCCCAGCTAGCAACCGCGGAGGCGCCACCTGATCGAGTGCCGCAAACACCGGACCATTAAAGCGGAAAGTCTGCACGTACGTACCCAGCGACCCGATCGGAATGCGGCCGTGATTAAGAAATGGCACGTACAGGAGCCCGACAACGGCTGCCGCCAGCGCAGCGTCGCGAATGCGAACCCGCTTCCAGTAGAGCGGCAAGAGTACAACCGGCAACAATTTCACTGCTACAGCTAGCCCAAGTGCGACGGCCGCAGTCGCCCGCCATCGGCGCATTAGCGCAGCGGCGGACACCAGCAACAATAGCGCGCCAACGATATCAACGTGACCGCTTCCTGCGACCTCGATGGCCAACAATGGGTTCCAGGCGAAGGCCAGAACCAGGTGTGCCCCCTGCTTAGGACGCAGCAAGTCGAGCAACACGAAAACAATTGCGAACTCGCAAACCACAAATGCTACTTTCAGGGCAAACGTGGACTCCTGAATCGCGGTTACCGCGCGGAAAAAGAGCAGCGCTCCTGCTGGATATGGGCTCGGTAGATCCGGGTTGTTCAAGTTGCGGGTTTCCGGTGTATGCAGTCCCTTCGCCGCGGGATCGCTGGGAACGACAATGTAGGGGTTGTAGCCGAGCCTCTGCAGGCGGCCATCCCAAACATATCGATGGATATCATCATCGGCGCCCGGGGGCAGCCGAAGAAATAGAATGTGCCACACAGCAGCCAGGACTAGCCCAATGACGACAACGCGCCGCGGAAACCCTAGTGTGGCGCGGGCGCCCCGCCCGCGAAAAAACTCGCGGATCGATAAGAGATACACGATTCCCGCAAGCGTCAAAGAGGCCATGAAGTCCGGTCCACCTCGATCGCCGAAGTTGCGTGAGCAGATCGTCAGCGCCGCGCACAACATGGCGCCGAGGACGTACACTCTCCACTCAGGGGTGACCTTCACTCTCACAATTTTCCCGTACCTGTCCGTAATTGTGCTGCCACAAGGTTTCTATGTGGAGCGGGCACTCCTGCCCGCTTTGCTTGCGGTGGCAAGAGCTAGCGGGCAGGAGTGCCCGCTCCACATAATCTCTCCCACTCTTTAAGCCATGCTGCCGTGCGTGGCGCCCTCGCCGGAGCCAGCCGCAACTCCGCTGCCAACCGAGTCAGGTCGTCAGCGATATCAATATCGTAAAAAGGATCTGCGAAACCCACGGATAGCTCAAGAGTTCGTGCGCGCGACAGGAGTCTCTCCAGCGCGCTGCTGGTGCCCATTCCGTCGTGTGCGAAGAGCGTAGGATGAGAAGCTTTTGCCCCCACCAGATAGTAGCCTCCATCGTGCGTTGGTCCAACGACTACGTCATGTGCAAGCAGCGTTTCGAACGCGTCTTCGAGAACAGAACGCGGCAGGTGTGGGCTATCGCTGTTGAAGGCGATGGTGCGTCGTTGACGGTCATTCGCGAAGTGTGCAAACACCGAGGTGAGGCCAGCGGCAAGACCTTCACCTTTCTGCGCAACTACGCTGGCTTCACTGCCTGCCAATTGCGTCAGCTCGTTCACGTCGGTGTCCGGGCACATGATGGCAACTTCCACATCGCCCAATGACCGCGCCAGCGCCAGCGTGTCGTCCAGAAGACAGCAATAGAAATCAGTGACAGCAGCGGGAGAAAGGTTGGAAGCTAGGCGGGTCTTCACCGTGCCTGGCCTCGGTGCTTTCGCCATGATTACCAGCACACGGTCCCTACCTGACGAATGCACTACCGTCTCCTTTGAAGATTTCATGATTGTTGGGGCAATAATATACGACGGGTGCCCCACTCAAGCCCGGTTTTGGCTTGAATGGGATATTAGAGGCCATTTGTAACCCAGGAACCGAACGCAATCCACCGGTAAAGACTGTGAGCCCTGCGAACGGCAGCAGAAGAAGCAGGAACTCTGTCAACCTCTGTTGCGTAGTCTAGTAATGAAGGAGGTCGCCCCCTCATGTCTGGACGTTGCTTCCTGCTCGCCGGCACCGCATTGCTGATTTGTTTCGTGACTCCCCTTGGTTCACAAAGTGCCCCTGCGTGGAAAGACCCTTCGCCTCATACGATCCGGTTTATATCTGTTGACGACAATGTTCCGTTAGAAGTCCTGGATTGGGGCGGTTCCGGCAGAGCAGTCGTACTTCTTGCAGGTGGTGGGGACACTGCGCATGTGTTTGACGATTTCGCGCCCAAGCTGATCGCCCACAACCACGTCTATGGAATCACGCGACGAGGATTCGGCGCTTCCGGTTACAAGGAGGATGCGGACGTGGGTGAGCGGTTGGGACAAGACGTTTTGGCGGTGCTCGATGCACTCAAGCTGGATAAGCCGATCCTGGCGGGACACTCGATTGCCGGCGCAGAGTTGAGCTGGATGGCAAGCACGCATCCAACTCGGATTGCCGGTCTTGTGTATCTCGAAGCCGGCTATTCCTACGCGTTCGACAATGGAAGGGGGTCCGCAACTGAAGAGATGATGAATTTGCCGGCACCGCAACCCCCGCCACCCAACACGGCCGATTTGGTCAACTTCAGTGCACTGCAGAAGTATGATGAGCGCGTGAACGGCTTCCAATTCCCGGAAGCGGAGCTTCGCGAGGAGAGGCAAGCGAAACCCGACGGAAGCGTTGGAGATTGGCGCAATCCCACGGGCGGAGCGACGCTGATGAAGCTGGTCACGGGAGGCCCGAAGTACACCAAGATTCCCGTCCCCTCCCTTTTCATTTTCGCGAATCCGCATGGGCTGGGAACCTGGGTCGATTCAAGTCCAGATACATCCGTCCGCTTTTCAGCCAAAACTTACACTGACGCGCTGGCGATTCTGACAGAAAAGCAAGAGAAGGCGGTCGAGCAAGGCCTGCCTACTGCGCGATTCATCACCCTTCATGGTGCAAATCATTTCGTGTTTCTATCGAATGAAACTGATGTCTTGCGATACATGTCGGCCTTTCTCGCGGAACTGCACTAGCGGGCTTTAAACAAGGTCCAGGTTATGCCGCAATTTTCAACCGTATGGCTCTCGTAGCATTCACCTATGCCGGCTGTAACTAAGGCTTACTATTCCGCACCTTGCGTAATTGCTGATCTTCGATGCCGGAAATAATAGCGCACGATCAAGCTGAGAATGAACCAAGCGGCGCCGACGGTACCCTTCAGCGTACCGCTGATCTTCGATTTTCCGATACGCGGGTAGTAGCTCACCGGGACTTCAACTACGCGGAATCCGGCCAAGGCGCCCTTGAGAATCATCTCAACTGCCCAGCCATAGGTGGTCTCTTCGAGCGCGAGGGCGCGTAGTACATCTGCGCGGCCAGCACGAAACGGGCCGAGATCACTGATTTTTAGTCCATAGAGAAGCGTGATCAGGCTGGCGGCGAGACGATTCCCAAACACCTGATGCCAAGGCAGCGCCTCAGCAGAACGCCGCTTCTGCAGCCGGGAACCGAGCGTGATGTCGGCACGCCCCTCAATGATTGGCGCCAAGAGGATCGGCAGTTCAGATGGCCGATCGCTGTAGTCGCCATCCAGGAACACAACCACGTCCGGAGAATTCGCCGCGGCCAGGCCCGTGAGGCACGCTTGCCCATAGCCGCGGCGGGGTTCCTGAACCACGCGGGCTCCCATTCTCGCGGCGATCTCCGGCGTCCCGTCATTTGAGTTGCTGTCGACAACGATGACCTCCGTCGTGAGATTGGACGGGAGATCCGCTAAAACGCGCTCAATCGCCTGCGCTTCATTATGGGTAGGAATGACGACGGACACTCGCACGTGAACTTGTTCCAATCACCACCAGAGAGAAGATGGCCACCGTTGCGACAGCCACGCGTCAACGCCCCATTTCCGGCCGGCGCTTCCGATCGCGAGCCCGAGCGATGCGAGCACCGGAACCAGCAGTTCCCAGATCCACGAGGTGCCCCACTCCGAAATCCAAAGGCTGCCGAGATACAGAAACGCCACAAGTGCGGCCGGTCGGGTAAGCAGACCGACGACGAGCAGAATACCGAGAGAGATCTCGGTCACGGCCTGCATGGGAGCAGCCATCGCGGCGTGGTTTGCCGCCAGTCCCATCACAGCCTTCCAGGCTGCCGGGGAGTGGCTCGCCTTGATGTAGTAATTGATCAGGCCCGCGTAACCCGCAGGTGTGTAGAGGCCTTTTCCTAGATTCTCAAAAAAGACCCATACCAACATTGCGCCAATCGTCACGCGCACCAGCGCCAGTCCGTTTGCGGCGGGCAGTTGCTCGGCCTCATTTGGTGTCGGGTTTACGTTCGTCCCCATCAGGGAGCCTCGCTACTTGTGAATGTTGTACTTTTTTCTTGCGACGAGTGGCCTAGTTCGGAACAACGAGAAAACATCCTATGCCGTTCTTCGCAGTATTGCCAGTGGATCTGCAAAGAACATTCAGATTGCTCAAAGATGGACAGCACAGGGGCAATCTCTAACCGGTAACTACAGCTAGATGCTCTTGGCGTGACGTTGCTCCCGGATCGTTGGCAATTCGAAAGTCATCTGGTTGTTGGCGAAGTCTTGGGGCCAATCGCTGTACAATCCTTCGACGAGGGGAATTCAATGACCAATTTAGCCGGAGTCGTCCGGTTGTTAAAGAAGGAACAGGATAGGTTGGCCACCGAACTTCGAGGCATTGGGGCGGCGCTTGCCGCATTCGGCAAAACATACGGAAAGGGAACAAGAACTCGAAAGTTGTCCGCGTCGGCTCGGGCGAAGATTGCCGCTGCCCAAAGGGCGCGTTGGGCGAAGTTTCGGGAAAGAGGGAAGGTTGTTCCTGTGCGTGGCAAACGGATGCTCTCTGCAGCCGGGCGAAGGAAGATCGCTGCTGCACAAAGGGCCCGATGGGCAAGAGTGAAAGCCGGAAAGAAGACAGCCTAGTCCTAGGTTTCGCTGATCAAGCGTCTTTGAGCCAGGACGCAGTCGACTCGCTAGGTCGCCTTCTGTCGCCGTCGTCCGCAAGTAGTGAAACGACAACCTGGAGGGCGGCAATTTCTTCCCGGACGCGCTCGATCGCCAACTCTTTCTGTCGAAGAATTTCGTAAACATCCTTCATAAAGCACCTCAACGCGAGGTAATCCTACCGTGCCGCTTGGGTCAGTTGCTAGTGTCCTGTCCCGGAAATACGTTCACATAGTCGCTGGACTTTAGCGAAGATGGAATCTGCTGTTGCCGTCCAGACGAAGGGCTGGGCGTTCTGGTTATCGTTTTCGACGAATTGATCGATCTTGGTCACCAGTTCTTTCACGCTGCGAAAGGTTCCGCGCCGGATAGCTCGCTGCGTGATCCGGTGGAACCAGATCTCCACCTGATTGAGCCAAGAGGCGTAGGTCGGAGTGAAGTGCACATGAAAGCGGGGTCGCGTTGCCAGCCAGCGCTTCACCCGCGGATGTTTGTGGGTCGCGTAATTGTCCACGATCACGTGCACGTCCAGGTCCGGCGGCACGTTGTTGTCGATCTGCCGTAGAAAGTCCAGATATTCTTGATGCCGATGTCGTTGCCGACAGCGCGTGAGCACCGTGCCCTTGGCTGTGTCCAGCGCGGCAAACAGGGTCGTGGTTCCATGACGCCGATAATCGTGGGTGACGCCTTCGACGTACCCCAGCCCGATGGGTAGCATGGGCTGGGTGCGTTCCAGCGCCTGAATCTGGCTCTTCTCGTCCACACACAGGACCACCGCGTTTTCCGGGGGATGCAAGTACAGTCCCACGATGTCGCGCACCTTCTCCACGAAAAACGGATCAGTCGAGAGCTTGAAGTGGCGCTGCCGGTGCGGCCCCAGCCCGAAGGCCCGCCAAATGCGGTGCACCGTGGATTTCGAAAGCCGGGTCTGGCCTGCGATTTGCCGCACACTCCAGTGGGTGCCGCCTTTCGGTTTTGTCTCCAGGGTTTTGCGCACCAACTGGGCCACTCGTTCATCGCTGATCGGTCGCGGACGGCCTGGGCGCAACTCGTCATGCAGTCCCGCCACCCCCTGCTCCACGAAGCGTCGCCGCCATTTGCCCACGGTGGCGTTGCTCAATCCCAATTGCCGGGCAATCTGTTGGTTCATCTTTCCCGCCGCGCTCAGCAAAACAATTCGTACCCGAGTTACCAGTCCCGCCGGAAGCGAACGGGAACTGGCCATGCTTTCCAGTTGCGCACGCTGCTCCGGGCTCAACACCAACGCCGCTTTCGGTTGTCCCATCGCTATAGGCACCTCCATTGTGCATCAGAGACACCTATTTACCTTGCAATACTAATGCCACTTACTTATGGGACACTACACTAGCACTTCTTGCAATTACAAAGACTCGCAAGTGCAATGGTGATAGCGAAATTGCGACGGGGCGCGGACTTAGCAAGCTAGAGGAAGTAGCTCGCCGATAGAAGCCCGAGGTGAAACCGCGAGAAAGGAGATCAGGCAAGTCACGGACCAATCATTGCCTGACACAACCAGCCGTCTCTTAGAACGGCTGATGCGGCCCCGCCCGGGGGGAGCGGGAAGTCCGCACACAACAGTCCAGTTGGTGTTAAACTTCTGAAACTGTGCCGCAATTCGTCATTGAACGCGAGATCCCCGGTGCTGGATCGTTATCCGAAACACAGATTCGAGAGGTATCACTGCGTTCCCTGCAAACTCTGAAGGAGATGGGGCCACAAATTCAGTGGCTTCACAGCTACGTTACAGAGGACAAGGTTTACTGCGTCTACCTGGCGCCGGACGAGGACAGCGTTCGTGAGCACGCCCGTCGGACCGGCATTCCCGCCGACCGTGTCTCCGCAGTACGCCGTCTCATCGACCCCGCTAACCTGAAATAGCGGAATCCGGCTCCTCCAGACAATCTTTAATTGCTTCTTCCAGGCTCAGCTCAGAGCCTTCTGCCCACGCACGCTTCCCCTCCGTCTCCGTGAGCGACGTCCAAGCCGGGAGTAGTGTCTGATCGAGCTTGGATTGTTCCGCCTGGTGCAGTGGAGCGCTGATCAACTGGCGTAAACGAGCGGCGGCCGCAGCCAGCTTCAGTGCACGTTCGGCGTGTCCCTGAGCCAGCGCCAAACAGGCAGATCCTTCCAGCGCTCGTGCCGCGCCGCGCCGGTGCCCCAACCCGGCAAAGATTTCCAGCGCTTCGCGGAATGCCGAGCGCGCCGCCAAGTGGTCTCCCTGCTCACAGTCGATGTAGGCCAGATCTGTCAGGGAGCGTGCGGAACCCCAAGGGTCTCCGGCTTCCCGGAAGGCTGAGAGCGCGCGTTGATACAGTCCTCGAGCAGCGGCCATGTCGTTTTGAGCACGTGCCACGTCGCCCTGCTGGTTGATCGACCATGCGGCGCCGCTGCGATCACCGAGTTGCTCGAAAATCTCCGTCGCCTCACGCAGCGCCCATCGAGCCCGTGGGTAGTCGCCACGAACCTTGACCACATTGGCAAGATTGTGAAGACAGCGCGCGATGGCCAACCGGTCCGACAGCATACGCCAGCAGGCCAGGCTTCGCTCAAAATTACTCTGCGCAGCCGAATAGTCTCCCCGATCTCGCGCCGATGCCGCCAGTGCATTCAAAGACGCGGCGATACCCGACTGATCGCCCAACTCTTCGTAAAGACAAAGGCTCTTTTCAAGAGCGTTCTCAGCCGCCACATAGTCGCCCTGAGTCGTCGCTAAGGCTCCGAGAAAGAGTGACACCCTGGCCCGCTCCTTGGAGCGATCCGAGCCCGCCAGATGCAGAACCGTTTCCAGCCGCGCACGGCCCTCAGTAAGGTGTTCCCGCATGTCCCAGAATCGAAACAGAGCCACACAGAGGCGCAGCCCCCAGTCCAGGTCCCGAGTCTGAAACAGCCAGTCGAGGCCGGCACGGAAGTTGTCGATCTCAACGTCGCACTGCGCTAGCCAGCGCCCCCGCTCGGCCGGGCTCAGTTCTGGATTTCCTTCCTCCGCCAGAACGAGACAGTACGCCGCGTGTGCCCGCCGTACAGCAGATTCCTCACCGCTCTCTGTGAGGCGTTCGAGGGCATATTCACGAATCGTTTGCAACATCGCGAAACGCGGTTCGGCTTCGGCCTGGTCCACACGCTGAATCAAATTCTTGTCCACCAGGCATGACAGCTCTTCGAAAAGACCGGTACCAAGGTCGCGACTTGTGTTGCACACGGCTTCCGCCGCCTCCAATGTGCATCCGGCAACAAACACGGAAAGCCGCCGAAACAGTTTCCGCTCGGCCTCAGTCAAGAGATCGTGACCCCAATCTAGAGTCTTGCGCAGCGTCTGCTGTCGTTCGGGCAGGTCGAGGGCGCCACCAGTCAGCAGTTGCAGCCGGCTTTGCAACCGATCCAGGATGGCGCTGGGCGGCAGTACCTTGGTTCGTGCCGCCGCCAGTTCAATCGCCAACGGCAGGCCATCCAGCCGCGAACAGATTTCCTGGACTGTCGCTGCGTTTTCCGCGCTAATCGCAAAATTGGGCCAGACGGCTGAAGCGCGTTGCTTAAACAACTCAACTGCGGAATCCTGGGCCAGCGGACTTACGGGGAATTCCTGTTCGCCGTAAACACGCAGGCAGGCCCGGCTGGTGACAAGGATTTTGAGAGATGGGCATGCTTCTAATGTTTCGGCCACCAGGGTCGCGGCGGGGAGCACCTGTTCGAAGTTGTCCAGCAAGAGCAGGAACGGCCCCGAATTCCGTAGTTGATCGCCGATCAGTTCTGGGATGGTGCGGTTGGTGACTTGCTGGATTTCAAGAGCGTCCGCTACGGCGGTTGCCACCAGGCCGGGATCCGTGATCGACGCCAAACTGACATATTGAACCCCAGCCGCGAACCGGTCTGCAATCGCGGAGGCTACCGCAACCGCCAGCCGCGTCTTTCCGGCGCCACCGGGTCCCGTTAGGGTCAACAGCCGAATGTCCCCCCGGAGCAGCAATTCGCTCGCCTCGGCCACTTGCTGTTCGCGTCCGACGAGCGACGTGCGCGGCTTGGGCAGACGGTGGCGCCTCCCGGTCTTGGCTCGGAGAATTTTCGTCCTGTCAGTTTCGGCCGGCGACAGATCGTGGCCTTCCGACAAGTCAAGACGATCGATTGTCGGAAAAGGATCCGGCTTGGTCGGGCGTTGGGTGACCCCGGCAGTGAAGAGGTACCCGCGGCGCGGCACAGTCCTGAGCAACTGCTGACTGCGATCGTCCAGTGCGCGACGCAACTCGAGCGTGCACTGCACCAGCGAATCGTCGGTGACGAACGCATCCGGCCACACCGCTTGCATCAATTCCTGCTTGCCGATCAGTCGCCCAGGGTGTTCCACCAGGTACTTGAGGGTTTCATAGACTTTAGGCCGGAGCTTGATCTCCTCTCCCCCCTTGAGCACGCATCCCCGTGCAACATCCAGGGTGAACTCGCCGAATTGATAGTTCAGGGGACTTGTCTCCAAGGGAGCTCCGGTTTCACCGAAAGACACGTGCGTTGCTAATTTTGGTTTTTCTTTGGCGTTGTTTCGTTACTTCTCGTGCTGATGCTTGTTACTTTGCACTTGCAAGACGAGGTTCAGCACTCCCCGTTACTTGATCCTCGAATGTCCCCAGGGTAACGACCAGCGGCTCTACAGAGCGGATTCTAGCAAAATGCGCCTCCGGGGGAGCCTCGCAATCGCCCAGCGGAAGATGAGCGTTGATTTTACAAAAAGGAGACAATTCCAATTGAATACAGCGCAGATTCTCACTCTTACCAGGAAAGCGAGACAACTCGCGAGGCAATGTCAGTATTCCATGATCGCGATCGCTCTCGTGAACGTCTGTTTCTTGCGTGCCGTGGCGCAAGATGTCCACTCGCACCATACGACAGCGCCAAACGAACTGACGCAGGACCAGCAGAGCAAGCAAGGCGCCCTTCTCAGAAGCGTTCGGGAAGCGACCGAACGCTTCAAGGATGTAAAGGCGGCAGAGAACGAGGGCTATCACCTTGAATTCGGTTGCGTGAGCGGAGACGACTTTGGGGCAATGGGCCTCCACTACGTGAACGACACCCTGGTGGGCAACGGTATCGTGGACGTCAATCGTCCCCAAATCGTGCTTTACGAGGCCCAGCCAGACGGAAGCCTGAAACTGACCGGCGCCGACTATCTTGTGATCGCCAGCGCTTGGGATCAGAAGCATCCGGGCACGCCGCCGGAACTCATGGGACAGATCTTTCACTACTTCGAAGCCCCCAATCGCTTTGGACTGCCCGCCTTTTACACGCTGCATGTCTGGGCGTGGAAACCGAATCCCAAGGGCCCATTCGTAAACTGGCACCCCAACGTTTCCTGCCAGTCATTCGTCGGCCAAACAACCCCTTAGCCGGGGCGATAGTCAGACTATGAACCGCGCCCTTTCGATCCCTATGCGGATCGAAAGGGCTGCCCGACAGCAAACAGCATGACGACTGATCACAAAGGAGAGAGACCAATGAGTACAGCACAGGTTCCCGCTATCGATATGAACAAACTGAATGCCTTTATCGGACAGTTTGTGACCGACCTTGGCGCCGCCGTTCATACCGGCATGGTCGTCATTGGGGAGAAGTTGGGGCTCTACAAGGCGCTCGCCCGTGGCCCCATGGGTCCCGCAGAACTGGCCGCCAGGACCGAAACCGATGAGCGCTATTTGCGCGAGTGGCTGGCTTCGCAAGCGGCAGGGGGCTACATCACCTACGATGAGAAGACCGGCAAGTTCAGCCTGAGTGAAGAACAAGCCTTCACGCTGGCGACCGAAGACAGCCCTGCGTATCTGCCCGGAGCATTCGAGTTGGCTTTGGGCTCGCTGGCGGCGGTCCCACGAATCACGGAGTCTTTCCGCACCGGCGGCGGCATGGGTTGGCACGAACACGTGGACGGCGTCTTCCACGGGTGTGAAAAGTTCTTCCGTCCAGGCTACGCCGCGAATCTCGTGACGTCGTGGATTCCCGCGTTGAGCGATGTACAACAGAAGCTCGAAGCGGGAGCACGAGTTGCCGATGTCGGCTGCGGAAAAGGAGCTTCCACCATCTTGATGGCGAAGGCATTCCCCAAGTCTCAATTCTTCGGATTCGACTACCACGACAAATCGATTGAAGCGGCACGCGAGTCTGCCCAGCGCGCCGGGGTTGCCGATCGCGTCACCTTCGCCGTGGCTAAGGCGAAGGAGTTTCCAGGCAGAGACTACGACTTCGTCGCTGTTTTCGATTGCTTGCACGACATGGGCGACCCGATCGGGGCGGCGGCGCACGTCCGCCAGTCCCTGGCCAGGAATGGCACCTGGATGATCGTTGAACCCTTCGCCAACGACCAGTTGAAGGACAATCTGAATCCGGTAGGCCGGGTCTATTACTCCTTTTCGACTCTGCTATGTACGCCATGCTCACGGTCGCAGGAAGTGGGATTGTGCCTGGGCGCCCAGGCCGGCGAGAGCCGTATTCGAGAGGTTGTAACCTCGGCGGGCTTCAACCGCTTTCGCCGGGCTACGGAAACGCCCTTCAACATTGTCTATGAGGCTCGGCCGTAAATGAGTCGGGCGCACGCGGGCGTGACGGAATCGGCTAGGAGTCGCGCCGTCACGCTTGCACTCACATCACCGGCTCTAGGGAGCCATCGAGCGCTGTAAAATGCGCGGATATTGAACTTCAGCAGGAGAACCAAATGAATCAAACTCCGAACTCAGCCATTTCCGAAGAACTCTCGAGCAGCAATGGCGGCTCGCACGACGCGATCAGCGCGAGTGCACCGCGTCCAGTTGCGCCGGTGCTTACCGAAGAGATGCTCGCGCGTTTTGCTTCGCGTGCCGCTTCTTACGACCACGAAAACCGCTTTTTTGAAGAGGATTTCGTGGAACTCCGGGCCGCAAAGTATCTGCTGTTGCCTCTGCCGCGGGAATTCGGCGGCGCGGGCATGACGCTCGCCGAAGTGTGTCGCGAGCAACGCCAGTTGGCGTACCATGCGCCCGCTACTGCCCTCGCCGTCAACATGCACCTGTATTGGCTCGGCGTTGCCGCCGACCTTTGGCGCCGCGGAGATGTCTCGCTCGAATGGCTCCTGCGCGAGGCGGCCGCTGGAGAGATCTTCGCTGCCGGCCATGCGGAAAGCGGCAATGATGTGCCGGTCCTGCTCTCGACCACGAAAGCAGAACCGGTTGCCGGCGGCTACCGGTTCACGGGCCGGAAACACTTTGGCAGCCTGACGCCTGTCTGGACACGGTTTGGCTTGCATGGGATGGACACCAGCAACCCGAGCGAGCCCAAGATCGTTCACGCATTCATGTCGCGCGATACGGCCGGGTGCAACATCAAGCAGACCTGGGACGTGCTCGGAATGCGCGCGACCCGCAGCGATGACACCGTCCTGGAAAATGTATTCGTTCCGGACCGCTACATCGCCCGGGTTGTGCCTGCCGGCGCTGCGGGAATCGATCCTTTTGTGCTCGGCGTCTTCGCCTGGGCACTGATGGGCTTTGGGAACGTTTATTACGGACTCGCCAAACGCGCGCTGGACCTGAGTATTAGCTCGGTGAAGAGCAAAGGCTCGCTCGCTCTCTCCCGTTCCATGGCGTATCACCCGGAGATCCAACACGCCATTGCCGATATGGTCATCGAACTCGAATCCATCGGACCGCATCTGGAGACGATCGCCGAGGACTGGTCCAACGGAGTGGGTCACGGCGCCCATTGGCCTGCAAAGATTTTTGCCGCCAAGTACCGTGCCGTCGAAGGCGCCTGGCGAGTCGTGGACCTGGGGCTGGAAGTGACCGGCGGCAACGGAATCTTTCGCTCGGCGGGTTACGAACGATTGGTCCGCGATGCGCGTCTGGGCCGAATCCATCCTGCGAATTCCTTCCTCACGCATGAGGTCGTGGCGAAGACCGTTCTGGGTATCAGCCTGGATGAACAACCCCGCTGGGGCTAGCGAATTTTCCCATTTCCCGCTCTGCAGCCGCTTGCGACGAATTTCTCGTTGAACTCTCGAAGGGCGGGATGGGAGTGGACGAAATCTCAGCGTTGAAATCGAATCATTGTTTGTTCGAGCGCCCCTCCGGACTCAGATGCATCGCAAAATAGTCATCTACGCGATGCCAAGCGTCGAGTAAGACATGCTCCCGCGTGAAGTAGTGGAATTCGCCCGGGTACATCATGAAGGTCAGCAGATCACCTTTGTGTTTCTTAAGGGCTTCGTCGATCAGCCACACCGATTCAAGAAATGGCACGTTCACATCGGCGGTACCGTGCAAAACAAGAAGCGGCCGCGCAAGACGATCGATGTGTGAGATGGGCGAAGCGTTCGCGTACACCTTGGGGTTTTGTTGCGGCGTACCGATACGACTTTCGGTCCAGTCGCCATGATAAGGATCGTTGTAATACATTTCATAATCCACGACACCAGCCACGTCGATACCTGTGCGGAATAGAGTTGGCTGATCGGTCATCGCAATTAGCGTGAAAAATCCGCCGTAGCTTAGACCCCAAACACCCAGGCGATCGCTATCGACGTAGGGAAGAGTCTTGAGGTAGTTGCCTGCCATCCAAGCGTCTTTGGCGTCGTTGCCGCCGACATCCATGTAAACCCCGTTACGCCAATCTCGCCCGTAGCCGATGCTACCGCGGTAGTCGGGCGCGATCACGACGTAACCCTCCTGAAGCAGATACTGATGCATGCTGTAGTAGACGGCATAATTTCGTTGCACGTGCCAGCCGTCATAGTTCTGGTTGATGCCGTCGCCATGGATCCACACGATTGCTGGATGTTTCTTGGTGCGGTCGAGATTCTTGGGAACAAACAGCCATGCGGGCACGGATTGACCGTCAGGGCCAGGGTAGTGAACGAATTGCGGCTCCACGAATGCCGTGCGATCGATGTCTGAGGGCATGGAGTCGCCGAGACGGATGGGCTTTGCGTTCGGGACCGCGTCGATGACGTAGAGATCGGCCGAGTTCCGTGTATCGGTATGTTGATAGACGAGGCGTTTGTCGTCGTGCGACCACAACGGCTCGATATTCGTGCCGCGGGACTCGGTGACATAGGTGATGGTGGCGTGAGCGGGATCAGCGCCGATAGTTGCGACGCCAACGCGGCGATCTCCGGGATGGTCCGGCTCGTTCGCGTCGAAGGCAATGCGGGTACTGTCGTGCGACCACGCAGGACGCCAGGCTTCAAAATGTCCCTTGGTGATCTGAACAGGAGTACCGCCCGGCAGAGGGAATCACGTAAATATGATCCCATCCGTCCTGATCGGAAAGATACGCGACCCACCGTCCATCGGGGGAAGGTTGCGGTTCGGTTCCCGTCTCCCAGTCAGGGAGACTCCAGAATTTCTCTTCGTTGTCTTCGTGGATCGATTTCGGGTTGCCGTCCTTTATATCTGCGACATAAATAGTGCGAGTCTTGTATTGGTTTGACTGGCGGGCGAAGACAACGCGATTAGAGTCAACCCACGAGAACGCGTCGTAGTCACCTTTCGTGCCGATGGGAACTGTCTTGCCGCCGGACGTCGGCACAGCGTAAAGCATCCCTGGGACATATTCGGGATTGGCGAATATGAGCTTTTGACCAGAGTAGGAGGGAGACGAATCATGAGGAATGAGCTTGGCGCCGCCGATATAACAGATTTGCGACCCATCGGGAGACCACGCAGGACTGTCGATGTTGACATCGTCGTGGGCAATTCTTGTTTCCGCACTGGTAGACAGGGTGAGAACAACTAGATCACTTCCATGCCCTGCACCAGTCTTGCGTACCACAGCGATGCGTGTGCGATCCGGAGACGGCGAAAAATCTCCGTCTTGCAGCGGCGTACTCAATGCACGGCGAGGCTCTCCACCGCCGGCGGAACCTGCCAGAGATCACCATTGCGAGCGAAGTAAATCGTCCGGCCATCGTGACTGAAGAAGACGTTGCTGATTCTTCCATCAGAATAGGTCGTGGCCGCGGCAGGCCGGGCGCGGCCATCCAGATCTGAGACATAGATGTTGCTGACTCCGGCTCGGTCCCAGATAAAAGCGACTCTGGCGACCGTCGGGCGACCAGACAGGGCTGGATGGATGCTTGATGTCGATCAACTGCTCAATGGTGATCCGCTTTTCTGAGGGAACCATCTGCGCGGAAGCATCCGTGGGCAAGTAGAACATTGCGGTGACTGAAAAAGCTGTAAGGAAGAACTGGAGTCTTAACATTGCGTCCTCAGAGTCTAGATTGAGACCGCCACAAACGGGCAACTCGGCGGGTGCCCGTTATACGCGCCCGCCGAGTGCGACCTCACACCGCCTACCGATGTCGCTAAAAATCGAAACGCAGACCGAATCTCGCCAGGAATGGGTTAATGGTGTTGGTCGGGAACCTGTAGTTCGGACCAAAGGTTTGAACCTCTGAAACTACTGTCTGTGCGTTCGTAACATTGAAGAGGTCGACGAGTGGTTCGACGTGCCAACGCTCATTGAGCACGAACTTGCGCGAGAGGCGCACATTCAACAGATTCACGCTCGGTAAACGCTGGATGCCCGCCGGTTGAAGGATTACCGTTTCAGAATTCTGATTGAGTCCTGTAAAAACTCCCTGGGGCTGAAATGGAAAGCCTGTGTAGTGCTGGAAGTTCACACTCGACGAGAGTTTCCAAGGTAGCTCGTAGGTACTGTCTACCTTGAAGACATAGGTTGCGTCATTGTTCAGGTAGTTGTTGCTGCGGTTTATATTCAGATTCGGATCATTCACATTGTCGGTTCCCGTCAAAGCATCGTCGGAAGAACCGTTACAGCAATAAACGCCCTTCTGGCGTTGTATGGTGAACCCGGTCAGCAGTTGCCAATGGTTCGACATACGCTTGACGGCATCGATTTCCACTCCGTGATACGCATTGTCATCGAGCTGGGGAAGGTTTGTTAATAGAACGTTGGATTGTCCTACCAGTGCGGGGTTGAGGTTGTAGAGCGTCAGGGGTTGTCCGGTGACGGGGTTCAGAATCGGCGAACCGTTGAGTGTCGTAATGGGCGAGTAGTCAGACGGTAGCGCAGCCAGATTCTTGAGGCCGACCAGGTTCTTTTTCGTGCGGTAGTAGTAGGAAGCACTCACGCGCAAGTCACGCCACATCGCCTTCTCGTACGAAACGCTGATTTCGTCGGAATAAGGTCGGCTCATATGCGGGTCAATGTGGGTGCTAGTGCCACCGAATGAGCCGAGCAGATTTGCAGGATTCTTCCACTCACTCTGCTGAGGAATGCCGTCGCCGTTGGTGTCGGTCCATTTGTAGATTTGCCCCGCAAAACCAACCGGGTTTACCTGTTCCACGAGTCCGGTACCCTCCATCTTGTAGAACCTGCCGTAGCTGAAGCGAACCACCGAAGTCCCCTTGCCTGTTACGTCGAGGGCGAGTCCAACACGTGGGGAGATGTTATTCCAGTCCACCAGATTGCCTGAAGCGGGAAATGCTCCGCCAGGCGGTGCGGGAAACAGATCAGGGAACGTGAGGTTGGGGCTTGGTGCCTGCTTCGGATAGTAACTGGTAAAGCGGTCGTAGCGAACTCCCAAGTTCAGAGTCAGACGCTTCCGGATCGTCCACGCATCCTGAACATATGCGCTGCTGTCACGGAAGTAGGTCTTCTCGGTAAAAGGTGTGTCGTAGGCGATGACATCGAGGGCCTGACCGTTCGCATATTGGGCATTGATACCCTGATTGATCTGGTAAACGTAGGGGTTGTAACTGTCGCCAAACTCGGCACCGAACTTGAAGTTGTGACTCCCACCTAACGAACCCTTGTACCAAGACGCCCCCACAGAAGTCTTGAATACCCAGGCCGGATTTGAAAAGGCGAATGGTGCCGCGCCGGTTTCAGTCGAAAGAACTGTGTCCTGCCGGTTGAAATCGCTGGCTGTCACCGAATGCTGATAGCCGAGCGGAAACACCTCTTTGTTGTAGCCGGCCCGAACGTCAAGCAGGAAGTTATTGGTAATTTCACTGGTCCATAGCCCCTGCAGGATGTATGCGGGTTCGATCTGAAGCCAGCTGGCTTCTGGAGTCACAAACTGAAAGGCAGTATCCCGCCGAAAGAAGCGGTTCTGTTCGTTGTAAAGCCAGATAAAGCTGAGCTTGTTTTTCGGGTTGACTTGCCAATCGCTGCGTAGATTGGTGTTCGTTTGGTGATTAATATCGGGCGCCGGATTTCCTGCTTGATCGCGAACGGTCAGGATGCTCTCGCGAATGTCATAGCGGCGGTAGGAACCGAAGAGCCACCAACGATCCTTTATGACGGGGCCGCCCAGGCCCGCTGTCGTGTCACGCGCCATCACAACCGGAGAACCAGAGTTCACTGGACTGCCACCGAACTTGGGCAGAATCGGGGTCGCTTCAGTACCTGCCGTCTCATAGTAGATGGCGGCCTGGCCGTGAAGCTGGTTCGAGCCCGACTTCGTGACCATGTTCATGTACACGCCGCTGATCGAAACCGAGGCCGGAGCATTATCTGCAACGACCTGGAATTCCTCAAAGGAATCATGGTCGGTGTAGAACTGTGTGTAACCGCCATTGGCGCCGGGCCAATTCAGATCCAAACCGTTGAAGCTGAATATCTGTTCACCGGGTGTGCTGCCGTGAACCTGCATCGTGGACTGCTGCATGCTCTGGTTCCCGCCGACGTCGAAGGTGGTCAGTGTGACGCCCGGCATTTGCGCGACTGTGGACCAGGGATCGCGGCCGGCAGGAATGTCCTGCAGCAATTGCTGGTCGAATGTCGTCGACGTCTCAACGGTTTGCACGTCGACTACAGGCTCGCCTTCGACGTCCATAATTTGCTGGACCTGTCCGACTTGGAGTTTTGCGTTGACGGTGGCGGTGAATCCGGCCGTGATGACTACATTGCGCTGCTCGAGGGTCTGAAATCCGGTCGCCTGAACGGTCACCAGGTACGTCCCGGGAGGCAGCAAGTCGAAAAGGTAGCTTCCGTCGGTCTGCGGATGAGTGATACGGGAAGCCATTAGAGCGCCACCCTTGACTGTTACGGTAGCGGTCGTGACTGCCGCTCCAGAGGAGTCGCTCACGATGCCTGTAATTCTTCCCGTTGTCGACACTTGTGCATATGAAACTCCGAGCGAACAGACTGTGAACAGCATGAAGCACATCAAGCCGAACTGCCCCAAGGCGCATACGTGTGCTCGAGCCATAGCAGGCCCCCCGAACCTTTGTTTCCCCACGTCATTCTTCGACGGAAAAGGTTAGAGTGGATATTGCATACAATATGGGAAGTTTGTCAACCTCAAAAAGCTGATGTAATAGAGCGATTTTTCTCGTCAACTCAGGCGATTTCGTGGATCCCGAGAGGCTGCACGAGGGGTTGCCGCCCGAGTTTCTCAGAGCCACACCAAGCAAAGGCGGCTCGTACGGGCGCGCTGCGAAGTGGATCCGGCGCCGCCAGTATCTCTTACGGTCATTGCTGGCTGGTCAGAGAGGGCACGACCGCAACATCGACGGTGGCGGGGTCGTCGCGAAGTTTGATGTATAACGTCTTTGCTTTCGGCACGGGAATTGTCAGCACGTCTTCGACAAAACCCTCCGGGACAGCTACCGAATTGACGAAATCGGGATCAGTGCTCACTGACTGGAGAAGGAAAAGTTTATCGCCGTTGAGGGTGCATAGGCCCTCCGGAGCGGCACTACAGCGAACCCCTTTGAGCTTGGGAATGCGTACCAGACTCACAAGCTGCTGCCAGTCGCCATAGGTGCTGTCCGCCATCACGGGGCGGAATTTCAACGGGCCGAACGCTGAGGGGCCAAGCAGTTTCATCGGGTCAAGAATCGCAAGAACCGTGCTCGAGTCCTGAAGCATCAGGTTCCCGTCCTTAACGCTGAGCAATACGTGGAAAGACTCATCGGCGGTCGCTATTTCAATTTTTTCCGTAGTAGAGAAAGTCTCAGGCACCACCGACTTGAGGAAGAAGTTCAATCTCCCCTCCTGTGGCAATTCCTCAGGACTACCAAGATGGAAAGCAGTGGGCGAGATCTCCTGATCCAGTTGCACGTTCTTGGTGAGAACGCTGACTCTTGGTCGAGGCGCCGTAACTTCGGTCTTGACATCAAGCGTACGGCCGTCCTTGAGTGTGACGTGGGAAACAATCGAGTCTCCTGGAACCAGCTTGGCAATAGCGGCCGTGTCGTGACAGGTCAACTTGAGTTCGTCCTGCTGATTGACCCGGGTTAGCGAACCGGGAGTGAACTGCAGACCGTTTAATTCCAGACTGCTGACCTGATCCAGCCGCGTGCCTTTGAGGATGCCATCGGCGTCGCCGGCGTGGACACCGAACCTGTCCAAGCTCGCCGCCTCAGTATAAGTATGAAGCGGAACCTCGTCTGCGTCGTGGAGACCGAATTTCTTGATCACCATGGTTAGCGATTCCGCGACGGCTTTCTGGAGGGGGACTTTCACCTCGATTTCGTCAGGCTTCGATTCCTTCCATTCCGCCTGCAACGATTTGCCCTGCCCGTCTTTTACCGTGACGTCGCTCACGCAGCAGGCATCAGAGGACTGCAAGTGCAATGTATCTTCACGGCCGACGATCAGTGCGCTGGCATCCTTGGAGGCCACAATCCATGGTCCGGCTTGCGGGGAGCGCAAGCGGTAGTGAGGTCCGTCGAAGGGGTGAAATCCCCAGGTCCCACGAAGAACACCCGTTATTTCGCCATCGAGGTCGGCGCCCTTTAGAGGCTGAGTGTCGACCACAAACCCACCGCGCTCCGGATCGGCCTTCGCGGGCAAGTCGATGCCGGGGCCAGCCTTGGGTTCGACATGCAGAACGAAGTTGTGCGCGAGCTCGGTTGCAAATGCGAGCGGCGCGCCCTCAGCTGGAAGGAGCAACGACGGTTTTCCCGCACAAAATACTTGGGTCGCATCCAGCGCGCGCAACGGAGGAACGGGAGACGTCTGAACCAGCGGCAGAGCGATCACCAGCACCGACTTGGGATTGCGAAACGATGGCGGATTGTTGAGACGGAGATTCAACTCGTTCTGCTTTGGCACCGCCAGCGCAGGAATGTACTGGTATTGGGCGGTGCGAGCTGTACTCAGAATGCGGGCTACATCCACGACGGCACCAACATAAGCGCTGTAGTACCCGCCGCGAGCGGTAGGAGTTGCACTTATCTGCGCGAGCAAGTCGCTTGATGCACCGGAGGTTAGCGTCGCCACCATGGTCTGGCTGTGAGCGTCGTCGAGCACCAACTGGTCGGTATTTTGCGTCAAGCAAGGTACTTGTTGGGCGGTGGGTTTATCGAAGCACTGTTGATCAAGGCGGATGTTCAAACTGCGCGCCAGCAACGTGGTACGCGACTTTAGGTCTTCGGGGTTGTTCGTGGAAGTCTGACGCACGGTGTCGAGATATTTTTCCAGACGGGCGCGGTCTAGTCCGGCCTGTTCCAGATCCTGCGCCGCACGGACGAACGCGCCGGGCTTGCCCCGAACCGCGTTGCGCAGCGTGCCGAAGGCTCCCCCGGTTTCCGGAGCCAGCAATACCAGAGCCTCCTCGGCCTCTTCCGGCACTGTCACATAGACGCCTTCTTCGTGAACGGGACGGGTCCAGGTTTCGACCCGGGTGAACCACGAATCCGGCGGAGGGTTGGTGGCGCCGCGAAGGAAAACCACGACCATGAGATAACGAACAGACTGGCTGTCGGGCAAATCAGGGTGGATCCACAACCGGTCAGCGGCCTGAAGGCTGGGAACTTCCGCGATGGGGAGAGTGACTCCGGCTCGCTGCACCCGGACCTCCACCTTCGGACCGACGAGGTCAAAGGCGGCACTGTCGGCAAGCGCGCAAGGAGCGAGCGCCAGGGCTTCCAAAAGAAGACAAAGGGCGAACCCAGTCTTGAGTCGATAAAGCGAAAAGAATACGGTCAAACGCACTACTCCCCCCAAATGGTATTACTAGTATTACAGGCATTCAGAGAGAATGGGCGCTCGTTGGGGCATAAAATCGACGACACGGAGCGTGAAGCGCTGGACAAAGCTACCATTCGGGACCGTCGGGGTAATTCAGAGTTTCCAAGATGGCCCGGGCTGTTGTCCTCTTTTCCCGACTGAGGTCAGAATCAAAAGGCACGACGATGTATCGAACCTCTCCCTGGTTCCCGTGAAAATGATTGTGGTACGCAAGGAATTCAACACCGCCTTGGCGACCGCCCATCGTCACCTGTGTGTTCGCGTCCAGGAACAAAACGTACACTGCATTTGCATTCGGAAGAGCTACTTTATGGCTCTCGATCATTGAATCGAGCAGTACTTGGATTCTAAGGTCCGAAAGCTTGTCCGCCACATTCTCCGAATATTCTCGCACCGCCGGAATCGCAGCCTGGGGAGTCGGCTTACAAATCGCGGTCGCTTCGATTCTTGCCGTCACATGTGACAGCGAAGCCTGTGCCGGCGGTGAAGTTTTCCAACCTGGACCGACAAAGATGTCGTATTGTCGCGGAGCACAAAGCAAGTCTCCGCCATGCTGCCGGGAGCGCACCCGTGCCGCCTCACTCGCTACAACCTGAACTCGACCGTCATCATCATCGTGAACGTGAGTCGTGCCTTCCGAAGTAGCATTTCTAGAGCTCGCCTGCGCTCCAGCCGAACCCATGGCTTTCAGACTTGTTCCCGGCACGGTTCCGCACACATTTACCGCCATCGGTGACTGTGCGTTTGCTCCGCCGCCAGAACCAATCACGGCAAAGCTGTAATTCCCAGGTGCGAGAGACGGATCCGCCGACAGAGTCAAAGTAGACGAACCAGAACCGGGTGACGGAATCGTAATGGGATTGAAAGAACTATTAAGACCAGCGGGAAGTCCCGACGCAGAGAGCGCCACGTCCGAGCTGAAGGATCCCACGGTTGCCGTTGTAATCGTCGCACTTCCACTGCCACCGGAAAGGAGTCCCAAGGATGCCGGCGATGCCGTCAGGTTGAAGCCATTGGGCGGCGGCGGATTCGTTGGATTGAAGATAATATCCAGAACTGGATGTATTTCGATCCCATTCTGCGCAACTCCTGTTTGGCCATGCAGAAAATCAAACATGGCAACGCCGGTTATCTGCACCGGGACGTTCACTTGTTGGAAGCTGGAACTCACTGTGAAAGCCGCGTCAAACTTGGAGCGTGCTTGAGCAATGCCAGAAGCGAAGGGACTCGAGGTGCCGACGCAATTCGACGATGGAATTTCCGCAATCATCGTGGTACCGGCACCGTCGCTGATCACGAGGTGGTAATCGGAATCGCTTTCCACCTTGAATTCGGTCAAAGTGGCATTGATCGTCCACGTGGTGGTTTCCGTGGGTGAGACGCGAGAGGTCAGCGGAATCGGGTTGGGCGCAGGAACCGAGGTCAGGTTACCGATTGTCGTCGGACTCGCGGACGAGAGGCCAATCGACGAGGCGCCAGAATCTGTTCCGGTCTTAATCGACCAGCGTTCAACTCCACATTGACTCCAAACTCCGGGACAAAGTACTGATATCGACAGAATTCCAGCGAGGAGCAAAAACGCAGGACGCCGCATAAACGACCTCCATTCGCGATTGCATTCAGGTAAAACGGGGTCCCCGCAGAGCGGATGGCCAGAGCAACCATCCGATGCGACTAAGTCGACAGACGAAGCCGTACCTTAGCTGAGGATTTTCCCCCTGCACCCAATGGGTGTCAAGCGAATGGGCAGTTTGTTACAAAAATGGAACAAATCCTGGGGACAACACCCGAGCACGAGACAACAAATGCCCGTCAGGGAGACAAGCATTTCGTCTTCCAGCAGATATCCCGAATACCTGAAACGACCAAGGAGTCAGAGACAGAGTGTCAGGCAGGCTTTGGATCTTGTTTTTCGGAGATAGACACGGGCGCGTCCTTCTTGGTGATTAAATTCATCGCGGCCTGATATAGCTTAGAACGCAATTGATAACGCTCGTTGGCGCGCGTTATGTATCGCACAGCGATTTCGACTCCGCCGCTTACTGGCTTTACATTGATGGCGGGGGCGGCCGATAGCGCGCGCATACTCCGGGAATGCGCGGCATACTGCCATTCTTTCTCCGCTTGACCAGCGCTCTCTGCGGTGGCTTCCACCACGGCTTTTTGAATGGCTTCAACGATCGGGTACGGATTCTGGGTCGAGGCCAAGACCAGCGTCAGTTCATCCCAAAGCCACTGCCCCGAAGTGGAAAAATTGAAGTAGTGACCCTCGATGGCGAAACTGTTGGTGAAAGTGACACGCCTCCCAGTCGGATGACCAGAGTCGGTCCAGTTACCAGTCTCCAGCAACACCGTATGAAACATTCCGAGCTCAATGACTTCCCCGGTCACTCCGTTAATTTCCACCCAATCACCTAAGCGGATCCCATTTCTACCCATCAGGACGAACCAGCCAATGAAGCTAATGATGAAATCTTTCAGCGCCACCGTAAGACCCGCGCCGGCGAGTCCCAAAATCGTTCCCAACTGGCTTGGCGGACCAAAAATTACCAGTAAAACCAGTCCCAACGCAATGATTTGCAAACCAGTGCTTATTACCGCGTGGAGAGTCTCGGCCTGACGAGGGTCCAATCTTACTTTGTTGAGGAGACTCTTTAACCAACTATCAAAGAAAATCCCGATCAATAAGATAGCTAGAACGATAGCAACACCTGATAATCCTCGGTGAATTACGTTGCGTTGTTGTGCTGAGACCACATCCAGCCACTTTCTATAGGTTTCGGCCAGGTTCTTCTGATCCTCAATGCGCTCCTCATAGTTTGTGAGTGCCTTCATCGTGGCCGAGCGCCGTTTTGTAGCACTCACCAGATCGGCCGAGGCCTCGTGGGAAGAGCTAGCAGAATCTTCACTCGCAGGCTGCGTAGGCCCTCCGCCGAGTGTTCCTGGATCTGCTTGTGTTTTGCTTTTGATGTTCGATTGAAGAGCATCGCGCTTTGCAGTGAACGCGACCGCTGACGATTCTGCATCTTGCTTGGCCTGCCACAATTGCAACTTCTTGTCATGTAGCTCTAACCATTGCTGGTAACGGTGAACCAGCCCGGTTTGATCGGGTGGAGTGGAAGTATTAACAGTTGTCGTATCTGCCAAATGGGATGCGTCATCGTGCTCTTTCATTAACTGTTCAATCCGGCCTTGGGTATCACCACCGGCAATGGCTAATTCCTGCTTTGCGTTATCCACCTCATCCTGATCAAGCTGGACCTGGACTTTTGCCTCTTCCAGTTGATCGTCCAAACTGTTCGCCTTGACTCCGGTAGCCTTGGACAACGCAGAGGTAAGTTGTTCGACGCGTGCGTTGTCGGCCTCCAGGGCTTTCTCTGCTTTCTGCAGCCTGGCTTCACTCTGCTTTGCCTCGGCGCTCAAAGCCGGCGGATTCTCTTCGGTCTCCTGCACTCCCGCCGCGAACGCCAGGTCCATCTCGCGATCACCGAGGCGCAGGGCCTCCTGTGCCATGGGCAATTCATCGGCAGTAGTGGGCATTTGCGCCAACCGACGCGCATCATAGAGAGAACTCTGATCAATCACAGCCCCATGCGCCGCTTGTGGAGACTCGCCTCCCGAGGTTACTTGCGATGCTGTTATCGGTCTGCCAGTTCGAAACAACCCGTAGGCGATGAGCCCCAGCAATATGATCAGCGTGATGGTCGCAGCTTGTTTCGTCGTCTTCATAGGCCTCGGCAATACTTCTCTGTTCTATTATGCAGCCAAGGCGCGCGATTCATGTCAGGCAAAGACCTAGGTCTGGAAGGCCCGAATCACAGCGCGGTCACCGAGTGTAGGGCGAGGTTACGCAGTTGAACGGCAATAACGGAAGTGAGACGCGGTGCCTTGAATCCATGGCTGCGTTCACAACAACTGCACGCTGCACATCAGCGAGGAGGCCGACTTGCTGCGGTGGCAAGACGGCCGACCCTATGGGCCGGCGCACGGCTGGTCCTCATCAGCTATTTGTCTCTGACGACGAAATGAGACTCTGTTTTGATGCCAATCCTGCCGCCTGAGAAGTTGTGTCGCCCAGCATTGTAGTCATCAAGAACCACGCCCTTGTCGTTGCTAATCAGCACATGCGATCCATCAACCTGAATGTGCACGGAGAGCGAGGTTGCCTGAGCCGCCGCCACAACGTCAACTTTGGTTTCCTTTATGTCGGAAGCTTCTTCTCCGATGACGAGCTTTCTCACCATTTTCTGCCCGTCCAGCACATAGTCGATGTGTGCCGAACTGCCCGACGCCTCAATTTCCCACTCGACTTTCTTATTCCAAAACAAATTCCTTCCCGGTTTGGCAAAAATGAGGGTCTCATGCAAGAACCCGGGCTTCAAATGTACAAACGCGTGTGGGTCCTTCGACTTGGTCCACTCCGGTCCGTCGTGAGTCACCTGAGTCGAATCCTGAAATTGATAATCTTGGACTGGATCGAGTTTGAGCGGAATACTCCCTTCGTAACCGGAAACCAGGTTCAATTTTGTGGTGTACTTTTGATAGCCGGGCGCCTCAGCTGTGAACTCATACTGGCCGGGTTGCAGCACAAGCTTCTCTGATGCCGTCGCCTGATGCACCTGCGAATCACCAGACCGCTGGTATTTCACAGTAACGTTCGGACTTGTGGTTTGAAACGCCACGTTTGGCCACGCGCTAAGCTTGCTATCCACCAGCCGAAACTCGGGCGTTTTCACAGAAGTTGGGAACTCGCGGCTGTCGAAATTTGCCTTCGCTATGACTATCGAATGCTGGCCCTCCGCCAAAGCATTGGGTAACTCCAGATTCCCGTTCGCGTCGAGCCTACCTATCTGACTCCCATCAACGCTGACTACGGCCTCGGGAGTCCCACGCTCTATTACTAGCGAAGCCATCACTTCCGCCTTCGCCCGGGGCTTGAGATTGACGTTCTTATTCGCGACAATCTGCCGACTCAGTAGGATCATCGTCCATTTTTGCGATTCGTATCCTTCGGCGGATAGTTCGAATGTGTACGTGCCGGGTGGCTTGCTAACCAGCCAGCCATGTCCCTGAGACTTCACCGGAGTGCCGTTGACCGTGAGCGTTGCTTTTGCAACGTTCGATGTGATCTGAACTTGTCCACCCATATTGGTCGAATACACGGCTAGCCTGGGCGCATTGGAAGTTTCAATCGCCACGCCTCCCTGTCCGCTGCCTTCGCCGAACTTGACTTCACTGTTCTGTTCACTAAGACTCAAATCCGCTCCGGAAGAGCTGACCGCGATGTTTTGATCCCCCAGTCGAACATTCTTAAGTTGATTTCCGGCATACAACTTGGCCCTGTTGCCCAAACTGGTGATCAAGAACAGACCTTTCGCGTCGAAGGCATTCACTTGAGGAAGAGAACCGGGCACGGCTCGCAGTTGAACAGTCAACAATTGTTTGCCGTTTGCCGTAACGCTGAACTCGTGGCTCTCTCCATCAGGTACAAGGTCATATTCGTCCAGGTTGCCGTCGGCAAGATCGGCTACCTTTTTGCCATCCAAATCCACGGTTCCATTTTTTTCCGAGGTCTGTATCGACAAATGTAGCGGCTCAGGGTCGAGCGCGATATTCCCGTCGGACTGCTGCTTCACCTCCACCTGCTTCGTTTTATACCCGAGCCGAGCGACCACGACCGTTACGCTATCTCCGGGAACCAACGAAACTATTCCGTTCGGGACGAGCTGGGAGCCACTCGTAACCACGGCGTCGGTTGGATTCGTGGTGATGTGCACCTCCGTGGGCGCACTACTCTTCGCCGTGGAAGGCTTCTTGCCACCACTACCGAATATCAGGTAAGCGGACACAAGAACCACTGTTACAGTTGCAGCGATCACAAGATATTTCTTGGGTCCCTCGACGAAGTTCGCCAGTTGTCGCAGGAGGTCAACCGCAGAAACTCTTCGCAGCGTGCCTGAAGTTGTTGCTGACGTCGTCCCTGTTTCCGACGAATCAGTGGCAGTATCGGGAATCGTCGGCGCCGGGCTCTTCGGCGTGACATCGGGATCTTCCAACCTTGAGCCCAGTACTCGCGTAGCCGAGAAACTCCCAGAGGGCTCGATTGGAGAAGGCTGCTCCGCTGGGATAGTTCCCGCGCTCTTCTTTTGCCCTTGGAGACCTGCGAGCCGCCTGATTTGCGACTCAAACCCAGGGTTTTGCGGGTGCGTTTTCTTTAGTTGCTCCCACTCCTGAATCGCCTCGGAAAGCCGATGCGCCGCTTCGAACCGTCGGGCACGTTCGATCGCCGCATTGATTTGAGCCAGGACGCGCCGCGTCTCCGCAAGCCGATTTTGGACCAAGGGGTTCTCGGGGCTGGAGCGTACAGCCTCCTCGGCGAAATGCACTTGCTTTACCGGATTCGGCTCGGCTGCAAGTCTCCCATCCAGGGCATCGAGTTCTTCGCGCGCGCGGACTGCGTCGGAAAGTGCCCGGATCTGCGGCAAATCTGCATATTGAGCTGCGTGCGTATCAAGAAACACCCTGGCGCTCAGCGCTCCCTGCTCCTGCAGAACTCGCCTCCCCTCTTTGGCAAGGGATGCATCAATAGCGCTGGCCCTTCGTTGCTCCGCTTCGTCCTCTGCCACGCGGTTCCGAAGCGTCGAGCGCAGAGTCTCCAATTCGCCGTTCCTGGGAACTTTCTGTAGTGCACCGTCCAATACTGCCAAGGCCTGAGCCAGTTGTCCGGATTCGGCCAACGAACTCGCGGCGGAAAACTGCTCTCGAACAAACTTCTTCTGTTCGACTCGGCCCCTTTGTCCTTCTGCCAAGGCCTTCAGTTTGACGAGGCTCTGTTCCTGAGGAAACTTCTGAAGACCTTCTTCCGCTCGCGCCACTGCGGTTGTGTAGTCCTCTTGAACCAGGGCCGCCTCGATCTGCCGGCACAATTCCTCCGCTTCGGACCTGCGTCTTTCTTGCTCACGCGCCGATGCAGCCATTTTGGCGACTGTTTGCAACTCGTTTGAAGTCGGATCCAGTACCTCCGCGGCCTTGAGTGTCGCGAACGCTGTGGTCAAATCGCGAGCAACAATCTGCTCACGGGCCCGATCGAGCAACTTCCGTAACTGCTGTTGACGGGATCTCTCTTCAGCGTGCTTGTAAACAATTACTTTGAGAGCCTTGGCCTGCGTATCCTGAGGGTCAATCTTGACAGCATCGTCAACTGCGGTTTGGGCTTCGTCGATATTTCCGTCATGGAGCGCCGCCTCGGCACGGCGAAGAGCCCGTCGAAGCCTTGTTGCCCTTTCCTTGGCGGCTTGAACCGACTCACGAAACGAGGCAAGATCGTTGTTCTTCGCGTCAAGCGTCACCGCTTGATCGAGCAGGTGCAGCGCATCATCGTATTGCTGCTCCATGTAACATTCGTTCGCCTGGTTGCGTAATGCGCGAGCCCTTTCGATTTCCTGTCGCAGCCGGAGCTGCTCGTGCACCCCGCTCATCATTTTTTGCGCACGACTGTTATGGCGATCGATGCGCAGCACCTGCTGCAACTGTTCTCTGGCCTGAGTCCAGTCCTGCTGCTCTACTGCCACCTCGGCACGGCGGACCAATTGGTTTACTGTTTCGGACTTCACCTGGTCCTGGACCCGCATCAGATCGAACGCAAGATCCTGGGCCCGGGCATAGCGCTCGTCCCTCTTCTTTGCAAGAACCCGACTGACAATATCGTCCAATTCTGCGGGGTATTCCTTCAGATATGCGCTCAGGGGAGGCGGGGAATCGTTGAGGATCTTTTGAACGGTAGCGGCAGTCTCGTTCGCATCGAAGGGAAGTACGCCGGTCAGCAACTGAAAGAGAACTACTCCGATCGAATAGATGTCAGTACGATCGTCGAGTTCCTTGGCTTGCAACTGCTCAGGAGACATGTAGTGGATGCTGCCAATGACTTGATTGGGCTTCGTAATGCCAGTATCTCCCACGATCCGAGCGATTCCAAAATCAACGATCACTGCCATGCCATCATTGATGCCATCCTGCAGCACGATGATGTTGGCCGGCTTTATGTCGCGGTGAATCACTCGCCGCTGGTGCGCGTACGCAAGACCATTGCAGACGTCGATGATGACTCCGAGGCTTTCTGGGAGGGTCAGCGAAGCCCCTTTCTTGATCATCGCGTCCAGGCTCGGACCCTCCAGAAACTGCATTACCAGGTATGGATTACCGTCCTGCTCGCCGAAGTCGTAGACGGTGACGATGTTCGGACATTGCAGTGATCCCGTCGACTTGGCCTCTGATTTGAACCGCTCGATCAGGCTTTCATCCCCGCCGCTAGTGATCATTTTGATCGCTACGTAACGGCCAATTTGGGAATCGACGGCTTTGAACACGACTCCCATGCCACCGCGGCCGATAACAGCCTCGACGTTGTACTTCCCTATCTTTGTGGGATTGACAGCCATATTGAGGCTCGGCGAGACCTCCTCGGGGGATTTTAGTCGCCCATCTGATACTTAAATTGATAGCAGTTGGGCCGTGAAAATGACCGCAAATCTCATCATCTCAACCTTGGAACCCATTCCCGCATCAGGCAACTCGCGCCGCGCAGGACGGAAGCAAGCGGCGCGGCACCGATAGCGGGAAGCTGGTCTCCTTTAACCTGGAGTGTCCTGGCCAGGTCCGAAGGTGCGTTCGAGGGCAGCGGGCGATCCTTACCTACATCGATAGTGTTGTCGAGACGGTCGACGTTTCACACAGAGGCATAAATTCCCAGCTGCACCTTAATGTGGTCGAGCGGCCGGAGTAAATCCCCGAGTCCGCGCGCGAATTCCACGAATGTTGCGTTCTTTGAACGCGCGGACACCGCTCGACCAGAACCGTCCAAGGTTCTCTGCCACTCCACTCTTGATGTCTTGCAGGGACAGACTCGAGAATGTCTGTTCCGGCGTAGCGCACGCATTATACGCCGGTCGCATCCTGCGGCGAACTGTTGGGAGGTTAGGCATGACGTTCGTAACCCTCACATAACACATTATCGCAACGATAATAGATATCCTGGGCAATCAGCAGTTGTGTCAGGGACCGAGCCTTTTTCCGTCTCTCGGAAGTGAGAGAATAAGTAGCCACACTGGCAACCGCAATGTCGACTACGAAACGAATCTCGGAAGGAGATCAACAAAAAATTTCGCAGGCACTCTCGCGGCTGGACAAAGCCGTGCTTGAAATGATCGCGGCTCAACCACTACCACGGATCTTAGAGTCCCTGTGTTTAAAGATCGAGGAAACGTACCCCGGCTTGGCGTGCTCCATCCTTCTCCTTGACCCCGACGAAACAACTCTGCGCCATGGGGCAGCCCCCAGCCTGCCCCCGGCCTACGTGCAAGCCATAGACGGTGCAAAGATTGGGCCGCGCTCCGGATCTTGCGGTACAGCCGCGTATCGTCGACAACCAGTCGTTGTGAGCGACATCGCCACGGACCCATTGTGGGACGATTATCGCCACCTAGCCATACCCCACGGCCTACGCGCTTGTTGGTCGATGCCGATTTCATCTCAGAGTGGTTCAACTCTCGGGACCTTCGCTTGTTATTATCGGGAACCTCGAGCGCCAGACTTCGACCATCTCTTGCTCATTGAGCGCGCTACGCATCTGGCAGGAATTGCAATTGAACATCGACGCGCAAAGGATGAGCTTCAGGCTGCCGAGTCGCGATATCGCACCCTTGTCGAACGCTTGCCAGCCATCACCTATATGGCTGAGGTCGGGGTGCAGGGACGGTGGTCATTCGTAAGCCCTCAAATCGAACCCATGCTTGGTTATACACCGGAGGAGTGGAGAGCTGACCCGGGCCTTTGGATGAGTCGCATTCACGACGATGACCGCGACATTGCCATTGAAGCAGAGAAACGGGTTCAGAGAACAGGAGAACTGTTCAAAGCCGAGTATCGCATGATTGCTCGTGACGGACGGATTCGATGGTTTCGAGACGAAGGCAAGATTCTGACCGAGGTCGCTAGCGAAAAAGCCGTCATGCAGGGCGTGCTCTACGACATTACCGAGTACAAGCAGCTCGAGGAGCAGCTTCGGCAGGCGCAGAAGATGGAAGCCGTGGGCCAGCTCGCCGGCGGTGTGGCCCACGATTTTAACAACCTCCTTACGGTCATCGGAGCGCACACGGACCGGATTAGCGAGAGGGCATCCTCTGATAATGCGACGTGCGCTGACGCTCTAGAGATTCAAAGCGCTGTGGCCCGCGGCGCCGCATTGACCCAGCAATTACTCGCCTTCAGTCGCAATCAACTACTGCAGCCACGGGTATTGGACCTGAGGGTGGTTCTGAGCGACCTTGGAACAATGATCCGTCGCCTCGTAGCCGAGCACATCGAACTAGAGATTGCGACAGAATCCACACTTTTGTGCGTCAAGGCTGATCGGAGCCAGCTTGAACAGGCCATCCTGAATCTTGTAGTGAATGCGCGTGACGCCATGCCCAATGGAGGCAAGCTGGCGATCTCCGCCCAGAACACGCGCTTTGACGAAGCCAAAACGTTGCGTCATGGTTCAGTGCGGCCTGGAACTTATGTTGCGCTCATTGTCAGTGATGCCGGAATCGGAATGAACCCCGAAACGCTGTCGCGCATTTTTGAGCCCTTTTTCACAACCAAAGGTCCTGGCAAGGGGACAGGACTGGGGCTGTCAACTGTGTATGGGGTCGTCAAGCAAAGCGGGGGAGCAATTTCCGTGGAGAGCGAACTGAGCCGAGGCACCACCTTTTGGATCTTCCTGCCAGCCTATGCAGAGGAAGCGGAGATCTGTACCGGCGACCAGACACCGGACTCTCGCTCGCCAGCAACGGGCCACGAGACCATTTTGCTGGTGGAAGACCAAGCCGCCATCCGAGAGGTAGCCAGCGATTATCTTATGCAACTTGGGTACGACGTGCTGGCGGCACCAGACGGGGAGGCGGCAATTAAACTTGCGCAAACCCACAAGAGGAACATCGATCTGTTGATTACAGACATGGTGATGCCCAACATGGGGGGACGGGAATTGGCAGCTAGGCTGTCAGAGATGTCTTTGGTCGCAAAAGTGTTGTATATCTCCGGCTATCCCGACCTCGCGACCGCTGCTTCTGAAGCCTCTACTTTGGATGGAGAGATTTTGCGAAAACCATTCTCCTTCAAAGCCCTGGCCATCAGGGCACGTTCGTTGCTTGATTCTGGCAAGGGCCGAGCCACGGACACATTCTCTGAATGAAGAGTCCTCGCCCAGCGATGCGCCAGGTGGGTGTTGAAAGAGTGCACCAACAGAACGGCTCTTCGCTGCGAGTACCGGAGTTTGAAAAGTTCCGTCGCCATTTCCCTACAGGATTTGCGATTCCCGTCGAACTGCCGACAGCCTGGTCCAAGGTGCTACCTCGAGGTTCTTTCCCTACTCCGGTCCTGGCTGAGACCATTCGGTGCCCATGTTGTCATCTGTAATGATGCGGGTTTGAGAAGTCCGAGCGCGGATGTGGTCGGCGGATTCTAGCGTGAAGGAGGTTGGCAAGGCGCGATCCATCGTGGCGGTTAGCGACAGTACTTCTTTCAGACGGCGGCGATCCTGCTCTTGCGAGGTGTCAAATACCGGCTTGCCGTCGATCCTGTACTGCATGAGCACATCGAGCCAACGCTGCGCATCCAGCTGTAGCGCCGTATCGCTGACGACCATGAAATTCACCAAGCGCATTCCGTAGGGAAAAACGCGAACACCGGTAGCCATGACCTCGTCGGACCCGGTCGTGTTGTAGAAGTGCACGCCGCCGGGGTTAAGGTGGCGACGAATCAGTTGCAGAAAATCCGCGGAGAGCAGGTTGGAAGCGTTTGAACGCCAATGGTAGGTTGTGTTCATCACAATGGCGTCGAACTTGCGCCCGCCGTTGCGGATGAGCCAGCGGCGGCCATCGTCAATATCGATGTGAATTTTCGGGTTTCGTAACAGGCTGGCGACCGTGTCGTTGTGCTGGATGAGACGCAGATATCCGGGATTAATTTCGACGATGGTCAGATGCTCGACCTGCGGATTGTTGGCGATGACCTGCGCCCATGATCCGGAAGAGAGTCCGATCATCAGCACTTCCCGCGGATTGGGATGGAAGTAACTGAGGGCAAACGGCCGTTCGATACCATTTGCATCATTGACCAGGTTCACGCTGAAGCGTCCGTCGTAGATGCCGCCCCCGAATACCATGCCGTTCGGGGTTACCGTGATTACGCCGCTGCGAGTTTCGACCACGGCGGCAAAATCGGCGCCGGACGGCACATAACTCTTTTTCAGCATCATCTTTTCGTACATGTGATGAAACAGAAAGTCGGGAGCTTGGAGCACAATCAGCGCGCCGATAAAAGCACCGGCGGCCGATAGGATGAATGTGGTTCGTTTCAATTCTGCGCGGAGTAGCAGGACTACGCCAAGGCCGAGACCGAGTAGAGTGAGCACCACGCTCACATAGCGCAAGGGAAAGATGTCCATTAGCACGAAACCGGTGAGATAGCTTCCCAGTGCCGAACCGACAATGTTGCTGAGATACAGGTAGCTCATGCGCGCTCCAGCACTCCCATCAGGCGGAATGGAGATATGGCAGAGCATGGGGAAGACTGCGCCGAGACATGCGGCGGCGAGTCCGATCGGCACCAGTGTCCACAGATATGAAACGTGGACCACAAGATTGAATAACATCGGACCAACAAGGAAGCCGAGCAGGTTTGCACCGAACACGATGGTGACCAGAAAGCGGACAAACGTTTGCGTGTCGATGATCGTTTTGCAAAGGCGGTTGGTGACCAGCGCCCCTCCAGCGATCCCGGCAAGATAAGCCCCGAGAAGGAACGCGAAGCTCTTGGCCAGTCCGGCAGTGGTGAACGAGAATAGTCGATACCAGACGACCTCGTCGCCTAGCGAGATGAACCCGGCCACACCCGCGATCACAAGGGCGGCTGGAAAACTGATGGAGCATGGCTCACCCATGCAAGTAGGCGCCGATTCCTCTTGCTGCACCGTCTCGCCGGGCGTTTTTCGCCGGATGAATTGCCACCCCAGTACGGTTGCCCCCACGATGGCGTTCAGGCTTGCAGCCAGTGCCACGGTTTTGGTTTGCCCAAGCCAGCGCACCAGGAATAGTCCCGCGCAGAAACAGGCGGCTGCTGAGCCCAACGTGTTGACGGCATACAGTGCGCCGACCGAAGTTCCCACATTGTGCGACAAACGGACCGCATAAGAAACGAGCATGGGAAGCGTCGCCCCCATGAGTACTGTCGGAAGCGCGACCAGGGTGAAGGCGATGAGTCCAGTTTGAAGCGGCGGAGAACCAGCAGTAAATTTGGCGGCCCAGTGAAACAGATTCAGCGAAAAAACTCCATATAACCCGATCAGCAACTCTACGAGCCCGAAGATCCCGAGCAGCGACCAGCGGTGGTGACGAGAGACGACGCCACCAAGCAAGCTGCCCAGACCGAGCCCCACCATGAAGGCGGTGACAACCATGGTCACCGACTCAATATTTACTCCATAGAGAGTGAAAAGTGCGCGCTCCCACACGATCTGATAAAGGAGCGCTGGAAATCCAGAAACAAAGAAGAAAAGGTACCACCAGGGTAGCGATTTGGGAGACGAAGCCCCTTGCACGCTGGGATCACACATTCGAGTTGGGGCTGTCGCAGTGGCTCCGGCCATGTTTCCTCCATGCAAGGGGAGGCTCACCATTGGCAAAGTTAAGGTGGGCGATCCGTTTTCTAAGTCTAGCCGAGTAGAGCGCATCCGCGAGGTGCCAGGTAACCTGGTGCAAAACGCAAGTAACTAGTAGCTTGTCGCAGAACAATCATTACTCAGAGCGGGCCATCTGGTTAGTTGCTTTGGAAAGGGCACGGCTTCAGCCGTGCCGCCCAGAGCTCATAATGACGCGGGCTTCAGCCCCTGAGGGATTCTGCGGACCGGTAACGAACTCATCGCGACAGGCCACTAGTCATTCGGACGTCCTTCCTATTCGCCTCGACTTACCTTCGTAATTGAGGATTCTCGGCAGGCCAGACATACAATTGCTGCGAGCCCTTCGGCAGTCCGGTCCTGGCTTGGAGGGATCCAAAGTATGGCGTGGGAAAAGCTTGCACTTTCGCGGCGGAACTCAGTCGTTCCTCTCGTGGTTCTGTCCCTCATGTGGATAGGGCTCGTGATTGCAGGGGCACGACTCACTAATTTCGATGAGCCGTATTTGCCGTTTACCATTGCCGGTGGGCTCGCCTTCTTCTTACGAGGCAGTCCCTCACGTTGGGAAGTCTACGGCTGGCTGTTGAGTTCCGCACTTCTGGTCAAGGTTATCCACCTGCCGCAGGTTCCATTCTGGGTTCTTCGCGTGGCCGCCTCGCTTGCGCTGCTCGGATTCGGCGCGATCCTGGTGCTTGGTCTCCGCGCTCTGTGGTCGGAGCAGGAAGGCAGGGAAAATGCTTTCGCCCTGTTGGCGCCGGTTTTGATCCTTGCCATCTTCATATCTGGTTGCGCCCGTATTCTGAGTCTGACGAGTGGCCTGAGTCCGCAGACGGACGACGCCTGGCTGTACGCTTTCGACGGAAGCCTGGGCTTTGAGCCTAGTTTTTTTGTGGGAAGGATTATGTACGACAGCATCGCCTTGACGGGCAGCGCGCTGCTGACCTACCTGTCGCTGCCGTTCGCGATGGGCGTCGTATGTGCATGGAACACTCCTGCCGGAACCAGGCGAATCTCGTGGCACATGCTCACCGTCGTGTTGCTTGCCGGTGTGGGCGGATGGCTCTTGTACAACATCGTCCCGGGCACGGGGCCCATCTACGCCTTCGGGCAAGACTTCCCTTGGAAAAACATTCCTTACGAGGATTTATCCACCTTCGTGCTGCAGAAGATGTCCCTGCCGACCACCATCCCTCGCAACGCAATGCCTTCGTTGCATGTTGCATGGGTTGTGCTCCTATGGTGGAATAGCAAGCGGTTTCCCATCGCTCTGCGGGCCGCGGTGTTCCTCTTCCTCTTCATGACAGTGATTGCCACACTGGGAAGCGGGCAACAC
This sequence comes from uncultured Acidobacteriaceae bacterium, assembly GCA_963819035.1. GTDB lineage: Bacteria > Acidobacteriota > Terriglobia > Terriglobales > Acidobacteriaceae > Sulfotelmatobacter. The sequence goes on along the minus strand of CAWFUU010000030.1, from coordinate 55,982 downwards.
TACTTAGTTGACCTGGTAGTGAGCCTGCCGTTTGCCCTGACCGTGCAGTCGGCGGCTTCCTATGCGTTCCCCGGCCAATCCCATGCCAACAAGTCGCGACGCCTGACCGCCGTCATCGTGGGTCTGGGACTAACAATGACCTGGCTTGTGCTGGTGCGCTTCGGGGTTTCATTCGCGCTCAAATCACCGGTAATTCCGTGGACGCTCGTTCTAGTGACACTGTCGCTCACGTTGTGGCTCGAGAACAGGATGTCGAGGAGTTCTTCAACCGCCGCTACGGTCGAGGACGTCGCCGGTCTCCCTTCCGAAAACGGTCCGCGAGGCCCGGTCAAGCAAGTGGCTCCCGTCTAATGCCGGGACACACCATGCCCGACGCCCTTCGCGTGTCTGTCCGGAAGCCTGCCTCGAAGGCTTCCAGTTAGGGACGGCGCGATTTGAACGAAAGTTCGGAAAGGCCGGGGGTAATTGGAAGCGCGGGAGGCCAAGCGGGCGAGTTACCGACGTGATTGGACGGCCGGACGGACGGCGCGGGGACCCAAGCGCAGGCCCTACAGCGAAAATGCGGCGGTCAGGACAACCGTAGGATGGAGTGTCTTGTCACCCGAGCTGATGGGGCCTACAGTTAGCTCTTTGACGGTCGGATAAGACGATGCCAGACATTTCGCAGTTTTCCAAGGTCGCTCCGTATCTCGTTAACCCTCTTGTTCTGATTGGATTTTGCCTGTTCTTGGTCTTTGGAACTCATTGGGTACTCCTAAAGGCTGGTATTTTGACACCGTTGTCCCAGCGGCAATCAGCCGGTATTGTTCGATGGATTCTCAAGTATGGATTCTGGATAGCGATCCTCTCACTGTTCCTCGGTTTTGCGTATGCTTTCCGTGCCTACGATGGCGCGAAGCAAAGCCCGATCACGCAGCAGAGCGGTGATTGCAGCTCCAATACGACTGGCGACCACAACGATGTGAAAGTAGATTGCACAGACAAGAAGGCAGGAACAAAGCCAAAATGAAAATCCTGATGGTTCTGGTCCTTGGTGCGCAATTGGCGCTTGCCCAAGCCAATGCGCCCGTCACCCAACAAGGCGGAGACTGCAGCATAAATGTTGATGGCAGCAACAACACCGTATCGCTCGTTTGCAAGAGTGTGGATCCGAAGTTGGCCGAACAGATAACCGCTATTCTGCGGGGAACCCACAACAACGAGAAAGCCACAAAGGAGATTTCGGGAAAGCTCGATCAGATTTTGAAGCAGATGAACAAAGAGACGGTTCCTCCTCTTGTGGGTCTGCGCTTCGTTGGGCGAAAGTTCCCAGCATTGCAAGGCATCAATGAATCGAACGCGATCGCTAGAGACATCAGATGGCAAGTGGTCCTCTGGGATATGGACCACCCATCGGACATCAATCCGTTGCAGATTCCCGGCGGGACCTTCGATTGGCTAAAGCCGCATGATGAAGGAGGTCCTCAGAATATATTCCAACCGGTCATCCCATTGCTGAAAGCCGGAGATCGGCTGCTCGGAACCGCCTCGGTCAATTGTCCAGAATGTAGCAAAGGCAAAACGTATATCGTCTACATAGTGTGGGGCGAAAGTGGATGGTTCTCAGAAGTCAGCGGGGAAGACGGAAAAGTGATTGTCCCGCGCAATCCCGAAACGGGCCGGGATGCATATTTCAAGTTGCTGGAAGCTGCTGCTTCAGAAGGATCAAGAATCCCGATTGTTGATCCGCAATTCTAATTGACGGACCCAGTGTCGCCTTTTGTTCGCCGTCCATTGCAGCCCGTTTCAGATCCTTTGCAAGACGTTTGGGTATATCGACGCCCGTCTATATACGCCTAAGCCCTTGATTTTAGACTGGCGGAGAGGGAGGGATTCGAACCCTCGGTACAGGTGTTAGCCCGTACAACGGTTTAGCAAACCGCCGCATTCGGCCACTCTGCCACCTCTCCGGCGTGCGGAACAACAGTTTACCACGGTTGAGCTGAGGGTCCTTGCCGACCCTCGGCTGCATATTTACGTGCTCCTTGCCTGACTGTACTCACTCCAATGAACCTGCCTCCATCTTCTCGCCGCAGGGTCAACGGGTGCAATCGATTTTACGCTAGCAAACTAGGGGAAGCGTTTCGCATTGATTCTAGAGGGATTACAATCTCGCGAAGGGTCGACGAAACACTAGCCGTGCCGTCCATGGCGTGCAAAGGCTCTGTGTGCCAAAGAAGGTAATTTCACGAGTTGAAGAGGAGGATCTGCTCCGCGCGTTTCTGGAGCACATCCCAGACGGGGTTTACTTCAAAGACCGCGAGAGCCGTTTTGTGCGCATCAGCCGATCGCTCGCCGTCAAATTTGGACTAGGAGATCCCGTGGAAGCGGCCAACAAAACTGATTTTGATGTGTTCAGCGAAGAGCACGCGAAACAGGCGTTTGCAGACGAACAGGACATCATCCGCACCGGTCTGCCCATCATTGACGCAGAAGAGAAAGAAACGTGGACCGATGGACGCGAGACTTGGGTCCTTACGACCAAGTTGCCATTGGTGGATCGCAAAGGAAACGTCATTGGCACGATGGGGATTTCCCGCGACATTACTGAGCGCAAACGCGTCGAAAGAGAGCTGCAGGAGTATCGGGTCCGCCTGGAAGAGCTGGTGGCAGAAAGGACTGCCGAACTCAAACGGGCGAACGAGGAACTCGAACGGGATATTGCAGCACGCAAGGTCGTGGAGGAGAAGCTAGCCCTAAAGGCGCAGGAACTGGCGAAGTCGAATGCGCTCTTGGAGAGCCTTTCTCTGGTTGACGATCTTACTGGACTCTACAACCGCAAAGGATTTTTTGCGCTCGCCGAGCATCGTGTAAAGCTAGCCAATCGAACCGGAGAGCCTTTCTCAATCGCCTTCGTCGACCTTGACGGTCTGAAGCGAATCAACGACACGTTCGGTCACCTAGAAGGAAACCGCGCCCTGGTCGACGCCGCAAATGTGTTAAGAGAAAGCTTTCGAGAGTCGGACATCCTTGCCCGTCTCGGAGGGGACGAGTTTGCCATTTTCATTGCCGAGGCAGCGGAAAGCAAGATTGCCAACATCACGAGCCGCATTCAGCAGAATTTGACCGCGTGCAATAGTGCGGCAGGCCGCAGCCATCGTCTCTCGTTCAGTACGGGGATCGTTTCGGCAGGTGATCCGAAGACTTCGGATCTTGAAACTCTGTTGGCCTCGGCCGACGCGCTGATGTACCAGCAGAAGAGCGGCCGCCAACGCTCTCGGGACGAAGGCACCTCTCTGGAACCCAAGCTGCAAGGGCCCTGATGTTTCTTACCTGGAAGAGAACCTTGCCGCTCGGAGCTCGGGCGGTTGGTCGCTATTCCGGCAACTGGATTCGATCGGGGTGCTTCCGTTCGCGTTCGTGTTCCTCGGCCAGAACTTTTTCGAGCCAATGGGCTTGACGCTCAGCCGCTGTCTTGTTCACAAATGCAGGATCGTGCAAGATGACAAATTCCTCACCACAATGGTCGCAGCGCAGAGTGCCCATCTCTCGAGAGGCGGGTGCACGCTCTCGCGTCTGACCTTTCTTTATCGCTACCGGTCCCATCGTTCACCACATTCTAGCGGGACATTGAGTCGAAGGTGTGCGCTCGATGTATAAAGCATCAAAAAGAGTACACCTTCAATCTGCGCCTGCGTAAACGATTGCTCGTTTGGTATCATCACTTTGCCCGCACCTTTCACCACTCGACGTCACTCAATGGATATCCGGGAAATTGCCAAGCGTGCACGAGTTTCCACCGCGACCGTGTCGCGCACCATCAATCGGATTCCCACGGTCAACCCGCAGCTGGCCAAGCGGGTCTGGAGCGTCATCGATGAACTGGGCTACTATCCCAACACCCAGGCGCGGGCGCTGGTTTCCGGCCGCAGCCGAATTTTCGGGCTGATCATTTCCGAAATCACCAACCCCTTCTTTCCCGAGATCGTGCAGGTGTTCGAGCGGATTGCAGTGCAGCATCACTACGAGATTCTGCTGACTTCGACCGGCAATGATCCCACCCACATGGAGACGGCGGTGCGGCGGATGATCGAACGTCGGGTGGAGGGCGTGGCCATCCTGACCTTCGGCATGGAAGAGGGTTTGCTGGAGGACTTGAAACTGCGCAAAGTGCCGCTGGTTTTCGTGGACGTCGGACCGGCGCGTCCCCGGGTCAGCAACATTCGCATCGACTACCAGCACGGGATCCGGCAGGCGGTGCAGCATCTGGCGGCGCTGCGGCACCAGCAGATCGCCTTCATCTCCGGCCCACTGCAATTGAAGTCGGCCCAGGCCCGCAAGCAGGCGTTTCTCAGTTCGATGGCAGAAATCGGGTTAGAGGTCGATCCCGCTTTGATCGTGGAAGGAACGCATACCATCGAAGGCGGAATCGTCGCTTTGGGCAAGCTCCTGGCCGGGTCGACCCGTCCGACAGCCGTACTGTGCTCCAACGACATGACAGCGATCGGAGCGATGCGAAGAGCCTATGAAGAAGGGATCCGGATCCCCTCGGATCTGTCGGTGATCGGCTTCGACGACATCCGTCTTGCCCAATTTGTCTTGCCCGCGCTCACGACGGTGCAGATGTCGCAAGCCGAGTTGGCCCGTTTGGCCTTCCATGCCCTGCTCACGGAGGTGCAGCGGGAAACTCCATCGCCAACGGGAACGGAGTACATCCTGAAAACGCACCTGGTGCTGCGCGAGTCGACCCTTCTGGTGCCCAGCAACCAGGTGCTGGGCAACCAGAAGAATTCTGTGGGGGAAAAACCAGTCCGGCCCTAGCGGCTTTGCCGGCAGCTAGCCTACGCCACCCCACGAATCAAAGACGCCACTCAGGCATCATGTGGTCCACTGCAAGGCCGTGTACGAGCGGGCTGGAACCTCGAACTTGGTGCGTCCTCCGGCAGTAGCGGGTTTGTCGAAAGTCTGGGGCGCTACTCGCTCGGGCGCGTCAAAGCTGTTGAATGCTTTCAAATCACTGCCCGTCAGGATGGTCGAGTTCAGCACTTTTGCCGGCGCCTTGTCCTGCCAATTGACTTCGATCGTGTGTGCCTTGGTCAAATCACGATTGAGGATGAACAGTGACACTTTCCCATCCTCCGTGCTCGTAGTTCCGGCCACGTCGAGATAGGGGACCTTCCCCAACTCGGAAACGTCATATGTGGGCGATTCCACCACCATATTGAGCACGCTGCCGTGCGCATATTGCAAGGCCCAGCTGTAGGGATAAAAGATCGTCTGCCGCAACACGCCCTTCGCATTGGTCATCAGCGGGGCGATTACGTTCACCAGTTGTGCCAGGCAGGCGACCTTGATCCGGTCCGCGTTGCGCATCAGGCTGTTGACGATTCCGCCGACCAGCAGCGCATCTTCCAGGTTATAAACTTCCTCCAGGAGATGGGGGGCTTCATGCTCATGCCCATTCACCGCATCGCCATCGCGTTGTCGATACCACACGTTCCACTCGTCGAATGACAGCCACAGTTTTTTCGGTGACCGCTTGTGTCCGCGCACCAGATCGCACACTGCGAGCGTCTCCGCGATTTGTTTCTCCATGCTCAGGTTCATGGCCACAAACTTGGCGCTGTCGCCGCCGGTTTCTTCAGGGGTGTTGCCGAGATAGCGATGCAAAGACAGGCCATCGACGTACTCATAACACTGCTCCAACACTTCGCGGTCCCATTCCAGATAAGTGGGCATGAAGGGACCACTGGATCCACAAGCAATCAACTTCAGAGACGGATCTACAGCACGCATCTGGCGCGCCGCATCCTGCGCCTTCATGCCGTATTCGGTGGCCGTCATATGCCCGATTTGCCAGGGCCCGTCCATCTCGTTGCCCAGACACCAGTGCTCGACCTTGTGGGGTTGTTCAACACCGTGGCTGCGCCGCAGATCGCTCCATTTGGTGCCTTTCTCGAGATTGCAGTATTCCACCAGTGCGGCTGCTCTTTCAGCCGTGCCCGTCCCAAGGTTCAGCCCCATGAGGGGTTTTGACCCGGCAAGCTTGCACCACGCCATGAATTCGTTGGTGCCAAACTGGTTGGTTTCGAGCGTGTTCCAGGCTTTATCGAGCACGCGCGGACGATCTTTCTTCGGTCCCACCCCATCCAGCCAGTTGTAGCCCGAAACAAAGTTGCCGCCGGGATAACGAATGATCGGTACCCCTAGATTGCGCACTTCTTCGGCCACATCTTTGCGGAACCCGTTTGCGTCCGACGAGGAGGAGCCCGGGTCGTAAATGCCCTCGTAGATAGCGCGACCGAGGTGCTCAAGGAATGATCCAAACATGTTTCGATCCAGGGGAGCGATCGTCCGCCGGGAATCAATGTAGATCTGCGCGACTCCGGCAGAGTCAGCCGAGCCGGCTTGAGCGCTTCGACCGAATGCGAAACGGTTCCCCAGCAGGTTGGCGGAGCAGGCTACGCCAACGCTGGCGGCTCTTTGCAGGAACTGTCGTCTGGTGTCGGAAGGCATGTTGCACTCTCCTGTGTGATCTTGCGAGGACCACGAGTCTAAATTTGCAATTGCTCACAACATCGGGAAATCACGATTCCTTGGCCGCCTTTGCGATCTGGATCAAAGCGGGTAATACTTTTCCAAAATCACTCTTTCCCGGTTCGCCGAAAGCGAAATAGAGTCGACGATAGTGCTCATAGAGATCGGCATACACCCGCTGGGCAGGCTTCTCGGGTTCGTAGACTTTAAATGACGAGCAGATCCGGTCTTGTGCCTCGGCAATCGTTTTGAAGGTGCCGGCCGCAAGAAATGCAAAAATCGCGGAGCCGATCCCTGTCACTTTGCTGCTCGGCACCAGCACTGGTCTTCCCAGCACATTCGCGTAGACCTGGTTCAGCACAGGATTATTCTGCGGAATGCCGCCGCCGTTGATCACGCGCAGCGTCGGCGCTCCGTATTCGCTCATGCGATCGAGAATGACGCGGGTGTGAAATGCAGTTCCCTCGATGGCCGCGAACAGTTCGTCCTGGGCGGTGTGTTGCAGATTCCATCCCAGCGTGATCCCGCCGAGATTGGGATTGACCAGCACGGTTCGGTCGCCGTTATCCCAGGTCATGCGCAGCAATCCGGTTTGCCCGGCGCGATAATTTTCCAGACCCTTGCTCAGTTCCGCGACGCTGTTATTCGCCCGCTGTGCGATCGCGCTGAAAATGTCACCCGTAGCCGAGAGGCCCGCTTCCACCCCCGTGTATTGCGGGTGCACGCTGCCTTTCACCACCCCGCACACACCCGGGATTAATTCCGCCTGCTTCGCGTACGCAATAATGCACGTCGAGGTGCCGACCACATTGACCACGTCGCCTTCTCGGGCTCCAGCGCCGATAGCGTCCCAGTGCGCATCGAACGCGCCTACGGGGATGGGAATTCCGGCGCGCAAGCCAAGCTTCTCTGCCCATTGCGGCGCCAGCTTTCCTGCAATCTTGTCAGAGGTCGCGTACTGTCCGTCCAACTTGGCCCGAACGCCCGCCAGCAGCGGATCAACTTTCACCAGAAAACTTTCCGGGGGCAGCCCGCCGAGGGCAGCGTTCCACATCCATTTGTGTCCCATCGCACAAACACTTCGCTTCACCTGCCTCGCATCTGTCAGTCCGCACAGCGTGGCCGCGACCATGTCGCAATGCTCGAAGGCGCTCGCGAATTTCGCGCGCTTCTCGGGATTGTGCCGCAGCCAGTGCAGCAACTTCGCGAATCCCCACTCGGAGGAGTACACGCCCCCGCACCACTCGATGGCTTCCAGTTTCTCGCGGTGCGCGAGCTCTGTAATTTCGGCAGCTTCCTGCTTGGAACGGTGATCGCACCAGAGGTAGTAGTCGTCGAGCGGAGTGAGGTCGGCGGCTACCGGAATCACGCTGGATCCCGTGGTGTCCAGAGCAATGGCCTCGACCTGCTCCCCTGAAATGCCGGCTTCCTTCACCGCCTGCCGGGTCGCCGACGCCAGCGCTCGCATATGGTCTTCGTGCGACTGCGTGGCATAGTCTGGATCCTCGCGTTTGCGGTGCAAAGGATATTCGGAGAGCGCAGAGCCAATCAGTCCGCGGTCGCTATCCACCAAAGAGACGCGAACGCTCAGCGTTCCGAAATCGACACCTGCGACAATGGCCATCGGTCCACTCCTGTTTTTACTGCCGTGGGCGCTGCCGGTAATCGTTTACTCGAAAGGCAAACAGTAGAGAACTGAACTCTTTTTGTCAATTGTCCGCAAGAAGAAACGGGACGAGGGAAATGTGGCAGCCGCCTTCGCCTGTCCGCGCGTCGAACCCGGAGGTCCGAGTCCACCCAGGCACGGCAGCATCGTCGTCCCGTTGAGAATCTTGATGCTCGTGTACCTCCGGTCCGCGCTTATGATCGTGCAATCATAGCGAGACCGGCCCATCTGAGTTAGAATTGCACCGTGTCTCTCTGTGGAGATGCACGGGCATGTCGCGCCAGCGTCTGCTTTTGGTCTGGACTTTGGGCTCGCCACGGTGATCGAGAAATCGTCCCGCCAACTGCGCTGTATTAATTGCTTTCTTCGCGGGTTTTGACCGCCTTCATTTTGGTTGTTTGTTGTGGCTGCGACTCGAGGTTTTCGTGCCGCAAGTGGCGACAGCACGTTCGGAGCTGCACGGATGATCGGCAAATCACTCCGCTCGTATCGCATCGAGGCTAAGCTCGGGGCCGGTGGGATGGGTGTGGTCTACAAGGCGGTGGATTCCCGCCTTGGACGAGCTGCCGCGATCAAGATTCTGTCGGCAACGGCTCTCAACGCAGATCGCGAGCGCCGCTTCATCCAGGAAGCCAAGGCCGCCTCATCGCTGAACCATCCAAACATCGTCACCATCTACGACATTGATACACAGGAGGTCGATGGAAAGCCCGTTCAATACATCGCGATGGAGTATGTCGCGGGAGACACGCTCGATCACCTGATTGGACGGAAGGGTCTCCGGGTTCGTGACGTCTTGAAGTATGCGGTTCAGATCGCGGATGCACTGGCGGCCGCTCACGCTGCCGGTATTGTGCATCGTGACTTGAAGCCCGCGAACGTAATCGTGTCGCCGCAAGGGCAGGTCAAGATCCTTGATTTCGGCTTGGCCAAATTGAGTGAACCGGGGGAAACAGATGCCTACGCCGAGACCTTGCATGGCGAGGGGTCGCCTCTCACAGAAGCGGGCACCATCCTGGGCACGGTTGCCTATATGTCCCCAGAGCAAGCCGACGGGAAGAAGGTCGACGCGCGCTCGGACGTCTTCTCTTTTGGCTCCGTGCTATATGAAATGGCGACAGGGCAACGGGCTTTCGCCGGGGGATCGAAGCTGTCGTCGCTGTCGGCGGTGCTCTACAAGGATCCGCAGCCGCCGTCTCAGACCATTCCGGAAATTCCGCCGGAACTGGATCGGATCATTGCACGATGTCTGAAGAAGGATCCCGAGCGGCGCTGGCAAACCGTGGCCGATGTCAAGGTAGCACTGGATGAGTTGCGCGAGGAGATGGATTCCAGCAAGGTCGGCATTGCGAGTCCAACTCCGGGAGCGCGCAGCGTCCCGCCAGAGAAGCGCTGGCCGTTTGCGCGGTTAGTAACGGGAATTGTGCTCGGAGTTGCGCTGGGACTTGTGTCCGGTATTTCTTATGAGCAGAAGTTTTTCCGTCCCGAGCCGCCGTCGTTCCAGCGCCTGACGTTTCGCCGCGGTGACGTTACCTCGGCGAAGTTCGCTCCTGGCGACACCATTGTCTATTCTGCCGAGTGGGACGGCGCCCCATCGACTCTATTTTCCGCGCAGCCGGGCAATCGGGAGGCGAGGCCGTTGCAGCTGCCCAGTGCGAGAGTGCTCGCGATTTCGCAGAGCGGGGAGATGGCGATCCTGTTGGGCGGTGGAGACGTCGGCACCCTGGCGCGCGTGCCCTTTGGCGGAGGCGCGCCCAGAGAAATCCTGGAAGGAGTGAGTGGCGCGGACTGGGGTCCGGATGGGGAATCGCTGGCCGTGGTGCGAACGGTGGGCGGACGTTACCAGCTGGAGTATCCCGTAGGAACAATGTTGTACGTCACCGAGAAGCGGCCGCCGTTGATGCCGCGCGTTTCAGCCGACGGCAAGCTGGTTGCGTTTTTTGATTTTGATGTTGAAGTCGGCGATTATGCGCTTTGCGTAGTCGGCCCGAACCATCCCAGGCAGGTGCTGTCCCGGGGATGGCGCGCCACCGGTGCCTTGAATTGGTCGGTGGACAATCATGAAGTGTGGTTTTCTGGCGGTCAGCCGGGCAGCGATCCGGCGCTCTATGCCGTCACGCTCACGGGCGCGCAGCGGCTGATCTCTCAGACCGGAGCGATGATCGTAATGCAGGACGTCGCCCGCGATGGCCGCGTCTTGCTGAGCACGGTCAATTCGCGACTTGGCATCCTCTATTTGCCGCCGAACGGCTCCGCCCAACGCGATTTAGCATGGCTGGATTCCTCCTTGCTCTATGAGCTTTCGAACGACGGCCAATCGGCGCTCTTCGTTGAGCTGTCGAATGGTCAGGGGCGCAACTCTGCCATTTATATGAGGAAGACGGACGGCTCACCCGCCATACGCCTGGGCTATGGGAATCGGCCCTCGCTTTCGCCGGACGGTAAGTGGGTAGCCTGCATTCACCACGAAGGGGAGCGCTCCGGTCTTATGCTGCTTCCCACTGGTCCCGGAGAATCGCGATTTCCCAAGATCGAAGGTATTCACTTCGATGACGTGGAATGGCTTCCCGATAACAAGCGGATTCTGTTCACGGGCAATGAAACCGGTCACGCGACTCGCACCTGGATTTACGAGGTGGAGGAGAACAAATGGACGCCGCTCACCCCGGAGGGTACGCGCGGTACTCGGGTTTCGCCAGACGGACACTGGTTCATCACGGTGGATTCCCACAAGCTACTCCTGTCCCCCTTGGGCGGTGGGGAGTCCAAAACGATCGTTGATCTGCACAACGGCGAGCGCGCTGTACGATGGAGTGGCGACGGCCGGTACTTGTTCCTGCAACAGCGCGAACCTTCCAGCATCAAGATTAGCCGGCTTGAGATCGCCACTCATCGCCAGGAGCCTTGGCTGGTCGTGAGGGTTCCTGAGCCAGGGGCTGAGTTCTTTGGGCCGTTGGCTTTGTCTGCCGACGGGAAGGCATGCGCTTCTACGTTCCAGCATGATCTTGCCAATTTGTTTCTGGTGAAAGGCCTTAAGTAATTAAGCCTTTATCCTGATCGCTGGCGCTTCGGCTTCAGATTCAATGTGCGAATCAGGCGGAACAAGTGGTTGGGATGGACCCCGAGGATTTTGGCGGCCTCGGTATAATTTCCATCCGCTTGCTCGATGGCACGCTCAATGAGAGTCTTTTTCGCCTCGCGAATGCCGTCGTGCAAAGCGCTGACCGGCTCCCCGGAGGCGGCTGTTTCTTCCAGAATCGACTCCGGCAGATCCTCGGGAAGAATCGATTCTGTCGAACCCAGGACCACGGCACGTTCAATGGCGTTCTCCAATTCGCGGACGTTGCCCGGCCAGTCATAGCGGATGAGGCAAGCGCGAGCCGGCGGAGAAATGCCAGCCACCCGCCGTTTTACTTTTTCACTGTAGTTCGCCGCGAAGAACGCCGCGAGCAATGGGATATCCTCTCGCCGCTCGCGCAGGGCCGGCATGCGAAGCGAGACGACGTTCAGGCGATAGTAAAGGTCCGGGCGAAACTCGCCGGTGCGGGACGCCTCTTTCAAGTCGCGATTGGTGGCGGCGATCAGGCGGATGTCGAGTTTGATAGGACGCGTCCCTCCGACTCGTTCAAACTCCCGCTCCTGCAGGACCCGCAGGAGTTTGGCCTGCATAGCGACCGCCAGTTCGCCGATTTCATCCAGAAACACTGAGCCGCCTTCGGCGATCTCCAGCTTTCCTTTCTTCTGAGCGACGGCCCCCGTAAAGGAACCCTTTTCATGCCCGAACAGTTCGCTCTCCAACAAAGTTTCGGTGATGGCCGCGCAGTTGATGGCCACAAATGGTTTGTTCGCCCGGCCGCTATTCTCGTGGATGGCCCGCGCGACCAGTTCTTTTCCCGTGCCGCTTTCCCCGGAGATCAGGACTGTCGAATCCCGCCCGGCAACACGGGAAATAAACTCGTAGACCTCGAGCATGGCCTTGCTCTCCCCGACCATGCTGTGATGAATGCTGAGTTCTTCGTGGAGGCGACGGTTCTCTCCTCCCAGCCATTCCAGGTGCCGCGCGTTCTCGATGGTCAGAGCGGCGATGTTTCCCAGCGCCGACACCAATTGCAGAAGGTCAGAATCGAAGCGCACGCCGGGCGAACTAGCGTCCAAGTAGATAACGCCTAAAAGCTTGTCCTGGACCGCAAGAGGAACGGCCAGGACCGATCCTACCTTCGGTGCCATCAAGCTATCTGCTTCCCGAAACGTCTCGTCGCTCAGAACGTCGTTGGAAAGTACGGCGAGATTCTCCTCCAGAACGCGCGTCAGGATAGTCCGGCTGGCGTGAACCGGTTGGTTCGGTCCCAGGCGACGGTCCCGGCCGCGAATCGCAGAAAAACCATCGATCCCGTTGTCGGTCAATAAGATGGCAGCTCGATCGGCGGGGGCGATCTCGAGCACGGCCTCCAGAACTTTTTCCTGCACGGCGTCAAGGCCTCGCACCAAATTCAGGGCTCGGCTGAAATCGAGTAATACGTTGAGGTCGCGAACCGTTTTCGCGGTGGCGGGCAAGCTGTTGGGGCGCTGAGGCTGCAGGTATAGCAAATCCTCTTTTCGCAGAAGAACGGTGGGGCCGCCAGGCGTTGGAGTAGCGTCAAGTTGCAGGGACGCGGCTCCCGTGGTGGGCTCCGTGTTTGCTCCCTGGAAGATGAAGATCGAGTTTCCGATGCGGATCTCGTCACCGGGGGCGAGGATTCTATCCCTTATGGGGACGCCGCTGACGAAGGTGTTATTGCGGCTCTCCAGATCCTGAAGCCGGAACCCTTCCCCATCCTTGCGGATCAGGCAGTGCCGTCGCGAGACCAGCCCGTCGAGAAGTGAAATTTCATTTGATGGGTCGCGACCAATCGAGACTTCATCGTTGGTCAACCGGAACACCTTACCTTTGAGGGGGCCGCTGATCGCCTCCAGCCGGGCCCCGCTCGCCGGGGCGATAACGTCTTGACCCGAGTGGCCCATTAGGGAATGAGTATATCCCGGACGTGCCGAGCTCCGAAGTGCCCTCACCTAACATAAATGTTAGGCGCCGAGCATCTTTGTTTGGGTTTCGTATCCGACCGCGTGTGGGACAGATCCAAACGGGCCAGAAAACCCTGCATTACCCAAGTAATTTGTCCTCCCGGGCTCTTTATGCTCCTATTTCCGTTTTGGAACCCAGCTTGCTTCTACAAAGGCACTTGCGGCGGACAAACCGAGCAAGGAAACAAAATTCCCCCCAGGGACCCTAAGGAGCAACACCCATGGTTCAGATCAATGCAAAGCGCGCAATCAGAATCGCGATTCTCATTGCCGGGCTGGTAGGTACCTTCCTCGCAGCTAACGTACAACTCGTTCCCGTCGCCGACGGCGGGCCGATCTTCGTGTGCCCCCCGGGCCATCACTGCCAAGCTAACTTGCCGCCGATCAGCTAGTCCATCGCGGGCGGAACAGCAACCGAGAGATTGTCAAAGCAACCGGTGGTAAATTGGGCCGAACACTTCGGGCTCGCTATCTTTAGGCTGGCGGAAAAGTACAACCCGCCAGCCATTACTTTTTCTGCTCAGTCTGTCTGCCGACGTATCCAGCTTTATTCCAAGTCCAGGCGCTTTTACTTCGGGCGACCAGTTTCAAGCCTGCCCGTGCATAAGCCGGCTTTCGCGATCGTTCTTCCGCCACCTGAGATTCCATCAGCAAAGTCGTAAAGGCGCATAGGAAATTCGAAAAGAGCGCATCAAGACCTGCGCCAAACCTGAATCGAATGCAAGGCTGCACCTGCCTTGAAGCCAGTGACAGGAGAGATCAGCGCGGAGGACTGAGAGAGGATACTGGGAGAAGATATGGTAGGCACGAGGAGACTCGAACTCCTGACCTCTACCGTGTCAAGGTAGCGCTCTAACCAACTGAGCTACGCGCCTACGTTCTACGATTTTACCAAACTGCTACCACTTTCGCCTGTAGCGCTTGCTTCGCCGTCATGCTGACTTGCTGGTAGAGTTCCAGCGTCACACGGCTGTTCGCGTGCCGCATGATCTCTTGCGTGAGCTTCACGGGTGCTCCGACATCAATCAGCAGCGTTGCCAGCGAACGGCGAAACGTGTGCCAGCCGATGCGTTTGGTTATGCCTGCTCGCTTCGCAGCGGGCCAGATGACCTTGCGCATCAGGGAATCTTGCCAGTACGGCTGCTTTCCGCCCATTTTCGGGCTTGGGAATACCCAGTCAGTAGGAGACTTGTACAGCGTCACCTCATGCCAGCGGGCCAGCGCGTCAGTGACTTCTTGACTGGCTGGTACGGGCGCTGCTGAGGATACTGTTTTCAATCCGCCTACAACATTGTCAACGATTCCCCGCGTTGGGGTGATCGTGTTGTTTGAGAAGTCGATGTCCTGCCACTGAAGGGCCAGCAGTTCTGACACTCGCAGTCCTGTAGCAAGCGCAACAAATACGGCAGTGCGGGCTGGTTCCCCGAGTTCACCTAGGAGCGCGGTTATCTCCGCGTTGGTTAGGACGACGGGCTGCTTGGCCCGTAGGGTTGCCTGTCGCACGTGCAGTATCGGGTTGCGATCAGTGATTTCCCATCGGCAAGCATGGCTGAAGAGGGAACACATGATGTTCCGAATTTTGCTCTTGGTGCCATTCTTGAGGGGTACGGACAGCAGCCACTCTTCGACCTGCACAGCTTTGACTTCTCTCAGTTGATGGTTGCCCCACTTCGGTACGATCCACGATTTCAGATTGCTCTGGTACGCGCACTGAGTCGAGAATGCCAGCCGTGGGAGTTCGTGTTTGATGTAGTGCTCCACAAGTTGCTTTAGAGTCATCGCTGCTCCGTGGAGCAGGTCAGACTGGCTTTCAGAATTTATCATAAGATCGGCGGGATGAGGAATCCCGCGCTGTTTTACGAACGGTATGGTGTGACTTCCGTCACTGATTGCGGCAACCTAGTGACCCATAATCTTAGGCATGCTCAAGGCAGCCTTCCTTCTCCTTCCGCTTTTCATTCTTGTGAACAGTTCTGATTGCAATCCACAGAAACAGGACGAAAGAACTCGCTTGCTGGAAGCTGATGTAAGACAGCTCAAAGCTGAGGTGGCCGAACTGAAACAGAAAGCGGCAACGGAGCACCACTACGAGTTGCGCAGCGAAGGACTGAGGACGTATCGGTTTGATCCCGCTACGGGCGAAACCTGCATTGCGCTTACCTCCAAGGACGATTGGAAACGTAAGGAGACTCAGGCTTCAAGTTGCCGTTGCAAGGATGCCCTTCGTCACTACAAAGAAATGCCTAAAGAAACAGCAGACGAACGACAAATCGCAGAGGTCGAGCTTCAATGGCTGAAACTCGATTGCGGCCAACTTTGACGCTGAGCCTCTGAGGGAAATGGCGGGTGTATAGTGTACGCTTTTGACTACAGCTTGGATTTCTTCAGATTTCGGGCCTGAGATGCTCACAGACACAGGGGACGTATGCAGGACCAACGCAGTCGGGTTTCAGTCGTGCGTTGCAGGTGTTCCCAGTGGTCAGGCACCTATCCCACACGTGTGTGGTACTGCTTAGGCAAAGCAGACGTAACCCTATACCATGCACACACCTACGCTATGCGTAGTAACGCTTTGGCGTGTCAGTTCTGATGCCAGTGTGCTTGCTGCCTGATGTGCCCTCTTCTCGGCTTCCCGCCTCTTGCTGCTCTCGCTACTGGTTTCCCAGTACAGATGATCGGGATTCAGGCAGTTGCGGTGCCGACAGATGACAGGAGTGTGGTGACTTGCCACCATGAACTCATCAGCCTCATTGTGGTAGTCGTATGGCTTGCCAGTAGCGATACAGAGTACCAGTCGGGAAGTGATACGGGATTGACGGAGCACGTGAGTGTACCCGTACCCGTCCCTGTTCGTTTTGGGATGGCACCAGCACGTACCCCCGCCGTGAGTGATTTTGACGCTGTCACCTATGGCCTTGATTGCCTGTGCCACCATTTCGCATCTCAAGTTGTGCTCAGCCACTACATCCACATCGAACTTCCGCAAGAACTTTTCAGCGGTGTTTATCATCGTTGCTCCCTAGTGTGATTTGTGCTGCGTTACAAAGATCAGGCCCCGCCAGAGGGACGGGGCCAGCCCATCGACACTGCTAGGTCAGCGTGACAGGGAAAGGAATGCTTCTACATCGGCCCGCCTGAATCGGACGCGGGAACCGATGCGGATAGGCGTCAGCTTGCTAGCTCTGCTCTTAACCTGATGATCGTCGGCTGACTGACTTGGAACCATTTCATTAGGTCCGCTCTGCTCAAGAGTTCGTTTTTGATGTCCTGCATGTTTCTCCTTGCTGTGGCTAGTTTTTCTGCTCTCACTTAAATTTCTCCTCAAGGTCTTTGCGGATGGCTTCGTCCGCAGGTTCGTAGTGAAGGCCCTTGCAGGCTTTGATCGCTTGCGCGTTCAGTAGCTTTTCCATTTCCTCACGGTTCGCGGGAATCGTGTGGCAGTGGGCGATGTACAAGTACTCGGTTTTCGTTGCCTTCTGCAAATCTTGAGGGACGATGCCGATTGCAATCTCTTCCGCGCGTTCTTTGGCGTCTAATTCAGCGAGTGCCTTGACGTGCTGTAGGTGTGTGTTCGTCCCCACTGAGCACTCGGCCATCGCTTGTTTAATCAGCTTGCGCGCATCGTTGTACGAACGGTGCATCCTTCGTATTAGTTTTTCTGGCGTGCTTTGTGTGCTCATCTCACGTACCCCTGTCTGGATGCTGCCTCGATTGCTGCCCTGTCAAGGCACTTTTTACGGTCCTGTTCGCTCGGCTGGCGCAATCCTGCTTGCTGGTACATGCGGGCTTTGCGATCTGCATGGCCCGCGTGCCAGAGTTCCTGAAACTCGTCGGTGTCAACGGGGTTCGGAGCAGTCAAAATATCCCCGACCAGAGCGGAGTCCATGTGGGCAGTGCAATCAGGACGCACTGGCGTCATCGGCTCCATTGGGCCTAGCAAGCTGGTCTGGCCTAATGTCGGTCGCTGGTCGTTCGTGCCGTCGATCTTGTTGCCAGCAGAGTCTCCGACAAGGCCGCGCTTGTAGTCATCCGCGAAGCGTCGGTCTGCTTCCGCCTTGAGTTCAATCGGGCCGAGCGCAGTAGGTGCAAACTTTGGTTCAGGCTCAGGCGTCGGCTCTGGCGATAGCGGGCGCAATCGTAATGACTGGCGTCTGGCTCTGGCACGACTGGCACAGGCTCAGGTTCGGGCAAGCCCAGATCTAGCGTGAGTGAAACTGAGTTCAGAGAACTGTCCCTCACCGATGCGGGTACATTTGTAGGTGCCCTTTGCAAGCCGTACGCTGTAGCGTCTTTGGGCTGATGCATAGCAGGGCGCAAACTTCTTTACTTTGTCAATTTGAAATCTCCTAGGATGATGCTTGTTGAAAGTTACGCACGGGCCAGCCGAAGCCAGCCCGCCGTCATTTGTGTGAGTCTGAATCCCTATGGAAAGTGCAGCCTACACTGTCGAACTTGCACACGGGTACTTCATGGAGTGGAACGCACCCATCGCGGGCATTCCCCGCGCATCACGCCCGCGTGCCACTGAGCGATGCTCTGCTCAGCCCGCTGGAAAGGACTTTTCAGCGGGGAACTTGTTGCGCTGCCTCGTACTTCCTCAACAGCAGCGACATATTCGAGAGCAGCAATCGCTGAGCCTGAAAGCCTCGCAGTCCTGCTCACGCCAGTAATTCACTCGCTCGGTCGGTAGACTCGGCAATTTTGCTTTCCGTGTAGCGGAGTTTTTCTTTGAATCCGTTTGATGGCGTCGTGGTTGCTCAAGCGCACTCCGTGCAGCCGAGAACCGTGTGGGCCTCGCAGTATCCGATCTTGCCGAAGGGATGGCGCTGCTGGCCGCGATCTTGCGGTGCCAGCTTGCCTTCCTGTTCCTGAATGGCGTAAAGCTGGTTATCAGGGCACGGGACGTACTTGCCGCGTGAGTCGAGATGCGCGGTTGATGGATGAGTGTCAGCCATTACCCGCCCACGCCTTCCAACTGCTCGCTCGTCTCGCTACGCACGGGCTTGTCATTCCCCGCCAGTGGGTTGGGCTGTGCTGCCTGACAGCGGGTGTCTTCGCCAGTGATAAGGTCTTTCGAGTCCACGTCCTTCACGCTGACGGGAACGACTGAGGGGACGGTGAAATTGCTTGTATCTGCTGACATAGTTTCCTCGATTGCTAGACGGTACAAAGTTGAAAATTTGAGCCGTGTTTTATTAGCCGCGATTCGTTTGGCGATGTTCGCGGCGATTGCTTCTGATCGTGTTCTCATAAAATTTGTGGCGGGCAGCCGTGGGTTCTTCCGACCCACGGCGAACATGCGACTACTACGGCGCACTGCCCCGCCCATCGCATCGGGCCTTGAGACCGATGCAAACTTGTTAGCGGGAGTCTGCGACGAGTTTTTGCCAGCGGTCGTAGCCGAGCACAGACACGTAGCGACTTTTCAATCGCAGCGCATCACGCTCAGTGCGTCCTTCTCTGATCTGCTTTACGTTGGACACGCTGTCGAGGAATGCGATTTCTTTTGCGTCCTGTGCATTCCGTGCGGCCTGTGCCGCTACTTCTGCCGCTTGCTGTGCGGCCACTACTGGATCAATTGCCATTGTTCTGCTGTCCTTTCAGTTCTGTGATCTGTTTTTCAAGTGCTTCCACTCGCGCGGCCAGTTCGCGTGCCATGTTGTAGACCGTGTTCAAAAGCTGGTCACGGTTATAGTTGGGGTTGCTCACAGGCTTCCCCGCTTTGCAGGGCGTCTCATTTGGCTGGGCTTGAGTGGTCCCATGTCGCGGATTGCTTCGCGCATCAGTCGCACTTCGTCGATGAGAGGCTTGAGCGTCCTGACGAATTTCTCCTGACTGTTGTAGCGCCGTTCCAGAGATTCCAGCGTGGCGCGTAGGCCGTCGATCTGGCGTTGCTGCTCCATACTGAAAGCAGATTCGGGCAGGTTCGAGTTCGGCGTGAGAGGGGGCAGTGTCGCGTTGTTGACGCGATGATTGCGTTGCATATGTCCTTTCAAATTTTGAAATTGGAATGTACTGCGAGTTGCACGTCAGCGTACTGCTGGCGGGTGTCGGGCTTGCCTGACAGGTTAGGGAAGTTTCAGGCCCGCTGAGAAGCGGACCTAGAAGTCCTACTTCTATACTAACAGAAATGAACGCAGATGTCAACTGCTAAACTTCCACACCCTCTGGTTCCCACAGGATGACACTTAGCCGACGATCCGTCAAGCCTATTCTGAAATCTCAACCTGCGACGCTTTCAGGTGGTCCGTAGCTGCGTCCCTGCGGCCTGTAGAGGCGTTCTGAGTGGGAAATGGCCTCTGGGATGGTCCTGCATCAGATCGGGGCTGTAACGGGCTGGAAATGGCCCTAGCGACGGGATGGCTGTAGACTAGGGCTAGGGATTTCAAAAACTTCCGCTGGACCGACGCCATGGTTTGACCGTACGTCATGCCCTACCATGCTATGGGGTGATAAGTCCCTTGCAGTCAACGGCATGGCCATTCATAAGCCGTCGAATTCCTAGCCTCACGCGCGTTTCCTTTATTCATTTCGCGTGTGCGAGTCCTTGGCATTACCTGTCGAGTACCTATGGAAAACCGAATGACAGATTCCATCACTTTTTATGCTGGTGTGTGGCAAGGTTGGCACTTGAAAAGTGGAACAAAGGCACTGCATTTGTTGATTCTAAATGGCTATTTTCAACACTTTCGTTTGGTGGGCAGATTGCTACATAGTTTGTGACTGGCCGATAGGTCAAGAGACCAGCCGACTGCCGCTGACCAGTGTCCTGCTTGGAGTGCAGAATCAACCGCTGGGGCCAAGGAGCCGTAAAGCAGCGTCGGACCCAAGGCAAACGTGCTCGCAAGCGAAGCCTGACCGCACGTCAGGCGCGACGAAGCAAGCGATATTGCTTCGACTCTTCGATTGACGGGGAGTAGTCCCTAGGGATTGAGCGCCATGTAGGCGCGTGCTGAGCGTCGCGTTGGCGTGGTCGGGCGCTAGTGAAGTGGGAGACCATCGTAGGTCAAAATTCTCACCAGTTATCAAGGGTAGTCAGATGACCAGCATGGCCCGCGCACGAGTGGAACATGACCAGCGTTGACCGCAAGGATTGACCAGCGGGGATTATGAGTGTAACGGCGATGTTTCAACAGGGATGTAAACTGCGATTAGCGACGCGAGTCGGAAGGACTCCAATGGACTCAGAATTCATGAAACAACTTTCAGCGAGAACTGGTATTTCCATAAAAGAACTCTTATTCCTTTCCTCTGAGGATGGATGGAGGGCAGAAGCACTGATGCCCGGTTTCGATTGCATTTCATCAGAGGAATATGCTTCAAGAATTCGCAGCGCAATAAAACAAAAGAAGGCCAAACGTATGGATGAATAGCGGTAGAGAGCTAAGGTCAATGAGTGGAGTCGAGAACAGGCGCAGTAGCGGTAGTCTCCCGGTGGCATTCGTAAGCGCTGCTTTCGCAGAGCGCGCCTCAATCCGGTTTGGCATGGCTCTGTTTCCTGTTCTCGCTCATCGAACCGGACAGGCGCGTCTCGCGCATCCGGCTCTCGGAGAAAGTTTCACGATTTCGCCCACGGAAGGCTGCTTGTCCGAGTAGTAAGTTCGACAAGGCCCAGCACCTGATGCAGGGTAGTGATTGAAAACTGCTTGCTTGCCTGCCCTCGCAGCTTGTGCTTGGCGCACAGCCACTGTCGCAGCCTCTTGCGAGCATGTCGTTCGACAGCTCGATAAGCAGGACTGACTGGTCCCAAACAGAAATAGTTAGCCCACCCGATCATGATGCGATTGAGTGTCGTGATTACTGTTTCTTGGGCCAGCAGGGTCCTGTTCCGTCCGGTTTCCTGGCTGATCGCCTCACAGACGCGTTGCACCCGTTTCTTCGACGGAGTCGCTGCCGAGATAGGCTCGTCCCGTCTTTGGCGAGTAGCATCGCCCGAACGTGTACCCTAAGAAGTCGAACTTTTCTTCCGGCAGCTTGCAGACCCGCGTCTTCGTCTCGTTCACCGTTAACTTCAGCTTCGTCATCATGCCCCGCATCGTGACTAAAGCATCTGCGGCTTTGTCGCGACAGCAGATCACAAGGTCATCGGCATAATTAACGATGTACGCTCTCAGACGCCTCTCGTGCCCCAATTTCTTCCAGCCAAGCACGAACCGACGCATGTACAGATTACTCAGCAACGGACTGATCGGGGATCCTTGCGGACTCCCTCGACCTTCGTCCCGATTACGCGTGCTTCGACGCTTGTTTCCACGCTCGTCCGTTTCTTCGACTGGAGCTTCCAGCCACATCTTGATCAGATGAAGTATCGCTCCGTCTACGACGCGACGAGCTACCGATTTTAAAAGCTCGGAATGCGGAAGAGTATCGAAGTAGGAACTGAGATCTGCGTCTACAATTTCTCCATGGCCAGTGTTGATCAGCTTATGGACGTGTCTTACAGCATCCAGTGCGCTGCGGTCTCGCCGATAGGCGTACTGCTCTAGCGGTAGATCGGCCTCGAAGATTGGTTCGAGAACCAGAACTGCTGCCATTTCCGCTGTCCGATCCCGGATAGCGGGCACTCCTAAAGGCCGCTGTTTCCCGTCCGGCTTCGGTATATAGACACGCCGCACAGGAAGTGGTTGATAGGTTCGATTCTTCAGTTCTTGCGCCAGTTCGTCCAGCCAGCGCTCTTCCCCGTACGTCTCGATGTCCTCGAACGTCTGATTGTCCACTCCTGCCGCTCCGCCATTGGCTTTGCAGCACGCGTAGGCGAATGCCAGAACGTCCTTGCGGTACACCTTGTCGTACAAGGCGTAAAAGCGGAAGCTGGGCGATTCCTTCGCTTTGTCGTGCAACGCCGTCTGCAATTTCTGAACGCTTGCTGGGGTTGTTAGGTTCGACACCAATCCCTCCGCCTTCGTTGCTTCTTGCGTTTCCTTTCAACTGAGGCCCCTTCCCTCCACCGGCATTACCCGGCTTCATCAGTACTACGGGCCTCTCCGTCCCCCCATACGGCCCGGCCTGTCTCTCATGAGATGCCGGTTGATCGCATCCGCGATCACCGCTGGGGCTTCCCGTGTTGCTACTGGTCAACTTTGCCTGCTTGCCGTCGCCATTACCCCGGCAGGTCTGATGGAACTCGTTCGCTCGTACTGTCCCATCAACGGCGGCCCGCCCACAAAACACGGGGGGAGGGCTCCTGCGTTAATCGTTTCGAGGCCTGCTCAGCGTTCACTTCACGTTACGGCTTGCATGCTCGCCAAGTCGCCTAAGCGACCCTCTACACCGGAGGCTCCGACGGCTTCGTTTCCTCCACCGCCGCTCCGATTGCTTCCGGGTGGAGCGAACCCAGTTCCCGGGCGGGACTTTCACCCGCAGTCGACCAGCGCCTTTTCACGGCGCACGCGTAATAGAGATTTTTCAACAGCTATGGTCAAGCAACCCATCGTTGAACGACTTCAAAGCGTAATACCGCGTTGCGGCATTAACGAATATAGCGACCCAGCGCTACCAAGGTGACGGTAAGGACTGCCGATGACTGCATTTTGGCTTGGAGTCGGTGGCGCCTACCTCCTGTACAGACTCAAGAACAAGGCGTGCCTGATAGTTGCACATTCCAAACAGCTTTAGACACTTCTTGTTGAGCGGCACGGAGCGCTTGCTGTCGATTCGTCCACGTACCGTTACGATAATGTCCAGCTCTGGGCACATGGGGTTCTTCTCGTCCCATTGGCTGCGGTACTGTTCGAAATCCGCTAGTTGCTCGTCGCGCTTTAGAATGACCGGAGTTCGCCGATCCGCAAGCTTGTCCTTCAGAAGCGCATCCTCTTTCGCGGCGAATTGTGGATAATTGAAGAAGATTTCTTCCCCACGACACCGCTCGTCCCACAGAAAAGAGTCTTGCATGCCCCAGCCGTAGTGTGCTTGTACCAGCACCACGTTGTCATTCCAGACGCTTGGTCTGGTCAGAATGTCGCATACCGACAGAGGCTTTGTCTGAGCAAGACACAGCAGCGATAACAAGGGCACAAGTGCGACCGCGGCTAGTTTCACAGCACACACCATACGCCGCAGAGATCATGACTGTCGAGAACAGGCCATTACACTCATCCTCGAACGCCATTTTACGCTTCGCTCCGGTTAAGGCACCGTAAAACCTGCTTGCTAGTTTGACTTCATTCGGCCCGCTCGGGCCTTTCCATTTAGTCCAACAAACGGCACGGCACCGCGTTCTAGCGCGATGCCGCGCCTAACCAGCACGTGACACTGGAGGTCACATGTCAGCTAAAGAGATTCTACCTACCAACAAGATCGTCTGTACCAGCCGTCCGAATTGCCCGTGCAAGTTCTGCGGAAACGTGCGCCTGATGCTGGATCAGGAGCGCGCACGCATCACCCGCGAATGGGATGAGCACGCCTCCGAGAATCAATTAGCGCGGCAGTACATCGCAGAGTTCACAAAGGAGAAACGATGAAGAAAGCACTCGGATATGCCCGAGTCTCTGGCCGTACTCAGGCCATAGACGGCACGGGATTGCAGGAGCAGCGGGCGCAGTGCGAAGCATGGGCTGCTCACAACGGATACGAGATTGTTCAGTGGTTCGAGGATTCGATCACAGGCGAAACACCGTGGGACAAGCGTCCCGCGATGCGCGCGCTAGTCGAGCGGGTAGCAGTCAACGGGATAGACGCGATTGTCGTATGGCAGCTAGATCGCATCGCCCGTGGTAAGAGTGGAATCTTTGAGGACTTCTTTCAGATCGTCGCTGAGAGTGGAGTGCAGGTTATCAGCACGATTGACGGGCTTCTGACGGACGATCCACAAGGCGATGAGTTCAAGTCTGCCGATGCTGAGATGATCCGCTCTATCAAGCAAGCCATCATTCGACAGGAGAAACGCAAGCTGGTCGCACGCATGACCCTTGGGAAGCTACGCGCCAAAGCAGCGGGCGTGAAAGTCGATGGCAAGTACGCCTATGGTGCTGATCCGAACAAACCAAACGAACTGGTCACACTCGCACGGATGCGTCAGCTACGCGATTCTGGGCTGACGGTCTACCGCGTGTGCAAGATTCTCAACGCAGAAGGACTCAGGCCGCGCACGGCTGAGACATGGAAACCAAACGTGGTACAGCAAATCCTAGAAAGGAGCAAGCAATGACAGATTCAGGCGCTACGATCACTCGCAAGTGTGAGTACTGCGAGCATGATTTTGAAATCCCTACTCATGACAGCAGAGGAAGGAAACGATCAGAAGGACAGATAGAGCAGGTAAAGTTTTGCAGCCCTGAGCATCGCAGATTGCACGGTATGGCCGTAGGGACTGTGCGGCGCAGAATCAAAGCGGGCGCTGATCCACTGGTAGACGGAAGGACAACGCGCGGGCTGGCGGATTTCACAGTGAAGCAACTGGACGCTGTACGGGAGTTCATCAGTCCCGACATGCCGCTCAGCGTTCGTACATGCTGCTATCATCTGCTGTCTTTGGGACTGCTGGAAAGCACAGAGAACTTTTCCACCATGATTCAAAAGATCACGCAAGCTAGGCTGCGAGACGAAGACGATCCGAACTATCTGAACGATGATTGCTTCGTAGATCGCAGTCGAGTGATTCACCACAGTGCAGGCTTCTCTGATGTCAACGCCTTTGTTGATGTGGTACGGGGAGCATACTCTCGTAATCCTTGGCAGGATCAGCCCGTGGTGCCGATCATCCTTTGTGAAAAGATCGGACATGGCGAGTTCCTGAAACCGCTCTGCGATGCTGCGCACGTTCGTCTGTGCCTGTCTAAAGGCTTCCACGGGCGTTCATTCCTAGCGAGCAAAGGCGGAGTAGCAGAGCACTGTGCTGCTGTCATCAATAACAGGCAGACTGTGGCTCTGGGGTACATGGGAGACTTTGACTGCTCTGGCCTTCAACTAGAAAAAGTGGCGCAGTTCGGGAATGACAAAGAAGGCACGGCGCACAGAGAAGGGCTGCGTCAGATTCTAGAACGCAAGCATGGAATCACGGACGGGCTGACGTGGGAACGGCTGGCACTGACGGAGGAACAGTTCCGAGCATTGCCACAGAACGCACTGGTCAAAGTGAAAGACGAGTGGACTGATGAGGACGGAGTCGAGCACAAGGGTGACAGCAACGCAAAGGCTTACATTGAAAGGTACGGGGAGTATGGTGGTGAGATAGAAGCGCTGGGAGTCGAGCAGATGCAAGGACTAGTTGAAGACTTCATAGCGGCGAATCGAGTTGAATCACGCTGGGAACAGTCCCTCGTATTAGAAGCGGTTGAAGTGGAAAAACTTGCTGGTCTGCAACTGTGAGGCTCTGTGGTAGGAGTTCTCACCCAAGGCAGCCTTTGCATCTAGAACTTCAGGCCACATTCAGTAGGAACATCAGGATCGTTATAGCGTAGGTTTTGCACCCACTGATCTCTGCACTTAGTCTGCACTCTGATCTTCTCTCGGTTCTCTTCATCGTCGAACATGGTTCCCACGACTTCGAGGTTCAGCATGTGAATCATCAGGAATGATTTCATCCTACCCACAGAGAGCTTGTCTGCTTGTGTTTTTGCAGATTGCACTGCGATGTGGAACGCATGAAATTTCTTGTCGTCCATCTCTAGCAGTGCTGTGACGGCTGCGCGGGAATATTCCGGCGTTAGCTTGCTGCTTTTGGGCGGTTGCGCCTTGGGTTTGTCGCTCTTTTGAGCCACAGCGCAGGCTGTGAGCACAGCGAGTACAAATATCAGATTCCGTTTCATGCTTGTCCTCCGTGTAGCTGAAGACAATATCACGCGCTGTCATGATGAACGCGAGACGCTCACGCTGATCTGTGATCTTGCACCTGCCGTTCGCACTGCTTAACATGTACTAAGATCGTCTAAAGCGCAGTGCGCGTGGTACACTCGGCTTCTTCGCAAGTCGAGTCGCAGACATGGAAGGCGAGTCGTATCCATTCTCCGAAATCACTGCCGATCCAAACTTCCCGCACGTCCGTTCGATCCACACGAAGATTCGAGGGGTCACCAAGGAAAATCCCGATGGGGTCAATCGCCAACAGATAATCAGTCATTACTGCCGCTGTGGGGACGCGCTGTACTTAGTCCGTGAACCAAACAATCCTGTTGACCGCAACGCGATACAAGTGAGACGAATCGTTTACTCCGATGTTCCAGATAAGCCACGACTGCGAGAGCAGATCGGCTACGTCTCACGTGAGCTTGCAGAGGAGTTGGCTCCGAAGATGGATGATGACGGATTTGTTCTGTTTGGGTGGATCATGAATCTCACAGGTGGTGAGGATGACGAGAGCTTAGGTGTTAACATTCAAATCGAGGAATACAGGCCAGCCCAGAAGTCTAAGCCCTAGAACTTGGCACCTGCCGTTCACCTGCCGTTGTCACTGCTTTACATGTACTAAGATCAAAACTTAAATGCTGCGCCAGTCTGCCCACTCTGTTATGTGGAACGCTGGCGTGTCAAGGTAGCGCTCTAACCAACTGAGCTACGCGCCTACGCAGACGGCTTTACAATCCTAAAACATTTTACCAGAGCATCTACGGGACCTGCGACGGCGATACGATTGCCATGACCGGCGCCACCCAACCGAGATCATTGCCAAGCCCGTCTCGCGTCTCAAGCATGCTCGCTACCATTTCGCCGATCACCGTAGAGTCGGACATAGTCCGGCAGGCGGACGCCCTCGATTAATTTCTCGTCCGGCACAGGAGCCTGAGATTTGATCTCGAGCGGTAACACGCCAGCCCATACCGCCAACCCGTAGTCGTCGTCATCATCGACCGGCGGCCCAGTTCGCACCTTTGCTGAAGCTTCCTCAATCGAGAATTCAAGTACCGTTGTCACTTTTAATTCCTTCTCGCTCGGTCCCCGAACATCGTTCCACCTGCCGGTGATGAGTTGGTCGGATATCACGCGCAAGCACTCGATCTTCTGTTCGGGATCCGCGACCTTCCGCGCTGTTCCAAATGCCACCACGGAGCGATAGTTCATCGAATGATGGAAGGCAGAGCGCGCCAGAACCAAGCCATCCACGACCGTCACCGTCACACACGCCGGTATACCGGCTTCAAGCTCACCGAGCATGCGGCTGGCCGAGGAACCGTGCAAATAGATTGTGTCTCTATCGCGGCCATATAACGTCGGGATGACGAATGGCTGGCCATCCACACAGAACCCGACGTGCGCGAGAAAGCCCGCGTCCAGAATCTGGCTGATGGTTTCCCAATCGTGCGATCCTCTGACGGGTATGCGGCGGAGTTCACTTCGTTTTGTCAGATTCATCGTTCACCCGGGTCTGGTCCGTAATCCAGTTGACCTCCCAAGTCTTGCCCCCATCATCCGAGAATGACTGTTCAAAATGGGGTGAATTCGTGGTCAGGTCCGTCCAAACAAATCGAATCAAGATGGTTTTGCCATTGATTGTGTCCTGGGCGAAAAACTCACCGCGTCCATTCTTGAATTCGCCGACCTGGGGTGGGTCGAGGATTCCGACCTTGCGATTGGCCCAATAAAGCCGCCATTGGTGGGATTGAGGATTGTACACACGCAGGGTCAGGCCCGTGATATGGCCTGACGGGCCATCGACTTCGATGGTGTCCAGTTCGGCGCCGCCCTCCCAAACCTTGTAGCATTCTCCGGTGCCGTCCAGATCGACCCAGGTATTGGAACCTGTTAGGGGATGCAGGCGGCGCTTTAGGTGATATTTCCATTTGCCCAGAAGGGGGTCAAAATCGTGCTGGCCGTCGCGTTCAGCGGACGCCTGTTGCGTACTTGTTTTCGATGCATCTGAATTCTGCTGTGCCCGTCCCTGAAAGGGTTGCAAGATGAGGGCCAAGCTACACACCACGAGATAGATCAGAATACGTCTGATTTTCATTAGGTCTCCTTCGTCTGTTTTATCGCGCCCACTCGCCAAACTTATGTTGCATAGTGGTCTCCCGCAATAGCCACTCTAAGGTGATACGATATAACCACTTCGAATGAAACGCATTCCTGCCAGCTTCTTCCCGCCAATCGCCCTCGACTCGCACGCGAGGACTCCAATGTACCGTCAGCTGTATGACTGGTTTCGACGGGCCATCACCGCCGGCCAGCTGCGGCCGGGACAGCGAGTGCCCTCAACCAGAAGCTTGGCCGCTGAGCTGAATGTTTCGCGCATCCCGGTCCTCAGCGCCTACGAACAATTGCTTGCCGAAGGTTACCTGGAGACTTTCGTGGGGGCTGGTACCTGTGTGGCGAGTTCCATCCCGGATGACACGCTGAGTCTTAAGGACGGGAAAGCGCGGAAGGGAGGGCAGGAAGTTGCTCTGAAATTAGGCCCGCGACGAATGTCGCGCCGTGGACTGGCCATGACGGAGTTGCCGACGCAGTCCTGGCTGAACATCGTCGGAGCGTTTCGAGCAAGCTTGCCCGCGCTCGACCATTTTCCGATTGGCATCTGGTCGAAGCTGGTGGCGCGGCATGCCCGAAGGCCAGCCAGGGGCATCATGGCCTACGGCGGCGCCATGGGATCCCTCCCTCTCCGCGCCGCAATCGCGGAATATCTAGGCGCAGTTCGCGCCGTGCGCTGCGAGGCCTCGCAGATTATGGTGACCACCGGCTCACAACAGGGCCTGCAACTCTCCGCGCAGGTTTTGTTGGACCCCAGAGACCGGGTGTGGATCGAAGAGCCAGGCTACCCCAGCGCTCGCCAGGCTTTCATCGCCGCCGGGGCTCACCTGATTCCCGTTCCAGTGGATGAGGAGGGCATGAAAGTAGCAGAGATGATCCGCTGCGGCCACAACGCTCGTGCCGTCTATATCACGCCATCGCACCAATACCCGATGGGCATGACGATGAGTGCCACACGCCGTATGCTTCTCCTCAATTGGGCGGTTCGCACCGGCGCCTGGATCATCGAGGACGATTACGACAGCGTGTATCGCTTTGGAAGCCGTCCGATTGCCTCTCTTCAAGGGCTCGACGCGGACGCAAGGGTTATTTATATCGGGACCTTCAGCAAAGTCATGTTTCCGGCTCTGCGCGTGGGTTACGTGGTTGTTCCCCGGGACTTGGTTCCCGCATTCTCCGCCGCTCGAGACGCCGCCGATGTCTTCTCCGCAACGCTCTATCAGGCAGTGTTGACCGACTTTATCCGCGAGGGGCACTTCGCCCGACATATCCGTCGCATGCGAATGCTCTATATTGAGCGGCGCCGAGCGTTAGTGAAAGCGATCCGCGCCGAGATGGCGGACCTGCTCGAGGTGACAGGGGGCGAAGCTGGGATGCATCTAACGGCGTTGCTGCCGCCCGGGACTAACGATGTGGCCGTTTCGAAGCGGGCTGCCCAGAAGGGCATTTCAGCAACTCCGTTATCGACATGCTATTTGAGGCCACCAGCACGGGGCGGCCTGATTCTTGGATACGCGGGCGTGAGTGCACATCAGATTCACGATGGAATACGCAAACTCAAGATGAGTATGCAGGGCCACTAGCCCACCCCGAGTCCCCGCTAGGCTGGGGGGACGCTCAAAGCCGCGAGTACACATCTCGTTCACCGCTGCACCTCAATGCAATCCGCGTGAACAATCACCTTGTCGCAGACGAATGGTTCCATCATTCCGTTTTGCGCAGGGGCCTAGTGAAGTCGGTGATGGCGATTATGGCCCGGGAGTGCCTGCGGAATCTCTCACCCAAATCTTCGAACCCTTTTTCCGGGTGGAAGAAGGCCGGACGAGGGACGGGAGGAATTGGCTTCGGTTTATCCATTGCCAAGCGCGCCGTGCGACTTCAGCGGGGTACGATCACCGCGCAGAAATGCGCATCCGGTCATGCGTGTGCAAATCGCTATTCCGACGAGGGTTCCCCAAGTTTTGTGAGCCGAGCAAGCGTAGGACCTGAGTCACGAGTAACCGCTCTTAGGTTGAAATGTTACTGGTCTCGCTTTGTATTGTGAGTCTTGCTGCAAACGGCAGCAATTACGGGTACCAAATGTCGGCTGGCCTCGAGCTTCGGCAAAAAGGCGTCGACTAGCGGTAATGTATAGGCTGGTATCTCGCTCCCGGAAAACAGCACGATCATCAGTTCTGGCCGGATGCGTTTGATTTCGATGGCAAGCTCGTGCCCGTTCATCCCCGGCATTTCGTAGTCGAGAAGCACCGCATCGCACTTGCACATGGTCGCAAGCCGGAGCCCTTGTTGCGCCGATGCAGCCGTTATCACCCCGAACCCGGACCTTTCGAGCAGGGCTTTCTCATAGCCCAGGACTGCATCATCATCGTCGATGCAAAGAATGGTCCTCTTCGAAGCTGGATAAGTCGAGATCATTCTGGCCTCCTGCCAACACCAGGCCCGATTCATGTGAGGTTGTGGAGCTCGCCAATCACACTGCAACGAGCTGAAGCCTACTTCGAATAGCTCTGGACCTACCCCACAATTGTCGACAACTCTAGTCCAGCGCAATCGCCTCCGTATGTACAAAATTGCACACTTTACAACACTTTTACAGATTCTGATGGCGAGGATGGTGCATTCAATTCTCAGTGCGGACTGGAAGATCTACCGCCCCTTATGTCGAGCTAGGACTAGGTAAGCGGCGGAAGGCCAATATCGTCGACTAACTTCCGAAAGGCGGGTTCGTCGTGGAGGTTGTCGAAGGCGTGGAAATTTGCCACACCGAGCACGTCATTCACGTAGTGGTCGTAAGCCACTCTCTAGTAGCGCAGCCACTCTTGGCTGGTTGCCAAGCGTATGGCATCGTAGGACGAAAGCAAGCCGGAGAGTTGTTGGTGTTTTAGGCGAGACCCTCCAGTAGTCCTCTTCTACATGCAGTGGCGAAACCCTCTGTGACTGCCTTTTACGCAGCACCTGGAGGCGGTACCAGCGCAGCAAGCACATTTGCGATTAAGTAAGGGTAATCCGATTGAGAGTGGTCTACGGCTGCGCTCAGACGCTTCGCCTGAGCGCAGCCGCGATTTTTATGCGACCTCGGCCAACGCTCCTTCCGGCGCGCCTTCTTCGTCCGCAACTCGCACATGCGTCTTCGCCACGAGCATGTAGATCGACGGCACCACGAACAACGTAAACATAGTGCCGATAATCATTCCGCTGACGAGCATGATGCCGATACTGTTGCGCGCTCCTGCACCAGGCCCCTTCGCCAGAACTAGCGGGAAGTGACCCATCACGGTAGCTGCCGTCGTCATTAGAATCGGGCGTAACCGCGTAGTGGCTGCCTCGATGACCGCGGCAAGTTTGGTCTTCCCCGTCTCCTGAAGGTGATTAGCAAACTCCACAATCAGGATGCCATTCTTTGACACCAAGCCGACCAGCGTGATCAGTCCCACCTGACTGTAGATGTTAAGCGTCGTCAGTCCAAGGAACGAGAACATCAGGGCGCCAGAAACAGCCAGCGGCACCGAGCCCACCAGGATGATGAACGGATCCCGGAAGCTCTCGAACTGCGCCGCCAGGACCAGATAGATCAGGATGGCCGACAGTAAGAACGTTCCAAGAAACTTGCTGCCTTCCACCCGAAGCTGGCGCGACTCGCCGGCGTAGTCGACGGTGAAGCCCTGAGGCAGGATCGTCTTGGCCTGCTCCTCCAGGTAACTTAATGCTTTGTCCAGCGGCACATTCGGCGGGATCACTCCTTGAATCGTCACTGCGTTGAGCTGCTGAAATTTATTTAATTGCCGCGGTTCCGTCGTGGTTTTCAGCGTGGCGAACGTCGACAAAGGAACTAGCTTGCCGTCGGAGCCCGTCACGTAGATTTGTTCAAGTTGATCGGCAGTCAGTCGTTCGGCACGCTTGATCTGCGGAATGACCTTGTAGCTCCGGCCCTGAATGCTGAACCGGTTGATGTAGTCGCCACCCAGCATCGTGGCAAGATCCTGACCCGCCTGCGTGAGATCAACTCCCTGGGCACGAACCTTGTCGCGATCGAAGACGACCTCAGCCTGCGGCTGATCGAACTTAAGGTCGGTATCGGCATAAATGAAGAGGCCGCTCGCAAATGCCTTCTGCACGAGCTGGTTGGCAAACTCGATAAGCTGCCTCGGCTCGGCCGCAGAAGTAATCACGAACTCAACTGGGAAATTTCCTCCGCCCGGCAGAGGTGGAGGCGTCAGCGGAATCACACGGATGCCCGGGATTTTCGACAACGGCCCGACAGAATCAACCAGAAGCTGCTGCGCCGTTTTTTTCCGCTGGCTCCAGGGCTTGGTCACCATCCCTCCGAAACCGCCGCTCGGCGAAGTGATCTGGAAAATGCTTCCACTCTCTGGAAACGAATGATAAACATCGTAGACCTGGGTCGTGAACAAGTTGGTCTGATCGATGGTGGAATTCGCCGAGCTCTGGATGACCCCGAAGACCACTCCTTGATCTTCAGGCGGCGCTAGTTCGCGCTGCGAAAACATGTAGAACGGCACGATCAACGCAACCACAATTGCCCACAGAACCAGCACAACGGGCCGGTACGCGAGCGTGCCGGTCAGCATCCGAGAATAGGTCTTACGTACTTTGTCGAACTGGCGATTGATCAAGCCCGCAAAGCCACGGTGGCTGTCTCCGGCGCGCAGCAACTTCGACCCCATCATCGGCGACAACGTTAATGCGACGATTCCGGACACGATCACCGCGCCCGCCAGAGTGAACGCAAACTCGCGGAACAACGCGCCCGTCAATCCACCCTGAATGCCAACCGGCGCATACACCGCAGCCAGTGTGATGGTCATGGCGATGATCGGACCTACTAACTCGCGGGCCGCATCCAGCGCCGCCTTCACCGGAGGCTTGCCCATTTCCAGGTGACGCTCGACGTTCTCCACCATCACGATGGCGTCGTCTACCACCAACCCCACCGAGAGCACGATCGCCAGCAGAGTCAGCAAATTGATGGTGAAGCCGAACGCCAGCATTAAGAACACGGCGCCAATCAGCGAAATGGGGATCGCGACCACCGGGATCAGAACCGATCGGAACGATCCTAAGAATAAGAAGATCACGATGACGACGATGATCAACGTCTCCGTCAGCGTATGCAGCACCTCGTTAATGGCGTCCTGGATGTACTCCGTCGAATCGTAAGGAACACCGGCTTTCATGCCCGGAGGCATCTGGGCCTGAATTTCCGGAAGCGCCGCTCGGACTTTCTTGATCACTTCCAGCGAGTTAGCGGTGGGGAGCACCCAGATTCCCATGAACGTCGCCGTCTCGCCGTTGAAGCGAACGTCCTGATCGTAATTCTGCGCGCCCAGCACGACGTCGGCGATCTCGCCGAGGCGAACTACCACTCCCTTATCTTGCTTTACCACCAACTGGCGAAATTCTTCCGGAGTGCGCAGGTCCGTGTTGGCAATCAGATTCACTGACACCATCGAACCCTTGGTCTGCCCCAGCGCCGAAAGGTGGTTATTTTTTGATAATGCGTCTCTTACCACCGACGCTGAGATACCAAAAGCCGCCATCTTCTCCGGCTTGAGCCAGATGCGCATGGCGAAGGTGCGGTCGCCCAGGATGTCAGCGCGCTGCACACCGCTAATGGCACTTAACTTCGGCTGCACCACCCGCGTCAGATAATCCGTAATCTGGTTCTGGTCAAGACTGGCGGACGAAAAGCCCAGATACATGGCCGCAAACTGTTGGTCCGCCGTTTCCAGATCGATGACCGGCGCCTGCGACTCTGGCGGCAGGTCATTGCGGACCTGCGCCAGCTTCGCCTGAATCTGCGTGAGTGCGGCGTTGGTGTCGTAGTTGAGCTTCAGGTGCACTGTGATCGTGCTCAAACCCTGAGCGCTCGACGACTCCATGTAGTCAATGCCATCCGCGCTGGCGATTACCCGCTCCAGCGGCGTGGTAATGAAGCCGCGAACCAGATCTGCGTTCGCGCCTACATAAACCGTCGTGACCTGAATCACCGCGATATCACTGCGTGGATACTGTCGCACGCTGAGCGAGCGGATCGACTGCAGTCCGGCAATCAGGATCACCAGACTGACGACCATCGCAAGGACCGGCCGCTTAATAAAGAGGTCAGTGAATTTCATTTAGCTATCCTCAGGCTTGGGAGCCGGGCTATTCTCCGGCAAAACCTTGTTGTTGACCTGAACTGCCGCACCGTTGCGCAGTTTGAAGACTCCCGAACTCACAACCTCATCGCCAGGATTTACACCCGAGATCACCGCCACCTGATCGCCTCGCGTGCCTCCCACCTTTACAAACTGCTGGCGCACACCGCGGTAGGTCTTGCCGCTAGGGTCTTTCAGATCCGTGACCACATACACCGAATCGCCGTAGGGAGCGTAATTAATGGCAGACGCGGGAAGGGTGATGACCGGACTGTCCGATCCGGTTACGATCCCCACTTGCACGAACATGCCAGGACGCAGCTTCCCTCCAGGATTCGCCAGTGTCGCCTGCACCTGAACGTTGCGGGTCGCCTCATTCACAACCGAGTCGAGCGCGGTTACGCGACCCATGTATTCGGCGTGAGCCTCATCGTTGGTCGTAACTTTAACGATCCGGCTCACACGAGCATCAGCGGCATCCTGCTGCGGTACGCCAAAGTTCACATAGATCGGATTCAGCGACTGAAGTGGAACGATAGCCTCGCCCGCCGAAAGGTACTGTCCCAGGTTGACCTGGCGGATGCCCAGGATGCCCGAAAACGGCGCCCGGATGGTCTTGCGCGCAATCGTCGCCTTGATTTCCCCGACCTGCGCTTCCGTGGCATTTTTCTGGGCCGTGATGTTGTCGAGTTCAATTTGGGCGACCACGCCGCTCTTCACGAGTTCCTGCGTCCGGTTAAAATTAATGCGAGCCAGATCGCGCTGTGCCTCGGCGGCTGCTAATTGAGCGCGTTCCTGACGAGTATCGAGCTCGACGAGGACATCCCCTGCATTAATCGATTTTCCTGACTCGAAAGCAATCCGGTCGATAGTCCCCGGAAGGTCTGCGCTTACCGTTACGCCCTGAACCGCTGCCGCCGTGCCGATCACGTTCAGGGTTGCAGGCCACTTTTCCCGCTTCGTCACGATCGTCGTGACCGCTTCCGGAGGTGGCTGCATGACCATGTGCGTGGCCGCTTGGATTTGGTGGTATTTCGTAAAGCCGAGGCCCGCGACGACCACTACCGTCAGAGCCAACATAAGGAGCATTCGCTTCGCCATGGGTTCCTCTCAGTCGCAAACAAAAAGTCGTGCAATTCTCATCTAAGCTGGGGTTTCCTGGCCCGTTCCGTCGGCAATGGTGCAAAGTCGTAGGACAGGAATGCCGACTCAGATAGGACGCGGGCCAGTAAAGCTCGCGCCTTTCCACCAATCACCTGTGACGCGTCGGAACGCCGTCACTCCGATTAACGGTTGGGATGAAAGCAGGTTACGCTTGCTACCGTCGTCCCCAGTCCCTCAGACTTATTGTCTTCAGATTTGTCGGGGCGTTCCAAGGATTCAGACAATTTGAGTGTCGCTGCGGCAGGCCGTTGACAGGTAAGACAGGTAACTCCAGTAACCTGTGGCTCCCGGGCTCCCCCCACTCTCTTGGGGCGTAGAGTTTTCCTGAACATAACAAACTGGGAGACCCCCTACAGTGTTTCGCTTATTGCGGCCAACTGGCGACTCAATTATCAAATAATTAAAGGTTCGTCCAGGGCGGTCATGGGCTAGCGGTTGGTCTTCCAACGTTTGTGGCCCTCACGACCGCCCGACTTTTTTCCGTCACAAGCACCCCACCTTTTTGACCATTTTCGCCGTGATCCGGTCTTGGTATCATGGTGGCGCCCTGCTTCGTCGCCCCTGTTCGCGATCCCGTTGTTTCTAATTGAGGAAACGAGGGCAAGACCATGCCGACTGACGCTGGGCTCTCTGCACGAATGGCGCGAAATGCTCTACTGCGTTACGTCCTCGCCATCGCTGCGACACTGACCTTCCTGCTCGCCTGTCGCGAACTGAATCCGTTTGTCGGCGATAACGTCACCTACATTATTCTTTTCCCGGTTATTGCCTTTGTTGCATGGTACTGCGGGGTGGGGCCATCGATGCTGACCATTGCCCTCGTTTTGGGAGGAGCGATGTATTGGCTGATTCCAAAACAATCCGTCCATGTCCCGAACCCGGCCCGATCGATCGGTGCCCTCGCGTTTTTGTTCGCTTCCACGGTCATCGTTGCCTTGGCAGAGGCGCGGCGTCGCGATAACGAACGGCTGCGAAACGCACAAGGTGAACTTGAGAACCGCGTCGCGGAGCGCACGGCTCAACTCGACACCGCCAACCAGACCCTGCGCAGACTTTCCGCACGTTTGCTCCAACTACAGGACGAAGAAAGGCGTCGCATTGCTCGCGAACTGCATGACAGCGTTGGGCAGATGTTGGCGGCCCTTTCCATGAACCTGGCGGGAGTGCGATCTGACATCGACCTCCTGACCAAGACCACCGCAGTGCTCACCGACAGCGAAGACCTGGTTCGCGAAATGAGCAAGGAAGTCCGCACCATTTCTCATTTGCTGCATCCCCCGTTGC
Organism: uncultured Acidobacteriaceae bacterium; assembly: GCA_963819035.1. Classification (GTDB taxonomy): domain Bacteria; phylum Acidobacteriota; class Terriglobia; order Terriglobales; family Acidobacteriaceae; genus Sulfotelmatobacter. The sequence goes on along the minus strand of CAWFUU010000030.1, from coordinate 19,238 downwards.
TCGATGAAGCTGGCCTGGCCTCGGCCCTCCGTTGGTACGTCGATGGATTTGCGCAACGGAGCAAGATTGAAGTCGACCTCGACTGTCCTCACGATTTCGGCCGCTTGCCGCGCACAGTAGAAACTGCGGCTTTTCGGCTGGTACAGGAATGTCTCACCAACATTCATCGGCATTCGGGAAGCCCGATCGCCAAAATACGCCTTCGTCACTCCGACCATCAGGTTACCGTCGAGGTTGAGGACAAGGGCAAAGGTATTCCAGCAAACAAACTGGAAGAAATGGCCTCAATCGGCATTCCTGGAGTGGGAATCACAGGAATGCGAGAGAGGGTCAGGCAGCTGGGTGGAAATCTGGAAATCGAATCCAGCGGATCTGGCACGAGGGTGCTGGCGCGGCTGCCAGTTTCTGAGGCCTCTTCGACTGAGGATACGACGGACATGCCACAGACTCCCTCGTCTGCCGCCGCCTAGCCCATCCGTAGCGAAAGCGCTCCCTAATGCTTGGCTGCGTCGCGTCTGCCCTGTTCTCAGCCTCCCGGATTTGCAATCCCTGTACTCCCCGGCGACAATCATGGCGTGAACAACTCGCGTTCTAACTCTCCAGCGCCGGAAATCCCGCGCGACCCGTTTTTTCCCGGCGCGGTTGTGATCGTGACTTTGTGCAATCCGCGGGAGAAATTCTGGGGGATGATCCTTGCCCTCGCGCCTGAGGGTCTCAGCCTCAGCGGGGCGGAACTGGCCTCTTTCGAAGATCTCACCGTGATGGTGAAGGATGGCGAGCCCTTCACACCGGCGGTGGTGTTCTTCCCCATGCATCGCATTGAGCGCGTCGAACTGGACATGCCCGACGGCAACCTGCCCTCGCTTTCGCAGCGCTTCTTCGCCAAGACGGGTCTGCAACCGTCTGCCGCGCTCGCCCCGTCGCGCGCGCCCGAGGAGCGTGCGTGAGGCTCTCCCAGATTTTTACCGCACCCAACCAGCTCACTTTGCTGCGGATGGTTTTCGTTCCTTTCATCGTCATTCACCTGGTGGAAGGGCGTTACCTCTGGGCTTTGGTCGTGTTCGTGATTGCCGGTTTCAGCGATGGGCTGGACGGACTGCTGGCCCGCACGCTTCATCAGCAGACTCTGCTGGGGCAATATCTGGATCCGATCGCAGACAAGCTTCTGTTGAGCACGATGTTTCTTGTGCTCTCCATTCTGCACAAGATTCCCTGGAAATTCACGGTGCTGGTCTTCAGTCGGGACATCTCGATTCTTGCCGCCAGCGCTGTGCTGTTCGCGATTGCCGGGTTGAGGGATTTTCGTCCGAGCATTTTTGGCAAGGCCAACACCTTCTCCCAGATCAGCGCCGTGTTCTTCGTACTTCTGTTCGAAGCCCATTCCTCCCGCTGGATTTGGATTGCGCGCACCGTGTTCCTGCGAGCGACCTTCATGTTTACCATCGTCTCGGCGCTGCACTACGTCATTCTTGTGCAGAAGCGTTTGCGCGCACACACGCACGCGCTGCCGCCGGCCCGGACTCCCGCCGCTTGAGGGGATTTGACCGGCTTTCTCGCTGCCCCCTAGAATCTTAGGTTCGTCTCTGCGCTCTTAAGCCACTATGGCCCTTCGTCTCTACAACACGATGTCCTCGCGAGTCGAGGAGTTTCAGCCGCTTCGCGATCGCGAAGTTCGGATGTATGCCTGCGGGCCCACGGTTTACGACTACGGCCACATCGGCAATTTCCGCACATTCGTTGCCGTCGATATGTTGCAGCGGTTCCTGCGCCAGTCCGGCTACGCAGTGAAGTATGTCATGAACATCACCGACGTCGACGACAAGATCATCCGCAACGCCGCGCGCGACGGTGTCAGCGTGCAGCAATACACGGCAAAGTACGAGAAGGCATTCCTCGAGGACGGCGCTATGATCGGGATCGAGCAGCCTATCCTGGTTCGCGCCACCGAGCATATTACCGCAATGGCGGATTTTGTCGCGAAGTTGGTGGAGAAGGGAATCGCCTATCGCACTGAAGACGGCTCGTATTATTTCCGCATCGCGAAATTTCCGCAGTACGGCAAACTCTCCAAGAAAGATTTCGGAGGAATGCTCGATGGCGCCCGCGTCGACGTCGATGAATACGACAAAGACAGCGCCCGCGACTTTGCTCTCTGGAAAGCTCCCAAGCCGGGCGAAGCCTCGTGGGACACCCCGATCGGGCCCGGTCGCCCGGGCTGGCACCTGGAGTGCTCCGTCATGTCGATGCAGGAACTCGGCGAGAGTTTTGACCTGCATGCCGGGGGAGAAGATCTCGTCTTTCCGCATCACGAGAATGAGATCGCCCAGTCGGAGTCATTCACCGGCAAGCCCTTCGCACATTTCTGGTTTCACGCCCGCTTTCTTCTGGTCGAAGGCGAGAAAATGTCGAAGAGCCTGGGAAACTTCTTCACCCTGCGCGACCTGGTGCTGAAGGGTCACAAGCCGTCGTCGATTCGCTACCTGCTCACCTCGGTTCCCTACCGGAACCAGCTGAACTTCACCTTTGACGGGCTCCGCCAGGCGGCTGTGTCGGTGGAGCGCCTGCGAAACTTTCGATTGCGCTTGAGTGGCAGTCTTCCCGAGGGCTCCTACCCAGCGATGCAGGCCTTGGCACAAGAAACCGTCGATCGCCTGCGCGCGGCGCTCGAGGACGACCTCAACACTGCTCAGGCGCAAGCCGCGCTCTTCGACATGGTGCGACTGGCCAACGCTGCCTTTGACGCGGGAGAAGTCAAGAAAGATGATGTGGCGCCGTTACTCACGGCGTTGGCCAAGTTTGATGAGGTTTTTGCCGTGCTCGACGATGATGACGTTCCCAAGATGAAGCGAGTCGTCGAGTGGGCGATGGCAGTGGACCGCGAAAAAGATATCAGCGACGATGTTCGCGCCGCCCTTCAATCGGGAGAATTCTGCGATGCTGACATCGAGAAGAAAATCGCCGCGATGAAGGCGGCTCGCGCAACTCGCGACTTCGCTGGCTCCGACAGAATCCGCGCTGAGTTGACCGACGCAGGCATCATCGTGGAAATCACGAAAGACGGCATCCGCTGGCGCAGGAAATGACTCCGCGCAATGTTAAGCTGAGAGCTGACAGCTGACAGCTGAGAGCTGAGTTTTGAAATCCCTCGACGAATATCTTCGTGACGCGGAACAGATCCACGGCCACATCTGCGCCGGGCAGGTGCTCGGCGTGCGCCTCGCCATGCTTGGCTTGCAGAAACTCGCTATTGACGATCCTCAGGGAAAAGACCGTAAGCGTCTGGTGACTTTCGTCGAGATCGATCGCTGCGCCACCGATGCGGTTGCTGTAGTAACCGGGTGCCGTCTGGGCAAGCGCGCCCTCAAATTTCGCGACTGGGGCAAGGTTGCGGCGACGTTCGTCGACGTGACCACTGGGAAGGCCATCAGGATCGCAGCAAAGGAATCCTCAAAAGCACTGGCCCGCCAACTGCACCCTGAAATCGCAAACAAAAACCAGCAGCAGATGCTGGCCTATCGCGAGATCGCCGATGACGACCTGTTCACCACGCAATGGGTAAAGGTCGAGCTAGGCCCGGAAGAATTCCCCGGCTACAAAGGCGAGCGCGTTACGTGCGAGGCGTGCGGCGAAGGAATCAACTTCCGCAAAGAGGTGCGGCGCGACGGAAAAGTGCTGTGTCGAGCTTGCGCCGGGGAAAGTTACTACGAGCCTGCAGCGGAATGAGACCTGGAAGTCTGCTCGTAAGCATGCGCCAGGCGCAGAATCGTGCCTTCATCGAAATGCTTTCCCAGAATCTGCAGCCCGATCGGTAGCTTCTCTTTGGTTTCGCCGCACGGAATCGAGATTCCCGGGATGCCGGCCAAATCGGCGGTCACCGTGTAAATATCGGCCAGATACATGGCCAGCGGATCATTCGATTTCTCGCCCAGGCGGAAAGCCGCCGTCGGGCTGGTCGGGGTCACGATGGCATCGACTTTGCGAAACGCTTCGTCGAAGTCGCGCGTCAACAGCGTGCGGACTTTCTGTGCCTTCAGGTAATACGCATCGTAGTAACCCGCACTGAGCGCGTACGTCCCCAGCATGATTCGCCGCTTGACTTCCGCGCCGAAGCCCTCGTCGCGGCTGCGCCGGTACATCTCCGATAGTGTCTTCACCCCGCGAGCGCGATGGCTGTAGCGCACGCCGTCGTAGCGTGCCAGGTTTGCCGACGCTTCCGCCGTCGCGATCAAGTAATACGTCGGGATCGCGTAGGGCGTGTGCGGCAAAGAAATCGGAATGATCTCGCAGCCCAGAGTCCGCAGCTGGTCGATGGCCGACTCCACGGCCTGGCGAACTTCATCGTCCAGACCTTCGCCCAAATATTCCTTAGCCACACCCAGCTTCATTCCCCGGACAGGCTTGTCGAGTTCGGCAACATAATCGGGCACAGGAACTTCAGCGGAAGTCGAGTCCATGGGATCGCGCCCGGCAATCGTCCGCAGCACAGTGGCGGCATCCTTCACCGTCTTGGCCAGCGGGCCGATATGATCGAGCGATGACGCAAACGCAATCAGACCGTAGCGGGAGACGCGCCCGTAAGTCGGCACCATGCCTACCACGCCGCAGAACGATGCCGGCTGCCGGATTGAACCGCCGGTGTCCGAGCCGAGAGTAACAACCGCCATGTCGGCCGCCACGGCCGCGGCAGAACCGCCAGACGAGCCTCCAGGCACGCGGTTCAGATCGCGCGGGTTGCGCACAGGACGATAGGCCGAGTTCTCATTCGATGAGCCCATGGCGAACTCATCGCAATTCATTTTTCCGAGCACGACCGCGCCGGCAGCTTCCATGCGTGCCACAGCCGTGCAGTCATAAGGAGGAACATAGTTCTCGAGAATCTTCGAACCCGCAGTCGTGCGCAAGCCGCGCGTGCTCATCACGTCTTTAATGCCGACAGGTACGCCACCCAGGGGTGGCAACGGCTTGCCCTCCGCCGCCAGGCGGTCGATGCGGTCCGCCTGCTCCAGCGCGCGATCCTTCGACAGGGTCAGAAATGCGCCAATCTGGCCATCCTCTTGCTGGATGCGCGCGTAATGCGCCTCTGCCAGCGCAAATGCCGTCGTCTTGCGCTCCTGTATGGCGGCGCGGGCGGCATCGATCGTGAGTGAGGTCAGCTCCATTTCGATTCAGTGTTGGAACTTGAGCAGGCTATCGTTCAATCACTTTCGGCACTCGAAAAAAATCCTCGTCGGCGTCAAGCGCGTTAGCCAGCGCTTCAGCGTGCGGCAGCGACTTGCGCAGTCCTTCCACAACATCTTCGCGGCTCGCGTAGCAGAATCTCTCGCTGCCTTGCTTCGACTCGTTGACACCATAGCGATCAGAAACCTGCGCCATGGGTGGCACGTCGGACGTATCGAGTTCGTTGAGGCGATCGACGTAATCCAGAATTGAATTCAAATCCCGAAGCATTCCGGCGCGCTCTTGCTCGGTGAGTTCGAAATTCGCCAGATCTGCGACGTAGGCAACGTCTTTGTCGGTGACTTTCATGCGAGAACTGATTTATGAATGGAGTTCGTTTCGGCTTACCGCGCGGGCCGCGACAAACTCGATCCTGTGCACGGCTTCCGTGGTGTAGCGATTGATCAAAGCCAAATACCTGGGTGCCAGCTCCAGCAACCCGGATTTCCATCTGGCGTCAGCCACTTCCACGCTCAGCACGCCATCCTGAAATCTCACGGCGCGCGTACGCTCCGCCACCGCCGAGCCGCAGACCAGGGGCCAGGCCAACAACGGTCCCTCGCCCGGAGGTGCTTGGCGAAGAGATTGAGCAACGATTTTCTCTAGTCCAGCGCTGGCCTGTTCCAAATGCAGTGCCTCGCAAATCCTCGCGTACGCAACCAGGAGGATGAGAATGTTGATTTTAGCATTCCAGCCGCCGCAGCGATGCGGCAGCCGGGAGACTTCTAAGCAGGAAATTCGCGGTGCACGAAATCGAGCGCCTGATCCCGCGAAAGCAGGCGGCCCTCGAGTTGTGCATCCTCGACGGCGGTCAGGATTTCACGAAATTTGGGCCCTGGGACGTGCCCCGCCGCGATCAAATCGTCGCCGGTCACCAGCGGTGAGGGCCGCATCTTCTCTGGGGGGATCTCCGCTAGTTTCTGGCGTAGAAACTCATAAGTGCTCAAATTCCCGTGGCTAGCCAGGCAGTCGGCGCGATGCAGGGCCATGTGCTCCTCGAACGACGGCATGCGCAGAAATTTCTTCAGGGTCGATTCCTTCATCCGAGTCACGTGGCCGAAGCGCATGTGGTTCTCGACTAGCGACAGAATTTGAGCCGTCTCGTCGTTGGAAAATCGCAGGCTCTCACAGATCTCTTCTGCCATCTTCACACCGACTTCTACGTGTCCGTCGAATCTGATCCGGTCCGGAGCGGCGCGGAATGTTGGCGGTTTTCCAACGTCATGCAGCAGCGCGCCCCAAGCCAAAGTCGGCGGGCAGGGATGCGGCAGGTTATCCAGCAACAGCAGCGTGTGGACAAACACATCGCCCTCGGGATGAAACTCCGCCGGTTGCTCCACGCCCTTCATGGCCGAAATCTGCGGCAGAACGTTCCGCAGCAGGCCACTTTCATCCAACAACAAAAACGCCCGCCGGCCGTGCCCTTCCGTCAGCATCCGAGTCAGTTCATCGCGCACGCGCTCTCGCGACACTACCTCGATCTGACCAGCCAGTTTCTGTATCGCGCGAAACGTCGTCGCGTCGATGGTGTACTGAAATCGTGCAGCAAACCGCACTGCGCGCAGCATGCGCAACTTGTCTTCGGCAAATCGCCGCTCGGGATCGCCGATCGTCCGAACGATCCCCGCCTCCAGATCTTTCTTGCCGCCCACGAAATCGAGCACCTCTCCGCTCAGCGGATCAAGCAGCATGCCGTTGATCGTGAAGTCGCGGCGGGCGACGTCTTCCTCCGGTTGACGGCTGAATCGCACTTCGTCCGGGTGGCGGCCGTCGGAGTATCCGATGTCGCTGCGGAAGGTCGCGACTTCCACTGCATGGGATCTAGACGAGCGCTCCGTCGCCGTATCGCTCTCGACATCCCCGTCCGCCGCGGGAACCAGCACCACACCGAACTGGGCTCCCACCGCATAGGTCTCAGGAAAAATCTCCATCACCTGCTGTGGGGTTGCATCGGTTGCGACGTCATAGTCTTTCGGTTCGCGCCCGAGGAGAAGATCGCGCACACATCCGCCCACCAGATAGGCTTTAAAGCCGCGCTGGCGCAGGCTCTGGACGATCGAACTGGCAAAATCCTTAAGCATCCACTATTAAAGTCTATGAAATCCGATTCCCATCCGTAGGACGTGTTGGAGCAAGTCAGCCATCAGGTTCTAATACTATAGACACATGCCCGACGCCTACATCCTCGGTATCGAGAGTTCCTGCGACGAAACCGCGGCTGCCGTAGTGCGGTCCGGCGAGCAACTAATCTCCAATGTCGTCGCCTCGCAGATCGCGACCCACCAGCCGTATGGCGGCGTCGTTCCGGAACTCGCGTCGCGAGAGCATCTGCGCGCCATCGTGCCCGTAGTGCGCCAAGCTCTGGCGGAGGCCAGACACACCTACGACTCGGTGGATGCTATCGCGGTTACGCGCGGCCCCGGGCTCGCGGGATCCCTCCTGGTCGGCATCAGCTATGCCAAGGCCCTGGCCTTCGCCCTCGACAAGCCGCTGATCGCGGTCAACCACCTCGAAGGCCACATTCATGCGGTGCTGCTCGAGGAGCGGCAGAAGGGCAATCGCGAACTTCAATTCCCCGTTCTGGCCTTGGTCGTGTCGGGAGGTCACACGCACCTGTACCTTACCGCGCAAAGCGGGCAATCCTGGACCTACGAAAATATCGGCCACACGCGGGACGATGCCGCCGGCGAGGCCTTCGACAAAGTGGCGAAGCTCCTTGGCCTGGGTTATCCCGGGGGCCCGTTGATCGACCGTCTGGCTACGCACGGCGATCCTCGTGCCGTGAAGTTTCCTCCGGCGCAAATCAAGCATCGCGACCGCCGCGGCCGCCACGATGGACGCGCCATCGAACCGGATGGCGACCGTCCACGCTTCGACTTCTCCTACAGTGGCATAAAGACGGCCATCCTGCGCTACGTCGAGACGCATGATATGCGCGCCGCCGTCGAAGCTCGGCGCCAGGCGCTGGCGAGGATTCCCAAGCCGAAGCTGGAAGACTTCGTCGCACATTGCGACCAATGCACAATCGATCTGGTCGCGTCATTCCAGCGGGCGATCGTCGACGATCTGGTAGGAAAAACCCTGGCCGCCGCGCGGGCGTACGATGTGGCCACCTTGTTCGTCACGGGAGGCGTTGCGGCCAACCACGAACTGCGACAGACCTTCCAGCAAGAGGGGGCAAAAGAAGGGCTGCCCGTGTACTTCCCCTTACGTCCGCTCTCGACGGACAATGCGGCGATGATCGCAGCCGCGGGGTATCCCAAATTTTTGGCGGAGGATTTCGCAGCGATGGATTTTTCGGCAGAAGCTGGTTTGATCTTGCGCTAGAAATTCTGCACCGGAAGTCTGCGTTGAAGCTGGCTACTGTCCCGCGGCCTGTGTGCTGGCCTTGCCCAACACGGCATCGAGCGCCTTACTGAGCTGCGCATCGATGTCGACGTCCTTGTAGATGGCGAAATTGGCGCGCTTTTCCGACTCGTCGAAGCCGCTGGCGCGGCTCGCCACAATGATGATGGGCACCCCGGCCGTTTCCGGCTTGCTCTTGAGCGCCGTAATCAATTCGCCCCCTGACATCTTCGGCATCTGCAGGTCAGTAACGATCAGGCTAGGTTGCATCCGGGTGAGGATTTCCAAAGCTTCCACGCCATTGCTGGCCGACTCCACCGTGAATCCGCGTTCTTCGAGAAAGCGGCACACGGTATAGCGCATTAACATGGAGTCGTCGACGACTAGAGCCAACTTGGGCATAGACCGGCCGTTTGCACACGCCCCCGGCCCGCACGATACCAAGCAGGTCGACCGAACCACAAGTTGAAAGCGATAGGGTGGGTTACCTTCGTCACACGAGAATCGGTCAGAACTCCTCGCGCGTGCGTTCTTCGATGTTCATGTCCTTGAACTCACTGGACTCGAAGATCTCCCCGCATTCCTTGCACTCGACAAACTCGGCGTCCTCGTCGCGGCTTACGATTTGCACGCGCAAATGCTTGCAGGGTTTCTGCGGGGGGACGTTCTGAGAGGTTGGCTTTGAGCTCATAAATCCCGAAGCGTTCCTTTGACGGGAAGGGAACAGAATTCGCGGGAATTTCCGGTCATTTTAGAACGGCCCCTGCCGTTGTCAAGCCCCCCGGGATTCGATCCGCGAATCTAGGCCCAAACCGCCTACCGACCTAGAATGAGCGTCGGATCTCAAAATTCCGACCGAATTGGTCGGCTCTTTCTAAGCGATTCAATCCCCGATAGTTACCGTTCAATGTCCATTTACTATCACTGGCTGGTGGGCCTTGCTTGGGTGGGATGGACTGGGGTAAAATTCAAGTACGACGAAAAAGGTCGGTATTCTATTCGACTGGGCAGGTCGGATTTTGCACAGGACTACAGTTGCTGAAGCTTACCAAGAAGGCCGACTACGCTCTCATGGCGATGAAGCACCTCGCCGAGCATCCCAGCGCAAGTTCGCGCAGCGCCAAGGACGTGGCCGACGCTTTTGGGATACCGCCTGAGGCCTTGGCGAAGATTTTGCAACGGCTGGCAAAAGCTGGCCTTCTGCATTCGCAGCACGGCATTAATGGCGGCTACACTTTGGCGCGGCCGGCACACACGATCTCGGCTTTCGAAGTGATTCAGGCCATCGACGGCCCTCTGTTTATTACTTCTTGCGTTACAGTCCGCGGAGAGTGCGATCAGACCGACCGCTGCAACATCCGCGAGCCCCTGCGCAAGGTGAACGAAAGTATCGAAGCAGTGTTGAAACGAATCAAGATTTCGCACATGCGCGAAGAACCGGAAGAGGTCGGAACCCAGGTTTCTAAAACGGCGGAATTGGTGACGATCACCTGAACCGCAGGCGGTAAAGATTCATCAAGGTAGGAGAGGCAATCAATGAGCACGCAACTGAAAATCCCCCAGGCAGGCACGCAGGCGCATCACCCAGACGCCAAGGGTGTGAAGCTGCCCATCTACATGGACAACCACGCCACCACCCCCATGGACCCGCGGGTGCTGGAAGAAATGCTGCCCTACTTCATGGAGAAGTTCGGCAACGCGGCCAGCCGTAACCACTCGTTCGGCTGGGTTGCCGAAGAAGGTGTGGAGACGGCGCGCGAGCGCATCGCTAAGCTGGTCGGCGCGACCACCAAAGAGATTATCTTCACCTCGGGAGCGACGGAGAGCGACAACCTTGCCATCAAGGGCGTGGCCGAGATGTACCGCGAGAAGGGCAACCACATTATCACCGCGGTCACCGAGCACAAGGCGGTCCTCGACACCTGCAAGCGGTTGGAAAAGTATGGCTATCGTGTCACCTATTTGCCGGTGCAGAAGGACGGCCTCATCGACCTTGACGACCTCAAGCGCGCCATGGACGACAAGACGATCCTGGTCACGATCATGGCCGCGAACAACGAAATCGGAGTGCTGCAGCCGGTCATGGAAATTGGCAAGCTCTGTCGCGAGCGCGGCGTGATCTTTCATACCGACGCGGTGCAGGCGATCGGCAAGATCCCGGTTGACGTGAACAAGCAGAACATCGATGTCATGTCGATCACTGGCCACAAACTGTACGGGCCCAAGGGAGTAGGCGCTTTGTACGTGCGGCGCAAGAATCCGCGGGTTCAGACTTTCCGCTCTCATCGATGGCGGCGGCCACGAGCGCGGCATGCGTTCGGGCACGTTGAACGTCCCCGGCATCGTGGGCTTGGGTAAGGCTTGTGCTATCGCGCAAGAAGAGCTGCCACAAGAATCCTGCCGGTTGGCGGGCCTGCGCAACCGCTTGCGCGACCGCATCATGAACCGCCTGGATGAGGCCTACATCAACGGCTCAACGGAACATCGCCTGCCCGGCAACTTGAATATCAGCTTCGCGTACGTGGAAGGCGAGTCGCTGTTGATGGGAATCAATGACATCGCGGTTTCCAGCGGTTCGGCCTGCACCTCGGCGACTCTGGAACCATCTTATGTATTGAAGGCTCTCGGAACCGGCGACGACCTGGCTCACAGCTCGATTCGTTTTGGCATCGGCCGCTTCAATACCGAGGCCGAAGTCGACTACGTGGCCGATCGCGTCATCGAAACCGTCGAGCGCCTGCGCGAACTTTCTCCGCTCTACGAAATGGCGAAAGAAGGCATCAATCTGAAAGACGTGAAGTGGGCGGGAGAATAAGCCCATCCAGCCGCGGAGCGGCGGCATATTTTAGCCCAGGGCGTAAGCCCTGGGGTGCGGTCAGAAAGACGAACGAGTCCCGTAGGGACGGCAGAAGACTCTAGAAATCTCAGGAGAACTAAATGTCATATAGCGACAAAGTGATCGATCATTACAACCATCCCCGCAACGTCGGCTCTATGGACAAGTCGAGCACGGACGTTGGCACCGGCCTGGTCGGCGCACCCGAGTGCGGCGACGTCATGAAGCTGCAGATCAAGGTCAACCGCGAAACCAACATCATTGAAGAAGCCAAGTTCAAGACCTTCGGTTGCGGTTCGGCCATCGCCTCGTCTTCGCTGGCCACCGAGTGGGTCAAGGGCAAGACTGTTGACGAAGCCCTCACCATCAAGAACATGGACATCGTGAAGGAACTCTCGCTGCCTCCGGTAAAGATCCATTGCTCGGTCCTCGCTGAGGACGCAATCCGCGCCGCAATCGGCGATTGGAAGAAGAAGCAGGAGAGTTCCAAGCCGGTGTCCGTCGAAGCACGGTAATGACGACGGCAACAGAACAGACAACGCCGCAGGCCACTGCCAAAGGCATCCAGGTCACGGAAAAGGCTTTGGCCAAGGTTCGCAGCGCCATGGCCAAGGAAGGCATCTCGCCCGAGCAGGGCGGCCTGCGCCTGGGAGTGCAAGGCGGCGGATGTTCGGGCCTGAGCTACAACATCCGCTTCGACACGCAGCCCCGCGAGCGGGACCGCATTTTCCAGTTCGACGACGTGCGCGTGTTCGTGGACCCGAAGTCGTTCATCTACCTGCACGGTATGATCCTGGACTATCAGGAAACGCTGATGCAGCAGGGCTTCGTCTTCGTGAATCCCCAGGCCACCAAGTCATGCGGCTGCGGGACTTCGTTCTCGGCCTGATCGCCCCTGTGTGGCGCGGACACTCCTGTCCGCGTGCTGCCACCACCACGGGACAAAACAGCGCCAGGCTGCGTCCGGCCTGAGTGATGTACAAGTGCGTGCTGTGAGGAATTCGAACGTGACAATGAAGTCTTCTCTGACCGAAATCGGCGCAAAGCCCCTGCCGCAGGAGACGCATTCCTGCTGGTCGTGCGGATCCATGCGCGCCGCGCACTTCTGCGAGTCGTGCGGAAAGGTGCAGCCCCCAGTCCCGGTCGACTACTTCACGTTCTTCGGCCTGCCGCCCAAACTCAATCTCGACGTTGCGGTACTGGAGAAAGATTTCTACGAACTAAGCCGGAGGCTGCATCCGGATCTGAACGCCCGCGCCGGCAGCCGTGAGCAGGAATGGAGCCTGGAGCAGAGCTCGCTTCTCAACGACGCGTACCGCACGCTGCGCGACCCGATCAAGCGCACCGAGTACCTGCTCCACCTGGAAGGCGTCGCGTTGGAGGAGCAATCCAAGAACGCAACCGAGCAGGCCCGAGCCACCGGCGAGATCAAGAAGCAGATCGTGCCCCCGGATTTGCTCGAAGAAGTTTTCGAGTTGAACATGGAACTCGAAGAGCTGCGCATGAACCAGAAAATGGGCGAAGACGACCCTGCCCTGATAGCAGAAATCGGAAAGCAGAAGCTTGTGCTCGAAGCCAAGCACGACGCCCTCTTCGAGGAACTGCAAACTCAGTGGAAGGCCTGGGACAGCCTGATCGATAGGAGCAGGCAGGCAAATGCAGAACTGACCGACGAGCGAACGCAGGTCATAGGCAAGATTGTGGATGTACTGAACCGCCGCAACTACATCCGGAACCTGGTGAGAGATGTGAACGCGGCGCTGGAAAATTGAGACAGCAGTTGAACACAATGGCTACTGAACACATCGTCGGCATCGACCTCGGCACCACCAACTCGCTGGTGGCCTTCATGCAAGGGGAAACGCCCGTCGTGATCCCGGGCGAAGACGGCCTGAATCTGCTGCCATCCGTGGTCGCGCTCGACGCGAGTAACCAGCCATTCATCGGCAATGCCGCGCGCAATTCACTCATTGAAACTCCGGAACGGGCTGTCTACTCGATCAAGCGCCTGATGGGACGCGGCATGGAAGACATTCAGGAGGAACTGAAACTCTTTCCCTTCCACCTGGCGGAAGACTTGCAGCCCGGCGAAGTGCTACGCATCAAGTTGGGCGACAAAACATTCACGCCTCCCGAAATTTCCGCGCTGATTCTTCGTCAGCTCAAGCGCAGCGCGGAGCGCTTTTTCGGCGGACCGGTAACAAAGGCCGTCATCACCGTTCCCGCCTACTTCAACGACGCGCAGCGCCAGGCCACGAAAGACGCTGGCCGCATCGCCGGTCTCGAAGTCCTTCGTCTGGTCAATGAGCCGACCGCCGCGTCGCTCGCCTACGGCCTCGACAAGAAGCAGAACGGAATCATTGCGGTCTACGATCTGGGCGGCGGCACCTTCGACATTTCGATCCTGAAACTGCACGACGGAATCTTCGAGGTCATCGCCACCAACGGCGACACGCATCTTGGTGGCGACGACATTGACAACCTGCTGATCACGATCGCGCTCGATGACATTCGCGGCGACCTCGGAGTCGACCTCCGCCGTAACGCCGAGGCGGTGCAGGCGATCCGCAAAGCCGTGATTGAAGCCAAGATTGCCTTGTCGTCGCAACCTTCCGTAAAACTCGACATCGCCCTACCCGGCGGCAAACGTTACCGGCGCGAGATTACGCGCGAGCAATACGAGCAACTGATCCAGCCGATCATCGATCGCACGGTCGGTCCCTGCAAGCTGGCTCTGAAAGACGCCCGCCTCAAGCCCGAGCAGATTGACGAAGTCGTGCTGGTCGGTGGCTCGACGCGCATCCCCAAAGTGCGCGCACTGGTGAAGGATTTGTTCCGCCGCGAGCCGCACATCGATCTGAATCCCGATGAGGTCGTCGCCCTGGGCGCAGCCGTGCAAGCCAATATTCTCGGAGGCGGCTCCGAAGCCACCGAGAACATGCTTCTGCTCGACGTAACGCCGCTGTCGCTGGGCATCGAAGTTGCAGGTGGGGTCACAGACAAGATCATCCTGCGCAACTCGACGATCCCGGCGTCGGCGACACAGTTCTATACCACACAGGTGGACGGCCAAGCGAACGTTGCCATCCACGTTCTGCAAGGCGAGCGCGAACTAGCCAAAGACTGCCGTTCGCTGGCGCGCTTCGATCTCAAAGGCATTCCGCCGATGGCCGCCGGCATCCCCCGAGTCGAGGTCAAATTCCTGATCGACGCCAATGGCATCCTGCACGTGTCCGCGCGCGAGCAGCGCAGCGGCAAAGAAGCCGAGATTCAGGTGCAGCCCAGCTACGGATTGACCGACGAACAGGTCGAAGGCATGATCCTCGACTCCTTCGACAACGCCGAAGAGGATTTCCGCCGGCGCCAAGTGATTGAAGCGCGCAACGAAGCCGCGACCATCCTCGCCGCGCTCGAGAAAGGCAAGAAGAGCCCGGCCTGGGGAAGGCTCACCACCGACGAGAAGAAGCAAATCGCCAAGATGGAGAAAGCGCTGGTTGCAGTGAAGGCGGAGGACGATTATCAGGCGATTCGCAAAGCCATCGACGCCCTGAACCAGGGTACGACACGTTTGGCTGAGTTGATGATGGACACCGCCGTGTCGTCCGCGCTCAAAGGCAAAAACATGGATGAGACCGACCTCGGCGAAGGCCCGACCGCGCCCCATCCCATGGCGAAGGCAGAGTTTGAATAAAAGTAGCGCCGGCGTCTCGCCGGCAGGAGTACACAATGGCTGACGAGAAAACACAAGGAGCTGGCACGTTGACGGAAGAAGCGCCCGGCGCAAACACCGTACAGATCACGTTTTTGCCCGAAGGCAAGACGGTGCAGTTCGAGCACGGCAAGCTGCCTTACGAAGATCACGGCAAAGAGGAATCTCTGCTCGACGTGGCCCTGAATTTCGGCATCCCGCTGGATCACGCCTGCGGCGGAAATTGCGCCTGCACCACCTGCCATATCTGGGTGAAAGAAGGCGCCGAGAACCTCTCCGAGATGGACGACGACGAGGCCGACCGGTTGGACATGGCCGCCGATCTCCAGTTAAACTCGCGTCTCGGTTGCCAGGCACAGATTACAAAGCCGGGAAAAGTAGTCGTGGAAATCCCCGCTTGGAACCGCAATTACATCTCCGAGGAGCACCACTGAGATGGCGAAACAACTCACCTGGGACGACGCTGAAGACCTCGGCATCCTGCTATCCGAGACTCACCCCGAACTCGATCCGCTGACCGTGCGCTTCACCGACCTGCATCGCTACGTGACGGAGTTGCCCGACTTCGCCGGCGATCCCAAAGCCTCCAATGAAGGCAAGCTGGAGGCGATCCAGATGGCTTGGCACGAAGAATTCCAGGATCGTACCCAAGCCTGATCTAAATCCCTCCGGACATCCAGAAAAGATTCGTGTCAGGGCGCGCCCTTTAGGTGTGCCAACCCGCCGCCAAAATGAGTCTCATCCTACTCCCCACCAGTTGGGACGGGCCCAACGAGCGTAAACATTGTTTACAACAGATCGTTTGGATTTTTGCCCCGCGATCTCGATCCTGACTGTCTGATACGCTTGCGCTATACTCCGTCATGCTGAAGGGAGAACTGAGTTGAAGACTGTCTGCATTCTCTGGTGTCTCCTCCTGTCGGGATGGAGTCAGGCCCAGTCCAATCCGCGCGAGATGAGGAAGAATGCAGAGCCAAAAGCCTGCAACGCGGACGTGACTTTCTGTTGGTATGGTTCTGATTCACCTTTCGGCGCCGAGGTAAGAGCGTGGGGTAACCGTTGGGTCCACCGAAATGGTAAGGTCCCTGCTGTCGACTCGGTTGACGAGATCCGGTGCATAAAGGCTCTCATGGTATGTATCCTTGCAAGCAACCGTGTCGACCAAAAAGGAAAAAGGCTAACCAGCGTCGATATTTACCGTGTGACCAACTGGGAAACGACAAAGGTTGAGGCGCGACCGGAGGCCGACAATGCTTGTCGGGAAATAAGTCTACGGATGGAAAAAATTGAGCAGGTTGCAACATTGACATCCCGGCCAAGAGAGTCGGTAGATGCTCAACTTTCTCATTTCTGCTCCGAATCCCCACTGAAACTTCAGACGTTGACCGCCACCCTGATGCAGTAGCTCGTTCTACCAGCATGGACTCTACCGAACGCGGGCGTTCTGAGGCTCGCCGTCTCCCCGCTACGCTGTTGATCGCGGTAGGGATACCACTCGGCGTGGTACCCCCCGCACAGACCCGGACGGGCGCTGATTAGCGCATCCGGTTCTTATCTCGGATGAGTGGCGGCGAAACGTGCATCAGGAAAGGGATGGAGCGCACGCGGTTGAGGAAGCCATCGCTGAGCCAAAGCGAGAGTGCGTGTCCAGGAGATCCGGCGTTTCTGACTCCGGCGCCGAATAGTTCGCCACCAGAGCGCGATCACCCGGTCCCGAAACACTCCCAAACTCGTGAGGTTTCCTGGTACCGCGTAGTAGTTGAAGTAGCCTTGCACGACCGACTTGAGCCATCCTCCGGTTTGGGGCACGGGATCATGTATACGCTGGCGGAGTAGCTGCTTAACCTCTCGCAGTTTGGCTCGCATGCGTTTGCGGATCGTGGTGCGCCGCACCATGAATCGCCCTAATCCGTTCTTCCCGCAGATGACCTCCTCCGGTTTGGGGCACGGATCATGTATACGCTGGCGGAGTAGCTGCTTAACCTCTCGCAGTTTGGCTCGCATGCGTTTGCGGATCGTGGTGCGCCGCACCATGAATCGCCCTAATCCGTTCTTCCCGCAGATGTGCGTGAAGCCTAGAAAGTCGAACGTTTCCGGCTTGCCTTCCCCTCTTCGTTCCCGGTTTTGTTCGGCAAACCGTCCGAACTCAATCCGGCGCGTCTTGTCGGGATGGAGCTCCAGCCCAAACGTTCCCAGCCGTTCCCGAAAGTTTTCCAGGAAACGATCTGCTTCTGTCTGATGCTGGAATCCTAGGATAAGGTGAGTAGCCCCGGGGAGTTTCACCCCGAGGCTCTCTCAGAACTGTACATGAACCTCGCAGCTCATACAGCTCCCACCATGGAGCCACGCCGCACCCCCATCTGCCAGTGAGCAAACAACTCCGGAGCGCGCCGCGAAATGCGCGCGATCCAGCGTGCCGCCCGTCGGTGATGGCGTCGCAGCTTTTTGTATTTACGCTTGGCCCAGAGGACCAGATCTTGGTTCAGTTCGCGCATCGTCGGATAAAGCGCCGAGCGATAATAGCGCCCGTAATACTGGAGCCAGCCTCGGATAATCGGATTGAACATCCGCGACAGATCCTCAATCGCCTTGTCGCTGCGGTTAGGCAGGTTCCAGCGCCGAAATGTGTCGCGAATCGCCTTCGCTGCTTTGTTCGAGACTGCGGGACTGAAATTGATGAAGAACTTCCCCTTGCGGTTCTTTGATCTCCTAGGTTGAAAGCTGTAACCGAGAAAATCAAACTTTTCGTTCGGGTACTTCTTCTTCCGCAAATCATCCCTGCAATAGACGACTTTCGTTTTCTCCGGATGGAGTTCCAGTCCGCAAGTCTGCAAACGTTCAGCGATGGCCTTCCTCATTTCCTGGGCTTCCTTCTCCGTCTTGCAGTGCGCGATGACATCATCGGCGTACCTCTCAAATGGCACCTGAGGATAGTGCACCGCCAGCCATCGATCTAACGCATAATGCAAGAACAGATTCGCCAGCAGTGGGCTGGCTACTCCACCTTGCGGAGTACCCTTCTCACGCGGATCCAACCGCCCATCCTCTTCTTGCATTGGCGCTTTCAGCCAACGCTCGATGTAGAGAACGATCCACCGCTCCTTGGCATGCTTCTTGACTGCCCGAAGTAGTAGGTCTTGTGAAAGGCTGTCAAAGAAGCTCCTGATATCCAGATCGAGAACCCAGTCATAACGCCAGCATCTTTCTCGCGCTTGACCCACTGCGTCCAATGCCGACTTTCCCGGTCGATATCCGTAAGAATCGGCATGAAACAGCGGCTCTACTTCCGGTTCCAGTCTTGCCTTGACTACCTGTTGCGCAATGCGATCGGCTACTGTGGGAATACCCAGTTTTCTTTCACCACCGTTTTTCTTTGGTATCTTCACCGTCCTCACCGGTGGCGGAAAGTAACTGCCCGATGACATCCGATTCCAGATCTTGTAAAGATTCTTCTTCAGCCTCTTCTCAAAATCTTCGATCGATTGATCATCAACCCCCGCGGCTCCCTTATTTGCTTTAACCCGTTTGTACGCTTCCCAAACCTCCTTCTTCGAAATACAATACGGCTTTGCCTCACTCATCGGGCTCCTCCCATTGCTGGTTGGCTCATTGAATCAGGCTCCTTGATACAGCGCCTTCGCTCCATCCCTTTATCGGGGACTTCCCCGCTACTACGGGCTGTTCCGCCCCTGAGTCTCCGCTTCCGTACTCTCGCCCTTGTGGTTCTGCCACTTGTGGCTTCTCCGTTCGCATCGGAGTCTCAGGTTCCCACGTTCCGCTCAACCGCCTCCTTGGCAAGCTCAGGCCACCTCTCATGCCGGATGCCGCTCCGCCCGTAAACAGGTTTCGTCGGAGCTTAGTCCCGTGATAACGACTCCCCCACGGTTTCGACATCGTCCCTACGCTTTCGACACTTCCATAGTGGTTCCCTTGCGGTCCTCTTCTTGCGTGTCACCTGACCTGGTCCTTGCCAGGCCTTTTCCTTCTGTGCTCACGACCATGGCTTTTGTCCACAGCCGCCGAAGGTGGTTTGGAACCTGTCCCTGCAGACCGGTTCCGAGGGGCCTACCCTCATCAGTTAAGCAGTTACGCACTACTCAGCCTTTCGGCCTTTCGCACTCGTGGCACACT